>JAZSEY010000028.1:0-64562 GCA_045531905.1 Lachnospiraceae bacterium
CTTAGTACGAGAGGACCGGGATGGACGAACCGCTGGTGTATCTGTTGTATTACCAAGTGCATAGCAGAGTAGCCAAGTTCGGCAGGGATAAACGCTGAAGGCATCTAAGCGTGAAGCCCCCCTCAAGATAAGATATCCCAAACTATAAGTTTGTAAGACCCCTTGAAGACTACGAGGTAGATAGGCTTGAGGTGGAAGTGTGGTAACACATGTAGCTGACAAGTACTAATCGGTCGAGGGTTTGTCTAATAAGACGAATTCTGCATTAGATGTTTCTGTGTGATGTTTTCAAAGTACACTGTACTTTATGGCCCAGTGGCTCAGTTGGTTAGAGCGCCGCCCTGTCACGGCGGAGGTCGAGGGTTCGAGTCCCTTCTGGGTCGTTATTTTCTGGGATCTTAGCTCAGCTGGGAGAGCATCTGCCTTACAAGCAGAGGGTCACAGGTTCGAGCCCTGTAGGTCCCATTACCTATGTTTAGGTAAATTGCCGATGTGGCTCAATTGGCAGAGCAGCTGATTTGTAATCAGCAGGTTATCGGTTCGAGTCCGATCATCGGCTTTTGTCGTGAAAACGACACAATTTAATATATGGACGGATTCCCGAGTGGCCAAAGGGGACAGACTGTAAATCTGCTGCAAATTGCTTCGATGGTTCGAATCCATCTCCGTCCATTTTGACGCGGGGTAGAGCAGCTAGGCAGCTCGCTAGGCTCATAACCTAGAGGTCATAGGTTCAAATCCTGTCCCCGCTACTCGCATAATTTAATATGCAAATTGCCCAGATAGCTCAGTTGGTAGAGCAGAGGACTGAAAATCCTCGTGTCGCTGGTTCGATTCCGGCTCTGGGCATGAACCGTCATTCATATGAATGGCGGTTTCTTTGTATTTTGAAATGTTTATGAAGGAGTTTATACATGGAGTTTCAACTAGGAGAAGTAATTGAATTGAAGAAGGCTCATCCTTGTGGCGCAAATCAATGGAAAATTCTGCGTGTCGGAATGGACTTCCGACTAGAATGTCAGGGATGTAATCACCAAGTAATGGTTCCTAGGAAATTAGTGGAAAAGAATTTTAGAAAACGAGTGGAAAATGCTTGATTTTTAAAGGATAATCTGTTATCATTTTATCTTGTGATGTGTAGAAACACATTTTCCTTGCTCCTTACTTTGATAAGGGGCCAGAGACCATAAGGAGGTGCATAGAATGAACAAGTATGAATTAGCGTTAGTTGTGAATGCAACAATCGACGAGGACGCTAGAACAGCTGCTGTTGAGAAGGTAAAGTCTTATATTGAGAAGTTCGGTGGCACTGTTACTAACGTTGACGAACAGGGAAAGAAGAGATTAGCATACGAGATTCAGAAGATGATCGAAGGTTATTACTACTTTATCCAGTTTGATGCAGAGTCTGATTGTCCTGCACAGTTGGAAGCAAATATTCGTATTATGGAGCCTGTTCTCAGATATCTGTGTGTTAGACAAGACGCAGAGTAAGGAGGTATCCATATGAATAAAGTTATTTTGATGGGTCGTTTGACTCGTGATCCTGATGTTAGATATTCTCAAGGCGAAAGTGCTTCAGCAGTTGCAAGATATACACTTGCAGTTGATAGAAGATTTAAGCGTGATGGCGAACAGAGTGCTGATTTTATTTCATGCGTTGCATTTGGTAGAGCAGCAGAGTTTGCTGAGAAGTATTTAAGACAAGGAACAAAGATTTGTGTAACAGGTAGAATCCAAACTGGCAGCTATACAAACAGAGATGGTCAGAAGGTTTATACAACAGATGTTGTAATTGAAGAGCAAGAGTTTGCTGAGAGCAAGAATGCAAGCGGACAGGGTGCTCCTGCTGATAATTATCAGTCAGCATCAAGACCTACACCAAGTGCTGCAAGTGGTGATGGATTCATGGATATTCCGGAAGGAATAGTTGAAGAATTACCATTTTAATAGGAGGTAAGAGTAATGCCATACAATAAGACTGAAAAAGGCGAAGGTTCAGCTCCAATGAAGAGAAGACCTATTCGTAGAAGAAAAAAAGTATGTGTATTCTGTGTTGATAAGAATGCTGTTATCGATTATAAAGATGTAAACAAGTTAAAGAGATATATCTCAGAGAGAGGTAAGATTCTTCCTAGAAGAATTACCGGTAACTGTGCTAAGCATCAGAGAGCTTTAACAGTAGCTATCAAGAGAGCTAGACACGTAGCATTAATGCCATACGTAGTAGAGTAATTTTATAGAGTACATGAAAAGGGTATCAGGTTTCTGATACCCTTTTTTGATGTGCTGTTTCCTCATGTCATAAAGTTGACAATGATTATTTTTTGGGATAACATATATGAAGTTTAGTTTTGGATATACTATAGGAGGATGTTGTAATGAAGTTTACAAAGATGCAGGGAATTGGTAACGATTACGTATATGTAAATTGTTTTAAAGAAAAGGTAGAGAATCCTAGAGAAATGGCAATTCGCGTTAGTGATAGACATTATGGTATTGGGTCTGATGGTTTGATTTTGATTTGCCCGTCTGAGGTGGCAGATTGTAGAATGGATATGTATAACGCTGATGGTTCACAGTCTGAAATGTGTGGAAATGGTATTCGCTGTGTAGGAAAATATGCATATGACTACGGAATTGTGAATAAGACTGAGATAACAGTTGAGACCTTGGCAGGTGTGAAACATTTAACCTTGATACCGGAAAATGGAAAAGTAAAAGAAGTGACTGTAGATATGGGTGAGCCGATTTTGACACCATCAGAGATTCCGGTTGTATCTGAGAAAAATCCTGTAGTAAAAGAAGTGATTCATGTGGAAGGCAAGGATTATGAAATGACATGCGTTTCTATGGGTAACCCACATGCGGTTGTGTTTGTGGATTCAACTGCAGATTTTCCTTTGGAACAGGTAGGTCCTATGTTTGAGTCTCATGAAGTGTTTCCAAGAAGAGTCAATGCTGAATTTATTCAAATTTTGAGTAGAACAGAAGTGAATATGCGTGTTTGGGAACGTGGTTCAGGAGAGACTTTGGCCTGTGGAACAGGAGCCTGTGCAAGTGTGGTTGCATGTGTCTTAAATGAATTAACAGAAAATGAAGTGATTGTGCATTTGCTGGGTGGAGATTTAAGAATACGCTGGGATAGAGTGAATAACCATGTGTTTATGACGGGAGCAGCCACCACTGTTTTTGATGGTGAGATTGATTTGTAAGTATTAGAATTGGAAGGAATAAAAAATGCAGATAACTGATGAAACAATTGAGTATGTTGGTATTTTGGCAAAACTTGAGCTTTCTGAGGAAGAAAAGGAAAGAGCAAAGAAGGATATGTCAGATATGCTGGCTTATGTTGGCAAATTAAATGAGTTAGATACAGATGGCGTTGAACCTATGAGCCATACATTTTCCCTCAACAATGTGTTCCGTGAAGATATTGTTACCAACGGTGATGATAGAGAGAATATGTTGTTAAATGCACCGGAACAAAAAGACGGAGCTTATGTGGTGCCTAAGACATTCAATTAGGTAATAGGAAGAATAGGAAGGAGTATGGACATGGAACTAATGCAATTGACGGCTGTGGAATTAGGTAAAAAGATTCGTGCCGGTGAAGTGTCAGTTCAAGAGGCCACAAAGGCTTCACTAGAGCGATTGAAAGCAGTTGAAGATAAAGTAAATGGTTTTATTACGGTGGATGAAGTTGGGGCGTTAAAGCGTGCTGAGGAAGTGCAGGTGAAAATAGATTCCGGAGAGTTAACGGGGCCTTTAGCAGGTGTCCCTGTGGCTATTAAGGATAACATGTGTGTTGCTGGTATGCTAACTACTTGTGGTTCTAAAATATTGAGTAATTTTAAACCTACTTATACAGCCACGGCAGTAGAAAAATTAGTTGAGGCAGGAGCTGTCGTAATTGGCAAGACGAATATGGATGAGTTTGCCATGGGCTCTACTAGCGAGACCTCGTATTATGGTGAAACTAAAAATCCTTGGAATTTAGATAGAGTACCAGGCGGTTCGTCAGGTGGTTCTGCCGCCGTAGTGGCTGCTGAGGAAGTATCGTATGCGTTAGGTTCTGATACAGGTGGTTCTATTCGTCAGCCAGCAGGCTTTTGTGGCGTTACAGGAATCAAACCAACCTATGGAAGAGTATCCCGTTATGGTTTGGTAGCTTATGGTTCGTCTCTGGATCAAATTGGACCTTTGGCAAAAGATGTCACAGATTGTGCGACTATTTTAGAAGTCATTTGCGGTAAGGACGATAAAGATTCTACATCCGTTGCTGAGAAAAATGCTGATTTTACTTCTGCTTTGATAGACGATGTCAAAGGACTAAAGATTGGTATTCCAAGGGGATATTTTTTAACGGGTATTGATTTGGAAGTGAAGGAACATGTATTAGCTGCAGCGAAAGTGTTGGAGGCGAAAGGTGCCATTGTGGAAGAATTTGACTTAGGTTTGGTTGAATATGCTATTCCTGCCTATTACATTATTGCATCTGCTGAGGCAAGTTCTAATTTGGAGCGATTTGACGGTGTAAAATACGGTTATCGAACAGAGAGTTTTTCTGATTTGCACAATATGTACAAGAAAACACGTTCAGAAGGATTTGGTGCCGAGGTAAAACGAAGAATCATGCTTGGTTCATTTGTATTAAGTTCGGGTTACTACGATGCTTATTATATGAAAGCACTTCGCACAAAAGCGTTAATTAAGAAAGAATTTGACAAGGCATTTGAAAAATATGATGTAATTTTGGGCCCGGTTGCGCCTACGACGGCTCCTAAACTTGGAGAGTCTTTAAGCGATCCGATTAAGATGTATTTGGGAGATGTTTATACCGTGTCAGTTAATCTTGCTGGACTTCCAGGCATTTCTGTTCCTTGTGGTATTGATAGTAACGGTCTTCCAATTGGCTTGCAGCTTCTTGGTAAGCATTTTGACGAGAAGACGATTATTCGTGCTGCGTATGCATTTGAACAGACACGCACATATGAGAGATCAACATTGGCTAAGGAGGGGAATGCATGATGAGCAAGCATTACGAAACAGTCATTGGCTTGGAAGTTCACGTTGAGCTTGCAACAAAGACAAAGATTTTCTGTGGATGTAGTACTGAATTCGGTGGAGCTCCTAATGTGCATACCTGTCCGGTTTGTACCGGTATGCCAGGTTCTCTTCCAGTGTTGAATCTAGAAGTTGTAAATAAGGCAATTGCAGTCGGGCTTGCAACAAATTGTACGATTACACAGAATTGTAAGTTTGATAGAAAGAATTATTTTTATCCGGATAATCCACAAAATTATCAGATTTCCCAGTTATACTATCCAATTTGTAGAGATGGAAAAGTAGAGATTGAGGTGGATGGGCAGAAGAAATTTATTGGTATTCATGAAATCCATATGGAAGAGGATGCCGGTAAACTGATTCATGATCCGAATACGGGAAACTCTATGGTAGATTATAATCGTTCCGGGGTTCCTTTGATTGAAATTGTATCTGAACCTGATATGCGTTCTGCTGAGGAAGTGCTTGCGTATTTGGATAAGCTTCGTTTGATTATCCAATATTTGGGGGCTTCTGATTGTAAAATGAACGAGGGCTCCATGAGAGCGGATGTAAATCTTTCTGTCAGAGAAGTGGGAGCATCAGAGTATGGTACTCGTACAGAGATGAAGAATTTAAACTCATTTAAAGCAATTGCAAGAGCCATTGCAAATGAAAGAGAACGTCAGATAGAATTGATTGAGCGTGGGGAACAGGTGGTTCAAGAGACTAGACGTTGGGATGATACAAAAGAGTATTCATATGCTATGCGTTCAAAAGAGGATGCACAGGATTACAGATATTTTCCTGATCCGGATTTGGTTCCAATTTTGATTGATGATGCTTGGCTTTTGCGGATCAAAGAAGCACAGCCTGAACTTCGCGATGAGAAACGTATCCGATATAAAGAAGAATACGATATTCCTGAGTATGATATTGATATTATTACAGGTACCAAACATATGGCAGATATCTTTGAAGAAACCATTGCACTGGGGGCAAATCCGAAAAAGGTATCCAACTGGTTGATGGTGGAAACTATGCGTCTGTTGAAGGAAAAGGAGATGGATGCAGAGGATATTTCCTTTACTGCGGATAATTTGGCAAAACTCATCAAATTGGTAGATTCAAAGGCAATCAACGGCTCGGTTGCGAAGGAAGTATTTGAACACATATTTGCGGAAAATATAGATCCGGAGCAGTATGTGGAAACTCATGGATTAAAGACTGTCAATGACGAAGGTGCACTGAGAGCGACAATTCAGGAGATTGTTGCGAATAATCCACAGTCAGTAGCAGATTTTAAGAGTGGTAAAGAAAAAGCGATAGGATTCCTGGTAGGTCAGACCATGAAGGCAATGAAAGGAAAGGCAGATCCTGGAATGGTTAACCAGATTCTAAGAGAGGAATTGTCAAAGTAGCAGTTGTTTGGTTATTTTGGCTATGGATATAAAAAATCCAGTAACGATTCACGTCGTTACTGGATTTTTTGATGGTCGATATTATAACTAGTCGATAACATTCTCACTCTTTAACTTCTCTTCATATTCGTCGAAAATGTAAAAGAAGATAGGAGCAAGTCCGACAAATTCACAACCATAGCGGAATTCACCGTCATCGCCAGGTCTGCTATGTAAAATCTTAATAACAGTCAACAGTCTGCGATCTTCTGCTCCAAATTCGATGGTAGCATTAAAATAATAGTCAACAGGTAATTGGCTTTTAGTAGTAAAACCAATGCCGGCTTTTGATATATCAAATACATCAATGACAGCGTCTAAATCACGAATCTTTTCATTGTCCTGCTTGAATAATGATGATACCTCAAGAGACAACTTAATAGGTAGACGTCTATACTTTCTCTTCTCGTGCATAACCCAACCTCCATCAAAATCATTTGAAGTAATTATATCAAAGAATGTGTTTGATTACCACAACTATTTTTGGGAATTGTTATAGATACTAGAAAAGACAATCAAAATCTGATAGAATAGAATCAGTTTTTGATTGGAGGGATACCTATGGAAATTACAAATACTTTTCAGATGCCAGATGGCAATGGAAACATGGAAACATATACCGCATTGAATATGGTGGTGAATCCTGATTCAGGTGTACAGTATGTACTTTATACAGAGACTGCTAATTTAAAAAATGTACAAGGGCAGGATGTGAATGTATATGCAGCTGTATATAAAAAAGAAGATGGTAATATAGTGCTTGAACCAGTGGAGTCTGAGAATGATTGGAATTTAATTCAAAGATTAGTGGAAGACACGGTTGGATAAGGTTTTGTAGCAGGAAGGAGTTCTTCATGATTTATCGTGTAAGAAAGAATAAATATACGAGAATATCCTATCGTGTCGTAGGATTGATTTTTATTCTGGTTGCATTGCTTCAGTTGTGGGCAGTGACACGTATGCAATCAGGGGCTAGGATGTTACTTGTAATGCTTTCCATAATCATTCTTGGTTATGGTGGTTATCTCATAAAAATGTCTTTCAGGCGTCAGGCTTATGATATTATTTATGAGTTTGAAGAGGCGGGGATTCGTCTGAATTTTCGTAAAGGGTCAGAGGAAGTGCCGTATGCCGCTGTGCAGGATGTGCAGATATTGGCTCCAGACCCAGATTTGCCATATCGTATTGTAAAGATTAAGATTCATGGGGAGAATTATATCCTATCATTCCCTGATAATGTTGAATTGAGCGAAAAGATTTTTCAATATGTCTATAGTAGATCGGAGAATCTGGAAGCATGATAGAAAAGAACGCAATAGTTAATAGACTTGATACGATGTGGGTGGGACGACAGATTGTTTGTTTTGAGCAGACAGATTCCACTAACACGCAAGGGAAAATACTGGTGCAAAATGGTGCAGAACACGGCACTTTGATAATAGCGGACCAACAGACTGCCGGTAAAGGCAGACTTGGAAGAACCTGGGTGTCACCATCTGGTGAGTCTATTTACATGACTTTAATATTGAAGCCTGATATATCCGTGGAAAATGTATCTATGCTGACGCTGGTTGCCGCAATGGCTGTGGTGAAGGCTGTGGAACAGTTACAGATTACCACGGATTGTGTGATTAAATGGCCCAATGATATTGTAGTAAATAAGAAAAAAGTCTGTGGCATTTTAACAGAGATGACCACAGAGCAGAATCAGATTCAAGGTGTGTTGATAGGTATTGGTATCAATGCCAATACTACAGAATTTGCAGAAGAGATTCGAGAAATTGCTACCTCGTTTTATAAGGAAACGGGATGTCAAGTGAACCGAGAAATATTGATTGCAGAAGTGATGAACCAGTTTGAAAAATATTATGATTTATTTTCAAGAACGCAGGATATGTCAGCGTTAGTTGATGATTATAACGGTAAACTTGTTCATTGTGGTCAAAAGGTCTACTTGAATGATGGCCATGAGAAAAAATGCGTAAAAGCGCTAGGGATTGATGAGCGCGGTGCATTGTTGGTGGAGGATGAGCAAGGTAGTGTACAGGCAGTTATTTCCGGAGAAATATCCATACGAGGTCTATATGGATATGTGTGAGAATTTGGTTTCATTTTTTTATTGCTTTACTATTGCAAAGTGTTAAAAAATATGTATAATAATTTTTGGAAAAGTAGTTAAAAAATAATAAGGAGGACGAAGATATGTCATACGTTGATGAGGTATTGGAGGCAGTACAGAAGAAGAATGCAAGTGAGCCAGAGTTTTTGCAGGCAGTAGAGGAGGTTTTAAATTCATTAAGACCTGTCATTGATGCAAACGAAGAGCTTTACAGAAGAGAGGCTGTGTTAGAGAGAATTACAGAGCCAGATAGAATGATTATGTTCAGAGTACCTTGGGTAGATGACAAGGGCCAGGTTCAGGTAAATAGAGGTTATCGTGTACAGTTTAACAATGCTATCGGACCATACAAGGGAGGTTTAAGACTTCATCCTTCAGTAAATCTTGGTATTATCAAGTTCTTAGGCTTTGAGCAGATTTTCAAGAACTCGCTTACAAGCTTACCAATCGGTGGTGGTAAGGGTGGTTCTGACTTTGATCCTAAGGGCAAGTCAGATAGAGAGATTATGGCATTCTGCCAGAGCTTCATGAATGAGCTTTACAAGTACATTGGTGCTGATACAGACGTGCCTGCCGGTGATATCGGAACAGGTGCCAGAGAGATTGGTTATATGTTTGGTCAGTATAAGAAGATTCGTGGCGTGTTCGAGGGTGTGTTAACTGGTAAGGGATTAACATACGGTGGTTCATTAGCAAGAACACAGGCTACAGGTTATGGTTTATTATACTTTACAAGAGAGATGTTAAAGGCTAATAATGATGATATTGCAGGAAAGACTGTTGCAGTATCTGGTGCAGGTAATGTTGCTATTTACGCTATTGAGAAGGCACAGCAGATGGGTGCTAAGCCAGTAACATGTTCAGATTCTACAGGTTGGATTTATGATCCAGACGGAATTGACCTTGCTTTATTAAAGGAAGTAAAGGAAGTAAAGAGAGCACGTTTAACAGAGTACGCTGCTGCTCGTCCAAACGCTGAGTACCATGAAGGTAAGGGTGTATGGAGTGTGAAGTGTGATATTGCTCTTCCATGTGCAACTCAGAATGAGCTTCATCTTGAGGATGCTAAGATGTTAGTGGCAAATGGTTGCAAGGCTGTTGCTGAGGGTGCTAATATGCCTACTACATTAGATGCTACAAAGTATTTACAGGAGAATGGTGTGTTATTTGCACCAGGTAAGGCTGCAAATGCCGGTGGTGTTGCTACATCTGCATTAGAGATGTCTCAGAACTCTGAGAGACTTTCTTGGAGCTTCGAGGAGGTTGATTCTAAGTTAGAGAATATCATGATTAATATCTTCCATAACTTAGATGATGCTGCTAAGCGTTACGATAAGGCTGGCGACTATGTAGCAGGTGCTAATATCGCAGGTTTTGAGAAGGTAGTAAATGCTATGTTGGCACAAGGCGTTTGCTAATATTATAATAAAAAATAAGTGACCGTAAAAACGTCCTGGAAATGTTGCGTTTCCAGGACGTTTTGTTATAATAAGCAAGAGGTGATTTACATGCAGTATACTACAATATTGTTTGATTTAGATGGAACTTTGACAGATCCGGGAATCGGTATTACCAATTCGTTTATGTATGCACTAGAAAAATACAATATCAAGGTGAAAGATAGAAGTGAATTATATCCGTTGATTGGTCCACCGTTACCTGTGTCTTTTTCAGAACATTTTGGGTTTGATGAGCAAAAATGTAAAGAGGCTATTGCGTATTACAGAGAGTATTATAGAGAAAAAGGACTGTTTGAAAATGAAGTGTATGAAGGCATCGAGGGTGTATTACAGCACTTAAAGTATGCAGGATGTCAGTTGGCAGTTGCCACCTCAAAACCGGAACACTTTGCAAAGCAGATACTGGAGTATTTTCATTTGGCAGAGTATTTTACTGTGATTGCCGGAAGCAATATGGACGAGAGTAGAGCGGAAAAGGCGGAAGTGATTCAGTATTGCTTGGAACAGCTTGGAGTGAATGATAAGTCGCAGGTTTTGATGATTGGAGATAGAAAGTATGATGTGATAGGTGGACATGCCTGTGATTTAAAGGTGATGGGTGTGTTATTTGGCTATGGCAATGAAAAAGAGTTTATCGAGGCAGGAGCTGATTATATAGTTCCTACGGTAAATGCGATTGCAGAGTTTGTGTTATCAAAGTAGGGAGACGGTTGTTATGGCAACAAAAAAGAAAAAGTATTATGCTGTGCGAGTTGGACGTACTGAAGGCATTTTAGATACATGGGAAGCATGCGAAGCCAGCATTAAAGGCTATCCGGGAGCTGTACATAAAAGCTTTTCAAAACTCGAAGACGCAGAAGCATATTTGCAAAGTGGTGCAGATGGGATTATCACAAAAAAACAGAGCAAAACAGTCTCAAATAACGATAATGATTTGAAAAATGTGATAATTTCATTTCCGTTGTCACCGAAAGAGGTGGTTGCTTACGTGGATGGAAGCTATCAGGCAGGTATAGATACTTATGCGTTTGGCTGTGTATTTTTGTTGTTTGAAGGGACTATGCATGGTGTTTGTGGAAACGGAAAGAATCCAGAGGCTGCAGCACTTCGGAATGTGACCGGAGAAATGCAAGGTGCTATGTTTGCTGTGCAGTCTGCCATTCGTGATGGATATGAAGTTATTGATATTTGTTATGATTATGCAGGGATTGAACAGTGGGTGACCGGAGGCTGGAAGACAAATCGCGAGCTAACAAGAATTTATGCGGAAACAATGAACCGATGGGGCAAGCAGATACAAATTCGTTTTCATAAGGTGGCAGCACATAGTAATCAGGAGTTTAATGATTTGGCCGACCAGATGGCAAAGCGTGGAATCACAGAAGCAAAAGGAACACCGGAGTTTAAAACTATAAAAGAATATGAATTGATTGATAGAAATCTGACATCATTTTAAGCCATCATTTTGATGGCTTTTTGCTTGTAAAAGTCGCATAAATCGAGTATCATATATGATAGGTATGAAAAAGTGTGGAAGGCCAGTATATATGATGCAGAATTTGGGGACAATTAATAGAAATAGAAAAACAAAGAATTACCGCAGTCGCTCACAGTATGGCACATTAACTGGAATTATCATAGTTATTGCTATCCTGTTATTTATAGCGTGTGCGGTTTTGTTTTTATTATGGGTCAGAAAGAATTCGGCAAGGCTGGATGCGATTCAGCAATATGAAAACGGACAACTGGCAGAATCCATTATGGCAATGGATACTGTCCTTACCATGTGGGCTCCCTTCGATGGGGAATTAGATGAAGACATGCTTTTGTATAAAGGTGATGCTTATATGAAGCAGGGAGATTTTGCCAGTGCAAAGATAGTCTACGAGATCTTAGAAAATCAAGTGAAGAGTAGATTAGAAGGATTGAAAACGGAAGATAAGCAATATGATGAAGCAGCAAAAAAGCAAGAGAAAGCAACGCTGTATCATCAAATGGCTATGGGACTATCGTCCTATGCGGTAGGCAATTACCAAGATGCAGTAGAGCAGTTATTGCCGATTACAGGTAACAATGCCATTTTACATTTGTATGTGGGAAGTGCATACAGACAATTGGATATGGTGGATGAGATGATGGAACAGTTTGCATATTACAGTGAACAGTATGGTGCAAGTGGTTATGTCAGTGCAGAGTTGGCTTCCTATTATTTGAATGTTGGTGAATATGAAAAAGCAAAGCTTGAGATTGATGCAGGTCTTTCCTGCCATGATGGATTTGAACGGGAAATTCAGTGGGCAGAGATTGTATATTTGGAAAAGACATTGCAGTTTGACGAAGCTTATGAAAAAATGGAAGCATATCGCGGTACATATTCCTTAACTGAGGAAGAAGAAAAGGAATATATTTTTATAAAAACCAGAAATGGCTTATAATAGAGGTATTTATGATAGAGACAGAAAAGCAGATGGAACGGGTTATTTTAGTCGGTGTACAGCTTCCTAATGGGCAGGATGCAGAGGGGTCTGTGTCAGAACTTTCTGAATTGGTTAAAACGGCAGGGGCTGAGACTTTGGATACTATGATTCAAAAGTTACCGCGAATTCATCCGGGAACATATATCGGTAGTGGAAAGGTTGAAGAATTACAAATGTTGATTCGTATGCATGATGCTACCGGAATCGTATGTGATGATGAACTTTCACCGGCTCAGATGAAGAATTTGGAGGAGTTACTTGGTGTGAAGGTTATGGACCGCACCATGGTTATTTTGGATATTTTTGCAAAGCGGGCAAATACCAGTGAAGGTAAGATTCAAGTTGAATTGGCACAGCTTCGCTATCAGGCAACGAGATTAACAGGAAAAGGTACTGCCATGTCGAGATTGGGTGGTGGTATTGGTACCAGAGGTCCTGGTGAAAAGAAACTGGAAGTGGATAGACGATTAATTCATAATCGTATTTCTAAGTTAAAAAAGGAATTGGAAAAGGTAGTCCGACATAGAGATGTACAAAGAAAACAACGTATGGGACAGTCTGATCCGGTAGTTTGTATTGTTGGTTATACCAATGCAGGAAAATCCACCTTGCTTAACCATTTGACAGGTGCGAAGGTTCTGGCGGAAGACCAGTTGTTTGCAACCTTAGACCCTACAACCAGAAGTTATCGAACCTTGGATGGGAAGAAGTTATTATTTACAGATACGGTAGGATTTATCAATAAGTTACCCCATCATTTGATTCAGGCATTTCGCTCTACTTTGGAAGAGGCAAAATATGCGGATGTGATATTGCATGTGGTGGATTGTTCTAATCCGCAGATGGATATTCAGATGCATACAGTTTATGAAACCTTGAATCAGTTAGAGATTTCGGAAAAACCGGTGGTAACGGTATTTAATAAGATGGATTGTTTAGAGGAACAACCGATACTAAGAGATTTTAAAGCGGATAGAGTGGTATACGCTTCGGCACTAAGAAAAGAAGGATTTTCAGATATATTAGAGGCTGTGACCAGTCTTATTTAATAGTATAGAAAGGAGGTAGTAATATGCGTTTTGTTGAGATTGAAGAGTTGGAAGTTGGTATGCAACCGGCTGAAGATATTTATGATGATGATGATGTGTTATTACTGGACTCCACCAAGAAATTAGATGAGCAGTATATTAATGGTCTTCGCAATATGAAGATTTTGGGCATCTATATTGAGGATTATTTATCTAAGGATGTCGTGATTAAGAATGCCATTAGCCATAGACAGAGACGTAAGACTGTTGAGTCGTTAAAAAATATGGATATTGCAGCTGGTATGACAGAGGCAAAGTCTATTGTTGCGGGCATTGTTAACAATAATGATATTTCTTTAGATATGAAGGATATGCGAACCTTTGATGATTATACCTATTTCCATTCGGTAAATGTGGCAGTGCTGGCTACTTTGATTGGAAAAGGATATGGTCTGAATAGCCGTGATTTGGTGGCGCTTTGTATTGCCGGATTGTTCCATGACTTGGGTAAGACGAAAGTGGATGTTAGTGTGCTCAATAAACCGGGCAGGCTAGATCAAGAAGAATTTAATCAAATCAAAAAGCACGTAAATTATTCCTATGATTTGTTGGCATCCCGTTCGGATATTGATGAACAGGCAAAATTGGCAGCGTTATATCATCATGAGAATTTTGATGGAACCGGATATCCGGAAGGTTTGGCAGGGGAAAAAATTCCACTGTTTGCCAGAATTTTGAGAGTTGCAGATGTTTATGATTCTCTTATTTCAAAACGACCATATAAGGAACCGTTCCCGGTTACGGAAACGATTGAGTATTTATTGGGTGGTTGCGGTACCTTGTTTGACAGTAGAGTGGTGTATGCATTTTTGCGAGCAGTGCCTATTTATCCAAAGGGACAAAAGGTGCGTTTGTCAGATGGAAGAGAAGGTTTTGTGGTTTCTAATAATATTGAGAATCCATTGCGTCCAACTGTCAGATTGTTTACTGGAGAAGATATTGATTTGGCAGGCCCAAGACATTTGACATTGTCTATCGCAGTTACATTAGATCAAAGTCCGGATTTTAGCGATGAATTGCAACGTAGAAAACAGTGGAGAAAAAATGAATACAAAAAAATTATGGTATGTGATGAAAAGGCTGAGTACGAAGTGTTAGATGTGGATTATGATCTTGATTTTCATGAAACTATGAAGTCGCTTGTTACCGCTTTGGTAAAACATGGACAGCCAGATTTGTTAATTATACGTGTGCGTCCTGAGGGAGATGAGATTCCATTGATACTCAAATTGCGTCAGGCATATCCAAGTCTTAAGATTGTTGCAGTATTAGATAGTTACGATATGAAATTAATTGTAGATTTGGGACCGGCAAAACTGGCTGGATATATTATGAAACCGCAGGATATGCGTTCATTAGTAGAAAAGGTTGAAAATGTTTTATCATCATAAAAGGTCAGAAACGAATTGTTGTTTCTGACCTTTTTACGTATGAGAATGTATTTTGTTTAATTGTGTTCGTATGCGTGGGCCAACATACAATGCAAGAAATATTTTAATGACATCCCCTGGAACATAGGGAAGTGTGCCAATGAATAGGGCAGTTTTTAATGTTATGTTTGCGGTATAGACTAACCAGAGACTTCCCACGCCATATAACACTATTGTGCTTAATATGAATCCGAATATGTGTGATGTTCTTGATTGAAATCTATGAATAAAGATATTTGCAATCAGAACGAGAGGGATATAAGCAAGGATATATCCGCCAGTTGGGCCAAATACTTTTCCAAATCCTCCGGAAAAACCGGAAAAAACGGGAATACCGGCAAGGCCGATGATGAGATATAAAATACAACTGAGAACAGCTTTTTTCCATGGCATGATGTATGCTATAAGATACAGACCAAAAGTGGCCAGTGAAATAGGAACCGGGGAAAATGGAATGGGTATTGCAATAGGACCCAGAATGCAAAGAATTGCCGTCATTAGGGCAACATAAGTAAAATTTTGAATGGATATGGTTGATGATGCTTTCATGCGGCTGTTCCTTTCATTTTAATACTCAGCCTATTTAAACATAATCAAAATGAGATGTCAATTGACTGTGGATTGGGATTTTGTTTGTTTTATAGATGTGATTGTGCTATAATGTATGCGATTATTTTGAGGAAGGAGAGCAATTATGTATCAAGACAAAATTGTACTTTGTGGTTCTTCTCAATATGAGCAGAAGTATTATCTGAATCCTGATTTTGAGTCATTACCGGATCAGATTCAAAAGGAATTGCAGATTATGTGTGTATTATACACAGAAGATATTGGTGGAATATTAACACTTGAGTTTGATGAGCAGGGGAATTTGGAATTTACAACCCAGGCAGACGAAGGTGATTTGTTATATGATGAGATTGGAAGCGTATTGAAGATAAAACAGATTCGAGAGGAAAAGAGAGATTTATTAGAATCTTTGGAAATGTATTATCGCGTATTCTTCTTAAATGAGGATATAGAAGGCTAGAACAAATAGAGAAGGGTGGAAGGCTTTTTGCTGCAGGATATGATATTAGCGATTGATGTAGGAAATACCAATATAACCATAGGTGTATTTAAGGGAAATGATATTTTAGGAACATTTCGTATGACAACTAAGCTTCCTAGAACATCAGATGAATATGGCATATTTCTTGTGAATCTGTTGCACAAAAGAGATATGAAGGTAGGAGAAATTAAAGATGTTATTATTGCATCTGTAGTACCAAATGTGATGCATTCGCTCACAAGTGGAATTATTAAGTATTTGAATTGTACTCCTATTATTGTTGGACCTGGAATCAAGACTGGAATCAAAATCATGACAGATAATCCAAGAGAATTGGGTGCTGATAGAATTGTAGATGCAGTTGCTGCATACGAGCTTTATGGTGGTCCGGTATTGGTAATCGATTTCGGTACTGCCACAACTCATGATTTAGTCATGGGGGATGGAAGTTTTGTTGCAGGCGTGACTTCTCCGGGTATTCGTACTTCGGCAAACGCTTTATGGAGCAATGCTGCAAAATTGCCAGAGATTGAAATTAAAAAGCCGGATTCAATTTTGGCTAAGAATACTATAACAAGTATGCAGGCCGGTTTATTCTATGCTACAGTTGGTCAGACGGAATATATTGTCAACAAGATTCGTGAAGAGGCAAAACTGGAAAACATGAAGGTTGTTGCCACCGGTGGTTTGGGTAATATCATTGCGCAAGAGACAAAATCCATCGAAGTGTATGATCCGGATTTGACTTTACGAGGATTGAAATTAATTTATGATAAACAACAGTAATGAAAAGTGAGGATGCTATGCTGACACTTGGAAATATGGAACTGAAGGATAAATTAATATTAGCGCCAATGGCAGGGATTACAGACCTGCCATTTCGTTTGTTGTGCAAAGAAATGGGTTGTGACATTTTTTATACAGAAATGGTAAGTGCAAAGGCTATTTATTATAAAAATAAGAACACGGAGCCACTGTTGCAGATAGAAAAACAAGAACATCCAATTGGTGTGCAGTTGTTTGGTTCAGAACCGGAACTAATGGGTGAGATGGCGTTGTTGGTGGAAGAAAGAGGCTTTGATTTTATTGATGTGAACATGGGATGTCCTGTGCCGAAGATAGTCAATAACAACGAGGGTTCTGCTTTGATGAAACAGCCGGAATTGGTGGGGCAAATTGTTCACGAAATGGTAAAAAGGGTTCATGTGCCAGTTACTATCAAAATCAGAAAGGGCTTTGATGACACTCATGTGAATGCGCCAGAAATTGCGAAAATTGCAGAAGCAAATGGTGCATCTGCAGTGGCAGTACATGGCCGTACCCGTATGCAATATTATAGCGGTGAGGCAGACTGGGATATCATAAGACAGGTGAAGGAAGCTGTTTCCATTCCGGTCATTGGCAATGGTGATTTGAAAACACCACAGGATGTGTTGCAGATGAAAGAACAGACCGGATGTGATGCCTTTATGATTGGTCGAGGGGCAAAGGGAAATCCTTGGATTTTTAAGGAATTAAAATCGTATTTTGAGACCGGGGTTATTCCTGACAGACCAGGCCTTTTGGAAGTGGCAGATATGATGCTTCGACATTTGAATTTGATGGTGCAGTATAAAGGTGAGTATGCTGCAGTTCATGAAATGCGGAAACATATTGCATGGTATACTGCAGGTTTGCACGATTCTGCCAGACTCAGAAATGAGATTAATCAGATAGAAGAATATGAAGAATTAGTTGCCAGAATTGAAACCTTTAAAGAGTAAGAGAATATTCTTTTTTTGTTAAAATATAGTTAAATAATCTTCTGAAATTCATGTATGCTACATATATATAGTAGAGTAGCACATGAGGGAGAGAAACTATGCAACCGGATTACGTGAGAATTCAATTAGAGCAAGCATCCGATAGACAAGCATGGAAGCGATTTTTGCCGGACCGCTTGTTGTATTGGCTGTGTTATCGTCCTTCTAAAATGACAGTTGGTGTGGAAGAACTAGGAGACTTTCAAGGGTTAAAAGTAGAATTGCCATTTACCATACATGAACTTTCCAAATGTAATCAAGATTGGTTTTGTAAGTATCTTTCTTATCTTGGGGAACATTATGGGATTGGTGAATCGGCATGTTTTATGGATCCAGCCATTCAGGAACATTTCCAGATTGAAGAAGAATCCTATGAAAAATATCTGAAAATGTTGTTGTTGAAAGAAACTGTCAACAGAATGCTACATAAGCGTTGTATAACATATAGACAGGCTCGTTTTGTGGTTGTGGATGATGGTAGTAAACAGGCAGAATATGTGATTGCAGATTTGGCTAAGGATGCCAATTATATGACGGTGATTACCGATAGGGCGGATGCGTTACAGCGTGTTGCGGATTCGATATTTTTAGAACAGGGACTGGCAATCACTATGATGTCTGAAAAAGATTTGGTGGAATTAAAAGGTGACGTCATTATCAACCTTATTTCGGATAAGGAAAAAATAACTACACGGATTGTCGGTGCTTGTGATTTGTTTGATTTTGGATATACTGATCAGAAAGCGTTGCGACTAAACCAAATGAATTCGCAAATGCATATATTCCATACTGTGAAAATTAAGAGTATGAGCGATGTAATTGCATTAACGCAGTTATCCCAGATATTCTATTATAAAGATAGAGCGTTTCAAGGCTTTGTAAATGGTCGTTATGATTCAGAATTGGGTGTTCTTTTTAGTCAGCTTTGGGATAGTAGTTTTATAGAAATGGTAAAGGTATATTAATGAAAATACCTTTACCTTTTTTCTTTACATTTCAGGTGGTTTTTTTTATAATTATCATGCAGTAGTTTGCAATGAATACATAAGAAGGAGGAAGCTGCTAAAAGCAGTGAAGGAAATATGGAAGCAATAGAATGTTTAAAAACAAGAAGAAGTGTTAGAAAGTTTGCTGAGGGTATGGTTCCAAAGGATGTGTTGGAGCAGATTGTAGAGGCAGCGTCATTTGCCCCTTCATGGAAGAATACACAGGTAGTCCGTTATACGGTAGTTGAAAATGTAGATACGATTCAGAAAATTTGTGATGAGGCATTGTTGGATTTTGCGTTAAATCAAAAAACTGTTGGACGTGCCACACAATTAGTGGTAGTATCAGCAGTGGAAAAAAGATGCGGATACGAAAAGGATGGCTCCTTCTCCACATCAAAGGGTGATGGATGGGAGATGTTTGATGCAGGTATTGCGACTCAGACATTTTGTCTTGCAGCTCACGCAATGGGAGTAGGTTCCGTTATCATGGGTATTTTTGATGAACACAAGTTAGGTCAAATTGTTGGTTTGCCTGAAGGTCAGAAGGCAATGGCGTTATTAGCGATTGGTTATCCTGCTTTTACACCAGATACACCACCTCGCAAGTCAGTAGCAGATTTGTTGACAATTAAAGAGGCATAATCAACTGATACAATATAGGATAAACGTTGATGGAGGCACAACATGCAACAAAAGGGTAGAACAGAACAGATATTGGATAGATTGGAATCAATGATTGTGAACGCACAGGGAGCCTTGCCACCTGGTAAGATTTCTATTCCAAAGGATGAGGCCCTGCTTTTGGTTCAAGAGCTTACAATGACCATGCAGCAGGAGTTAAAACAATATCGTGAAATAACAGATAAGCGTGCAAAAATTATCAGAGAGGCACAAAAGGAAGCGGATGATATTATCTATGAAGCAGAACAAAGTGCCAGTCGCATTCGTGTCAGCGGCAGAAAGACAGGGGTGGCACCTGTCAGAATGCTGGATTTGAAGGAAGAAGAAAGAAGAGCGCTTGATAGTGCGAATGAAATATATGCAGCATCTTTGATTTACACAGACGAGATGATGGCAGAGATGGAGGGCGTGATTGCGGATGCATATGAAAAGATTTCTTCCAGTTACGAGCGAACCATACGAGATTTGAAACAAAAAAGCGAAATTATCGCAGCGAATAGAAGAGAGTTGATGGAAGACCTCCGTTCTTTGGAAAAAGAGGATAGATATCAACAGATTTTGGAAATTGGTCAATTGCTATCGGAAGAACTTTATATTGCAAGAAAACATGTACAGAGTGAGGAAGAGTATAATAAAGTGCAGCTACAGTTTAATCTGTCTAGTGAAGATGCACAAAACGACCAGGAAGAAGATTCTGCTCAGATGAATTTACCTTTGGACGAGATGACTGCTGAACCAGAACAGGACGAGGCGGCCGTTAGCGAAGAAGAGATATCAGAAGTAAGTGATACTTCTGAGGAGATGGATACAGAAACAGAGGAAGCATTACAAGAGGTAACTTCTGAGCAAGAAGAAACGGAAGAAATAGACGAAATAGAAGAGCCTGTAGAAGAGGAAAAACCGGAAGAGCCAACATTTTCTGAATCTGTGATTGGTGCAATGCAAAGAGCTGCAAAGATTGCAGTACATGGCATAGATGAGGAGGAAGAAGCAAGATTAGAGGAAGAACGGGCTGCTCGTCATAGAGCATATTTGGAGACTCACGAGGATCCGGTGGTAGCCATGGCGTTAGATGAGAGAAGAGAAATGCGTTATAGACATGAAGATGTAGATGAGGAGATTCTTAGCGCTTCCGTTCGATTCTCTCCTACAACAGAACTTCCAGTAAAAGAAACAAGAAAGGCAACAGACATTCCGATTATTCGTTTTGAAGATTAGAATGGCTAGGTAAATAACATGCAGTTTGAACCATACAGAAGAACCGTACACTATTATGAAACCGATCAGATGGGTATCGTGCATCATTCTAACTATATTAGGTGGTTAGAAGAGAGCCGAATGGATTTGATGAGACAGATTGGTGTGGATTATAACGAAATGGAAGATTTGGGAATTATCGTTCCGGTACTTGGAGTGCAATGCACGTATCGTGTCGTTACAAAGTTCAATGATACTGTTTTGATTATTCCTAAGATTGAAAAGGTTTCTGCCGTTAAATTTGTCATTACCTATCGCATCGTAGATGCCAAAACAGGTGAATTGCATAACACAGCAGAGACACAACATTGTTTTTTAGGAAAAGATTTTAAACCACTATTCTTAAAGAAGGATTTTCCTGATATTTATAAAAAATTCAAGGATTTAGAAGGAGTTACTTTATATGAAGACAACTAGAGATGACATACGTAACGTAGCAATTATCGCCCATGTAGACCATGGTAAAACAACTTTAGTAGATGAATTGTTAAAACAGAGTGGCGTGTTCCGAGAGAATCAGGAGGTTGCTGAGCGTGTCATGGATTCCAATGACATTGAACGTGAACGAGGCATCACAATTTTGTCTAAGAATACAGCGGTAAGTTATAATGGTACTAAAATCAATATTATTGATACTCCGGGACATGCGGATTTCGGTGGTGAGGTTGAGCGTGTCTTAAAAATGGTGAATGGAGTTATTTTGGTAGTAGATGCGTTTGAAGGTGCTATGCCACAGACCAAGTTTGTATTGAAAAAAGCCTTGGAGATGGAACTGCATGTAATTGTCTGTGTGAATAAGATTGACAGACCAGAAGCGAGAGTGGCAGAAGTAGAAGATGAAGTATTGGAACTTCTGTTGGAATTAGATGCTACAGAGGAGCAGCTTGACTGCCCATTTGTGTACGCTTCAGCAAAGGCGGGAATTGCCACAAAGGATATTGCAGAAGAAGGCACAGATATGAAGCCTTTATTTGATACCATCATTGATTATATTCCTGGACCGGAAGGTGATATGGATGCAGATCCACAGGTGCTTATCAGCACAATTGATTATAACGAATATGTGGGTCGTATCGGTGTGGGAAAAATTGAAAATGGAACTTTGAAAGTAAATCAAGAAGTTTTGTTAGTGAATGCTCATGATGACAGCAAGATGAAAAAAGTGAAGATTGGAAAACTGTATGAGTTTGAAGGTCTTGAAAAAGTAGAAGTAAATGAAGCAGGTGTAGGTTCTATTGTGGCGATATCCGGTATTCCGGAGATTCATATTGGAGATACTTTATGTGCAACGGACAATCCACAACCGATTCCGTTCCAGAAGATTTCTGAGCCAACTATATCCATGCATTTTATGGTAAATGATTCGCCACTTGCAGGTAAGGAAGGTAAGTTTGTAACCTCCAGACATTTGCGTGACCGCTTATTTAAGGAATTGAATACAGATGTATCCCTTCGCGTAGAGGAGACAGATACGACAGAGGCATTCAAAGTATCCGGAAGAGGCGAGTTACACCTTTCTGTCCTGATTGAAAATATGCGTCGTGAGGGCTTTGAGTTTGCTGTTAGTAAGGCTGAGGTTATCTATAAAGAAGATGAACGCGGCAAGAAACTGGAGCCGATGGAAATTGCATATATTGATGTGCCAGATGAGTTTTCCGGTACCGTTATCAATATGTTAAATGAACGAAAGGGTGAACTGCAGGGAATGGCACCAAGTAATGATGGTACAACCCGATTGGAGTTTGGTATCCCTGCCAGAGGTTTGATTGGTTTCCGCGGACACTTTATGACAGCTACAAAAGGAACCGGTATTATCAATACTATATTTGATGGATATGCACCATATAAAGGCGATTTGGCATATAGAAAACAGGGTTCGTTAATTGCTTTTGAATCCGGTGAAACAGTCACATATGGTCTGTTTAATGCACAGGAAAGAGGAACATTATTTGTTGGTCCTGGCGAAAAAGTGTATGGTGGTATGGTAGTTGGTGAAAATGGTCGTGGTGAAGACATAGAGTTAAATGTATGTAAGAAAAAACAGTTGACCAATACCCGTGCTTCTGGTTCAGACGAAGCGTTAAAACTGACACCACCAAAGGTGTTAAGCTTGGAGCAATCATTAGAGTTTATCGATACAGATGAATTGTTGGAAATCACACCACAAAGTATCCGTATCAGAAAGAAAATATTAGACCCAACACTTCGTATGCGTGCGAAGCGAAACGCAGGTCAGTAAATTAAAAAATCCGGATAGCGTAAGCTATTCGGATTTTTTGTGATAAGATGCAATATGCTTTATGAGATCTCGACACCATAATAATAAATAAAGAATAATAGCAAGTATGCTGGCTACGAGAAATACTTTTGTAATACCAAGACGGGTTTTAGGATAGTCAGTTTCATTTAAAAGAAATGGATGCAACATAGATTCCATGTTGGAATAAGAGATTCCTGTGTCATTTGCCAGGCGACTTGCGATATTTTCTAAAGAGCCGTCCTGCTTGGTGATTTTGCAATTGCAAGTGTAATTATTTAGTTTTGTTGCCCCAGATATGTTATTCACCAGAACTAATATATACCGTTGTGTCAAGTTGTTATTTGTCATGGCACTAGGTAGAATATAGTAATAATAAGCTCCGGTCTTTGCGCCATCACGATAATAATCATAACCTGTATAGTAGAGAGTATCGAATGTGAGAGATACCAGATTATGACGATTTAACGCTTCAGGCTGTATCGTGGTAATATCGACCTGTGTTGTCTCTATGGAATCGGGAATATGATATTTATTTAATAAAAGTCCATAGATGCCTATCAAAACTAAAATGAAAAGCCCGGATAGTACAATGGAAAATAGTTGTTTGTTTTTCATGGTTACCTCACTTTATTTCGTGAGTATGAGTATAACAAATCCGTCATGGAATGTAAATTGATTTCCCGTTAAAAAGATGGTATTATATGTGACGTGATTATACGGTAATAGAGGTGAAAATGATGGAAGCGTATACATCCTTTGCAGAAGTGTATGAGAGTTTCATGGATAACATACCTTATGAAAAATGGTGTGATTATATCGTGGAACTATTAAAGGAATATGGCATTTGCGATGGTATTGTGGCAGAGCTTGGTTGTGGTACCGGTTCGATGACAAGACTACTCAGTCAGGCTGGGTATGACATGATTGGTATCGACAATTCCATGGATATGTTGGATATTGCAAGAGAACACGAATATGATGCAGAGGAACCTTGCGACAATGCATCGTCTTCCATTTTATATTTGTTGCAGGATATGCGGGAATTTGAATTGTATGGTACGGTTGCGGCAGTGGTAAGTGTATGTGACAGCGTGAATTACATTACCAATCCGGAGGATTTGCAACAGGTGTTTCGATTAGTCAATAATTATCTGGATCCGAATGGCCTGTTTGTTTTCGATTTTCATCCTATGGAATATTATGAACGACAGTTGGCACAAAATACAATAGCCGAAGATAGAGAGAATATGAGCTTTATCTGGAATAATCAGTATGATTCGGAAACGCGCTTAAATGAATATGATTTAAGCTTGTTTGTGAAACGCGAGGATGGACTTTATGAAAAGTATGAGGAAACACATGTGCAGTATGGATATAGTGTTTCGGAAATGATAGAACTAGTAAAGGCGGCCGGCATGAAAGTGTTGCATGTATACGATGCCTTTACTAAAAATGAACCGAATGAGAACAGTGAGCGTGTATATATTGTAGCCATGGAACAACCAGTTGCAGGAAAACAGTATATTTAAGAAAATGATTGTGATAAAGAAGGAGTATAAATATGAGTGATTATATTATCAGAGGAACAGCGGCAGAAGGTCAGGTTAGATTTTTTGCAGCCTATACAAAGGATACAGTCGAGAAAGCAAGACAAATTCATAACACAAGTCCTGTAGCGACTGCAGCGCTTGGAAGATTGTTGACAGGTGGAGCCATGATGGGAGCCATGTGTAAGAATGATTCTGATGTGTTGACTTTACAGATTCAGTGTAGTGGTCCGATTGGTGGATTGACGGTTACATCTGATGCAAAGGCAAATGTAAAAGGATATGTGAACAATCCAGAAGTGATGTTGCCTCCAAATGCAAAGGGCAAGTTAGATGTTGGCGGAGCATTAAATCTTGGTGTATTAAGTGTTATAAAAGATATCGGCTTGAAGGAACCGTATGTAGGTCAGACACATTTGGTGACAGGAGAAATTGCAGAGGATTTAACGAATTATTTTGCAACCAGTGAACAGATTCCAACAGCAGTGGCACTTGGTGTGTTGATGGAAAAGGATAACACTGTAAAACAGGCAGGTGGATTTATTATCCAAATGCTTCCGGATGGTGAGGCCCCTGTAGATATGGACAGACTTGCAGATTTGTTGGAGGAGAGACTGGCGAATTTCTCTGCGATTACTACCTTATTGGATCAGGGCGTAACGCCGGAACAGATGATGGAGCAGTTGTTTGAGGGTTATGATGTAGAAATTATGGACAAGATGCCAACAGGTTATAACTGTAATTGCTCTAAGGAAAGAGTATACAAGGCGGTGGCAAGTATCGGCAAGAAAGATTTACAGGAAATGATTGATAAAGGGGAACCGATAGAAGTAAACTGTCATTTCTGCGGTAGTCATTATCTGTTTGATGTGGAAGAATTGAAAGCGATGTTACAATAATTGTAATAGGGTATAATAAATGGCACATGCAAAATCGCATGTGCCATTCTTTATGTTGTATTCTATAAAGTAGGTGTTTCGTCTAATAAATCCTGTTCCATTAGTACGTCCGGATCCTCGGATACGTCTGATAATCCCTCCATGTCATAGCCGATGGGAGAATCGTCGCCTTCCTCTGTGACAGTATCTGTGGTGTTGTCAGCAGTTGCCTCTGTATCAAAGGAGATAACAGGTACATCAAAACTGTCTTCCTCGGCAGGGGCAGGTGATGCTTCCTCGTTCTCCTCGCTAGCCTCTTCTGCCACATCAGGTGTATCTTCTATGTCTTCGAATACATCATCATTCTGTGTGAAGGAAACAGATACATAATTTCTGTCAGATGTATCAGCATCCTCAAAAATAAATTCGTCTTCGTCGAAGAAATCCTCTTCTGTTTCCTTGCATGGTTTATGCTCATCCCAGTAGTTCTTTAAATTCATAAGATGATCATCCATGTTTAAGTCTTTATACAACTTACTTTCCTTAATCTTATCTCTGAAAATGTAGCAGGCACCACCAACTGCAGCTAACGTAGCAGCTACGGAAATAACGGTTCCTAAAAAGCCTTTCTTTGCCATAAAATCACTCCTTAACATTATTTGTTGAGATATATACCCACATACTGTAATTTTAATACGAATTTCATAAAAAAGCAAGAAAATGCAATTGCTAAGGTGAAAGAAAACAGCTATAATACTTCATATGCACAAAATAAGACAAAAATGAATGGAGGAATTGTTGTGATTTTAAAGAGAGATATGACTGCATCGGAGAGTAATTATTTGCAGTGTGCAGTGATGATATCAGTAGCAGGCGCGTTGGTGATGTTGGTGAGTACATGGGATGTGTTTGGTATTATCAGTATCGCATTTGGTATCATTTTCTTTGGTGGATTTTTATACATGAAAAAGAAAGAAGATGAAAAGACAATCGCTGAAGCAACCAAGACGGTTCGTAAGGGACAGAACAAGGCGGATATGAAGGTTCGTTACACTACCAGAAAAGAACGTAAGGCGGCAGAAGAGGCAGAAAAACGAGAAAAGGCAAAAAAATCAATGCCTGCAAACATTAAAAAAGAAAGCATTCAGAAACGAAAAGAGAATGTTGAGAGTGATTCATAAAACAACTTATTGTTAAAATGCACAAAAAAGAGCGAATGAATTGTGGAAAAAATCATGTAAGTTATGCACAACGCTGATTATTTAGTTTTCACAGAAATTCGCTTTTTTTGCGTTGAAAGATTGATTTTTATGTGCTAATATAGACAGTAGATGAGAGGCTTCAAATGGATATAAATCAAGTATTTCCAGTTGTTTAGCATCCAAAATAATGTTATATGAAGGAGGCGTTTTTTATGGCATTACCAGCAAATATTGGTTCAGGTGGCGAATATAATGTAGTAAGTTTGGCTGCTTCAAGTAATAAAGGAATGCTCATTCGCTTTTTAAACGAACAGGTTGAGGAAGGTTTTTATGCATTAGTAGTAGATTATCTCAAGGATAGTAACTTTGACTTATCTGCTATGATGGTTGACGAGGATGTGAAGGCTCAGTGCTCTAAGTTATATGAACTTGGTGCATTTGTTGATGAGAACATCAAGCAGACCGGAAAGTATGAGATTGAAGAGTGGATTGAGCCATTATTCAAGTTCATATACGGAGATATTGATCCAAGTAACACAGATGCGACCATTTCCGTAGCAGGTATTTATCGTTACAGTATCTGGTTAATTTACTTATATCAGAATGAACAGTTCGGCGATGCTATGCGTTTGATTGGCGAGAGAATTGCTCCGCTTTTAATTAATACATATTACCAGATTGTTGAGATTGATGACAGACCTAAGTATTTTGACAAGGCTGTTATGGGTTATTTAGATTTGATGAACGTGGTTATGGAGATGAACTTACCAGCAAGTCTTTCTAACTCAGAAGCATACTTGAACAACTTAGAGGTTTTATATGACTATACCATTGAGGACGAGAATGTAGGTAATGATTACAAGATGCAGTTTAGTATTGGTTTATTCAATGCCTTTATTGCGATTGAGAATTATGACAAGACATTTGAGTTTTATAGCTTGAACGCAGAGCATATTCCTGTTGATAATATTCGTGTATATGACAGCTTCAGAACCTTAATTAAGAACTGTAAGTCTGCAAGAGATACGAATGTATTGAGCAGAAACATTATCTCAGCGATTTCTAAGCAGGATGTATATAACAAGAGAATTGACTCTTTGATTGGTGAGGTTTCAGCCTTTGTTAAGAAGGTATATCAGTACATTGAGAATGAGCCTGAGATGAAGAAGAATTTACAGATTCTCGGTGCAGGTGCTTCCTTGAGTGCAAAGAGTAATGTATTCGAAGGCTTGTATGAGTACAACCTGGTATTCCACGAATGCGGAATCAAGGAATTGGTAAATCAGGATGTTTCTAATCGTTCTTGGGAAGAAAAGTACGAGGTGCTTGAATTATTGTATACTACATTGAATGTTATTTTCGATGGTTACAATGTATATGAGATTTCTAACAAGATTGAACATCAGTATGTAGAGTTAACATGGATTGGAAACTATGTGAATGCGAATCCTTCTATGTTAAAGTTATTCTTCAGTATCAAGGAGAAGATTCGTGCATTTAAGGTGCGTAAGAATTCTATCTTAGAGAAGAGTAAGACCAATTACGAGATTAAGCAGTTGCTTGAAGACAGACAGAAGCACTTGGTATTCTTAGCTGCTAAGGATATGGTTAAGATTGGTGTAGAAGACGATAAGACATCTGTTTTAAGCAGAGACTACGATTCTAAGAAGGCAGAGCAGTACTTTATTAAGACCTTTAATGATATCACACTTCCTTCAAGATATGGTACAACTCCACAGCCTGTTCAGCAGAGTAAGTTTAGTTTTGGTAAGTTGACTGGTGGTGGTTCAAGTGATAATCAGGATTATAGAAAACTTTTGACAAATTCTGGTGTAGCAGATTTGTTGATGAAGGCAGAGTATTTATGGTATCAGTACCTTGATAAGGGAAAAGATAAGCAGACTCCAGAAGAAGTAACATATTCAGTTGCTTGTTTGATAAATGCGGTATATTTGATGATCGGACGTAAAGTGGCATCCGCACCAAAGCCGGATGCACCAAACAAGAAGGTTATCATCACAAAGACAGGTAAGGTTATTGAGCTTTCAGATGAGAGCAGTAGCACACCTGTAAGTGATAGACCACAGGATCCAAGTATTATCGAGTATATCGAGAATATTGGTCAGCACATGTCAACTCCAACCGAGGAGAATATTGATTACGTGAAAGCATACATTGAAGATTGGTTAAACTTCTTATTAAACAACAAGTTTGATAAGGATTTGATGTTAACTGCATTTGAAGCAGAAGAGATGCGTAACAAGACATTGACAGTATTAAAGAAGATGGCATACGATATGAAGCCATTAAATTAAAGTGCATAGTTTAAGCCCTTACAGTTAAGCTGTAAGGGCTTTTATATTGATCATAACTATTGATTTAAAAAGGCTAACAAAGCATCCTTGCATGCTTTTGCGTCTTCGTAGCCAGCATCATAGAGTGCTTTTAGTTTCTCCGGCTCCTTTTCCAGACGACCAACGGAAACTGGTTTGGCTGGTTGAATGACAAAGGTGTTGCCGGCTGTAACGCCTGCTCGTATGTCCTCAAGTGTCTGGTTATATTGTGTATGTCGTTTTTTTGTTGCTTCTATAAAATTAGGATATTTTCCGTATACCAGTTTCATGATTGATGTCATGGAACTTGGTTCTTTTCTATAGGATGCATCTCTTGTGAGAACGACAACATTTCGCGCGTTCCCCATTTCACGAGAGATATCAATCGGTATAGAATCGGCGATACCACCATCTAAGTAAGGAAATCCATTGAAGTATACAATCTTGGCAAGGAGTGGAAGACTGGCAGATGCCCATACCGCGTCCAGTTCTTCTCGCATGTTTTTTACGCGAATAGCTTCGCCTTTTCCTGTTTCTAAGTTCGTTGCAACTGCATAAAATGCGCCTGGATGATTATCGCAGGTTTCATAATCGAAGGGATGCAGGGATTCCGGAATCTGGTGCATGCTAAAGTCATAATTAAAGAAACAACCTGTTTTCAGCAAGCTTCCCATTCCCATATATCGCTTATCACCGGCATACTTATATAAAATATCAAAGGCCCGGCCTCTCTGTTTGGAGATGTAACTGCAACCATGACATGCTCCGGCAGATACGCCATAAATGGATGAAAAGTCAATCTGTTCATCCATAAAGAAATCTAATACGCCACAGGTGTAGGCACTCGCATGCCGCCACCTTCTAAAATTAATCCAACATTATACATGTTCTTCACCTCATAGAGCATTATATTTTACAGAAAAATAAATGTCAATTGGGCTACAAAAATATAAAAGAATGAGTTATAATGAACTGAAGTGAGTATTCGGGTGAAAGAATATTCTAAAATGAGGTTATGAAGATGGAACAGAACAATACCAGCAATTTTTTTGCGATGATATCGAGAATGAAATACATTGAGCGTTGGGCACTGATGCATAATACCAGAAGAGAAAATATCAGTGAGCATTCTTTGGAAGTTTCGATGCTGGCACATGCCATGGCGACAATTGGTAATGTGAGATATGGTAAGCAGTTGAATGCTGAAAAGGCGGCATTGATTGGTTTATATCACGATGCGTCAGAAATCATTACCGGAGATATGCCAACGCCGATTAAGTATTATAATAGTGAAATGAAGCATTTGTTTCATAAGATAGAAGATGAAGCCTGTGAACGAATGATTGAGATGCTTCCGACGGATATGCAACCTGCATATCGTGAATTGTTCTTTAAACAGGAAGATGATCAGTATCTCTGGAAACTGATCAAAGCGGCCGACAAACTTTCTGCTTATATCAAATGCATGGAAGAAGAAAATGCAGGCAATAAAGAATTTGCCAGTGCAAAGTTGACTTTGGAAGCGTCATTGAATCAGCTGGAAACAGAAGTGTTGGAACTAGCTGATTTTAGGAATGAGTTCTTGCCTGCCTTTGGCAAAAATTTGGATGAGTTACAGAGAGATTAGAGAGGAGATAGGGGTATGAACGAAGAAAAGATAACATGGAAACAAGCAGTTGGCAGAATGTGGAGCAGAAGCTTTGACTTTAAGGGGAAAAGCGCGAAAGCAGAGTTTTGGCCTTGTGTAGCATTTCAGAGTATTGTTTTTGTGATAAGCGTCTTGCTGCTTTTTGTTATGTATAACTTTGATATGCCGTATTCGATATATGTATGCTTGCAGGTAGTGGATTTGTTGTTGATTGCATATTGTTTGGTTTCTGTGATTCCATGTTTATCACTGACGGCACGAAGACTTCGGGACGCAGAAAAAAGCGTTTGGTGGTCAGTTTTAGTGTTTGTGCTGGGTCTGGGACTAGTTATTGTTTTGGTTTATTGTAATTTGGAAGTTCAGGAGCAACGTCCTCTGTTTGGTGAAGGTGCAGAAAGCCTGTTTCAGCCGGAGAAGAATGAACCTGCTACAATATATGGTCCACCGTCGATATTTGAGGAAGAGTAACCAGGAAACAGTACGGATTGTGCATGTGAGGGCATAGATGAAGAAACAGAATAATATGGTAAAATTGTCACCGGAAACAAAATATCAGCATATGCATCAACTGGCATTGTATCGGAAAGAGCTTTACAAGAAGCCTGAACTTAGATCTTTGTTTTTAGAGGTTACAGGGTACTGTAATGAACATTGCAGGCATTGTGGTAGTGGTTGTGGTGATTATCAGGTACATAATCAGCTTACTATGGAAGAAATATGTGCATTGTTAGACCAGGTGAAGACGGATTTTCCCATTGAAAAAATGAAACTTTGTATTACTGGTGGAGAACCTTTGCTTCGGAAAGATTTTTTTGAGATTATGGAATATGCACATGGTCTTGGGTTTTCATGGGGGATGACCAGTAATGGTACATTGATTACAAAAGAGGTTGCAAAAAAACTTCAGCAGACAGGCATGCGGACAGTTTCCATCAGCGTGGATGGGCTTGAAAAGACACATGATTGGTTTCGCCAGAAGGATGGAAGTTATAAGGAGACAATGTCCGGAATTCGACAGTTGGTAAAGGTAGGCGGTTTCAGTCATATTCAGATTACTACGGTTGTCCACAAGCGTAACATTGACGAGCTAGAGACTATGTATAAGAAGTTTTCTAAATTGGGGATACATTCATGGCGAGTGGTCAATATAGACCCTATCGGCCGGGCTGCGAAGGACCCGGAGCTTTTGTTGGCACATGAAGATTATAGACGCCTTTTGACATTTATCAGAGAACATCGATTTGCCGGGAAAATGTCGGTGGAGTATGGTTGTAGCCATTTTCTTGGAGTGGATTTGGAGCGAGAGGTTCGCCCTTGGTATTTCTTTTGTAATGCAGGTGTGTATGTTGCCAGTGTTATGTATAATGGAGATATTGGTGCGTGTTTAGATATAGAGCGACGACCTGAGTTGATTTTTGGTAACATACGAAATGACAGATTGTTGGATGTATGGCAACAAGGATTTGCACCATACAGAAAGGACCGTCAGGAATGTGAACAATGCAATCATTGTGAGGATTATGAGTTTTGTGGCGGAGATTCTTTTCATACTTGGAATTTTGATGAACATAGACCGAATATCTGTATGAAAGAATTGCTTGATATGTAGTTTAAGAGAGGGATTAGTGCGATGCACTAATCCCTTTTTTGTACTGATGTTATTTGTGCCATTTGCCCATAGTGATTGTAAAAATAATTATGAATATTTGTATATTGGTATTGACAAAAATGTTTCATTACCATATGATGCTATATAGTAAAATAATTATTTTCAATTTAAGGTTTATGCATAAACGAATCCATACTAGGAGGCGTTACATTGACAACAGAATCGATACTAAAGAAGCATTTTCCTATGTTGCGAACTGCTGAGGAAGTGATGCAGGATATTCAGGAGAATCCACATCTTCGTAGACAGTATCAGACATGGCAAGTGAGAACGGTCCTTGGCTATAATTTGTTTTTGCAGGAACCTTAATCCCTCCCAAACAAATCTCTGGTATAAACTTTTTCTTTCACTGCATCAAGGCAACTGTCGTAACGATTTGCAATAATTGCCTGAGAGCGAGAGATGAATGATTCTAAATCATTTACGATTTCTGAACCAAAGAAAGTATCGCCGTCCTTCAATGTTGGTTCAAAGATGATAATTTTTGCACCTTTTGCTTTGATTCGTTTCATAACGCCCTGAATAGAGGACTGACGGAAGTTGTCCGAATTGCTCTTCATGGTAAGACGATATACACCGATGGTGACTTCTTTTTCCTTGGATGCTTCATAGGTGTTGTCATCATTATATCCATAGTATCCTGCCATTTGTAATACCTGGTCTGCGATAAAGTCTTTTCTGGTTCTGTTGGATTCCACGATAGCACTCATCATATTCTGTGGAACGTGGTCATAGTTTGCCAATAACTGCTTGGTGTCTTTTGGCAGACAATAGCCACCATATCCGAAGGATGGATTGTTATAGTGTGTTCCGATACGTGGGTCTAGACATACCCCGTTGATGATGTCTTGTGTGTTTAATCCTTTCGTTGCTGCATAGGTATCCAATTCGTTAAAATAGGACACGCGTAGTGCAAGATAGGTGTTGGCAAAGAGTTTTACTGCCTCTGCTTCTGTAAAGCCCATAAATAACGTTTCAATGTCTTCTTTAATAGCAGCTTCTTGTAATAAAGCAGCAAATATCTCGGCCTTTTTGGTTAATTCTGCATCGTCTTTGTCGGTAGATACAATAATACGACTTGGATAAAGATTATCATAGAGCGCTTTGGATTCTCTCAAGAATTCCGGACTGAATATGATATTCTTTGTGTTGTACTTTTTGCGAACGGATTCCGTATATCCAACAGGAATCGTGGATTTGATTACCATGATAGCTTTTGGATTCACCTTTAATACCAATTCGATGACAGCTTCTACAGCAGAGGTGTCAAAGTAATTCTTTTTGCTATCATAGTTGGTAGGCGCAGCAATGACGACATAGTCGGCGTTCTTATAAGCTGTTTCGCTGTCAAGGGTAGCAGTCAAATCTAATTCCTTTTCTGCTAAGTACTTCTCAATGTGATCATCTTGAATTGGTGACTTCTTGTGATTAATCAAATCTACTTTTTCTGGAATGATATCTACGGCGGTTACATGATTGTGTTGTGCCAATAGCGTAGCAATGGACAACCCCACATATCCTGTACCTGCCACAGCAATATTTACAGGTGAAGGGGATTCTAACTTTTTGATTGCGGTATTGACAAATACATCATTCAGGTCAAAACCAAGGACTTCTCCCAGAACTTCTAATTGTGGAATCAGTGGAAGATAGTCCTGCTTCTCAATTCTAGAAAGCTGGGCACGGTTAATCCCGGTTAATTCTGATAATTGTACCTGAGTCAAGTTTTTTTCTTTTCTTTTAGTTTCTACAATCGTAGCTAACAGTTGCGTGGATAACTTTTTCATAATGAACTCCTTTTGTTAATTAAATAAACATTATAATTATGGTGAATAATTTAATTATAAATGAAATGGTGAGTGAATGCAATGTTTTGATGAGAAAACAACGCATTTCTTTTCTTGGAATGTTATTTTAATAAACATATAGCGCAAAATAAAGACAGAATAATCAAGTCTGGTGACGGAATATGCTGGTAAATTTTGCGTCTATGTGTTAGACTTGTCTGTGATAAATCATAAAGGAGATATGAAAATGAAATTTCAATCAATCAATGAATTAGATAAGTTTGATTTTCAGGATACAGTGATGCATTCCTATACCAATCGTGAGGGTGCCATATATTTTGAGTTGGAAGCAGTCAGAGTATTGCCGACCAATTCTCAAAATTCTAATTTTGTCGAAAGTTATGCCGGGGAGCTAACTATGCGTCTTGTGAATGCAGACATTCAAAAGGGCGTGAAGGAAGGGTACAAGTATTACGATGCCAACGATGTGTTGGTAGAGGATGTGCCGGATACGCCGTTATCTCAGTTGGAGATTGGAGAAATCCTGAAGAATATTGATGGTGCTTACATGTGGTCTTTGGTTCCTGTGGAAGCAGATCAAAATGATACAGGAAGATTTTTGTATCTGATGGGAATTGATAAAGATGAAGATACCACTTATTGGTTGCAGATTGCCTTTGATCAGGCCATATTAGAGTGGGACCGCTACATGAATCGAGTGGAGAAATAATTAGGGATACATTTAAATTGCAATTTCGCATACAAACTCAAAAATCGGGTTACAAGTGATTGAGGTTGTGCCTCAAAATGCGTCAGCACTTATGCCGTGTGTTTCAACGGCATTATGTACTGTTACGCATTTTGGGAGTGTAAACGACACACCGAAACATTTGTAATCCGATTTTTTGATGTTTGTGTAGTTATTGGAATTTAAATGTATCCTTTAACCCCAGCCATTTCTGGTCTTTTTCACTTAAGTTAAGTGGTGTTCCATCTGACATAACATAACCTTCTGCGGATGCAGAACCTTGATAGTCACCAATTACATCTGGCCATGTAATGCCGATTTCAGGATCATTCCATGCCATACCGCCTTCATCACCAGGATGATAGAAGTCTGTACATTTGTAACAGAATTCTGCCATATCAGTAAGCACTAAGAATCCATGAGCGAAGCCTTCTGGGATATAGAACTGCTTATGATTCTCAGCAGAGAGTTCTACACCATACCATTTTCCATAAGTCTTGGAATTGCTTCTTAAATCTACGGCTACATCAAATACGGTACCTTTTACCACGCGGACAAGTTTTCCCTGTGGAAATTCCTTCTGGAAGTGAAGACCACGAAGTACTCCTTTTACAGAACTTGACTGATTGTCCTGTACAAATACCATGTCAAGCCCTGCTTCCTGCATGTCCTTTTGGTTGTATGTTTCCACGAAGTAGCCTCTGGCATCACCGTGAACAGTTGGTTCAATGACGCAAAGCCCTTCGATGCCACCAACATTTTTATCTACTTTAATCTGTCCCATATCATATACTCCTTATTCTGATATTAACGGTTTCCGTACATGTTCTCATAGTAGTTCTGATATTCGCCGGAAATGATTGTTTCCCACCATTCCTTGTTATCAAGATACCACTGAATAGTCTTCTTGATACCATCTGCAAACATAGTCTCTGGAAGCCAGCCAAGTTCGTTGTGAATCTTTGTTGGATCGATAGCATAACGCATATCATGTCCCTTACGGTCTGTTACATATGTGATTAAACTTTCAGGCTTTCCAAGCTCCTTACAGATAATCTTAACGATATCAATATTCTTCATTTCGTTGTGTCCACCAATGTTGTACACTTCACCGACACGTCCCTTGTGGATGATTAAGTCGATAGCCTTACAGTGGTCCTCAACATAGAGCCAGTCGCGGACATTTTCACCCTTTCCGTAAACTGGAAGTGGCTTATCATTTAATGCGTTGGCAATCATAAGAGGAATTAACTTCTCTGGGAAGTGATATGGACCATAGTTGTTAGAACAACGGCTGATGGTTACAGGAAGTCCATAGGTTCTATGATAAGCCAATACCAATAAGTCTGCGCCTGCCTTAGATGAGCTGTAAGGGCTGCTTGTGTGGATTGGTGTTTCCTCTGTAAAGAATAAGTCGGGTCTGTCTAATGGAAGGTCTCCATAAACCTCATCAGTAGAAACCTGATGGTAACGGGTAATGCCATATTTTCTACAAGCGTCCATTAGTACAGCAGTTCCCTTGATATTGGTATCTAAGAATACCTCTGGGTTTTCGATAGAACGGTCTACGTGGCTTTCAGCAGCAAAGTTCACAACCATGTCTGGTTTTTCTTCTTCGAAAAGTTTGTAAACAGCTTCACGGTCAGTGATGCTTTCCTTTACGAAACGGAAATTTGGGTTATCCATTACCGGTGCAAGAGTAGATAAGTTGCCGGCATAAGTTAAGCAGTCCAAACATACGATACGATAATCTGGGTACTTATTTAACATGTGAAATATGAAATTGCTGCCGATAAATCCGGCGCCGCCTGTTACGATAATAGTCATAATATAATCCTCCTAAAATTAGTGTAAAACATCCATGTACTTGCCGTCTAAAACATCCTTTAAGTACTGGCCATATTGATTCTTCTTTAATACTTCATATACCTTAAGCACATCATCCTTTGAAATCCATCCGTTTAAGTATGCGATTTCTTCCAGACACGCAATTTTTCTATGCTGATGTTGTTCAACAGTTTTTACAAAGTTGGTTGCCTCTACAAGGCTTTCGTGTGTACCGGTATCCAACCAGGTAAAGCCCTGTCCTAAGAGTTCTACATTTAAAGCATTTGATTCTAAGTAAATGCGGTTTAAATCTGTAATCTCTAATTCGCCACGCTTACTTGGCTTTAAGTTCTTTGCATATTCTACAACCTTGTTATCGTAGAAGTAGAGACCAGTTACACAGTAATTACTCTTTGGCTGTTCCGGCTTTTCTTCGATGGAGATTGCCTTGCCTTCTGCATTGAATTCTACGATACCAAATCGTTCTGGGTCATCTACATAGTAACCGAATACAGTAGCACCTCTTCCGGATTCAGCATTTTCTACAGCGGCTTTCAAACGCTTCTTTAATCCGTGACCTGAGAAAATATTGTCACCTAGCACCATAGCAACAGTATCATCACCGATGAATTCTTCTCCAATGATAAATGCCTGTGCAAGTCCATCTGGACTTGGCTGTATAGCATAGGTTAAATTTACACCAAATTGGTGACCATCCCCCAAAAGCTCCTGAAAGCGAGGTGTGTCCTGTGGAGTGGAAATAATCAAAATGTCACGAATGCCCGCATTCATCAAAACTGACATTGGATAATAAATCATAGGTTTATCGTAAATCGGTAACAACTGCTTGGAGGTTACCATGGTAAGTGGGTAGAGGCGTGTGCCAGAGCCACCTGCTAAAATGATTCCTTTCATAATTAACCATCCTTTCTTTGTGTGTAATTTTTAGTAACTGTAGATATTATAAAAGGTGACGCAACGTCACCTTCAAGCCCTTTTTATTTATTTTTTTGAAGCAATAAAAATACCGGCTTCTTTTGTGATATGGAACCCATTTTTTACCTTCTTTTTTACGAAGGTGTGGAAGTCCTGATATTTATCTAGAATGTATTGATTCTGATTTCCGTGGCAGGATAGCACGTAAGAGATGAGTGCTTCTGCATCTGGTACTATCAGGCTATCTTTATATTCTAACCAGGAAATCTGTCTAAAATACGGTTGTAACAGGCTGGCACCGTTTTCCTTGCCAAAACGTTCGTATAAATTGTCGGCAGCCAAGGTAATTCGTTTGTCAAAACTTTGTACCAATTTGCTGATTTCCTGCATGTGTTGTTTTCCGTAGGTTCCACAGATAAGTTGTCCGTTCGGAGTTAATACTCGTCTGATTTCGGCACATGCCTGTTCTATGTCGTTGCAATAAAATAGCACGTGATTGGCAATTACGATATCGAAACTTGCATCTTCATATGGTAATTGTTCGCAGTCGCATACATCAAAATGGAATCGGGCATCCTCTGCACCGATGGAACGTCGTGCATCACGAAGCATACCTTCTGAAATATCAGATAGTGTAACCTGTGTATGTTTTGGAAGTTTTTCTAGGTTTTCTTTCCAAAAGGTACCATCGCCACCCCCAATTTCAAGAATACGTATCGGTGTTTTGGTGGAAAATTTGTCCGTAACGAGATGTTGCAGTTGTTCATAAATCCAAGGAAACCAACCTTGTTTGTTTTGAGAATACAGTGCATGTAGTTGAATGCGTGCAGAGATATTGCTGGCATTTACGTATTGGTTCTTCATGCTGGATTCCATATTTGTCAGATGAATTAGATTGAGCATCTGGCTCCAGTCGATCTCCTGGTTGCTTTGAATTGCCGTTCTTGTATCTTGGATTGCCTTTTCTACCAGCTGCATTTGCTCAATGCGGTCTTCTACTAGTTTTTGCTGGATGTTTAGTACATTTTCCAGATAATGATAGTCTGGTTCTCCAACGGTCATCTCCCGGATATCGTCTAGGGACAGCCCGAGATACTTGAGCAGAAGAATCTGTTGTAGTTTGGCAAAATCCGTATCTGTATAAAATCTCGCACCACTTTCATTTACGTAAGTGGGCTTTAATATATTTACTTGGTCATAATACCGTATGGTTCGCAGTGTGACACGGGCCATGCGGGCAAATTCTCCTGAGGAGTAGTAGCCTTGTTTTTTCATAGTGCCTCCAAGTAAGGGTGATAAGTATATTATAGTGGGAATTGTGGAAACAGGCAATGAGGAATATGGGAAGTTCTTTGAATATAGATGAAAATGTGTTAATATAAATACATATGTGTTTTTGGGAAAGCAGCCTATTATTGGGGATGGGGTATTTAGTATGAAGAAGGTTTTGACAATTAGCGTCGCTGCATACAATGCAGAAAATTGTATTCAAAAGTGTTTGGAATCTTTGACAGACAATGCAGTTGTTGAGGACCTGGATATTATTGTGGTAGATGATGGTTCTACAGATGATACATATAAGGTTGTTGAGTCGTATGTGAATAGATTTCCGGCTTCTATTAGATTAATTAGTAAAAAGAATGGCGGACATGGTTCCACTATTAATGCCAGTATATTAAAGGCAAAGGGAAAATATTACAAAGTTGTCGATGCTGATGATTGGGTGGACAAAGATGGTATAGAAAAGTTAGTTGGCTATTTAAAGCATAGTGAGGTTGATTTAGTTCTGAATCCATTTCATGAGGTAAGGATTCAGAATTGTGATGCAGTAGACGTAAAAAAGGTTTATCCATTTAGTCAGAATGTACAATTAGATACGGAATTGAACATGGAAACGGATGGCGTTATATCGCTATATATGCATGCTATGACATTAAAAACGAATATTTTGCAGAAAATGGGTCCTATTATTGATGAAAATTGTTTTTATGTTGATATGGAGTATACCATATTTCCTGTATTGGATATTCATTCATATGTATGCTTGGATTATTTTGTGTATCAGTATCTTCTTGGTACAGAGGAGCAAAGTATGAGTTTGAAAAATATGGTAAAGCGGCGAGAACAACATTTAAAGGTTATTGAGCGGATTATGGCTTTTTATTTGCAGTATAGTGAAAAACTGAGTGATAGGAAAAAGCAAATTGTTGTCAATAGAATCAAGTATGCAATAATCACCCAATATGCAATTTACTTTTCCATGGGAACTACAACAAGTGCAAAAAGTGAAATTAAGGAGTTTGATAGATGGTTGAAGGATAGTTCCTCGGAGTTATATAAAGGGTATAAGGGGAAATTAATGATAATGGTGAAACTGAATCGGGCTACAGGTTTTTTATTATTTCCGTTTGTGTCCTGGGTGAGGACAAAGTTTCGATAATATATACGATGAAAAATAATAATACTAATGAATAGGAGTGGTAACATGTTAAATAATAAAACAATTTTAGTAACAGGTGGAACGGGTTCATTCGGACATCATTTTGTTGATTATGTATTGGAGAATTATTCTCCTAAAAAAATTATTATATACTCGCGAGATGAATATAAGCAATTTATGATGGCAAACCAATATAAAAAGTATGAGAGTGTATTGCGTTTCTTTATTGGTGATGTGCGAGATGAAGCACGCCTTAAGATGGCCTTAAATGGGGTGGATTATGTGATTCATGCAGCAGCATTAAAACAAGTACCTGCATGTGAATACAATCCTAATGAGGCTATTAAGACAAACGTGAATGGTGCCATGAATGTGATTAATGCATCGTTAGCTGCAGGAGTGAAAAAGGTTGTTGCGTTATCTACAGATAAGGCAGTAAATCCGATTAATTTATATGGTGGAACCAAATTGGTTTCAGACAAATTGTTTACGGCTGCTAATGCATATGGCGGTGAACATGGTACAAGATTCTCTGTTGTACGATATGGAAATGTAGCAGGTAGTAGGGGTTCTGTGATCCCTTTCTTTCAAAATATCATTGATAACGGTGGTAAAGAGTTACCAATTACGGATTATCGCATGACCCGTTTTTGGATTAGTTTGGAGGAAGGCGTGAAGTTAGTTATAAAGGCCTTAGAGGAATCAAATGGTGGAGAGATTTTTATATCCAAGATACCATCATTCAAAATTACTGATTTGGCACAGGCAATGTTGCCAGGATGTAATATGCCGGAGGTGGGAATTCGTGAGGGTGAAAAACTACATGAAATAATGATTACAAGGGAAGATTCCTTCCATGCATATGAGTATGAAAAGCATTACATTATTTATCCAAACTATAGTTGGTGGGGAAGAAATGCAATTATACCAGGGGGAAAACTGGTTGAGCCGGAATTTGAGTATAGTTCTGGGCACAATAAAGAGTGGTTGCAGGTTGAAGATATTAAGGTATTGTTAAAGACAGATATAAGTAAGCATAATTAGTGGTGATGATGAATGGAACAGTTGGCAATTTTTGGTGGAAAACCGGTAAGAGACAATAAAATATATTATGGGCATCAATGTATTGATGACGAGGATATTCAGGCTGTTGTGGATGTTATGCGAAGTGACTATCTTACTTGTGGACCGCAAATTGCCAAGCTTGAGAAGAAGTTATGTGATATGACAGGTGCAAAATATGCAGTAGTATTTAGTAACGGAACTGCCGCATTGCACGCAGCCTGCAACGCGGCGGATGTGAGGGATGGGGATGAAGTCATTACTTCACCAATGACCTTTGCTGCTTCTGCAAATTGTGCGTTGTATTGTGGTGCGAAACCAGTGTTTGCCGATATTGATAAACATACATACAATATTTCTCCGGCAACAATTAAGCAGTGTATTACAAGTAAAACAAAGGCTGTGGTTGCAGTGGATTATACAGGACAAGCAGTGCAGTTGGATGAAATTATGAATATTTGTAAAAAGTATGGTGTTGTTTGTATTGAAGATGCGGCCCATTCTATAGGCACTTGCTATCAGGGAAAAGAAGTGGGTAGCATAGCTGACATGACGACATTCAGTTTTCATCCAGTAAAGACGGTGACTGGTGGTGAAGGTGGAGCAGTATTGACGAATAGTGAGCAGTATTATAAAAAATTATTATTGTTCCGTTCTCATGGAATTACTCGTAATGCTGATTGGATGATGAGCAAGGAAGCTGCTCCTTGGTATTATGAGCAAATTTCTATAGGCTATAACTATAGAATTACAGATATGCAGGCTGCACTAATTAGTAGTCAGCTGGATAAACTGGATTTCTTTAAGCGGAGAAGACGTCAAATAGTTCAATATTATAATGACCAGTTTGCATCTATGCCAGAGGTCATATTGCAAAAGAATATAGAAGCATCCGACACCTGCTGGCATTTATATGTGTTGCAGTTAGATATGCAACGGATTCGTGCTACGAGAGAAGAACTTTTCTGTGCGCTTAATGCTGAAAATGTGTGCTGTAATGTGCATTATATTCCTGTATACTATTTCCCTTATTATCAGGAACTAGGATATGAAAAAGGGCTTTGTCCAAATGCGGAGACCCTTTACGAAAATATGTTGACAATTCCTTTGTATCCAGCCATGACTGATGAGGATGTAAAGTCAGTGGTACATGCGGTTAAAAAAGTAATCACTTATTATAGAAGGTAGTGAAAAAATGGGTAATATTGCAATTATTACTGCTCGTGGAGGCAGTAAGCGAATTCCAAAGAAAAATATTAGGCAATTTTGTGGAAAACCTATGCTTGCATATGCAATAGAGGCTGCAATAGAAAGCACAGTTTTTGACGAGGTTATGGTATCAACAGATAGTGATGAAATTGCTGAGATAGCAAGACAGTATGGTGCAAGTGTTCCGACTATGAGAAGTCAGGAAAATGCAAATGATTTTGCTACTACCGCGGATGTTTTAGTGGAGGTGCTAGAGTATTATCAAGAACAAGGTCGCACATTTGATTTTGCTTGTTGTTTATACCCTACCGCACCTTTTGTTACCCCTGATATATTGAGACAAGGTATGCGAATGTTGCAGACTTATGAAGTTTCAACAGTGATGCCAGTTGTGCCTTTTTCATTTCCGCCACAGAGAGGATTGGTATGTAGAGAAGGAATATTACAGGCTGTGAGTCCGGAATATATGAATTGTCGTTCTCAGGATTTGGAGACAATATATCATGATTGTGGACAATTCTACTGCTTTGATGTGGGGCTATTTTTAAAAACAAAGAAATTGATTGATGGACAGGTAATGCCAATTGTGCTGAGTGAATTAGAAGTCCAAGATATTGACAATGAAAGTGATTGGAAGATTGCAGAAATGAAATATCAACTGATGTTGGAGGCGAATAAACGTGAAATTTGACATCCATAATTTAAAGCAAACATATGTAATTGCTGAAATGTCGGGTAATCACCTGGGCGACATAGATATGGCAAAAAAAATAATATACGCAGCTAAGGATGCAGGCGTGGATTGTGTTAAAATACAAACCTATACAGCAGACACTCTGACGATAGATTGTGACAATCATTATTTTCAGATTGTAGATGGAACTTGGTCAGGGGATAATCTTTATCAATTGTATAAAAAAGCATATACGCCCTGGGAATGGCAGGCAGAATTGAAAGAATTGATAGAAAGTTTGGGAATGGATTTTTTATCTACCCCTTTTGATAATAGTGCAGTGGATTTTTTGGAAACTCTTGATGTTGGATTTTATAAGATTGCTTCTTTCGAATTGGTGGATATTCCACTCATTCGTTACGTTGCATCAAAAGGAAAACCTATTATTCTGTCAACAGGAATGGCTTCTTTGCAAGAGATAGAAGAAGCTATAAATGCAATTAAAATGCAAGGTAACCATCAGATATGCCTGCTTCGTTGTGCTAGTGCATATCCTGCAATTAGTGAAAGTATGAATTTAAAAACGATGGTAGATATGAAAGAACGATTTGATGTGCAAGTAGGGCTTTCCGATCATTCGCTTGGTTATACTGGTGCGATTGCTGCTGTTGCTATGGGAGCAAAGGTGATTGAAAAACACATTTGTTTAAATCGGGCATTGGAAGGACCAGATGCCTCATTTTCCATGGAACCGCAGGAGTTTAGTGAAATGGTTCAACAGATTAGATTAACAGAAAAAGCAATTGGTACAGTGAATTATGGTGTTACAAAGGAAGAAGAAAGCAATGTAATTTTTAGAAAATCGTTATTTGTCGTGGAAGATATTTCTATAGGTGAGAGATTTACTGAGAAAAATGTAAGAAGTATTCGTCCAGGATATGGGTTAGCGTCGAAGTTTTATGATTCGGTCCTCGGTAAGCGTGCAACATGTGATATCAATAGAGGAACTCCTTTAAAGGAAGATATGATTGATGGAGGTTTGTTTTGAAATTAGTAAGAGTAGAACAAAGTCATGTAGACATCATCTATGAGTGGGCAAATGACCCAATAACACGAATGTATTCTTTTCATAAGGATGCGATTTCATATGAACAGCATGTAGAATGGTTTCAACGAAAAATAAAAGATACTAATTGTAGGTTTTATATATGTCAACATGATAATGATTTGATAGGACAGATTCGGGTGGATTTTGAAAACGGAAAGGGCATTGTCAGTTATTGTGTTGCACCATTACATAGAGGTTGTGGTTATGGTAGCCAAATGTTGCGAATGTTACAAGAACTGCTTTCTAATGATATGGATGTGATTCCAATAACTATGTTACAAGGAAAAGTATTACATCAAAATGTCGCATCGCAGAAATGCTTTTTGAATTGTGACTATGATAGAAGTGAGCGGGATGAGTACATATTGTTTACAAAAAAAATACGGTAGTGGTAAGGTGAATTATGATTTGTATTCGAGTAGATGGTAATTCAATAATTGGCACAGGACATGTGATGCGTTGTTTAGCTATTGCTGAACAGTTAACAAGTCTAGGAGGACAGGTCTGTTTTGTAGTTGCCAGTAATACAATGCAAAGTCTGATTAATGAAAAAGGATATTCTATAATTACACTGGACAAGCCATGGGATGATTGGAATTCTCAAATTGAAGACATGAAACAATTGATTTTCGAATATCAAATAGACGTGATGTTAATTGATTCCTATTATTTGACAGAAGACTTTTGTAAACATATTGGGAACTATACAAAAATAGTATATATTGATGATTTGCTACAGGTAGCCTATTCTGTTGATACTATCATCAATTATAATGTGTACGGGAAGCAGATACAGTATGATTTGTTATATGGGCATTGCAAAGATATCAAGTTTTATTTAGGTCCTCAATATGTCCCGCTACGATCAGAATTTACATGTACAAAAAGAAATCACGATGGCAAGATACGAAAGATTTTGATTACGTCTGGCGGAACCGATAATTACAATGCAATCGAACAGATACTAGAATGTTTGCAAAATGTGTATCAGGATGCATATGAATATTATGTAGTGTTAGGAAAATATCATCACAAGAAGAATGAAATTGTACAGTTATATAAATTCAGTTCGCATGTTCATGTTTTATTGGACGTTAAAAATATGGCAGAATGGATGCGGACATGTGATTTGGCGATTAGTGCAGGAGGTACTACCATATATGAGTTGTGTTCCTGTGGAATTCCTACGATAATGTATACAATTGCTGACAATCAGATGCATATGGCAAAAGCCTTTTCAGATGATAATATAATTCCGTATATAGGAGACTTTCGATATGAAAGCAATCGATGTCTGGATCGTTTGTTGGATATTATGGATCAATATAGTTTGAGTCAGAAACGATTGAGGTCGACTTCAAAAAAAATGCAAGAAATTGTAGATGGTAATGGAAGCAAGAGAATTGCAAGCTTGTTATTGTCGCTATAGTCTGGAGTAATTATGGAAAATCAACGGAAGCAAATGTATGTAAATTTAATAGGGCAAGTAGTTGCTTTTTTGATCAATTTTGGAATTAATTTCTTTCTAACTCCTTATATCATCGAACAGGTTGGTAGAGAAGCATATGGATTTGTCTCGCTAGGTAATAATTTTGTGACTTATGCCTCTGTTGTATCAGTTGCATTAAATTCAATGTCAGGAAGATTTATTGCACTAAGAATTCATCAGGACGATTATGAAAGTGCAAATAAATACTATGCTTCAGTTATTTTTTCCAATATGGTCTTAGCTGTGATTCTTTCTGTACCATTTGTATTGATTGTTATCTTTTTGGATCAATTAATTGTGATTGAAAGTGGTATGCTGTTTAATGTACAAATTTTGTGGAGTTTATTGTTTATTAATTTTGTGTTGAGTTTAATTACCTCCAGTGTAGGTGTACAGTTGTTTACTGCAAATCGAATTGATATAAAGGCCAAGAAGGGCGTTGAAGCCAATTTACTAAGAGGTCTTCTTATGTTATTGCTCTTTGCCATATGTGGACCACATTTATGGTTTATCGGTATAGGTGCTATTGTTTGTTCCGTATATGGTATTGCAACGAATTTTTACTATGCAAGAAAATTAGTTCCTCAAATACGCTTTTGCATGAAAAATGTTAGTTGGACAACCACCAAAGAACTTCTATCTTCTGGGGTATGGAATTCGATTCGTTCGTTAGGTAGTATTGCATTGACAGAATTGGATTTGTTAATATCAAATTTGTTTATTAGTCCAGCAGCAATGGGAACTTTGTCAATTGCTAAGACGGTTCCAAGTAATATATCAAACTTTATGGGAACTATTTGTGTGGCGTTTATGCCGCAATTAACAATAGAATATGCAAAGTGTGATAAAAAAGAATTTGTGGCAAGTATAAAACGTTGTATACGAATTCATTCGTTTTTTGTTTGTGTTATTTACGGCACGTTATTTGCTTTATTAGAGCCGTTTTTTGTTGTATGGTTACCTGAAGATACCACTGACATACATAAGATATATATACTGGCGATATTGTCGGTTTGTTCCTGCTTGGTGACGGCCGTGACAGAGGTGTTATTTAGTGTCTGTACAGTAATTAATAAAGTGCGATATACCTCGATACTTGTGGTTTTAACAGGATTGCTCAGTTTGTTATGCACTTATTTAGCTCTTAGATATACTTCTTTGGAGTTATATGCTGTGGCAGGAATTAGTTCTATTTTGTGTATTATTAGAAGTGTAATGCTGCTTGTTCCGTATGTGGGAAAAGCCATAGGAGAGAAATGGCATTGCTTTTACATAGATTTGTTTAGAAGCGTAATCATGCTGTTATTATCTATTGCTGTTGGTTTTATGATAAAGCAATTTATATTACGGGAGATTAGTTGGTTATATCTAATACTTTCTGGCATGATTTGTGTGTTTGTGTTAGGCTTATTGAATGGTATTTTTGTTTTAGATAGAAATGATAGAAAATTTCTTTTTAATAAATTTAAGAGAAAAGGAACTGGTGAACAGAAATGATAGCTGTGTTTTGTGAGACTCCATATCAAACATTAAATGCATTGAATTTGGTGTATTCAGAGTACAAAGAAGATTGCATTTTGTGTATTTATAGAGATATGTATATGTCTGATAACAAATACGAAATCACAGCCAACAATATTGGTTATGTAAAAGGTGTTTATTATGTAAAGCGTGGCGAAATTATTGATTCTTTAGGAAAAAGAATCCTGAGACGGTTAAGTGCATTGTTTGGATTGCATCATAGATATTTGTTGCAGTTGTGTGTGCCTCATTTTCCAATGCGTCATGAATTTAATCGAATTATTACCATGAAGTATGCCACGGCTGCTACATATCTACTGCATGCAAGCAAAAATCAGCCAGAAGTTATACAAGTCGAAGAGGGCATCGGCGAATATATTGTGCATGATACTGTACTAAATGACAGTATATACAACATTAATAATTATGTGGCACACAAGTATGTATCAGCTCCTGAATTATATACAAATCAATATGTGAAAAGCATTAAGAAAGCTCCATATTTAAGTGAGAATGCAGATTTTCTTGACACAATTAATCATATTTTTGGATACCGAAGAGATATTTGTAAGTATCGTAGATATATTTGGTTTGATGAGCCATTTGCAAAGGATTATGATATGCCGGAATTTGATGATAAAGAGGAGTATTGTTTTGATGTATTTAAGAAAGTAGTAAGCATTGATGAGTTGACCATCAAATTGCATCCAAGAAGTGTACCACATAGAGAGTGGGCAAATGAAATATATTCATTGGCCCCATGGGAATGTTACATAAATGAATTGCCCAATTTAGAAGATAGAGTATTGATATCTGTATCATCTACTGCTCTATTAACCCCTAAATTGTTGGCAGATAAAGAGCCTTATGTAATCTTTTTATTTAAGATATTTAAGGATGAAATGAAGCATATATATAAAGAATATTCATATTATGATGAATTGTTAAAATTTATAGAGAATATAAAAGGAATGTATAGAGATAAAACTAGAGTGCTTGTTCCAAACAGTGTCGAGGAATTGAAGACCATTTTACTGCAAATGCAAAAAACTATTTAAAGCGATGGGGAAATGAAATTGAACTGTGAATTAGTAAGTGTGATTGTTCCAGTCTATAATGTGGAACAGTATTTAGAAAAGTGTATATTGTCGATTGTGAATCAGACATATAAGAATTTAGAAATTATTTTAGTCGATGACGGTTCAACTGACAAGTGTCCGGACGTGTGTGATGAGTGGGCTCAAAGAGATTCACGTATTCGTGTTCTTCATAAAGCGAATGGTGGATTGTCTGATGCTAGAAATGCAGGGTTAGATGTTGCCAATGGTGAGTATATTGCATTTGTGGATAGCGATGATTATGTTGCTGTAGAGATGGTAGAAGCATTGTACCATGAAATAACACGGACAGATACGGATATGTGCATTGGCGGACTTGTAACCGTGAGAGAAGATGGTGATTTTCTTGAAAGCGTGTGTGTGCAAGCAGACCAAATATTTGATACTAGAACTTTCTGGTTTCATTTTTATGATACGTATAATTTTATATTGGTAATTGCATGCAATAAGTTGTATAAAAAAACATTGTTTAATACAATTCGTTTTCGAAAGGAAAAAATACATGAAGATGAGTTTATTATTCATAGTATAGTGCAAAATTGTGGGAATGGAATTTCGTTCATTGATAAAACAACATATTATTACAGACAAAGAATTGATAGTATAACAGGAGTTAAACGCACATTAAAAAGTTATGATGGAATAGAAGCGTTGTTTGAGAGAATTCTTTTCTTCGAAGAGCAACAAGAGTTTGAACTGACTAGGCTGAGTGTTTTTCAAGTAATTTCTATTATTAATGAAATACGAGACGACATTAAGAGGAATATTCGTAATAATAGAGAACGACATGTATCTATTAAAAAACAATATCGTAACATAATAAGTATGGTGAATAAACGAACATGGTCTTTTCCGGCAAGGGTGTATACATGTGCATTTGGTTTTTGTGAGCCGATTAGCATAGTTTTGTACAAGATACATGCTTTGCTATCAAAGTGGGAGTAATTAATTTTGAAAATTAGTATTGTAATTCCGGTTTATAATGGAGAAAGCACAATTCAATCATGTTTAGATAGTATTATTGAGCAGAACTATCCTGAACTAGAAGTTTTGGTAGTGAATGATCATTCTACAGATTGCACGGTAGATATTGTACAGGAATATGCAAATTTGCATGACAATGTCAAGGTGATTGTACCAAATACAAAAGGGGTATCTGGTGCAAGAAATGCTGGAATATTACATGCGACGGGAGATATAATTGGGTTTTGTGATGCAGATGACCGATATGCGAATGACATTTTTAAAAGAATTACTAATGTATTTGAGAACAATTCAGAGATTTGCGTAGTAAGTTGCGGTTATGAAACACATTTTGTTTCCAGAGGTAAAGATATAATGTTATATCGTGGACTAGCTGGCAAAGATAAATGCTGGGATGCAAGGAAATTGTTAGATCACGTAATATGGGATCGGAGACTTCTTGGATCAGTGAGTAATAAATTTTTTAAAAAAGAGTTGTTCGAGCCTGTTTTATTTGATGAAACTTTACACTATTTTGAAGATACACATTTTGTTATGCGTGTAATTGAGCAGAATCCAAACGTGAAAGCATGCATCATTCCTGATGTTAGCTTTTATTATATTCAAAGAGAAGATAGTGCAACACATAATATAGACAAATTATTTCATGAGAATGGAAGATTACAGTATAATTTGGCTATGGAAAAAATAATAGAGGATTGTACACTGAGTAGTCGTTTAATATGTGTGATTAAAGGCTTTCAATGCAGACTGGCATTGGAGGTTATGGGACAGTTTTCATTAGATTGTAAACAGAAAAAAGTGTTACAAGCAGAAATAAAAAAGACTTGGATGTATTATCCGTTTATCATGGTTCGGATGCCGGTAGAAAGTATAAGACTTGTGGCAAAAGCCGTAATTAATTATTTTAGTAAGTAGGGATAAAATGTCAGAATTGCCTTTAGTGAGTATTATAATACCAGTGTACAATGTAGAAGACTATTTGCCTGTCTGCATGCAAAGTGTTTTTAAGCAGGATTACACGAATTTAGAAATTATACTCGTAGATGATGGTTCTACTGATAGTAGTGGAATGATGTGTGATAAATATGCAGAATTAGATAATAGGGTGCAGGTGGTTCATAAACAAAATGGAGGACTCTCAGATGCAAGAAATGTAGGGTTGTCAAAACTACATGGGGAGTATGTGTTTTTTTTAGACAGTGATGATGTATTGCATGAACATGCGATTTCGTGCATGGTCGCTATACAAGAAAAGACATCTGCAGATATTGTAATGTCTTCTTTATGCATGTTCGTTGATGTATTACCGGAGTTCATTATGAGTGAAGATTATAAATTATATGAAACAAAACGCATCATTGAAAAAATGTTGTACAATGAAAGTATTGGAAACGAAGCTTGCGGTAAACTGTTTCGTGCAAAATTATGGGAAGAGAATCAATTTCCAGTAGGCATGCTCTATGAGGATCTTGCAGTGATTTATGATATGGTATCGAAAGCCAATCAAGTGGCGTTATGCGAAAATGCATTTTATTACTACCGTGTGAGAGAAACATCGATAATTCAGAAGCCAGTTACGCAAGACAATATGGTATTAATGGATATTTCAAAACGTGTATCTGAGAGACTGCTTGAAAGATATCCGGATTTGAGTGTGGCAATTTATAGATTGCACATTGTTTTGTACATGAAACTGTTAAAGAAAATCTTGGATAAAGGGTTTGATTGTTTTCAAGATGAACAACGACGTATTGTGGAGCAAGTGAGAAAATATGGTAGAAAATTGCTGTTTGAAAAACGCGTGCGGAGCATTGATAAAATAAAAATTGTGACACTACTTATTCACAAGCGTTTGTTTTATGCAGTATATAAAATAGGAGATTGGCGTAATCGATTATGAAAGAACATCTGATATCTGTCATTGTACCTGTGTATAATGTGGAGAAAGAATTAAATACTTGTATAGATAGTATATTGAGACAATCATACAAACATATAGAAGTGATTTTAGTGGACGATGGCTCTACTGACGCATCTGCTGGCATTTGTGATGACTATGCACATGGGGATAGTAGGGTGATGGTCATACATCAGGATAATAATGGCGTTGGAATGGCCAGAAATGCAGGCTTAGATTTGGCCACCGGTGATTATATTGCATTTGTAGATAGTGATGATTGGGTGGAACCCGATTTTTTGGAGAGTCTATACAAAACTGCTATAGAGAACAATGTAAAAATGGTGGCGTGTAATTATAAAATTCATACACCTGAGGGAGTACATTGTTATACAGAGGCAAGAACCGATAGGCAATTTAATGCAGAAGAAGCCATTGCTTCCATGTGGTACGGAGAAGAAATGGATACCAATGTATGGACAAGATTGTATCATAGAGATATTTGGTCAGAAATTCGATTTCCGGATACATTTTGTGAAGATTTGGCAGTGTTACATAGGTTAGTAGCAGTGGCAGGCGGTTGCTTGTATTTAGGAACTGCATTGTATCATTATCGTGTAAGAGAAGTCTCTGAGACGAGAAGTTTTTCTAAAAGAAAATTTGCCATGTTAGATATTGCAGATGATATTATCAAGTATGCACAGGATAGCGAAATGGATATCATAAATCCGGCAAGGAATAAAGCTGTAGATGCTTACTTTCATGTGATTTGCAGATTGAATAATAAAAAGCAATATTGGTTAGAGTGTCAACGTTGTCAGATTTTTGTGGAACGGCATCGGAAGGCTGTATTAAGGGATAAACGAGCAAGAAAGAAGACGAAGTACGCATTGCTATTATCTTATTTGGGATTGGGTGTAGTAAGATTCGTATTTCGTAGGCAAATGAGGTAATTATGCAGTTAAGATTAAAACGATTACAGTACATCATTTCCGCATTGGATATTGTGATGTTATCAATTGCATATATGTTAGCTTATTTAGTGAGATTCCATTTTTTGGAGGATGGTGTCGTAGGTGGCGATTACCTAGAGTTATATGGAATCGCTACAGTGTTATTTGTAGTGATTCTGTATGTGCAGGATAAGGATTTAAAAGAATGGGATTTATCACTGGTTTCTGAATTTGTGATTATATTAAAACAACATGCATACTTAGGTCTTTCCCTATTTGCATGTTTGTTTGTTATGAAATCAGGTTTGCTATATTCTCGTTTACAGATGTTTTTATTTTTAGGAATGAGTCTACTTTTTGTGTTTGTGGAAAGGACACTTTGTAAACGATACATGATACATCGAATTCAGGTAGAACAGACCGGCGAACAGATGATTTTAGTGACGTCGAAATCGCAGGTGGAGGCTGAATTAGAGCGTTTCAGCAAAATGTGGTATTGCTCTATTATAGGAATCTGCATGATTGATGAGGATATGACCGGGCAATACATTCAAAATGTGAAAGTAGTAGCAAATAAGAATAATATGCTGGAAGTAATAGCAAAGGAAAATGTCGATTCGGTATTAATCTGTTGCTCGAAGTTGAGTCATGGGGATGTGGCCAGTATGGTTGAACAATTGCAAGCTGCAGGTATTACAGCGCATGTTCATATATCAGAAGCTGAATTGAGTAATGGCTTCAAGACATATAATACCTTCGGGGAATACTCTGTCATGACATATACCATTGAAAAATACAACATGCAGATGAGGTTTTTGTCTAGAGTCATAGACCTATGTATTGGTTTGATTGGTTCATTCCTGTGTGTTATAACTTATCCATTACTAGCATTTATAATTAAGGTTACTACAAAGGGACCAACCTGCATTGCCCGTGTTCGTGTGGGTAGGAATGGACGACGTTTTACAATGTATACATATCGTACTATCGCAGACGTGGCAGGGAATGTGAGTGTAGTTGGAAAAGTGTTGGAAAAAACAGGTCTTCATAATTTACCTGTGTTTTTTGCTTTGCTTTGGGGGCATGTAACGATATTGGGAAAGCCTGCACCTTCTTTAACTGAGTTTATGACGTACACGCCTGGACAAAGAAAAAGCATGGGGGTAAAACCTGGAGTATTTGCAACATTTGTAAAAGTGACAGAAAAGAATAGAAAAGAACAGATTCTTCAGCTTCAAGCATGGAATGAATCATTGATTCCGTTCTTTCAGACAGATATGGCGAAAATGAATTTGCCACAGCAAAAAGTGGCAGGCAAAGCGACGAATCGTATTCGTTGCTATCGTATGTTTAAACGGCTGATGGATTGTATCATTTCTTTGTTGGCATTGGTGCTTGCATCGCCAATTTGGCTTTTGATTTATCTTTTGGTATTCTTATTTGATGGCCATAATCCAATTTATTCGCAACTTCGAATAGGAAAGGATGGCAGAAAAATTCGCATATTTAAATATCGAAGTATGAAACATCAGTCTGATGATTTGGAACGGTTACTGACGCCAGAGCAGTTGGAGCAGTACAAGAGAGAATTCAAATTAGAGAATGATCCAAGAGTGACTGCTTTAGGTCGTTTTCTTAGAAGAACCAGTTTAGATGAAATTCCACAACTACTGAACGTACTGAAAGGCGACATTGCGTTAATTGGTCCAAGACCGATTTTAGATACAGAGTTATTGCATTATGGAGAGAACGTGGAATTGTTGTTAAGCGTAAAACCTGGTTTAACCGGTTACTGGCAGGCATATGCAAGAAATAATGCCACCTACGAGACTGGGGAACGTCAGAAGATGGAGTTGTATTATGTTACACATGAGTGTCCAAGCATAGATTTGAAGATTTTGTTAAAAACGATAACTACGGTGCTTACAGGTGATGGAGCAATGTAATGTGAGAGGAGCTGTTGGCTTTGAAAAAAATATTATATGTAATTGAGTCATCGGCAACAGGAACATTATCTATTTTAGTGGATTTGTGCAGGGAACTTTATGGCAAATATGAGTTGGTGGTAGCGTATGGCGTGAGAGCAGATACGCCAGATAACATAGAGGAATTATTTCAATTTCAGAATGATGTGTTTCAGGAGTGCAACGTTAAGATGATAAGAATGCAAGAACTGAAAAAATCCTTGTCACCAGTCACCATAAAACGTGCTACACAGGAATTAAAGCAGATATGGCAGGAGGAACTTCCTGATGTTGTGCATTTTCATTCCTCTATGGCAGGTTTGATAGGGCGATTATTGCTATTTTCTCCTGGTGTTAAAAAGAAGCTCACAAGACGCAAAGATAGATATTTTCCTGTGTATTACACTCCACATGGATACGCATTTTTACAGGAAAACATAACTTCAAGAAAGCGATTATTATATAAAGTAGCAGAACGTATTTTAGCGAAAATGGGTGGTATTACAATTGCTTGTAGTGAATGGGAGTATTCCTGTGGAAAGGACTTTGTGCCCAAACAGTTTTTTGTGAATAATGGAATTGATGTAGCGACAATGTCTATAGAAAGACAACAAAAAACAGAAGAGAAGACATCTATGACAGTCTATATTGCAGGCAGAATTACATATGCCAGAAATCCAAAGTTGTTTAACGAGATTGCAACGCATTTTCCTGATGTGCAGTTTGTTTGGATTGGTGATGGAGAATTGCGCGATGACATCACTGCGAAAAATATACAAGTAACTGGCTTTATGGATAGAACAGCATGTATAAATAGAGCAATGGATGCAGATGTATTTTTATTGCCATCATTATGGGAAGGGTTATCTGTTTCCTTGTTAGAAGCAATGTATATGGAAAAAATATGCGTAGTAAGTGATATTCCACAAAATAGGATGGTAATTACATCTGGGGTAAATGGTTATTTGTGTCATGATTTAGATGATTATGTTTGTGTGCTTAATAAAATTATAAATAATATGCTGGATAGTAGTTCTATCAGAGAACAAGCGCATAAACTTGTGGAAGATAAATATACTACAAAAATGATGGCAGAACGATATCAGGCAATCTATGAGGAACAAGCAGAGGATTGATAAAAATATTACCAATAGCCTTTTTTGTAGAAATTTGTTATAATCGGTCTTACGTTTAGGAGGAATTTGTATGTTTAAGGATTATGACGATATCGATGATGATATGGAATTAGATGTGGATGACGCAGACGATGCGGATTTAGACGATATGCTAGACGCTTCTGATGACGATAAAGAGGATGAATACGAAAAATATTGTTATTTGTGTAGGCAGCCGGAATCAAAGGTAGGCAAATTGGTTAGTTTGCCAAGCAATATTCATATATGTAGCCATTGTATGCAGAAGACATTTGATTCTTTTAACATGAATCAGATGCAGTTTATAGACATGAGTAATTTCATGAATATGATGCCTACAGACATGATGCCGAAGTCTCAGAAAGTAAAGAAAAAGAAGAAAAAGGCAAAGAAGGTGACACCGGAATTGACATTAGCATCCATTCCTGCACCGCATAAGATGAAGGCACAGTTGGATGAGTATGTCATTGGACAGGAGCATGCCAAGAAGGCGATTTCCGTTGCTGTATACAATCATTACAAGAGAGTGCTATCAGACATTTCTGATGATGTGGAAATAGAAAAATCAAACATGTTGATGCTGGGTCCTACCGGTTCCGGAAAAACCTATTTGGTAAAAACCATAGCTAAGATGTTGAATGTACCGCTCGCTATTACAGATGCGACTACGTTAACAGAGGCGGGTTACATAGGCGATGATGTGGAAAGTGTACTTTCAAAGTTGTTGGCATCTGCAGACAATGATGTAGAAAGAGCGGAACGAGGAATCGTTTTCATCGATGAGATTGATAAGATTGCAAAGAAACGCAATACGAACTCTAGAGATGTCAGTGGCGAATCCGTTCAGCAGGGCTTGTTAAAACTATTGGAGGGAGCAGATGTAGAGGTGCCTGTAGGTGCAGGTAGCAAGAATGCCATGGTTCCAATGGAGACGATTAATACAAAGAATATTCTGTTTATCTGTGGCGGAGCATTTCCTGATTTGGAGGATATTATTAAACGTCGTTTAACGAAGACTGCTTCCATTGGTTTCCATGCCGATTTGAAAGACAAATTTGATGGCGACCCGAATCTGCTTTCCAAGGTTGCTGTTGAGGATTTGCGTGAATATGGTATGATTCCAGAGTTTTTGGGACGTTTGCCAGTCATATTTGCACTTAGCAATTTAGACGAAAAGATGTTGATTGATATCTTGAGTGAGCCGAAGAATGCAATCTTAAAGCAGTACAAGAAACTGTTGTTGTTGGATGAAGTGGATTTGCAGTTTGATGAGAGTGCTTTGGAAGCGATTGCTAAAAAGGCAATGGAAAAGAAGACGGGAGCAAGAGCACTTCGGGCAATTATTGAGGAGTTTATGTTGGATATCATGTATGAAATACCAAAGGATGATAACATTGGAACTGTTGTGATTACAGGTGATTATGTGAATGGAAAAGGAACTCCAATTATAAAAATGCGTGGCGTGGAATAATTCCAGTACACAATCATATATTGTAAGGATGATGAGACCAATTTGATAGGATTTCTATCAGATTGGTCTTTTTATTTGAGGAGAAAATATGCCTATTGATTGCTCAGAAAGTATGTATTCTAATGCTTATGCAGATTTCATAATAGAGTACAACAATGATGAAGAGGAATTGCGAAATTATTTTAGGGAAGATTGTATCAGTATTATTAATCAGACCTTTGCAGTGGTTTCTTCCAGAAGAATTCGTGCCGGAAATGATTTGCGTCCGCGGGATGAGCAGATTCCTTATAGTTTGACGCCAAAGTGCTATGGGATTATGGATAGCACCAGCATGGAAGCCAGCGGCATCAAACAGACGATTGATAGTGACGTGTATGGATATACGGGATTGGGGTCATTGATTTGCATAATCGATACTGGTATCGATTACCAGTCGCCAGTATTTATCAATGAAGATGGCACAAGCAGGATTGTCGCAATATGGGATCAGACAATCCGAAATGGAACTGCTCCGGAACCGTTTGGATATGGCAGTTTTTATACAAACGTGCAAATCAATGAGGCGTTGCTGTCAGATAATCCGTTGTTCCTTGTTCCATCGGAGGATACAAATGGGCATGGGACATTTTTAGCATCAATAGCAGCTGGGAACGAGGTGGAAGCAGATGATTTCCAGGGAGCTGCTCCAGAGGCAGGGATTATTGTGGTCAAACTGAAGCCTGCAAAAGCCTATTTGAAATGGTTATATGGTATCCCGGAAGAAAGTATTGCATTTCAGGAAAACGATATTATGGCGGGGGTTGCCTTCGCTATTAATTTGGCAAAGGATTTAGACCGGCCGTTGTCTATTTGCATTGGTTTGGGTACTTCCAGTGGCAGTCATGAAGGATTGGGAGCGCTTTCTAGAATGGTTTCCTATGTCTCTGGTATCCCAGAGGTGTTTGTCTGCACGGCGCTGGGAAATGAAGGTAGCGAAAGATTGCATGCAGAAGGAACCGGTGCACAACAGGTGATTGAGTTTAATGTGGGAGAATCGCAGAATATATTGAGCATGGAATTATGGGGAAGGGCACCGGATATCTATGCGGTGGGATTTGAGACACCAGATGGCACCGTGATTGAACGGATTCCGCCACGGTTTAACAATACAGAACGAATAGATTTTGCTGTTGGTGGGACTGTGCTGTATGTGGAGTATACGTTGGCTGAATTTATGTCAGGGGATGAACTGATTTTTATTTGGCTTTATCGGCCAACACCCGGGCCATGGAAACTGTATGTATATGCGGAAGGTACACCAAGTCCCTATTTTCATATTTGGATGCCAATCAGAAATTTTGTGAGCCGAGACACTTATTTTCTGAATGCTTCGTCCGCTACCACGCTGACTGATCCTTCGGATGGAGAGAATGTTACCAGTGTTACTGCTTATGATCATTTACAGGGGAGTATCAGTATTCAGGCTAGTCGGGGTTATACAGCGGATGATAGAGTAAAACCGGATTTGGCGGCACCGGGAGTGGAAGTATTTGGGATGGGGCTTAGAGGCATCTATGAAAGGCGTAGTGGAACCAGTGTGGCTGCAGCACATGTGGCTGGAGCGGCAGCCCTTATTGAACAGTGGGGAAGGGAAAATACAGAGCGGAGATTTACGGGAATTCAAATTAAGAGATATTTAATCAATGGTGCAAATCGCATGTCAAACGAGCAGTGGCCCAATCCTACTTGGGGCTGGGGAAAACTGGATTTGCTGCAGGTGTTTGAAATGCTTAGAAGAAGTGTTTAAGGAATTGAAATGTAATGAAAAAAGGCGTAAAATGTAGTCAGAAAACGAAAGAAGGGTGCATTATGGCAGAAAGAATCAAACAGTATTTACAATATATAGATGCTTTGTTAGAGAAGTCCTCAGAGGAAATAGATGTGGAAGCAGAGTGTAAAAAGCATTTAGTGCAGATTGCTTTTTTCGCCCATGAAAGATTGATTCATTTAATCGTGACAGTACTATTTGCAATCTTGACTATGGCCGTGTTTTTGTATGTGATGAGCAATCCGTCATTACCATTATTTATATTATTACTACTATTGATGGTTTTGTTGATTCCATACATTAAACATTACTATTTGTTGGAAAATAGCGTACAGCGTATGTATGAACAATATGATAAGCTTTTAGAAAAGAAAGATGCCGCTGTATTTCAGGCAAAGTACAAATAATAAAAATAGCTTCATCAGGCGGATGACCGCTTAATGAAGCTGTTTTTTTTAGTTATTTGTGCTGCTGCCAGTATTCTCAGTGGTAGTGCCGCTGTTCTTAAACTGATATTCTACAAATTTTCCGGAGTCATCCTTGTGGAAGATTTTTCCCGATACCGGCTCAAGATAATAATCGCCAACCTTTTTGCCCTTTGTGTCTGTAGCTACATCATAAAGCTGAAAATGATATCCCTTTGTATCACCATCATAAGCTGTTAACTCTTGAGATTCATCTCGAAGCTCATATTGGGCGTCGGCATTTTCACCACGCATACGGTTCATAAAATATGTCTGTGCGTCATTGTAATTTGTGAAACCACTTGTGATTTCCTCTACTGCATTACCGACACCGTTACCGATATCTTCCACTGCGTTACCGACACCATCTGCCACATCGCCAATGGCGTCACCTGCATTTTCACCCACAGAATTTGTAGTAGTGTCTGTGGCGGTATCCTGTGTGTTATTGCCACTGGTAGAATCCTTGCTGCCACATCCTGTTAAAAGAAAACAGCCCATGGTAACTAAACAGCCGGCTAAAATAAGTTTGTTTTGCTTCTTCATAACTTGTACACTCCTTTTTCATTTTCAAATTTAGTATGTACATGAAAAGAAAAAATATGCGTGAAATGTTACTTGCAGATATACTAGATTTGTTATATATTTATGATATGTAATTTTAGTTTTGTGCTAAGAGAGGAGATTATATAATGAAAAAAGAATTTTTGAAAAAACTTTCTGTATTATCTCTTTCCGCAGTGATGGCAGTTGGTTGTTTGGCCACTATTCCAGCAGGAACAGCAAAAGCTGATAGTGAGGATGCAACCGGTGCTACCGCAGGGGGAGTGATTTACGAGGAAGTCGATGAGGATGCTGTAAATTATGGTTCACTTTCTATGAGTATGCCATATGCTATGAATGTGCAGACAGATGCGACAGCATTGTCAAAGGCAACATTACCGGCATCATATAGCTCTGTTGATATGGGTTATATCACACCGGTTAAGGATCAGGGAATTTATGGTACCTGTTGGTCATTTGCTGCGAATGCGGCTATGGAAGCCAACATCATCAAGAACAAGATTAAAATCAATGGCAAGAAAAAGAATAATACCAATTTGGATTTATCTGAAAAGCATTTAGCTTATTTTACATATCATCCAAAGAATGATCCATTGAAGAACAACGGTGGCGATTCTGTTAGTTTCCCAAATCCGACAGACTATTTGCATTTGGGTGGTAACAGTATCCGTGCAGCAGAGACTTTGGCAAACGGCGAGGGTCCTATTTTAGAGTCTACTGTTGGCTATAATGAGAGCGAAGTAAATAAGAAATATGACTATAAGTCATTGGCACATCTTAAGAATATGAAGATGTATCCGTTGACAGATAGAAATGCAGCTAAAGCAGCGATTCAGAAGTATGGTGCGTTAGTATTTACCTATGGTGTGCATTATACGCTAGCGAGTGACATGACACCTGATAACTACTATTATCCATATGGTGATTCTACAAATCATGATGTTACAGTAGTAGGTTGGGATGACAACTATCCGGCAACTGCATTTGATTATGATGCACCGGGCAATGGCGCATGGTTAATCAAGAATAGCTGGGGAGCATTTAACAGCATGGGTGGTTATATGTGGATTTCATATTACGAACCAACTGCAGTAGTAGCTTACGCATACGAGATGGAATCCGTAAATACTTATGACAACAGTTATTTCTATAGCAATATGCCATACGTGAGTTCTTATGGTGCAGCTTATGGTGGATTAAAGGTGTCTGTAGCTAATACATATAAGATTAAAGCATCAGGTACAAAGTATGAGAACATTACTTCTGTAGGTTTCGGTATTGCTAACAGCAATGTTAAGTATAGCGTGCAGCTTTATAAGAATTCAAAGTCAGGCAAGCCAACCAGTGGTAAGAAACTGTTAAGCAAGGCGCTTACTGGTACTGCAAAGGAAGCCGGTTTTGTAACAGTGAAGTTAAAGAAGCCTGTAGCAGTGAAATCCGGAGATACAGTTACTGTTGTAGTGACAGCTATTGATAAGTCAGGTGCACAAACCTTCTTCTTAACAGATGTAGGTGATGCTAATGAACCTGGTACATGGATTTTATATGATGCAGACGAAAAGTCTAAGAAGAGTATGATGAAGGTTGAAGGTTATTCATGGTTCGATTTGTCAGAAGCTTCTTATTATGATGGCTATAGCAATTGTTCTAACCTTACAGCAATGGTGAACTTATATACAGATACGCCTGAGACAAAGGTTTCCTCAATTTCATCAAAGAGCAAGAAGGTTACTTTGAATTGGAAGAAGGTATCTGGTGCAACAAAGTACAAGATTTACAGAAGTACATCTAAGGGTGGAAAGTATAAGGAAATTGCAACTGTTGCAGCTAAGAATGTTAAGTACACTGATAAGGGCTTAAAGAAGGGTAAGACATACTACTACAAGGTAGTTCCAGTAAAGAAGATTGGAAGCAAGTCTTACTTAGGTAAGAAGTCAGCAGCAGCTAAGATAAAAGTTAAATAATAACTATTGGGACTCTGTCTTTGCAGGCAGAGTCCTTTTTTATTGGGCGAATTGTCTTCCAGTATGGTCTATCCCATAGTTGTCGCGAATAATCAGGTCAGATAGTGAAATGAAGGAGTAGCCCTTTTGCTCAAGGGTTGTTAACAAATCATCTAAAGCCAGGTGAGTGTATTTGGTGCCGTTATGTAACAGGATGATGGCACCATTTTGTAGAGCCTTGTGTTCACATACAGTGTGAATGATAGAGTCAGTACCGTAGTCTTTCCAATCAAGAGAATCCACCGACCACTGGATTGTATAATAACTTTCTGATTTTGCTATTTCAACTACAGTGTCGTTGTAGTCACCATAGGGAGCACGAAAAAAAATCATGTCCTGTCCTGTGATTTGTTTCACGATTTCATGACAGCCTTTGATTTCAGACTGCATTTCGCTTTTGGCTAACGTGGTCATATGCTTATGATGTTCTCCGTGATTGCCGATGATGTGTCCGGCTTTTGCTATTTGTTTGATGGATTCAGGGTTATCGGATGCCCATTCACCGGTTACAAAAAATGTGGCGATACAGTTGTGATTTTTGAGGATTTCCAGAATATCAGATAAGTCTTCCGTGCCCCAGGCGGAATCAAAAGTTACACATACCTTTTTTGTTTCTCCGATGTCTACAGAATAGATGGGAAGTTCCTTTAGCAGATGGGTCCCCATGACCTGATATGTTTTATATTGATGAAGAACGGAATAGGAAAATACAAAGGTCAGTAATAAAACAATCACTCTCTTCATGAAACGAATGCTCTCGTTGTTGGTTGATGTGTCGGAATAGAAGTCCATTAGCATGTTACCTCTATCTATAAATACTATTATTTATGTTTATGCACGTTTTTGGGGTTTATGCGATTTCTTTCTGTGTGTCAAGTGACATAATAGTAATCTTGTGATAAACTAATGATATGAGTAGTAGCAAGAGGATGGGAGTGATATGGAATGAAAATGTATTTGAATGCTTTGCGTTATGGTGATAGTAAAACAAAATTAATACTATGGGCGATGATTCTGTTACCGATTATTGCTGTGGCGATTGCTATTGGTGCAATTGTGACGGCTAAGTATTCCAGTTTTATTCTGACTTTTGTTTTGTTGGTAGTCACATTTATGATTGGCAGTCAGTATGATTTTACAGAATTACAAGACGTGGATATCGATGATGACAAGCCCATTGCTCCTGAAGATATTCTGGTTCGCTATACGGAAAAACGTATGAAACAGGTGTTTATCAAGTTCAAAGTAAAGCCTGATCATAGACCAATTCTGATTGACCGTTCAGAGAAATATAAGATAAAAGAGACGCCGGCATATATATGGGTGTTGAGAGGTCAGGTGCATATTCTGCTAATTGAGAAAAATGCGAGAGAATTGGTGCTTCCAGCCACTTCTTTTCGAACGGTAACCTATAGAAGAGGTGTGCAGGTGAATTATAAGGGTGAATATAGAGCCTTGATGAAGCCGTCTTTGATTTCGCAAGCCTTTTCAGAATATTTACCGAGTACATACGACAGAGGTTCTGGTAGCATAAAAAAGAGTTACAAGAACTTATATATTATCGGCGAAGACATTGCAGTAACCAACCGTTCTGTGTCACAGATTTTTGATTTGTTAGATTCCAATTTTGAAATTAAGGATAGAATTACGGAATCAGACGAATATGGGGAAGATTTTGTTGATATGTATAAGGCATATACATTGTTCCGTGATCAAGTCATTGATGCTGAGGCATATAAGAGCAAGGTGTTACGTATTTTAGAGAATATGGCAATTTCTAATATGTTGGATGTTGAATTAAAGATTAATTTGGATAAGATGCAGAATTTACATTTTATTACAGAAGAATATGTTAGATATTGTTTGGAAAAACGTATAAAAATCAAGAACGCGGCAGAGGATTAGTAACCCTTGTCACCTCTTGACACTTGCTAATGAAAAGTATAAAATGTGAGTGCTTCATTTGGTATAGAAAGGAAATGGGACAACATGAAAGAGAAAGTGAACGTACCAGAGATATTTGGTTCTCACGTATTTAATGATTCGGCAATGAAAACCAGATTGCCAAAGAATGTTTATAAAGAGTTAAAAAAGACCATTGAGTTAGGTAAGGAATTGAATCCTGCCATTGCAGATACTGTAGCTAATGCCATGAAGGATTGGGCAGTAGAGATGGGGGCAACCCACTATACACATTGGTTTCAACCAATGACAGGTGTAACTGCAGAAAAGCATGATGCGTTTATTAACCCAACCAGCGATGGTAATGTGTTTATTGAGTTTTCCGGTAAAGAGCTGATTAAGGGTGAGTCAGATGCATCTTCATTCCCTTCTGGTGGACTTCGTGCAACATTTGAGGCAAGAGGTTATACGGCATGGGACTGTACATCTCCAGCATTTGTAAAGGAAACACCAGGTGGTAGCATTGTATTGTGTATTCCTACAGCCTTTTGTTCATATACAGGTGAAGCATTGGATAAGAAGACACCGCTCCTTCGTTCGATGGAAGCGATCAGCAAACAGGCGCTTCGTATCGTAAGACTGTTTGGCAATACAGGAGCTACAAAAGTAACCGCATCTGTTGGGGCAGAACAGGAATACTTTTTAGTAGACCAGAAAAAAGCCCTTCAGAGAGAGGACCTTATTTTTTCAGGAAGAACTTTGTTTGGAGCACCGGCACCCAAAGGACAGGAAATGGATGACCATTATTTTGGAGTTATCCGCGAACGTATCGGTGCATTTATGCACGAACTGAATATTGAACTTTGGAAGTTAGGCGTTACAGCTAAGACACAGCATAACGAAGCGGCACCAGCACAGCATGAACTGGCACCAATCTATGAGTCTGCTAATATTGCAGTGGATCACAACCAGTTGGTAATGGAAACGATGAAACGAGTAGCCGGCAATCATGGACTTCGCTGCTTATTACATGAAAAACCATTCCAGGGTGTAAATGGTTCCGGTAAACACAACAACTGGT
>JAZSEY010000009.1:0-3101 GCA_045531905.1 Lachnospiraceae bacterium
TCTATCTGCAAACATTTGTCTCACCTTACTTTCTGTTTAGATAAAAAGGGACACTAACAAGTAGTGTCCCCGTAAAAATTCTTATTCGTTAACAACCGGGTAAATAGAAACCTGCTTTCTGTCTCTACCTTTTCTTTCAAAACGAACAACACCATCTACCAAAGCAAATAATGTGTCATCGCCACCTTTACCCACATTAACACCTGGATGAATCTTAGTTCCACGCTGTCTGTATAAGATGTTACCAGCTTTTACAAACTGTCCGTCAGCTCTCTTAGCGCCAAGTCTCTTAGCCTCAGAATCACGACCGTTTTTAGTAGAACCAACACCCTTTTTATGAGCAAAAAATTGAAGGTTCATTGTCATCATTGTAATTACACCTCCTTAAAGTGTATTTTCACAAAATCTGTTCCATAGTCATTGGATATACCCTGCACTCCAATTGAAAGCGATTGTAACAAAACTGCTGTGTCATGAGATATAGAAGAAGTGATATGAAACTCAAATCGCCCTGTCTTCTCATCTGTGTCTAAAGTAAATGTATCCTCAGTCATGTATTCAATACAATTCACAGTATTAAATACTAACGCGGATACTCCTGCGCAGACAACATCCTCACCGGCAATTCCATACTCTGCATGTCCAATAAAATGGAAACCGTTTAATTCATTTTCCTTGTTTTTAAAAAAAGTAACCTGAATCATAAAGTATTAAGCGTTGATTGCTTCAATCTTAACCTTTGAGTAGTTCTGTCTGTGACCGTTCTTCTTGTGATAGCCGGTCTTTCTCTTGTACTTGTAAACGACAACCTTCTTAGCCTTGCCGTTCTCAACTACAGAAGCCTTAACAGAAGCTGAAGCTACCTTATCTCCACAAAGTAACTCGCCGTCCTTATTTACAACGATAACATCATCAAATGTAACGGTCTCGCCTGCTTCTACGCCAAGCTTCTCTACACAAATGATATCTCCTTCAGCTACCTTGTACTGCTTTCCGCCTGTTGCTAAAATTGCGTACATATTGGTATCCTCCTTTATCATTACTCGCCAGATACGGTGGTGTCAAAAGGACACACTTCTACCTCTCTGTGCGGCACACTCAGATATAATAACATTTTACATTTTGATTGTCAATGTAAAATTTGGAATTTTTTCACGTTTTTTATTGATTTATTGCAGAAATCTTTCCATCATCATTTACAATGATATTAAAGTTTTGCGAGCGTTTGTTTATCTTGTCAATTACTCGCTGTTTTGCGTCATTCTCCAACACAATAGGCTGGAAATTATTGATATTACTAACTGATGAAATGGAACAAGGAATAATCTGTGCATTCATCGTATCAAGTAATTCTCCATCTTGAAAAGAGAATGTCTGTTGAAAAATCATAGTATCAAAATCAGAAGGATTCTTATTGCCACCAAAAGCAAAGTTACCGAGACTATATACAATATATGCACCATTATACTCTTCTATCCCCTGTAATATATGTGGATGGTGACCTAACACAAGATTGGCGCCTTCGTCAATTGCCATTTTTCCAAGTGATTTTTGCTTACCTGTTACATTGGGTGACCCCTCTTCACCCCAATGGAAACTAACAACAATCATATCACAGGATGATTCCCGTATTTTCTCCATGGCGCTCAGTAAACGATTCTCAGCGTTGGAACCACCTGTTAATGCATTTATTGCGACCATGCCAATCCGAATATCTTTTGCTTCGTAAACACTCACAATATCTCTGGAAGCATAATAAATACCATATTCATCAAAAGCATCCATGGTATCCGTATAACTGACAGTGCCATAGTCTTTGCTATGATTATTGTCAAAGCCAACTGCTTCAATGCCACCTTCAATCAATGCATTCAAATATTCTGTTTTTCCCTTAAATGCCCAGGTCTTATCCTGTCTGGCGCCTCTTTTTGTTAATGTACCTTCAAAATTCACAATAGACAAATCATCTGCTTGAAATATATGTTTCACATTCTCAAAAAAGTAACCGGCACCGTGTTTATCGTAGTAAGAATCATAACTCAAAGCATAGCCCTGTTCCACATCTCTTCCAAAGGTACAATCGCCTGCCCCGGAAATGGTAATCGTGGTTATTGGTGCTTCTTCCGTTGTGAGATAAATGGTCTCAATAAAAGGCTGTTCTGTAGCATCCTGCTCCTCGGACGAATCAGCAACCGTTTCTTCCGTAGTTGTAAATCGGTTCGCAGGATTATCCCCCAAAATGATAGCTGGCAGAACATCGAACCGAAAATATATAATTGCAAAAGTCATAATCATAAACAATTCGATTACAAGCGCAAACCACCATTTTTTCATACAGGTAACCTCTTACAGTAAATTAGTACAAACCGTCTAAATCGTATATCCCAAGTGAATCCAATATCGAACAAACATAGTCTATACGGTCTCCTTTAGACCAAAACACCACTTCTTTTTCATAGAACTCTTTTTTATATTCCTGCTCAGTAAGGATGCATCTATAGGTATAGCGAATGCTGGAATGTCGAGTCATAGCAACGAAACCTTTCTCACGTAGCATTGTCATATAACAAGATACTGTGGAATTAGACCATATGACACCAAAATCTTCCTGTGCTTTATCTGCAATTTCCGGCACAGACAATTCCTCTGGTGAATCCCACATCACTTTCATAATCAATCTCTCGGTGTACGTAACTTTCATTTTTTTCATAGTATTCCTCTTTCTCAATAATTTTTATAATTCCATTATAGTAAGAATACTAAGAAAATACAAACTATAATTATAATTTATAGCGTTTTGCATATAAGAATTATCCATTTATAAGCAAAAACATATACAAAAACACAATAGACAAACACATTTTACACGATTTCCTCGTATATTCGTTTCACATCATCCCTAGTATAGTTTTGATAAACTTCGTATATCATCACCTTTTCATAAATATCATCAAAACTAAGTAATAGGGACTTTAAGGTGCTAACTAATGTCTTTAAACCTGTCTCAAGCCCCTGTTCAACACCTTGTTTGATACCCTGCTTGATACCTTTCTCTATACCTTTCTCTATACCTTTCTCTATACCTTTCTCAATTCCTTTTT
>JAZSEY010000020.1:0-189884 GCA_045531905.1 Lachnospiraceae bacterium
GTGCTTTCAACTCTTCATAAAACTGAAATTTTCGTGTGTTTTTCAAATTAGAATTTGATGACCTCATTTCAAACCGCACATCTCATACAGCTCTTCAACACATGGCGCTTTGTATTCAATGTATTTATCCATATCATCTGGGAATAACTGTGCTGCTTTCTCCTTGACTGCGCCATATCTTTTTACTGCTTCAGGGTTACTTCTGAGGAAATCTCTAAAAGTAATATGACGATGCAACTCTTCAGACTGTTGCGGACACACATACAAATGGTGCCGTTGCAAATGTGGTTTATCTGAGTATTTGAACGCTTCTCTGTCTTTGATTCCGAGGTTGCCTTCGTGAATATATCCAATGGTATTTAATTTATTAACGACGGCATCAAATATCGAGTAATCCTTGATGATTATATCAATGTCAATGATTGGTTTTGCAGACAATCCCTCCACAGATGTGCTTCCAACATGCTCAATGCCAATAATCAAATCTCCGACTGCACTTTCAATCTCTTTCTTTATTTCTTCAAAAGCTGATGTCCATGTTTCATCATAAGACACAACTACAACTCTTTTTGTTCGCACCTACAACCTCCGTCAACTTCAAATTCTCACATGCTTTCAACTCTTCACAAAGCTGAAATTTCCAAGTGGGACCCAAAATTGGAATTTGTTGCTAAATCATTTCCTTTTCATTATTTTTTGGTGGTCGGACATGACATAGCATTTCTTTTTCACAAGCACCAAATTGTAGGAAATTAAATTTTGCTTCTTTTAGTGTTATTCCATGGTTAGAGGCACTTGGTTCGCTATCACAAGTAATAAACAGGTCATTTTCCCAAAAACAAACAGGGCAAATATAACCATGAGCTTCGTTTGCTGGGATATTATAGGTTAAATATTCACAACAAGGACATTGATATTTTTTCATTCTGTATTTCAATCTCTCCATCAACTTCAAATTTGCGTTTTTCTTTGTTTTAGCAATTTCATACTCAAACAAAATACAAATACACCTAATGCAATAAAAAATCCCCACACTATATTCCAATAAGGACTATTTACATCAAACATAAACAATAATAAATTATTCCACACTTTCAACTCAATCGCTATTGCAAACAAGTCAAACAAGACGTAGCTTCCACCAAAAATGTATATCCATCGCCACCAATAATTATTTTTCTTATTCTTCCAAAATGTCACTATTCCACAAACACATAGAAAAGCCAAAATACCCATCAGTACAAAATAGAAAGCTCCTTTGTTCTCTAAAATCCCCAACCAGAAATCAGCATAGGATGTTCTGTCAATTAAACCCCATATTCTATGCAAATGAAACAATCCAAAAAACATAAAGAACCAAGGTTCCCAAGCATATATTTTCTTCAATTATCTATCCTCCAACTTCAAATTAACGTGTGCTTTCAATTTCGCCACAAGACTGAAAGTTTAAGTATTCTGATTTTTATCCTTCTTATCTATGCAATAACCAATTATTCCTAGCATCACATAAATCACTATATAAATGATGTATGCAACGTCAGACAATTCAAAAACAAATCTAGTTAAAATTGCACCTGCTATAGCAAGGAACCATGCAATATACATTAGTTTTTTTCCCATAAGTTACCTCCTCCTGTAGTGTAAACATTTTCTCTGTAATCCTTATATTACTCTCTATTACTGTAGGTTACAAGTTCTCAAAGTAGACATTATCAAATTATTTATTTGCAATATACCCCGTGGGGGTATATAATCTATCTGTATCATGTTAAGAAAAGAGGGATATGCATGGAAGAGAATAAATGTTGTTGCTCTGAACGGACAAAGGAGCGAAGCGAAAAGGAATATAAGGATTTGATACACAGATTGAATAGAATTGAAGGGCAGATAAGAGGCATTAAAGGAATGATAGAAAAGGACGCTTATTGTACTGACATCTTAACGCAGGTGGCTGCGGCAAACTCAGCGCTGAATAGTTTTGCAAAGGTGCTGTTGGAAAATCATATCCGTACCTGCGTGTCTGAGAATATTCGTCAAGGTAAGGATGATACTATAGATGAGTTGATGGCGACAATACAAAAGTTGATGAAGTAACTAGAGAAAGGAGAACATACCAATGGAACAATATACAGTTACAGGTATGAGCTGTGCCGCCTGCAGTGCCAGAGTAGAAAAGGCAGTATCTAAGGTGGACGGTGTAACAGCCTGTTCCGTGAATCTGCTTACCAATTCTATGGGTGTAGAAGGTACTGTCAGTTCGGCAGATATCATTCGAGCAGTGGAAGAAGCCGGTTATGGAGCAAAAGCGCTCAATTCGGCAGATAGTGGTCGTGGCAGTAGCGGGCAGATGGGAGCCGCGGATAAAGAAGATGCTCTCATTGATAGAGAAACCCCTAAGTTAAAAAAACGGCTGATAGCGTCATTAGGCTTTTTGATTGTGCTAATGTATTTTTCAATGGGGGCTATGATGTGGGGATGGCCTGTGCCTTCATTTTTTGAGCACAATCATGTGGCTATGGGATTGTTGCAGCTATTGTTAACAGGAATTGTTATGGTGATAAATCAAAAGTTCTTTATCAGCGGTTTTACCAGCTTGGCACACAGAGCCCCAAACATGGATACTTTGGTGGCACTGGGTTCTGGGGCGGCATTCATATATAGCACATACGCGTTGTTTGCTATGACTGAGGCACAAGTGAATGGTGATAGTGCCATGGTAATGCATTATATGCATGAGTTCTATTTTGAATCGGCTGCAATGATTTTAACCCTTATCACCGTAGGAAAAATGCTGGAGGCACGCTCTAAAGGTAAGACAACAAATGCGCTAAAAAGTCTTATGGGACTTGCTCCGAAGACAGCGACTATATTGATAAATGGTGTGGAGACAGAGGTGCCAATTGAGCAGGTGAAAAAGGGCGACATTTTTGTTGTGCGTCCCGGTGAAAACATTCCTGTGGATGGTGTTATCATAGAAGGTAGTAGCGCAGTGAACGAAGCTGCTTTGACGGGGGAAAGCATTCCTGTAGATAAGGCAGTTGATGATACTGTATCGGCAGCAACTGTCAACCAGTCAGGCTTTATCAAATGTGAAGCAACCCGTGTTGGTGAAGATACTACCCTTTCACAGATTATTCGCATGGTAAGTGATGCAGCGGCTACAAAAGCGCCGATAGCAAAGGTGGCAGATAAGGTGTCTGGCATATTTGTGCTAACTGTCATTAGCATTGCGGTGGTGACTATGTTGGTATGGTTGTTTTTAGGAGAGAGTGTTGGTTTTGCGTTGGCAAGAGGTATCTCTGTTTTGGTGATTAGTTGTCCTTGTGCTTTAGGCTTGGCAACCCCGGTAGCAATCATGGTTGGAAATGGTGTCGGTGCAAAACTTGGCATCTTATTTAAGACGGCAACAGCCTTAGAAAATGCAGGAAAAACTAAGATAGTTGCATTAGATAAAACAGGCACGATTACCAGTGGAGAACCAAAGGTAACTGATATCCTTTGTGAGGAAGGTGTTTCGGAAAATGACTTGATTTCCTTAGCATTTTCGTTGGAACAAAAAAGTGAGCACCCGTTGGCGAAGGCTATCATGGCTCTGGGCACAGAAGGTTGCATCCATGCAATGGAAGTGACCGATTTTACAGCGCTTCCGGGAAATGGTTTGACGGCAAAACTAGAAGGCGAAGAAATAATTGGTGGTAATCTCTCATTGATGGAGCAAAAAGCCACGATTACAGAAGCATTCAAACAAAAAACTATAGCACTTTCTGAGGAAGGGAAAACGCCACTTTTCTTTGCGAAGGCAGGCAAGTGTATTGGTGTCATCGCAGTGGCAGATGTCATCAAATCAGACAGTCCAAAGGCAATTGAACAGCTGCAGAAAATGGGGATTCGCGTAGTCATGTTAACTGGTGACAATGAGCGAACCGCAAAAGCGATTGGTGCACAGGCTGGTGTAGATGAAGTAATCGCAGGTGTCTTGCCAGATGGAAAAGAGGCTGTGATTCGGCAGTTGCAGGAACAGGGTAAGGTTGCAATGGTAGGTGACGGTATCAATGACGCTCCGGCTCTTACTAGAGCAGATATTGGTATAGCCATTGGCGCAGGAACAGACATTGCCATGGATGCAGCTGATATAGTATTGATGAAGAGTAGTCTCATGGATGTGCCGGATGCCATTCGGTTAAGTAAGGCCACCCTAAGAAATATTCACCAAAATCTCTTTTGGGCATTTATTTATAATGTGATTGGAATACCGCTGGCGGCGGGGGTATTTATTCCATTTTTGGGATGGCAGTTAAATCCAATGTTTGGTGCGGCGGCAATGAGTTTATCCAGCTTTTGTGTCGTGTCAAATACATTACGACTAAACTTTTTTAAAGGCCATGAAACAGATAACAGATTGTCTGAAACGGAAGTCCATGAGGCTGAGACCGTTGAGAATAAAAATGAAAAGGAGAATAAAACTATGAAAAAGACAATGAAAATTGAAGGTATGATGTGCCCACACTGTGAGGCAAGAGTAAAGAAGTGTTTAGAGGAAATGGCTGGTGTTTCCGGTGCAGAGGTTAGCCATGAGGCCGGTACAGCGATTGTGACAGCAGATGAAACCGTGACGGATGAGATGTTAAAAACACTGATTGAAGGCGAAGGCTATAAGGTGTTAGACATTCAATAGTGCATAATTTTTGACCAGTGGGAAATACTAGAAAAAAATAGTAAGGAGACTGGTTATGAACGAAGATACAAGAAAACTATTACAGGAATGTGCATCTGGCTGCAAGATGGCATTAGATAGTATGACACAGTTGGAGGACAAGATTGAAGACAAAAAGTTTTTTGAACTTGTACAGTCCTACAAAGAAAAGCATAAAAACTTAGAAATTGAAGCAGTCAAAAAGTTGGAATATGCCGGAAATGAGGATAAGGGTCCGGGCGTAATGGCAACTACATTTTCCAGAGTTTCTACTGAAATGAAACTGATGATGAAGGGGGATGACAAGCAGATTGCGAAAGTGCTGATGGATGGTTGTAACATGGGAATTCAATCCGTTGCAAAGTATCAGAACGAGTACCAGGCGGCTGATAAAGAATCCCTTGAAATAGCGAGAAAATTAGTGAAACTGGAAGAAGATTTGATGCAAGAGATGAAGGCATATCTGTAGTATGAGAATAAAACATGTGTTATAATACCTCTATGTAATTAATTGTGAAGGGAAGATACTTATGATGAATTATTTTTGTGCGATTCAATCGCCAACTGATGTTTTGATGTTGATTGGAGTTCTAGCAATCATTGTAGTTTTTATGGTTGTGATGGTAGGTGGTACACTTGCCTGGACAGCTAGGATGGAGGCCATGGTAGGAAAAAATGCTCCTGAGGCAAAAAAACTGCTGACTCCTACCCAGAAGTTTATTCTTGCTGCAAGTTCACCTTCTAGGGGCAATAATTACAAATGCGTCATTGATATTTGGGAAACTCGAGATTCAGAAATCGGCAGACAGCGGGCAAAAGATTTGTTCGAGTGGGGCTGGGGTGAATTTACTCACGAAAATGTGAAGAACATGGTAGATGATTGTTTCAATCGAGGATATAACAGCAAATATCAGATGTATTGTGGCATAATTGAACCGGAAGACGAATCAGAAAAAGAATTTACTCAATTTCAGAACGAATTATTAGAAGAAATGAAGCAAAAATATCCAAAACAGGGGATGCTTGCGTGGGATCTTGTAAGAGTATTATCCATTGTGGGCGGTGCTTATATGGGTGGTATCATGGAATATGAGGAGGCGGCAAAGATTGCACTTGAAGCCTGCAAACGTCTTCAAATGAATTTTTCTTCTTGGGATGACATGGTAGGCAACTACACGTTAGGATATCAGTTTTGGCGTGGAGAGAAAAAGACAGATAGATTAAATTATTATAAAAAGTTGAAAAAGACTTGGATATATCAGATAAGTTGGGAAACGGAGTTGAAAGAAGAGGAACTGTAAGTTTCTCATATGTTGTGAACATAGTGTTAAGGCTTTCAACAAATTGAAGAAGGTGCTGCGAGACCACATCTCGCAACACCTTTTATTTACTGTGTTATTAGTCATTTCGTTCCTTTAACAATACAGTAGTAACAATATTCAGCGTATTAGAAATCAGCGCCATTGCCCACACCAAACAGATAACGATAATTTCACGAATTCGATCTGCGCTTGTTAAGTGGCTTCCTCCTGGAAGTAGAACCATGATGACAATAGCCAGAATTGTAGTAATTACTAACACTGCAAACATGGTGGTATCTACCTTTTTGTTTTTGGCTTCTATTTGCTCTAACGCAACAGTAATGTTTTCTTCTGCGGCATCTATATATTGTTCTTTGTCTAATCGTTCACCGGAAAGAATCTCATTAATGCTGATTTGGTAAATGTCGCTGAGTAGCTTTAAACTTTCAATAGGTGGCATGTAGTTGCCGGTTTCCCAACGAGACACTGTTTTGTTGGTCACTCCAATTCGTTCGCCAAGCTGCTCTTGTGTCATATCATGTTCTTTTCTAAGTTCCTTTAAAAATTTTCCTATTTTTTGTGTATCCATAATGATACCTCCCTTTCATTTGATATGACCACTATACAAAAAATCGTGTTCAAAGTATTCCCCATAGACAGCGAAATGCAGTGAAATCAAGGAATTCCCCATACATTGAGATAAAAATGTCATTGCATTTTTGGGAAAGTATTGAACCAGGCACGTTCCTCAAAAGATTTTTTGATAGGTTTTATCGGTTCTGCTTCTGCAATGCCTACAGGTAGAAAACAGACTAATTCGTATTCGTCAGGTACACCTAAAATCTGCGCCATCTGATAACCGATTTTGTCTTCGTCTGTAATATGTCCTTCATACCAGCAGCTTTGATATCCGAGTTCAATAATGGTAAGCAACATATTCTCGATGGCAGCGGAATAATCCTGAATGGCAAAGCATTTATCGCGATAAGCGTTGATCCTTTTTGTAAGAATGCAAATCATCGCAGGTGCTGTTTCTCCAACAGGAGGTTGAATAACCGAATGTAGTTTCTTAAGAATGTCCGGATCATCGACTGCAATTAGGCTGGTGGTTTGCATATTGCACCCTGAAGGTGCTGCCAGACCTGCCTGCATAATTGTAATAAGATCCTGCTTTGGAACTGGTTCTGATTTATATGTTCCACGGTAACTTCGTCTATGTTGAATTGCGTCTAATACGTTCATGGCATTTCCCCCGTAGATTTTTGTTGAACTTTTAGATACATTGTTGTGCTAAGTATCGATTCGTATTATTTCCTTAATTGTCTTGTTGCGATATACCAAATCATCTCGCTGGGAAAAAACATTTTGTTCCCAGAAAGTATTTCCGATAACGTTTTTTTCAAAAACGACTAAGGCTACTTTGTTAATATTCTGAGATTTTAGAGCGCCCATTGCATATCTTATTTTATATTTGTATAGAATAATTATTTTTAGAAATATCGTAAAAACATACCTATCGTACAAATAATCAATGTCAAAATTGTGGCAGGTGCAACCTTTTTACAGTAAGTTCCCCAACCGATTGGGTAGCCTGCCTTTCCGGCAACGGATGTACCTACAACGTTAGCAGATGCTCCGATAGGAGTTGCACTACCACCGATGTCTGTACCTAGGGATAATGCCCAGGCAAGTGTGGTAAGTTCGATGCCAGGCGTAGCAGCTGCCAAATCTTTGATAATTGGCACCATAGTTGCAGCAAATGGAATGTTATCTACAAATGCACTGGCAATTGCAGAAATCCATAGGATGATTGCTACCATTAGCATGGTGTTGCCACCACTGATATCACCGATAAACTGTGCGATGATTTTCAGTACGCCGGTTTGCTCTAATCCCCCGACAACTACAAATAAGCCGATGAAGAATAATAGTAGCTCATAATCTACACGTTTCAGAATCATCAGTGCATCTTTCCATGCCACGAGAAGTGTGGCAAGAGCAATTGCAGTTCCGATAAAAGCAACTGTCAGTCCTGTCATAGAATGTGTTACGAGTAATATAACTGCAACCACAAAGATAATGCAGCTGATGATAAAATCCTTTTTATTTGTAATGGCATCCTTTGGCTCTGGCATTTTGGATAAATCAATTTCGGACGCATTTGCTGTCAGTTCCTTGCGGAATACAAAATAGAAGAAAATTACTACAAATATCAAAGAAATTCCTGCAAAAACACCAGTGTTTGTCAAGAAATCTCCGAATGCCAAATGAAGTGATGTTCCGATGATGATATTTGGTGGGTCTCCACATACGGTTGCAGAACCACCAAGATTTGCACAGAATATTTCTGCCAAAATCATTGGTACCGGATTGAATTTCAAAAGTTGAGATAATTCAACGGTTACTGCGGCCAAGAATAAAATGACGGTAATACTGTCAATGAACATTGCCAATACAGCGGACATTACCATAAAGGTAATAAAAATCGGAATGGTCTTGTAATGGACAAGCTTAGCCAAAAGCATACATAACCATCTGAAAAATCCGGTTTTTGCCATATTCTCAACCATGACCATCATGCCTGTAATAAAAATAATAGTAGCCCAATTGATGCCAGTGGAACTCTCTGAAGTCTCGCTGGTAGCAATCCAAAATTCTGGTGTGAGAATTGTCTTGAAGTTCAAAGTCTCTATAATTGCAGTAGGACTTTGCATGCAAACTCCGAATACCAGAATAAGTGTTAGCAGACCGCATCCCAAAGTCACATAGTGCTTCTCAATTTTCTCTGTAACTACGAGAATAAACATGACAAGGAAGATAATGGTCGCTATAATCTGTGCTGTCATATGAATCGCTCCCTCTTAATAAGTAGTAATATTGTCGCCTCACTCATTATAGGCTTATTTAATAAAAAGTCAACAGTTTCTTCATATTAAAAGGTATTTTTCAAAATATAGAAAAAACACTGTAATTTTGATATATTACAGTGCTTTTAAGAGATAGCATTATTTCTTTTCATTCTGCCAATCCAATAAATCTGCAAGGGTAATGCCGTCTACCACTTCATTTATTGCATCGTCAATTTTTTGATATACCATGACTGTGACACATTCCTGCTTGCGGTCACAGGTAGAATTATCATCGTTAATACAGCTTACAGGTGATAAGTCGCCTTCGGTTGTTCGAAAAATCATGCCTACAGTGTATTCTTTTGGAGGCTTGGATAATTTGTAACCTCCTTGAGGTCCGCGAATGCTTGTCACAAAGCCTGCTTTGTTGAGTAAAGAAATGATTTGCTCCAAATATTTTTCTGAGATTTGTTGTCTTGCTGCGATATCCTTTAAACTGATTGGTTCATCATCTTTTGTAGAAGCAAGTTCGAGCATCAGTCGCAGTGCATATCTGCCTTTTGTTGATATCTTCATGGAAGTATCCCCCATTTCAAATGTCTTTTGCATAAAATAGAAAACCTATCATATTACTATGGATTATAGGGTTGAAAAAATGGAAAGTCAAGAATAAATGCAGGGTTTCCATTGCTTGACATTGAAAAAAGGAGTGCTATAATGGGAATACCCAAGTAATTCACTAGGAAAAAGAGGTATTAGTTTATGGATAAGTTAATTTATTTAGATAATGCGGCTACCACCCAGGTGTATCCTGAGGTAGTTCGTGCAATGGAACCATATTTCACAGAGTACTATGGTAATCCATCTGCGATTTATACATTTGCTTCTGAGGCGAACAAGGCTGTGGATGCTGCAAGAGAGACCATTGCAAATGCTTTGAATGCGGAGAAGCAGGATATTTATTTTACCGGTGGTGGTAGTGAGTCCGACAACTGGGCACTAAAGGCGGCAGTGGAGGCATATGCCAACAAGGGTAAGCACATTATTACAACAAAGATTGAACATCATGCTATTTTGCACACCTGTGAGTATTTAGAAAAACAGGGATGTGAGGTTACTTATCTGGATGTGGATGAGAATGGCCTTGTGAAGTTGGATGAATTGGAAGCGGCTATCAGACCGGATACAATTTTGATTTCCGTTATGATGGCAAATAACGAGATTGGAACTATCGAACCTGTGAAGGAGATTGGTGAGATTGCAAAGAAGCATGGTGTGTTATTCCATACGGATGCAGTGCAGGCATTTGGACATGTTCCAATTGATGTGAAGGATATGAATATTGATATGCTTAGTGCCAGTGGACATAAGGTAAATGGTCCAAAGGGTACCGGTATCATGTATATCAGAAAGGGTGTAAAGATTCGTTCCTTTATCCACGGCGGTGCTCAGGAAAGAAGTCGTAGAGCCGGTACGCATAACGTTCCGGGTATTGTAGGATTTTCCAAAGCAATCGAATTGGCAATGACAGACATGGATAAGCGTGTTGCCTATGAGACGGAACTTCGTGATTATTTAATCAAGCGTGTCATGGAAGAGATTCCATATACTAAGTTGAATGGTGATCCTGTGAAGCGATTACCTAACAATGCCAATTTCTGTTTCCGTTTTATTGAAGGTGAGTCTATGTTGATTTTGCTTTCTCAGAATGGTATTTGTGGTTCTAGTGGTTCTGCCTGTACATCAGGCTCTCTTGATCCTTCTCATGTACTCCTTGCAATTGGATGTCCCCATGAGATTGCACACGGTTCTCTTCGTTTGACTCTCTCAGAAAAGACAACGAAGGAGGAGATTGATTTCACCGTGGATACCTTAAAGGGGATTATTGAGCGACTTCGCAATATGTCGCCACTCTATGAGGATTTTGTGAAAAAACAAGGCAAATAGACTGGACGATATTCTGAACATTTAGTAGAATAGAGAAAGGTTAGAAAGAAAGGACGAAATGACATGTATAGCGAAAAAGTTATGGATCATTTTAATAACCCAAGAAATGTGGGTGAGATAGAGAATGCCAGTGGTGTAGGTACAGTTGGTAATGCCAAGTGTGGAGACATCATGCGTATTTATTTGGACATTGATGATGATGGTATCATTAGAGAAGCAAAGTTTAAGACCTTTGGTTGTGGTGCAGCAGTGGCAACCAGCAGTATGGCAACAGAGCTTGTGAAGGGAAAGACTGTACAGGAGGCTTTGTTAGTTACCAATAAGGCGGTTATGGAAGCTTTAGACGGACTTCCACCGGTAAAGGTACATTGTTCATTGTTGGCAGAGGAAGCGATTCATGCTGCCCTTTGGGATTATGCTGAAAAGCACAATATCAAGATTGAGGGCTTGGAAAAGCCAGTAGATGATATTGAAGAAAAAGTTGAAGACGAAGACTATTAAAATGAAAATCCTCCGCGTAATACGGGGGATTTTTTTGAGGTGAAGAGATGGAAAATCAATTTTCAAGAACAGAAATGCTCTTAGGAGCAGATGCAATGAAGACATTGCAGAAGTCGCGAGTTGCTATATTTGGTATTGGCGGTGTAGGTGGCCATGTGGTGGAAGCCTTAGTCAGAAGTGGTGTGGGCGCAGTAGATTTGATTGACAGTGATACCGTTTGTCTTTCTAATTTAAATCGCCAAATTATTGCAACCCATTCTAACATTGGAAAATACAAAGTAGATGCCATGAAGGAGCGGGTATTAGATATCAATCCGGACTGCAAGGTTGAGGTCCACAAATGCTTTTATCTTCCTGATACAAAGGATGCATTTCATTTTTTGAATTATGATTATGTAGTGGATGCAGTGGACACGGTTACAGCCAAATTACAACTGGTAGAGGAAGCAGAAAAGTATCATGTGCCAATTATCAGTAGTATGGGTGCAGGTAATAAAATGAATCCGGCTGATTTTGAGGTGGCAGATATTTATCAGACTTCGGTGTGTCCATTGGCGAAGGTGATGCGACGGGAATTGAAAAAGCGTGGTATTTCAAAATTAAAGGTTGTTTATTCAAAAGAAGTGGCATTAAAACCACAGACGCAGGAACAGGAAAATGAGCAGGAAACCAGAAAAATAGCACCTGGTTCAAATGCCTTTGTGCCGTCAGTGGCAGGCTTGATAATTGCCTCTGAAGTAGTGAAGGATTTAATTGCAAGATAGTGGAAAAAAAGGTATAATTTTCATAGATGTGTTGTTCTAAAAAACAAGGTAAAGGAGGTATGAACGTGAACATTAAGATACAGTGCTGTGGTCTTGTAGTTATGGCTATTTTGATGATTATTTACTATCGCCAAAAGAAACTATATTTAAATACAGAAAAAGCATTTATTATGGAATTATTTATAGCAGTTGCCTGTTTAGTGTTGGATATCGCTTCCGTAATCGTATTAGTTAAAAGTGATTTATTACCTTCCTTGCTTGTAGATACAGTATGCAAGTTGTATTTGGTATCCTTGACTTATGTTGCACTCTTTGGTTTGTTATATATCTGTACAGATATTTATCGAGATAGACAGGAATTTAGAAAGCAACGCAGAAAAGTGTTGGTGGCGGCAGTCTGTTCGACCATATTGATTATGCTGGCACCGATACAGGGGTATGTAAAAGACGGTGTTGTATATACACATGATACAGCTGTTAATATTACGTATGTAATATGCGTGGTTACCATTTTTGTGATACTGATACAGTTATATATCAATAAATCTCGTATCAATCCATACCGCAGAACGGCAGTTATTACTTGGATGTGTCTATGGATTGCGTCTGCATTGGTGCAGTTGTTGTTCCCGCCAGTGTTGGTGGTTGGATTTATGGGTGCAGTGGGTATGATGGTATTATATATCATGCTTGAGAATCCCGACATGAATATCAATCGTCAGACAGGCTTTTTTAACATGAATGCCCTGATGGAATATACGAGACAGTTGTATGCTCAGAAACAGCAATTCTCAGCATTATCCATGACGATAGAAACATTTTCATCAGCACAGGAGGGTGGTTTGTATTCAAATCAGCTATGTTGGGAGAATTTAAAAGAGGTGTTGGCAGAGGATATCACTGCAACCTTTAGAAAGACAGAAGACGAGATTGTCTTTATTTTCAAGGAGCACGATAATGTACAGGATTGGTATGAGTTGTTGGATGCAAGACTGCAGAAGGCACAAGAAAACAGCGTGGTTAAACATCAGGCACATTGGGTTTTGATTCCTGATTGCAGTAAATTAAACTGTACAGAGGATTTTCTTTATATGTTAAAGTATTTACGTATGTCGAAGCGAGATAATAATGATGTAAATTATACATATGTAGACCAAACGAAAATTGATGAGATGTATCAGGAAAAGCAGATGGAAATCTGTTTGGATGAAGCCATGATAAACAATCGTGTAGAGGTGTTTTATCAGCCGATTTTTTCTGTAGAGAAGAAAACCTTTGTTGCAGCGGAAGCGTTGGTGCGAATACGTGATGAGGATGGAAAACTGATTCCACCTGTGCAGTTTATTCCAATCGCAGAGAAAAATGGAAAAATCATTGAGCTTGGTAAAATGGTGTTTGATGAGGTTTGTAAGTTTATCAAAGAACATCATATTGAACAATATGGGTTGGAATATATTGAAGTGAATCTTTCGGTGGTACAGTGTGCGGATCAGAAATTATCTGATACCTACATTGCCATTATGGAGCAGCATCAGGTTCCGGCAAGATTTATTAATCTTGAGATTACAGAATCTGCGTCCTTGGAGGACAAAGAGGTCTTGTTATATAACATGAAGAATTTGATGAATTATGGCGTTGGTTTTTCGTTAGATGATTTTGGAACCGGACAGTCTAATCTCAACTACATTGTAGATATGCCAGTTGATATTGTGAAGTTTGATAGAAGTATGATTTTATCATATTTTGATAATGGAAAAGCAAAGTATGTTATGGATGCTGCTATGCATATGATTCATGGTATGGGGCTTCAGATTGTATCTGAGGGTATTGAATCTGAGCATCAGTATAAGGCAATGGAAGAACTGGGTATTTGCTATATTCAGGGGTATTATTTTTCAAAACCTTTGCCAAAGCATGAGTTTATTCAGTTTATGCAGCAGGCATAATTTAGCAATGTGACTGACAGAGAGGAGGCAACAATATGATGGACTTTAGCGAATATAGAAGAATTGTTTCAGAACAGACTTCTAATAATGTTTATTTTGCAAATCCTGAGACATACGAGTTAGTGTATATGAATCGGGTATTGAAGGATGTTTATCACATTAAGGATGATGCAGAATACATCGGACAGAAATGTTATAAGTTACTTCAATGCAAGGATGCACCTTGTGAGTTTTGTCCGCACAAGTATCTTTCAGAAGATGCAACATATACCTGGTATCATTTTAATGAATACTTGGGTAAGTATTTGAAGAATAATGATAAGCTTGTTCATACGGAAGATGGCAGACTGTTACATATGGAGATATCTGTAGATATCACAGAACATGAGGATGCCAAAAAGGAATTAGGACTTAGGGCTGAAAGCGAGAATACTCTTGTAAAATGTATTCGCACACTGATATCTACTCCGGATTTAAATCAGGCTACCAATCAATTGTTGGCCAACATTGGTCAGTTTTATCATGGTGAGCGTGCCTATATTTTTGAGTTTAATTATGACACACACACCCTTTCTAATACTTATGAATGGTGCGGAGAAGGTGTCAGTCAGGAACTGCATAATTTGCAAAATATTGATTTAGATGTGATATCACATTGGATTGAAGCATTTTATGAAAAAGGTTCCTTTGCCATAACATCAGTGGGACGTAATCTGAATAAAGAAAGTATGGAGTATAAACTGTTAAAAGCACAGAATATTGAAAGTTTGATTGCGGCACCATTGATGGATAACGGAAAAATTGTTGGTTTCATTGGTGTAGATGATCCTCGCAGGTATGCATTCCATTTTGAATTGTTAGTATCAGTTGCGTACTTCATTTTAAATGATATTCAAAAACGAAAAATGATGTCCGAATTGGAACGCTTAAGTTATGTTGATTTGTTGACGGGCGTATATAACCGTAATAAATACATTCATGATTTAGAGCAGTGGGAGCATCAATTGGCGAAGCATGCCGGAGTTGTATATTTGGATATTAATGGCTTAAAAGAATTAAATGACCAAAAAGGACATCAAGCTGGTGATGAATTAATCAAGCAGATTGCATTGGAAATGAGTCAATGCTTTCCACAACAGGTTTATCGAATTGGCGGAGATGAGTTTATTGCTATCTGCACTCGGATAGAACGAGAGGATTTTGAGGAACAGGTAGAGTCATTGAAACGAAGATTGGTATTTAACGGTGAAATTCGTGCAGCTGTTGGCAGTGTATGGAATAAAGATGGTGCCACTGTCAGCCAGGTAATTGAAATTGCCGACAAAGAAATGTACGAGGATAAAAGCGCGTATTACGTTAAGAATGTGGGAGTTGGGATATGAAAAGTATTCAAACTAAGTTTTTAATATTAGTGACAATCAGTTTGTTTGTTTCTGTTATGGTAGTTACTTGTGTAGGAGCCTTGGAATCCGGTGAGATTATTAGAGAAGATGCTTCTGAAATTATGAGTTTGCTCTGTAAAGAGAAAAAACAGGAAGTAAATGAAAAATTGCTGAATGTGGAGCAGTCAGTCAAGACCATGTATCAGTACACATTGACTCAGATGGTGAATGCTGACGACTCTCTTACTACAGGTGAGAAAATAGATGCCTGCATGGATAAGGTAAAGGAACTGGCATTGCATACTGCGGAAAGTACAGATGGAGCTATTGCCACATATTGGCGGGCAAATCCAGCTATTTCAGGACCAACGGCGGGATTTTTCTGGGTTAGTGACAAAAAAGGTGGTTTCTATGAATATGAGGTTACCGATATTTCCAAATATGAAAAAGATGATATAGAACATGTAGGCTGGTATCATATTCCAATTGCCAATGGCAAAGAAACCTGGATGAGTCCATATATGAATGAGAATCTGGGATTTTATATGATTTCTTATATTATTCCAATCTTTGTAGATGGGGAAGAAATAGGTATCGTAGGTATGGATGTGGAGATGCAGCTTCTCTATGATTATGTAGATTCGGTAGATATTTATGACACTGGTTATGCGTTTTTAATGAGCGAGGAGGGGGAGATTTATCATCATCAAGATCCACGTTTGGCTGAAAAATGGAGTGCAAACGATTCAAAGTTTCAAGAGGTTTTCCAAAAAATGTTAGCAATCAAGGATACCAACACGGTGGCTGAATATACCTGGCAGGAAGAGGAAAAGTATGTTGCGGTGGAAAGTCTTGCCAATCATATGTTGTTTGCTATTGCAGCATCTAAGTCAGAGATAGATAAGCCAAGACGTGAGATGATTCGTAATATGTTTTTATTCGTCAGTGTTATCATACTACTTTGTATGATTATTACGATTCATACCACAAAGAATATTGTTGGTCCACTAAATGACTTAGCGTATTTTGATGTGTTAACCGGATTGTCTAATAAGACGGCTTATGAAGCGAAGGTGGATAAACTGGAGCAGGAGATAGAAGGGAAACAGGCAAACTTTGCTGTGGCAGTATTAGATATTAATAATTTGAAAATAATGAATGACACATATGGACATGATAAAGGTGATATGCTGATACAGGATGCTGCGATTGTGATGATGCAGATTTGGGGAAGAGAGTGTCTTTATCGTGTTGGCGGTGATGAGTTTGTAGTAATTATGGATAACCCGGAACCGGGGTATTGTGATAGCAAGAAAGACGCAATGGACAATTATCTAAAGGTGTTTAATATGAACAACGACAGATATGATATGGACTTGCAGATTGCGGTGGGTATTTCCGAATTGGAAGATACGGACACTACTTATTTAGATGTATTTAAACGTGCGGATGAACGCATGTATGAAGATAAGGCGAGAAAAAAAGAAAACTCGCTATAAATCAAATTGACATCTATTACTGACTAGTGGTAGAATGTTTCACAGTGAAAAATTTTAAGGATGTGGAGGAAATCCAATGTCAAAGAGAACAGATATCAAAAAAGTATTAATCATTGGTTCAGGTCCTATTATTATTGGTCAGGCGTGTGAGTTTGACTATTCTGGAACCCAGGCGTGTAAGGCGCTTCGCCAGTTGGGTTATGAGATTGTATTGGTAAATTCAAACCCTGCTACAATCATGACAGACCCAGAGACTGCTGATGTGACTTATATTGAGCCATTGAATGTAGAACGTCTTGAACAAATTATTGCAAAGGAGCGTCCAGATGCATTGCTTCCTAATTTAGGTGGTCAGTCTGGTTTGAATCTTTGTTCAGAGCTAAATAAAGCAGGCGTGTTAGATAAGTACAACGTTGAAGTAATCGGTGTACAGGTAGATGCTATTGAGCGTGGTGAAGACCGTATCGAGTTCAAGAAGACTATGGACAAGCTTGGTATTGAGATGGCTAGAAGTGAGGTTGCCTATTCCGTAGAAGAAGCCCTTGCGATTGCTGATAAGCTTGGATATCCAGTAGTACTTCGTCCAGCCTATACTATGGGTGGTGCCGGCGGTGGTCTGGTATATAATAAAGAAGAATTAAAGACAGTCTGTGCAAGAGGTTTGCAGGCTAGTTTGGTTGGTCAGGTTCTTGTAGAGGAGTCTATTCTCGGTTGGGAAGAGTTAGAGGTTGAGGTTATTCGTGATGCGGATAACAATATCATTACAGTTTGTATGATTGAGAATATCGACCCATTGGGCGTGCATACAGGTGATTCTTTCTGTTCTGCACCTATGCTTACAATCTCTAAGGACTGTCAGAAGAGATTAGAAGAGCAGGCACACAAGATTGTAGAGTCTGTTGAGGTTATTGGTGGTACAAACGTACAGTTTGCACATGATCCAGTGTCTGACAGAATTATTGTAATTGAGATTAATCCTCGTACTTCACGTTCTTCTGCTTTGGCTTCTAAGGCAACTGGTTTCCCAATTGCTTTAGTATCTGCTATGTTGGCAGCAGGTTTGACATTAAAGGATATCCCATGTGGAAAGTACGGAACATTAGATAAGTATGTTCCGGACGGAGATTATATTGTAATTAAGTTTGCTCGTTGGGCATTTGAAAAGTTCAAGGGCGTTGAAGATAAGCTTGGTACTCAGATGCGTGCTGTAGGAGAGGTTATGAGTATCGGTAAGACCTATAAGGAAGCATTCCAGAAAGCGATTCGTTCCTTAGAGACAGGCCGTTACGGTTTAGGATATGCAAAAGATTTCAACGAGCTTTCTAAGGATGAATTGTTAAGAAGATTGGCAACTCCTTCCAGTGAGCGTCATTTTATGATGTATGAGGCACTTCGTAAGGGTGCAACTGTGGAAGAAATCTTCGATATTACAAAGGTAAAACACTACTTCATCGAACAAATGAAGGAGTTAGTAGAAGAGGAAGAGACACTTGCAAAGGGCAAGGGCAGTCTGCCTTCAGATGAGATGTTAACTTCTGCAAAGAAGAATGGTTTCTCAGATAAGTATTTAAGTCAGATTTTAGAGATTTCTGAAGAGGATATCAGAAATCGCCGTATTGAGATTGGTGTAGAAGAGACTTGGGAAGGTGTTCACGTAAGTGGCACTGAAGACAGAGCATATTACTATTCAACTTACAATGCACCAGATAAGAATCCTGTAAATGAAGAGTCAAAGAAGATAATGATTCTTGGTGGTGGTCCAAACCGTATCGGTCAGGGTATTGAGTTTGACTATTGCTGTGTACATGCTTCACTAGCATTGAAGAAACTGGGATTTGAGACAATCATTGTTAACTGTAATCCTGAGACAGTTTCTACAGATTATGATACTTCAGACAAATTATATTTTGAGCCATTAACCTTAGAAGATGTATTAAGTATTTACAAGAAAGAAAAGCCTCTTGGTGTTATCGCACAGTTTGGTGGTCAGACACCTCTGAACTTAGCTGCAGAGCTTGAGAAAAATGGCGTAAAGATTTTAGGAACCTCTCCATCTGTAATTGATTTAGCAGAGGATAGAGATTTGTTCCGTGAGATGATGGAAAAATTAGAGATTCCTATGCCAGAGTCAGGCATGGCTACCACTGTAGATGAGGCAGTAGAAATCGCAAATCAGATTGGTTATCCAGTTATGGTTCGTCCTTCTTACGTACTCGGTGGACGCGGTATGGAAGTGGTATATGATGACAACAGCATGACAGAATATATGAATGCTGCAGTAGGTGTAACACCTGACCGTCCAATCCTCATTGACCGTTTCTTAAGCAATGCTTTAGAGTGTGAGGCAGATGCTATCAGCGATGGTACACACGCGTTTGTACCAGCAGTTATGGAGCATATCGAGCTTGCAGGTATTCACTCAGGTGACTCTGCTTGTATCCTTCCATCTGTACACATTTCTGATGAGAATGTTGAGACAATTAAGGAATATACAAGAAAAATTGCAGAAGAGATGCACGTTAAAGGTCTCATGAATATGCAGTATGCCATCGAGAATGGAAAGGTATACGTGCTTGAGGCAAACCCAAGAGCATCCCGTACTGTACCATTGGTATCTAAGGTATGTAACATCCGCATGGTGCCATTGGCAACAGATATTATTACTTCTGAGATTACAGGTCGTCCTTCTCCAATTCAGGATTTGAAGGATAAGGAAATTCCATATTACGGAGCAAAGGAAGCAGCATTCCCATTCAACATGTTCCCAGAAGTAGACCCTGTATTAGGACCAGAGATGCGTTCTACTGGTGAGGTATTAGGCTTATCATGTTCATATGGTGAAGCGTTCTTCAAGGCACAGGAGGCAATTCAGTCTAAGTTGCCATTAGAAGGAACAGTGCTTATTTCCGTAAATAAGAAGGATAAGGATGATGTAGTAGAGGTTGCAAGAAGTCTTGCGGATGATGGCTTTAACATCGTAGCAACAGGCGGCACATATGATATCATTTCTGCTGCAGGTATTCCTGCTAAGAAGGTGAAGAAGTTATATGAGGGTCGTCCAAACATTGCAGATATGATTACAAATGGAGAGATTCAGTTAATCTTGAACTCACCAGTTGGCAAGGACGCTGTAACAGACGATGGTTACCTTAGAAAGTCAGCGATTAAGGGTAAAGTTCCTTACATGACAACAGTTGCGGCTGCGAAAGCTACAGCAGAAGGTATCCATTATGTAAAGACACATCCAACAAATGAGATTAAGTCTTTACAGGAGCTTCATAGCGAAATTAAAGATAAAGAGTAAAAAAGTAAGAGGTTGTCTTTTGATGAGACAACCTCTTTTCATTCTTATACAAACTCCTGAGCTAAATCAAGAGTGTGTTTGTTATATACTTGGAGAAGTTCTTCAACTGTTTTGCCTGATTTTAAGGCACGGATGGCTTCTGCCAATAGAGATTCGCCTTCACGTCTGCCTTCTTGCCTACCTTTTTGTTCCATTCTCTCAGCAAAATTACACATCGTAATCACCTTACCTTCCTGTTTATCTAATAACATAGATTCTTCAATATCGTTATATCGAGTATCACCTGTAAATATTCTGAGCATATGTAACACCGCTTCTGGGTGTGTAATTGCATCCTTTGAAGGTGTATAACCCTCATCGTCTTTTTCTGCAAAAAAGTCTGCAATGACTTTAAAGTCACTTTTCAGTTGGCTTCGTAGTTTCTTCGGAATCCCTTTGACATCAATGACGTGAATGGGATAATCGTTGACATATGGTCTTACCTTCTCTGATATGTGGGGGAGCATGTCATGCAGTGATAATGGCGTATCCCAGTGTCCATCACCAAAGTAAAGTACAATCGAAACAATAGGAGAGATTGTTTCCTCGTTCTTCAGCTGTGCTGCATACCTGTCATAGTCATAGCCCATCATACGCACAGGCATAGTCTCATCTACTGTCACTTGGTTCTCAATTCCCAGCAAGACGCATGCAAGCCTTGTGTCTTGGTAATACTTTATGCAGTCCCGGTGGTGAGCATGTAAATCTCCGGTTTCTGCCTTGTACTGTGTCTCGGTGGGACCGTCTATCAGCAACGTATCCTCGATATAATCCTCATGAAAAACCAATACATTGAAAATGTCTGCAAAGACATCATTATATGCTTCTAAATATTTGGTACTTAAATCTTTTTCTCCCATGTAATCTCCCTTCATTATAGCAGTCTGTGAGTCCTTTTACAAGCACAAAAAACAAAAATGTAAAATTTAATCATATGAATATATTAACGGCAATAAGATAAAATGTCAATGATAAAATTACAATTTGATGAAATATATAAGGGATGTACACAAAAATCTTGTGCGCGCCCTTGAAATCTAATATAATAAGAACGACTAATTGAGATAAAATGACAAAAATCATGAAAACATAAAAGAATATTGGAAGGAGAAGGTGAAAATGAATAAACTAAACAAACTCGGAAGGAGAATACTAAGCATTGTGCTGACAGTCGCCCTAGTGGTAGGACTAATGCCTAATAATGTACTGACGGTTCGTGCGGCAACAACTGCGCATGACATCAGCACAGGGTCGCTTGAGATTAGTAGTAATGGCGACTATACAATTACCGGTAGCACAACAAGCAATACGGTTACAGTTAAAAGTGGTGTTACAGCGAATGTGACACTTAATGGTGTAAAAATTGATTGTTCTAATACAGGAATTACGCCAATTATGGTAGAATCAGGTGCTATATTGAATCTGACACTGATAGGTGATAATGTTTTGACGGCTTGCACTCTGGATTATAAGGATACTTTGACTACACAACAAACAGCTGCTCTTGGTGTGCCGGTGGGAGCTGAGCTTGTTATCACGGAAAGCTCTACGGGTACTCTTACTGCAAATGGCGCAAATGGCGGCGGAGCCGGAATCGGTGGTGGTTATAATGGTAGTTGCGGTACAATTACCATCAATGGTGGAACCATAAATGCTAACGGCGGATGGACTTCAGGAGCCGGAATCGGTGGTGGTGCTTGGAATAATGAGAACGGAACAATTACCATCAACGGTGGAACCGTAAATACTACTTCAACAGATGGAGCCGGAATCGGTGCTGGTGGCGGTGAGAAAAATTGTAGCGGAACAATTACCATCAATGGTGGAACCATAAATGCTACTTCAACATATGGAGCCGGAATTGGTAATTCTAGTAATGGTAGTGGTGTAACAGTTACTATCACGGGTGGTAATATTAACTGTTCCTCTGTGAGTGCGCCTACAAATGGCACTAGTGCAGTGGCTTGTTATACATTTAAATTCTTAAGTAACAGTGTGGATATGGCAGGAAAAACAGTATCTGCTATTACGTTAGATGGTAATAATTATGAGTACAATTTTAATGATGTTGTTACTTTGGACGGAGGTAGTGAAAATGAGGGGTATTTAAAATTATATCTTCCGGAAGGCAGCAATGTAACATCTATCACTGTAGATAATACAACTTATACTTGCCGTAGTGAGGATGGAACATGTTACACTGACCATGATTGGGAAGATGCAACATGCGGTGTGCCAAAGACTTGTAAAGCGTGTGGTAAGACAGAAGGTGAGCCAACAGGAAACCACAGCTGGGTAGATGCAACATGTGCTGTGCCAAAGACTTGTAAAGCGTGTGGCAAGACAGAAGGTGAGCCAACGGGAAATCACAGCTGGGTAGATGCAACATGTATGGAAGTAAAGCATTGTTCCGTATGTGGTAAAACAGAGGGTGAAAGAGCCAATCATACTTATGAAAATGGTGTCTGCACACTTTGCGGCATAGACGAACAAGGAACATTCCATATTAAGAATTCTGCACAGCTTGAAGCGTTTGCACAGTATGTCAGCGAAGGAAACAAAAATACAAACGCAGTATTGGAAGCTAATATTGATATGTCAGACGTTAAAGACTGGACACCAATCGGTCAGACCATTTCTTTCCATTTGTCCGGAGCAGAAGTGACTGATACAGGATACACCGGAACCTTTAATGGTAATGGTCATGTAATTACCGGACTTACAGTATCAGGAATATCCGGGGATACCTATTCTTACGGACTTTTTGGTACAGTAAGCGGAACAGTAAAACACCTTGGTATGGATGGATTTATATTTACTATGGGCAGTGCAAGCGATGCGAGAGCCGGATCTGTTGCAGGTCAGGTGTTAACAGGCGGAACCATTGAGAACTGTTATTCCATTAAACATTCTGTCACAACGAATAACAATATAGCAGGAGGTATAGCCGGATGTAATTACGGAGGTACAATCCGTAACTGCTATGCGTATAATGGTAGTGTTTCAGGATTTGATACCCGATGGGGTGGTGTCGTTGGTGACTGTCAGGATGACGGCAACGCTGATGCAGGAACTGTAACAGATTGTTATACAGATGCAAAAAGAGTCGTAAGTACGCAGAACGACAGCACTAAGATAACAAATTGTGAAGTAAAGGATGCATCTGCTTTTGCGTCCGGTGAAGTGACATATAAGCTCAACGGTTCTACAAGTGATGGTGATTTAATCTGGTATCAGACACTTGAAATAGATGAAATGCCTAAGTTTTCCGGCGATACTGTAGTGTATCAAAACGGGTCATATATAAACCATGTTCATGAGTGGATATATTCTTCGGAGAAAACCGAAGGCAGTGAGGTGAATAATAAAATAGTCGCAACCTGTACAGTAGGTGGTTGTACAAGAGAAGCAACATTCTCTGTTGCGGAAGAAATAATCCGTACGGGAAGTCCGATTGAATTGGTGGTGGATTCCAACACACTGACAGAAGAAATTACAATTACTTATACAGCGATAGAAGGTTCCCTGACGGACGGTAAGCCTGTAAATGTCGGAACATACAAAGCAGAAGTGTCTATAACCGGCGCAGATGGAAATAAAGCAGGATGTGAGTTTGAATATGAAATTGTTCCTGCTTTCATTGTAACAGGGGGTGCTTTAGGTACAGATTACACCTATGAAGATGGTGTGCTGACCATTTTATCATCAACACCTATAACGATTGCAAACAAAGACCCGGAGACACCAACAAAAGATAGAATTGTTGTTAAAAAAGACGTTTCAGCCAATATTTTCTTGGCGGGGGTCAATATAAAAGTAGCTGGGTACAAAATAGAAAATCTTTGTGCATTTAAAATAGAGGATGATAGTAATGGGCAAATAATTATTACTCTTAAAAAAGATACAAAAAACACATTATACAGTAGTACGTATTGTGCAGGACTGCAGAAAAATGGAAAAAATGGCTCTCTTACAATAACTGGTGAAGGAACCCTTATAGCTATAGGAAACTATCAAGGAGCCGGAATCGGCGGAGGTGCTGGCGGAGCCGGTACGAATATTAGGATAAGCGGAGGAACCGTAACAGCAGAGGGAGCCAGTGGAGCCGGAATCGGCGGAGGGTACGAAGGAGCCGGTACGAATATTGAGATAAGCGGAGGAGTCGTAGAAGCAACAGGCGGCTATGACGGAGCCGGAATCGGCGGAGGCGATGGCGGAGCCGGTGCGAATATTAGGATAAGCGGAGGAACCGTAACAGCACGGGGTGGCGATAACGGAGCCGGAATCGGTGGGGGCACTGGCGTAGCCGGAACGAATATTACGATAAGCGGAGGAGTCGTAGAAGCAATAGGAGGCGATGACGGAGCCGGAATCGGCGGAGGCACTCATGGACCCGGTACGAATATTGAGATAAGCGGCGGAACCGTAACAGCACAGGGTGGTTATTCTGGAGCCGGAATCGGCGGAGGAGCCGATGTACAAACATATACAAATTATGGGTATGCTTCAAATATTACGATAAGCGGCGGAACCGTAACAGCACAGGGTGGCAATGACGGAGCCGGAATCGGCGGAGGAGCTTATTCAGTAGGCTCAGAGATAAAAATTACTGGTGGTTCAGTGAAAGCTGTTGCAGGAACAGATGCAAATAGTATCGGTGGCGGATATAAACGCGAAGCGGTATGCCCTACCCTTGCAGATGGCACAACACCGGTATATCTTTTTGAACTTGAGGTGGATGGAGAAAGCAATGTCACTATTGATGAGCAAGCATATCCGGTAAAACATTTTAAAGAGAATAAACTCTATGTTTATCTGTCCGCAACTGACCACACTGTGGTAAACGGAGACTCTAAAGTATTATATAAATGGAACGAGGAGAATACACAATTTATACCGGCTTTGGCTGCGTGGAATTTTATATATACACAGCCGACAGGATTCGTATATACAGGTGAAGCGGCTGAAATACCGGATGATATTGTTGTTTCTAAAACAACAGGTATAGGAACTGTATCCGGAATAGGTACTATATCAGTGAAGTATTATGATGAGCAGGACAATTTGGTTGATGTTCCTACAAAGGCAGGTACTTACCATGTGAAAATTGATGTTTCTGCCGGTGATAAGTTTGGTGCACAGGAAGGTATTACAGATGAGAGTTGGACATTCGAAATTGCTGAGTGTCCACATACGTTGGTTGGAGAGGATGGAATATGTGAGGATTGTGACTATTATCTGATTGCAAATGCCGAGAATTTGATGTGGTTTGTAAAGCAGGTAAATGAAGGACAGACTGCTATCAACGCAAAGCTTACAGCGGATATTGATATGAAAGATATCGACTGGACGATTATGAGTAGCTTTGCCGGTACTTTTGATGGTGATGGACATACGATTTTATATTTGTGTGCAGATGAAAATGGCGGAGATGACGATATTGCAGATGGAAGCAGATGCGGATTGTTCCAGACATTGTCAGTAGGAGGTACAGTTACCAATCTTACAATATCAGGAGCACAATTGTGGTCTGAAAACAGTGCAGGTGCAATTGTAGCTGTAAATAATGGTACAATTTCAAAGTGTATAGTGAAAGATTCATCAATAATGCTTGGAGCGAGTCATGGTCTTGCGGCGATAGCAGGAACAAATACCGGAACTGTTACGGATTGCGGAGTAGTGAATTGTTTCTTGCAGAGAAGATATAGTGCTGCAAATAGTAACACTTTTGCAATAGGTGCTGTTGTAGAGGATAATAGTGGTACAGTAAGTAATTGTTTCAGTTATGGATGTACATTCAGCAATTCGCCTAATTTGTATGCAATTGTTGAAAGCGGTAATGCTCCTGTTAATTGCTATTATTATACAGATGCCACAGTATCAGATACAGTAGCAACTGCAAAGACAGCAGACCAGTTTGCAAGCGGTGAGGTTGCATATCTCTTAAACGGCGAGAAGACAGATGGCACACAGAGTTGGTATCAGACATTGAAAACAGATACCTATCCGGTACCAGATAATACACATGGTAAGGTATATTATGGATATATTTCTTGTAGTGAGAATGCGCAGCCTGAATATTCCAATCAATCGCATGCGCAGGAGACAAAGCCGGATCATGTAGAAGGAAAAGACGTTTTCTTTACATTGGACGGCGAGATAGTGCCGACTTGTACAGAGAGAGGCGTTGGTCATACAGAGTGTGAAAAATGTCATAAAGTTATGCAGACAAATGTGACGGTAGAAGCTTCCGGACATACTGGCGGAACAGCTACATGTAAGAACAAAGCCGAGTGTTCTGTTTGTCATGAAGGTTATGGAGAACTGGATAAGAATAATCATGCAGGCGAAACAGAAGTGAAGGATGCAAGGGAAGCAACTTGTGCAGTGGAAGGTTACACTGGAGATACTTACTGTAAGGACTGCGGTGCAAAGATTGCTACTGGTACAGTAATTCCAAAGTCTACTATTCATACATGGGATGAAGGTATTGTAACAAAAGAACCTACTCCATTAGAAAAGGGTGAAAAAACACATACTTGTACAGTTTGTAAGGCCACAAAGACCGAAGAAATTGCTGCCCTTGGTGCACCGGAGGTTGGTACAAAGGATACATCTGACGATGGTAAAGCTACTTACAAGGTAACAAAGTCCGATTTGAAAAAGGGAACAGTAACCTATGTTGCTCCAAGAAATAAGAAAGCGACAACAGTAATCATTCCTGCTACAGTTGAGATTGATGGTGTAAAGTATAGCGTTACAGCTATTGAGAAGAACGCATTCAAGAACAACAAATACATCAAGTCTGTATCCATTGGAAAGAATGTAAAGACCGTTGGCGCAAGTGCGTTCTATAAGTGTAGGAAATTAAAAACTGTAAAGTTTGGTAGTAACATAGTAACCATAGGCGATAAGGCATTTTACAAGTGTACTGCCCTTACAAAGATTTCTTTGCCAAGCAAGTTAAAGACGATTGGCAAGAGCGCATTTTATGGATGCAAGAAGGTAACTGCTATTACCATTGGCAAGAGTGTAGAAAGGATTGGAGAAAAAGCCTTTTATGGTTGTAGTAAAGTAAAGACGATTACTATTAAGACAACCAAACTCACCACAAAGAAGATTGGAAATAAGGCATTCGCAAAGACACAAAAAAGCGTGACAGTGAAAATACCTAAGAAGAAATTCGCGACTTATAAGTCAATGCTGATTAAAAAGGGTGTAAATAAGAAAGCGAAGTTTAAGAAATTTTAAAATTATAATGTAACTTTAAACGGTCATTACTGAATATTTCAGTGGTGACCGTTTTCAAATCGTTATAATGAATAATTTGCAAGTGCCGATACCGTATGGTATGATTACGACATAACCAACATTAAGAAGTTCTCCAGATTCTATTTCTATGTGATGAGCGAGAAATTAAGAAGAAACGGAGGATATACGATGAACAATAAAAAATGCAGAGCAGAACAAATTGTGGATGCTTTACGGCCATTAGATGATGTATTCTGGCATAAACTTGCAGAAAACCGTGAGTTTTGTCAGGAAGTGTTACAGATTATTTTGCAAAATAAAGATTTAACAATCATATCGTCTATACCACAGAAGTCATTGCGTAACATCGAAGGTCGTTCCGTAATATTGGACGTCATGTGTGAAGATGCAACGGGGAAGTATTACAACATAGAAGTGCAGAAGGATAATAATGATAATCATCAGAAACGGGTGCGATATAATGGTTCCAATATGGATACATATATTGCAGAAAAAGGAATCAAGTTTGATAATATTCCAGACGTTTATGTCATATATCTTTCTCAGTTCGATGTATTTCAAAGAGAAAAAACAACCTATCATGTAGACAGAATATTGCGGGAAACTGGTGAGATACTAGATAACGGTTATTATGAGATGTATGTAAACGCAACGGTGGATGATAAGACAGATATTGCAGCATTGATGAAAGCACTGGCAAGTAATAAAGTACCGAAGGATGACAGATTTCAGACCGTGTGCAAAACAATCGAAAATCTAAAGGTAGGAAAGGGGCGAAATGAGATGTGCCAATTAGTGGAAGAATATAAGGCAGAAGGTAAGGCAGAAGGTAAGGCAGAAGGTGAAGTAAAGGGTAAAATCATAGCTTACAGAGAGTGTGGATTATCGGTTGAAGAGATTGCGGAAAAAGTATCGCTCACTGTCAAGGAAGTAGAGGATATTCTTGCTAATGACGAAGGATAAATATTCTCAAAGATACTAAAAAAGGGTTATAAGCGATTACGGTGTGCCTCAAAATGCGTCAGTACTTATGCCACGTATTTTGTGGCATTATGTACTGTTACGCATTTTGGAGAGTGCGAACGTCACACCGAAACGCTTATAACCCTATTGTATTATGGTCTCATTCCCAAACCACCCTCAAGTGTCAAGGTCTCACCTGTCATATACTTGAAGTCTGGTGAAGCAAGCTGTACACAAACACGTCCGATTTCATCCTCAGAATCACCGAAATGTCCTACTGGTGGAGTGTGCACGTTCTTTTCAAATGCTTCTGGGTAAGCATTCTTGAACTGCTCAAGCTGTGCTGTCCAAGCAAGTGGACATACTACGTTAACATTGATGTTATCTCTTGCCCATTCTGTAGCAGCTACACGGCTAAGTCCACGGATACCTTCCTTAGCAGCTGCGTAAGCACACTGACCAAAGTTACCGAATAATCCGGCACCGGAAGCGAAGTTGATAACGGAACCCTGTGCTTCCTTTAAGTATGGATAGCAAGCCTTCATATAGTAAAATGCTGCATATAAGCCTGAGTACATTGCAAGATTAAACTGGTCGGTAGTGTGATCTGCAAGTGTAACGCCGGATGCAGAAGCCTGTGCGTTGTTGATTAATACATCAATTCTGCCAAACTTGTCCATTGTCTGCTTAACTACATTTGCAACGACTTCCTCATTGTCTGCACCTGCATTTACGTCAGCCTGTACAATTAGTACCTGGATACCATAAAGACGCTCTAACTCTTCCTTTGCATCCTCAAGCTTCTGAACATTACGTCCTGTAATTACGATGTTAGCCCCCTCTTTTGCATAAGCGGTAGCGATACCGTATCCGATAGAACCACATCTTCCATCGCTTAATACCGCACGGCCGGCACCTGTAATGATGACTGTCTTACCTGTTAAAAAACCCATGTTGTAAACCTCCTTAAATTATATATAATATATTTTAGTAGAAAAGAGGGAGAAACTCAATCATTTCTTTCTCAAAATACAGAAAATACATTTTTTTTGAAAAAATATTGAAAAATGCTTGACCTTTCCCTTGGGGAAGGGTGTATATCCACGGTATATCCGATAGATTTTGTCACATTTCGGATATAAAATATGGATAAGGGAGAGATAATTATGACCATTAAAGATGTGGAAAAAATCACCGGTCTCACTGCCAAAAGTATTCGTTACTACGAAGACAAAGGACTGGTATCGGTGGAACGAAATGAGGAAAATGCTTACCGGAATTACACGGAGGAAAATGTAAAACGGTTTAAGTGGATTAAACTGTATCGTTATCTGGATTTTTCAGTAGAAGAGATAAAAGAACTGCTGGATATGGAAGGTGAGTTGCTTTCAGATAAACTGGAAGAGAAAATGGATGCTTATGATAATCATATTTCTGATTGGACGGCAAAGAAAGATATTTTAGCTTCTCTTATGAAAGATAACGGAACCGCTGATGTGGATGAGTATGAGGAAGTAGTAGAATTCTGGGAAAGTGAGGAAATGGATGAATTGCGGGAAGAATTGAAGGACGCAGGCACCCCATCTCTTTCCTTGGCTATCTGGAATACTTTGATTTTTGGTGCACCGATATGTATGTTATTTGTGAATATTGCAAGAGAACTTTGGAGTGCTGTTCAGTTTAATGCAATCATTGCAGTGATTTCTACGGTTATATTGACTGCAAGCTGGAAACACTATTTTGAGGAAAGAAAATACCATAAAAAACGTGTGCAGGAAAAGGGGAAAGGACAGGCAATTATTTGGCCTCTGATGCTGGTGGTACTTGTTTTTGTGTTTGCGGGCTTGATTGGTGTCCTTGTGTTTGCAGAAAAGATATTTGCTCCAAAGGAATGGTTGTTTTATGAACACAGTCAAATACTCAGTGTAGTTATGATTTTCTTTATGGTATTTGCCGTTGTGGCAATCATTTTTGGCATTGCGAGAAAATGGTTGCATCTAAATATGGAAAAATTGGATCTGGAGTATCTGGATGTGATTTATAAATATCCAGTCCAAAGTATTGTGGTTTGGGTGATTGTAATGTATATTTGTCTTACAAGTGTTACTTTTGTTACAGAAGACAGTATTATTCGACATACACCGTTTTGTCCACAAGGAGAAGTGTACGCTTACGAGGATGTGACAAAGGTAGAGGCAAAATTTGGTGATCGTAATTTTGCCATTGCAGAGTATAAGCGCAAAGGTTCCTTTTCCTATACAGTTTATGTGAAAGATCAGAAGATTGTATTTTCTGTACCATCTGTCAATGAAGATATAGAAAGATATAATGAGCATTCTTATTTAGAACTGGAGGAATTTGATGCCAAGCTTATGGAACTCGGAGTGACAAAGGAATCCAGTGACAAAAACTATAATTATTGCGATTTTGATAAGGAATATGTGGACCGCTTCTTAAAAATTATTAACAATAAATAACAGGTGAATATGAGAACGAGAAGAACAGAGATACTACTTAACACAGTGAAGGTAACCCTGGCAGCAACTATCGCTATTTTGATTGCTATGCTGCTACGGCTTAATTACGCTGTTTCTGCCGGTGTGATTGCAATGCTGAGCATTCAACCTACAAAGAAGGAAACTGTGAAAACTGCCGTGGAACGGGTGTTGGCATTTGCCACCTCGCTGCTGATTGCGTATCTCTGTTTTTTTGTGGTGGGATATGAAATAGGCGCCTTTGCACTTTTTATTTTCCTTTTTGTTTTTGTGTGTTATGCTTTTAAATGGAACGGTTCTATTACACTGAATGTGGTATTGATTTCCCATATATTAGAAAGTGAGAACATGCTACCTGCCACCGTGTTGAATGAAGTGCTGATATTTGCCATTGGCGTATGTGCCGGCGTGATAGCCAATATGCATCTTAGGAAAAATGTCGGTGCCATAGAGGATTTGAAGGAAAAGACGGATGAGCAGATTCGGAAGATTCTTGTGGGTATGTCGCAACACATTTTAGAAGGCGATGCATCAGATTATAATAGGGCAAGTTTTGATTTGCTGGATAATTACATTCGTGATGCAAAAAATATGGCTGCTGCCAATTATGGCAATCAGTTTAGACGAGCAGACAAATATGACATCGAATATATTAACATGCGTGAAAAGCAGTGTCAGATATTATATGAAATGTACAAGCTTGTGCGACATATGCACCAAAAGCCTATTACGGCAAAAAGGATATCAGAATTTTTAAATAAGGTATCCACAGAGTATCATCAGGCAAATAAAGTGGATAAATTGTTACAGGAATTTCATGATTTGGATGATAGTATGAAAAGTGCTCCGTTGCCGAAGGAACGGACAGAGTTTGAGGATAGGGCGAAGCTGTTTATATTGCTTCGGTTGTTGGAAGAGTTTTTAGAGTTGAAAAAGGATTTTGTGAAGGAATTTTTAGATTGAGAATTGGTTGGAGGTGCAGTATGGATATTCAGCGCATTCTGAATGAATATGACAGCATGTTTGGAAAATGTGAATTGACGGAAATCGATGCATTTCTCACAACAAAAATTGAAGAAGCATATGGAGAGAAAGATTATTATTCTGCTGTTACCCTTTTGAATGAAATGATGGGATTTTGTCGGGATACCAGCCAAAATGAAAAAGGAATTGCTTATTGTAAGCAGATGGTAGATTTGATAGAGCAGATGGGGTTAAAAGGAACAGTAGAATATGCAACCTCTTTATTAAATGTTGCCAATGCTTATCGTGCTTTCGGTCTCTTTGAAGAATCGATGCATTTATATGAAATGGTGGAGACTATCTACCATGAGAAGTTGGAACGTACACATTTTCATTATGCAAGTCTTTATAATAACTGGAGTTTATTGTATCAGGAACTAGAGCGATTTGCTGAGGCTGTGGAACAGCTGAAAAAGGCAATGGTTGTGGTGGATGCTCATGAGGAAGCGTTGATAGAGCAGGCAACCACAAGGGCGAATTTAGCAGTTAGTTTGCTGAGATTATACCAGGAAAAATGTGATGAAGCCTTTTATGATGAGGCGATGATATATATACAGGAAGCATTGGCGATTCATGAGCGGGATGGCGGTGGTAATTTCCATTACAGTGCGGTGTTGTCAGCGGCTGGAGATGCCTGCTTCATGAAAGAAAAATATGAGGAAGCAGCGTCTTATTACAAAAAGGCCATGACAGAACAATACCGTCACACCGGTGACACAGATGCTTATAAAAGAATTTGTGCCAATTACGAAGTGGCATTAAAAATGGCAGGCAAAGAATGTGTTTATCAAAATCATATTGAGAAGTGTCGTGTCTTTTATTTAGAGCAGGGTAAGCCTATGCTGGAAAACCAGTTTGGTGAATACTTGTCTCAGATTGCAGTGGGGCTAGTGGGAGAAGGCTCCGATTGTTTTGGGTTTGAAGATGATATTTCCAAGGACCATGATTTTGGAATCGGTTTTTGCATGTGGTTGTCGGATGCCGTATATGAGAAAATTGGTGAAGACCTACAGGCTGCATATGATAATTTGATTGCACAGTATGACACGGAAAATGCGTCTCCTTTGTATCAGAAGCGAAGAGGTGTATTTTTAACTAGAGATTTTTATGCGGAATTACTGGGTTCGGATTTTACGAAAGATTTATTGGCTGACAGGTTGACAGAGGCGCAGTGGTTAGCAATACCTGAGGATATGTTGGCAACTGCCACCAATGGTACTGTTTTTGAGGATACTCTTGGGGAATTTACTGAATTGCGAAAGCGATTGTTGGCATATTATCCGGAATCTGTTTGGAAACAACGTCTGGCGAAGGCCCTACATGAATTTTCTCAGTATGGACAGAGCAATTATGGGAGAATGATGGCGCGAAAGGACTATGTAACGGCTGGTTTGTGTGTGAGAAAAACGGTGGAAAGCGCTATGGATATTGCATATTTGCTAAACAAATCCTATGCTCCATACTATAAGTGGAAACGGAAAGGCTTGACGAAACTGCAAAGATTACAGGAATTAGATGCTTTGCTTGAGGAATTGGTTTTGCTTCCGTGCCAGAAGGAAGCATGGATAGACTATAATTATACGGCACAAAAAATCAATACAGAAGATGGTATCATCAAATTAATAGAAGCTGTAGCGACAGTGATTTTGCAGGAGATGAAGCACCAGGGATTAGTGACTGGCGACAATCCATTTTTGGAGTTATATAGTAAGGAGTTTATGATGGAAGAAAATCGGGAACAGATAATAGAAGATATTGTGGCTTTGGAATGGGAACAGTTTGATAAGGTGAAAAATGAAGGCGGAAGAGCGGACTGTCAGGATGATTGGAATACATTTTCTATCATGCGAAAAAGTCAATATATGGCATGGGAAACCCCATTGTTAAACAGTTACTTGGCGGATTTAATCAATGCCAACAAACAGGGGTGGAATTTGATTATGGAAAAGTATGCCCGTATGATGGAAAGTACAACTCCTGAAAAATATGAGAGTTTAAAGCAGGAATTGCCGGTTAGAAGTCCAGAGCGCATTGCTATTCAGGAAGAAATTATTCGCATTCAGGTTGCCTGGATGGAGGAGTTTGCGAAGCAGTATCCGAAGATGGCGGGAAATGCAAGAAGTATTCACACCTATGAGGATAATCCTTATAATACTTCTTATGAGACCTATCTAAGAGGCGAGCTTGGCACCTATTCTGAGGAAACCTTTGTATTATATGGCAGGTTTGTGATAGCCCTTTCTAAGCAGGGGGAAAATCTAGCATATAACATTATGGACAACACTGCAAAATTATATGGATATGTATCCGTAGAGGATGCGGAAGCGAGATTGTAAAAGGATACGTCATGCTGGAACATGAAGTGAGAACAGCACAACAGAATAAGAGATATGCCCTGTTAGATTCTTACAGAGGATTTGTAGTGCTGAATATGATTGCATTTCATTTTCTATATGATTGGTATGTCATATTTGGTGATAATGGGACGTGGCATCATCAGAACGGTGTACACCTATGGCAGCAGTATATTTGTTGGTCGTTTATTATACTGTCAGGCTTTGTGTGGCGATATGGAAAAAGAAAGGCCTGGAAGCGTGGGCTATTCCTAAATGTGATGGGCTTGGTCATAACAGCTGTGACTTGTGTGTTTATTCCCGACGAAGCGATTTGGTTTGGTATTTTGAATTTTATCGGTTGTGCAATGTTACTGATGATACCCCTTGATAAACTGCTTCAAAAAGTGCCACCTCTTTTAGGAATGGTGCTGAGTATGTTAGTATTTTTGTTATTGCGGGATATCGGTAATGGCAACGTAGGTATAGGTGATACTGTGTTTTTTGAACTGCCAGATGCGTGGTATCAATCCTATGTGTTAGTACCGTTTGGTTTTGCTCCGAAGCATTTTAGTTCCAGTGATTATTTTTCGATATTGCCATGGATGCTGTTGTACATTTTTGGCTATTATTTTGGAAAATGGTTTTCTGACACCAAGGTGTTTGCGAAGGTACAGGGGCTTCGGATTCCTGTGCTAGATGTAATTGGTAGAAATAGCGTATGGTTTTATATGGCACATCAGCCGGTGTGTTACGGAATTTGTTTGTTATTTCAGAATTATTATTGAAAAAAGTATTGACAAAAAATTTGCTTGCTGTTATTATCAAGTTGATAATAACAGAATGAATATAACAAAAGGCGGTGAGGACGTGAAGTTAAAGGCGTTATATGAGAAGAGAGAAAAACTTCAGGAAGAAAGAGAGTATTTGTTAAATTATAGTTTGGATCAGTATTTTAGACCTTCGATTTCTTCTGATATTGTGGCATTTACGATTAGCAGTAAGGATGAGGATAATTACAGAAAAGAGGAAGAAACCAGTTTACGTTTATTACTGGTAAGAAGAGGCGTACATCCTTTTAAAGATACATGGGCTTTGCCTGGTGGATTTATGAAGGAAGATGAAAGTATAGAGGAATGTGCTTTCCGCGAGATTTTGGAAGAGACTAACATAAAACCAATTTCCATGAAACCAATTGGCGTGTTTAGTGATTGTGACCGGGATCCGAGAGGCAGAGTAATATCTAATGCATTTGTCTCTATCATATATGATGGAGACCGGGAAGTCGTAGGTGGCGATGATGCGAAGGATGCAAAATGGTTTGAAGTCACTTTTACAGAGCAATCGGGTAAGTATCATTTAGAACTGCGACATGATGATATAAAACTATCGGCTATTTTGAAAGAGGCGGATAACGAGTTTTGCATTAAGCATTTTGAGATCCTGGAAAGTGTAGGGCTTGCCTTTGATCACGCTGCTATTATTGGAACGGCGTTATCTTCTCTTCGTAAGGATGTGTTAGATTTAGATATTCTATTTGATTTCTTGCCTAAGAAATTTACTTTGCTAAAGTTGCAAAAAGTGCAGGAAACCATTTTAGATACCACGTTATTGACAGCAAATTTCAGAAGAAAGATTGCTGCATATGTGGAGGAGACAGATGAGTATACAACTGGAGCCGGTCACAGACCTGCTAAGTTGTTTATTAGAAAGAGTAAGTAATATGAATTCAGAAAAGGGAGGTATTATTATGAAAAAGTTATTGATTGTTGTTGATATGCAGAAGGATTTTGTAGATGGTGCACTAGGTACTAAAGAAGCGGTTGCTATTGTGGATAATGTTGTAAAAAAGATTGCTAATATTGATGGTGATGTGATAGCGACCTATGACACACACTACGATGATTACATGGACACCCGTGAGGGCAAGTATCTTCCTGTTCCACACTGCATCAAAGATACTGATGGTTGGAAATTGGATGCAAAGGTTCAGGCAGCTTTAAACGCGAAAGGATATAAAGGAATTGAGAAGCCGACATTTGGCTCTATGGGGTTACTTGAATTGGTAAAAATGTATGATGTAGATAATTTGGAGATTGAATTAGTTGGTTTATGCACAGATATTTGTGTTGTATCAAATGCTTTATTGTTAAAAGCAGCATTTCCAGAGATGAATATTTCAGTGGATGCAAGTTGTTGTGCTGGTGTGACACCAGAGAAGCACGATGCTGCATTGGAGACAATGCGTTCTTGTCAGATTGATGTTCTTTCATAAAAGGAGTCGCTTATGATTAGATTGGATGGTAAAAAAGTAGAACTTGGGAAATTTCCTGATGGCACACTGCTGATGAAAGAGAATGTAGAGAAGAACTTCGATGGAGAGAGAAGAGTAACTATCACTTGGACATTTGAAGGAAATGAGGAATTGGTTGCGTTGATTTATCTTACTAGACATTTACAGAGTCATGGTGTGTCAGAGGTGCACCTGCATATGCCATATATTCCAAATGCCAGACAGGATAGAGTGAAAGCAGATGAAGATGTATTTACTTTGAAGTACTTTGCTGAGGTGATTAATACATTGCATTTTAAGTCTGTGACTGTACTTGATCCGCATTCCAGTGTAAGTGAGGCACTGATTGATAATATATGTATTGTTTCACCTAAATCTAATATAGAAAAGGTAATTCAGAAGCTTGAGCAAGAAAGTGATGCGTTGCTTATGTTCTATCCGGATGAAGGGGCAATGAAACGATATTCAGGTATGATTGATAAACCATATACATTTGGAATGAAAAAGAGGGACTGGACCACAGGGAATATTGAAGGATTGACAGTGTCAGGTATGACAGAATTAGTTCCGGGAAAAGACATTTTAATTGTGGATGATATATCTAGCAGGGGTGGTACTTTTTATTTTAGTGCAAAAGCCCTTAAGGAAATGGGAGCAGGAAAGATTTACCTGTATGTTTCTCACTGCGAGAACACCATTTTGGAGGGCGAGGTGCTAACTAGTGGTTTGATAGAAAAGGTATTTACCACAGATAGTATATTTACAGCTCAGCATGAAAGGATAGAGGTGATTGCTTATGAATAATGGTAATCCAATGTTATTGATAGATTTTTATAAGGCAGTACATGCAGAAATGTTGCCTGAGAAGATTACGAAATCTGTGTCTTATTTTACACCGAGAATGAGTCGTGTGAATATGTGGGATCAGGTAGTTATGTTTGGTTTACAGGGCTTCATAAAAAAATATTTGATAGACTACTTTAATGAGGAGTTTTTTGGGAAGTCTTATGAAGCAGCAGTTGGTGAATACAAGAGAGTTATGGATGCAGCTCTTGGCGTTGACGCTTACAAATTGGAAAAGATTGAGAAACTTTATGAACTTGGTTATCTTCCTATTGAAATCATTGCATTGCCAGAAGGAGCGAGAGTTCCAATGCATGTGCCGATGTTTGGTATTACCAATACGCATCCAGAATTTGCATGGCTACCACAGGCTTTAGAGAGTTTGATTTCGGCAGAGAGTTGGCATCCAATGATTGCAGCAACTGTGGGCTATACTTATAGACAGATTGTAAATGCCTATTATGAGAAAACCTGTGAGGATACTTTGCCAAGAGCAAGAGCGTTAGGTGCGTTTGATTTCCGTGGCGAAGAATGTACAGAATCTGCTATTAAAGCAGGAGCAGGCTGGTGTTTATCTTTCTTAAATACAGCAACAGTGCCAACGATATATTATTTGGAGCAAATGTATAACTGTGATTGTACAAAGGAACCGGTGGCATATGGAAGTCCAAGTACAGAGCATTCTGTCATGTGTAGTAATTATGCAATTGACGGGGATGAGATTACATTGCTTAGAAGATTGTTAACTGAAATTTATCCAAATACAAGTTTTTCTGTTGTGTTGGATTCTTATGATTACTGGAATGTAATTGACAATATTCTTCCACAGTTAAAGAGTGAGATATTAGCACACAATGGTTGTATGCTGATGCGTGGAGATTCAGGTGACTGCGTAGAGGTTGTGACCGAGACAGTGTTTAAATTATGGAATCAATTTGGTGGAACAATTAACAGTAAGGGCTACAAGGTGCTAGATCCACATGTAAAAGCGATTTATGGAGATTCTATTACCATTCAGAGATGCCAGCAGATATATGAGATTTTGGAACAGAATGGGTTTGCTTGTTCCAATGTGGCATTGGGTGTGGGATCTTTCTCAATGCAGTGTGTAGAAGAAGATGGTATGTTAAAACCGTTTACAAGAGATACCTTTAGTTCATGTATTAAAGCGACATATTGTGAAATTGATGAAAACCCATATCCGATTTTTAAGAATCCAAAAGATGGAGGCTTTAAGAAATCACAAAAGGGCTGTTGTGTGGTAAAACTGGATGATGCCGGTAACTATTCTTTTAAAGATGGCTACACATGGGAGGAAGCCATTGCTGATGTGGAAAATCAATTGATTACTGTGTTTAAGGATGGTAAATTAGTAAAAGAGCAGTCATTGAAAGAAATTAGACAATTATTACATGGAGGCGATTTCTAATGTTTGATGCGAAAAAGGTAAAAGAGGAATGTGTAAAGTGGATACAGGATTTCTTTGCTGAAAATGGTCCTGACTGCAAGGCAGTTGTGGGTATTTCCGGTGGAAAGGATAGTTCTATTGCAGCGGCTCTTTGTGTGGAGGCGCTGGGAAAAGACAGAGTGGTTGGCGTGCTGATGCCTTGTGGTGAACAGGCAGATATTGACTGTGCTGAGCAGCTGGTAAATCATTTAGGTATCGAGAATTACACAATCAACATTTTAGATGCAGTGACCGGTATCAAGAATCAGGTGTCAAAGAGTTTGGAGATGAGCAATCAGGCAAATGTCAATCTGCCACCAAGAATTCGTATGGCGACCTTGTATGCTGTGTCACAGTCTGTAAATGGTCGTGTGGTAAATACCTGCAATCTGTCTGAGGACTGGGTTGGATATTCTACCAGATATGGTGATGCTGCAGGTGATTTTAGTCCGTTGTCTAATTTGACCGTGCAGGAAATCAAAGAAATTGGTGCATTACTGGAATTACCGGATAATCTGGTAAATAAGGTGCCAATTGATGGTCTTTGTGGAAAGACAGATGAGGATAACCTCGGTTTTACCTATGCCATGTTGGATAAATACATCCGCACAGGCGAGATAGAGGATTTAGAAATTAAGGAAAAGATTGATCGTATGCATGAGCGAAATCTCTTTAAACTACAGTTGATGCCTGCGTTCAAGCCTGGAGAAGTATAATCTATGTTTAAGAATTGGAAGGTGCAGTGGTTCATCCCGATTATCATAATCGGGATAGAGCTGCTGTTTCATTATGAAGCATTTGGTTGTTTTGATATGAATATGCTATGGGCTGTATTTTTTGCGGTGCCATATATTCTTTTTGTGTATTTGGTCTCAACAACCGGTAATCGAATATGGAATGTAATCAGCAGTAGCTTGCTACTTCTATGGTTAGTGGTATATGGAATTGTGCAGATTGTATATCATCAAGTGTTTGGTAATTTCATGTCCCTCAAATCTATTCTGAATGGTGCGGGTCAGGCCATGGATTTTGGGTCTACTATTTGGGAGGCAGCGTTGGCTCATCTTGGTGCCATTGTGGTGATGCTGTTGCTATGGATTGTCTATGTGGTGTTGGCGGTATGGCAAGTTCGCCGTAAGCAGGAGACAATGTTAAAGCGTGCCTCGTGGAAAACGGCATTAGTATATCTTATGTTAATCGCATTACTTCCGATGCTTGGTACTGTGGGACTTATGTCACAGGGAACGGGAATGAGTACAGCTTATGATGTGAAAATGCAGTTTCATCGTACCGAACAATCCATGTATCGTCTTGGTTTGTTGCAAACCATGAAAAAAGACTTGATGGAAAATGTCTGCGATTTGATGGGTGTGACACAATCACAGTTGAATGTAGGATATACCTGGTTAGAAAATGCCTTGTTTCCGAAAGCGGATTTGGTTCAGGAACAGGAATACACTACGGAAAAATTGATTGTTGAAGAAGATACCGAAGAAGCACAAACAGAAGCAACCACAGAAGAAGCATACCATGAGTGGGATATTGATTTTGACGCTATGATGGCGTCTGGTGAAGGTGAGGATATATCGGAGGTTCACAAGTATTTTTCCAGTGTGCCTGCAACCAAGGAAAATGCATATACCGGATTGTTTGAGGGATATAATCTGATTTATATTACGGCAGAAAGCTTTAGTGATGTGGTGATTGATAAAGAGAGAACACCTACGCTTTATCGCATGCAACAGGAAGGCTTTCAGTTTGAGAATTTTTATACCCCAAGCTGGTATTTGAGCACCATTGATGGGGAATATGTCAACTGCTTATCCCAGATTCCAGTGGACGGTGATTGGAGTCTACAGCATTCAGCTGAAAATGAGTTGCCCTTTGCTCTGGGAAATCAATTACAAAATCAGGGCTATTTGTGCAATGCATATCATAATCATGACGCGTATTATTATGATAGAACCATTACCCATCCAAAACTTGGATACACATTTAAGGCGGATGGTTCTGGATTGGAATTTCAATCGAAATATCCAGAATCGGATTTAGAGTTGATGGAAATTACAGTGGATGAGTACATTGGAAAGGGATCATTTCATACATACTATATGACCATGAGTGGGCATTTGCCGTATACCTATGGCTACAATTCTATGGCAGTGAAACATAGAGATGTGGTGGAAGGTAAAGAATGGTCGGAAAATGCTGCCTGTTATCTGGCGGCACATATGGAGCTGGAGAATAGTGTGGCGTATTTGATAGAGCGGTTAGAGGCTTCCGGACAGCTTAATAATACTCTGTTTGTCATTGTAGCTGACCACTACCCATACGGATTAAAAAGTGGCGCTTACGATGAACTGCGTGGCTATGAGGTAGAAGATGATGACTTTGAGAAATATCGAAATGGCTGTCTGATTTGGAGTGCATCCATGAAGGATATGACAGAGGTGACATTTCCTGTAAAGGTGGATACTTATTGCTCGAATTTGGATTTGTTGCCAACGATTTCGAATCTGATGGGGCTGTCATTTGATTCCAGATTGCTGGCGGGACGGGATATGCTTTCTGCGGATGCCGGACTTGTCATGTTTAAAGACCATAGTTTTTTAACGGAAAAGGTTCGATACAATGCCACAACGGGAGAGGCTACTTGGGCTGAGGGCGAGATGGAAAATCAGATGTATCTTGAACAATGTATGAAAGAAGTGGAAAATAGATTTTATTATTCGGCAAAGATATTAGAATTGGATTATTTTAGTAAAATAGTGAAACGGGGGAGTGTAGATGCAAATTCTGGTAGTGGAAGATGATAAAGAAATTAATAAACTGCTCTGCGAGTATTTGGCCATGCAGGGATACCAAATGGTAACTGCCGAAAATGGTTTAGAGGCATGCTCCATATTGGAGCATAATCATGATATTGATTTGGTGCTGTTGGATATTATGTTGCCATTTCGTAGCGGCGATGTGGTGCTAAAACAACTCCGTGAGACATCTGACCTACCGGTTATCATTTTGTCGGCAAAGGATACTGTGCACACAAAGATTGAATTGATGCGGATGGGAGCCGATGATTACATTACGAAACCATTTGATTTGGATGAGGTGTTGGTGCGTATTGAGGCGGTGCTTAGAAGAACTGCCAAGCAAACTGTTGGAGGTGCCTGTGAGGCTGTGCTTCAGTTTAAGAACCTGACAATGGATTTGGAAGCGAAAACAGTTAATGTAAACGGGAATGATTTGACCTTAACCAGCAAGGAATTTAGCATCTTAGAATTGATGTTAAAGAATCCTACTAAGCTATTTTCAAAGGCGAATCTGTTTGAAAGTGTGTGGAATGAAGAGTATTTTAGTGAAGATACCACCATCAAGGTGCATATGAGTAATATCAGAAACAAGATTAAGCAGTTTGATGATGATGAGTATATTGAAACTGTATGGGGTATGGGATATCGATTGAAAAATTAACCATTTCTTAACCTTTTGCTTTTAAATACTTAACCATATTGTTTTAGATTAATAGATATCAATTAGTTGTGCGTAGGCACTGCGGAAAGGAATATCTATGGAATACATATTAGAACTAAAGAATCTTACAAAAAAATATGGTAAGAAAACAGTAGTGGATTCGGTGAATCTGTCTGTGGAAAAGGGACACATTTATGGATTAATCGGACCGAATGGTGCAGGTAAGACCACTATCATGAAAATGATAGCTGGTTTAGCACAGGAGAATGCAGGCAGTATTGCGCTGTTTGGAAGTGAAACGAATTTAGATGCCAGTCGTAGTAGAATGAGCTTTATGCTGGAGGCGCCTTATTTGGAGCCAAGTATGACAGCAAGGGAGAATATGGAGTATATCCGATATGTTCGCGGTGTGGCAGACAAAAAGCGAATTGATGAGATATTGGAATTTGTTGGACTCGACAATGTAGGAAAAAAGAAGGTTGCCAAGTATTCTTTGGGAATGAAGCAACGTTTGGGTATTGGTATGGCATTGCTTCCAAAGCCGGAACTTATGATTCTAGATGAACCGGTAAATGGTTTGGATCCGGAGGGCATTGTGGAAGTCCGCAATATGCTAAAGAAGTTGGCAAATGAAGATGGGATTACCATTTTGATTTCCAGTCATTTGTTATCGGAGCTTTCTGAACTTTGTACAGATTATGCCATTATTAACGAGGGTAATATGTTAGAATGTCTGTCTGCTGAGGAATTGGAAGCAAAATGTAGAACCTATGTGGTAATTCAGACAGATGATATCCATGAAACTGCTGCCATCATTGAGCAGAAGTTGGAGACAAAGAATTATCAGGTTGTAGAGCATGATGAAATCCATCTATTTGATTATGTGAATGATGTGAAAAAGGTTTCTAAGATGATTACTGACAGTGGTCAGATTATTACGAAACTGGTTGTAGAAGGAGAATCTTTAGAATCATATTATCTTTCGAAAGTAGGTGGACAAAATGAATAGATTAATGAGAGCAGAATGGTATCGTTATTTACACGCAGGACATTTTTTGAGTTGGACGGTGTTTCTATGTGTATGTATTTCCTTGTTGATGGTTGCCATGCAGTATGATTTGGCAACAGCAAGTTTGGCAGATGTTATGATGACCTGTGTGGATGGAAGTTCATTTTTGATTATGCTATTTCCTGTCTTTGTCGCGGTGATTGTAGGATTTGGTTATAACAGAAAGACTGCTTATTATGAGGTGATGGCAGGTAATAAAATTTCACATATGATATGGAGCAAGGTGATGGTAGATGCGTTACCGATTGCGATAGTTGCCTTCATATTCTTTAACATTCTTCCGGTGGTGGCTTATGTGCGTAATGGTACTGGAGAAGTGGAACACATTTTTGCGCGATTTGCACTATTTTTTGTGATTGTACTGCATATCTGTATCAGTGCAGTGCTTATGGCCACAGCGATACGTCATGCAGTAGCGGCGGTTGTTGTATATATGCGGTATTCCATGGTTGAAGTTCTTGGTTTATTCATACTGTCAATGATAATTTCCGGGCAGGCAAATGTTCCGGAATGGTATCAATTTATACAACATTGGTTTGTACTCAATCAAACGGCTACAGTGTGGGCGGGTGAACTGACAAGCGATTTTGTTATAGGTGTTTTTGGTAGTATGATTCTGGAAATAGTATTGTTATATGTGGTATCATATATAGGTATGAAGAAAAAAATATATGCATAAATAGGAGATAAAGCGTGGGCAAAGAAATAATATTCATGATTGTCATTTGCATATTGTGTGTTGTGATATTAGGTCTTTGCCTGCGCCTTTTTCTGTATAAAAGCCAGGTGCGTAGCTTTGCCAAGCGTACCAGAGAACGGAAGGAAGAGGACATGAATCAGCCTGTGACGGTGGATTTGTTTCAGAAGGATTTCCTGGAACTTGCAAATGCCCTAAATGCTTATACTGACCAACAAAAGCAGATGGTGTTGGAGCTTGCGAAGGACAGGGAGAGGTTAAACTATGTCATAGCCGGAATTTCCCATGACTTTCGGACTCCTCTAACGGCTGCTATCGGTTACATGCAGATGGTGGATAAAAGTGGTGATTTACAAGAGAAAAGTCAGGAATACTTGGATGTGGCTTTGGAAAAAACAAGGTTTTTAAAGGAACTATCTGACGCCTTTTTTGAACTATCTACTTTGGAAGCAAAGCAGGATGAAGTTACCGTTACCAATGTGAATTTACAGAAATTATTACAAGAAGTGATATTAGAGCAATTTTCATGGATTTCTGAGAAGAAACTGCAGACGGAATTTCAAATTCCGGATAAAGACATTTTCATGGAATGCAATGAGCAGTATATGAAACGCATTTTGGATAACCTGTTTTCAAATATGCGTAAGTATGCAGTGTCGTATGTAAAAGTATCTCTTGAGAGTGTGGCTGAACAGGTTACGCTTATTGTGGAAAATGATGTGCAGGACCCTGATATTGACTGCACGCGAATTTTTGAACCATTTTACCGGGGGGAGTCCCGAAGTAAACAAGGCAGTGGATTAGGACTATATGTGGTAAAATGCTTGGCTGATAAGATGGGAATGAATGTGACTGCAAAGGTGGAAGCGGGCAGATTTATTGTGCAGTTGCGCAATAACAGACGGTGAAGTCTTGGTTGACAATAGATCTGAAAGAAAGGTATAATGAATTATTACTGTATTTAAGGAGAGGTTATATAATGTCAAGCAAAGAAAAGAAACAAAAGGTTGGGATTCTTGGCACCATTGAGCGTGTTGGTAATGCCCTTCCACATCCATTTATTTTATTCCTGATCATTACGGCTATTTTGATTGTAGCAGCAGCGATTTTAGAGCTTGCAGGTGTATCAGTTACCAATCCAACATCTGGAGAGGTAGTAGCAGTTAAGAGTTTATTGAACAAAGATGGTTTTTCATGGATTATGACCAGCATGGTTAGCAACTTCTCAAGTTTTGCGGCTTTAGGTGTTGTGTTGGCAATGCAGATGGCGATTGGTGTTGCTGAAGGTAGTGGTTTATTAACAACCGCGATGCGTCGTGCAATTTTAGGCGTGCCTATGTGGCTGTTAACAGCAGCAGTATTATTTTTAGGTATCAATGGTAGTATTGCATCTGAGGCATCTATTATCTTTATTCCTCCACTGGCTGCAACTGCATTCTGGGCAGCCGGCAAGCATCCTTTGGCAGGTTTGATTGCAGGTTATGCAGCGGTAAATGCCGGATTTACAGCAAATGTCATGATTACAGCAACTGATGCATTGCTTTATCCGGTTACGCAGGAAATTGCACAGACCATTGATCCGAATTATACAACAACAGCTGCTAATAACTGGTATTTTATGATTGCGTCATGCTTCGTACTTACCATTGTTGGTGTATTCGTAAATAACAAAATTATTGCTCCTCGTCTTGGAGAATACAAAGGCTCAGAGGTCGATAATGAACGTGATGCAACAGACCTTGAGAAAAAAGGTCTTCGCAATGCCGGTATCTTCAGTTTGCTCTTCATTGCGTTGATTTTAGTGGGATTAATTCCAAGCAATGGTTTCCTTCGTTCTGCTGAAGGTGGTGTATTAGATGGACCATTTATTACAGGTCTTGTAGGTTTCTTAATTGTGTACTTTATCTTAGTGGGTGTTGTATATGGTAAGACAGTAGGCACATTTAAGACAGCAAGCGATGTGCCAAAGGTGATGGCGGATTCGCTGAATTCGTTGACAAGTTATATTGTATTGGTATTTGTAATTGCACAGTTTATTCAGATATTTAGTTATACCAATTTGGGTACTGTTATCGCTGTAACAGCAGCAAACTTCTTAAAGAGTGCAGGATTTACGGGTATTCCGATGGTAATTTGTATCATTTTGATTACTACCTTAGTAAACTTCTTCATGACAAGTGGTACTGCAAAGTGGTACATTTTTGCTCCAATTTTTGTTCCAATGTTTATGATGTTAGGATATTCTCCTGAATTTGCTCAGGTTGTATATCGTATCGGTGATTCATGTACGAATCCGATTACACCGATTTATCCGTATTTACCAATGATTATCGGTATGGCATCTAAGTATGACAAGAAAGCTGGTATGGGTACTATCATTTCTATGATGATTCCGTACTCTGTGGCATTCTTGCTTTCATGGATTGTAATGGTAGTAGTTTGGGTATTGTTGAATTTACCATTAGGACCGGGAGCAACCGTATTTATGTAAGGGACTTTTATGAAGCCGTCTTTTTGTATTGGAAAGACGGCTTTGTTTGTTTATAACAATTAGGAAGGGGAAAACTATGGCTTATACCAAAATAATTTGTGGCAAGCTTTATGATGGTATTCATGATGTGCTACAGGAAAATTGCGAGATTTTAATTAAAGATAAATATATAGCAGAGGTAGGGCAGAATGTGGCAATGCCGGCAGACTGTCGTGTTGTAGATTTATCGCATCTTACAGTGACACCAGGGATGATTGATGCACATGTACATGCCAGTTTCTTTGACTGGAGAGAAATTGACAAAGATGCGGTGTACTATTCAGATGCCATGCGTGCACTTGCGGTAGCAGAGTGTGCAAGACGTGCATTATCAGGTGGTTTTACTACCATTCGTCAAGTAGGTTGGTTTCAGGAAGACTATTCATTAGATGTAAAGCGAGCTATCGATGCAGGCTTTATTGAAGGTTCCCGTATGATTGTGGCGCCACATTTTCTGTGTGCACCGGGCAGTCATGGCGATTCTACACAAAAAATTGCCACCAATCCAAAATTGGCAAAATTTTTGGAGGAATGCTATCCAACTATGGGTAGTGGAGCGACCTTCTTTCGTGACGCTGTGAGACATGAAGTGAAACTGGGAGCTGACTTTATCAAAATAATGGCAACAGGGGGATTCTTTACACCAAATGATTCTCCAGAGGATAAACAGCTATCCTATGATGAGTTAAAGGCAATTATCGAGACCGCTCATGCACTGCATACTACGGTGACCGCTCATGCTTATACCACGGAGTTGGTGACAACGCTGGCTGAACTTGGAATTGATGGCATCGAGCATGCATCCTTGGTGAATGAGGCAACAGTGAAGTTATTGGAAGAAAAGGATATATATGTAGTTCCAACCTTCTGCCCATATGACGAAATTGTGCTATTAGATGAAGAAAAATTAGCAGAGAAATCACCGGAATTTCAGCGTAAACTCCGTCATTATCGTGATAATTTGGTAGAAAGTCGTGAGTTATTAAAGAATAGCAAATTACGACTTGGTTATGGTACAGATTTGGTGGTTGGATACCAGAATTATGAATGTGGCCGAGAGTACTCAGCATGGCTTCGCAATGGCATGGATCCGTTCCGCACCCTGAAGGCAGCCACATCGGTAAATGCAGATATTCTCGGTATCAGTGATAAGGTAGGTACGATTGAACCGGGTAAGTTGGCGGATATAGCAGGCTGGAAGCGTGACCTTCTTACTGATGATAAGGCGTTATTAGATTGTGGTTTTGTTATGAAGGAAGGAAAGGAAATCGCGACACATTCTATAATAGACGATTACGAATAAATGTGAAGCAGGAGGCAATTATGAGCTATCAAACACACTTAGAATATATTAGATCGATTAATGACCAGTTTCGATATTATAAGACAATAGAATCTTTATTTGAGTTGGATCAGTGGTCTGCGTTGCCTTTAGAAGGCGGTGCTTACAGACAAGAGGTTGCGGCTCATATTGCCGAGTTGAAGGCGGGATTATTTGACAGTGACGAAGCAAAAAGTGCAGCAAACTATTTTAGAAATGCAAACTTAGAGGATATTGATGATTATATTGAACGAGGATTGGTGCGTAGTTTTTTGTTCCGTTATCGCAATCAGACCCGCACACCGAAGTATTTAATGCATAAGTATAGCATGCTCCGTGCTGAGACTATGAATCAGTGGAAGGCGGCAAGAGAGCAACAGGATTTTGAAATCTTTCGTCCATGGCTTACCAAGGTGTTTGACTTAAAAAGACAGATTGCAGAAGCAATTGACCCGGATGCACCAGCATTTGATACGTTGGTAAGTATCAATGATGAAGGAACCACCTGCGAGGAAATCAGTCGCGAATTTGATGTATTAAAAGTTGGATTAACGGAACTTAGAAGTTGTATTGAAAAGAGTAGTATAAAGCCTGATAGTTCCATTTTTAATACTCCAGTTGACCCTGCAAGGATTGAGGCTTTTTCTCAACGTCTTGCCCGTGAAACAGGATATCAGGAAACCAGAGGTGGATTTAATAATAAGGTGGTTCACGCGTTTACTTCATTTATGGGTCCAAGAGATGCCCGTGTTTCCACCTATCAGAATGACAGTTTAAACATGATATTTACCTGCTTACATGAAGCTGGTCATGCTATGTATGCCAGTGGAGGAAATGATAGGGTAAATGCGGCTAATATGTGGGGCGGAATTGAAGGTAGTTTTCAAGAATCTATGGCCCGTTTCAATGAGAATATCGTGGGACGTAGCAAGGCATATTGGGAATACTATTATCCACAATTGCAGAAGGAATTTTCAGAGTTTGCCAACGTGAGTCTGGATGACTTTTATCTTTCCATGAATGCAGTGCAACCAAGTCTTCGACGCATTACGGCGGATGAAGTGACATATAGTTTGCATGTTATTTTGCGTTATGAGTTAGAGAGAGGTTGTTTTTCAGGAGAATTAGAGGTTGGAGATTTAGCGAAAGCATGGAATGATTTGAGTGAAAAATATTTAGGTATTCGTCCGGGAAATGACACAGAAGGTGTGCTTCAGGATATGCACTGGGCAGGGGATTATATTGGATATTTCCAAAGCTATGCCTTGGGAAATATTTATTGTGGTCAAATTCGTGAGGCAATATTAAAGGATATTCCTAATTTTGACGATAAATTGAGAAATGGTAATTTTACAGAGTTAAATCAATGGTTAGATGAAAATGTGCGTCAGTATGGCTGTTGCTATACAGCGGGGAAAATGGCGCAGTTGGCAACTGGTACCAGACTAGATGCCAGACCATTTTTAGATTATTTGCAAGAAAAGTACAAGACACTTTATCAGTTATAGTGTATAATATATCTGAATCAGTACAAAAGATATACATGGGGGAATATTGGGGATGGAGAAACTTTCTGTTGGGAAGCTTTCACGAGAAGAACGTATTGCTTTCTTTCAATCAAAGTATGAATACTACCGAAGATTTAATCTGCGCATGATAACAGTAGCGACGTTAGCATGTATCAGTTTTTTTGTGACGGATTGTAGCATATTTGGACACTTCGCATATGAGACGTTGTTATCTCGTCTGATATTGATTGTGCCATTTATTATGTTTGTAATTTTGTCTAGAAAAGTAACTGATTATCGCATCATGGTTCCGACAACCTATTTGATGATACATATTATCATCTGGTGTACGGATTGGGCCACATATTTGCTTCCAGATCGACAGTATGCAATACCGGGCATGATGATTATGAATTTGATTTTCGTCTGTGCCGGATTTTCCGCTCCGTTTAAATATAGCATGATTGCCCACATATTGTTGCTGGCGGATATTGCTGTTGCTGATATTTTTATTCAGTATCAGGATGTGGAAATGATGTATATGTTTAATATTCCATGTATCGTTGCGGTTGGAGCTATGCATCACATGATGCAGGGTGTGTATTTTGAACATTATCTTGCGAAGGATAAGTTGCATAATCTGGTTGTTCATGACCAGCTTACTGGGGTTTATAATCGTAATGTTATGAAAGAGATTAGCGACGGTAATACAGGCGTATTGAATTACAGTAGTGATTTGGATGTTAGTTTATTGTTGACGGATATAGATTTCTTTAAGAAGGTAAATGATCAGTATGGTCATGAAGCCGGAGATAAGGTAATCGTTTATCTCGCCAATATGCTTAAGACTAGTGTGCGTGCTACGGATTATGTTATCCGCTGGGGTGGAGAAGAATTTGTCATTATTATGCCAGGATGTTCCGCTGAACAGGCGAAACGTATCGCTGAAAAACTGAGAGAAAAGGTTGAGAGTAGTGACAATGGAATATGCAAGACAACCATCTCTATTGGTGTTGCGCTTTATGATGGTGGAAACTATCATGATACTTTTAAGAAAGCAGATGAAGCCTTATATTATGCAAAGAATAATGGTAGAAATTTAGTTGTTTCCTATGATTTAGATATGACAAAAGAATGAAAATTGTTTTCTAAAAACTAAGGTATAAAATGCCTTCATTTACAGATACTAGTTCCAGATACTAAGATTTGTAAATGGAGGTTTTTTATATGAAAGCAACAGGTATTGTGCGTCGTATAGACGAGCTTGGTCGTGTGGTGGTGCCAAAGGAAATTAGAAGAACTCTGAGAATCAGAGAAGGTGACCCGCTAGAAATATTTACGGATAAAGATGGAGAGATAGTATTAAAGAAGTATTCTCCTATCGGAGAATTAAGTACTTTTGCGCAGCAGTATGTAGAGGCTACCGCACAGATATTGGGCCATGCAGTCTGTGTTTGTGATAGAGACCAGATTATCGCAGTAGCGGGCATGCCAAAGAAAGAATTGATGGGGAAGAGTTTGCATAAAGAACTGGAGGAGGCCATCAATGATAGAGAGGCAATTCTTGCTAGAAAAGGCGAGAAAAAGTATATAAAAATTACTGGGCACAATGACGAGGAATATGAAGGCGAAATTGTACAGACCATCATTTGTGAGGGGGACGCAATTGGTGCAGTTATTATTTTAAATAAAGATGAAAAAAAGACGCTAGGGGAAAGCGAACGAAAAGCAGCGGTAATCGCCGCGAACTTTCTAGGCAGACAAATGGAAGGATAATATTAGCAATTTGCTAAAAATGCCGAGTTTTCTTTGAAAATCATGGCATTTTACTTGACAAATGCTTCCATAGAGAGTATAACTAACTATGACAGTTTTGGTTTGCTTATGTGACCATGACAAAAAATTATATAATCTATTTTCAGAGGAGGATTTATTCGATGAACAAGACTGAATTAGTAGCAGCTATTGCTGAAAAGACAGAATTATCTAAGAAGGACGCTGAGAAGGCATTAAAGGCTTTCACAGAGGTTGTAACAGATGAGTTAAAGAAGGGTGAGAAGATCCAGTTAGTAGGTTTCGGTACTTTCGAAGTTGCTGAGAGACCAGCTAGACAGGGTAGAAATCCTAAGACAGGCGAGACAATGCCTATCGCTGCTTCAAAGGCTCCTAAGTTCAAAGCTGGTAAGGCTTTAAAGGATGAAGTTAACGCATAAGTTTAGCTTATTTATAGAAAGAGCACCCAGAAGGGTGCTTTTTCTTTTTCTATTGAGAGGTATAAATATGAGATTAGATAAATATTTAAAAGTATCAAGATTGATTAAGAGACGTACGGTTGCCAATGAAGCATGTGATGCCGGTCGTGTTATGGTAAATGACAAAGTGGTGAAGGCGTCTTATGACGTAAAACTTGGTGACGTGATTGAGATTGCCTTCGGTAACAAATCTGTCAAGGTGGAAGTGACGGATATTGTTGAGACAACCAAGAAGGAAGCGGCGAAGGAAATGTATCGCTATCTATAATTGTCTATAATTGTGCTTTAGTCATATTCGCAGTTTTATTGCATATAGTTTTTTAAATGGCATTTTTCTGACGATGTAATAAGGAGCGAACTTGAAATGGAAGAACGTGTAGCGGCAAAGGGACATAAATTGATTATGAATGATAGAAGCACCAGTAATATTACAGGTGTTGTGGATGTTATGTCATTCGATACGAAAGAAATCATTTTAGTAACAGAGATGGGCATGTTGATGATAAAGGGTGATGACCTGCATATCAAAAAATTGTCTGTGGAAAAAGGAGAAGCAGATGTAACCGGAAAAATTGATAGTCTGGTATATTCTGAAATGCGTTCTACGGCAGAGGCGGCAGGGAACTTGATTGGTCGGTTGTTTAAATAATGGCATCCTTTATTACAGATCAGGCGAATGTGTTTTGGCAGAGTTTTCTTTGTGGATTTTCTATTTGGCTCCTTTATGATGTGTTTTTGATACTACGAACGACATGGAAGCACGGAACTATTATGTTGACCGTGGAGAATATGATTTTTTGGCTGATAGCTGCCAAGGAGATATTTGAAACGTTCTATTTGTACAATTATGGGAACTTGCGGGCATATGCATTTATAGGTGTATTTCTAGGAATCTGGATACATAATTATGTGCTAACCAAGCCATTTTTGTGGATATATCGTAAAATTTGTGGATTTTTAAAGGTTAAAGTGTATCCTAAAGTGAAAAAAATGTCGAAAAATGCAAAAAATATGTTGAAACAAGTAAAAAAAAGTATTATGATAAGTTTTAGGAGTATGCTATGAGCCATGTGGCTTAAGATTGATTAGTGTATTAAGGGTGAGGATATTTTGAAGACACGCAGAACATTGCGTCATGCGAACGGCATGGGACAGAATCGTTTTACTATTGTATTTCTCTCATTTGTTGTTGCACTTATGTTTGTGATGCTGATGTATAGAACATCCGTATTAAAGACACAGGCAGCGGAGAATGATGAAAAGATTGCTATTCTGAACGAAAAGATTGCCGAGGAGCAAAAGCGCGCAGAAGAATTGAATGAAGAAGAGCAGTATATGCAGACCAAGGCTTATGTGGAAGACGTTGCACATGAGAAACTGGGCTTAGTGTATCCTGATGAGATTTTTATTAAAGTGAATGAAGACTAAAGGCACTCTGTTTCTAGGGTGCCTTTTGATTTTGTGAAATATACGAAGGAGATTAGTATGGTAGAGATTCGGAATCTGACAAAGGTATATAAGTTAAGTAAAAAACAGATGGCAGATATGAAAGAGAAGGACAAGTTAAAAGTGGCCGTAGACGATGTGAGTTTTACTGCCAGAGAAGGCGAGATATTTTGTCTGTTAGGGCCAAATGGAGCAGGTAAGACCACTACACTCCGATGCATTGCAACGTTACTGAAACCTACACAAGGTGAAATTACAGTTGAAGGTTTTCATACAGTGCGTGAAGGAAATGAAGTGCGGGCGAATATTGCATTTTTGACAAATGAGGTAAAATTAGATCCTCATTTTACACCAAAGTATTTGTTCTCGTTCTTTGGTAAAATGCGTGGTATGGATAGTCAGCAGATTGAAGAACGGCGAGAAGAGTTATTTTCTTATTTTGGGATTACGGAATTTCAGGATAAGAAGATTTCTGAATTGTCTACCGGTATGAAACAAAAGGCATCCATTGCAGTGAGTTTGATACATGATCCTAAAGTGATTATTTTTGATGAACCTACAAATGGATTGGATATCATTACAGCAAGAGCGGTGACCGATTATTTGAAACGCTTGAAGGAGCAAGGGAAGATTGTGATTGTGTCTACTCATATTATGTCTGAGGCGCAAAAACTGGGAGATCGAGTGGCAATGATTATGAATGGTAAATGTGAGTTTAACGGTTCCTTACAGGAGGCATTAGAAAGTACATCCACTGAGGATTTGGAAGATGCATTTTTCGAAATATATAAAAAATCTATGGAGGTAAAAGAAGCATGCGAGAAATAAACATTGTATTCATGAAAGAAATGAAACGTATTTTTTCAGATGCGAAGCTAGTGTTTTCGCTATTCATTTTACCTGTGTTATTGATTGTTGGAATCTATGGTTTGGTTGCGGTGTTGATAACCAACGTGGCAGAGGAACAGGATGAACATATTGCAACAGTAGGGGTATATCAGATGCCGGAAAGCTTTCAAGAGTTCTTGGCAATTCAGGATTGGACAGATGAGTGTGAGATGACGGAACTTACGGATATACAAGCACTAGCTGACGCAAAGAATGATATTCTGAACAAAGAGTTAGATGTGATCATTGCCTTTGATGAAGGGTTTGATGTATCGGTATCTGATTATTCGGTAGGAGATATACTTCCCAACGTGCAAACATACTACAATCCTTCATCTGATTTTTCTGACAATGCCAGAAGAATGGTGTTGTCTTCTATGCTGGAGCCTTACAGACAAAGTTTGTTATCAGTCAGATACGGCAGTCAGGATGCCGCTAAGGTGTTTCAGATAGATGCATCTGAAGAAGGTTCGGTCATTCAGGATGAAGATAGAGCAAATGGAGAATTATTTGGTACGATTATTCCATATTTGGTATCCGTGTTACTATTTGCAGGTGCTATGAGTATAGGCTGTGATATGATTGCAGGTGAAAAAGAAAGAGGTACCATGGCGGCATTGTTGATTACACCGGCAAAACGAACAAACATTGTTATGGGAAAAATATTGGCTATGATGGCACTGACAGCGATTTCTGCCATTATATATGTGGCCTCCATGGTGATAGCCCTTCCACTTTTGCTATTTAGTGTCATGGGTTCCGATGGCGGTGCTGAAATGGTGCAGGATGTGGTAGAGCAGACAGGGCAAACGACTGACCTCATGGGAATGACATTGCATTTTCAGCCATGGCAGATTTTGATGTTAATATTGATTCTGATTGCTGTGGTATTTGTATATGTGGCGTTGATAGCAATTGTTGCGGTGTTGGCAAAGGACATGAAGGAAGCAAGTACTTACATAACACCAATTTATACAATCGTTATGGTCAGTGGTATGGTTACAATGTTTGCAGGAGAAAATGCAGGGACAAGCACGTACTGCATACCACTTTATGGTGCGGTCATTGCCATGAAGAATATCTTAGGTCAAAATATAACTGCATTCAACTGTGGTGTTACCTTGCTTTCACATTTATTATTAGGGGTAGTGATTATATTAATTACTGCCAAAGCATTTTCCAATGAAAAGTTAATGTTTAATGCTTAGAAATATGTTTATATAGTCATAAATGTGTCGAAATTCTCAGACATGGTATGACAATGGAAGGGACATGCCTTTTATATAATGAGTTCCACAAATTTGGAACTTGGGAGGTATGTGTCATGAAATCAAAAACAGAACAAATCGGGATACATGTAATGGCATTGCTACTGGGAAGAGTTGGCATGCTGACCATGTATCCTTTTTTAACCGCATTTTTCCTAGCGGCGTACATAGAAGGTATGGGTTCGGGAAGTGTATTTGTTGCACTGCTGTTGGGCTTATGTAGTACATTGCAGTTTCCGGCTGTCATAAAATATAGCATTACGATTGTGGGTGTCATGTTGCTGCTAGAATTGGTGCAGGAAAGGCATATGACGCAGAAGCGAGGGTTTGTAGCATTTGTAGGGGCAATCATTTCTCTGATTTCTGCGGTTGCCACTTTGTATGTGCAGGGACAATTATGGACAAATCCGTATCTGCCAATGCTGGAGGCTTTTATTGTGTTTTCTGCAACTATTGTGTTTCAGATGGCTTTACATGCTATTCGTACAAGCCCCTGGGATTTGTTTTCTAAAAATGTGTATTGCATTAGTGTGATGAGTCTGTTTGTTGCTTTGTTATTCGGTTTACCTGTTACTGCCAATGGTACTTTTTCTTTGTTGGGGCTGGTGGCCTTTTCCAGTGTGTTGTATGGCGGATATTGTTATGGCATGACCTTTGGCATCAGTTTAGGAGCTATTTGTGGAATTGTAATGGCATTGCAATATAGTGAAATTATGTTGCTAGGGGCATTTGTGATTATTGGGTTGGTAGTGGGGATTGCCAGGGAAACAGGAAAGATGGCAAGTTTGATAGGTGCTGTGCTGGCATATGGTTTTTTAGGTCTATTGTATTCAGAGGCATTATTTGCAGTGGAGCAGTTACGGGCATTTGCCTCAGCATTGGTAGCATTTATCTTGACGCCAAAAGGAGTTTTGTATCAGCCTACCTTACATGTAACTGAACAGGAAAAAGCGCCTTTGCAGCAAACGATGCTGGAAAGTTACAGACAGCGCATGAGTGACTTGGGAAATGCCTTTGTAGAATTGTCGGGTAATTTTATGGAGTATAATGGACGAAAATCATTTCCAGTGGAGGCGGATAATGCATATCACGAAAGAATGTTGAAAGAGCGGGAAGTGATGTTAGGGCAAATTTCATCGTTGGGAGAAATGCTAGAACAATATGCTGCCAATATGCAACCGGAAACACCACTTTCGAAATCTCAGGAAAATAGAATTAAGGTGGCACTTTGGGAAAAACAGATTGCAGTTGGTAAACTGGCAATGTTTTATACACCAGAAGGGAAAAGTCGTATATACATGTATGCCCGCAATACAAAAGGAACTGTGATTACAGCAAAAGAAACGGCGAGAATTGTTGGAACGGTATTGCAAAAACATTTGAGGGTGACGGATGAAGGACGCAGTATTGTAGGGAGAGATGAAAGTTTGTTGGTATTTGAGGAGGCTCCTAATTTTTCTTATCAGACTGGGTTTATTAGTTCTAAGAAACATGGAGAGACATTGTGTGGAGATAGCAGTTACATGAGTCCGGTTTCCATGGAAAAAATGTTGTTAATGATTTCTGATGGTATGGGCAGTGGTGAGGATGCATTTCGGCAAAGTGAGTTTTTGACGGATTCCATGGTGGAATTGATTTCTGCGGGAGTAGACCAAAAACGCGCAGTAGGTTTGCTCAATGCATTGATGAGTTTAAAATATCAGGGGGAAAAGTTTGCTACCTTGGACTTTTGCAGTGTGGATTTATATTCCGGGGTTGCTGAGTTTGTAAAATATGGAGCAGCGGCTACATTTATCAAAAGAGACAACTGGATTGAAACGATTCAGTCCACATCTTTGCCACTTGGAGCAGTGGCGGAAACGGAGGCAGATGTGACCGTGAAGAAACTGTTTCACAAAGATGCTGTGTTTCTGTGCTCTGACGGATTACTGGATTTGGTGCAGGGGGAGGATAAGATTGCCGGTATGAAGGAGCACATTGATGCCTTAAAAGAGGAAGAGCCAGAAAGAATGGCAGCTGAACTCTATAAACGTATTGTGCGGGAGAGTGTGGAGGAGAAGCGGGATGATGCAACACTGCTGGTATTTCTGCTAAAAGCGGCATAGAGGGTTACTTGATTTTTTAGAGTATTTAGACTATCATGAAAACATCTGTGGCAAAATATGGATATAAGGAAAATGCAAATGAAACGTATTATGGAGTACTGTGAAAAATTGCAAATGCTGGCTAAGGGAGATGGAATCATTCTAGGGCTATCCGGTGGAGCAGATTCGGTGTGTCTGTTGCTTTTTTTGCATGCCATGCAACAAAAATACCAGTTGAGCATAAAAGCAGTACACGTACATCATCATATTCGTGGGGAAGACGCCAATCAGGATGCGCTGTTTTGCGAAAAACTTTGCAAACAGTTAGACATTCCCTTTGTGAAAATAGATGTTGATGTACCTGCTATGGCGAAGAAAAATGGGTTGACGGAGGAAGAAGCCGGTCGGTGTGCCAGATACGATGCATTTCAAACGGAACTGAGTCGGATGGGCTATCAAAAAATTGCGGTTGCACATCACAAACAGGATTTAGCTGAAACCATGATTTTTCATATGACAAGAGGAACTGGATTAAATGGTATGGTTGCCATGAGACCAGTCACCGGAAATATTATTCGGCCATTACTTTCTATTACTCGACAGGAGATAGAAAGCATACTAAGTAGACATGGTGTGGAGTATCGACAGGATGTAACCAATGAAGATACTGCATATTCCAGAAATTATATACGAAAAGAGATTATTCCAGCCTTGGAACAGGTAAATACTAAGGCGGTGGAACATTTTGCGACGTTGTCTGAGCAGTTGGCAATGTCTCGGGATTTTATAGCGAATTGTACGCAAATGGCATATAACGATTGCGTGCAAAGGGATGCAGAAGCGTATTGTATTTTGCTGAACCAATTTCAGAATTTGCATATGTGCTTGCAACAGGAAATCATTAAAAAGGTGATTGCTGATGTGGTTGGCACCATGAAGGATATTACCAATGTGCACATAACAGATGTTCTGGATTTGGTGAACAGTCAGAATGGAAAACGTATTATGTTGCCATATGGGTTGGAGGTTATGAAAGCCTATGATAAACTTTCATTCCATTTAGACTATGAGAGTTTGCCATGCGATTGGAAGGCAGAATTGTTACCAGGCACAAAGGAATTATCTTTGCCGGATGGTAGCCGGTTACAATATGAAATAACTGAACCAGTGAGTTTTCAATCTGCCACACAATGGAAAAAAGAGTATACGAAATATTTTGATTGTGATAAAATAACTAACACGTTAATCGTTCGACATCCAGAACCGGAGGATTATTTGTTGGTGGATGAAATGGGACATCAAAAACCATTGAATCGGTATTTTATTGATGCAAAGATACCGGCGCATAAAAGGCAGTCTATGCTGGTGTTAGCAGATGGACATTTGGTGCTTTGGGTGTTGGGTTATCGAACAAGTGAGCATGCAAGAATTACTGACAAAACAAAAGGTATACTAAAAATATCATGGATAAAGGAAGGAATTGCGAATGACAGACAAGGTTAAAGTGTTGATTTCACAGGAAGAAGTAGAGAAGCGCATTCAGGAGATGGCAGATGCAATTAATCAGGAATATGCAGGACGTACAGTGCACTTAATTGGTATTTTAAAGGGAAGTGTGTTCTTTGTGTGTGAATTGGCAAAAAGATTAACAGTACCTGTAACATTAGATTTTATGTCTGTGTCAAGTTATGGAAGTGGCACAAGTTCATCAGGGATTGTAAAGATTAACAAAGATTTGGATGAGAGTATTCAGGGATTAGACGTGATTGTTGTAGAGGATATTTTGGATTCTGGTCGTACACTTAGTTATTTAAGAGAAGTATTGCTTACAAGAAATCCTGCATCTATGAAGATTATCACATTGCTTGATAAGCCGGACCGTCGTGTGGTTGAAGTGCCTTTAGATATGTCAGGCTTCAATATTCCGGATAGATTTGTAGTGGGCTATGGTTTGGATTGTGCCCAAAAATATCGTAATCTCCCATACGTTGGTGTGATTGAATAAATGAGACAAAAAAGGAGACAGTAATGAAAAAAGATGCAAAGAATGGTATTATTCTGTATTTTGTGATTTTGATATTGCTAGGGCTTGGCGCCTATGCGTATATTAATGGAATGAATACCAGAACGCAGGATAGTTATGATGTAAAAGGCTTTCAGGCTGATTTAGAGGCAGGTAATATTACGGAAATCAGAGTCCTACAGAATCAGGAAGTTCCTACCGGTTATGTAGAAGTCGTGTTTTCTTCCCGTAAGGTAAAGGGATTTTATACTGCAGATGTGAGTAAAATTGAACAGATATATGCTGAGTCTGACAGTACTGCAAAATACTCCATGACTGATGTCAGAAAGCAAAGTACTTTCTGGTCAAATTTGCCAATGATTATTCTGATTGTTATTCTCTTCCTGTTTTTATTCTCTATGATGGGAAGAGTTATGAGTATGAGAGGCGAAGGCGGCGGTGGTTCCGGACCAAATTTTGGAAAGAGTCGAGCAAAGGTTGCCAATGAAAAGAACGTAAAAGTTCGTTTTTCTGATGTAGCAGGTTTAAAAGAAGAGAAAGAGGAGTTGGCAGAGGTTGTTGACTTCTTGATGGATCCTGCAAAATATACAAAATTGGGCGCCAGAATACCAAAGGGTATTTTGATGGTGGGTCCTCCAGGTACAGGTAAGACCTTGCTTGCTAAGGCCATTGCTGGTGAGGCTGGCGTACCATTTTTCAGCATTTCTGGTTCGGATTTCGTAGAAATGTATGTCGGTGTGGGTGCTGCCCGTGTTAGAGATTTATTTAGCGAGGCAAAGAGCAGTGCACCATGTATTATCTTTATCGATGAGATTGATGCGGTTGCAAGACGAAGAGGTTCTGGTCTTGGTGGTGGTCATGATGAGCGTGAGCAGACCCTCAATCAGTTGTTAGTAGAGATGGACGGTTTTGGTGTCAATGAAGGTATTATTGTCATGGCAGCAACAAACCGTGTAGATATTTTGGATCCTGCCATTTTACGTCCTGGTCGTTTTGATCGTAAGGTTATGGTGGGAAAACCAGATGTACTAGGTAGAGAAGAAATCTTAAAGGTGCATACAAAGAATAAACCTTTAAGTGATGACGTAGATTTACATGAGATTGCAAGAACCACAGCAGGCTTTGCTGGTGCGGATTTAGAGAATCTTATGAATGAGGCCGCAATCAGTGCAGCCAGAGAGAATCGTGCCTTTGTAAACAAAGAGGATACAGATAAGGCATTCATTAAAGTTGGTATTGGAACAGAGAAAAAGAGTCGTTTGGTTCCGGAAAAGGAAAAGCGTATTACTGCTTATCACGAGGCAGGACATGCTATTTTATTCCATTTGTTGCCAGATGTAGGACCTGTGCATACAGTTTCTGCAATCCCAACAGGTGTTGGCGCAGCTGGTTATACCATGCCTCTTCCTGAAAATGATAATGTGTTCATGACAAAGGGAAAAATGCTGCAAGAGATTAAGGTTGATTTTGGTGGTAGAATTGCTGAAGAATTAATCTTTGACGATATTACTACTGGAGCTTCTCAGGATATCAAACAGGCAACGCAGATGGCAAGAAGTATGGTTGTGAAGTACGGTATGTCTGAAAAACTTGGTTTACTGAATTACGAGACATCTGATAATGAAGAGGTGTTTGTAGGTAGAGATATCGGCCATACAAAGGCATTTAGCGAAGATGTTACAAGTTTAATTGACCAAGAAGTGAAACGCATTGTAGATGAATGTTATGCAGATGCCCGACGTATTATACAGGAGAATATCGACGTTCTTCATAAATGTGCGGCATTGTTGATTGAGAAAGAACGTATCGACCGCGCAGAGTTTGAAGCTTTGTTTGAAGAATAGGAATTATATAAAATATACAAAGGTGTTTTGGTGCTGCTCCCCTTGGAGTTGGTAAAAAATGACATTTTTTGAGGGCGTCAAGGTCGAAATGCACAAAAGGACAAAGTTTTTGGAAGATTTTAACTTTGGTTATTGTCTAAATACACAAAAACTACCATAAATAAAAAAATTGTTTGTGCACACTTTTAAAATAAAATGCATATAATAATACTTGTAACCCCCCCAATACATTATATAGTTTTTTGCTACACCCCATAAGTAACAAAATACCTTCTCCAAAAGGACAGCAGGTCGGATGGCTGTCCTTTTTACTTTGTGTAAAAGCCTCATTAGGAGGCTTTTTTGCTTGTAAAATATACCATTGTGTTATACAATATCATAGGTGGATTTTCATACTTCCACGAGGAGGAGCATCATGTTTAACGCATATGAAGATAGTTTAAAAGTGCAACGTCAGCAACAGTACGTCTTTCAGGCAAAGCCTGCATTGCGTTCAACTTATTTGTTTAGCGACGGTACAGAATATTATAGAAGTCCTGCACAGCCGGCAAAGGGCGACGTGATTACAGTTCGCTTCCGTACGGCTACGGCAAATGTGGACCAGGTATTTGTCATTTGCAATGGAGATAAGATTCCTATGACGGTGAAAAGACGTACAGCGATGTTCGATTTTTTTGAGGCGCAGTTACCGGTGGATGCAGATGGCAAGTATGAGTATTATTTTGAAGTTCGCTCGGCACGAATTGTATGCTATTACAATAAACTCGGTGTGCAAAAACAATTAAATCCTGATTATAACTTTGAGATATGTTGTGATTTCTTTACACCGGAATGGGCAAGAGGTGCTGTATTCTATCAGATTTTCGTGGATAGATTTTGCAATGGTGATCCAACCAATGACGTATTAGACAATGAGTATTGTTATATTGGCGAGGGTACAAAGAGAATTACCGACTGGGGTAAGTATCCGGATTCTATGGATGTCAGATGCTTTTATGGTGGTGACTTACAGGGTGTCATGGATAAACTTGATTACCTGCAGAGTTTGGGTGTTGATGTTATTTACTTTAATCCGATTTTTGTATCTCCATCTAACCATAAGTACGATATTCAGGATTATGATTATATTGACCCACATTTTGGAAGAATTGTATCTGATGAAGGTAACTGTTTGGAGAATGGTGACAAGACCAATAAGAATTCCAGCAGATACATTCGTCGTGTAACAGATAAAGCAAATTTGGAAGCGACCAATCAGTTATTTATCGAATTGGTAGAAGAAGTGCATAAGCGTGGCATGAAGGTAATCTTAGATGGTGTATTTAACCATTGTGGTTCTTTCAACAAGTGGCTGGATAAAGAATGCATTTATGAGAATCAAGAAGGCTATGAGGCGGGTGCCTATATCAGCAAGGACAGCCCATACCATACATTTTTCCGTTTCCATGATGAGAATGCATGGCCTTACAATGGTAGTTATGACGGATGGTGGGGGCACGATACGTTGCCAAAATTGAACTACGAAGATTCTCCGAAGTTATATGAATATATTATGAGAATTGCCCGTAAATGGGTTTCTCCACCATACAATGTGGATGGCTGGAGATTAGATGTAGCTGCTGACCTTGGACATTCAGAGGAGTATAATCACAGTTTCTGGCGTGATTTTCGAAGAAATGTCAAAGAGGCCAATCCAAATGCAATTGTCTTGGCAGAGCATTATGGTGATGCTAAGAGTTGGCTTCGTGGTGACCAGTGGGATACAGTCATGAACTATGATGCATTTATGGAACCAATCACTTGGTTTTTGACCGGTGTTGAAAAACATAGTGATGAGTTTAGAGGAGATTTGCTTGGTAATCCGGATGCATTTATGGGAGCTATGAGACATCATATGTCTAGATTCCATCAGCAGTCTTTAGAGATAGCTATGAATGAGTTGTCGAATCATGACCACTCCCGTTTCCTGACCCGTACCAACAGACGTGTGGGTAGAACCCATACATTAGGCCCTCATGCAGCAAATGAGAATTTGAATTATGGTGTGTTTCGAGAGGCGGTTGTATTCCAGATGACATGGCCGGGAGCGCCAACCATTTATTATGGTGATGAGGCTGGTGTCTGTGGTTGGACTGACCCGGATAACAGAAGAACCTACCCATGGGGAAATGAGAATCAGGAACTGATTGCTTTTCATAAAGATATTATTCGTATCCACAAGAATTCAGAGGCTCTTATGAAAGGCTCTGTAATGTTCTTACATGGCGAGCATAAGTTGATTGCTTATGGACGTTTTACAGATAAGCAAAGAGTGGTTGTGGTACTGAATAACAATTTTGAAGATAAAGAAGTATCTGTTCCAGTTACCAGATTAGGCGTGCCTCATGGTGCAACGATGAAGCAGTTAATGTTGACAACAGAGCAGGGATATTTCTTAGAGTATATTGCGCATCCTGTAAACAGTGAGTTTATGACATTACAGATGCCGAAGATATCAGCCATGATTCTAATACAGGAAGATTATTCCTAATTAACTATGAAAAATTACTTGCAAATAAAAGCTCATTGCAGTATAATAGGAAACTGTCAGTGAGCTTTTACTGATATTTGGACGGATTCCCGAGTGGCCAAAGGGGACAGACTGTAAATCTGCTGCAAATTGCTTCGATGGTTCGAATCCATCTCCGTCCATTGCAGGCCGGCGTGGCGGAACTGGCAGACGCCCGGGACTTAAAATCCCGTGGGTAGTGATACCCGTACCGGTTCGATTCCGGTCGCCGGCATGAAAAAAGGCATTGCACGAAAGTGCAGTGCCTTTTTTCATGCCCATAGCAAGGAATCGCGATGACCGTCGCCGGTGCCGCGAGACCTAGCGAGCATTGCGAGTGTATTTCGAGCGGAAGGCATTGCACGAAAGTGCAGTGCCTTTTGCTATATGCATTTTTGTGCTAATGCTAGCGTGTGTTTATTGTAGATATCCTTTAATTCCTCAACAGTTTTTCCAGATTTTAATGCAAGAATAGCATCTGTAATTAGTGTTTCCCCCTTTATGATACCTTCTTGAATTCCTTTTTGAATCCCTTTTTCAATTCCTTGTCGTTCCATTCTTTCTGCAAAGTCACACATGGTTATCACCTTTCCTTTCTGGGTGTCTATCTGAATAGATTTCTTGATATCATCATATCTGCTGTCCCCTGTAAATACTCGAAGCATATGGAGTGTTGCTTCAGGATGTGTAATCATATCGTTTGATGGATAATAATCTTTTTTGTCTTTATCTGCAAAAAAGTCGGCTATCACTTTAAAGTCGCTTTTTAGTTGTTGTCGTATTCTTTTTGGAATGCGTTTTACATCAATAACGTGAATTGGATAATTATTAACAAACGGTTTTATCTCGTCAGGGATATTCTTTATCATGTCATATAACGATAATGGTTTGTTCCATTTGCGATTACCAAAGTATAATACAATAGAAACAATGGGATCTACTTCTTTTTTGTTTCGTAACTGAGTCGCATATCTTTCGTAATCATATCCCATGATTCTTACTGGCATAGTTTTGTCAATTACCACTTGATTTTCAATGCCCAAAGTGATACAGACAAGTTTGGTGTTTTTGTAATACTTCAAACAATCACGGTGATGTGGAATAATGTTTTCATTTTCTGCTTTATACTGTGTCTCGGTGGGACCATCCACTAACAATGTTTCTTCGACATAATTATTATGAAATAGAAGAACGTTAAATATATCAGCAAATACATCATTGTAGGATTCTAAAAACTTTGTGCTTAAATCTTTTTCGCCCATGTATCCTCCTTCATTATAACATTCTATATTGAAAAACGCAATTACGGATTAACAAAATGTAAAAAATATTTATATTATAAATCATAACAGCGCGATATATAAATGTCAATAACAAAATTACATTTTATCAAAAGCGGATTGCTTGATTAGCGGAGCATGTGTTTGACATATAAGCTTGCGACGTATAAAATGAGAATACCTATTTTGATAGTCCAGCCCAAGGGCTCGATTATAAATAAAATTATATTTGGAGGGTACTGTTTGAACAAGTACAACACACTGGAGACGGTAGCATAGCCGGAAGGTTTGCTACTGACTGAACAAACCTCCCGGCTGATATCAGCTATTGACAGTCAACAATTTTCAGGAGGATAAAATAATGAATAAAAATGACTATATCATTCGTTTAGAAAAGAAAGAAGAGTACAGAGAAGTTGAAAATTTAACAAGGGAAGCCTTTTGGAATGTTTATCGTCCAGGCTGTTATGAGCATTTTTTGTTGCATACGTTTCGAGATGATGAAGCCTTTGTACCAGAACTGGACCTTGTGATGGAGAAGGATGGCATTCTGATTGGACATATTATGTTTGTACGGTCTGAGATTGTGAAAGACGATGGAACCAAAGTTCCAATTATGACTTTTGGACCAATTAGTATCGCACCGGAGTATCAACGTCAAGGCTATGGAAAAGCGTTGTTAGATACGGCGATGGAAAAGGCGAAGGACATGGGAGCAGGTGCTTTGGCAATCACAGGAAATATCAACTTCTATGGTAAATCGGGCTTTGTTTTGGCAAGTTCTAAGGGGATTCGATATACTGATGCGGATCCGGAGGATGAAGTTGTTCCATACTTTTTGATTCGGGAATTGGAGGACAACTTTTTAGATGGAATTACCGGAACCTACAAAGACCCGGATGGGTATTTTGTGTGCGATAGGGAACCGGATGCTTTTGAACAGTATGAAGCACAGTTTCCACCAAAGAAGAAACTGAAATTGCCGGGACAACTGGTGTAATCTAAACGAAAAAGAGCCGGTGAGCCATGTGCTTGCCGGCTTGTATTCATGTGTAAAGTAGGAGGCGTATATATGGAATTTATAAAGGCAAGTGATATTAAAAATATGGAGAATCCTGGAGTTGTGTCAAGGCAGTTGTTAAATCCGGACAACTCAACGAGTGTGAGAGTGACGATTACCGAGGTACATTTGGAAGTGGGAGCATGTCAGCCTAGACATACTCATGAAGCATCAGAACAAATCTGGTATGCGACAAAGGGAAGTGGGAAACTGTTGTTAGCAGAGGATGCTGAAATGGATTTTTGTGCAGGAGATGTGGTCAGATTTGCAGACCAGGATATACATGGATTGCGAAATGATGGAGAGTGTGAGTTTGTATATGTTTCGGTGACAGCACCGCCGATTCATTTTGGATATGCATATGAAAGTGAGAAAAAGTAAACGGAGGGGAAACAATGAGTAAGATAGTATTTTTTTGTATTCCGGCACATGGACATACTAACCCAACATTGCCAGTGGTAAAGGAACTGGTGGATTTGGGACACGAAGTGTATTATTACAGTTTCAATGAATTTAAAGAAAAGATAGAAGGTGCAGGGGCACATTTTATTAGCTGTGATGGAATTGATTTGGGAATGGAAGAAACTGAAAATGCTGCAGAACGGGTGGGAAAAGATATTGTGTTTTCCACAGAATTAATTGTGAAGTCTACATTGGCATTTGATGAGTTTGCCATGGAAGAAATGAAGCAATTGAATCCGGATGTGATTGTGGGAGATTCTGTTGCATATTGGGGAAAACTGACTGCTATGAAACTTGGTATTCCATTTGTATCTTCTACAACTACATTTGCTTTTAATCAGTATTCCTCACGGATTATGAAAACATCTTTTGGCGAATTGTTTAAGATGATATTCCAAATGCCTAAGACAAAAAAGATATTAAAACCGTTACGGGATAAAGGGTATCCTGCAGAGAATATCTTATCAATTGTTCAAAATGACAATGATACCAATACAGTTGTTTACACCTCTCCTGAATTTCAGCCGTGTTCTGAAACCTTTTCAGAGAAATATACATTTGTGGGACCATGTATTCGAGATGCAAAGGAAGTGTTGGAAAAGACCAGAAAACAAAGAATCTATATTTCCTTGGGAACAGTCAATAATGCCATGGCAGATTTTTATAAGAATTGTGTGAAGGCATTTTCTGATACGGATTATGAGGTTATTATGTCTGTGGGTAATAGCACTGAGGTAGAAAGTTTGGGAGAATTACCAGAAAATATTAGAGTATACAACTCTGTGGATCAGATTGGTGTGCTCCAGCAGGCAGATGTGTTCTTATCTCATTGCGGAATGAACAGTGCTAACGAAAGTTTGTATCACAGCGTACCGTTGGTGATGTACCCACAAACGCCAGAGCAGGGTGGAGTGGCTTACCGTATTGCAGAATTGGAAGCGGGTATTCATTTGGAGAAAAATGATAGTGCAAGTATTCGCAGCACGGTGGAAGCTGTGTTGGCAGATGATAAGTATAAGAAAAATGCCGCAAATATTGCAGAAAGTTTTCGAAAAAGTGGTGGTGCGAAGGTGGCAGCACAGGCGATTTTGAAAGCAATATAAAAGGGCGAAAGATGGCCTAATTTTGTTGAAATGAGCAGTTTTCTATTATATAATTTAATGGATGATTTTAAAGGATTCAAGGGGGCATATGTATGATAAATAAAAAAGGAACAGGTATCCGTTGGCGGTTGATTAGTGTGATTATTCCAATCGTGCTAATTATGATTGCTTCGTACTTTGTTTTGGCAAGAAATATGGTCATGAAGATTTCTCAGGATAAACTTCAGGCGGAGGCACAATCATATACAGAGAGAATTGGGGCATGGACCGATCAGATTTTTAGCGAATTACAGGTGTATCTTGATGCCATTGAAGAAGGTAATTTTAATAATGACGCAGAGATTCTCAAATATATGGAGAAAAGTGTAGATAAAAATGAGTCATATCCGGTTGGTTTATACATGGGCGATGATAGCGGCGTGTATCTGGATGGTTCCGGCTGGGTGCCTGGTGATGATTGGGTATTGGTTGAACGTGATTGGTATGTAGATGGTAAGGATAACGAAACATTGGCATTTGGCGAGCCTTATTATGACTCCATGACAGGACAGGTTTGCGTAAGTGCATCTGTTCGCGTGGATTATGACAAGGCGGTACGAGTATTGGCGACAGATGTATATCTGGATTATGTATCAGCTTTGATGACGGAGATTGCAGCCTCTAGCGAAGCAAAAGCGTTTTTGGTAACAGGTGCAACGAATACGGTAATTGCACATCCTGAGACAGATATGATGGCTGTTGTATTAGATGATGCAAAGGATCCAATGTATCAGCAAATTGGTTCTGCAGTGAAGGATAAGAAAACAGGTCTCGTTTCGGTAAAAGGTGATGCAGGCAAGTATCTTGCTTGCATTCATCCTGTGGCGAATACAGATTGGTATTTAGTAACCTATGTAACAGAACGAGCAGTGCTTTCGGATTTGCATTGGATGGAAATGTATATGGTATTCATTGCCATTGCTGCAACAATCATTTTGATTTTTGCTACTCTAAAGATTATGAATCGTGTAGTAAAGCCAGTGGAGAAGGTTACTGATGTAATCAGTTTGATTGCAGAAGGCGATTTTTCTCAAGATATTGAGGTTTCAGGAAATGATGAGATTGCAACAATGAGTAATAACATGCAGATGTTTATTTCTCAAATGCGTGGAACCATATCAGAGATTTCTGGTATTGCCGAATGGTTAAATAAGCAGTCAGAGGAAAATGCAGAAGTATCCGATACGTTGATGGATGCCTCTAATAAGCAGGCGGATGCAATGGAGATGCTTGATAAAATGGCAGTTCAGCTTTCTGAGGCAGCAGAGGGTGTATCAGAGCAAATGGAGCAGTTAGCGAACGCTATTCGTATGGCACATATCGAGGGGAATGCGGCCAATTCGCTTATGCAGGAAAGTGTTGAGATGAGTCAGAGTGGTAGAAAAGACATGGCGCATATCAACGAGGGCATGAATAACATTAGTACATCCATTACTGCACTTTCGGAGCAAATTGAAAAGGTTGGAAATGCTACAACGCAAATTAGCAACATGGTACACATGATTATGGACATCGCAGAGGAAACGAATTTGCTTTCCTTAAATGCGTCTATTGAGGCAGCAAGAGCAGGTGAAGCGGGAAGAGGCTTTGCTGTTGTAGCTGAACAGATTGGTGCTTTGGCGGCAAATAGTAGTGTAGCGGCAGATGATATTTCAAAGTTAACAGCAGAGATTTGTACTACAGTTGGAGATGCTGTTGAGCAAATGAAGACAAGTGTTATTGAAGTGGAAGAAAATACCAGTCTTGTTGCAGGAGCAAGAGCAACTTTTGATGACATGTTTGGCAAAGTGGAGCAGACCAGTCGTAGAGTTAATCAGATGATTGCACTTGTGGGTAAAGTAGACAAGGTTGCCGGAGAGATGGAACAGATTACTGCAAGTCAGGTGGCAGCTACGGAACAGATTGTACAGTCGGCAACAGAGCTGGATGAGCATATGCGCATCTTATCAGAGAATAGTAATACAGTTGCAGAAAGTGCAGAAGAACTCAAAAAAGAGTCCAATGAATTGGCAGAACGTATGAGCCAGTTTAATATTTAGCGAGACCGAATGAAAGCGTTTAGAAAGAGGCGTGAAAATGTTTCAAAAGAAGGATTATATATTTAGTGAATCTACCGGTGTATGTCGTGTAGATGATGTGACAAAGATTAATATGAAGGTGGGAGAGACACCGATGTATTATGTGCTTCGCTCCCATTATGATAAGAGCAAGGTGTGTTATATTCCGGTGGAGAATCATCAGGTGACACTTCGTGAGTTGCGTTCAAAGGAGGAGATTACTGCTTTGTTGCAAGAAAAGGATGTACATACTTTGTCAGATATCGAGCAGGGGGAAGCTGCCTTTGTGCTTGGTATCCCTTTAAAAGAATTATTAGGAACACAGCAGGAAGAAGAGAACGAGTAACATGGACAAGAAAGAGACATTTCGATTTAGTAAGCAGGATTTTAAACGAGGTTTAGTAGATGGTATACCAATCGCCACCGGATATTTTTCGGTGGCTTTTACCTTTGGTATGATGGCAATTGAAGCAGGTATGACCTGGTGGCAGGCATTGCTTATTTCCTTTTTGAATTTGACGTCAGCAGGACAATTTGCAGGACTGAATTTGATGATAGCGGCAGGTTCTTATTTTGAAATGGCACTGACACAGTTTGTTATCAATATTAGATATTGTCTTATGTCACTGGCATTGACACAGAAGCTGGAGAAGCATTTTACGACTCCTTGGAGAATGCTATGTGGATTTGCAAATACTGATGAGATTTTTGCTGTTTCAGCAACGAACAAATCTGTTAGCGTATCCTACTTTTTAGGGTTAATGCTCCTTCCAATTATTGGTTGGAATGGCGGAACCTTGGCAGGTGCTATTTGTGGTAATATTTTGCCGACAATTGTTTGCGATGCATTGGGCTTGGCAATTTATGGAATGTTTATTGCTATTTTAATGCCTGCAATCAAGAAAGAAACAGGGGCATTGATGGTGGTAGTGATAGCGGTTGTTTGCAGTTGTCTGATTTACTATTTGCCAATATTTGATTTTATTACATCCGGATTTTCTGTTATCATCTGCGCAGTGATTGCTGCAGTTGCAGGTGCCATTTTGTGGCCGGTGGAAGATGAGGAAGAAAGTGGAAAGGCAGAGGTGTAAGCTATGGGAAATCAATTTTGGATATATTTGTTGATTATGGCAGGCGTCACATATTTGATTCGTGTGATTCCGTTGGTGGCATGCCGTGGTGAATTTAAAAGTAAATTTGTGAAATCAGTGTTGTATTATGTGCCATTTGCTGTGTTGGCAGCAATGACATTTCCGACTGTGTTTTATGCTACGAAGAATCCGCTTTCCAGCGTGATGGGTGTATTGGTTGCTTTACTTGTAGCATATAAAGGTGGCAGTTTGTTAAAGGTGGCGATTTGTGCTTGCCTGGCAGTGTTGGTTTGTAATTTGGGTATTGCCTATTTGATGTAACGAATGTGTGAGTAGAAGGTGAGATAAGGAGGATACCGTGGGAGCATTTGTAGAATTTGATAAGGTTAGTAAAATCTATAAAATGGGTGAGATGGAAATTCCAGCATTACGGGAGGCAACCTTTCAGATTGAAGAAGGAGAGTTTTGTGTAATCGTAGGTGCATCCGGTGCAGGTAAGACGACGATTTTGAATATTCTTGGCGGTATGGATACCTTGACTTCAGGTAAGGTGATGGTAGCAGGGAACGATATCTCCAGTTACAATGAAAGACAATTGACAACATATAGAAGACATGATGTGGGATTTGTATTTCAGTTTTATAATTTGGTGCAGAACTTAACTGCTCTTGAGAATGTGGAATTGGCAGCACAGATTTGTAAGGAACCATTAGACGCAAGAGAAGTTATTAAACAGGTGGGACTTGGAGAGAGAGAATATAATTTTCCAGCTCAGCTTTCCGGTGGTGAACAGCAACGCGTTGCCATTGCCAGAGCATTGGCAAAGAACCCACAGATGCTTCTGTGTGATGAGCCGACAGGAGCGCTTGATTACGTGACAGGTAAAGCTGTATTAAAACTGTTACAGGATACTTGTCGGGAAATGAAAAAGACGGTGGTGGTGATTACTCATAACCAGGCAATAACAGCTATGGCAGATAGGGTAATTACTGTTAAAAGTGGACGCGTTGAAAGTATGCGATTGAATGAAAATATTGTGCCGGTAGAGGAAATTGATTGGTAGAAAAGGAGTTCCAGTATGAAATCGTCCATGTGGAAGACAACAATACGGGAAATTAAAAATAGTCTTGGTAGATATCTTGCGATTCTTGCTATTGTGGCATTGGGCGTAGGCTTTTTTGTGGGCTTAAAAATTACACGTCCGGTGATGGTGAATACCGTAAATGAATACATTAAGACGCATAACTTCTTTGACTATCAGTTGCTATCCACAGTGGGATTTAAGGAAGAGGATGTGGAAAGCATCAGACAGCTTCCGGATGTGGAACAGGCAATTGGTGCGTATAGTGTAGATGTTTTGTATGTCAGTGGAGAAAGTGAAAGAGCGGTGAAACTGCACACAATTACACCGGGGATTAACGATTGTTATCTGGTTGATGGTCGTATGCCGGCGGCTTCAGATGAGTGTGTGGTGGATGCAAATCATGCGGGTGTTTTGCCGCTTTCCAGTGAATTCATTCTTTCTGATAACAACGAAGAAGATACATTGGATATGCTCAAGCATAAGTCATACAAGGTTGTCGGATATGTGTATAACCCTAATTATTTAAATGCGGAACGTGGTACAACTACTCTGGGAGATGGTGAGTTATCCGGATATGTGTATATGCCTGAGACCGCATTTGATTCTGAGTACTATACAGAGATTCTTTTAAAATATAATCAGAATTTCGAGATGTATTCGGATGAGTATGAGGCTTTTATCGAGGAAAGAGAAGATGCTCTGGATGCGTTAGTGGCAGAAAGAGTAGATATTCGATATGCCAGCATTATGGATGAGGCTAACGAGAAGCTTGCCGATGGTGAACAGGAATTGAAGGATGCAGAGCAGGAGTTGGCGGATGGTGAACAGAAACTTTTAGATGGTGAAAAAGACCTTGCCGATGGCGAACGAGATTTGAAAAAAGCAAAGAATGATCTTGCGAAAGGTGAAAAAGAATTAAAAGAGCAGAAGGAAAAAGCAGAAAAAGACTTTGCAAAAGCGAAGAAGCAGATAGAAGATGGCGAAAAGGCCATCAAAAAGAATGAAAAGGAAATTGCGTTAGGCGAAAAACAATTAGCGGAAGGTGAAAAGCAACTGACGGAAAGTGAGACCGCACTGAAAACACAGCAGACTACTTTGCTTGCACAGAAAGCACAAATAGAAGCGGGGTTGGCGGAGATTCAGGCTCAGAGAGAGGCTCTTGGCGAACAGGCGACATTATATGAGGCTACTTTTGCACAACAGGAAGCAGAGTTAAATGCAGTTCTGGCGCAAGTGAATGCTGGTCTGGCTCAGATTGCAGAAGGGTTGGCAACCATAGAGGCGTCAAAGGCAGAACTTGCAAAGCAAAAAGCAACGTTAGAAAAAGGAAAAGCGGAGCTTAAAAAGGCAAAGGAAGAGATTGCCAAAGCAAAAAAAGAATACGCCGAAGGCTTGAAGACATACGAGGAAGAAATAGAAAAGGCAGAACAAGAACTTGCCCGTGGAAAGAAAAAAATCCGTGAAGGTGAGCTAGAATTAGAAGATGGTAAAGTAGAAATAGAAGATGCAAAGGTTGAAATTGCAGATGGAAAGCAGCAGATTACTGACGCCAAAGAAGAATTAGCAGATGCGAAGGAAGAACTTGCAGAGATTTCTGACCCACAACACTATTTGCTAGGTAGAGAAACCAATGTGGGGTATTCGGTGTTTGATAGTGATTCCATGATTGTGGATAATATTGCGGCTGTATTTCCGTTATTCTTCTTTCTGGTAGCTGTGTTAGTTTGTGTGACAACCATGAACCGAATGGTAGATGACCAGCGTACGCAGATAGGTGTTTTGAAAGCACTTGGATACAGCAAAATGTCTATTCTTGGTAATTATGTATTTTACTCAGGCAGCAGTGGATTACTAGGTGGTTTGTTGGGGTTTGCCATTGGAAGCACGGTATTTCCGTACATCATTTGGACAGCCTATGGCATGATGTATGATGTGGAAGGTACGAGATTGGTATTTAGTCCAGGGTGGCTTGTATTTTCTATTGTGGTTGCATTACTTTGTTCTGTAGGCTCAACGGTGATTTCCTGTTATGTGGAGTTTGCCAGCGTGCCGGCAAATCTGATGAGACCAAAGGCGCCGAAAGCAGGAAAACGTATTTTCTTGGAATACGTAAAACCGCTGTGGACCCATTTATCCTTCTTGCAAAAAGTATCTATTCGAAATGTATTTAGATACAAGCGTCGATTCCTGATGATGGTGTTAGGTATCAGTGGTTGTACGGCACTTCTGATTGCGGGCTTTGGCATTAAGGATTCCATAGCGAACATTGGTGAATACCAATACGATGGCATTTTTAAGTATGATTTAGAAGTCATTTTGGAAGATCCGGCTACGGATGCCGATATGAAGAATATAGTAAGTGACATAGATGCTGTGACAGAAGATGCCTTGTTTACGACTAGAGAAACAGTGGACGTGATTAGAGGGGAAAATGTTAGACAGGTTACCATGATTGTTCCACAATCAACTTCTCGTTTTTCGGAGTTTATATATCTTTATGATGAGGAAGAGAATCCAATTATGCTTCCGGGAACAGGAGAGGCTGTCATTACAGATAAAACGGCTTCCCGACTTTCGTTGTCTGTGGGAGACCCATTGACAATCAGAAATAGTGACATGGAAGAAATGACGGTCATCATTTCTGCTATTGCAGAGAATTATATGGGTAATTACATCTATATGTCTGAAGAGACATACAAGAATGGTTATGGTGAGTCTCCTTCGTATAAAGGAATTTGTGTTAAGACAGAGGGTGAACTGGATGTGCATGAAGCAGCTGCTACAATTACGGAGCATGATTTGGTATTGCAGGTAAGTGTAAATCAGGATTCCAGGGATATGCTTGCGGATATGCTGACCAATTTAAATGCAGTGGTGTTATTGGTAATCGTCTGTGCTGGGGCGTTAGCGTTTGTTGTATTATATACACTGACGAATATCAATATTATGGAGCGTATAAGGGAGATTGCCACCATAAAGGTGCTTGGATTCTATGCTGACGAAACGGCACAATATGTATTCCGCGAGAATATGCTGATGACGGTATTTGGAGCTTTGTTTGGTTTGCTGTTGGGAGAGTTTTTACATGCATTTATCATCTTTAATATTGATGTGGACTTAGTGTCCTTCTCGACAGTCATTAAACCCATGAGTTTTGTGTATAGTTTTGTTTTGACCTTTGTATTTTCGCTGTTGGTAGATTTGGTATTTTATTTCAAATTGAATAAAATCAACATGGCAGAATCGTTGAAGTCGATTGAGTAAAGGAGGACGAAGGATGAATTTTCTAGAAGAACGTATTATGAAGGATGGCATTGTCAAAGAGGGAAATGTGTTAAAAGTCGATAGTTTTCTGAATCATCAGATGGATATTGATTTGTTTAATCATATGGGAGAAGAATTTAAGAAAAGGTTTGCAGAGAAAGAAATTAATAAGGTATTGACGATTGAAGCGTCTGGTATTGGTATTGCGTGTATTGTGGCACAGCATTTTCATGCACCGGTTGTATTTGCTAAGAAGTCAAAAAGTATCAATATAGATGGGGAAATGTATGTCGCAGAGGTTGAGTCGTTTACCCATCACTGTAAGAATCAGGTTATCGTATCTAAGAAGTTCTTGAATCCTGAGGATAGGGTATTGATTGTTGATGATTTCTTGGCAAATGGATGTGCGTTGCAGGGGTTAATTCAAATTGTACAGTCTGCGGGAGCTTCCGTTGAAGGGATTGGAATTGCCATTGAAAAGGGGTTTCAGCCTGGTGGTAGAATGATTCGTAATTTGGGTTATCAGTTGGAATCCTTGGCGATTGTGGATAGTATGGATGCGGAAAGTGGCACAATTCAATTCCGTGAGCAATAGTGTAATATATTAGAGTTATGATAGGTGACAGGGAGATATACGGATGAGTAAGCAGGGAGAAGCGAGTATTGACAATATTTATACCTTAGAAGGGCGAGTGCCATTAGCAAAGGCAATTCCGTTTGGATTGCAGCATGTGCTTGCGATGTTTGTAGCAAACATTGCACCAATTATGATTGTGGCAGGTGCAAGTGGATTGTCTAGCAAAGACACAGCCATGTTAATTCAGTGTGCGATGCTAATTGCTGGCATTGGTACAATTATTCAGTTATATCCTGTTTGGAAAATTGGTTCAGGGCTTCCAATTGTAATGGGAATTAGTTTTACTTTTGTTTCAGTGCTTTGTTTTGTAGGACCAACTTATGGATACAGAGCTGTTGTGGGAGCTGTATTAGTGGGCGGTATCATTGAAGGAATATTAGGTTTGTTTGCAAAATATTGGAGAAGGTTGATTGCACCAATTGTAGCAGCCAGTGTTGTGACTGCTATTGGTTTTTCTTTGCTCTCTGTTGGAGCTAATTCCTTTGGTGGTGGCAGTGGCAGTGAAAATTTTGGTTCTGTCGAGAATTTGGTGTTGGGCTCCGTCACATTGGTTTGCTGTATTGGATTTAATATTTTTGCAAAGGGATATTGGAAGCAACTTTCAGTATTGTTTGGTCTGGTTGTGGGTTACGTTCTTGCGATTATGATGGGGATGGTGGACTTTTCGGCGCTTCATGATGCTTCCATCATTGCATTTCCTCAAATAATGCCATTTAAGCCGGAGTTTAATGCTGGAGCTATTGTATCCGTTACCTTGATTTTTTTGGTGTCAGCAACAGAGACTATTGGTGATACTTCGGCTATGGCTATGACAGGATTGAATCGTGAGGTTAAGGATGAAGAAATTTCAGGTTCTATTGCGTGTGATGGTTTTATCAGTGCATTTTCTGCGTTGTTTGGCTGTATGCCAATTACTTCTTTTAGTCAGAATGTGGGTTTGATTGCAATGACAAAAGTGATAAACCGTTTCACCATTCTAATGGGTGGGTTGGTGATGCTTTTAGCGGGCATTTTTCCTGTATTTGGTGCGTTGCTTGCCACTCTTCCAGATGCGGTGCTTGGTGGTTGTACTGTTATGATGTTTGGTACTATTGTGATTAGTGGTTTGCAAATGATTGCTAATTGTGGATTTTCTCAAAGAAATATTACTATTGCTGCACTTTCGTTAAGCGTTGGTCTTGGTTTTACGCAGGTGCCTGAACTGTTCCAACACTTTCCAAGGACGGTACAAAATGTGTTCGCTGAGAACTGCGTAGCAGTAGTGTTTGTTATGTCGATTGTATTGAATTTGATTTTGCCAAAGGATATGGAGGCGCATAAATAATGGAGACAATGTTTTACGAAGTCGTGAGCATAGAAGGGGACTATGCAAACTTAAAGAGAATAGATGTGGAAAGTGATGACATTAAGTTAGTGGCACGTGCTTTACTTCCTGATGGAATCAATGAGGGAAGTAAGTTGAAGTATGAGATGTTGCAGTATGAAATGATGGATTGATTAAAATGCAAGACAATATAACTTTTACAATTATTAGAAGCAGACGTAAGACCATCGGTATAGAGATTACAGCCTTAGGCGAAGTTTTAGTGCGTGCTCCAAGATGGGTTTCCAAGTCAGAAATTCATAGATTTGTGAATGAGAAAGAAAAATGGATACAGAAGCATTTATCTAAAATGCAATGTAGGCAGGAACAACTCACAGATGTTAAGATGCTAACAGATGAGGAGATAGAACAATTGGCAAATCAGGCATTAGAGGTAATCCCTAAGCGAGTGGAGCATTATGCCAGATTGCTTAATGTAACCTACGGTAGAATTACCGTCCGTAATCAAAAGACTCTCTGGGGGAGTTGTAGCAATAAGGGCAATTTGAATTTTAATTGTTTGCTGATGCTGGCACCACCAGAGGTGTTAGACTATGTGGTAGTTCACGAACTTTGCCACAGAAAAGAGATGAATCATTCAAAGCATTTTTGGAGTGAGGTAGCACAAATCATTCCGGACTACAAAGTGTATAGAAAATGGTTAAAAGAGCAAGGGCACACATTGCTATATCGCAGTCATGGTTGATATGCATTAATCCCTTATAAATCAATGCAAATACCACCGTTGTAGGTGGTATTTTTTTGTTGTATATGATACAATTATTCCAAATGGGCTTATGAGCGTGACGAGAGCATATAGATATCGTTTTTGGAGGTTAGATATGAAGATGCAAAGAAGAAAAAGTAAAGGACTAGCAAGAGTATCTGCATGGGTGCTAAGCCTTGCAATGATGCTTAGTTTGGTGAGTGTGCCGATGAAGGCGAAGGCGGAGGAAAGTGGTGTAGTTACATATGATTTATTGAATGGTTCTATACAAAGTTCAATAGGAACTGCAACTCTTGATAGCAATGCGAATGACTATTTAATAGATGATGTTAAATTTGAAACGATGCCAGATGGTTTAGGGGCTCCAAGTAGCTATGGAAGTTTAACCTTGAAAGCCAAGGTGCGAATTGATACTGTATCATCGGGTACAGTTTCTATGATTGCATATGCGATGAATTCTAGTTGGAAATGGGCAGATAGTGGTACTTATGATGTGACTTCGGTAGCTGGAGATGAAGTGGAGATTTCTCTGAATCTGAAACATGAAAATCTTACAGATGTTGCACAGATTGGTATTCGGGCGGCTAAGTGTACAGAAGGTGCAACGATAGGATTTACTGTGTTATCAGCAGAAATTGTAGCGGTTTCAGCAGAGGCAAATATTGAAGATGTTGGTGCAACAGAAGGTGCTAGCGTTGCATATAACTGTCTCAGCGGTGCAGATGGCGGATATCAGGAATATGCATTTACAGTTACCAACAATACGGGAAAGACAATGAACGATTGGATGATTGTTGTAACACTTTCCAGTGCTGCTTCAGAGGTTCAGGATCATCCAGACTATTCCCATGTCCGTGCTACGGGCTCAGGTACAACGGTATATTTGTATCCCAATACTGCCGTAATTTCGAAAACAATTGCCAATGGTGTGTCTGTAACTCTTGAAAAATTACAATATGTTGGTGGGGCAGTGTCTGGTGCGACGGTATACTATAGCGAAACGGATGGTGCATTTGATTCAATCATTGAAGATGTGACTGGTGGTTCAGGAAATTCAGGCGGTTCAACAGGAAGTACAATCACAATCTCATCGGATACTTCATTTAATAACTTTGCCAAGTTATTACAGTATAGTTTGTATTTTTATGATGCCAATATGTGTGGTAGTCAGGTAGGTGAGAACTCCTTGTTCGATTGGAGAGATGATTGTCATACCTATGATTCTGCAGTTACATACACTAGTCCAGCGGGAAAGAACTATACTGTAGATGTTAGTGGTGGTTTCCATGATGCCGGCGATGTTACAAAATTTGGTATGCCACAGGGATATGCAGCAGCAACATTAGGCATGGGATACTATGAGTTTAAAGACGCATTTACAGCTACAGGACAAACAGAACATTACAAGACAATAGCAGATTATTTCTGTGACTATTTTAGAAGATGTACTGTCTGGGAAGGTGATGCAGTCATTGCTTTTTGTTATCAGGTAGGTGATGGTAATTCGGATCATTCCCAGTGGTGTGCACCTGAGACACAGACGAAAGATTCATTGCCAAGACCGGCATATTTTGCAGACTCCAATAATCCAGGAACAGATGAGGTTGGTGCTGCGGTAGCGGCATTGGCTTTAAACTATGCTAACTTCAAAAATGCAAATGATTTAAAATACGCAAAGGCGTTATTTAAATTTGCTGATGAAATGTCAACCAAGGCAGTGGCTACAGAAGGAACTACAAATTTCTATGGTTCCAATACATACAAGGATGATATGGCTTGGGCAGCTGCCGCATTATATGTAGCCACTGGCGAAGAGACTTATAGGACCAAGTATAATAGCTATATTAGTGGTGCAGACACTGGTTCGGTGCATTGTTGGGCACAGACAGCTGTAGGTGCAGGACTCTTGATGGGAGATTATGCAAACACAACACAGATTTTGAACTCTACTATGAGTAAGACTACAAGTGAGGGTTACAGCTACTGGGATGATGGTGGCTGGGGTACTGCAAGATATAACACTGCGCTTCAGTTAATGGGACTTATTTATGATAAGAAAACTGGAACCAATACCTACGGAGAGTGGGCAAAGGGACAGATGCAGTATTTGTTGGGGAATAACGAAGCAGGGAATTGCTATGTGGTTGGATATAATGCATATTCTGTAAAATATCCACATCACAGAGCAGCATCAGGTATCACAAACTGGAATGATTTTACAAATTGGACTTACGGTGGATACTATGCACATACATTAACAGGTGCATTGGTAGGCGGACCAGACAAGAATAGTACATACAGTGATGTGTTTAATGGCGATAAAGGAGCGGTGTATAACGAGGTAGCTGTAGATTATAATGCAGCGTTTGTTGGCGCGGCTGCGGCACTATATTTACAAAATGCTAGCGACAACAACCAGATGGTGGATTCAGATTATACATATGATGCGTCTATTACCTGTTCTAAGAACTCTGGAGGATTAGCAAATGAAGAACCGGATGAATCGGTGGTTGTTGTTCCTGTTACAGGTGTTACTCTTGATACAAGTAGCAAGACTTTAAAGGTAGGGGAGACCGCAACTTTGGTAGCAACCGTTGCCCCTGATAATGCCACAAATAAAAAAGTGACATGGGCAAGTAGCGATAGTCAGGTTGCCACTGTAAATAATGGTGTTGTGACTGCCATCGCGTCAGGAACAGCGAACATAACAGCTACTACGGAGGATGGTAGTTTTACAGCTACCTGCGCAGTAACCGTAAAAGCACCAGGATATGTGGTAGCTAACCCACAATCGATTGATTTTGGAAATAAAGTATATGGATATGGTGCTATTGCACATCAAGGAGTTTCATTGACAAATACAGGAGACATGGATGTGTCCATTCAGAATGTAGCTATGGAAAACGGCTTTGGTTTTACTATATCAGGTTCTACAGCAACATTAAATAAGAATGCATTTTCAACGATATCAGTCACACCAAAAACCGGACTGGATGCAGGTGTATATACAGATAACGTTATTATTCAAACCAGTGAGAATACCGTTACAATTCCAGTTACTATGACAGTAACCAAGGCACAAAGCATTGCCGTTGCAGCACCAACATTGCAGACTAGAAATGCCAATATCATTTCGGTGAATTTTGCAGACGCAGGTGTAACACAACAATATGCAATTGTAGTGAAAGGACAGCAGGTAAAGGAATCCGATTGGAAGGATTGTACCGGTGATGTTATGACCATAACAGGTTTAACACCTTGTACCAATTATGAAGTATATGCGAGAGCAAAAGCGGATAATAATCATTATGTTGGAGCAAGCAGTGAAGCATTGAATGTTCTGACCTTGGTGGAGAATCCATATGCCATTGATGTTAGCCAGATTACAAGTAGAGATTGTGATTACGTTAAGGCATTCGTTGCAGTGGAAAATGGTGAAGAAACACCGACAGTATCCGTAACGGAAGAGAATGGCAAATTGGTTGTTACATTAACTACATCTGGACAGCCATATACAATCATAGGTAGCAATACGAATATTAATGTGAATACAGGTAATGCAACAAATGTAGTTTTATCTAATACAACCATCAATCAGTTAGTGGTTCCAAGCATAAGTGCAGATACAGTTACTATATCAGTGGTGGGAACGAATACGATTGCAAGTGGCATTCAGGTCGTTACAAATGGAACAACTATTGCCCCAGTTAAGATTACTAGCGAGAAAACCGCAGATTCTACATATGCTGGTTCTTTGAAAGTAACGAATGAAAGTGGGGCGGCTATTTCTAGTGAAGGTAGTGTAGAGATAGCAGGAGGATATGTGGATTTGATAGCTTCCGGAGCTGCTATCGAAGCAGGTTCGATTATTGTGACAGGTGGTAGTATTAAGGCGGAAACCACGGGTGATGGTAGTGTGTTTGATGCCACAGATAAGATTTCACTGACAGGTGGAGCGATTACAACTGTGAAGCCGGAAAACAACACAGCAGATGATTTTTCAGTATCTGACCCAGAGGGTACAATTATCACAGATGGTGTGGCCATTACCGGAGAGCCAACTTTCTCAAAAGAACCAGTAGACCAAAATGGTCAAACTGTAGTTATGGTGCTGGTTACATTTACAGATGATACGGGAGCTTCCTTGACAAATGTTCAGGTGAAAAAAGGAGCTGATTTAAATCTTGCAGATGTTAAGATTTTAGCTGCAGATGGTGTAACAGATTATGCTATATCAAAACCAGGGTATGTGCTTTCTTGGAAACACACTCAAACTACATATGCCACAACAGAAATAGTTGCAAACATAACAGATGCAATTACCTTGCAGGCTGTTTGGACATTCATTACTTATCCGATAGAACAGGCTGTGATTTCTGATATCGCAAACCAGACATATACAGGCGCCGCATTGACACCTAAAGTTACTGTGACCTATGATAGTAAAACTTTGTTGCAGGATACTCATTATACTGTGACTTATAGTGACAACGTAAATGCAGGAACTGCCACGGTTACTATTTCTGGCTTGGGAGCATATGTGGGAGCTGTTCAGAAGACCTTTGCAATTTTGCCAAAGAGCATTTCAAGCATGAACGCAAGTCTGTCTGCTGACACATTTGCCTATACCGGATTGGAGATAAAGCCAGAGGTTACATTAACAGATGGAAACACTACATTGGTACGTGATGTGCATTATACTGTAATCTATACCAATAATATCAATGCAGGCACAGCAACAGCGGTGATTGTGGGTAAAGGAAATTATACAGGACAGATTACATTAGCATTTACAATTTATGAAGTGGTTACAACGGTGGATATCGCTGATGTGGAGATTAGTGAAATTGCAGACCAGATTTATACAGGTAAACCGATAACACCATCACTTGTACTCTCATATAACGGTACTGTTTTGACACAGGGTGTGGATTATGATGTGCAGTATACAAACAACGTAAATGTTGGTGAGGCTACGGTAACAATTATTGGTAAGGGTGATTTTGTTGGCAGTACAGAGGAAACCTTTGACATCATCATCAAAAAGAATAAGAAGTATACAAAGGGTAACTATCAGTATCAGATTACCAGTGCAAAAACAAATGGCAAGGGGACGGTACAATTAGTAAAATGTGTGAAAAAGTCCAAGACTGCAAATATTGCAGCTACTGTCAATATTGGTGGTGTGAATTTTAAGATTACAAGTATAAAGGCAAATGCATTTAAGAATAATAAGACTATGACAAAACTTGTCATTGGAAAAAATGTAACCACGATCGGAGATAAGGCTTTCTATGGCTGTACAAAACTAAAAAATGCAACCATTGGGTCTGGTGTGAAGAAGATTGGCAAGCAGGCATTTTACAATTGTAAGGCAATGAAGAATCTTGTGATTTCTACATCTAAATTGAAGACCTCTGCAATTGGTTCTAAGGCATTTACAAAGATGGGTGCAAGCAACTATAAGAAGTTAGTAGTGAAGGTGCCAAAGAAGCAACTGTCTGCATATAAGAAGATGTTGAAGAAGAAAGGTTTATCATCCAAAGCCAAAATTAAAAAATAAGAGTGTAATAATATGGATTACGAACTAAGGGAAGTAAAACTAGAAGATTATGATATGTTAAAACGGTATTTTGCTTTGAGACGTCCGGGTACTTGCGAGAGTGTGGTTACGGACATCTATCTGTGGCAGATATATTATCGGGCAAAATACTTTTTAACAGAGACAGGATTAATATGGATATATAAGACAGATACAGAGGTGTTCACAGTAACACCTCTGTGTAAGCGTGAGGATTTGCGTGAAAATGTAGAGATTGCACGGAACTATTTTCAGAATGTGTTGCATGTACCATTTACCATGTATTTGGTAGACGAAGAAGCAATTGAAACGCTGAATTTGTCTGAGGAGGCGTATGCAGTGGAAGAAGAACGGAGCTATTTTGATTACGTCTATGATGCGAATGCTCTCCGTACACTTTCTGGCAAAAAGTATCACAAGAAGAAAAATCATGTAAATGCTTTTTTGAAGGCTTATGAGGGGAGATATCAGTGTCGCATGTTAAACGGACACGATATTGAAACTGTAGTAGATTTTATTGAGCGTTGGCATGCCGGTCGCGAGATTGACGACCCATACCACCGTGATGAATACGAGATTAAGGGAATAGAGTATGTGCTTCGCAATTGCCGTCTGATAAAGTATCAAATGTTTGGTGTGTTTATTGATGGACAAATGGAAGCATTTTCCTTGGGGACCTACGATAAGAAAATGAAGATTGCATATATTCATGTGGAGAAGGCAAATCCTGAAATCAGAGGGCTTTATCCATTTGTGAACCAGCAGTTTTTGATTCAGGGATTTCCCGAGGCGGAGCTTGTGAACAGAGAGGATGATATGGGATTGGAAGGGCTTCGCAAGGCAAAATTATCCTATCATCCGATTAGATTGGTTAAGAAATATACAGTGAAAGAGAAATAGATTTCATGATTCGATATTTGAATCCTGATGAACGTCAGGATATTAGACAACTTTATGAGGAAGTCTTTCAAGATAGTAAAGCATTTGTGGACTATTATTTTGAAACTTATGTGAAGCAGCATACCCGTTGTTTGGTCTATGAACAGGATGGTCATATCTGTGGTATGATTTCTATTCATGAAAAGCAGTGGTGCTATCGGAAATTCGATGGCACTTATGAGTTGCGACCTGCCTGGTATTTGTATGGAGTTGCAACGGTGCCGAATATGCGAAAACAAGGGATAATGGGAAAACTGTTAGCACGTATCATAGAGGATGCCACAGCAGAACAGATACCGTATATTTATTTGATACCTGTGAATCCTGCCATATATGAAAAGCATGGCTTTCGATTGGTGAGTGGTATGGAAGGTGCGGGAACAGCGATGACGATACCATTTGAAATGCCGAAGTTAGATATAAAAAATACATCTGAAAATGACTTGACAAAATTGGCAGAGAATTACCGAAGGTATTATGAAGAGCAAAATGTGGATGCATTTCTCTATAAAGATGTAGATTGTTTTAGGGATTATATAACACAGCTTTTACTGGATGGTAACAGTGAGTTTACACTTTACGCTCATCCGGTAATGATTTATGACAACAAGTATGGGATGAAGATAGAAACACTTGGTCCCATGGACGAGGTATAGAAAGGACGAATGGATATGGCAAATATGTCGACAAATTGCGAGGATTGCATGTATTACGAGTATGATGAGGAATTTGAATATTATGTCTGTGGTATGGATTTAGACGAGGACGATACTGCCAGATTTTTGTCGGGACAACCATTTCAGTGTCCTTATTATAAATTTGGTGATGAGTACCAGATTGTAAAGCATCAGATGTAGGAATGGAGAATACTATGGCGAATCACAAGAAAAAAACATTATGCCCGATTGCATCAAAATGCGGTGGTTGTCAGTATCTGGATGTTCCTTACGAGGAGCAGTTGGCAAACAAGCAAAAGTATTTGCAAAAACTGCTTGGTGCTTATGGCACAATTGAACCGATTATAGGGATGGAAAATCCATGGCATTATCGTCATAAGGTGCATGCTGTTTTTCACCACAACCGTAGAGGTGAAATCATATCCGGTGTCTATGAAGAGGGCACGCACCATGTGTTGTCGGTGGATACCTGTATGATTGAACATGAAAAGGCAGATGCCATTATTAGAACTATTCGCAAACTGTTAAAGTCCTTTAAGATTACAGTACATAACGAGGATACGGGATATGGTATTTTAAGACATGTGCTAATTCGTATGGGACATAATAGTGGTGAGATTTTAGTGGTGCTTGTAACCTCTACACCGATGTTTCCATCTAAGAAGAACTTTGCAAAGGCATTGTTAAAGGAGCATCCGGAGATTACAACTGTGGTGCAGAATATTAACGAAAAGCGCACTAGTATAGTGTTAGGCACTCGCGACCAGGTTATTTATGGAAAGGGCTATATTGAGGATACCCTTTGTGGAAAGACCTTCCGTATTTCGCCACAAAGTTTTTATCAGGTGAATCCGGAACAAACCGAGCATTTATACAATAAAGCAATTGCTTTTGCCAATCTAAAAGGGAATGAAGTGGTGCTGGATGCCTACTGTGGAACAGGTACAATCGGTATCATTGTAAGCGACCATGTGAAGGAAGTGATTGGCGTGGAGCTTAACAAGGATGCGGTAAAAGACGCCATTATCAACGCAAAACGAAATAATGCCAAGAACGTCACATTTTATAATCAGGATGCAGGAAAATTTATGTTGAATTTGGCTGCTCAAAACAAATCTATTGACGTGGTAATTATGGACCCACCACGTTCCGGCAGCGATGAAGCTTTTCTAGGTTCTGTTCGAAAACTGGCACCGAAAAAGGTGGTATATGTATCTTGTGGACCGGAGTCACTGGCGCGGGACTTGAAGGTGTTGACAAAAGGTGACATGTATCGCGTAGAGAAAATGGGAGCAGTGGATATGTTTCCGATGACCAGAGGGATAGAGACTGTGGTGTTGTTGGAGAAACAGTAAACTCTCTGAAAAAATGTTTATATGGTTAGGGGAATCATGGAGAAGATTTCTCTATGTCCCTAAGCCCTTATGCTGTGTATCCCATTTCATATATGCAATTTGGAATGCTTTCCAACGTCTTCTTGAGACTGGAATTTGTTCTCCATTCACCAATATCAGCTTTTGAGCTTCCATACGAACCACACACATAAGATTTACCAAATATTTGTGATGACAGCGAAAGAACACATCTGATGGTAGCTTCTTCTCCCAATGCAATAAACTCTCCTCACAATAATAGGTATCCGTTTTGCTCCAAAGTTCACTTCCTCCACTATGCGCTGCAAGATAGCAAATATCTTGAATACGCACATGATATGGTATCCCTCTACGCACCAATGAAACAGATTCGGCAAATACCAATTCCTCCATTCCAGATTCTAGATTTTCAAACAATTCTCTTTCTAAAATAGGTTTGGTCATAAATCGAAATGCCTTGACCTCATATCCTTCCTTATATCTCATTTCATAGGCTGTCAGAATAATCAATACAACATTTGGCCATTTTCTCTTTATCTTTCTGCTCCATTTAATTCCATCCTCTTCATCATCCATGAACTCCAAGTCCATAAATATAATATCTACCACGTTTTGCTCCATATACTCAAATAGCTTGGAAGGTTTCCTAAAATAGATAATATCACTATCTAGTGCTTTGTCTTTACAGAAATTATGAATCAAATTACGCATCTCATTTACTATGGCTTCATTGTCGTCACATATTGCAATTTGCATATTTTGTCACCTCACATTTAAATTGGTAAATACACATCAATATTTACCTTCATGTCTTTCATTGATTGCTCTAAATTGCCATTGTATTTTTGTACAATTTCTAATATCTTTTGTGTACCAAATCCGTGGTTTATGTCCTGTGATATATTTGTTGATTTCTTTATATTAAATTCTTCCAATGCAGTATTTATCATAGAAATCGAAAAATAATGCTGGCCAGTTGAAAAGTGAATAATTAGTACTGGTTTCATATCCTCGCTGCAACGATTTACTTCTTTTACTGCGTTGGATAACATATTAGAAAATAGCGTACACAAATCCATATCAGTCATAGTTTGCATTTTCGGCAATTCTCCATAAACCTCTACCTGAACATATTTTTCACATTTATAGGACAAGTCACAATTCAAAATGGCATCCACGATTTCATTACCTGTAAAATATAAATTATCCTGAAATGAGAAAGCCGATTGTAACTCTCTAAAATAAAGTCGTAGCTTCTCTTCCTGTCCAACCTCCATGAGAGCTTCCATGCATATAAAATGATTTTTTATGTCATGGCGAAATCTGCGCAGTTCTCTGTCTAGAAACTCTACATCCTTATAGTATTTTACTTGCTTATGCAATAAATGTATATTTTCTCGATTTTGCTCCTGTGCCTGAATCAGAAATTTCTCTGCTAAAAATACAATCAAATAAATGCAAAAACCAGTTAATACCACCATAAAAATTCGATAGGATATAATTTCTGGTAGTTTTTTATCTGTCAAAGGCAAAAATCGTTCTGGCATTACGCAATGTGCAATTAATAGTGCGATGGCATAAGCGACCATATTCCAACGCATTAATTTTGAATCAAATAGCAGCGCAACCAGTGCAAAGAAAATAAACGTACATTCCCATACAAATAAAGAGGGAAACAAATACATAATAAAGTGATACTGAATGAATAAAGTGATTACAACGTATGCTTTTAGCTTTCTTAGGTGTTCAAATAGATACGCTACATTTTTTCTTATTTTACAGATGAAATAAATGGCAATACTCAAATAAATTAACTGACTAATATCAAACAGTATAAAATAGTGCCAATCCAAATCTGGATATAATCCAAGTTGTTTATATACTGTCCAAATTAAGCCTGCACACATACACATACAAGGTGTAACTAATAATACATATATATATGCAGAACTCCAATATTTTTTTATAACATCCATATGCTTCTCCCAATCAATTGCATTTTTCAGTATCATTTTACATATTTCCCATAGAAAAACAAGAACCACTTAGCCAGAATTTCCGACCAGTTAATAACATTCTTCTTCAACTGAAATATGTTTATTTTATAATAATACAAATGATATAAAAATTAGGAGGAGAATCATATGAATCATAACGAAAACATTGCTTCGAAAAAACAATTATCTGCACTCGATGAATATATTAATAATGTATATAAGCTAGTGCTTCTTTTGGTTCCAGGTGCTTGTCAATGTGCAGGATTACTCTATACCCTGGAAAAAATACTTGGGTGGCTTCCAAGTGTTGCATGGCCAACACTTATAATTTTTGATGTTAGTTGTTTTATTTATTTGATGATAGGTATCTATTTTGTGCGTACAGGACTTCCAAATGGTATTGTTTTGGCAAGTAAACTAAAAGGTGGCAAGTTTTTTCTTGTAATTATTATGCTTATCCAATTTAACTTCATTCTTTACATGATTCCTGCTACAGATTTTTGGGGATTTGCTTTCTTTTTTGTAATTCTAACCTCCTTTTTCCTAGACTATAAAATGGTGGCTATTACATCCGGAGAAATTGCAGGCTCAGTTGTTGTGTCGTGGTTTTTGTGGAGTGAAGTCCATCTTCCAGCAAAAAATGATTATTTTATGGCCAATATGCTAGACCGTGCTGTATGTATTGCATTGTCCTTGCCGACAGTTATTTTATTGACTTATCTGATACAACGTTTTCTTGTAAATGCCAAAAAAGATGAAATGGAACGCAACAATGAGCAGGTGCGAACCGTTCTCTTCTCTGTTCAGGGTTTGTCAGAAAAATTATATGCTGCTGGCACTAGTTTGTTTGAAATCTCAGAAAATGAAAGCGTTTCTGTAGAAGAGTTATCTGCCACCAGTGAGCAGCTTTTGGAAAGCAGTAATCTTCTTGGTGATAAGACAGAGGAAAGTATGTCTAATTTAACCGAACTCAGCGAATGGGAAAGTGTCGTTGCAAGCAATGTGGACAAGGTAGAGGAGAACTCTAAAAATCTGTTGAAAAAGTCGCAGGATAATGAGCATTTACTTGGGAATTTGCAGACCATAAATAGTGAGGTGTCCGATTCTATGCAAGCAACTATTCAGGTGGCAGAGAAGTTGTCTGAAGCGGTACAGGAAATCGGTGTAACCTTGAAGTTAATAAATTCTATTTCATCTTCCACAAATCTTTTGGCACTGAATGCTTCTATTGAAGCTGCCAGAGCTGGAGAAGCTGGAAGAGGATTTGCTGTAGTTGCGACAGAGGTTGGGAATCTTGCTAACAGCACCCATGAATCTTTAAAAGAGGTGGAAAGGGTTATCGCTCGCGTGCAGAATAATGTAAATGAGATTACATTACATATACAGGATAATTCACAAAAACTAGCCGAACAAAATCAATACTTTGGTCATGTGTTCCAAGGTGTTCAGGATATGTCAGAGCTTCTTCAAGTGTCTGTTGAAGCGGTAAAGACCATGGGAGATGCACATCACAAACAAGCGGAGGTTATTAAAAATACAGTTGCTATTAACAGAGATATAGCCGAAAGCATCCGCATAGAAAACGAACAGTTTATTTCCATCAATGGCATGGTAGAAAATAATGTAAATGATATCACAGGAATGACGGAACAGGTGAACTCTTTAAATGAAATGGTAGAAGAAATTAGTGTGATTTTGAAGGGAAATGAGTGAGTTCACTCTGCCATGGCGAACAAAAGATTTTACGGCGTAACAGATGCAACGTCTGTTACGCTTTTTTCATTTACCTAAACTAGATGTTTTGTGATATAATAAAATGTATATTTCTTAGAGTGTTTTGAATTTTCATTAGGTGTGTTACGAAATGGTGAAAATGCCATAAATGAAAAGGAGGATGTCGTATGGCTTTACAATTAAAAAACAATGATACAAACAAACCGTATAATGAGGAACAAGAAGAATTTAGTGCAGATAGTTCTTGGAGCAATTCGCCTGTGCAGAATCGAAATGCAGCTACATATATACCTACAGAGGCGGAGTTAGCGGATTATCGGTCAAATAAAAAGCATGGCAACGCAGTTACCGATACGATCAAAAAACTTGTAGTTGCACTTGTGGTTGTGGCAATTATTGTGTTTGGCGGCAAATACATTAAAGGTATATTGATGCCTGATGGTATTGACCTTGCATCTGTAGTCATGAAGAGTTCTGAGGCAATGCAGGCAGAACTAGGGGAAAAGTTCACAGACAACCCATCTTGGGCTAAGCGTGTGTACGAATATGCAGAGGGTGATTTGACCTGTGAAGGCTCCGAGGATATCGGTATTTTGTATCTAAATGGACGTCATATAGGAATTCACATTCCAACCAAGAAGTATACAATTTTTAATATCAGAGTAAATGATGGAGAGACATCAGTTTACAACAATACCACGTATCCATTTGAAAATTTTTCTACTGTTATTGATACCATGGAGGGAAATTCCACACTGTACATATATTACAATAAGCAGAGAAATGATTGTATTTTCATCGTTCTTAACAATACAACAAATCGTGTGCAGGGTATGACATATTATTATGATATGAAAACAATCATGGCAGAATTGGATTCTTTCTAAGGATGCGATAACCGAAAGTGAGTGAGATAGAATATGGGCAATGATATTTCGTGGTCACTAAACAGCCGAAGTTTATTTGAACGTTTTGCCGTTGGATTACAGGAATATACAAATAATGGAACACCACCTGTTATGGGAGACCAAGATATTCAATTTGGTTTAGAATTGCAAAAGAAGAGATTAGACAGCAAGGATTTATCCATGGAGTTGGAATTTGAGCCAAGAGGACATTTTCCAGATCAGAGTGGACCGGGAAAGAGCTGGAGTGATATGCGGTATGTCAGTACGATGGAATATCGTACCTGTAAAATGACAAGACGATTTTATCGTGGTGGCGAAAAGGAATTTAGTGATAAGGATAATAAAGTTTTTTATCAGACGATTACCAATGTGCACAACCAAGAGATGGTGGCTGGTGACGTACATAGCTGTCCGGACTGTGGTGCTATTACGAAATTAGGAGAATTGCAAAAGGGATGTCCTTACTGTGGTGCATGTTTTAAGATAACAGACATTTTTCCGAAGGTAACGAATTACTATTATGTAAAAGATAGTGGATATACTGAAAAGGAAATTAAGAAAAGCATCGGGACATATATGCTTGTAGTTGGATTGATTTGTACAATCGGTTTTCCTTTGTATTACTATATTACTGATCCTCAAAACACTTCCTCTTTGGTTGGTGCTATCCTCGGTAGCTTGCCTGCAGGTGTTTTTGGTGGCGTTGTACTTGGTTATATGGCATGGGCACTAGTTCATTTGGGTGTTATGGTGAAAGAGGCAGGAAAGACAGTACCGATGTTGTCGACCATTGGCTCAGATAAACGTTTTGTGGCAGTTATGCAAAAATATAGTCCAGAGTTTTCTTTTATATATTTTTCAGATAAGATTGTATCTATGCTGAAGACGATTATGTATGCGGAAAACCCAGAGGAATTGCCGTTTTATGTTGGAGAACCATTACAGGACGTATTTCAGGATGTGGTAGATGTGGCACATGTTGGCCCTGTGGGATTTCAGGCATTTCAGATTAGTGGTAATTATTGCTTTGTTACTTTGGATGTCTTTTTGGATACGATGTATGACAAAGGCAACAGATTGGTTGAAAAACGGGAAAAATATCGTGTGTATGTGAAGAAGAACATGACAGTGCCAATGAATTTGGGATTTTCAATCAGACACTTAGAATGTAAAAACTGTGGTACTAGTTTTGATGCTACAAAGCAAAAACTTTGTCCGGGATGTCAAAGTGAATATCCTGTAGCTGATGAGGACTGGGTAATCACAAGAATTGTGAAAAAATGATAATAGTGGAGGCAGAAATATGAATTTCATAATATTATGTGTGATTACGTTAATCATTAGTTCAGTAGGATTTTACAAGTATGTGTATTTTATTTCTATTGGATATGGATTTTCAGTAGCGGGACTTGGAATTGGTATGTTGATTATGTTCCGCGAGCATTTATCTATTCCGATTGTTGTGGCGTTATTACTATTTGTGATATATGGATGCAGATTGGGAGGATATTTGTTGATAAGAGAATTAAAAAGTGCATCTTACCGAGATACTATGAAGCGAGAAATTAAAGATGGTTCCGGTATGAAAATGATTGCCAAACTCAGTATCTGGATTAGTTGTTCTGTTCTATATGTCCTTCAGGTATCACCAGTTTTCTTCCGCTTAGCAAATGGTGGAAAAACAGATACTGTTATGATTGTCGGTGCAGTCATTATGGCATGTGGAATTATATTAGAGTCTTTGGCTGATATGCAGAAATCCAAAGCAAAGGCGAAGAATCCAAAGCGTTTTTGTGATAGTGGATTATATAAGATTGTACGTTGCCCAAATTATTTGGGAGAAGTGATATTTTGGACAGGTGTGTTGGTTTCAGGTATCAATGTATTAAGTGGAGTGTGGCAGTGGATTGCTGCTTTGACAGGATATATCTGTATTGTATACATTATGTTTGGTGGCGCACGCAGACTGGAGATTAGACAAAATAAGAATTATGGCGCAGACCCTGAGTATCAGGAGTACGTAAAAAAGACACCGATATTACTTCCACTTGTACCACTATACAGTGTAGAAAAATACAAGTGGCTGGTTGGATAACATAAATGCTTATGAAAGATGAGGTTAATTATGCAAAAGGGGAATTTTAAGGCATTGCTCCCAATTGGAGTGTTTTTAGTATTATATTTGGGCTTAGGTATCTTATTTGAGTATGTGTTGCATATTGAGATGGGATTTTACAAGATTCCAATCGTTGTTGTTTTCTTGATTGCGTTGATTGTTGCTTGTGTTCAAAATCCAAAGGCCACCTTTGACGAGAAACTAGATATCATGGCAAAGGGCGTAGGCGATAAAAATATCATCACCATGATTTTGATTTTTATGGCTGCCGGTGTATTTGTAGGTGTAGTAGGCAGAAGTAGTGCGGAAAGTGTAGCTTATTTCTTGCTCTCTGTAATTCCTGCTCAATTTGCGGTGTTAGTTTTATTTGTTGTTAGTGCATTTGTTTCTCTTGCAATGGGAACCTCGGTGGGTACGATTACATTGATTGCACCGATTGCAGTGGCTGTGGCAAATGGTTCCGGTTTCGCAGTACCGCTTTGTGTCGGTTCCGTAGTTGGTGGTGCTATGTTTGGTGATAATTTATCCTTTATTTCAGATACCACCATTGCAGCATGTAATGGTCAGGGCTGTGCGATGCAGGATAAGTTTAAAGAGAATTTTGGAATTGCTCTTCCGGCAGCGTTATTGACTATGGTGATATTACTCGTTCAATCTATGGGGGCTGATGTGGGCTCTGCGGTTGTCAATGATTATAATCTGGTACAGATTATTCCATATATCGTTGTATTGGTTGGCGGTATTGCTGGTATGAATGTATTTTTAGTGTTGTTGATTGGTATTATAGTTGGTTCTGTGATCATGTTGGTTACAGGTGCGACTCCGGCGACAGAACTGTTGGCTAATATGGGTAGTGGTGTATCTGGTATGTTTGAAACTTCCATGGTTGCCATTTTAGTTTCAGCCATTTGTGCCTTGATTAATGAATATGGTGGTTTTGCAGCATTGCTTGCATTGATTAAGAAAGTGTTCAAGGGCACAAAGGGCGGTATGCTTGGTATGGGCTTGTTGGTAGGTGCCATGGATATTGCGACTGCAAATAATACCGTTGCTATCGTTATGGCAAATCCAATCGCGAAGGAAATGGCTGACAATTATGACATTTCTCCAAGGAAGGCAGCATCTATTTTGGATACATTTTCATGTATTTTCCAAGGTGTGATTCCTTATGGTGCGCAGATGTTAGTTGCACTTTCTGTCTGTGCAGAGCTTGGATGCAGTGTAACTGCATTTGATATTTTGCCGAATCTTTGGTATCCGTTAATGCTGCTATTGAGTTCTTTGGTATTTGTGTTCCTTGTACCAAATCGCAAAAAAGAAAATGCATAATGGAGAACTGTTCATGAAGATATTAGTTGATGCAGATGCCTGTCCGGTAGTTCGGATTGTGGAGCGGGTTGCAAAGAATAATAAGAAACCTGTGATACTTTTGTGCGATACCAATCATGTGTTACAATCGGATTACAGTGAAGTAAAAGTGATTGGTGCCGGTGCAGATGCAGTTGATTTTGCTTTGGTTAATGTATGCAGTAAGGGAGATATCGTTGTTACCCAGGACTATGGTGTGGCAGCGATGATTTTGGGAAAAGGTGCATATGGTATTCATCAAAGCGGAAAGTGGTATACCAATGAAAATATTGACCAAATGCTTATGGAACGTCATATGGCAAAGAAAGCCAGAAGATCAAAAAGTAAGCATCATTTGAAAGGTCCTGCTAAAAGAACGGAAGAGGATGATTTGCGGTTTGAATCGTCTTTTATAAGATTAATAGAAAAGGTGAGTGCGAATGAAGAAGAGAAGTGCATATAAATGGAAAGTACCGTTGGTTTCATTATTGGTGAATTTAGTTGTCATGCTACTTGTGTTTTTACCACAGATTTGTTTTGTTGGTGGTCATGTGGGGTTGACAGAAAATTTAATAGATGAGATGGGACCGGGCTCAGTAGGTGGAGGTTGGTTAATTTTGCCGGCTATGATAGGAGATTTTGGTATCGCAATGGTAGCAGTTTTTTTTGGTGCGATTTTAATTATGTATTCCATTGTTGCTGCTGTTATCACTATTTGGAATGTGATATGGAATTGCTGTAACAAAAAGGAAAAGAAGTGGATGCTTTTAGCTTCTTTGATTCCTGCCGGAATTGTTGCAGTTGTTTTTTTGGTTTGTGCCATTCGCTTGTTTATTGATATACCGTATTTCGAGACGTTTCTCTTTGTGGTTCCTGCACTTATTATGTTGGCATCACAGATATGGCAATATAAGCTGTTTATGAAGGTAGAAGAAACAGAAGCAGAAGTATCCCAAGTGGATGTAGATGGAGACTACATATAAAAAGTCTGTCCGTTTCTTGTGACTGGCATAATTGCATCTGCGTAAGCAGGGTGGTCTTTTATAAATGCAGGGATGATACTAAAATCCTCCCAGAAATGCATTGGGAATACGCAATTACACTGTGCGTGTTCCAAGAACAATTCTAAACCGAGATAAGCATATTGATGTTGTCTGGTATCTAACGGTACAAAGGCAACATCAATTTTTTTGTCATCTAATTTCGTCATTTCTCGTAGATAATTGGCTTTCATATTATTGTTATATTGCTTGGTTTCTCCTTCCCACATCCAACAATTCAAATCTCCCGCATGGTAAAAGGTCTGTTTTTTATAATTGAGTAAATAGGCTACGCCCTGGTCAGTAGATGCCAGCGTTTCTATTCCTAACATGTTCCCGTCAGACAAAATAATTGTATATTCAAGATTGCGCCGAACCAAGGTCACATTCCGTTCTGTATCAATTCCTTTCGTGCGCAACTCTTCGGCATGCTTATTCGTCAATACTCGCTTCCACAGAACATAATGTACATTTGGATAAGCCATTTGTAACTCCCAAATGGCAGGATTGTAGTGGTCACTGTGACTGTGACTTACAAAAACAACGATATCCTTTTCTACATTCATTGTGGGTATCTTACCTGTATAGTAGTCAAATAGAAAATATGCAGTTTCTGTTTCTAAAATAAAGCCACTGTGGGCGATGTAAGTAACGTTCATGGGGCAACTCCTTTCTGGTACACTAGGTATTTTACTATAAATAAATGAATAGTGAAATAACAAATGTAAAAAAGACAAAAATAAACACTTGAAATGTGTAAAAAATTATGATACATTTATGTAGAATTCAAATTTGACATACCGGTATGTCTCTGAAAGGAGACATGATGAAAAAGACAGGAAAGTTGGCATATACGTTAAAAAATAACTATCTGTTTTTAGCACTGATGAATAGTCATCCTTACACGTTGAAAATGTTAGTGTGTTCTTTGCTTGCATTAGAATCAAGTGAGATAACCTCTATTACTATTCGTAATCCAATTAAGGTAGGAGAAGCAGTAACAGATAAGACATTCATTTTGGATTTAGATTTGATGCTTAATGGTGATACTTATATAAATATCGAATTACAAGTTGTGAACTATAACAACTGGCCGGAACGTTCTCTTGGGTATTTGTGTAGAACCTATGACAATCTTAATAAAGGCGAGGATTATATCGATACCAAGCCTGCAATTCATATTAGCATACTCGATTTCACATTATTTGAAGAATATGCTGAATTCTTTGCGACGTATCGGTTGTTGAACTGCAAGAAGCACTATGAATATACTAGCAAATTTTCACTGCATGTGTTAGACTTATCAAAGATAGATATGGCGACAAGCGAAGACAAGAGATACCATCGTGATGTGTGGAGTCGTATCTTTCAATCTACAACATGGGGTGATTTGATGGCAATTGCAGAGGAATACAAGGAATTTGAACCTGTAGTGGAACAGATTGATTTATTGAATGCAGACGAAGCAGTCAGATTACACTGCGAGGCACGAGAACGTGCAATTATTCATGAACAGGCTATGCAGAGAAAGTTAAGAAGTTTGGAGGATGCAGTACAGGAAAAAGATGCTGAAATTGCTCGTTTAAAGAATGAATTAGAGAAAAAATAATTATTAAAATGTAAGATAAAGAAAATCAAGGTATGGTAAAGTATCATCTTTTTTTTTGAAATAGAAAAACGCAATGATACTTACCATACCTTGTTTTTTGTGTTTGACAACTTTTTTTGTCATTTTCTATTGACAAGTTTCCTTGTCAATGATATGATGCGTTTATGACAAGGATAGTTGTCAATTTGCGCAAAGAAAAAATGAATCAAAAAAGGAGTTGAATACATGCCATTATATAACCGGTTAAAAGAATTCCGGGCAAAGCTTGGAGTGAACCAGCAGGAGATGGGAGCGTTGGTACAGACATCAAGACAAACCATCAGCCAGATTGAACGAGGAGATTATTCGCCATCGGTGTCATTGGCATTAAAGATTGCAAAAGTATGTGGAGTTAGTGTAGAAGAGATTTTTCAATATGAGGAGGACGAATAGATGAAAGAGAATAAGAAGAAGGATACAAAGATCGTACTTAAGTTTTTGGCATTTGTATTTGCCAGTGGTGTGATTGGATATATTGTTGGAAGAGCTATGACGAGAGCCGAAAAGAATGGCCTTGATTTTTCAGCAGTTATAGATTCTATGGAGCCGGCTATGGTATACATTGTTCCGACAGTGGCTATTTTAATGAACGTGATTTTCTGTCTTATCAGCGTTGTGCGTCTTGCAAAAGTCAACAAAATGCTTGCAAGCACAGATGCTGAAGATGAGGAGTTAAATGATATTGAGAACAAATTGAATCTGCCGAATATTTTATCTTCTGTTAGCATGATTTTAAATATGTTGTTCTTTTCAGCCATGATACAGCTTGCTGAATTTGGCCCTATGATGAAGGATTCATCAAAAGTGTATTTTATAATGAATACTGTGGTGTTTGTTGCTAGCTACATATGGGAAGTGTTAGTGCAAATGAAGACCGTTGCGCTTGTGAAAAAGATTAATCCTGAGAAAAAAGGAAATGTCCTAGATACTAAATTTATTGAGGATTGGGAAGCGAGCTGTGATGAGGCACAAAAAATGATTATTTACAAATCAGCGTATAGCGCATATCGTGTCAGTGCAACTGCATGTCTTACATTGTGGGTAATATCTCTTATAGGACAGCTATTCTTCAATACAGGTGTGTTCCCTGTAATCTGCATCTGTACCATCTGGCTAACCGGTACCTTAGCATACATGATTACTGCTGTTAAACTAGAGAAATAATACCTTGTATTATTCTCTCGATTCATGTAGAATATGAACTGATTAAAGGAGAGTGATACGCGTGGATAAGGAACTTATGTTAGAAGAGGAAATATTGGAAGAAGAGGCAATGAATGTCTCCAATGATCAGTTTCATAAATTTGAACAGAAACTATTGAAAGGTCACCACATTGACCCAAATCTTTATGATGAATATGACGTTAAGAGAGGACTTCGTGATGCCAATGGTAAAGGTGTATTGACAGGTCTTACAGAGATTTCAGATGTATGTGGATTTACTGTAGAGAATGGTCGTAAGATTCCTGCAGAGGGACGTTTATATTATCAGGGTATTGATGTGAATGACTTGGTAGACAATTTAGGTGATAGACGTTTTGGTTTTGAGGAAGTTACATATTTACTGATTTTTGGCTCTTTGCCAACACAAAAGGAATTAGACCATTTTGTTAAGAAGTTCCACAATTTACAGGAATTAAAGAGCCGTTTCTTGCGTGACGTGGTTATGAAGGCAACCAATGGAAATATTATGAATGCCATGCAGAGATGCGTTTTGACTATGTATACATATGACGATAAGCCAGAGGATATTTCAGTGGTGAACGTGTTGCGTCAATGTTTGGATTTGACTGCAAAGATTCCATTGATTGCGGTAGACTCGTATCACGCATATCGTCATTTCCGTAAGGGTGAAAATCTGTTTATTTGTAATCCAAAAGAAGGCTTGTCCTTTGCTGAGAATTTATTAGTGATGTTAAGACCAAATGGCGAATATACAGAGTTAGAAGCAAAGGTATTGGACGTTGCTTTGATTTTACATGCAGAGCATGGTGGTGGTAACAATTCTACCTTTACAAATCATGTGGTAACCTCATCAGGTACAGATACATATTCTGCTATTGCAGCATCTATCGGTTCCTTAAAAGGTTTCCGCCATGGTGGTGCGAACCTTAAGGTACAGCAAATGTTTGCAGATATCAAGGCAAATGTTAAGGACTGGACAAATGAAGCAGAGATTTCTGCATACTTACAGAAAATACTTTCTAAGGAAGCATTTGATGGTTCTGGTTTGATTTATGGTATGGGTCATGCTGTTTATACCCTTTCAGATCCGCGTGAAGTGATTTTGAAAAAATACGCAAGGAGTCTTGCAGAAGAAAAAGGCTTAATGGATGAATTTAATCTCTATGATACCGTAGAACGTTTGGCAGGACAGCTTATCATGGAGCAGAGAAAGATTTTCAAAAATGTATGTGCAAATGTAGACTTCTACAGTGGTTTTGTATATACCATGCTTGGCATTCCGGAAGAATTATTTACTCCAATATTTGCCATTGCAAGAATGTCTGGCTGGAGTGCACACCGCTTGGAGGAAATCATTAATACAAGCAAAATTATTCGTCCGGCATACAAGTATGTTGGTGAGCATTTTGACTTTACGCCAATAGAAGACAGATAGTAGTGAAAAGGCACTGTAATACAGTGTCTTTTTTATTGTCTTTCGATTGATATTGTGCAGTTATAAGCATACGCATCATTATATTTGTATCATTAAGTATGTATAAGTGCTACTTGTGTCATTTTTTATTCATACCACACACAAAACTTCAACACAGAGAGGTAAATTGGCATGAGGCGTGCCTCAAAATACGTCGGCACTTATTGCACTATCACACAGTTCTGTGTGGTAGTGCAATTACGTACCGCTACGTATTTTGGGAGCGCAAGCGCTACGCTGATGTCAATTTACCTCCCTGTGTTGTTCAAACATTGTGTGTGATATGAAAAATAACACAAGCAACACTAACACATACTAAATAATCCAAATAAGATGATACTTTATGCTTATAACTGCGCTATAACATATGAAAGACAATAAAATAGGCAACTTTCACTATATAAAATAACACTGACTGCCGATATAATAGATGAAATCTAGTATTTTGCCCGAATTTAGCAGATTTCAAACATGTATAAAATGGATTTTATGCGTGATAAGACAGGGCAACAAAAGTAACTATCGTTCATGTAGAGAAGATCAAGGAGGAGATTTCTATGAACAATGTACAAATTAGCAGTTTTACTGCTACTAGTGCCTATGAGGCACAAAAGACCTGGTCGAAGAAGACAGATGCTACTTCCAAGACTGGTAAGCCAGAACTACCGAATAAGCCAGGACAAAATGGCAAGGCGGACGCTTTACAGAGTGTGATGGCAAAGTACAACACGAAGTATGGTAACACCATCGGTGATGTGGAACTTTCAGAGTCAGCGGAGAAGTACTATGAGAAGCTGAAGGCAAAGTTTGGCAATATGGAATTCGTATTGGTTAGTTCGGATATGAAGGAACAGGTGCAGTCTCAGGCATCTAAGTTTGGAAATGCCAATAAGATGGTAGTCTTGATTGACAATGAGAAGCTTGAGAAGATGGCCACTGATGAATCCTATCGCAATAAGTATGAAGGCATTATTGCTGCAGCGGGTCCTCAGTTAAGCAGTTTAAAGAATAGTCTTACTGCTACAGGAGCCAAGGTTACAAACTTTGGTATGCAGATAAATGATAATGGTCAGGCAGAATACTTTGCCGTAGTTGATAAGTCATTGGCTGCTCAGAAGGAAAGAATTGAAAAGGTCGCTGAGAAGAAAGCGGCAGAAAAGAAAGCCGCAAAGAAGGCAGAGGCTAAGGCTGCAAAAGAAGAAGCCATTGAGGAGAAAAAAGCAGAAGCAGCTGCTGAAAAGGCAAATCAAAAGGCAGGAAAAGCAGAAGCAGATACTGTGGTATTAAAGGCGACAACTGTAGATGAATTGGTGCAAAAGATTCAGGATACAGTTTATGCTGAAATGAGTGACAGTGTTCGTACCGAGGCAGAGATGAACGTAGGTCAGCATATTGACTTTAAGTTCTAATTTGCGAAGGGAGGAATCTGTATGTTAGATTTTTCGACTTTGTTAAAACCACAGAATCAAATCAATCTTGCATATACCTGGGATAAAAAATTAGAAGAAATGCGGAAACAGGAAAAGCAACAGGGGCTATCTGCGGAGATGCAACAGATTAAACTGTTTCATGAGAATATGCAGGATATGGATAAAAGTAATCGCTTGCAAAGTATCGGCAGTAAGCTGAATGCGGGTTTAGATTTAACTGCCGATGAGTTGTCCTATTTGCAAAAGCATGCGCCTGAGCTCTATAAGGAATATGTAGATGCAAAACGGGAAGCAGAGAATTATAAACAGCAGTTAAAAAAGTGCAAAACAAAGGAAGATGTGCAAAAGATTAAACTGCAAAAACTAGGTTCTTTTATGGCTGAAGCTAAAAGCATTTCCAATAATCCTAATATTCCTAAAGGCAAGAAATTGGGAATGATGCAGGCAGTTTTGAAAAAGGTTATGTGTACGGAAGCGGCTCATCAGGAATTTACCCAGTCAGCAGCTTATGCTAATATGCCAACGGATGCAGAGGTTCGTGCAGAGGAAAAACGGGAAGCAGAAGCAACCAAAGCGGAATTAACAGGCGAGGAAAAAACACCTGCTACCGAAGAGGAAGTAGAAGCACCGGTTGTGTCTGAGGAGACAGAAGAGACTACCGGACAGTTTTCGGAAGCTGATGTGAAAGCAGACACAGAGGCATCTCGTGAGATAACACCAGATATTAAGCAAACAGATGTTACGAAAGAAAGACCAATGTTTGAGGGTGCAGATAGTTTTGAAACTGTTCGTAGAGAAGTGGTTGATTATCTAAAAAAGAATCGTGCCGTTGGTGGTGGATTGCATTTATTTGAATCATAATAGTACGCTTCTATGGGAATGATATGTTTCCATAGAAGCGTTTTTTCATGCACTTTTCAATGATTAAAAAATGTGATAATATTAGCGATGGTGTTTTTCGCTAAGAGATACGTAGTTTAGGAGGCAGCAATGCAAAGAGAACGTTTAGGTAGCCGATTAGGCTTCATTTTATTAAGTGCCGGATGTGCAATTGGAATTGGAAATGTATGGAAATTTCCATATATGGTAGGACAGTATGGCGGCGGCGCTTTTGTTCTGTTATATCTATTATTTCTAATTGTGCTTGGTGTTCCGGTTCTCACCATGGAGTTTTCTATGGGACGTGCCAGCCAGAAGAGTGTGGTCCGAATGTATGACCCCTTAGAGAAAAAGGGTAGTAAATGGCATTTGCATGGATATGTTGGCATGATAGGAAGTTATTTGTTGATGATGTTTTACACAACAGTAGCTGGTTGGATGTTACGTTACTTTGTGGATACGGCAACGGGCAAATATGATGGTTTGGATGCAGCAGGTGTTAAATCGGCGTTTAATCAGTTACAGGCAGAACCAGTACCGATGATGTTATATACATTTATTGCTATTGCCATTGGATTTGGTGTTTGCTCTATCGGTGTGCAAAAAGGTTTGGAACGTGTTACGAAGGTTATGATGGTGGCCTTATTGGTTATCATGGTGGTGTTAGCAGTTAACAGTATCTTTTTAAAAGGCGGACAGGAAGGCCTTGCATTTTATCTATTACCTGACTTTGAGAGAATGAAGGCAATCGGTATAACAGAAGTCATTACAGGTGCTATGTGCCAGGCGTTCTTTACACTGAGCCTTGGTATGGGTAGCATGGCAATTTTTGGAAGTTATATCGACAAGGAACGCTCATTGATGGGAGAAGCTGTGAATGTGTCTTTGCTAGATACATTTGTTGCATTTACATCAGGCTTGATTATGTTTCCGGCATGCTTTGCCTACGGTGTTGAAGTAGATAGTGGTCCAAGTTTGATATTCATTACGCTCCCAAATATCTTTAATAATCTATCCATGGGAAGACTTTGGGGAAGTTTGTTTTTTGTATTTATGTCCTTTGCGGCATTGTCCACAGTGTTGGCAGTATTTGAATTGATTATTGCCTGTTGTATGGATTTATTTGGCTGGAGTAGAAAGAAGGCTTGTTTGATGAATTTCATTTTGATGTGTATTCTTTCATTGCCTTGTGTATTAGGCTTTAATGTATTAAGTGGTATCCATCCATTGGGCGGTTCCAGTACAATTTTGGATTTAGAGGATTATATTGTGTCTAATATCATTCTGCCTGTTGGTTCGCTGATATTTGTATTATTCTGTACGAGCCGATATGGATGGGGATGGGACAAGTTTGTTGCTGAGGCAAATGAAGGAAAAGGGCTGAAAGTCGCAAAATGGATGCGCCCATATATGACCTATGTGTTACCTCTCATTGTAATTGGCGTGTTGATTGTAAGTTTATTCTAGAGATTTGAGGGATAGAAATATGCAAGCAGATAAAATGTTGATTAGACGGGCAGAGAAGAAGGATATTTCAGGCATTAATAACTTGTTGTATCAGGTGCTTATGGTACACCATAACGGAAGACCGGATTTATTTAAGGCTGGTGGAAAGAAGTATACAGATGAACAGTTAGCTGCCATCATTGCAGATGATACAAAGCCCATATTTGTTTGTGTAGATGATGAGAACACTGTGTTAGGTTATGCCTTTTGCATTTACCAACAGAATGTGAATGATGAAATTTTAACAGACATCAAGACTTTATACATTGATGACTTGTGTGTAGACGAAAAACTACGGGGAAAGCATATTGGGAAAATGCTCTATGAACATGTGCTTCATTTTGCAAAACAGGAGCAGTTCTACAATGTTACTTTAAATGTGTGGGCTTGTAATGAAAGTGCCATGAAGTTCTATGAAGCATGTGGATTGGTTCCGCAAAAGATAGGTATGGAAAAAGTATTGTAGCAAAAATATAAAGGGATAGATTTACAAAGGTAAATCTATCCCTATTTTTTAGCGTTTCTTCTTTACCACACTGCTGAATTTTCCAGCATATGTTTTGTCAGATTTCCAAAATGCTCTTACTTTATAGTAGTATGTCTTTCCTTTTTTTGCCTTTTTGTCGGTGTAGGTGAGTTTTCCATTTTTGACGGTGCCAATCTTTTTGTATGTTCCATTTTTGGATTCTGCACGATATACTTGATAACCGTCAGCACCAAAGGTAGCAGACCAGGTAAGCTTAAGACCACCACTTGCTTTCTTGACTTTCAAACCAGTAACATTGTTGTTGGTTGGTCTGGCAATCATGACATTTCCCATCTGCCAACCAAAGTATTTATTCCTAGCTACGGTTACGCAGGTGGCATTACCCTGATACATATCTACATGATAAATACCCATAAAACGACCATTATTCGCACCAGTTTCAAATACTAAATCACCCGGCAACAATTTGCTGGTATCCACGGTTCCAGAGTAAATCATATATCCGTTTTCTACACACCATTTTGCCATGTCGGCAGCAGTAGGTGCCCAATTTTTGTTTGGTCCCACATAAGTTTTTCCAGATGCATAAGAACGCCATACAAAAGAACTACAATCATAATATCCATCTTGCATACGTTTAGCCTGAGAGTATGTAGAATCAAAATGCTTTCTTGCGTAAAGTAAAGCTGTTACGGCTTTTTTACTGGTAACACCCACGCGGTAGGTCAGTACTACATCTCCGACAGTTGCTGTAATGTTAGTTTCGCCAAGCCCCTTGGCTTTAATTTTGCCAGACTTGCTAACAGTAGCAACCTTTTTATCATCTGTGACATACTTAACAGTATCTGTTGACTTCACACCTTTGATGGTTAGTGTAACCGTTTCCCCTTTTGCCATGACAATCATACTGTTACTGCACCAGGTTTTCATGCTTTCATCGCAAATAGAGCGTTTGTGTCGCTTAAAATACAACTTGCGGACATCTACGGAAATGGTCATCGTTTTGCCATCCACAATTAGTGTGATGGTATAGTTACCGGTTTTCTTTGGATATAAATACAATGTAGCGGAGGTTTCTCCGTACCAAATACTTGGTTCGTTGCACAATAAGTTTTCACTGGATGAGGTTAACTGAATTGTAGAGTCATCACAAATTCCTGAAAGTGTAATGGAATTATTATCGCAACTATAACTACCATCTTCCATTTCCCAGGCGTTATAAATGTTTAAGCCAATTACAGATTTGTCCAAAACTGGATCTGTGATTGTATAATGTGCCGTTCCAGTTGCAGTTCCGCCATAAATATCTGTAATGGTTGCCGTAATGGTTACTTCTCCAGTGCTGATACCAACAATATTTCCCATGGCATCAACAGATGCGATTGTTGGATCTGAACTAGTCCACTGTACCGCGGAGATACGAGTAGGATCTGTGAAAGGTAATGTAGTCGTTATATCCTTTGCAATAATGTAGGATGATTCATTCCATGTGATTAAGTCGCTACAATCTAGAGTTAGCATGAAAGTAACATCGATAGGGTAGTACTCATTATTTTGGAAAGTATAAGCATAAGTTTGTCCTGCTGTCAATTCATAGGTCATAGTCATAGAATAATCAATAGAGTTGCTACAGTTAGAGCCGACGTAGAATTCCTGACCAGTTGTGGTATCTACTAAGTCCAAGTAGCCCCAAACCTCACCAGTTGCGGTAGCGTTTAATATGTAAGTTCCGGTTGCTGTAGGGGTAAAGTAGTAGGTTTTTGAATCATAGGAATAGGTTTCATAATCATACCCTGTGAGAGTGATGGTATGAGTTTGTCCAAGTACCAGATATTCCATTGCCTCTCCTTCAGCAAAGGCATAGGAAAACGTACTCATAACAAGCAGTAATGTAAGAAAAAATGTTTTCAAAACTCGTTTCATTCTGTTCACCTCATATCTTTCGTAAGCATATACATATTATGCTAAAATTAACAAATATCGTCAAGAATTATTGTAATGGAAACAGATAAAAAGGCGTGCAAATACAGTCATTATATAGTATAATAGAACACAGTAGTGACATATAAATTGTCACAATCATAATAACGAAAGGATAATGCATATGAACAAGCTAGATTTACAGAAAAAAGCTGTTGAAGTTCGCAAGGGTATCGTTTCTTCTGTACACAGTGCAAAGGCAGGACATCCAGGTGGCTCTTTATCGGCAGCTGACATTTTTACTTATTTATACTTTGAAGAGATGAATATTGACCCTGCGAATCCTAAGGACGAGAATCGCGACAGATTCGTGTTATCTAAAGGACATACAGCGCCAGGCTTATATTCGGCTTTAGCCAATCGTGGATTTTTCCCAGTAGAGGATTTGTTGACACTTCGTCATACCGGTTCTTATTTACAGGGACATCCGGATATGAAGCACATTCCAGGTGTGGATATGTCATCAGGTTCGTTAGGACAGGGCTTATCTGTGGCAGTCGGTATGGCACTTGCTGCAAAGATGTCTGGTAAGGATTACAGAACTTATTGTCTTTGCGGTGATGGTGAGATTCAGGAAGGACAGATTTGGGAAGCAGCGATGTTTGCCGGTCACAGAAAGTTAGATAATTTAGTAGTCATTGTAGATAACAACAATTTACAGATTGATGGAACTGTAGAAGAAGTATGTTCTCCATATCCAATCGATGAAAAGTTTACTGCATTTGGTTTCCATGTGATTAATATCAATGGCAATGATTTCGATGAGATTGACAAAGCGTTTGCAGAGGCTAAGGCAACCAAGGGTATGCCGACAGCGATTGTTGCTCATACTGTTAAGGGTAAGGGCGTTTCCTTCATGGAGAATCAGGCAAGCTGGCATGGTACAGCGCCAAATGATGAGCAGTATGCTATTGCAATGGAAGAGTTAGGAAAGGTAGGTGACGCATTATGTTAGGAGATAAGATTGCAACAAGAGACAGTTATGGTAATGCGTTAGTAGCTTTAGGTCAGGAACATGACAATTTAGTTGTGTTAGATGCAGACCTTGCAGCAGCCACAAAGACTGGTATTTTTAAGAAAGCATTTCCAGAAAGACATATTGATTGTGGTATCGCCGAGGCGAATATGACAGGTATTGCAGCCGGTTTGGCTACTTGTGGTTATGTTCCATTTGCAAGTTCATTTGCTATGTTCTCAGCTGGACGAGCATTTGAGCAGGTAAGAAATGCCATCGGTTATCCAAAGTTGAATGTAAAGATTGGTGCAACACATGCAGGTATTTCAGTAGGTGAGGACGGCGCAACGCATCAGTGTAACGAGGATATCGCTTTGATGAGAACCATCCCTGGCATGGTGATTATCAATCCTAGCGATGATGTAGAAGCAAAGGCTGCAGTAAAGGCGGCATACGAGCATGTTGGACCTTGCTATTTGAGATTTGGTCGTCTCGCAGTGCCTGTTATCAATGATGAGACAACATATAAGTTTGAGATTGGTAAAGGCGTAGAGCTTCGCGATGGTAAGGACTTGACAATTATTGCAACAGGTCTTCCAGTGTCTGAGTCATTAGAGGCTGCTAAGATGTTGGCGGCTGACGGTATTGAAGCACAGGTTATCAATATTCATACCATCAAACCTTTAGATGAGGAAATTGTAGTCGCTGCAGCAAAGAAGACTGGTAAGATTTTCACTGTAGAGGAACATTCTATTATCGGTGGACTTGGTAGTGCCGTATCAGAAGTGTTAGCAGAGAAGTGCCCAACAAAGGTTACTCGTATTGGTGTAAGAGATACCTTTGGTGAGTCTGGTCCAGCAAAAGAGTTGTTGCACAAGTATGAATTAGATGCAGAGGGCATTTATAAGCAGATTAAGGCAGCACTTTAAAATTTGATTGACAAACATTTCCCTTGCAGTTACAATGAACATACTGTTTACGAGGGAGTAGTCGGTACATTTTTTAGGAATGTATAATATTATCGACATACTGGTGGTTAGGCACCCGGTAATATTTTAAATGATGAGACTTGAAGACGGCTTATTTTGGCTGTCTTTAGGTCTCTTTTTCTTTGCAATGTAGGACAACATGTGAACAATGCTTATTCGTGACAGGATTTGTGAACATAGGAGGCAAAATAATGAATGTATTTGAATTGTTCGTGTTAGCGATTGGGCTGGCCATGGACGCATTTGCTGTGTCCATTTGTAAGGGATTATCCTTGGGAGAGATTAACAAAAAGCATATGTGCATCGCTGGAGCATGGTTTGGTGGATTTCAGGCCTTGATGCCTGCAATAGGCTTTTTCTTGGGTAGTTTTTTTGCGAATATCATCACGAAGATAGATCATTGGATTGCATTTGGCTTGCTCACTATTATTGGTGGGAATATGTTGCTGGAATCATTAGGAAAAGAAGAAGAGGAACTTGATAGTTCCATGACAGCAAAGACCATGTTTGTATTGGCAATCGCCACTAGTATTGATGCTTTAGCAGTGGGAGTTACCTTTGCATTTATGAAGGTGAATATCTGGATTGCGGTAACCTTTATCGGTGTGGTTACCTTCATTTGTTCCGCAGTAGGTGTGAAGATAGGCAGCGTCTTTGGTGCGAAATACAAGTCTAAAGCAGAGTTCTTTGGTGGCGTGGTGCTTATTATTATTGGTGCGAAGATATTGCTGGAAGGACTGGGCGTAATAGCATAAAAAGAGTACAAGCGTTACGGCGAGATGCTTTCGCTCGCAAAATACGTAACGGTACATAATTGGTCTGTCACACAAATTTTGTGTGGCAGACCAATAAGTACCGACGTATTTTGAGGCTCGCCTCTAACACTTGTACTCTTTTTGTTAGTTGTGCGTGGAATGCATAATTAGCACATGAAACACTAATACATTCTATACAACAAAAATAAGATGATGTTGCATGAACTATATCCCTTTCAGATAACCGTACACACTCTATAAAATATGTATTAACACACATCTTCCTAGCTATATAAATAGGTGCTTCTGCCTCCGCAATCGCATTTTTACCTGTTCTAGGAACCGTTCATTGCCGAGTACCTCTATCATAGGTCCGAAGGCGAGTATTTCGATTAGGAGTTCTGTTTCCATTTTCTGATTATAGTAGATGAGACACTCATAAGTGTTGTCATCTATTTTTTTTGTGTTCTTTTCGTAATTGGCAAATTGGAGCATGGCACGTTCTAATGCATTTCTATCGTTGTGGATTAGGAGTCTGACTGGCTCCTTATAGTAACTTTCTCGAATACTTTTATTGATGTCCGGTAATTTGTCAACGTATTCTTCTAGTAGGGCAACTTCTTTCATGCGGTCGAGATTGAGAATTTCAACCCGTGCTAAATTGTCTCCCTTTACTGTGCCAAGCAGACGGAACTTGTCATTTTTGATGGAATATTCTAACCGGCATGGCAGATAATGATGATGTACCCGATGATGTAGTTTTGACTCATACGAAATATCAAGATATTCACGCTTTTCGATTGCTGTTATAATGGTGCGAAAATGCCGAATATAGTCAGCGTCCTCGTAAGGGTCTCTATTGGTGTAACGGTCATAATAGTAAAAGTCCCCAGTTTGCCATAAAGGCACGACATCTTGAAATATCTGCAACAACGCTTCTATATCTGCTGTATCTAGGAATAATGGCATTTTGGAATCTAGAAGAATTGTTTTTATATATGCTTGTTGTAACTTAGTAAGTGGTACATAAAAGTTCTCGGACAGCTTGGAAACATAAATATCATCATCCCGGTGAAAGAAATCCCATTCACCCTGAGTTAATTTTGGAATCAGGTAAAGCAGGCTTTCTTCGTAGCCATCATTCTCAATCCGAAGGCGCAAATCTTCCAAAGAGATGGCAGAGTTATCCTGTAATATGTGTTTCATAATCTGATAATAGCAATTATAGATTTCTGAGAATAATTCCATTCTGTGTTCCTTTCCAGTTAGATGTCATACATGGCAAACATCGTTTCCATATCATGATTAAAGGTTTTTTCTAAACACTTAGAATCACATTCCAATTTGAGAATGCGTCCTGTAAATGTCCGAATCCACGGAAGCATTTCGCCACTGTCAAAAACTTCCGTCTCAAAGGTGTAGGTGTCAGGGGCAATTTTGGTAATCCTGCCACCCTTTCCTTCCCGTTCTAATCGCTCAACAATGTGCATTTCTGAGGATTCCCGTATATGTAATGTCAGTTTGATTTTTTCTGTGTGAGTATTTCCGCTGTTTTGAAAAGTAACGCCCCATAAATATCTATGGTTTCTATGTAGAGACTCTCTAAGTTCGTCATAGTTTTCCGAAACTTCCAGCATAATAACCTCTTTGACGGCATCTAGACGAAGACAGGTGAAATGTCTGGTGGTTGTCAGATACATACATAAAAAACGTCTTCCGGTTCTGGTGCTGGTAAATATTTGAAGTGGAACGCCCATCATCGTGCTTTCCTGCCCACTCTTTGAACCGCGAATCATGGTACGGATATACCTCTTTTTTTGTATGGCTTCCAAAATAACAAGTAATACCTCGTCCTCCAGAGTATGAGCAAAGAAGCTATGTTTTACCCGAAAAGTATCATTTTGGGCAGAAAGATTATCTAAAATCGTGTTGCCAATGATACCAAAGGGCGCACTGATTTGATAGTGCTTGAGGGCGGCAATCAGCATAGGATATTTCGCTGCCACATCTGCAAAGTCAGACTCTTTAAAGTAAAGCAAATCTTTTCCGGACTTTTCTTTTCTTAGAAGTCCTTCTTTCGCATAGGCATTGCATTTTCGGCGAACGGTCTGCACATCAAATACCACATCGTAAGTATTCAAGATTCCATCCGTCAGTTCTTCTGCTGTGAAACCTTCATCATAAGACAGATAATCCAGAATATAAAAATGCAATAGGATATCATTGTCTGTAAAACTTTTCGTCTTCCATACGCGATATAAGGGATTGGTGTCTAATAAGTTGCTGTCGATGGCAAGAGAAATGTTTTTTCCTTTTTCGGTGTAGTCCTGTTGCACAAATTCACCGAGCCAACTTTCCAAACGGCGACGTTCGTTGTCGTAGGTTCTGGCACTTTTTCCTTTGAATTCATCTCGTGTCTTAAATCCATATACAAAGAAGTCACGGACATATTCTCTTGTTTTTGGGAAACTTTTAATTAGTTCTTTAAATTCAGACATATGGGACTCCTTTCATTGGTATTGCTTCATTATAACACAAATGTGCAAAAAACAAAGAAACAACCATTTCGATATTTTTTGTGTTCGCAACTTTTTTGAAATGCAAATTTTTCCAATAAGGATTATGATGACAACATCACAGAGAACAACTGTGAAAGCAACACGAACATTGCACACGTAAAAAGAAGGAGGGAGAAGACAATGTTTGTTATTTACAATGAGAACACAAGATATCCAATTAAGGTATGGTTACAGGATGAAAGTAAACTGGAGGCGTCATGTTTAGAACAGGCATATCATCTGTCTAACCTTCCATTTATACATAAATGGGTGAGCCTCATGCCGGACACTCATGCAGGAAAGGGAATGCCTATCGGCGGTGTGATTGCTACAAAGGATGTGATTATCCCAAATGCTGTGGGTGTGGATATAGGCTGTGGAATGGTATTTACCGCAACCAATATTAAAGTGGCTGACATCAAAGATGTGATGACTGGAAATGGAAGTCTCATTCAGGCCATGATTGGCAATTTGATGCGTACTATTCCTCTTGGAACAGAGCGATATGGTAAGCCACAGCTTTCGCAAGTGCTTGATGTGGCAAAGGAGGAGCTTTACAAATATGAGGCAAATTCGGAATTGCTTCCGTTAATTGATGATGGTTATTATCAGGTGGGAACCCTTGGTGGAGGCAATCATTTCATTGAGTTACAGGAGGATATGGATGGATACCTTTGTATTATGATTCATTCTGGCAGCCGTCATTTAGGCAAAATGATTTGTGACCATTTTCACAATATGGCAAGAGAGTTAAATGTGAGATGGCATAGTGCTGTTCCGGAAAACTATCGTCTGGCGTTTTTGCCGGTAGATACAGAGGAAGGAAAGCAATACATAAACTGGATGAATCTGGCTTTAGACTATGCCTTTGAGAATAGAGCCCGAATGATGGAAAAAACTTGTCATGTGGTGAAGGAGTTAATTGAGAAATACACCGACATGCAGGTGGTATTCTCAGATGAGATTAACTGTCATCACAATTATGCGGCATTGGAGCATCATTACGATGCAAATGTATGGGTACACCGTAAAGGTGCTACCAGAGTGCGAGAGGGTGAACTTGCCGTGATCCCAGGAGCGATGGGTTCCTATAGCTACGTGGTGGAAGGTAAAGGAAATCCTGAGTCCTTCTGCACTTCATCTCACGGTGCAGGCAGAAGTTATTCCAGAAGTGGTGCTATGGCAGCATTCTCTACGGAGGAAGTTATCAATGACTTGAAGGAGCAGGGAGTCATTCTCGGCAAACGTAAGAAAAATGATGTAGCAGAGGAGTGTCGTTTTGCTTATAAGGATATTGATGAGGTTATGGCACAGCAAACAGATATGGTGAACATTGTCAGAAAGTTAAAGACAGTGGGAGTTGTAAAAGGATAATACCTGCGAGTGTCAGGTTTATCATATAGAAGCGCATTATTTGCGTGGGCATCGGGGAACATCCTCTGCTCTGCGGTGCGGGTGTGTGTCACATTGCGTATTCCATAATGCTGTTTCAATCTACGCCTGTAAAGCGTAACTTGTGTTGTCGGTGGTTCGATTCCACCCCGTAATGGTAGCTCAGTGGGTAGAGCACACAATCATTTAGGTTAGGCGGACCAAATCCGTCAAGAGGATAATTTATGAAAAAGCATCTTTTCCGTCACGCGACGCAGATTGCATTTTTGTAATTTGAGAACGCACTTGCTTTTTGGTTGATATGAATGAAAAACGACCAGGCGAGGTTATGACAACAAAGGTAGAAGCCGGTAAATCGTAATGGAAATGATTTCTGTGAGATGAATCGGGGAAAGCCGGAGTCCTCATTGCCTCAAAGGAAGGGCTCATTCATGTTCCGTCTAAATGGCAAGGACGGAAAGATATACAGGGAAACAATTGTATATTTACATAGAAGGAGGATAAGAACTATGAGAGTGATTATCAAAGACAATGAAGTAGGATTTGTAACAAAAAATGGTTCCTTTGTGAAGACCATCACATCGGGCAAATATTTCTTCTCAAAAACAATGGGCTATGAAGTTCATGTTGAAGAGATGAAAGGGGAAGTGACCTGCGAAGATATACCTTATCAGGTACTTGCCAAGGATACATATTTTCAAGAGAATACAGTAAGATTCCAGATTCCGGAGGGATATGCAGGAATTATCTATGTCAATGACAGAATTTACATGTTCGCTGAAAAGCGGGAGTATGTGTTCTGGAATGTATTTGAGAAATATGATATCCAACTGATTTCCATGGAAGATGTGGAAATTGGACCAGATGTATCAAGGCAGATGCTAAGATGCATTCCACGTCAGTACTTTGATTCTTTCATAGTAGATGATGGTGAGGTTTGCATCCTATACTATGATCAGGTATTTCAAAAGGTGTTACAGCCTGGAACTTACCACTTCTGGAACTATAAGACCCGTGTCTTTGGCCAGGGAGTAAACATGAAATTGCAAGAACTGAATATTGCTGGACAGGAGATTCTCACAAAGGATAAAATTGGCATTCGAATGAATGTAATCTGTGCTTACAAGGTAATAGACCCAGTGAATTTGGTTGCGAATATCCAGGACTATGAAGGACAGTTACGCACTCTTGTGCAGATGACTATCAGAGAGTTGGTAGGTAACTATAAACTGGATGAGATTCTGGAACAGAAGGAAATGATTTCCAAGGAGTTGTTTGAGATACTCAAAGCGAAGGGGGCTACATATTATGTAGAGTTCCTGAACTCTGGTATTAAGGACATTATCCTACCGGGTGAGGTAAGAGAAATCATGAATTCGGTTCTAGTTGCTGAGAAAATGGCTCAGGCCAATGTCATTTCCAGAAGAGAAGAAGTGGCTTCTACTCGTTCCCTCTTAAATACAGCGAAGCTTATGGAGGAGAATAAGACCCTTTACAAGTTAAAGGAGCTTGAATACCTCGAGCGAATCTGTGATAAGGTTGGCGAGATTTCCGTGAATGGCAATGCCGGTCTTATGGAGCAATTAGGTTTGCTTTTAGGTGCCAGATAGCGTACAATAAACCCAGAGGTTTTTGAGAGAAAAAACCTCTGGGGTTTCTCTTTGTATGTTGCTTGTATCAGCAACAAAAAACAGTAATGGAGGTAGTTACAATATGGAGAATTTTCAGTTTTACAGTCCGACAGAATTTGTGTTTGGAAAGGACACAGAGAACCAATGTGGTGAGTATGTTAAAAAATATGGTGGAACAAAGGTATTGATACATTATGGTTCCGGTTCCGTCGTGCGCTCTGGGTTATTAGATAGAGTTAAGACATCCTTGGATGCAGCAGGTATTGCATATGTAGAGCTTGGTGGTGTGCAGCCAAATCCTAGAGATACCAAGATTTATGAGGGTATTGAGATTTGCCGTAAGAAGAATGTAGATTTCATTCTTTCTGTAGGGGGTGGCTCTTGTATAGATAGTGCAAAAGGTATTGCATTAGGTGCTCTTTATGATGGTGATTTCTGGGATTTCTATGAGAGAAAAGCAGAAGTGACAAAGGCACTTCCGATTGGTACAGTACTTACTATCGCAGCAGCAGGTAGTGAGGGTTCTGGTGCATCTGTGGTTACAAAAGAAGATGGTATGTGGAAGAGAGATGTTGGTTCTGACTTATTAAGACCAAGATTTTCTATTTTGAATCCACAGCTTACCTGCACACTTCCTGCTTATCAGACTGCATGTGGAGCAACTGATATTATGGCTCATGTATTTGAGAGATATTTTACCAATACAAAGGAAGTGGAGATTACCGATCGACTTTGTGAGGCAGTCTTATTAACGATGGTAAAAGAGACACCACGTGTGATTGCTGATCCTAATAACTATGAAGCAAGAGCCAACATTATGTGGGCGGGTACTGTAGCACACAATGACATCGTTGGTGTCGGCAGAGGACAGGATTGGAATAGCCATGGTATTGAGCATGAGCTTTCAGGTCTTTATGATTGTGCTCATGGTGCAGGTCTTGCAGTGGTTATGCCGGCATGGATGGAATTTGTTATGGAACATGATGTGATGCGATTTGCACAGGTTGCAGAACGTGTCTGGGGTGTTCAAATGAATTATGCAGATCCTGCTGATACAGCGAAAAAAGGTATCAAAGCATTTCGTCAATTTCTTCATGATATCGGTATGCCAATAAATTTTGCAGAACTTGGTGCAAAGGAAGAAGATATCCCAACATTGGTAGACAAATTCGGTATTGGTGATGGTAAGACAGGTGGCTTTGTGGCACTTTCTGCTGAGGATGTGGCTAGTATATTGAAGTTGGCTGTGAAGGCAACAATATAGTTAAATAAATTGAGGATGTATTATGAAAAACAAAAGAATAAGCAGTCATGTCGGTATTCAAATTTGTTATTTCTTCTTAATGGGATATTTGATTGCTTTTGTAATGACTATCTTTGAGGCGTTTGTCAATATTCCGCTTCCGCCAGTGTATTTGTTATGGCGCATACGAGAGATGATGGAATGGCCACAGAGTATGATACTGGGCCTTGTTATCTCAGGCAGCATTGTTATATGCAGATGGACTGTGGTAGAGGTGACTAGAGAGCATGTTTTTATACGCAGATTGTTTACCAGCAAGATGCTAAGATTAGAAGATTTTGTGAAGCATGAAGTGCGTAATAAAGAGATTATGATTTCTGCGTTGTATTTAAAATTGTCCAAGGCTTATCTTGTGTTTAACACCTCTAATGCCACTAAGAAGTATCGTTTGTATGCTTTTCGGGATAAGCAGATGGAAGCTGTGTTGGAACAGATACGACTGCAACGAAACAGGAATCTTTCCATTGAAGAAAAAATCGAAATTCAGGATGCAGTGAACGAAAATGTTTTCTATGCTGACGAAGAAGTTGAGCTGGAAGAAGAATTATCGAATAATGAATTTTTCTTTCCTGTAAATGTCTTTGTGAGATGTGAAAAACAGCGCGTCAAATATGTTATGAGAATCCTTTTGATAGTAGGTGCTATTCTATTGATTGGCACTATTCAGGAAATTGCTAGTGGTGATATGATTGCCTATGACGCAAGTGTGGCGATAATTGCCTGTGTGGTCATGATTTCTGCGTATCCTATATTGCTGTGGCACATATCAAAGCGTAGTAAAATGTGTCCGGAACGTATCTTTATAGATGGTGAACACATATGGGTGGATAAGCAGTGTTTCCATTTTAATAATGTGACTTCCATTGAATTGACTTCTGTTCATAAAGCAACAGATTCAGTGTATGCTGTTCAATACTACATGACCATTTATCAGCTTGGTGAGTATTACAAGTTTTGGCTTGGTTCAGAAGGTAGCAATGCAGGTTATTCATCCTTTTGTCAGGTGCTTGAACGGGCATTAGTAATGTATCCAGAGAAAATTAGATACAAAAAGTAATATAAAGCGTCATTGTGATAACATTCACAATGGCGCTTTTCATTGTCTGGATTACATTTAGAATAAAATACAAAACTTTTTGTAAAATATAGTTGACAAAAAGTAAAGATAGTGATATATTCAATGCATATCATGATAGTAACAATTAACGAGATACATATTTTAGAAGGAGGTTTCAGTATGAAACTGGAAGTAAAGGATATTAGAAAATCCTTTGGCGACAAAGAGATTTTAAAAGGTATTTCCTTCTCCGTAGAAAGTGGCAAGGCATTAGGCTTGCTTGGTCGAAACGGAGCAGGTAAGACAACTACCATTCGAGTGTTGATGGATGTGTTCCATGCCAACAGTGGTGAGATTTTGTTAGATGGTAAGAAGTTTAATCCAAGAAAGGTACAGATTGGATATTTGCCGGAAGAGAGAGGACTTTATCCGAAGAGAACCGTAATCGAGCAGATGGTATATCTTGCAAGACTTCGCGGTGTATCTAAGCAGAAGGCGCTTAAGAATGCGAAGAAGTGGCTTAACAGAATGGATATGATGCAGTATCAGATGGATTTGCTTGAAAAATTGTCTAAGGGTAATCAGCAGAAGGTACAGCTTGCATCTACTTTAGTTTGTGACCCGGATATTGTTATTTTAGATGAACCATTTAGTGGTCTGGATCCTGTGAATTCACAGATTTTGAAGGATGTTGTAAGAGATTTGATTGGGGAAGGTAAGATTGTTATTTTCTCCAGTCATCAGATGAGCTATGTGGAAGAGTTTTGTGAAGAAGTGGCCATTATCAATCATGGTGAAATTGTACTAAGTGGAAACTTAGATGAGATTAAGCGAGAATTTGGTAAGGATCAGTTAGTGTTAAGTGGAATCGATATGACGGTGGAGCAAACAAAAGCAGTTGTGGAGAACGAATTGAAAGATGTCTTGGAAGTAACTGGCGATACAAAGCAAGATGTTATCGTGAAGGTGGCTGGTGGTGTTACCAGAACGCAGCTATTGAAGAAGATAACAGATATCGCGGAATTTGAGTTAGAACATTTTGATACTTATAAACCATCATTGAATGATATTTTTGTTGCGAAGGTAGGTGAGGAAGCATGAAAAAATTAATGACTATATATCAATTTGAATTGATGAGTTACATTAAGAATAAGTCTTTTATGATAACAACGATTCTTTTGGCTGTCATACTTGGTCTGGCTATGTTTTTGCCTAGAGTGTTTGATATGTCTGAGATTTTGGGGATTGAAAGCACAGTAGAGGATTCTGCTGATGAAGACAAAGAGGATGTATCTGATGACGAATTAGAGCAGCTTGGTATTGTAGATCCGAATGGATATTTTACCCAGGAGGTATTGGGAGAGGTATTCCCAGAAGCAAAGTTTACCTTTATGGATTCTGTAGATGATATGAAAAAGTCAATTCAGGAAGAAAAATTATCAGGTGGATTCTATGTGATTGATGATTTGAACTATGAGTATTATGTGTGGAATAGTAGCATGATGGATGGCAATTCGTATATTTTCGAATCAGTAATGTCTATGCTTCACAAGCAGATTTATTGTGCACAAAATGGTTTGGATTACACGACCTTTGTAGCAGAATATGATGCTCCTGTGAATGGTGAACAAAAGGTACTTGGTAAGGATGCAGAAGATAATTATTGGTATTGTTATGCGTTGGTAATTGTTGTATTTATGGTTATCATTATGTATGGAACTATGATAGCAACTGCCGTGACCACTGAAAAGAGTAATCGAGCAATCGAAGTACTTGTGACCAGTATAGATTCTACTTATCTGTTGTTCGGTAAGGTATTAGCTGGTGTGACTGCTGCTATTGTACAGATTGGTTTGATTTTGGGCGCTGTATTGGTTGGTTATTCTGTGAATCATACCTATTGGGGCGACAAGTTGGATATGCTATTAGACATTCCGAGTGAAGTGTTAATTGGTTTTGCCATTTTTGGTGTTGGCGGATTTTTATTCTACGCATTCCTTTATGGAGCTGTTGGTGCTTTGGCATCGAAGACAGAAGATATTAATAAGACCTCAGGTGCTGTGCAGATGATGATTATGATTGTATATTTTGTTGTATTGTTACAGTTAGATAAACCAGATGGTATTGCCATGAAGGTTTGTTCATATCTTCCGGTTTCCTCTTATTCTGCTATGTTTGTGCGTATAGGTATGGGAACTGTAGAAACTTGGGAACTTGTAGTATCGGCAGTTATATTATATGTATCCATTATTTTTGTTGGCTGGTTAGCTGCCAAGATTTATCGTATGGGTACGCTTCGATATGGTAATCCAATTTCTTTAACAAAGGCGATTAAGGATTTGAAAAAAGCAGAGTAGGTGAATGGATATGAATGTGGAATATATATTAGGTATGGGTGTAGGTGTCCTATGTGGTTTTCTCCTTGTGTTTTTGTTGTTTCGATTGGTTAATAAACTGGGCGGAAGAATTGGAACTGGTGGAAAAATAGGTCCCAGATGTGCCGAAGACCAATTCGACGAGAGACAATTGCTGGCAAGAGGAATTGCGTACAAAAAGGCATTTTTCGCATTGATGATATATGTGTCAGTAGTATCTTTGTTGTATGAATTTGCTGATGTGAAAGTGTTCATGTCGTTTGCCGGTATGTGGCTTGGTATCTGTATTTCTATTGTGATTTTTGCAGGTGTTTGTATTTTTCATGACGCCTATATGAACTTATATGAGAATGCCAAGGGGATTATTATGACATTTAGCATAATTGCGGTTTTGAATGTGATAGGTGGACTTGGCATCATAATGGGAGACGTACCGTTGTTAAAGAATGGTGTTTTATCAACGAATTGCGTTAATCTGATGGTAGGACTTACATTTATAATCATTTTAGTTATGTTTGTTGGCAAGGTGATTTACAACAAACAGCTGGATGAAGAAGATGAGGAGTAGCCTATGAAGAATTTAAAAATGAAATCTGCCCGGGCTGCCCTAGATATGTCGCAACAGGATTTGGCAACAGCAGTGAATGTGTCGAGACAGACTATTAATTCTATCGAAAAGGGTGATTATAATCCCACCATTAACTTGTGCAGGTCAATTTGTAAAGTGCTAGGCAAGACCTTGGATGAATTGTTCTGGGAAGATTGAGTTCTGTTTAAAAAATTAAATAAATATGTGTAGAAAACCTCTCCTAAAAGTGTTATAATTTTCCTATGTGACTGAATGGAAAAACATATGGGGAGGTTTTTTATGAGTGGTTTAGTTTATACTAATGATTCTTGTATTGGTTGCAACAAGTGTATCCGAGCATGTAGTTGCGATGGGGCCAACATTGCAAAAGAAGTGGATGGAAGGAATTACATCGAGGTAGATGCTGAGAAATGTATTGCATGTGGAGCATGCTTTGACGTGTGTGAGCATCATGCCCGTTCTTTTATGGATGACACAGAGAGATTCTTTGCGGATTTGGCAAAGGGTGAGCGTATCTCTATCATTTTAGCACCTGCATTTAAGGCAAATTACTATAGTGAATATGAGAAGATTTTGGGTGGTTTAAAGAAGTGTGGTGTTAACCAGATTATTAGTGCTTCCTTTGGTGCAGATATTACTACATGGGCTTATATTAAGTATATTACTGAGAATAACTTTATGGGCGGAATTTCTCAGCCATGTCCAGCGGTAGTAGGTTATATTGAAAAGTATATTCCAGAGTTAATTGACAAGCTGATGCCTGTACATAGTCCAATGATGTGTAGTGCTATTTATGCTAAGAAGTATATGGGTATTACAGATAAATTGGCATTTATCAGTCCATGTATTGCAAAGAAGAATGAGATTGATGATCCGAATACGGATGGTTATATTTCATACAATGTTACCTTTGATCATTTGATGAAGTATGTGAGAGAGCATAATGTATATGGTCCTGCAGTTTCAGATGATGTACCATATGGTTTAGGTTCAATTTACCCAATGCCGGGTGGTTTGAAGGAGAATGTATACTGGTTATTAGGTCAGGATGCATTTGTTCGTCAGATGGAAGGCGAGCAGCATATGTACCATTATCTGGAGAAGATGAAGGGTAAGATTAAGGCAAATATGACACCATTCCTCTTCATTGACGCCTTGAATTGTAGCGGTGGTTGTCTCTATGGTACAGCCATTGAAGAGAAGATGAATCAGGCAGATGATGTTATCTGTAATTTACAGAAGATTAAGGAAGTTAGCGATAAGCAGGGTAAGAAGAGTGCTTGGGAAGAGACTCTAACACCAGCAAAACGTTTGCAGAAGCTCAACAAACAGTTTGAGAATTTGAGTCTGATGGATTTCATTCGCAGATACACAGATAAGAGTGCCGGATGTAGAATCAATCATCCTTCTGATGAAGAATTAGATGAGATTTTCATGACCATGAATAAGGATACCAGAGACAAGCGCAATATCAATTGTAGTTGTTGTGGTTATCAGACATGCACAGATATGGCGGTTGCCATTCACAATGGTTTCAATCATAAAGAGAATTGTATTCACTATGTAAAGGATTTAGCCATTGAAGAGAAGGAATACATTGATGGTCTCATGCAAGATATGAATGAAAAGAACGAGCGTGAGCAGGAGCAAAAGCAGATTATCTTCGATATCATTAATGAGAACTTTGCTGACTTGTCCAATTCCGTTGCAAGTGTAGAGAGTAGTAGTAATGCTAACGCAGAGAACAGCGGCGAGATTTCAGATGCCATGTCAAATGTGCGTGATTTTGCTGCGAAACTTAGAAGTTCATTAGAGCATATCCGTAGTTATTTGGAAGCTTTGGAAGAGAATAACAATGACGTTATCAATATTGCCAGTCAGACTAACCTCCTAGCATTGAATGCTTCTATTGAGGCTGCTAGAGCGGGTGAAGCAGGAAGAGGCTTCTCTGTAGTAGCTGAGCAGATTAAGGTTTTGGCTGAGAGTTCAAAGGAAACTGTTACAGAAAGTAGTCAGACAAAGTCGGATATAGAAAACAACGTTAATACTATCTTACAGGAGGCAGACCAGTTGCTTGAGATTTTGCATACTGTAGATGACAAGACACAGAATTTGGCAGCATCTTCAGAAGAGATTGCAAGTTCTATTCAGTTGATTTCGGACATCACATCGGATGTAACTGAGAAACTTGAACAAATTACATTGTAAATGATACAGGGGAATTTGTGCATGGCATTTACTCGTTAAGAATGTCTAAGCATATTCTGTGAAATATATTGCTCACACATAAAACTCGCGTAGAGAGCAGCTTGCAGGTTGCTCTCTAGCGAGTTTTATGTGTGAGCTTATATTTTGCACAGAACATGCTAATACCTTCTAAACAAGTAACTGATATGCCGAGAATTCCCCTGTATCATTTATTAGTAATTGTTGTCGGAAGGATTCCAAATCCATATACATTTTTTCCCCTATATTGAAACACTTCATAATATTCATCTTCATCTCCTGAATCGGACAGGGTTAATTGGTAGTTGTTGTAAAACTCTACATCTGTCAGATTTAATCCCGGATAAGGAACTTCAATGTTCTTGGCTGATATTTTTTTGCCTTCGATTAATCGTATATAAATGGTTTCAGAGAGGGCAAATTGCAGTTTTTCTTCTGAATATATATTATAAATTGGGGCGCAATCATCCACAACTTCATTGACTTCTGCTGCCAGGATAGTTCCCTTTTCTGTCATTAGAATCGTGTGTTGTAATGAATTATCAAATTTATAAAAGCGAATGACCCATAAATAACAGGAATAGGTATGAAAAGAAGTATCTGTGTATCGATAAATCTCTGTATCCCAGGAATACCAGTTATTGTATGAAGAAGAAAGTGAATAAGGATAAACTCCGGCATTGTAAAAAACATCTAGTGATTTCTTTGCTTTTTCGATTGCCTGCATTTCTGTGAGAAACGTCTCGGATTCTGATGCAATGTCTACAGTGCTTTGCCAAGTTCCAGCAATTAACTTCATTCGGTCTAAGGTAGAAAGCTGTTCAGAAGCAATGCGTGCCATGGCAGTATTTGATGCCAGATAGTAATCCTCCGGTGCAGTAGAGACCGTATTCAAATTGCTCTTGCTAGTAATTTCCATAGCTATTTGCGGGATAAATAATCCGCACAATATAGAAGTGATTGTGAGCATAACACCAAGTGTTGTCGACATATGTAATTTAGGATTTTTGAAATGTCGTAACATACATTAGCATCCTTTCTCTTTTGAGTCTGAAAAGAAAATGGTTATGGTTGTGCCTTCTCCAGGGCTACTTACAATATCCATTTTTGCGTTATGACTTTGGAATATCAGTGAAGCGAGTGATAGACCAAGTCCAGCCCCTCCCTCTTTTCGGGAACGGGATTTGTCAACCATATAAAATTCATCACAAATTCGTTTTAAGTGTTCTTCCGGAATTCCTACGCCAAAGTCCTGTACAGTAAAGAGGTATCCAGCCTCGATTTTTTGTCCTGAGAATGTTATATGAGCCCCTTCTGTGGACGCCTTTCTGGCGTTATCAATTAAATTGATAAAGGCTGAGGTTAAAAGTGCCATATCCCCTTTCATAATGTGCTCATCACAGGTATGTTCCAACGTGATGTTCTTCATATTGAGGGAAGGGCTTACGCTGTTGATGATATTGTCCATCAATCGCTTTGTAGAGAGTTCCATTTTCTCAATCTCATGTTGCTTCGTATAGATAAAATCGAACAGTTTCATAGACATGGCTTCCAGACGTTTTCCTTCGCTGAAAATGTAGGAGGATGCTGTCATCAGTGTGTCTTTAGATAACTCTTTGGAACGAATCATATCTGCATAACCGATGATGGTTGTCATAGGTGTTTTCATTTCATGAGTAAAGTCTGCCACAAACTGTTCCTGACGAATTACCATCTGTTTTAATTCTTCAATGTGCGCGGCTACCTCGCCTGCCATTTGGTTATAGGTAAGTGCCAAGTCTTCTATCTCGTCACCGGTATGAATATCTGCTCTGGCAGAATAATCACCTTTTCCAAAACTAGCAGACACCTGGCTTAGTTGCTCTAGCGGTTTTGTAAGCAATAGACTAATAACGTACATGCCCACAGAACAAATCAAGATAACAAAAAGCAAAAGAATTCGAAAATAGTTTTGCTGTGCCATCATCATGTCATAGATGGAAGAAATGTTTCTCTTATTGATAATGTTTAAGTTCTTTTCCTGAATTGTGTTGCAGGAAGTGACATAAATGAAATGTTCCTGTCCTTCCTCTAAAATGACGTAATGCTTTTTCCCCATCTGTGCATTTGTAATCAGTTCCTCAGGATAGGAGTTTTCAGTAGAACTATTCGTCGCGTATAAGTCACCATTATATATCACATATATGTCAGACTGGTTTGCAGACATACCGGCTATGACATTTTGGCTAATTCCTTCGAGTTGTGAAGTCAAGTCTCGAAAATTGCTGTTTAACACATCGAGAAGTTCATATTCTATCGCTGATTGCACCATATTATTTTCTTCGATAGCATTTCTCACCTGTGCTTCCAGTGCCAGAGAAAAATTGTTGCGAATCATAAGATATCCGACTACACCGATACCAAGGGATAACAATATGATATTTATAAATAAAACCTTATAACGAAATTTCATATATGAGTTATTGCTCCAATCGATAGCCTGTTTTGTAGACTGTTTTAATCTTTTTTTCTAATCCTGTTTTCTTTCGTAGACGTTGAATATGTAAATCCAATGTTCTAGTGTGGTCTGCTAAATCACTGCCCCAAAGCTCTTCATAAATGCGCTCTCGAAACAGCGTAATGTTTACATTGCGAACTAACAATACCAAAAGTTCAAATTCCTTTGGAGTTAAATCCAGTGCGGAGTTGTTTTTTGTGGCAGTTTGATTCTCCAAGTCCAGTGTTAGGTCCTCAAATTGCAAGGTGGTAGCAGACTTATTGTAGCGTCGAAGTACCACATTGACTCTTGCAAGCAATTCTACAATTTCAAACGGTTTGACTATGTAGTCCTCAGCACCTAAGGTTAGTCCTTTCACACGGTCGTTGATATTGGCTTTTGCGGTCAAGAATATAACAGGAATATCTAGCGGTTTGATATATTCAAGCAATTCATAACCGTCAATTTCAGGCAACATGATATCTAGTAAGACTAGGTCGAAATTTTCCTGTTCAATTATGTTGGCAGCTTCCAGTCCATCATATGCACAGGTGCATTGAAACCCGGCATCCTCTAGATTCATTTTAATTAAGTCTGAGATTGGACGTTCGTCCTCTACTATTAGAATTTTTATCATAGTCGCATCCTCATCAATTCAGTGGTTTAATAATAATCAAAATACACCATTACTATCATAACATAGAAATGTATCTGAAATGTATCTAAAATGAAAATGTTGTGATATATTAGTCTCATAATGGATGGGGGGATTAGATGCCTGAAAATAAAGAAATAAACAATGATAATAGAAAGAAAAAGTGGCATAAAGTGTTGTATGTGCTGTGTTTACTGAGTTTTATTCCGTATTTTTTGACCGCCTTAGCTGGTATGTTTGGGATAGAATTTGGTTTTTTTGGAAATTCAGAGATGTATTATGGTTTTGAGGCAGTCGCTTTAATCGTTGCAATATTTACCACAATAATTCCAGTGTATCCGGTTTTGCTGGTGTTACAGATAATTTACTGTCTTTGGTACTGGAAGTCATTATTAAAGAAACAGAAGAAACTGTTGATTGGTATCTTGATATCCATTGCAGTGATGGCTGTTGTACCGGGTGCATTTCATTATGTCAGACAGGAAATATCTATCAGCCTGGCATATAATAAAAGTATTGATGTGATAGAAGATTATTTGATAGAACGATTTGGTGAAGAGCATGCAGCAAAAATGCAAGTAAGGCGTCCGAATGAGGATTCATTGTGGTACTATGTGAACACTCCGCTGATGTCCAATGATATCAGCTTACTTATGAATGAAACATTGACTGAGGTGCAAAACGATGATTTTTGTAGCAGATTTATGGAGTCGCATGATTTTCAGAATAAGTTTGATATGCACTTAACAAAGGAATGGAAATTGCCAATCAATACTTATGTGAATAGTCTGGTTACCAATATTGATATTCGGAATTACCGTGAGGGTGATGCCATAGAAACATTGTTTGATGATTGTACTTATCGGATTGCAAGTATTACGATTTATCATTTGTCCTATGACAAAAATGAGATTATGGAATGGATTAGAGAAATCTACATCAACAATGCTGAAGCTCTTAAGGATTGTTGTGATGACAATTCTATCAACGTATATGTGAAAGTGAATGACCAATATTATGCCAGCATACACATTGGGCGCTCTTCAACGGATATGAATCGTTTGAAATTGTGGTTTTCCGGTTATTCAGACGGCAATGGTAAAACGATAGAGTATTCAGAGGAAGAGATAGATTTATTGCAATCATACAAATAACAGAGTAGGAAATTGTTGTGACAGACAATTTCCTATTTTTTCATTCAGATACATTTTAGATACAATTGTGGTTTATGATAGGGATATGTTGGAAGGAGGAATAGCCATGAAAATACGTTTTTTAATATTTGTAGCATCCTTGTGCATTTGCCTTTCCGGATGTCAGACATCAGGTGATATGAAGGTTGATAAGGAGAGTGAGAATGCAGGGAATCATTTGCAGAATACATTGTGTGAGCAATTAAAGGCAGACGAGACATGGACAGAAGTAATCAATACACCAGATGGAAAATCAATCGAAATAGATGTGCGTGTTCAGGTGCCTTCGGTGAAATCATTAAATGTTTATGCTGCAAAGAAAAAGAAAATAGACACGGCTACGCGAAAGTCATATTTAGAAAAGTATAATACAGGAACGTTACTTGCTTGTAAAAATGATGACCCTTATAGTGCAGGTTTGGGAGATCCGGAGTTGGTGCCAAATTGGGAAGAGCACACTGGTGATTACACAGATAATTATTATGGTGTGGAATATCGGGATAGAGAATACTTCATGTATTTCAATGACGCAGATGATTTTAAATGGGGGAATATGATGACGCTGTTACCAATGGATAAGATAACTGGAAACGGCTCTGATTATTTTATTACGTTGAATTTTGATGCATCTGTCACAGAAAATGTTTGTGCTTTAGGTCAGGAGGATGCAATTTCTCAGGCAGTTGCCTTTGCCAATGAACTGACAGGTCAATCGTTTGATGTGATAAATACATATCCTCTTGTGTGGGGAGATGATACTAAAGCAAATGGATATGAGATTTATCTGAGAAGAACTATAGATGGGGTGCCATTAGATGGAAATTATTATTATTGGGTGAATTATATGATGCATAGGTATTATGACGTATATCCTAATGCCTATGGCAGTTTGGAAAAAATGCATGTATATATCAATGATGATGGCATCTTGGGATTTCAATATATCGGAATGCGTGAAGAGGGAGAACTTGTTGCTGAAGATGTAAAACTATTGGACTTTGAGAAGGTAAAGGAAAGTCTTCGGATTGCATTGATTGAAAATGTGGATGGAATGTTTTCTGATTTGTATTTGGGAACTTTAGAATTATTATATTTTCCATTGTGGGATACGGAAGAACCGGAAAGGTTTACAATTATCCCAGTGTGGCGATTACTAGCAGATGAGGATGCGGATAAAGCGGAGAGCGTGGTTATGATAAATGCCATGGATGGTTCATTGATTGATATTGAGTCCAATATTTTTTTAGAACCGGAAGGGGAATAGGAGAAAAAGATGAAAGCGAAATTTAGATTATTCATAATCGGTAGCCTCATAACAATTTCTTTTGTAGGCTGTGGCGAAAAGAAAATAGAAACACATGAAGTGCCTGATACACAGGCGTCGGCGCTCACAGATGATTTAACAGAGTCGTTGCAGGTTACAGAAGATGTTTGGAAAGATGAGATTAGCATTGAAGGCTCGCAGTATACGGTAAAGGTGCATGCCGAGGTTATGGTGCCGGATGTGAACTATATGCATAAAATTGCCTATAAGCAGAAGGTGTTTTCTGCGCAGGATAAAGAGCGAATTATCTCTGAATTAGCAGAAGGAGATGTGTATGATGGAGCTATGCTGATAGCAAATCCTGATGAAACTGCTGATGTAGAATCAACATGGGAAAAGATAGATAACTACGAAGGGGAGCATTATATCTTTTCCTATCTGGGACAGGATTATGTGTTGACTATGGCAAATGACACAGCATTAGAACAATACGGTGGAACATACATGCGTTTTGAACCAGTAAGTAATGTGTATAACTACGGTAAGCAATATAGTTATGGGAATTTCACAAATACGCCAAGTGAAAATCAGTGTGAGATTTCGAAGGACGAGGCTTGTCAAACTGCAGTGGAATTTGTGAAGAAAATGGAACAAGAAGAGTTTTGTGTGGTATCGTCATATCCATTGCAATGGTATGAAACGGAGAAGAATCATGAAGAGAGTTATGTCGAGTGGTTGGATGGATATGAAGTGGTCTTATATAGACAAGTGGATGGCGTGTTAGTAGATGGATGCATGCCTGCTGACTTTCTCGTGTCAGATATAGAAGGACCATATGCCAGAAACCGTATGGAAAGTGTACATGTATTTGTTACGGATAGTGGTGTTGTAGGATATGAGCACAATGGTGCGCGTGCAGTAGGGGAAGTTGTGGAATCTAAGGTGTCGTTAAAACCGTATTCTACAATTTTGGATGAGATGAAAACGCAGGTTGTGCAGACGGATTTTTACGGAGATTATTCTCCATATAGAGGGAAATTGGAATTGTTATATTTCCCAGTATATCCAGAACAAAATACTGACACATGTGTGCTATGTCCTTATTGGAAATTGACAGATGACGATGATGATCAGTTAAGTAATTTTTCCAAGATAGTAGACGCGTGTGATGTGAAATGAAACAGCAAGGAAAGGAACAGAGCATGAAACATAGGAAAGAAAAGTGTTTATTACTGGGGATTTCTATAGTGTGGTTTTTGGGGATGACAGGGTGTTCTGGTTCCTTTACCTCTCCCCTTATGGAAATTACAATTGAGCCTTATGAAAAGGTAGTGTATAACACAGCGGATGTAGTGAAAGGGGATATACACCCTGAATTACGGCTGAAATTGGTTACGGATGAATTCAGAAGAGTCAATTACTACCCTGTTCACGATGAAATGGAAGTGGACCAGGTATATGTGCAGGATGGTGATATTGTCACAAAAGGGGATTTGTTAGTAACCTTCAAATCGGCTGACATAGAGGAGCAGTTAACGACTTATCGAAATGAATTAGAAGAAAATAAACTTTTAATCAAACACTACAAAAAACTCATGAAGATTGACAAAAATCAAGATTATAGTCAGGATATTATTTCTCTGGAAGAAGATGCAGAAGTGATAGAGATGCGAATTCATGAGTTAACAAAAAAACTGGAGAACTATCACATAAAGGCAGAGGGATTGGGCGTTGTTTCTAATGTATCAGATATGTTGGCTTACGGCGTGGTTGGCGTACAGGATATGCTGATGAATGTGACCTATGGTTCTGGGGATTATTATGTGTCAACCGAAGATGATTATGCATTTCAGATAGGTGACATTTATGAGGCAAGCTTTGGTGTTGCTGTTTATCAAATGGAGTTGAAAGAAATCACAGAAAACACAACTGGAGAAAGAGAACTTCGTTTTGCTATGGCAGAAGGCGAAAAGGTGATTACGGACCAGAAATCATTAGATATGGTAATCCGAAAAACAGTTATGAAAAATGTGCTTTATGTACCCAAGAAGGCTGTTTTTAAAAATGACGTTGAAACCTATGTTTATCTAATGGATGGGGATGGCTATAGAAAGGCTGTGCCGGTAACAATTGGGGCTACAGTAGACGGAGTTACAGTGATTACTGCCGGTGTAAAAGAAGGCGACAAGGTGGTGGTGGACAAATGAGAAAAGAACGTGAGCGGGTTTTCGCAACACTTTTAGTTGGAATGATGCTACTTACCGGTTGTCAGTCTGCCGCACAGGTTGTTCCAGAACTGTTAGAGCCATTGGCGGTAAATGATGCATACAGACCTGTAGAGTATGGGGATGTAGGAACCGTGGATGTGCAGTTTGGGGTGATGCACCCACAGGACATATGTCATTTTTGGCAGGTTTCTATTGAAGTGTCTGAAATTAAAGTGGATGTTGGAGAATACGTGGAACAGGGACAAGTATTGGCGTTGGCAGATATGACTGGGCTAGAGGAGCAAATTGCAGATGCGAATGCGGCAATCACATTAGAGAAAAAATTGCATGAGCAGAAGGTGATTAGAAGAGAAGCAGAAGTACAGGAATTGCAATATAAGCTGAAGGGAGCAAAGCAGAAAAAAGATAAAAAAGCAATTAAGGAATACAAAACAGCGTTGCAGGTGATGCAGGAAAATAATAGTTACGATGAGCGATTGTACAAAAAAATGCTAAAGACGTTGCAGGCTGATTTAAAAGAACTAGAACAGGCAAAAGCAGAGGGGACACTAATTGCCAGAACTTCAGGGTATGTAACATATGTGAAGGATATATCGGAAAATAATATGACAGGACCTTCTGAAAATGTGGTAGTTATTTCAGATTATGAGAAAAGTTATATTGAATTAAATTCGGTAACAATAGACCAGAACCCATTCAATAAATATGCCGGTTGTTTTACTTATTACGATGGGAAAAAAGTTGTCTTGGAGGAATATGCATACAGTGAATCTGCTATGCTTACGATTCAAGCAAAGCAGCAATATCCCAATGTGCGACTCCGATTTGCTGAGCCAGAGAGCATAACAACGGGATTTGAAATCGGTAGCAATGTGCCGGTATTTTTTTACCAAAACTTAAAAGAACATGTATTGGTTGTGGGAAATGATTCATTATATGAAGATGAAGTGGGCTTTTTTGTATATGTAATGAAAGGGCAGGAAAAACAGCAAAGATACATTGAAATTGGCAACCAGGATGCCGCCAATACAGAAGTCATTTCTGGGTTAGAGGAAGGCGAACTTGTGCATTATAGTTCGGAATCAGTATTGCCAGCGAGCTTCACTCCGTATACTGTGACAACTGCGGATTTTACTTTGAGTGAAACATCTAAGAACTATAAGGTACAGGATTACGAAACAAACTGTGTTTATTCAGAAGTAGAAGGTAGGATAAAAGAAGTATTTGTAACAGAAAGAGATTTGGTGAAAACAGGAGACTTGATTTGTACGATTGAAACAAATGAAGGTGGGGCTGATATCAAAGCGCTTTCTAACCAAATCAAGCATTTGAAAAAAAGTCATCAGGAAGCCGTGTCCGATTACGAAGCACAAATTGCAGATTTGAAACAACAGATGAAGCAGGCAAAAAAGGATGATAAGCAGAAAGAGGCATCCGAGATAGATGAAGAACAAGAACCGTATCTTTATCAGCAGCTATCCTGTCAGATAGATATGGTGGAAGCAGATTTAAAAAACTGCGAAATCCAGTATGCATATGATTTGAGAAAACTACAGACAGAGTACAAAAAAATGACAGCTAACAACAATGGAAATGGTGTTGTAAAGGTGTTTGCACAGTGTGATGGCGAAATTGCCAATATGCGGATAAAGGTAGGGAAGAATTATACTTATGGTGAGCGTTTGTTCAATATTCGCATACCGGCTACTAAGAGAATACTGTTGGGAGTTGTGGGAATTGGACCACAGTTGAATCAAGAGGTCCGTTTTATCAATCAAGATGGTGTTAGCTATACTGGAACCGTAACTGGTACTACAGGTGGCTTAGAAAATGATAGTCGTATATATGTGACGGAACTGAATAACCAGATTTTTGTTACACAAAATGTAAATGATACCGGCAACTCTTACTATGTGGTACAAGCAGATGATTATGGCATTTTCGAAGAAGAAGGAATGGAAGCAGAATATGTCTACGGAAAAGTGGTGAATGCCGTTGTGGTACCAAGAAAGAGTGTTTTCACAGAAGAGGATTTGAAACAGCAGACATTGTACTATGTGTTCAGAATTCAAAACGACCAACTGGTAAAACAGTATGTGAAAATATTGGATAAAGCATCCTTGGGTAACACTACAGATAAAACGATTCAGGAAACAATGTGTGTGATCAGTGGGCTTCATGAAGGGGATGTGATAGCAGGCCCGGTTGAAGATAAGGAAGAAAAGTAGCATCTGACTAGGAGGATTTATGTTTCACTTTATAATACAAAAAATGAAAAACAAAGGTTGGATGACGATTTGCCAGTTGATGGGTATGGCATTTTTAGTAGCGTCATTAAGCTGTCTTCCTATGTTTCAGGCAGGGGCCTCGGATAAATTGTTACGGACAACCTTTGAAAAATACATAGAAGAGAATAATCAGTATCCAACCGTAATTGGTCGCAGTGGAGTATGCGATACCGAAAAATCCTCAGAGGCAGAACAGGTAATTCGGCAAATTCAGGAGTATGAAAATACATGGAAGCGATACCTATTAGACCTGACCCCATTGACAACACAGACAAGACTGACCTTGGGAGAAGAAAAGAGTCGGGGAACTTATGACAGTAAAAATAGTTATCTGTCTATCAGTTATATACCGGACATGATGGAACATAGTCAGATAGTATATGGAGAAGGATTTGATATGGAAAATGCTGATGGTGACTGCTATCCATGCATCATTTCTGAAGGGGTAATGGACAGTTATCAACTAGTTGTAGGTGAGACAATTTCCCTTGGTCTGGAAGACGAGGATGCAAAGCAGATTCAACTTGTAGTAGCAGGTATTTTCAAGGAAAAAGAGAATAAGGATTTATTCTGGTATGTGGAACCGAATGAATTCGAAAAAGAGATATTTGTCAGTGAAGAACACTTCAATGACATTGTCAAGCGTTACGATAAAGCGAGTATTACCTATCATCATTTTATGTTGTTGGATTATCGTGATATCAATCACCGTAATGTTGATGATGTTATGTACTATTTGGAACAGTTTCACCTAAAGGATGCAAATTTGGAGGAGACAATCTACCGCTTCTATGCTCCTTACTTAGAGGGAAAAAAGTCGATAGAAATTACGCTTTGGGTGTTGGAGCTTCCTTTGCTTGGAATGGTTCTTGCTTTCATTTATATGGTATCAGGTCAGTTGGTCAGGGCAGAATTAAATGAAATTGCTATGCTGAAAAGTCGAGGGATTAAGAGGAAACAAGTAATATTTCTTTATCTGTTACAGGCAGGTATCACATCTGTGCTTGCATTGGCGGTGGGATTTCCTTTTGGCTGGTTGCTGTGCAAGATTGGAGGCGGAACGGTTGCATTTTTGAAGGTATCCACAGGTAGTATGCATCTGTATCATCCGGTATGGCAGATGTTGCCATATGGATTATTAGCTGTGATTGTAGGTAGTATTTTTCTTTTGATACCGGTTATACAAAACTCTCACGTGTCTATTGTGGAGCGAATAGGTGGAGACAATCGCAATCAGAAAATGCTATGGGAAAAATACTATCTGGATGTGCTATTGTTCCTAGGTTCCATTTATCTGTTTTATAATTTTAACAAACAACAAGACTCTATACGATTACATGCACTGGCAGGGAATACTATGGATCCGTTTATCTTCTTGGATACCATACTGTTTATTGTGGGATTTGGCTTGATTACCTTGCGACTCATCCATTGTCTGGTGCGAAGAGTGTATACACTTGGAAAGAAAAAATGGAATCCGGTCATGTACGCATCCTTTTTGCAAATTACAAGAAGCTTTTCGAAACAGGGATTTATTTCTGTGTTTATGATACTGACAGTTGCGTTGGGGATTTTTTACGCGAATACAGCCAGAACCATTAACCAAAACAACATAAATCGTGTGGAGTATGACAATGGTGCAGATGTGGTCATAGAGGAATATTGGAAGAAAAAAATCTATGAGAACAATCAGGGTGTGAAGGATTTTATTTATTTGGAACCGGATTATGGGAAATATGAAATGTTGGTACAAGAGGGGCTATTATCCAATGTTACCAGAGTCATTTCAGATCCTTATGCATTGGCCATTGCAGGCAGTACCCAAATGGAAAATTGTTTGATGCTAGGTATTCATACAAAGAATCTGGGAGAGACCTCGGATTTGAATGTTTCGATGATGGATGATGTACATTGGTATGAGCATTTAAATGCGTTGGCGAAGGAACCATATGGTTTCATTATTTCCAGAAATCTGGCGGAGGAAATGGAGCTTGCTGTGGGAGACAGTCTGGGGGTACAACGAGAAAGCCACGAGGCCATTTCTAAGGTTTTCGGAAGAATGAATGGAACGGTGGTTGCCATTGTAGATGGTTGGCCGGGTTTTTCTCAGTACTATATGGCTGAGGGAGAGCAAAAAGAGCGATATCTGATTATTGGTAACTATGCAACCATGGTACAGACCTATAAGGTAACGCCGTATAGTATATGGGGAAGGCTGGCAAAGGGGGTAACCAGTGATGATGTGTATCAGGCACTACTGGATCAACATGTGGAAATAGATAGTTTCGCCAGCATGGCGGATGATATAGAAGAAAAAATGCAATCGGCATTGGTTCAGATTACAAATGGAATGTTCACCTTGAGCTTTGTCATTGCGTTATTACTTTGCGGAGTCGGATATTTGATTTATTGGGTTTCCTCTATCCGCCAAAGGGAGTTGCTATTTGGAGTTTACCGTGCTATGGGTTTGTCGGTGAATCATATCAATCGCATGCTTGTAAATGAGCATATATTCAGTACCTTGTTATCTATTGTGGCGGGCTGTATCGTTGGCATGGTGGCAACCTTCCTGTTTACAAAACTGTTTTGTCTCATTTATTTGCCGGAGAAGCACAATCTTCCACTTTCCATTTTCTTTGAAGGTATGGACATTGCAAAACTGTTATTGATTGTGTTGGCAATGATTGTAGTTTGTGCGTTGGTGCTTCGGAAACTGGTTAGAACATTGAATATTACGCAAGCATTAAAGATGGGGGAGGAGTAGCAATGGAGCAAAAAAACATGATTGTTGCAAAGGGCATTGAAAAAGCCTTTCCCATGGGAGATGGCGGGCAGTTTTACGCATTAAAAGGGATAGATGTTGAAATTCCGAAAGGGAAGCTGATCATATTGAAGGGGCGTTCCGGTTCAGGGAAAACCACACTGCTTAATATGCTCAGTACGCTAGATACCCCGACGGAAGGGGAAATATATCTGGATGGAGAAAACATGTCAGGGCTTTCTGAGACGAAAAAGGAATATCTTAGAAGAGCAAAACTAGGGTTTGTCTTTCAGTCAGTGGCATTGATTCCGGTTATGAATGCCTATGAGAATGTGGATTTTTCCTTGCGGTTATCTACATTTGAAGCAGAAGAACATTTAGACGATGTAGTAGTTCTTTCAGAGGAAGACAGACATAATCGGATTATGGATGTGCTTTCCTTAGTTGGAATGGAAGAAAGATGTTTGCATATGCCGGGACAAATGTCAGGTGGAGAACAGCAGCGTATTGCAATTGCCAGGGCCATTGTCCATAAACCTAAGGTGTTATTTGCAGATGAGCCTACAGGTGCTTTAGATACAGAAATGGGACTCAAAATTGTGAAACTCTTTCGGTTATTAGTGGAGAAAGAGGGGATTACCATCATAATGACTACCCATGATCCAGGATTGATGGAATTGGGAGATGTTGTTTTTGAGATGGAGGACGGTGAGATTATTGATAGAATGTGACGGCTTGGTAAAGATATATAAAACAGATGAAATAGAGGTTATGGCATTACAGGGCTTAGATTTGACCGTGGAGTCAGGAGAACTCATGGCAGTGATTGGGAAAAGTGGCAGTGGAAAGAGCACGCTGATGAATATGATTGGTGGTCTGGAGAAACCTTCTGCAGGCAGAATCATTGTAGACGACAAAAATCTTGCTGACATGTCGGAAGAGGAAATGGATATTTATCGAAAGCAAAAGATAGGTTTTGTTTGGCAAAAGAGTGCCAGAAATCTCTTCAACTATTTGACGGCGGTAGAAAATATAGAAGCTGCCATGCAGTTTTCAGATATCACAAAACAAGAGAAAAGAACTAGAGCAGAATCCTTGTTAGATAAGGTGGGGATGTCCCATAAAAAAGATGCTTATCCTCCGCAGATGTCTGGTGGTGAACAGCAGAGAGTTGCCATTGCAGTGGCGTTGGCAAATTTACCGGATATTTTGTTGGCAGATGAGCCCACCGGAGCAGTGGATAGTAAAACCTCTGCTATGATTCAGGATTTGTTTCGCCAATTAAATCAAGAGCTTGGAATCACCATTATTATCGTTACCCACGACCCTAAACTTGCTGATAAGGTGGACCGAGTAGTGATGATTTCTGATGGTAAAATCAGTACAGAAAAAATTGTGACAGAGCATACCCATGATGAGTTTACGGTGATGGATAAGGCGCATCGATTACAGCTTAGCGAAGATATGCTGGCAGCCGCAGGTATTGACAGTAACAAGGTGCGCATCAGCATGGAAGATGGTAGACTCATCATTACCGGTGAAAGTGTAAACAACCTCCCAAATTGTGAGAATTCAGTGATATAAATTGTCCAAATTGTGAAATCATGCTATGATGAGAAAAAACATAGGAGGTTCGATTATGTATCAAGTACCAAACGACTTTTTATGGGGGAGTGCATCGGCTGCTTATCAGGTAGAAGGTGCTTATTTAGAAGATGGAAAAGGCATGACAAACTGGGATGAATTTGTTCGTATTCCAGGGAAGACTTTTCAGGGAACAACTGGTGATGTGGCGGTAGACCATTACCATCGTTATGAAGAAGATATTGCTCTGATGGCAGAGATGGGATTAAAAACCTATCGTTTTTCTGTATGTTGGGCAAGAATATATCCGGAAGGAAATGGTGCAGTCAATGAAAAGGGATTGGCATTTTATGAATCCATTATCGACACTTGTATCAAATACCAAATAGAACCAATGGTGACCATTTACCACTGGGATTTACCAAAGGCATTGGTGGACCAATATGGTGGATGGGAAGATGACCGTATCATAGACGATTATGTGAATTATGCAAAGACCCTATTTGCTCGGTTTGGCAATAAGGTGAAATACTGGATTACCATGAATGAGCAAAATGTGTTTACCTCCATGGGCTGGCTCACGAAGCAGCATCCACCGGGAAAGTTCGATGAACAAAAACTATTCTATCAGGTAAATCACCGTGCCAACATGGCACATGCGAAAACAGTTCTGGCATATAAGGAAATGAAACTAGGCGGTATGATTGGTGCCAGCTTTGCCTATACACCAAGCTATGCAGCTTCCTGTAAGCCGGCAGATGTGTTAGCAAAGGCAAATTATGATGATTTAAAGAGTTATTGGTGGATGGACATTTATGCTTATGGTCGATATCCAAAGGCAGCTATGGCATATCTGAAAAAAATGGGTTATGCACCGGAAGTGTCTGCAGAAGATGAGAAAATCTTATTAGAAGCGGCAAAGTATGTGGACTTCATGGGTGTCAATTATTATCAGACCACGGTATGCGAATACAATCCAATAGACGGAGCAACTCCGTACGGCACGATGAATACAACTGGTGTGAAGGGTTCCGGGCAGGTGACAGGACTTCCAGGCGTTTATAAAAATCCACCAAACCCGCACCTTTCTACTACAGATTGGGATTGGACCATCGACCCGGACGGTTTGCATTTTGCCTGTCGTGAAATTACCGGTAGATATAATCTGCCTATCATCATTTCTGAAAATGGTTTAGGTGCATTTGATAAATTAGAAGAGGACGGCAGTATCCATGACCCATATCGCATTGCCTATTTAGAAGCACACATCAAAGCCTTAATCGAGGCAATGGAAGAAGGTTGTCAGGTATTGGCATACTGCACATGGTCATTTACAGACCTGCTCAGTTGGTTAAATGGTTACCAGAAACGCTACGGTTTTGTCTATGTAGACAGAGACGAACAGGGCGGTTCCCTGGACAGAAAGAAAAAAGACAGCTTCTACTGGTATCAAGAAGTCATAAAAACTAACGCTACTAACTTATATCAATAACAGCGGATACTTTGCACAGAGAGTGGGTATTCATTCTTCATCACTATATTTGTGTTGTTATGAATGTCTAAGTATATCCTGTGAAATATAATTGCCCACACATAAAACTCTACTCCCTACTGCTCAAACAGTTATGTGTGGGTATATATTTTGCACAGGATACACTAACACATTCTATAACAAACAAATAATGTGATGTTTCATGAATACCCACTCTCTGTATATGACTATCCGCTGTTATTGATATAACTTACGCCGTAGTCTTTTCATGACATATAGATAGGCTGGTATTAGGAAACAGTCTGCTGCCAGCCATGCTAATGGTCCTTCAAATGGAACCAAGAGAAAACCAAAGGTTGGTACTAGATACACGCCGGAAAAACTTCTTGCAATCATCTCACAGATACCAGCGATAATCGCAAAGGTGGAATAACCAAGCCCTTGAATTGTAAAGCGTACAGTGTTGACAAATGCTAATAAAAAATAGAACATAGAACTACCACACAAGAATTTATAAATTAGTTCTATGATATAGATTTCGTCAGCATCCACAAACAGTAAAGCAAACTGTTTGCCAAAACTTACCATAATTAAGAAGATTATCAGTCCATAACCAATACCTAGCTTTAAGCAGTCTTTTAAACCTTGGTCTATTCTGTCTAATTTTCCGGCACCAACATTTTGACCACTGTAAGTTGCCATAGTAGTACCCATGGCTTCATACGGACAGGTTGCAAATATGCCAATTCTGTTGGCTGCGGTAACTGCAGCCACAACTGTTTCGCCAAGAGCATTGATAGAGGTCTGCAAAATGACGCTTCCGATGCCGGTGACGGAATATTGTAATCCCATAGGGATGCCTATGCCACAAAGCTTTAACACATGAATTTTTCTAATGATCCAGTCCTCATTTTTAAAATGCAAATAACTATATTTTTTAATAAAGTAAAATAGACAGATAATACCAGCGATACCTTGGGCTGTGATAGTGGCAATAGCAGCACCAGCAACTCCCATAGGCTTTATCATTAACAAATCCAAAACAATATTTAGTAGTGAAGAGAATACCAAAAAAATTACAGGTATAACACTGTTGCCCATGGAACGAAGAATTCCAGAGACCATGTTATATAGAAGAATGGCGGGCGTGCCCAGAAATATAATCAAAATATATGTGTAGGCATCCTGGAAAATGGTATCAGGCGTCTTCATCATAATCAAAATGTCTTTTGTCAACAGACAAACCACAGTGGTAAATATTGTCGCAAAGATAATGGATACCCACACACAATTGGTAATGTACCGTTTTAGATTGGTTGTATCCTTTGCACCAAAGGCCTGAGCTACAGGTATTGCAAATCCATTGCAAACACCAATACAAAATCCCATAATCATAAAATTAATTGAACTGGTAGAACCTACAGCAGCTAGGGCATTTACACCTAATACTTGACCGACAATAATTGAGTCTACCATATTATACAATTGTTGAAAGATTAAACCAAATAATAGAGGAAGTCCAAAACTCAGTATCAATTGCATTGGTTTTCCTTCTGTTAAATCTTTCGTGCCGGATGATGTGTTTTTAAAGAGTTTCATTTTTAACATAATACTTCCTCCTCTCAAAAATTGGTGAAATGTTAATATCACCCTAATTTGAGAATAAACTGAGCAAGGAAAATGCGATATCACTTTATGGTTTGTTTTTATAACAATCGTACATTTTGTAAATAGAAGGCTTTGTGTTATAATACGTGGAAGATATGAAAAACAGGAGGGAATATACATGACTCCATTAGAGCAGTATTACAATAAATTCAATGAAGAGAAAAGATTATTAAGCAGGCATGGTCAGGTGGAATATGCAGTAACCATGAAGTACATACATAAGTATTTGCAGAAATTGAAGGCTCGAGGCGTGGAACAACCACTGAAGATTTTGGATGTGGGAGCAGGAACCGGTCGATATTCCGTTGCCCTTGCAGAAGAAGGATATGATGTCACTGCGGTGGAATTGGTGAAATACAATTTGGGAATTTTGAAGAAAAAGAATAGTGCAGTGAAAGCTTATCAAGGGAATGCTCTCAAATTGAAGCGTTTCGAGGATCATACTTTTGATGTGACTTTGATGTTTGGTCCCATGTATCATTTACTGACCTTTGAAGAAAAATGTCAGGCACTGTCCGAAGCAAAACGTGTGACAAAGCCAGGTGGCTATATCTTGGTAGCTTACTGCATGAATGATTACAGTATCCTGACATATGGTTTTAAAGAAAATCATATGAAGGAATGTGTGGAGAATGGGAGCATTCATCCTGAGACCTTCCGGGTAAATCCATCTACGGAGGATTTATATGATTATGTCAGACTAGAAGATATAGATGCAGTCAATGCTCATGTGGGTATGAAACGAGTTCAAATCATTGCACCGGATGGCGCAGCAGATTATATGCGTCAGACCCTAAATGCCATGGATGAAGAGACTTTTGATTTGTTCATTTCTTATCAAATGTCAATCTGCGAACGTCCGGAATTATTGGGTGCAAGCTCACATACCGTAGATATTTTAGAAAATTAAATTAAAAATATCATTTCTCGTCCAAGGTGTGATATAATGTATTTAAGACTGGAAAAGGTAGGTGCTGTGTGTGTCATACAAATATCATATGTCATGGACTGAAAAAGTATATTGTAGGCTGTATCAGAAGAAACAGCGAATAAAACTAGTGCGTGCACCATATCGTAAACCGGAGATATTAAGGCAGTGGGATGATTGTGTACATTTGTTGTCGGAGAATAACGTAAAGAGAGTGTTGTTGATTACAGAACAGTCTGTTTCTGTGAATACATGTGCTGAAGTGATAAAGAATGCATTCGATGAAATTGGACTTCAATATTCTCTCTATATTTGCGCAAATCGGAATAATCGCATCAGTGATGTGGAAAAAGCGAGTGCACTCTACCTGCAGGATAATTGCGATGGCATTATGGCTGTTGGTGGAAGTATGATTATGGATTGTGCAAAGTTGAGTGCCGCCAAAATTGTAAGGCAGGATTTAACTGTCAGAGGTTTATGTGGTGTGATGCAAATTCAATCGCAGTTGCCAATGCTGATTGCTGTTCCTACGGTAGCAGGGACTGGTTGTGAAGCTGCGACAATTACAGGAGCGGTTAGTGATAAGTTAAAACTCAAATGGTTAGCTTATGATACTTCATTGATTCCGGATTATGTACTCATGATGCCGGAATGGATGACAGATCTTTCATCGTGCATGCTGGCTGCATGTGGAATGTCCACATTGGCACAAGCGATAGAAGCATATATAGGACGTGATGGAACCGAGCAATGCAAACAGTATGCGAAGACATCCGTTAGTGTGCTACATAAGTATTTGAAATATGCTTGCCGGCATTCTGAGAATGTGGAAGCGAGAGAAAAAATGCTACTGGCTTCTCACTATGCCGATTTATCGCATTTACAAGCTTTTCCTGGATATGTGTATGCTATGGCAAATGCATTTAGTATGCAGTGTGACATTTCGCTGGAAATGGCACAAGCAATGGTACTTCCTGTTATATTGCAACATTATGGAAAAAGTTGTTATAAGGAATTGGCACAATTAGCGAAGGACATAGGTATCGTTAATGAAAAAATAAGTGCAGCCAAGGCTGCACAGAAATTTATAGATTGGATTTATGCTTTCAATAGGGACATGGGTATTCCAAGTAAATATTTACTTTCGGAAGTGGATATTGCGTATATTATCATGCATACTTTGCATGAGGCAAATCCTTTATACCCAGTGCCAAAACTGATGGGATACGATGAATTAGAGTTAATACTGCGAGCGATTAGTCAGGATGTGGTTACATGAAGGTATCCAGGCCGGACATCATAAGGTCGCTGGTTAGTTTGCCCATGTCTTCAGGTGATTCCTGCATACCGCTTTCTGCCCATTTGTTTAATATACCAATGGTGCCATTGGAAGTAAAATGCAAAAGATAGTCTGTTTGTGAATCTGATAGACGGGTGTATTTTGCACTCCAAGAATGAAAGTATTTGTTTTGTAATAAGGTAATTAATTCGCACCATCCGGCACTCTGAAATTCTCCATGGAAAAATAGCATATACTGCTCTTTGTTATCTGCAACGTAACGGAAGATTTCCGTGATGATTTCTTCATAGTCAGCGTCGGTTTCTGAAAAGGCGTCTAACACAGAATGTAATTCCTGAATCAGTGCGAGTTCCATTTCATGATACAAATCAATCGGGTCAGTGTAGTGGCTATAAAATGTACCTCTATTTATGCCCGCTGCTTCACAAAGCTCTTTCACAGTGATTCTGTGAACGGGCTTTTCTTTTAATTTTGTTAACATGCTTTCTCGCAGTACGCTCTTTGTATAACGAACTCGTAAATCTTTTTGTTTATCTCGCATGGCTTTTCTCCCTATAAAACGCAAACAAACATACAGTGAATGTAACTATAATACACAAAAAAATGCAGAATGTCTATTAAAACTGTAGAAAGGGTTGTATATTTTATGTGTTGTGATATAATTCCTTGTGTTTCATAAATTAATTAAGAGGGAACATTTATTTTAAGGAGGAAATTATGAAAAAGACAGCTAAAAGATTATTGATGTGTATGCTTCTTGTTGTATTTGCATGTACATGCTCAGGTTGTGGTAAGATGACAGCCGAGAAGGTTATGGAGAAGTTTACAGAGAACCAGGTAACTATGGATAACTGCGAAGCAACCATGAAGATGAACATGGTTATGGAAGCCTCAGGTGAGAGTTTTGAGATGAATGTTGATGCTGCAATGCAAGTGATTGCAAAGCCTGATATGAAGGCTAAGGTTGCTATGAGCATGGATATGGGTGAGTTAGGTTCATATGACATGGATACTTATATCATCAAAGAAGGTGAGCAGTACTACACATATGTAAACGCTTCTGATATGTGGATGAAGCAGGCAATTGATTCTGCAGAAATTGATGAGCAGCTTTCTACTTATAGCAATCAGATGAATTATGATGTATATACAAAGAACATGCAGAACTTTGTATTAGAAGGCGAAGAATTAGTTGGCGAAAAAGAGACATATAAGATTACTGGTGTAGTTACAGGCGAATCCTTAAAGGAAGTTATGGAGCAGTCTGGTGTGTCTGAGTATTCTGCAACAGAATTAGAAGGTATTGATTTTTCTCAGATGGGAGATTTGCCTGTTACTCTTTGGGTTGAGAAGAAGACATTCCATCCTGCAAAGATTTCTATTGACATGGCTGGCATGATGGCAAATATTCTTGCTGCTGCTGAAGAAGCAGAAGGTGAAGTGTCAGGTGTAACAATTCCTGCCTGCAGTATTGAACTTGAATATATCAGTTTTGATGTTCAGGATATTGTGCTTCCGGAAGAGGCAAAGGATGCTGTTGAGATGGATGCAGATTCTACAGAGGAATAAATTGTATATAGCAAAAGAGAGAATGGAATCAAAACCATTCTCTCTTTTTTTATTGTACAGTATTTGCATTTTTTGTGTATGCCAATCCAATCTCTGTGATACTGCCATTGGCATCAAAGGTAATCAGAAGTGTATTTCCTACCTTAATATCCGCAAGAGTACAGTCCTTTAAAATAGATTCGTTTGCTATGGTTAGGGTGGCATTGGCACCGGTTTTGCTGAGTGCAGTAAGTACTTCCGGTGGGATGACCTCCTGGTTGAGACCGGTGATAATCTCTGACGGAACGGCAGCTCCGCTTAATCCTGTGGATACGCCTCCGTTTGGATTTGTGGATGGATTACTAAAAACGATTTTGATTACATTTCCATCAATTTCTAATACAACGGCAGGTACCTGACATTCTGTGAATGCAATCACTGCATCATCCTTGGTTGGTTGTGATGCCCCTTGTGTCTCTGAGGTTTGTGCCTGACAGCCTGTTAGTAACAAAGCCATAATGGAAGCTAATATAAGAATTCGTTTTGCCTTTTTCATGATGTATACTCCCTTTGAAATTTTTTCTTCATTCTATCAAGAAAGTACGAATTCCGCAATAAAATATCGTCACAAAATCTTTAGATTTAGATGGTTGCATTTTAAAACATATTGTTGTATGATACCGAAAAAATAGATAACTTTTGGAGGAATTAGTATGAACACAAATTCATTAAAACTTGACATCAAATTGAATTCCATTGAAGAGATAAAAGAGTTTGTTGCTTTGGCAGGTATGTATGCAGGTGACATAGATATGTCGTCTAAGCAATACGTTGTGGATGCAAAATCCATTTTGGGTATTTTTAGTCTGAATTTAGACCAACCTGTGACAGTTCACATTTATGGTGAAACACCGGAATTGTTCAAGGAACAGATTCAGAAATTTATTGCTGAATAGCGATATACGATTGGGAAGGTACAGATGAGAAAAAAGATTAAGTCCGGGGTGCTTTTGCTACTGCTAATCGGTGTATGTTACCTGTTGTGTGGTTGTGGTAAAAAGCAATATAGTGCAGTTTTTGTAAATGCAGACTGTGGACAATTACATAGTGATACCATCATTACATTGCAAGATGAGATGTATTGGGGATTTATCAACCGTCGTTTTATTTTAATTAAAGACGATGCGGGTGTTTTGCAATATGTAAAGGTAAATAATGATTTAGAACGTCATACTTATGACTTATCTGCTTTTGTAAAAAATGACAAAGACTATCTGGTGTATGCACCAGACGGCACGGAGCAGTGCAAGGTAGGTGTGGATGTATCAAAGCACAATAAAAAAGTGGATTGGCAACGAGTGAAAGAAGCGGGAATTGATTTTGCCATGATACGTATTGGTTATAGAGGTTACGGTACAGGAAAAATCTTAAAAGACGATTTCTTTGATTGGAACATGTCTGGAAGCTTAGTTGCCGGCATTCCACGTGGCGTCTATTTTTATTCGCAGGCCATCAGCTATGAAGAAGGTGTGGAAGAAGCTGAATTTGTGTTAAAGAACCTGCAAGGCTATAGTCTACAATATCCAATTGTGTTAGATACAGAGGATGCAGAAAACGAAGATGCCAGAACCAATAACTTAACCGTACACCAGAGAATGCAGGCGTGCAAAGGCTTTTTAGATACCATTACGGCAGCAGGACACGAGGCAATGGTCTATGCCAACAAGCGTTGGTTTGCTCTCAACCTGGATGTGGGTGAGATTAAGGATTACGAGTGGTGGTATGCTCAGTACAATGATACACCAAGTTTTCCGTATAAGTTCCGTATCTGGCAATACACTAGCAAGGGCAGAGTAGATGGCATCGAAGGAGACATAGACCTTAACATAGAGTTTTTGCAGTAAAGATATACCTTTTTTAACGAAATTGTGAATTAAGTGAAGCATCATGAATAGTAATCTATATGCATTCGTATCATTGGATTTATATTGCTAAGAATGTCTAAGCGCATCCTGTGAAATATAATTACTCTCACATAAAACTCGCAGTAGAGAGGAGGGTGCAGGCATGAGACGAGTTTCAAAATGCGTCAGTACTTATGGGGATAGCACATCATCAGATGTGTTATCCCCATTATGTACTGCTACGCATTTTGCGAGCGAGAGCGTCTCGCTCGAATGCCTTGCACCTCTCCTCTCTACTGCTCAAACAGTTATGTGAGAGTATATATTTTTACACAGAATACGCTAATACATTCTATGGCAATCTAAACAGATGATACTACATGCATATATTTACCATCATGATGCTTCATTTATGCACAATTCCGTTGTAAATCGTATATCTTTACTGCAAAAACTATAGATATTTATCATGGGCAATGTCTCCTTGCTTGCATACTATAGTAGTAAATGTTTTGTAAGCGAGGAGAAAACGATGGCAGTAACGATTATGTTGGATGCCGGCCATGGCGGCTATGACAATGGTGCCACTTACTATGGAAGAAGAGAAAAAGACGATAATTTACGCCTGACGCTGGCTGTAGGAGAGGCGTTACAGAGAATGGGCTTTAATGTGCTTTATACAAGAACAGAGGATGTGTATGACTCGGTGCTTGAGAAGGCTGCGATTGCCAATAATAGTGGTGCAGATTACTTCGTATCCATACACAGAAATTCCAGTCCGACACCAAATACCTATTCCGGTGTACAAACTCTGATTTACGATGATAGTGGAATCAAGGCGGATATGGCAAGAAATGTCAATGCACAGTTGGAAAGTGTCGGTTTTCAGAATTTAGGGATAGAAGAGAGAACCAATTTGGCAGTTCTCAGAAGGACGAGAATGCCTGCCATTTTAATTGAGGCAGGATTTATTAACACAGATGCAGATAATACTACATTTGATAACAATTTTGATGCAATGGCACAGGCGATAGCAGACGGTATCGCCATGACAGTGAGACCTGAGGCGCAAAGTTATTATGTGCAGACCGGATTGTTCCGTGTATATGGAAATGCGGCTTATCGATTTGAGGAACTGGAAGCCTTGGGGTATCCTACAGGAATCTATGAGCGAGGTGGCTTTTATGCAGTGTTGGTAGGACCATATAGTTCATTAGATACGGCTGTAAATGTAGAAAATGCGCTCAGACAGACAGGGTATGAAACCTTAATTGTAAATTAAAAAGGGACTACAAAAAATAAAGACTTTGTTGTAATATGAACAGGTAGATGGATGAAAGACTTCATAGGTTCAAATAAGGAAATGAGTACAAAAGATGAAATACATTGCATTATATATAAGAGTCATTTTCATATTGTTAGCACTGACCTTGGTGGGGGTAGTCTGCATTACAGAGTATTCCAGAAAGTATGGGGACCATAGTGGCGAGAGTCAGAGCAAGGCAACAACGGAAGTTGCAACAGAGGCAGTAGTAGTGGTTACAACAGAGTCTGCAACAGAAACCACGACAGAAACTGTAGTAGCAATTACAACAGAGGCATCTTCCGCTGAAGTATCGTCCCAGGAAGCATCCACAGAAGATTTGATGTTAAAAGAGGATAAAAATGTGCCGGTAGAAGGAGCTGTGTATACCGGAACTGTTGCGAAAGGCCATGAGATATACAATAATGAGGGCCATGATTTTATGACTAATGTGACCTTGGTTGCAAATGTAAAACAACCGGCAGTGGCTTTGACCTTTGACGATGGTCCTGGTGGTGCGGTAACGGATCGTATTTTGGATGTGCTGGAGCATTATAATGGCAGGGCAACCTTTTTTGTGGTGGGAGAGCGCATTCGATATTATCCGGAGAACTTAAAACGTGCTTACGAAATGGGGTGTACCATAGCAAGCCACACTTATGGACATAAGAATTTAACGAAGTTGTCTGCAAAGCAGATTCAATCGCAGTTAGATAAAACGAATAAAAAGATAAAGGAAATCATCGGTGTAAAGGCAAAATTGGTGAGACCTCCATATGGGTCTATTAATGCCACTACCTTATCTCGTTTAGACGTGCCGGCAATTTTGTGGTCGATAGATACGAGAGATTGGGAGTCAAGAAAGACCAGTAGTGTGGTGAAAATTGCATTAGATCAAGTGGAGGATGGAGACATCATATTGATGCATGATGTGTATGATACGACCGCTGCTGCTGTGGAACAGATTGTACCGGAATTGATAAATCGTGGATATCAGCTTGTGACAATAGAAGAATTGGCGACCATAAAGGGAATCACACTGCAGGATGGAGAGAAGTACAGTGATTTTAAATAATTCCGATTATCGTCGCCAAAAGAATCAATTATAATTATGTAATTAGTGGGTGCCGGTGGAGCCAAATCCGCCTGCACCTCTTTTTGTGTCATCTAAAGAATCTGTTTCTGTAAACATTGCCTTTAAGTAAGGTGCAATTACGATTTGTGCAACTCGTTCCTGTGCTTCTATGGTAACTGCTTCTTGACTGTGATTGTGAAGTGCGACCATGATTTCGCCACGGTAGTCTGCATCAATGACACCAACCTTGTTTGCAGGTGCAAGACCTCTTTTGCAGGAAAGACCGCTTCTTGCATAAATGAAACCTGCATAACCGACAGGAATTGCCATTGCAATACCGGTTGGAATAAACATTGTGTCTCCGGCCGGGATTGTTACGGCATTCTCTAAACATGCGTACAAATCAGCGCCGGCTGCAAAGTCAGAACCATAAGTAGGAATTGTTGCATTTTCACGAAGTTTTTGTATATTTACAGTGGCTGTAAGTATTTCCTGATTCATGATTAATCCTTTCTATTGGTAGTTAAATGACTGGCCTTCATCCCAAAGTACAACTTCACCAGAATTGATAGATTCCTGCACCATAATAACCCGCTGGTTCTCAGAACCTCTAAAACGGAGATTGACATTTTTTAGTTCCTCCACAAATTCACCGTCTACAAGGACGTCGATATATGAAAGTAACTCTGTTGTCTCAGGCCATTTATGTGTCATGTCATCTAAGATATCTGTGTCGAAGGTGTAACCTGAAAATGCCCAAATATCTTTATCAGGGTATGTCTCCTTTACCTTTTTCACTAAAGGAAGCAGTGCCATTTGATTTGGATGTTCAAATGGTTCTCCACCCAATAAGGTTAAACCCTTGATGTAATCAGGTTTCATTTCTTTAATAATCTTATCTATGGTCTGAGAGGTGAATAAATTACCATAGGTAAAATCCCATGTCTCAGGATTAAAGCATCCCTTGCAATGGTGGGTGCAGCCGCTTACGAAAAGCGACACACGCACGCCGGGACCATTTGCAACGTCATAGTTTTTTATATCTGCATAGTTCATGAAAATAACTCCTATAAGTGTAACGTTCTTGATTTGATTTCCTTTGTCTTACCGACATTCCAGAAATTCTCTCCAAGGTATCCGCAAGTTCTTCTGGTTACGTTCATCTTGCTGTGATCCTTGTTGCCACACTGTGGACATACCCATTCGTTGTCATCATTTACAATGATTTCTCCGTCGAAGTCACAGATATGGCAATAATCAGATTTTGTATTAAATTCAGCGTACTGAATATTATCGTAAATGAAACGTACAACCTCAGCTAAAGCATCTAAGTTGTTACGCATATTTGGAATCTCAACGTAAGAGATAGCACCGCCAGAAGAAATATTCTGGAATTGGCTCTCAAACTGGAATTTGCTGAATGCATCAATCTTTTCACGCACATCAACGTGGTAAGAGTTGGTGTAGTAGCCCTTGTCTGTGATATCTTCAATACTACCAAAACGCTCTTGGTCGATTCTTGCAAAACGATAGCAAAGTGACTCAGCAGGACTGCCGTATAAACCAAATCCAAGACCGGTCTCAGCCTTCCATCTGTCAGTTGCCTCACGCATGTGATTCATAACCTTTAAAGCAAATTCCTGACCTTCAGGAGTTGTGTGGCTTACACCTCTCATCAATTTGGTTACCTCATAGACACCGATGTAACCAAGAGAAATGGTAGAGTAGCCATTCATCAATAAATCGTCAATTGGCGCACCCTTTGGTAAACGGGCAATGGCACCATACTGCCAATGAATTGGGCTGACATCTGATGTGATACCCTGTAAAGCACGATGTCTGCACATTAAAGCTTCAAAGCAAAGCTCTAAACGCTCATCAAATAACTTCCAGAACTTTTCTTCGTTACCCTTAGCCACAATACCAATCTGTGGAAGGTTCAAGCTGACAACGCCCTGATTGAAACGGCCTTCCCATTTGTAATTGCCGTTCTCATCCTGCCATGTGCTTAAGAAACTGCGACAACCCATACAACTGAATACGTTGCCTTCGTAGTTTTCACGCATCTTCTTAGCAGAAATGTAATCCGGATATAAACGCTTAGCAGAACACTTTACTGCGAGTTGTGTTAAATAATCATACTTGCCACCCTTTAAGCAGTTATGCTCATCTAATACATAAATCAACTTAGGGAAAGCAGGTGTTACATAAACACCCTTTTCGTTCTTGATACCCTCTAAACGCTGTCTTAAAATCTCTTCGATAATCATGGCGTTCTCTTCGATATAAGGATCGCCTTCCTGTAAATTCAAGAAGAGAGTAACGAATGGAGACTGACCATTTGTAGTCATCAATGTATTAATCTGGTACTGAATGGTCTGTACACCGGAACGAAGCTCATCCTGCAAACGCTCCTTTACTAATTTTTCAATTACATCTGCAGGAATTTCTTCGCTGAAGTTTTCCTGGAAACGTTTTAAATATTTGTCGCGGCTCTTTCTTAAATATTTACCTAAATGTCTGATGTCTACAGATTGTCCGCCATACTGGCTGCTGGCTACAGAAGAAATAATCTGAGTCATGACAGTACAAGCAACCTGGAAACTCTTTGGACTTTCGATTAATTTACCGTTCATAACAGTGCCATTGTCCAGCATATCGCTAATGTTAATCAAACAGCAGTTGAAAATAGGCTGTAAGAAGTAGTCGGCATCATGGAAATGTAATATACCGTCTTCGTGAGCCTTTGAAATCTTCTCTGGTAACAGAATTCTCTTTGTAAGGTCTTTTGATACCTCACCGGCAATCAAATCACGCTGTGTAGATGCCACTGTAGCGTTCTTATTAGAGTTTTCTTCCATAACATCCTTGTTGCGGTTCTGAATTAAACTCAAGATGGATTCGTCAGTGGTATTTGCCTTACGAACCAACTCTCTGGAATAACGATAGATAATGTATGTCTTAGCAAGAATGAATTTCTTGTCTGCCATTAACTCTTGCTCGATGATATCCTGAATATCCTCCACAAGCATACGAGTACGTCTTCTCGCTTCAATCCCCTCAATAATTTCGTCGATTTTGTCCACTGATACTTTTTCTTTGTCTTCAACCTCTGCATTTGCCTTTTGAATCGCAGTTACAATCTTGCTACGGTCATAGGCAACGGTTGAGCCATCTCTTTTGATTACCTTCATCAAAATACCCTCCCTTTCCAATATTATCTATTCATATCAGTAATATGTTTAAATAGTATGTGTTACGATTGCACGCCAAATACAGGCATTTTACAACCGTGAAACTTATTATAGCAGAGTTTCTGAAATGTGTCTACTAAATATTGTGGGTAAAATTTAAAAAATGATTTTTGGGACACAAGATATTGTGGTTTGATGTGTGAATTGATAGATAAACAGAGAATTAAATGTTAATTGTCTGAATTTTAACATTTATATTGTAAAGAAGATGGATATATATACAAAATTTTGTATTTATAAAAAAATACAAGCACAAGATATGGTGGTATGATTGCGTTTTAGAAGGTTATGCAGGTGACATTATATAAGGAAGAAAGTGTTGCGTGATATGCATGAAAAAAGTGAGAAATTTGTGAAAAATATCGGAAAGACTTTATTTTTCAACGAAGATGTGATATAACCAATTAGGTATGAATGAAAACAATTTAAGATAAGGAAGGAATTATAAAAATGAAGAAGAAAGTCGCATTATTAGGCGCAGCTTTGCTTGGTATTTCTATGTTGAGTGGCTGCAATTCATATTCAACAAAATTGCCTGATTACAGTGAGTACGTAACATTAGGAAACTATTCTAATTTGGAGTACATTCCTATGGATACCACAGTAACTGACGAAGATGTAGACGCTGAGTTAGACTACTTTGTTGAGGAATTAGCAACTGAAGAACCAATCACAGATCGTGGTGCTGAGATTGGCGATAATATCAACATCGATTATGTAGGTTCTGTAGACGGCGTAGAATTTGATGGTGGAAACACTCAGGGCGAGGGTACTGATATTGTACTTGGTGAGAGTGGCTACATTGATAACTTTGACGAACAGTTAGAAGGTATGAAGCCAGGTGAGACTAAGGATGTTATTGTAACATTCCCAGACCCATATGAGAATAATCCTGATTTAGCAGGAAAAGAAGCAGTGTTTAAGACAACCTTGAATACAATTACTGAGACAGTTTATCCTGAATTAACAGATGATTTGGTAGCAGCAAATTCAGAGTGTAAGACTGTAGATGAATTTCGTGCACAGAAGAGAACAGAATTAGAAGAGGATGCTAAGGCTTCTGCAGAGGAAGATAAGCTTGCGCAGTTAATTTCTGCAGCTGCTGCAAATGCAACCTTCAACAAATATCCTGAGGATGAGTTAAAGACGTTAATTGATGACACAATCTCAGATATGAAATCAACTGCAAGTATGTATAATTTAGATTATGCAACTTATATTCTTTACTTCTATGGCGCTGAGACAGAGGCTGATTTCGAGGCATATCTTGCAGAATCTGCTGAGGTTTATATTCAGGAGAAGATGACTGTATGTGAGATTGCTAAAAAGGAAAAAATACAGGTAACTGATAAAGAAATCGAAGAATATGCAAATCAGCTTGTGGCAGAATATGATGAGTTGGAAAAAGTAGAAGATGTATATGAGTATTATACAGAAGCAGATATAGAATATATGATTCTGACAGAGAGAGTTGGCGAGTTGTTAGCAAAAACAGCAGTAGAGGGTACAACAGAGGCAACAGAAGAGGAAGAAATGCAATTCCTTGATGAGAATGGTAATCCAATCGAAGAAGATGCTGAAGAAGATACAGAAGAGGCTGCTGATGACACAACAGAGGCAGATACAGAGGAAGAAGATACAACTGCTGCAGAGTAATGCTGTGTCGACAAAAGCGAGGTTGACATCTCTCCGAAAATATTATAAAATCGCAGAGGTGTGAATAACATATAATATCCTGCTTTGCAGGATACGCAGGAGTGGCGGAATTGGCAGACGCGCAGGCTTCAGGTGCCTGTGGTAGCAATATCGTGTGGGTTCAAGTCCCATCTCCTGCATTAAGAAAGAAAAGGGTAACTCGTTTGAGTTACCCTTTTCCTTTCTGGAGCAGAGCGTGCCTTGAACCCAAGGTTCAAGGTCTCCGCTCCGGTCGGAAAAACACAAGGTTGACGCAAATTTAGATTTACGATATAATAACTTGATAATTTGTGGCTAAATATTTTGTTTCATAAAAATATATATCTAGAAAGGAACATGGAAAATGGCAGAGAAGAAGATTTTAACCTATGCAGGCTTAAAGGAATTAGAGGATGAGCTGCAGGAACTGAAAGTTGTTAGACGTCGTGAGATTGCACAGAAATTAAAAGAAGCAAGAGCGCAGGGTGACTTGTCAGAGAACGCTGAGTATGATGCAGCGAAGGATGAGCAGCGTGATATCGAGACTCGTATCGAAGAAATCGAGAAGATTTTGAAGAATGTAGAAGTTATCGATGAAGACGAAGTAGACTTAGATAAGATTAACGTTGGCTGTCGTGTAGAGTTAAAAGATCTTACTGATAAAGAGACTGTTTTATATAGCATCGTTGGTTCTACAGAGGCAGACATTCTGAATAACAAGATTTCTAATGAATCACCAATCGGTATTGCCTTAATGGGTAAGAGTATTGGAGACACAGTTGCAGTAGAAGCTCCAGATGGCATTTACAAGTATAAGATTTTGGATATTAAGAGAGCAAACTAATGCTCTCTATCCTTATGTTTAGCACATTTCATAATGTGCTACATGAGACATGCTGAAAGAAGAAAAAAGAGAGGAATGTTTAGATATGGCAGAGCAGAACGGACAAAACAACCAGAAAAATCAGCAGGATCTTAATCAGCTTCTTAAAGTGAGACGTGAGAAGTTACAGACATTGCAGGAGGCAGGAAAAGATCCGTTTGAAATAACAAAATATGATCAGACTCATCATACAGACGAAGTGAGAGACTTATATGATGTCCATGAGGCTAAGCTTTTAGCTGGTAGAGTTGCGCCTTCTGTTGAAGGTCTTTCTGAGGAAGAAGCAAGAGATGTTATTAACACAGATTATAACGAAAGACGCGAGATTATGGACGCACAGCCTATAAGAGTTTCCATAGCCGGTCGTATGATGTTTAAGCGTGTTATGGGTAAGGCATCATTTTGCAATATTCAGGATATTAAAGGTAAGGTACAGGTGTATGTTGCAAGAGATGTTGTAGGCGAAGATGTATATGCAGATTTCAAGAAATCTGACATTGGTGACATTTACGGTATTAAGGGATACATTTTCAGAACAAAAACAGGTGAGATATCTATTCACGCAGAAGAGATGACACTCCTTACAAAGAGTTTGCAGATTTTACCAGAGAAGTTCCATGGTTTAACAGATACAGATACTCGTTATAGACAGAGATATGTTGACCTTATTATGAATGAGGAAAGCAAGAGAACATTTATCAATCGTTCAAAGGTAATTGCTGCTATCAGAAAATATCTTGCTGGCGAGAATTTCCTTGAGGTTGAGACACCTATGCTTGTGTCTAATGCAGGTGGTGCAGCAGCCAGACCTTTTGAGACTCACTTCAATGCCCTTGGCGAGGATTTCAAACTCCGTATTTCTCTTGAATTATACTTAAAGAGACTTATCGTTGGAGGACTTGAGAGAGTTTATGAGATTGGTCGTGTATTCAGAAATGAGGGTCTTGACACAAGACACAATCCTGAGTTCACTCTTATGGAGCTTTATCAGGCTTACACAGATTACAATGGTATGATGGACCTTACAGAGAACATGTTCAGATATGTTGCAAATGAGGTTCTTGGAACTACAACGATTACTTACAATGGAATTGAAATGGATTTAGGAAAGCCTTTCGCTCGAATCACTATGACAGATGCGGTTAAGCAGTATGCAGGTGTTGATTTTGATGCCATTGAGACTTTAGAAGAGGCTCGCGCTATCGCTAAGGAAAAACATGTGGAATTTGAGGATAGACACAAGAAGGGTGACATTTTGAATCTCTTCTTTGAGGAGTTTGTAGAGGAACACCTGATCCAGCCTACATTTGTTATGGACCATCCAATAGAGATTTCTCCACTCACTAAGAAGAAACCGGATGATCCAAGCAAGGTTGAGCGTTTTGAGCTTTTCATGAATGGTTGGGAGATGTGTAACGCATATTCAGAGCTTAATGACCCAATTGACCAGAGAGAGCGTTTCAAGGCGCAGGAAGAGCAGCTTGCTCAGGGTGATGAGGAGGCTAACACAACTGATGAGGACTTCCTTAACGCACTTGAAATCGGCATGCCACCAACAGGCGGTATTGGATACGGTATTGACAGATTAGTTATGTTGTTAACAGATTCACCTGCGATTAGAGATGTATTGCTGTTCCCGACGATGAAGAGTTTGGATAAGTAAGTTCAGTGGTTATTGGGCTTTGCAGACTTTTTGGTTTTTTAGATTATGCAAAGTTTGTAGAAAGTATGGACCACTTTCAAGTGAAGACTTGGGAGTGGTCTTTTTGCATTTGTTTCATTAAAATAATAAATGTGATATAATTATTAATCAAAATAGATGCTTTTCCCATTGAGGTATCTTTCGTAAATTTGGTGGAGAATTTAAAGTGTCTTATGATGATAAAAAATGGTGGTGTGTATGAGATTTCATAAGTGGATTCAATTTTTTCAACATTTGTCGACAACAGCAGTGATTATCATGAGTTTTTTTGTAACGATATTACTAGGAGCATTTTTGCTGATGTTGCCAATTTCTTCGGCTACCGGAGAGGTAACTCCGTTTGTTGATGCTTTGTTTACGGCAACGACCAGTGTATGTGTTACTGGGTTAGTTGTTGTTACTACGGCAAGTCACTGGAGCTTGTTTGGCCATATTGTGATATTGTTGTTAATTCAGATTGGTGGTCTTGGTGTGATTGCGATTACGACCATTGCAATACTAGCGATGGGACGCCGAGTGACACTGCGCGATAGAATGGTGTTGGGGGATGCCCTGAACATGGATTCTTTGCAGGGTGTGGTGACATTTTTGAAAAAAGTATGCAAAGGAACGCTATTGGTAGAGACAATAGGAGCTGTGTGTTATCTGTTTGTGTTCATACCGGAGTATGGTATTGTGAGAGGAATTTGGTATTCCGTGTTTCATTCGGTATCAGCGTTTTGCAATGCGGGAATTGATATATTAGGTGACAATAGTTTAATTCCGTATGTTAATCACTTGGGCATGAATGTGATAACCATGAGTCTGATTATACTGGGCGGTCTTGGCTTTGTCGTTTGGTGGGATGTACTTGACTATATAAAGACGAAAGCGCGTCGGTTTGGCAGTAAAGATTCTTCATATTGTGGTCTTAAACTTCATACGAAAATAGTTTTGGTCATGACATTCGTGTTAATCGTTGGTGGGGCGGTATTTTATCTGATTTTTGAATACCACAACGAAGGGACAATTGGTAACATGGACTTAGGCGAGAAGGTGTTGGCGAGTCTGTTTCAGTCAGTAACAACAAGAACAGCCGGGTTTGCTGCCATTTCTCAAAAGGAAATGACCTCTCCTTCAGTCATTTTGTCTTGCGTGCTGATGTTTATTGGAGGTTCCTCGGCGGGGACTGCAGGTGGTGTTAAAACTGGTACGGTTGCGGTGATAATCTTGCTTGTGCTGGCTACTGTCAGAGGGCAGGAGGATATCATTTGCTTTAACAGAAGAATATCGGTTAAGACGGCACACAAGTCGGTTGCAGTGGTATTGATTAGTTTTTTAGCCAGTGTGATTGCATTGGCATTGATGTTTCTTATGGAGTCCGGAGCAACCTCGGATATTGTGTTTGAAGTGTATAGTGCTCTGGGGACGGCTGGTCTTAGTAGAGATTATACGGTGACAATGGGGCTTGCAGGTAAGCTGATTATAATTGTATGTATGTTTCTTGGAAGAATCGGTCCTATTTCTATGGTGATTGCATTTACGATGCGAAGTACGCAGTTGCCTATGAGATTGCCGGAGGATTCTGTCACAGTAGGATAAAAAGAAAGGTGTGATATTGTGAAAATGGGAAATGATAAGGTGACGCATAAAAATGGGAAAAAGTCGTATGCGGTGTTTGGTCTGGGAGAATTTGGAACTAGTGTTGCACTGGAACTGATGGAGGCAGGGGCAGATGTAATGGCGTTGGATATAGATGCAGACAAAATTTCAGATATTGCAGATAAGGTAACATTGGCAATGGAATTTGATGCCACAGAGTCAAGAGGCTATGAGAAATTAGGGTTGAGGCATATGGATGCCGTGATTGTTGCTATGACGGGGAGTTTGGATGCCTGTGTAATGGCGATTTTATTGGCAAAAGATATGGGCGTAAAAGAAATTATAGCGAAGGCTCGCAATAATACACAAGAACAGATATTTCAAAAGATAGGTGCGACTAGAATTGAAAAACCAGAGCGTACCGGTGGTATGCGTGTAGCTAGGAATCTGACTACTGGTGTCTTTGCAGATTATATAGAGATTTCACCAGAGGTTCGGTTGATTAAAATGCCTGTAAAATCGGAATGGGTAGGGCATAAGATTTTTGATTTGCAATTAAGAAATAGGCATGGCATTAATGTAGTGGCCTATGGACCGGAGGATAATTTAAAGACTAATGTGGGACCTGATACGGTGTTTGATGTAGATGATGTGATTTGGTTGACCGTTGATAAGGGGCATATGAAAAATATTGAGTAAACATGTGAAGATAGAGGAAAATAATAAATATACAAAGTCCTAGGTGCGTATGAAAAGAGGGAATGTTGCAATAATAAGTGATTTCAAATTGTTGAAGTCATCTTATAGGGGAGAGTCTGATTAGTGTTGAGAAGAAAAAAGAGGCGTAAATCCGGAGTTGTTCATGGAGTATATTCGTTCTCAAACATCTGGTGAGGGGAAATACTATTTTTCCGATTTAGGACTTCGTAATGCTCGAATAAATTTCCGACAGTTTGAGCAGACACATTCAATGGAAAATGTGATTTATAATCAGTCGGCCTATTCGCTTCCTGATGAAGCAAAAAGAAAATATGATGAGAATGGAATTCTGACAGTGAACATTTACGAGTTCTTGCTTAATCCGAGAAGTATTGATAGTTAATTAGAAGAAAAACTATTAAGGAAATAATTCGAGATCTTTCACAATAATAGGAGGAAATGTCAAACCATGAACATCCAAATCTTCGGCACAAAAAAGTGCAACGATACAAAGAAAGCCCAACGTTTTTTCAAGGAACGTGGTATCAAGTTTCAGTTCATTGATTTAAATGAAAAGTCGATGAGCAAAGGGGAATTTCGAAGCGTCTGTCAGGTGGTTGGTGGCATGCAGGCCATGATCAATGAAGACTGCAAGGATAAAGATGCCTTGGCGTTGGTGCAGTATATTTCAGAAGACCAAAAAGAGGAGAAATTATTGGAGAACCAGCAGGTAATAAAGACTCCGGTTGTCAGAAATGGAAAACAGGCAACAGTAGGATATGCACCTGAGGTTTGGAAAGGTTGGTCTTAGTCTTATATGAAAAACAGCGGAGCAATTGCTCCGCTGTTCTTTGTTTATAAGTCTTATTTCTTGATTTTAATCTTTATGATTTTCTTGTTGCCGGCGGCATCCTTCACAACAATCTTGTGGGAGCCCTTCTTGGTAATGGTATATTTGTAATATCCTTTATATTTACCGGACTTTACAAGTTTTTTCTTTGTCATTTTCTGGCTCTTACCATTGATGGTAATGCTCTTTAATTCGCGGTTGTCCTTTACATAGAACACAGCCTTTTTCTTATAGGTCTTTCCGTTCTTAATGCCTTTAACGGTTGGAACTTTGCTGTCTAAGTAAATTACATAAGTGGCCGTATTGCCTTTGATGTCAGTGACCTTAAATGTGTTTTTGCCCTGTTTGCTGACATCCTGACCGTTACTTGCCCAGATAGTTTGTTGTGTTACGTTGCCTTCGCTATCTTCAATCGTTGCTGTTGTAGCAGTTACAACCTTGCCGTTTAGTTTTACTTCTTTTACATAAATATTGTCGCTGAAGGTGATGTTCTTTGGCATTTCCTTGTAAATCTTGTTGTTCTTTGCACCCTTCATCTTTGGTGCAGTGGTATCAGCGTCTACCAGTTCCTTGCCCTTTTGGGTGTATGCATACCAGTAACCTTCTGTCTGGGTTCCGTTTGAACTGAATACTGCCTTGTTGCCGGCATAAGATACATCAGCGTTGGTAGCGACGATATCTGAGAGCAGGGAAACAGATAATTGCAAGTAAATGCCCATGTCTGCCGGATTGCCTCCTGCAGCTTCAGCCTGGCTGCCGATTGGATAAATGAAAATATCCTCTGTCAGGCGCATGCCGTCGCTTTTCTCGGCTTCTGCTAAAGTTACTGTTTCTGTCTCTGCCGGAACGACATAATACTGGTTGCCATCCTCTAAAGTCTGTATGGTTGCTTGTGCCTTTGTTTCTTCACCTAACTGGTCAATTTCTGCCTGGGTGTAAGCGGTGAAACCGGTGCCGGTAACTGTGCCATCAGTATTTACCGTGTAATCAGCATACATGCGGCATCCGGATACGATGAACATAAGACATGTCAACATTGTTAAGTAACATAGTTTTTTCTTCATAGAAATATCCCCCTTATTGATTTTGTAATTTTATAATACTCGGAAAAAATGATGGTGTCAAATCAATGATAATGTTTAGAAAACAATGGTTGTATTTTTACAGTTATCTATGGTAAATTATAGATAGTGGGTTAGTACAAAGTGTGAGGAGGACATACATATGAACGAGAGAAGGATTTCCGATATCTTTCGGTGTAACAAGACTGCTATGATAGCATACGCATCTACGGTTGCCATGTTGATAGTAGCATATTTGATTGAGGTGTTAAAGCAGAGTAGAACTTGGGGCTATTATGGAGTATTTTGCTTGTTAGCAATCTTTCCATTGGTTATGTGTTTTATTCAATATAAGCGTAATCCGGAGACAAATCTGGTAAAGTATTTTATGGCTGCTGGATTTGCTAACTTTAACATTTATATTATATTGACAACTACATCAGAGATTGCATATGTCTATGCATTGTTAATTGCCGTTGTGTTGCTTTGTTACAATGATATTAAACTAATATTGTTTTATATGATTGTGGTCTGCCTCACAAATGTAGTGCAGGTTGCGATATCAGGTGTGAAAGGGCAGATTGCTTCTGCAGATTTGCCAGATATTGAGATTCGATTGATTTCGTTGGTTATATTTACAATATATATTGTGATGACGGCTAAGGTTTTGAATGGCAATAATGCACAAAAGATGGCCGAGATTGAAGAAGAAAAAGAAAAGACTGAGATGCTGATGGGACAGATTATGAATGTATCTGAACGTTTAACAGATGATATTCAGACTGTCAGCGAAAAGATGGCAATGTTGGGAGACTCGGCGGATAAGACAAAGAATTCCATGGAAGAGGTTGCACAGGGAACCGGAGAGACGGCAGATACCATTCAGATTCAGTTAGAGAAGACAGAAGATATTCAGAAGACTGTAGAACAGGTTTCCGCTTCATCAGAGAATATTTCTGATTTTGTTGAAGCTACCAGAATGGAATTAGATGCGTCTCAGGAGAATATTGATGCGTTGATTCATCATGTTGAGCTTTCTAATCAGGCAAATGAGAATGTATCTAAAGAATTAGATGATTTGTATCAGTATACAGACCAGATGCATACGATTATTCAGACAATCAATTCTATTACGCAGCAGACAAGTATGTTGTCTTTAAATGCTAGTATTGAAGCTGCAAGAGCTGGAGAAGCAGGTAGAGGCTTTGCAGTAGTTGCATCTGAGATTTCTAATTTGGCAACACAGACACAGCAGGCTACTGTAGATATCAGTAATTTGATTGGTCATATCAATGAAGAATTAGAGGGCGTTGTACGTGTAATCAAAGAGATGGTACAGAATGCTGAAGAGCAGAATCAGGTTGCGACAAATACAGCAATCAGTTTCGAGAATATTGCAACTAAGAACCAGCAGGTTTCTGATGAGGCGGAGGCGTTAACTCAGCTTGTAGCTGAATTATCAGAGGCGAATTCATTGATTATGCAGGGTATCGAAACAATTTCTGCAGTTACTGAAGAGGTAACAGCCCATTCCAGTGAGACATTAGAGTCAACCGAGGAGAATCAGATGATTACCAATGAAGTAGGTAGCATCGTAGAAGGTTTAAGTCAGTTAGCACAGGAATTGAGAATGTAATCAAATAGCAAAAAATGCCGGGGGTTCCCCGGTATTTTTTACGCAACTTGACAAATAAGAGGAAAAGGATACACTAAGATGTAAGGAAACGCATAGAGGAGGCGTATTGTTTTGGAATGTACATTGTATAGCGATAGTATGAAACGTTTTTATGGACTGTTTCAGGAAAATATACAATCTACCGCAGATTGCTTGAACCGTATTAAGCGGGGTATATCATTTTTGGCGGATGAATTGCATTTAGGAAAATTAGATATTCGTATTGAAGCGCCTGCTAACATTTATGATGCCAGCGGATTGAGCATTGAGTATCCTGCGTATGTCTACGAAGGTGGGTTTGGCAGTGACACCTTGCAGTTTCCATTCGAAACAACTGAGCATGGTCACATCATGATCACTTTGGCTCCACGGCCGGATTATCAGTGGACGGAACGGGATAAAGAGACCCTTCGGGTATTTGCCATGAATGTATTTTTCTTATCCGGACGTGCCAGATTAATTGACTTAACTAAAAAAGCTGCAATTACAGACAATATGACAGGTATGATGAATCTGGCAGGTTTTATGCAGTTTGCCAATGCAGCTGTGGCGGGTGGAAACCTACGGAGATATCATGGATTTCGACTGAATATTAAGAATTTTAAATATATCTCACAGCAAATATCACGTAGAACCGATGATGTGCTTCGAGATTATGGTCACTCCATTGAACACTTTCTGGATGTGGATGAGGCAATTGCTCATCTTGGTGGTGATAACTTTGTTGGCCTGGTAAAGGATGACCGTTTGGATGATTTTTTAACATTTATATCCGAAGTTCCGGTGCAAATTGGAAGGGATAACAAGACAACCGGTATTGGTGCAAGAATCGGATATTATGATATTCAGTATAGTGATACTAGTGCTGATGTCATGGGGTATCTGGATGCGGCTACCAGCATTGCGAAAATGGAAGGCCGGGATGTAGTACGGTTTGAGTATGCCATGTTGGAGCGTATGTTGCGTAACAAAGCGATTTCTGCAATGTTCCCAGTGGCAGTGGCCAGTGAAGAGTTTCAAGTATACTATCAACCGAAGGTAAATATTCGTAGTAATATGATTTGTGGTTGTGAAGCTTTGGTTCGCTGGGTGCAAAAAGGGAAAATTGTTCCTCCTATGGAGTTCATACCGGTGCTCGAAGAGGAAGGTACAATATGTACTTTAGACTTCTATGTGTTTGAACGGGTTTGCAGAACGATTCGTAGTTGGATAGACAGAGGCATTCAGCCGGTGACAGTATCTGTGAATTTTTCAAAATTGCATTTGCGCAATCCGAAATTGGCAGAAGAGATTTTGGCAATCATAGAAAAATATAAAGTGGATGCGAAATATTTGGAAATTGAACTGACAGAGATGTCCGGTTATGACAACTTTGAAAGCTTGTCGCAATTTATTGCAGATATGCATGAAAAGGGTGTTCGCACTTCCATTGATGATTTTGGAACCGGATATTCTTCATTGAATTTATTGACAAATTTGGAAGCAGACGTGGTAAAACTGGATAAGTCCTTCTGTGTGAAAATTGGCAGTGATGATGCCAAAACGAAGATATTATTGCAGAATGTGGTAAATATGGTGCATGAGCTGGATTATCATGTGTTGGCAGAGGGCGTGGAGACTGAGGAACAGGCAAATTTTTTAAGAAGTATTGGTTGTACCACTGTGCAAGGCTATCTTTACGATAAGCCGATGCCATTGGATGCATTTGAACTACGACTTGCTCCCGGGTTTTCGTATACAATATTAGTATGATTAGAAAGAGGAATGATGAAATAATATTTATCATTCCTTTTTTCTTTCTTAAGAAATGTTAAAAACAGTAAAAAACCTTGATTTTATGGGCAGAATAGAATAAGATAACATAAGATAGTTATGTTCTTTGAACGCATGAGAGAGGTGACCGAAATGGTAAATGAAGAGAAGGTCAGAATGATGACGAAGCTTGCCACCTTCGAAGCAGGGAAGGGAAAGCAGGATTTGAAACTGGCCAAGTATTACAAAAGTGATTATATCAAGTACAACATATTGAAAACCATTGTTGCAACAACGGTATGCTATTGGTTGGCAGTGGGCTTGGTTATATTGGTTGATATTGAGAAAATCTTAGACAACATCACACAGATGGATTATATGTCTATCATCTATAAATTGATTATTGGTTTTGTAGTAGTGGTAGTTGGGTATGCTTTCTTTGCAAGAATTTATTATGACAGAAAGTATGAGAAGGCAAGACCGGATATTGTTGTTTATAACCATTATTTAAAGAAGATGGAAGAATATTATGCAGAAGGTGTAGATGATACACCGAAGAATGTCAAAGTAAGGGGGACCATAGGGGAAAATGACGAGTTTATTGACTATTAGAGATGAGATAAAAGACTTTTTTAGAGCACATGATGCGATTGTGACACCTGTGCTTCGTTTTATAACAGCGTTTGTATTGTTCTTTGGTTTGAATATGCTGTATGGCTATTCATCTATGTTTTCAAACATTGTTATTATTTTGGCATTATCAGTGATTTGTGCATTTTTGTCAGAAGGTTTCACTTTGCTTTTGATAGGTGTTGTATCACTAATGCATTGTGTAAGCGTTAGTTTGGAAGCGGCTGTTATTTACATGGCTTTGTTTATCATTATGTATTTCCTGTATATTAAGTATTGTCCAAAGACAGGATATATTGTCATGGTAGCACCACTTTTATATTTGCTGAATATCCATTACATTCTTCCGATTGTGGTTGGTATTTTAGTAGGTCCGGTAGGTATTGTGCCTGCTATGTTTGGTGTTATCATTTACTATTTCTCTCAGTACCTTTCTGAGTTGCATAGTTTACTGATATCGGCTGCTGAAGACGAAGCAGTTCAGAGTTTTTCATATTTGTTAAGTGGTATGCTTCATGATAAGCGTATGATTTTGACTTTGATTGTATTTGCATGTGTAATTTTGGTAACATACATCATTTATCGTATGTCAGTTACAAATGCATGGTACATCGCTATTATTGTAGGTGCTTTGATTGAGATTTTCTTATTCTTGATTGGTAGCTATGCAATGGAGGCTGATGTAAATATTGCTATCATCATTGTTGGTACATTGGTGGGCATGGCGTTGGCATTTGTCGTGCAGTTCTTTAAGGGAACTGTGGATTATTCCAGAACTGAGATTGTGCAGTTTGAAGATGATGAATACTACTATTATGTAAAGGCAGTACCAAAGTTAACAGTAACTGCTAAGAATGTTAGCGTTCAGAAGATTAATACAAGAAAGTAATGATTAGTTGGATTTAAGGAGAATGGCATGGAGCGAATCAGGCAATTTTTTGAGCTATATTTCGACTGGCTCTATATTCCACAATTGCATATATCTGATTTGATTGAGATTTTTATTATAGCGTTTGTTGTATATCAGATTATTCGCTGGTTTCAGACAACGAGAGCGTGGACCTTGTTTAAAGGTATTATTGTGTTGCTCTTGTTTATGGCATTTTCTTCTATTTTTCAGTTTAATACCATTTTATGGATTTTAAGGAAGACATTGAATATCGGCATCATTGCGATTCTGATTATTTTTCAGCCAGAGTTCAGACGGGCACTCGAGCAGCTTGGTAGCAAGAATTTTATTGCTTCTATTTTTGGATTTGCTGAACAAAAAAATGAAGGATTAGATGGTGTCACTGCAGAGACTATTGCAGAGATTACAAAAGCAGCATTTGAGATGTCTAAAGCAAAGACAGGAGCACTGATTGTCATTGAACAGGATGTGGCGCTTGGCGAGTATGAAAGTACAGGTATCCCTGTTGATGCAAAGGTAAGTAGTCAGTTATTGATTAATATTTTTGAGAAGAATACACCATTGCATGATGGTGCTGTTATTATTCGCAATAACCGTGTAACAGCAGCCACCTGTTATTTGCCGTTGACAGATAGAAAAGATTTGAATAAGAACTTGGGTACAAGACACCGTGCAGCGGTTGGTATCAGTGAGGTATCTGACAGTATCACGCTCATTGTTTCTGAGGAGAACGGAGCGATTTCTATTGCAAAGGGCGGACAGATTATCCGCAATTTAGATGTTGAAGGATTAAAGAGACAATTATCAAATACACAGCCGGATATTGGCGAGAGCAAGCGTTTTAAGATATGGAAAGGTCGGAAGAAGCATGAAACAAAAACTTCTGAATAACATCGGCATTAAAATACTGTCTGCTATCGTGGCGGTTGTTCTTTGGGTGCTGGTGGTGAATGTGGATGATTATATGGTTACGAAGACCATATCTGGCATCGCAGTCACAGTTAAAAATGAAGATACGATTACGGAATTGAATAAAGTGTATGAGTTAGATGGAGATGGAACAGTTGCGATTGTAGTAAAGGGGCCTAGAAGCAAAGTGGAAGGCCTTACTGCACAGGATTTTAATGCAACTGTTGATTTATCTCAATTAAGCCTTACCAATGCAGTGCAGGTAACGGTTACACCAAAAAAGTCTGCTTTAAAGGGACATTTGACCATATCTTGTACCACATCACAAGTCAGTGTTAAGTTGGAGAATCGTAAGGAAGTCCAATTGCCAATTACTGTGGTGACAGAGGGCAGTCCAGCGGAAGGATATGCGGTTATTGGGAAATCAACCACTCCGAACATGGTGACAATTTCCGGCGCTGAAAGTGTGGTTAACAGAGTAAAGACAGTGCAGGTTAAGGTGGATGTGAATAATGCAGCAAAGGATGTTTCTGTTGTAGCATCGTTGGTGTATTTGAACTCTGATGGAGAAAAGGTGAGCCAGAAACGTATTCAGTCCAATGTAGAGGATGTAGATGCCACAGTGGAGATTGTGCGTACGAAGGAGATTCCAGTTAATATAACCACAGATGGTGAAGTTGCAATGGGATATGCAGTGAAGGAAGTGCTTTATCAACCGACAAAGATTTTGGTTGCCGGCAGAGAAGATGCATTAAAGAAGATTGATGCTTTGGAGATAAAAGGTGTTCGTATTGCTGGCTTTACTAAGACAGAGGAGATTGCAGTTAATATTAGCGAGTATTTACCGAGTGGTGTGTTGATTGCTGATGATTCCGAGCAGATTATGATTCAGATTGTTGTGGAGCCGGTTGTCTCTAAGGATATGATGGTTTCTGCCGGAAATATCAGTATGAAAGGTTTGGCTGATGGCCTCAAATGTGCAATTATTAAAATTGATAATCCAGCCGTCACCGCCAAGGGCTTGCAGGACCTACTTGATAAGTTGATTCTTACGGATTTGGATTTGCATGTAGATTTGACCGGTTACGAACCGGGTGAGTATGCGATACCGGTGCAGTTTAATGAAATAGATGGTGCAGATATTAACTGTAGTGTAATTGTGCATGTGGTGATTTCGGAAGAGAGTACAGAAACGGCACAGTAATGGCGGAGTGCATGTAAGGAGGGGTTACATGGTATCTAAAAAATTTAGAGTAACAGATGCATTAGGCCTCCATTTACGACCGGCTGGAAAATTGTGTGAGAAAGCGTTGCAGTATCAGTGTTCTGTTACCTTTCAAAAGGGCAATTACAGTGGAAATGTGAAGAGCGTAATTAGTTTGCTGGCAGGCGGTGTGAAACGTGACCAGGAAATTACGTTGATTTGTAGCGGTGTAGACGAGGAGCAGGCATTGAATGATTTGTCCTCTTTTATGCTACAAGAATTAACAGTTGTTGAAATTGATTGATATAATATATCACTACATAGAAGGGAGTGATGATGATGGATACTGAAAAATTAGATGTATTAAAACAGATGATAGCAGAGAGTAAATACATTGTATTTTTCGGTGGCGCGGGTGTATCTACGGAGAGTGGTATTCCTGACTTCAGAAGTACAGATGGTTTATATCACCAAAAGTACAAATATCCACCTGAGACGATTGTAAGTCACAGTTTCTATGTACAGAAGACGGAAGAATTCTATGAGTTTTACCGTGATAAAATGTTGTTTTTAGATGCTAAGCCAAATGAAGCACATTTAGGATTGGCTAGATTGGAACAGCAGGGAAAGTTAAAAGCAGTAATTACGCAGAATATCGATGGCTTACATCAGATGGCTGGCAGTCAAGAGGTATTGGAGCTTCATGGTTCTGTGCACCGTAATTATTGTCAGAGATGTGGCGCATTTTATGATTTGAAATATATAGTGGAGTCCGATGGAATTCCGATGTGTGATTGTGGTGGCACAATCAAACCGGATGTGGTGTTATATGAAGAAGGCTTGGATTCAGGAATTATCCATCGTACCATCGAACACATAAAGAATGCAGATATGTTGATTATTGGAGGCACCTCATTGGCAGTGTATCCGGCGGCAGGATTTATTGATTATTTTCATGGAAAGCATTTGGCAATTATCAATAAGTCTCCGGTGTCCAGAGATTCACAAGCAGGATTAGTTATGTCTGAAAAAATTGGAGAGGTGTTTAGCAAACTATAAAATGGAGGTATTGAATGCAGATTAATTTAGATGTAGATAAGACATTAAAAACTTTAGCGGAGCAGTGTGTTAATAAGAATAGCATTGATCCAGAATTATACACAAAATACGAAGTAAAAAGAGGCCTTCGTGATATCAATGGTAAGGGTGTGTTGGCAGGTCTTACAGATGTTTCGAAGATTAAGTCATATATAGTGGAAGATGGTGAAATGATACCTTGTGAAGGTAAACTATACTATCAAGGTATTGATATACAGGATATTGTAAAGGGCTTCTTAGCAGAGAATCGTTATGGGTTTGAAGAGACAGTATATCTGCTGTTGTTTGGCGCTTTACCAACAGAGGAGCAACTTATGGAATTTCGTCATGTGTTGGCTGACAGACGAGTATTGCCAAACAAGTTTACTAGAGATGTCATCATGAAGGCGCCAAGCAAGGATATGATGAATACATTGGCTCGTAGTGTGCTGATGTTATATGCATATGATGATAATCCGGACGACACATCTATTCCAAATGTGCTCCGTCAATGTGTACAGTTGATTGCCCAATTTCCATTATTGTCTGTATATGGTTATTGTGCGTATAATCATTACTTTAATGATGCAAGTTTATATATTCATCCACCAAAACCGGAACTTTCTACAGCAGAGAATATTCTACATACATTGCGTCCGGATAGCAAGTACACAGCGTTGGAAGCAAAGGTATTAGATTTAGCACTGGTGTTACATGCAGAACATGGTGGTGGTAACAATTCTACATTTACAACACATGTTGTTACATCATCTGGTACAGATACATATTCGGCGGTAGCCGCATCATTAGGTTCTTTGAAAGGTCCTAAGCATGGTGGTGCCAATATCAAAGTGGTAAAGATGTTTGAAGATATGAAGCAGGTTGTAAAGGATTGGACTGACGAAGAAGAAGTGAAAGCATACCTTCGTGCATTATTACACAAAGAAGCTTTTGATAAAGAAGGATTGATCTATGGTATGGGTCATGCGGTATATTCTATTTCAGATCCTCGTTCAGAAGTATTGAAGCAGTTTGTAGGACAGATTGCAAAAGAAAAGAACCGTATGGAAGAATATGCTCTTTATACTATGGTGGAGAGATTAGCGCCGATTATCATCGGAGAAGAACGCAAGATTTATAAAGGCGTTAGTGCAAATGTAGACTTCTATTCCGGATTTGTATATTCCATGTTGGATTTGCCAACAGAGTTGTATACACCGCTTTTTGCGATTGCCAGAATAGCAGGTTGGAGTGCACATAGATTGGAAGAATTGATTAATCAGGGCAAGATTATCCGTCCTGCCTACAAGAGCGTGGCACCGAAGAGAGAGTATGTGCCGTTGGAGAATCGATAAAATAAGTATTTGAAAGAGGCTGTCTTGCGACAGCCTCTTTTGTTAGTCTAGCAGATTCTCATCTGACCCCTTCAATATGTACTTCATCACATCTTCCGGTGTGGCCGCTTTATCATAATCGCCTTTCAAAGTAGTGAGATAGTGATACAGCATGCCATTTCGCTCATTCTTCTCCAAATATTCCAGGGCTTCCTCTTCAGAGAAGATTTGTAGGAATTTAGAAATGCCTTGCGGTACAACTTCTGTCATGCAGCCCTTATCACAAGGAAAATCAACGCATTGGTGACAGTAACTTAGTTCTCTGTTTAAAGCACATCGATAGTTTTCGCAGTGGCTATGGTCGTGTTCGCCAGCAATCTTGCAACCCTGACAATTACTGATGGTACACAGACAACATGCCTTGCCACAATAGCCAAATTTTTTGCTTTTATCCATAGAATCTCCTCCTTTGTATCTTTTTCTTTAGTATAACAAATTTAGGTTTTGAAGACTATAGTAAATGTAGGAAACTAACAACAAAAATGCAATTGTTAGCACTCTTTGTTGATGAGTGCTAATTTTCTATTGACATTGAATTTTTATTGTGTTATACCATAGATAGAACAATGAAAATGAAGTTAACGGAGGTAGATGTTATGAATGCTGAAAAGTTTACACAAAAATCATTAGCAGTCATTGAGAACTGCGAGAAGTTGGCTTATGAATATAATAATCAAGAGGTTGACCAGGAGCATTTGTTATACAGTTTGTTGACGATTGATGATAGCCTGATTGCCAATCTAATTGAGAAGATGGATATTAATCTGGAGCATTTTTCCAAAGAGGCAGAACGTCTGGTAGCATATCGTCCGAAGGTGTCTGGAGGTAAATTGTTTACAAGCGGTGATTTTAATAAAGCCTTGATGATGGCTGAGGGCGAAGCGAAGCAGATGGGAGATTCTTTTGTATCTGTTGAGCATATTTTTCTGTCCTTGATTAAGTATGCCAATAAAGCGCTAAAAGGCTTGCTGATGGGTTATGGAATTAGCAGAGACCGCTTTTTGAAGGTGTTATCTGAAGTGAGAGGCACAAAACGCGTGGACAGTGATAATCCGGAGGCGACATACGATTCTTTGGAGAAGTATGGTTACGATTTGGTAAAACGTGCAAAAGAACAAAAACTGGATCCGGTTATCGGCCGTGATGATGAGATTCGTAATGTTATTCGCATTCTTTCCAGAAAGACCAAGAATAATCCGGTGTTGATTGGTGAACCAGGCGTTGGTAAGACTGCAGCAGTAGAAGGTTTGGCACAGAGAATTGTTCGTGGTGATGTACCGGATGCATTGAAGGATAAGCAGATTTTTGCATTAGACATGGGCGCTTTGGTTGCGGGAGCAAAGTACCGTGGTGAATTTGAAGAACGATTAAAGGCTGTGCTGGATGATATTAAGAACAGTGATGGCAACATCATTTTATTTATCGATGAGTTACACACCATTGTGGGAGCCGGTAAGACAGAAGGTGCCATGGATGCAGGTAATATGTTAAAGCCAATGCTTGCCAGGGGCGAACTTCACTGTATCGGTGCGACCACATTAGATGAATATAGACAGTATATCGAAAAGGATGCAGCCTTGGAGAGAAGATTCCAGCCGGTTATGGTCAATGAACCAACAGTGGAGGATACTATTTCTATCTTAAGAGGTTTGAAGGAACGCTATGAAGTCTTTCATGGTGTTAAGATTGCAGATAGTGCATTGGTGTCTGCTGCGGTGTTGTCTAATCGATATATTTCGGATAGATTTTTGCCGGATAAGGCCATTGATTTAATTGATGAGGCTTGTGCCTTGATAAAGACGGAGTTGGATTCCATGCCAGCAGAATTGGATGCCATTTCTCGAAAGATGATGCAGCTTGAGATTGAGGAGGCTGCGCTGAAAAAAGAGGATGATAATCTGAGCCAGGCAAGACTTTCTGATTTGCATATGGAACTTTCCAACATGAAAGAACAGTTCCATTCCATGAAGGCAGCTTGGGATAATGAGAAGCAGGATGTGGAACGAGTTCGTGAACTGAAGGCTGAAGTGGAACAGATTAAAAATGAGATTCAGATGGCACAAAGAGCCTATGATTTAAATAAGGCAGCAGAACTACAATATGGTAAGCTTCCGGCATTAACAAAGGAGTTGGAGCAGTGCGAAAAATCTGTTGCAGAGAAGCAACATAACCTGGTACATGAAAGTGTGACAGAGGAAGAGATTGCAAAGATTATTTCAAAGTGGACAGGAATTCCAGTTGCGAAACTCACTGAAAGTGAGAGAAATAAGACGCTTCACTTAGCAGATGAGTTGCACCAACGTGTGGTTGGGCAGAATGAGGCAGTGGAGTTGGTGAGTGATGCCATTATTCGCTCAAAGGCAGGTATCAAGGATCCGACAAAGCCGATTGGTTCGTTTATGTTCTTAGGCCCAACTGGAGTAGGTAAGACGGAGCTTGCGAAGACATTGGCAGCTAGCTTATTTGATAATGAACAAAATATGGTTCGTATTGATATGAGTGAGTATATGGAGAAACACTCTGTGGCGCGATTAATTGGAGCGCCTCCGGGATATGTGGGATATGATGAAGGCGGTCAGCTCACAGAGGCGGTTCGCAGAAAGCCGTATAGTGTTGTGCTTTTTGATGAGATTGAAAAAGCCCATCCAGATGTCTTTAATGTGTTATTGCAGGTGCTGGATGATGGTAGAATTACCGATTCCAAGGGAAAGACCGTAGACTTTAAGAATACAATCCTGATTATGACATCTAATCTTGGTTCGCAACATTTGTTAGAAGGCATTGATGATAAAGGTAACATCAGCGAAGATTGTCAGCAGGCAGTAATGCAGGAGTTGAAACTGCATTTTAGACCAGAGTTTTTGAATCGTTTGGATGAGACAATTCTGTTTAAACCGTTGACCAAGGATAATATTAGCGACATTGTGGATTTGATGTTGGCAGATTTGAATACTAGAGTGCGTGATAAGGAACTTGTTTTGGAGATGACAGGGGCAGCAAAGGATTATATTGTTGAACATGGTTATGACCCTGCTTATGGCGCACGACCTTTGAATCGATTCTTGCAAAAGAATGTGGAGACCTTAGTGGCAAGATTGATTTTGAGTGATCAGTTAAACAAAGGTGATACTGTATTGCTGGATGTAACAGATGGCAAATTGGTTGCAAGTAGAAAAACTGCATAAATATTCAATTTTTTACTACCTTCGCGTTATTGTTTGTGGTATACTAACTCTATGTTGTCGATTTCGTGCGACAAAGAGAATAAACAAAATGCGGAGGTAGTATCATGTACGGATTTGAAGAGATTGAGAAGATTGATGCAGAGTTAGCAAAAGCGATGACTGATGAGATTACAAGACAGGATAATAACATCGAGTTAATTGCTTCAGAAAATATTGTAAGTAAGGCAGTTATGGCTGCTATGGGTAGTCCACTTACCAATAAATATGCAGAGGGATATCCAGCTAAGAGATATTATGGTGGATGTGAATATGTTGACGTAGTTGAGGATTTGGCAAGAGAGAGAGCAAAAGAGCTCTTTGGTTGTGAGTATGTAAATGTACAGCCTCACTCAGGTGCACAGGCTAATATGGCAGTATTCTTTGCTATTTTAGAGCCAGGTGATACATTTATGGGCATGAACCTTGACCATGGCGGACATTTAACACATGGTTCACCTGTTAATATGTCAGGTAAGTATTTTAATGTAGTGCCTTATGGTGTAAATGATGATGGTTTCATTGATTATGATGAAGTGCTTAGAATTGCAAAAGAGTGTAAGCCAAAGTTAATCGTTGCCGGTGCTTCTGCTTATGCGAGAGCAATCGATTTCAAACGTTTCCGTGAGATTGCAGATGAGGTTGGTGCAGTGCTTATGGTTGACATGGCACACATTGCCGGTTTAGTTGCAGCAGGTATGCATATGAGCCCAATTCCTTATGCACACGTTGTAACTACAACAACACATAAGACTTTAAGAGGACCTCGTGGCGGTATGATTTTATCCAGCAACGAGATGAATGAAAAATACAACTTTAATAAGGCTATCTTCCCTGGTATCCAGGGCGGTCCTTTGATGCATGTAATTGCAGGTAAGGCAGCTTGCTTCAAGGAAGCACTTTCAGATGAGTATAAGGCATATCAGCAGCAGGTAGTAAAGAATGCAGCAACTTTGGCTCAGGCATTACAGGAGCGAGGCTTCAAGATTGTATCTGGCGGAACTGATAATCACTTGATGCTTGTAGATTTGCAGAATTTAGGTTTGACAGGTAAAGAGACAGAGAAACTTTTGGATGCTGTTCACATTACATGTAACAAGAACACTGTACCAAATGATCCTAAGTCTCCATTTGTTACAAGTGGTATTCGCCTTGGTACACCTGCTATCACAACAAGAGGTGCTAAGGAAGAAGATATGATTGTGATTGCTGATGCCATTAAGGCAGCAGTTATCGACAAGGATAATGAGAAGGCTATGGAGCTTGTAAAGTCAATCGTTACAAAGTATCCTTTATACGCATAATCCGAAAGAAGAGGGGAGTTATTTATGGGAAATCAACCATCAAGAGCGGCAGACAATATTTATTGCCAGTGTCGTAAGGAAGCGGCAAAACGTAATCCAAAATTAAATAGCCGAGAGGGAGCAGCAGAACTTTTGGGCTTGTCTGTATCCAGTTTGGCAGATTATGAGCTAGGGAATACAAAAGTAGTTCCTGTGGACAAGGTTGCATTGATGGCTGACCTTTATGAAGCTCCAGAACTTTGCAATTATTATTGCAAGAATATATGTCCTCTTGGAGAGGCAGTTCCACAAGCAGAGGTAAATGGCTTGGAACGTATTACCTTAAAGGCTTTGGTTGCCCTTAACAAGATGGAAGGACTTCAAGAAGAATTGTTAAGTATTAGTGCTGACGGTGAGGTATCTGAAGAAGAGCGAGATGATATGTTAAAGATTATTGACCGCTTAAATGAGATGGCCAACGTAGCACAGAGCCTTAAGATTTGGGCAGAGAAGAATATCAAGTAGTTACGAAAAGGGAGGTATTGTTACCTCTCTTTTCTTTTCTGTAAGAGTTGTGTATCTGTATTCCTATCATTGTATTTATATCTTAAGAATGTATAAGTACATATGTGTTGCATTTTTATCACAAACACACAAAACTCGCAGAACAGGGAGATATTTGCTAGAGGCGTGCCTCAAAATGCGTCGGTCCTTATGGAGCAACCATGTTGCTAATTGTCAACTAATTGCTTGTTTTATGGTTGCTCCATTATGTACCGCTACGCATTTGGCGAGCGCGAGCGTCGCGCCGTAGCAAATATCTCCCTGTTCTGCTCAGACATTGTGCGTTTGTGAAAATACAGCACATATATACTAATACATTCTATTAAGATACAAATAAGACGATAGGGATACAGATATCAACTCTTACAGACAGAAAAAAGGAGAGGCAACAATGCCTCCCCTTTATCTTAAGATAATTTCCCTGATCGATTTACTGCACTGATTAACGCATGTGCAGAAGCATCGATGATATCGTTTTTGATACCGGCACCCCATGATACCTTGCCTTCGTTGGTTTGGATTCCTACATAAGCACAAGCCTGTGAGTTGGAACCAACCTGTAAAGCGTGCTCCTCATAACAGATTAATGAGAAGTCAATATCGAAGTGACGCATGATAGCATTTGCAATGGCATCCAGACGACCATTTCCCTGACCATGGTATACCTTTTTAATACCATCTCTCAAGATAGTAATCTCTGTTTTGATACCATCCTTCTGTTCGAAATGACACTCTAACAATTCGATGGTAGTTGTAACATTTACGTACTGTTCCTTGAAGATATCGTGAACTTCCTGTGGAGAAAGTTCCTTGTGCATGTGGTCGGATACGCCCTTTACAGTGTAGCCTAAATCCTCACGCATCTTAGCAGGAAGGTTAAAGCCATACTTCTGCTCTAAGATGAAGCCGATGCCACCCTTACCAGACTGAGAGTTGATACGGATAACGTCGCCGTCGTACTTTCTGCCGATATCCTCTGGATCTAATGGAAGATAAGGAACTGTCCAACGGCTTGGGTCCTTTTCTTCTCTCCACTTCATACCCTTTGCGATAGCATCCTGGTGAGAACCAGAGAATGCTGCAAATACTAACTGACCTGTATATGGAGAACGCATATAAACCTGCATACGGGTTAAGCGCTCATAAATCTCTGTGATTCTTGGAATATCTGTAAAGTCTAACTCTGGGTCAACGCCGTGAGTGAACATATTCATGGCAAGTGTAATGATATCTACATTACCTGTACGTTCACCGTTACCAAACAATGTACCTTCGATACGGTCAGCACCAGCTAATAAACCAAGCTCAGAATCTGCTACACCGCAACCACGGTCATTGTGTGGATGTAATGAGAGAATAACATTCTCACGCTGTGCCAGGTTCTTTGACATGTATTCAATCTGGCTTGCATAAACGTGTGGCATACTCATCTCTACTGTAGCAGGCAGGTTGATGATAACCTTTCTGTCTGGAGTTGGATTCCACTCGTTGATTACTGCATTACAAACCTCTAACGCATAATCGATTTCAGTACCGGTAAAACTCTCTGGTGAATACTCGAACTGATAATTTACATTGTGTTGTGCTGCCATTTCATTTAACATCTTGGCACCATCAACAGCAATCTGTAAAATCTCTTCCTTAGACTTCTTAAATACCTGCTCACGCTGTGCGTAAGAGGTAGAATTATATAAATGCACGATGGCATTTTTAGCGCCATCAATGGCATCAAATGTCTTTTCGATAATATGAGGTCTTGCCTGGGTAAGTACCTGAATGGTTACATCATCAGGAATTAAATTCTGCTCAATCAATGCACGGCAAAATTCATATTCTGTCTCAGAAGCAGCAGGGAAGCCGATTTCGATTTCCTTAAAGCCGATTCTAACAAGCTCTTGAAAGAATTCTAATTTTTCATCTAAACTCATAGGGATAATCAATGCCTGATTACCATCTCGTAAATCCACACTACACCAAGCTGGTGCGTGGTCGACATATTCTTTTTTAGCCCAGTCTAAAGATTCCACTGGTGGCATGTAATAGCCTCTTTGATACTTTGTGTAATTCTTCATACCAATAACCTCCATATAAATAAAAAAGCCCTACATCTCTAACAACCTTTAGAGACGCAAGGAATACTTACGCGGTACCACTCTAATTCATACTTATGTATGCACTCTGTGGATACGGATGATACATCACCTTATATCCTCCTGCTGTAACGGTCAGGCTCCGTCTCTACCTACTATCAGTTCAGCGAGCTACTCAGAGGCGAGTTCAAATATCTTTAGCCGCTGTCTCACACCAACCGACAACTCTCTGAAGACCTTGGACATCCTACTATTCCTCGTCAACGTATTATCTGAACCCAATTTAGCATATTTGTACTAGTGTGTCAAGCAGAAATATGCTACAATGTCGAGAGCACAAAGTGCAAATATTCAGACCATTTTTGGATTAGGAGGATTTAGTATGCCACCGATAAGTAATGACTGGAAGCCTGCGTTGGCTCCGGAATATAAGAAACCATATTATAGAAAATTATATGATGCCATCAATGCAGAATATGCCAGTGGCAGTACAATTTATCCGCCGTCAGATGACATTTTCAATGCATTTCATTTGACGCCGCTCTCTGAGGTGAAGTGTGTCATTATAGGACAGGATCCATATCATGAGCCAAACCAGGCCCATGGTCTTTGCTTTTCGGTTCAGCCCGGAGTGGCAACACCTCCGTCATTGGTGAATATTTATAAGGAACTGCAAGAGGATTTGAATTGCTATGTGCCCAATAATGGTTACCTTGAAAAATGGGCGAAGCAGGGCGTGCTCATGTTAAATACCATTTTAACTGTAAGAGCGCATCAGGCATTTTCTCATAAGGATTTAGGTTGGCAGGAATTTACCGATGCAGTTATCCGCATTTTAAATGAACAGGACAGACCAATTGTATTTTTGCTCTGGGGTGCCCCTGCAGGCAAAAAAGCAGATATGTTGAACAATGACAAGCATCTGATTTTAAAGGCACCGCATCCAAGTCCATTATCGGCTTACAGAGGATTCTTTGGTTGTAAGCATTTTAGCAAAGCCAATGCATTTTTGGAGGAAAATGGCTTGGACCCAATCGATTGGCAGATTGAAAATATATAATTATGAAAGAGAAAGATTGCGATGGAAATATATATTATTAGACATGGGCGAACCCTGTGGAATAAGGAACAGCGTTTGCAGGGAAGTGCAGATATTGAACTGAGCGATAGCGGTAGGGCACCAGCGATAGAGAGCAGTCAGAATATGAAGGATATTCATTTTGATAAGATTTTTTCCAGTCCGCTAAAACGGGCTTATGAGACTGCCTGCATTTTGCGAGGTGACAGAGAACTGGAGATTATTACCGATGATCGTCTTCGGGAATTGGATTTTGGTTCCTATGAAGGTAGGACTATGGAGGAACTTAACAATGATCCGACATGTACCTTCCGATATTTCTTTGATAAACCGGAATTATATAGAGCTACGGAAGACGGAGAGACTTTAGAACATTTATGTGAAAGAGCGTCACAGTTTATGAAAGAGCAGATTGAACCCTTAGCAGAAACTTGTGAACGGATACTAATCGTGGCCCATGGTGCCATCAATAAGGCCATGATGACCCATGTGAAGAAACATGGCATCGCTGATTTTTGGTCAGGTGGATTGCAAAGGAATTGTGCTGTCATTATGATGAATTATCATGATGGGGTTTATGAGATACAGGATGAAAATAAACTGTTTTATCAGTTGAAAGAACGTGTTGTGAATCAAGATGGAAAAACTCGGCTATAATGACAGTATTTTCAGATTGACGGCATGTAATGGGTTGGTTATAATGGCCGAAGTATGACATAGATGTCAGATAAAAAATTAAGTGAGGTATATATTATGAAGAAGTTTGGACTTTGCCTAATGGCAGCAGTTATGATGTGTTCATTTACAGCTTGTGGTAGCAAGGATAATGCAACCACAACAACAGAAAATACAGAGGCAGTGGTAGAAGATACAACAGCTGATGCAACAACAGATGCAACAGAGCAAGCAGGCGATGCAACAGATACAGAAGTGGGTGAGATTGGTACAACACTCAAAACCTGTTTCCAGGATTCGTTAGCATCAGATGCGACTTTGGGAGCACAGGCTTTAGCGGATGCATTATTAAAGACACAGGAGCAGTATATTTCGGGTGCTTCTATGCCAGTGGAGCCAGGTTTGTTAACTGGTTTTGCAAATGCAGAAATCACAGGATTTTCCGAGGCAGTTATGTTCTCACCTATGGTAGGTACACATCCATTTGTTGGTTACGTGTTCGTATTAGAAGATGGTACAGATGTTGAAGCCTTCAAGACATTGTTAAAAGACAATGCAGATATGAGATGGAATATTTGTACAGAAGCAGAAGACATGGTTATCGAAAATGTAGATAACAAGGTTCTCTTTGTAATGTGTCCAAAGAGCTGGGAGACACCCTAGTGAGGATGACGTTTATCAAGTAAATGGTTATCTGTCAATGATAGATGCAGAGCTTGATGAGCGCATGCTTAACTATGCCGCTATGGAAATGCAGCATATATATGATAAGTATTTGAAGAACAGTGCTGGCAAGATATATTTCTCTGTGATACCAGATAAGAATTATTATTTGGCTGAGGCAAATGGCTATCCGGCTATGGATTACGATAAAATGATTTCATATATATGTGATAAAACAAGTTATATGGAGTATATCGATATATTTGATACCTTGTCTATTGATGATTATTATAGAACAGATTCTCATTGGAGACAGGAATGTCTGTCTGATACAGTAATGCAACTTGCTGATGAGATGGGCGTTGGCACTTTTGCAGAATACGAGACAAAGATATTAGATGTTCCTTTTTATGGTAGTTATTCTGATGACTACAGTGGGTCGGTGGAACCTGATACAGTGCAATATATGACAAATGATGTGTTAGAACAATGCATCGTGACAAGTTATAGTACTGGAGCAGAAATGCCAGCTGCATTGTACGATTTTGAAAAAGCAAAGACGAGACCATATGATTTGTTCTTGGCGGGGACACAGGCAATCATCACAATAGAGAATCCTAAGGCAACAACAGATAAGGAGCTGGTTTTGTTCCGTGATTCCTTTGGTAGTAGTATTGCGCCGTTGTTGATGAATGGATATAAAAAAATAACATTAGTAGATGTGCGATATATTCTGAGTGATGCATTAGGTGAGTATATCGATTTTGAGGATCAGGATGTGTTGTTCTTATACAGTACAACATTGTTGAATAATAGCACATCTATGAAATAAAAATAGGGGCTGTCGCAAGATGGCCTCTTTTGTTATAGCTCGGTAAATGTATCAGGTGCTGTTGGTATCATGCAGACACATGCACTATAAAATGTCATATTGTTTTCTGTCGTAGAATACGTTACGCTTCTTTTTTGTCTTTTCAATTCCACACACACTGCTTGAGCAAAACCGGGGTACAAGTATTTCGTCGTGATGTTTTCACTCCCAAAATGCGTAACAGTACTAATGCCGCAAGGCACGCGGCATAAGTGCTGACGCATTTTGAGGCACGCCTCAATCACTTGTACCTCGGTTTTGTAAGTTTGTGTGTGGTATTGAGTTAAAAAGATAAAAAAGAAGTGGGTTAAGTATTCTAGATAGAAAACACAATGATATGTATAGTGCATGTGTCTGCATGATACCAACAGCACCTGATACATAAAACGAATAGCAACAAAAGAGGCTGCCTTGCGACAGCCCCTATTTTTAGTCAATACATGTTGCACCCTTATCAAATGCCGGATTAAATGCATAGAAGTTTCTAGCATCCAAATGATCCTGTACGATTCTGAGTGCCTCTCCAAATCGCTGGAAGTGAGCGATTTCTCTGGCTCGTAAGAATTTGATTGCTTCATATACATCTGGGTTATCCTTACATAAGCGAAGGATGTTGTCATAAGTCTTTCGAGCTTTCTGCTCTGCTGCCAAATCTTCATGCAAATCAGCAATTGGGTCGCCTGTGGACTGGAACATATTGGCGTTAAATGGTGCACCGGCTGCACTTACCGGATAACTTCCAATAGTATGATCAACGTAATACTGATAGAAACCAGAGTTTTCGATTTCTGACATGCTCAGATTTTTTGTGAGCTGATGCATAATGCTGGAAATGATTTCCATATGGGAAAGCTCTTCCGTGCCGATGTCAGTGAGCGTTGCGATGACCTCGTTGTATGGCATTGCAAAACGTTGGTTTAAATATCTGAGGGCAGCACCGGTTTCGCCGTCAGGACCTCCTAATTGCGACACGATGGCATTTGCTAATTTTGCATCTGTCGTTTTAATATTCACTGGAAATTGCAATTTCTTTTGATAAATAAACATATTACTCACATCCTTTCTGCCATGGCCATGGCGTAGTTGCCCAAATCCACTCAGTTTCTGCGTTGGCGTGATTTGCAATCATAGGACCAAAATGTTGCTCGTATTCCTGCAAAGCATGACGATATAAGTGCTGATAGTGGCGGAATTTCTCCATGGCCACTTCGTCATGTGGGTGTGTATTGAGATACAGGTTTAAGTCTGTCAGCATAAATGCATATTCATCTACCTTACATTTCAATTCCTTATGAGATACATGATTCATTCCCATGTTAATTACCCCCTTACTCCACAAAATGGTTTGTTCAGAGCGACAAAAGCGGTGCCTTCATAAAGAGCCTTACAAGGTTCATACAAATCATCGCAAGTCTGCCAAGGTACATATGCCATGGCGATTGGCATTCCCATCATATCTGAGTTGGTTCTCGGCATAATCACTGAGTCGTTGCAATCGCAGTCCGGTTTTTGCACTGGCATTGCCGTGTGGCAGTGCTGCTGACCACGATTTCTTGTGTAATAGTTATTGTGCGAATTATATGAATTCAAGAAAATCTTCCTTTCCATTCTTGTATAGCAAAAGATGCTTGTAATATACATTATGATAGAAAAGCGGAATTGTGCTTGTAACGCAAAATAATAAACTTTTATTTCTTGGCTCCTTATGATATACTGTCACTATATTGGGTGGAATTTTGATAAAATGGCAGGAGGGACATCACTATGATATTTGTAAAGACAGAAGATTTGAAATATGGCATGCGTTTAGCGAAACCAATCTATAACAAGATGGGAGTGTTGCTTTATGAGCGCAATACTAAGTTAACAATGCAGGGTATCGAGAGTGTAAAGAACTTTGGTTTAATTGGTCTTTATATCTTAGAGCCGGCAGAACCGGTTCCTCCGATGACAGAAGATGATATAGAATTTGAACGTTTCCAGACAATGGGTGTATTTGCTATTAAAGATGATATGGCGGGCTTATTGAAAGGAAAGGCACCAAAACGTATCGCAGACTTGGCATTCATGATTGTGAAGAATTATGGCAATATGAATAAGAAGTTGAACTTTACACAGAATCTGAGAAGTTCGGAAGATTATGTATATAAGCATTCGTTGAACGTTGCGATTCTTGCAGTAGTGGTGGCAAGTAAGCTTGGTGTCAGCCTTTCTGATCAGACAACAATTGCAAGCATTGCATTGTTCCATGATTTAGGAAAAATAGGTTTGCCATTTAATCTTAGAGTGAAGTATGATGATTATGACGAAGATGAGATTCCTGTGGTAAAGAAGTGTTTGGAAGAAGGCTTGAACTTCTTAAAACCGGAGTTAGGCATTCAGGATCGTGTCAGAAATGTTATCGCTCAGTGGCATGCGATTGAGTTTGATCCGGCATCCATTGTTTCAGAGAAGTTATATCGTGATACAAAGATTTTAAGAGTGGCAAATGCCTATGACACTATGACAGCTATGAAATTGGCACAGCCGATATTCTCAGATGTTGCGACTGTACAGTTCTTATTAGAGCATAAGAAGGAATTTGATGAGGCATATGTATCAGCCTTGATTGATAGTTTACATATCTTATACGAAGGTGTGTGTGTAGAATTAACAAATGGCGAGAAGGGTCTTGTTATCCGTGAGAATACCGAAGATGTATTAAGACCGATGGTATTAGGTTTTGATACAAATAAGATTTATGATTTGAGTGTCAGCAAAGTATATGCCAGCGTTCAGATTAAGGATATCATGAAGACCATGGATAACCGCATTATTGTAGACGAGAAGACTTTAAAAGAGTACTTGCACAAATAAGAAAATGACTTGGAGTTCAATTCGAATTCCAAGTCATTTTTTTATACTTTTTCTAATTCTGCTAACTTTGAATAGACGTACTTCATAATTGAGCGACGTGTAACGATGCCGATAAAATGTCCGCCGTCGTCTTCGACAGGCACGAAATTCTGGTGTACCGCTCTGGAGAATAAATCCTCCATCGTAGAACTAATGGATACGGTGTGATATGTAGTTCTTCTAGGTACATCCGTAATCGGAATGCTTTCGGATTCTCTGGCATTTAATACATTCTTTTCCTTGCAGTACCAAAGCAAATCGCCCTCGGTTATAGTGCCCACGTAGGTTCCCTGATTGGAAAGGATTGGGATGGAGGTATATTTGTGGTGCTCCATCTTCTCCAATGCCTGGCGTAAAGTATCGTCTTCTTCTATGTATGCAACTTCGTTTTTTGGATTCAGAAAAAATAATATGTTCATACGCATGTCCCCCCCTATTGCTGTAATGTTCCCCATAAATCATATTATACTTCTTATCAATATAAATTTCAATGAACGGAATGTGAATAAGTTATGAAATTCCTTTAAATTTTCTTACAGTAGGTTGTCTATTTTTAGGGATTTTGGTAAAATAGTGTAGAACATGGATACATATGATAGGGAGGAATCCTAAGTGGCAGATAATAACGTATTTAATTTAGGTGCAGATTACTTGTTAAATGCACAGGATGCATTGCGTGCGTTAGAAGAGAACAAAAGACGCCTCAATGATAATCGACAGAACGAAAAAAAGATAAAAAGAAATATTGTGACAGAAGAGAAGTCTATTCAAGATGAGATTGCGCTTACGGTTAAAAAACGTAAGGAAGAACTTGCAGCCAGTTATGATAAACAGTTAGATGGCGTGCATGCAAAGGTTCGTGAGACAAATGCAAAAAGAGACCGTAAAAAGAGCAAGTATGTGTCTCAACGAGTGGAAGAAGAGACTGCGGAGACCAAAGAAGCAAATCGTCAATTGAATGTGGAGATGAAGACGCTCTTTAAGCAGAAGAAGGTTCCTGCATTTTGTGCGTCACCGCTATACTTCAGCTTGTATATGCCAAAGAGACCGACAGAATTTTTAGTGTTACTGCTTGTGCTTGTGCTGGCGGTGGTTGCCGTTCCGGCGTTGATTTTTCATTTCTTGCAGAGCAAACCATTGGTGTTGACGATAACGTTGACCGTGGTTTTATTTGTGGAATTTATGCTTTACTTTATTATCTTCTGTATGACAATGCTAAAGCATAGAGATACGCTGTTGGAATCAGGTAAGATTCGCAATCAGGTTCACGCCAACAAAAAGCAGATGAAGGCTGTGAAGAATTCCATTACAAAGGATAAGGATGAAAGTAACTACGATTTAGAAAAGTATGATAAGCGCTTACAGGAACTGGATGAAGAAGCGAAGCAGATTGGTGATGACAAGCAGGCTGCTTTGACGGAGTTTGAACAGAAGTCAAAGAATCTGGTTGTGGAAGAGATAGAGAATCGTCGTGGCCCAAAAGTGGATGAGATGAAGGAGATGCTAAAACAGCTGACCAAGGAAAGTGCTGAACTGGAAAAGGTAGTAAAGCAACAATCCTTGGATTACACTCAGAATTATGAGAAGTATTTGGGCGCCAGTTTGAGTAAAGCAGAAGGCCTTGCAGATTTGATTTCCATTATGGCAGAAGGCGATACCAAAACAGTAGGTGAAGCCATTGCTGTTTACAAGGGAAGTTCAGAGTAATAATTTACCGGATGATAGTTTCTAAGGGCAAATAACAATCCCTTGCTAATTAGTTCTGATAATTGCATAACAGTGTAGAGTCGGGTGCTTTGTAGCAGTGCAGTACCACCCAGACCAGACAGATTAACAATACCTGTGATAGACAGATTGCCTATCGCAGGTAATTTTTTTTGCACGCCTTTTCCTGGCTGCAAAGCATTTTGTCCTACGGTAATATAACCGATATGAGAAGTGGCACCGAGAGAAGCGTCGATGGCAATAATATATGGATTGTCATAAGTGTTATAAATGTCTGTGATGATGTCAGTTAGATTGACGGCGTGTACCGGATTCTTTAATGTGCCGTATAGATGACATGGAACAGATATCTTTACATAATCTAGTCGCTTTCTTAATAGTTCACCAACCAGTGGTCCAAGACAATCCCCGGTTGCTCTGTCTGTACCGATACACAAAATCACTAAGTCGCTTTCCTCTGTGAAGGTTTGATTTAAAAAACTTAATATGCCTTTTCCCAGTTGTATATAGGCATTAGAATGATTACTGTCAATGTAAATGGTTTTTTGGTTATTCATAATAATTCCACCTTATCTGTTTGCAAGGAGTATTGTCAAAAAATACATTTCCTAATCCATAGAAATATGTATGTTTGTGTGTAAATGTGCGAATAATTGCAAAGATTGCGATAAACAGCGACAAAATTAGAGAGTAGTATCATAGACGAAATGCTATCATTTTCCAAAAGTGTGCCCACAAGGGAGAAAGGAGTTTATTATGATAGAAATTGTTTATGATAAGAATGATGCTGTGACAGAAGGTGAAAAAGCGGAGCGTATCAGGCTTCCCAAAAATATCAGACAAATAGGAGCACCTTCCGGAACTCGTAAGATATATATGGAAGATTATGTGTTTACATATTTGAATCAGCTTGCAAAGCCTTGCAACACATATTCCAGAGGTGCCATTTTGCTTGGCGAATACAAAAAGAATGAATCGGGAGAGTATTTGTTTATCAGCGGTGCCATAGAAGCGCAAAACTTAGAACTGGATTTAGATGAAACGGTATTTACAAATGAAACCTGGAGTGAAATCTATGACAATATTAAAAAGTATTTCCCTGAGTTGTCCGTAGTTGGTTGGTTTTTATCCCGTCTTGGTTTTTCTACCAGCATCAATGACAAAATTGTTAAAACACACTTGGACAACTTCTCTGGCAGAGATAAGGTGTTATATATTATCGATGCCTTGGAAAATGAAGATGCATTTTATTTATATGAAGGAAATGGGTTACGCAAGCAACTGGGCTACTACATTTATTACACCAAAAATGAGGCCATGCAGAACTATATGATTGAACAAAATTCCGTGGATATGGAAGATGTGTCAGAGGTGGAGCGTAAGGATGAGGCTTTAATTACCACATATAGGCAAATGCAGGCGAATAATAAAGAAAAAGCAACGGAACGAGGTTCCGGGTTGATTTATGTTGCCAGTACCATATTAACCATTGCAGTGCTGGCGTTAGGTGTTACCGTATTAAATAGTTATGACCGCATGAAAGAGATGGAAGTTGCACTCAATCGGATGGAACTTGCTGTGGGTTCCCAATCAGAACAATTGGCTGATAAGGATGCGTCATCAAATTCCACATCTGAATTGGAGACAAATGTAATCGAGGTGGGAGCCAATATCACCACAGAAACTGTAACAGAAGAACCGACATCAACAGAAAATGACACGCAAGAAGATACGGCATCAGAGGAACAAACTGATACTATCGAGGAGCCGGATGCCTCCGTGGTTATGAAAAATGATACGCCAGTATATTATACTGTGAAATCCGGAGATACCCTAACATCTATTAGTATGGAAATGTATCAAAGCACCTCCTACGTAGATTTGATTATTCAGGCAAATGCATTAGAAGATGGAGATTCCATATTTGTAGGACAGCAAATTATGATTCCATCGTTGCCGAGAGAATAGATTACAAAAATAAGAATGGTAAAATATGCTTGTTTCGTGTATAATCTATACGGAAAATAACATTTATATATAGAAAGAAGTTTTACGATGGATGATAAAAAAAGAAAAGAGCTTCTACAAAGAAAGACAGGTCCAGATTTAAAGGTCGTAACAGAACAGGATGAGTCTGCTGCAACAGTCAGAAAAACATCACGAAAAGGCTTAGTGGTATTCTTGGTCTTTATTTTGCTGGCAGTTATCGGGGTTGGTGTGTACATTACAATGAACAGTCGTACCTATGATGAGTATGAGACGATTGCTACCTATGAGATAGATGATGTCACTAGTATGGACTATCTTGCTTATGGAGATAACTACATAAAGTATTCTAAGGATGGCATTTCCTATGTGGATAAAAATAACCATACTGTTTGGATGGAGAGTTATGCCATGAAGATGCCTACCGCAGTGGTAGCTGGCGATTACATTGCAATCGCCGACTTAAATGGCAATGAAGTTTACTTGTTTGGTAAAGAAGGAAAGTTGAATCAGACTACCACCACATCCACCATCATTGATGTTGATGTGGCGTTGCAGGGTGTATTTGCTGTAGTCTTAGATGGAGCGGAAGGCAATTTGATTTTGACCTATGACAAAAATGGTGAAAGGATTGCCGAGATTTCAACTACCATAGAAAGCAGTGGATATCCTTTAGACATTTCTCTTTCTGAGGATGGGCGAAAGCTGTTTACCAGCTTTGCGTACTTTGAAGGCACAACCTTGAAAAATCAATTAGGCACCTATAATTTTGGCGAAGTTGGAAAAAATGAAAATGCAGACCGATTCATGGGTGGGTTTGATTTAACGGAGACTTTGGTTGCTAAGGTAGAGTTTGTTGGCAATGACACTATTTGTGCATTTGGTGATAATCAGCTGATTTTTTATTCTATGAAAGAAAAACCAAGTGAGATTACTAAGGTTTCTTATAAGGAAGAGATTCAGAGTATTTTCTATAATGATGCATATGTTGGAACCGTTTGTCGCCAGACAAACTCAAATAAATCTGCTGCTTACGAACTAAAGGCATATAACACCAGCGGTAAAGCAGTGGTTTCCATTCCGTTTGAGATTCCATACAAACATATTCATGCCACAGAAGATAGAATTATCATTGTGGGAGATTCCAATTGTGGTATTTATGATTATAACGGCAATTTGATTTTCTCATACAGCTTTGCCAACAACCTGGTGAATTTAATACCAACAGTAGATAATCGTGAATATATTGCAGTATTCGAAAATCAAAGCGAATACATTCGGTTGATTGTGAAACCGGAAGAAGCGAAAGAGGAGTAATAAAATGAGTTTAATGTTTATCGTGACAGTGTTAGTTTTGTTCATATTTGCAATTGTTGGACTTAAGCGCGGTTTGATGAAGTCAGTAGTATCGTTAATTGTGCTGTTGGTTGCGTTGTTCCTTGCAAGTGTTGGACATACTTATGTGAGCAAAGCAATTTGCGATTACACTAATATAGATGAAAAATTACAGGAAAAGATTTCAGAACAGTTGGAACTCAATCTGGCAAACCAATTGAATTCCACTACGGATCAGATTACTGCTATAGAAGCGATGGATTTGCCGGAAAGTTTAAAGAAGACATTGATTGATAATAACAATCAAGATACTTATAAAGAACTTGACGTAAATGGATTTGTAGATTATGTGACAGCATTGCTTAGTCATATCGTTATCAATGCACTAGGCTATCTTGCATGTTTTGTAATATTGCTTATCTTCTTTGCTGTGTTGGCATCCATGACAAAATTGCTCACAGATTTGCCGATTATTGGTGGCATCAATAGTCTAGGTGGCTTGGTGCTTGGCTTGTTGAAAGGTGTGTTGGCTGTTTGGGTAATGTATATTGTTATAACATTGGCTATCAGCACAGAACTCGGCAGTGATTTATACACACAGATACAGGAAAATCAATTGACATTATTTTTATATGAAAATAATTTGTTGATGGACGTCCTTTTAAATGTTTCAAAATTGCTATTTTAATATAACTTTAATTTTATAGAAGTATTGACTAATACCATTTAGTAATAATCACAAAAATGAAAGGAGAGGAAAAAACCTCTCCTTTTCCATTGCTAAAAATTACAAAAGGTGCTACAATGGTGGCACAAATGGGTAATTGTACCTATTTTAGTGTGAAGAGTTCATGTAAAAAGGAAGGAGAGTTAATTTTATGAACAAGAAAGTAGTAAAGTCATCAGTGTTAACATTTGCGTTGATGATGGTTATGGTGTTCGCTATGAGCATTACAGTTTATGCTGCAAGTGCACCAGCAGGTTTACAGCAGACAGATGCGGGTTCAAGTAGCGTTGACATTGCATGGAATGCGGTAGTAGAGCAGGGGGTATACGGATATAATGTATACTATTCAGCTGATGGTGTGAATTGGGTAAGAACAGGTACAGGTGATTGTGACACAACTAGTCCAAAGGCGTATATTTCTAATTTATCTGCAGGTGCTTCATATTTTGTTGCAGTAAAGACTGTAGTAAGAACTGGTACAAGTTACAAGGATTATCAGTATATTGAGGGTGAGATGTCAGCTCCTATTGAGGTTGTAACATGCCCTGACCTTAGTAATTATGAAGTAGTTCAGAGTAATGCTACAACTAATAGTGTTACAATTACTGCAAATGGTGCAATTGGTGCTAATTACTTTGAGGCATATGTTGGAGATTATTGTGTGGCAGCTTCAAACGCTGCAACATTCAACACACAGGTTGCTTTGACACCAGCTACAAAGTATGGTATTACAGTGTATGCTGCTAGAGTAAGTAGTGCTGGTTTCCTAGCTGTGTCAACATGGGGATATGACACTGTATATGCAAAAACACTTGCTAAAAAGATTGATACAGATAACTTTGGTATCACAAATGAATATGACAATATCAATGTATATTACTTTGGTGCAGCACTTGGCGATGGTCAGGAGTGTGACGGTTATCAGTGGCAGTTTAAGACCGCAAGTGGAAAGACAAAGAAGAACGTAACACAGACAGGTAATAGTTTGCGTTTAGAGAAATTTATCCAGGGTACTTTCTATCAGTATCGTGTTCGTACATATGTAGAGACAAGTACTGGTAAGAAGTACAGCAAGTGGTCAGATTATAACTATATTGGACTTTCAAAAGATGAAAAGGACAAATGTGTAATTTCTGGTAGAAAGATTAAAGTAAGCTGGGGCAAGGTTAGCGGTGCAACTGGTTATACAGTTTATATCTCTACCAAGAAAAACTCAGGCTATAAGAAAGTTAAGACCTTAGGCAAGAAGGGTACAAGTATTACCATTACAAAGTACAACAAGAAGTCATTAAAGAAGGGCAAGACTTATTATGTAAAGGTTGTTGCTCAGGCTAAGATTGGTAAAAAGACTCGCAAGTCAGGAATGTGGAGATATTGGGAGTGTAAGATTTAAATAATCTTTAATCTTGTCAGATGTGTAAAAAGAGTGGATTCGTCCACTCTTTTTGCTTGCATAAAAGTAACATTTTCGGTGAATAAAATTTCATGAAAAAATTTCTGAAAAATGTGTTGACAAACAAAAATCAAAATGATAATATAAACAAGTCGCCGCGAAAAAACGGCTGACAAGAACCTTGATAATCAAATACTAAGACAACCCTGAAAATTCTAAAGAATTTCAGAAAAGCGATAGATGATTTATCATCTACGAACCAAGAACAGTAAAAACAGGGATTATTAGCTAGACGTTGATATGACCTAGGATTTA
>JAZSEY010000002.1:0-121536 GCA_045531905.1 Lachnospiraceae bacterium
TTCGTTGTATGTGACATTATTTGGAAATGCTACATCGGGGTTAGACAATGTGGGATTGTATCTGGTGTTGCTGTTTGTATTATTATTGGTTGGTATTATTGAGTATGCAATTACCCTCTGGCTCAACTTAAAAAGGCTGAAAATCGTCAAAGAATCAAATCAGACATAAAAATTATAAGGATTAGTTTAGGGAGTTACATGCATTGGGATGTAACTCTCTATTGTTTTATGGAATAGTCTAATCCTAGTCTGGCAATTCTTGTAATTAAGTGGTTAATTGTGCTATACTTGCAATGCAGAAAAGAATATATATTTATGGAGGTTTTTCATGCTTCAACAATCAGAAATTAAAGCATATCAGATAAAGGAACAGGTTAATCTGGAGGAGTTAAATGCCACCGGATTTATATTAGAGCATATTAAGACAAAAGCAAAGGTGGTTGCCATTAGCAATGATGATGAGAATAAAGTATTTACCATCGGATTTCGGACACCACCAACGGACGATACCGGTGTGCCACATATCATGGAGCATTCTGTGCTTTGTGGTTCTAAAAAATATCCGGCAAAGGACCCATTTGTGGAGCTTGCCAAGGGTTCGTTGAATACATTTTTAAATGCAATGACATATTCGGATAAGACTGTTTATCCAATTGCCAGCTGTAATGAAAAGGATTTTGAAAACCTGATGGATGTATATCTGGATGCAGTATTTCATCCAAACATTTACGAGCGTCCGGAGATTTTAAAGCAGGAAGGCTGGCACTATGACATTGAGTCTTTGGAGGGAGAACTTTCTTATAATGGTGTTGTATTTAATGAGATGAAGGGTGTATTTTCTTCACCGGAGCAACAGCTTTATAGAGAGATTCAGAAGTCCCTGCTTCCTGATACCACATATGGTTTTGAGTCAGGCGGTGACCCGGAGGCGATTCCTAATTTGACATATGAGCAGTTCCTTGATTTTCACAGAACCTTCTATCATCCATCTAACAGCTATATTTATCTTTATGGCGATATGGATATGGCGAAGGAACTTGTATATATCGATGAGGCATATTTGTCAGAGTATGACTATAAGGAGATAGATTCCCATATTGATGTGCAACCGACATTTGGCAATGTGCAAAAAATGGAGCGGGAATACTCTGCGTCTGAAGGCGAAGATATGGAGAATAAGACATATCTAAGTTACAACACAGTTGTAGGCACAAGCTTGGATAGAGAATTGTATCTGGCATTTCAGATTTTGGATTTGGCGTTGATTGATGTGCCGGGGGCACCATTAAAGACGGCTATGATTGATGCGGGTATCGGTATGGATTTTGTCAGCTCTTATGACAATGGTATCAATCAGCCGATTTATAGTTTGGTTTCTAAGGGGGCAAATGCTTCAGATGAAGAGAAGTTTGTTCAGGTGATTGAGACAACACTTGGCAGAATTGTGGAAGAAGGTTTAGACAGACGTTCTATTGAAGCTGCCATGAATTATTTTGAATTTAAGTATAAGGAAGCTAACTTTGGCAGTTATCCAAAGGGATTGATGTATGGATTAAAGTTGTTTGACAGCTGGCTATATGATGAGTCAAAACCATTTATTCACATTCAAACAAATGAGTTGTTTGATGTGCTGAGAAAGAAGTTAGATGAAGGCTATTTTGAGGAATTATTGAAGACATATATTTTGGATAATCCTCATAAGAGTATTCTGATTTTGAAACCAAAGCAGGGGTTGAATCAGCAGTTAGAGGCAGATACGAAGAAAAAATTACAGGCTTATAAGGAGAGTTGTTCGAAAGAAACTTTAGATAGTCTGATTGCACAGAAAAAAGCATTGGTGGAATATCAGACAACACCTTCCACAAAGGAAGAGTTAGAGACATTGCCGCTATTAAGTCTTTCTGATATTGGCAAGGAAGCAAAGAAACTAAACAATCAGGAATATATGGTGGATGGCGTGCCTGTTATTGGTCACAAGATGTTTACCAATGACATTGCATATGTGTCTATGTACTTCAAAATGACAGACATGGATGAAGCCTTATATCCATATGTGGCATTGCTATCAGATATCTTAAAATATGTGGATACAGACAATTATTCTTACCGGGAATTATCTAATGAAATCAATATTCATACTGGTGCCATTACCTTTGATGTGACAGGAAGTACTCATGATAAGACCGGAGAATTCACACCATTATTTTTAGCTAAGTTTAAGACATTTTATGATAAGTTAGATAAGGGCTTTGAGTTAGTAGAGGAGATTTTATATCGTTCTCATATTACAGATGAGAAGCGTTTGAAGGAGATTATTGCAGAGAGCCGTATTGGTATGAAGGAAAGTCTTGCCAGTGCAGGACATAATACTGCGGCGTTAAGAGCACAATCATATTTGCAGTTCTCTGCCAGATATAAGGATGCTACGGATGGCGTGACTTATTATGAATTTTTGATGGATTTGGAGAAGAACTTTGAGGCGAAGAAGGAAGCACTGAAGGATAAGTTATCTTTGGTTATGGCCGAGGTGCTTCGTAAAGGTAGTCTTATTATTTCTTATACCGGTGAGCAGGATGTGGAGCAGGAATTTGGCAAGGTGCTTCCACCTTTCCTTGCTGGTTTGTCTACCAGAAGTCTGCATGGTGTACCTGAAAAGAAGCCGCTTTCTGTATTGAACGAAGGCTTCCAAATTGCCAGCAAGGTGCAGTATGTTGCAACTGCCGGTAATTATAAGGATGCAGGCTTAGAATATAATGGTGCCTTAGAGGTATTAAAGGTTATTTTCTCATATGACTATTTGTGGATTCGTGTTCGCGTGACCGGTGGTGCATATGGTTCTATGTGTGGATTTAGCAGAAATGGTCTGGGATATTTTACTTCCTATAGAGACCCGAAGCTCATGGAAACCTATGAGGTATATAAACAGGCGTCTGCCTATGTTGAGAGTTTTGAAGCAGACGAGAGAGATATGACAAAGTATATTATCGGTGCTGTTGCGAAGTTGGATAATCCAATGACACCACCGACAGCAGGTGCATTTAACTTTGCTGCGTATTTAAGTGGAGTGACTGAGGAGGATTTACAGCAGGATAGAGATGATATCCTTGGTGCAACGCCGGAGAAGATTCGCAGTCTGGCGCCAATTGTAAAGGCTGTAACAGATAGCGAAGTAATCTGTGTAGTGGGAGCAGAGGATAAGTTAAAGGAAAACGAAAAGCATTTCGGCACTATCAGAAATGTATTCTAATTAAGAGATTTTAGGAGATACTATGGGAGAATTTAAGTCAGGTTTTGTTACGATTATTGGAAGACCAAATGTGGGGAAGTCTACGTTGATGAATCATTTGATTGGTCAGAAGATTGCCATTACCAGCAATAAGGCACAGACAACCAGAAATCGTATTCAAACTGTATATACAGATGAAAGAGGACAAATCATTTTTCTGGACACACCAGGTATTAATAAGGCGAAAAATAAACTGGGAGAATTTATGCTAAATGCAGCCCAGAATACCTTGAGTGAAGTAGATGTGATTTTATGGTTGGTGGAGCCTACCACATTTATTGGTGCAGGTGAACGTTATATTGTGGAGCAGCTTGCAAAGGTAAAGACGCCAATCATTTTGGTAATTAATAAAATTGATACTGTGGAAAAAGAAGAAGTGTTAAAAGCCATTGACAAATATAAGGACATTTTGGAGTTTGCAGAAATTATTCCGGTTTCAGCACTTCGTTCAAAAAATACGGATGATGTGATTACTACTATTTTCAAGTATTTGCCGGAAGGACCACAGTTCTACGATGAGGATACCATTACAGATCAGCCGGAAAGACAGATTGTAGCAGAAATCATTCGTGAGAAGGCACTTCGTTCTTTGGATCAGGAAATTCCGCATGGTATTGCGGTGGTCATTGATAGAATGAAGGAACGTCCGGAGGGCGGTTTGATTGATATTGATGCCACAATTATTTGTGAACGGGATTCTCATAAGGGAATCATCATCGGCAAGCAAGGAGCAATGCTAAAAAAGATTGGAAGTCAGGCGAGACGGGATATAGAAAATCTTGTAGAATCAAAGGTGAATTTGAAGGTTTGGGTAAAGGTTAAGAAGGATTGGCGAGACAGCGATACCCTATTAAAAAATTACGGATTTCATCAGGATAATTAGAGTGAAGGATTGTTCATTATGAAGCAACAGCTTACTTTGACTGGTATTGTGCTTTCTGCGGGTGTTGTAGGAGAGTATGATAAGAGAGTAGTCATTTTAACAAAAGAAAGAGGGAAAATTACTGCTTTTGCCAGAGGAGCAAGAAAGCCCGGTAATGCGCTGATGGGAATTACATCACCGTTTACCTACGGGAAGTTTACCTGTTACAAGGGGTATGATGCTTACTATGTGACCAGTGCAGAGATTGTTGATTATTTTGAGGATTTAAAGCATGATTTAGATGCAGTTTGCTATGCCACATATTTTTGTGAACTGGCAGATTACTTCACTTTAGAAGGAAGCACCGATAAAACAATGCTGAATCTGTTGTATGTCAGTTTTAAAGCGTTGATGAGAAAACAAATGGAGTATCCATTGATTCGGTGTGCATTTGAAGTGAAATTGCTAGAAATTGAAGGACTGGGTATGCAGGTATTTCATTGCGTAAAATGTCAAAAAGAGGATAGTTATTATCTTTTTGATGCAGCCAGTGGTGGTGTGCTTTGTGAGGCATGCAAAACGAATGCATTAAATCCTGTGATTATGGATGAGTCTACATTGTATACATTGCAACACATTAGAAGTTGTGATTTGACCACACTTTTTAACTTCCAGGTAACAAAGATGGTACTAAGACAATTGGAGAAAATATGCAAATCCTATCTGCGTGTTCATGTGGATAAAGAACTGAAATCTTTGGAGATGTTGGATATCCTATAGTTTGCTCTTGAAAAAAAACAGATGAGATAGTACAATATACTAGATTTTGCACGTTGATGCACATGAAGGAGAGAAGAACGTTGAAAAAGCGTATGATAATGCTTGTGGTTGCAGTGATGTTGCTGGGACTGACAGCTTGCAATCATGTAATGAATAACACAGAACGAAATACTCTTAGAATAGAGAGTGATGGTATTACTGATATTTCTGTTGAGGATTATTCGAATGTAGATTTTACAGAGGAAGATTTACGGGCATATATAGATGCACAGGTAACCGCATTTACGGAGAAGAACAGTGGTACAGTTGCTGTAAAGGATTTATCAATTCAGGGAACGACAGTAAAGTTAGCCATGAATTACGATACGATTGTAACTTACAATGCCTTTAATGGTACGGCTTATGATATGACACCAGCCAATCTTTGGAATGAAGAGATTAAGGATGATGTATTTACGGCTGCAGATGGCGCTAAACTCGATAAAGCGGCAGTAGAAGGTTTGCTTGCTGAGGATGGTGTGAATGTGTTGCAAATTGCGGAAACAACAGATGTGGTGCTTTCCGGTAAGGTGTTGGCATATTCCGGTTGTACGATGTTAGATGAGAAGACTGTACAGGTAACAGATGAAACGGCAGTCATTATTTATAAGTAGATATTATTTTTTCATTAATATAAATAAAGAGTGAGGAGAATGTAATATGGAAAAAACAATGGAGAAAATCGTTGCACTTGCAAAGTCCAGAGGATTTGTATATCCGGGCTCAGAGATTTACGGTGGTCTTGCAAATACATGGGATTATGGTAACCTCGGTGTTGAGCTTAAGAACAACGTAAAGCGTGCATGGTGGAAAAAATTCATCCAGGAGAATCCTTATAATGTAGGTGTTGACTGTGCGATTTTGATGAATCCACAGACATGGGTAGCATCTGGACATTTAGGAAGCTTTTCTGATCCATTATTAGACTGTAAGGAATGTCATGAGCGTTTCCGTGCAGATAAAATCATCGAAGATTATATGGCTGACAACGGAATCACAGTTGAGGGTTCTGTAGATGCATGGTCAAAGAATGAGATGGCAGATTATATCGAAGAGAAGAATATCTGTTGTCCTACTTGTGGTAAGCACAACTTTACAGATATTCGTGAGTTTAATCTGATGTTCAAGACCTTCCAGGGTGTAACTGAGGATGCAAAGAATACTGTATACTTAAGACCTGAGACAGCACAGGGTATTTTCGTAAACTTCAAGAATGTTCAGAGAACATCAAGAAAGAAGATTCCATTTGGTATTGGTCAGATTGGTAAGTCATTTAGAAATGAAATCACTCCTGGTAACTTTACATTCCGTACCCGTGAGTTTGAGCAGATGGAGTTAGAGTTCTTCTGTGAGCCGGATACCGATTTAGAGTGGTTTGCTTACTGGAAGCAGTTCTGCTTAGACTGGTTATATAACCTGGGCATGAAGGATGAAGAGATTCGTTATCGTGACCATGATGCTGCTGAGCTTTCCTTCTATAGTAAAGCGACTACAGATATTGAGTACTTATTCCCATTTGGTTGGGGCGAACTTTGGGGTATTGCAGACAGAACGAATTATGACTTAACACAGCATCAGAATACTTCTGGCGAGTCAATGGAATATTTCGATGACGAGAAGAAGATTAAGTATGTTCCATATGTAGTTGAGCCATCATTAGGAGCAGACCGTGTAACACTTGCTTTCCTTTGTGCAGCATATGATGAGGAAGAACTTGAGGGCGGCGATGTAAGAACTGTATTACGTTTCCATCCAGAGTTGGCACCTGTAAAGGTAGCTGTGCTTCCGCTTTCTAAGAAGCTTGCTGAGGGTGCAGAGAAGATTTACACAGAGCTTTGCAAGAAGTACAACTGTGAGTATGACGACAGAGGCAATATTGGTAAGCGTTATAGAAGACAGGATGAGATTGGTACACCATTCTGTATTACTTACGATTTTGAGTCTGAAGAAGATGGTGCTGTTACAGTACGTGACAGAGATACTATGGCACAGGAAAGAATCAAGATTGAAGATTTGGATGCTTACTTAGCAAAGAAATTTGAATATTAGAATATGTATTCGAAAGGGATAGCTTACAGCTATCCCTTTTTTAGGTTTAGGTGTAGAGATGAGATGTGCTTCGTACATCAAAAAAAGAGCAACCATGTCGGTTGCTCTCTTGAATATGTAATTAAATGTTTGAACTTGTGTTATCCATCTCATTAATAGCAGCAGTGAGTGCTTTTAATGATTCCTTGATAGAACGGTTAATCTCACCAGAAACAGCTGCTGACTTACCTACTTCGTTAGCAACTACGGCGAAACCACGACCGAACTCGCCTGAACGGGCAGCTTCGATAGAAGCATTCAATGAAAGAATCTTCTGCTTGCTCTCAATCTTATCTAACTGTAATGACTTTTCGTTGATTTCCTGAACAAGTGATACAGTGTGAGCAATCTGATCCTTTAATGAAGAGTTAACAGACTTGTCTGTGCTGCGCTTGTATTGGATATCTGCTAACATATTAACAATCTGTCCTAATAACTTGGCAGAAGCACGAATAGATGCTTCATCTCTTACAGGTACTTCCTGTAATGCTTCGATATATTCATCTTCGTCAACGCCTAATTCATTAGCAATGGCACGGAATGCATCTTCGTCTGGTTCTTCAGGGAGTACCTGTCCACCAATAATGGCACCAACCTTCTCACCATTCACAACGATATCCTCGCTGAAGTCCATTAAACCTGCGTGGCAAAAATATGTACCACAACCTTCCTGGTCGCACTTGGTGCAGCGCTTTAATCCTTCGCTAGAACCTCTAGTGTACTTAATACAGAAATCTGTAAAGCCAATCTCCTTTGTGATGTAATTACCATCAAGGTCGGTAGCGATAGTTGCCATACCTGTTGCCTGTGACCAGTTTTCCATGATCTCTTCTAATAAGGAAAGGTCCATAAATTCTTTGATATCAATACTCATATTATAACCCCTTTTCTTTTATTTGACACGTGCGTCATAATTCTGTATCTATTATACGAAAAAATACAGTGTTTCGCAATATGAATATCAATAATTTTCAAGTTTTTTCAACTTTTTTGAAAAAAATATTGACAACTTACATATTGTTTGTTAAGATGGCAATGTAATAAATTGTAACAATTTCGTAACAAACTTAACGAAAAAGAAATAAGAGGTAATAAATATGAAAAAAACGTTGTTGAAAGGTTCTATTATGGTGCTTGCTGGTGTAGGTTTGATTTGCAGCAGTTACGCATATGATAGTTATCAGGCATCTAACAATGAAGTAGAAGAGACCTTAGAATTAGAAACAACAGCATCTGTTATGCCAAATGAGATTGAGTTAAAGATGGTAAGTATGCCGGAAGAACTTAGCACAGAAGAACAGTTAATTGATGCAACTACTGAGGAAGTTGCAGTGCATTTAACAAATGAGACTCCTGTTGAAGAAGATATCAGACCTGCTATCGAGCTTTCGATGGAAAAGGTTGCTGCATTAGGTCAGGCTCGTGTAGCCAATGAGATTGAAAAGATGTTAAGTGCAAAGATTCCATTTGGTTTACAGGATTTAGATAATTTGGCAATTTCTCTTGTAGATTCATTAAATGTAAGAGAAGATGCCAGTTGTGACGCAGCGGTAGTGGGTAAGCTTTCTGTTGGTCAGGTAGTAACAGTAGAAGAGATTGGTGCAGAGTGGACTAAGATCGTTGCATCGGATTGTGTTGGTTATGTGAGTAATGAATATGTAGCATTTGACATGAGTGCAAAGTTCTACATTGCTGAGAATTACACATATGCTGCAAAACCTACAGTGCCTTCCTTGAGAGTACGTGCTGAGAAGAGTACTGATAGTGAGATTGTTAAGAATGTAACATCATCTGTAGCATTAGCAGTATCTGCTATTGAAGATGAATGGATTGCGGTGAAGCTTGCTGACGGAAGCAATGGCTATGTTGCTGCTGAATACGTGACATTAGGCTGGAACTTTGTAGTGCCGGAAACAGTCGAGAACGATGAGACTGTTGAGGAAACAAAGGAAGATAAGCAAGAAGAGAAAAAAGAAGATAAGAAGTCTGACGATAAGAAGGAAGACAAGAAATCTGACGACAAGAAGGATGAAAAGCCTGCTGACAAGAAGACTGATGATAAAAAGGATGACAAAAAGGACGACAAAAAAGATCAGGATAAAGAGTCTAAGCAGGAAGTAAGTGATGCCATCCGCTCTAAAGGTCAGGCTGTAGTGGATTACGCTATGCAGTTTGTGGGTAATCCTTACAAAGCAGGTGGTACAAGTCTTACTAAGGGTGCTGACTGCTCAGGTTTCACTATGAGTGTATATAAGCATTTTGGTTATTCATTAGATAGAACAAGTTCTGGTCAGAGACGCAATGGTAAGAAAGTGAGCATGAAGGATATTATTCCTGGTGATTTGATTTGTTACTCAGGACATGTTGGTATTTATATTGGTAATGGTAAGATTGTACATGCCAGCACACCAAAGGGCGGCATTAAGGTTGGTAACTTGTATTATGCAAATCCAATTTGTGCAAGAAGAATTGTAAAATAAAATGTTTTCAAAGAGTCGTATTTCTATTATATGAAATACGATTCTTTTTTGTGCTTTTTGCTAAGAAACAATGAAAAACATTTGTCGAAAATATTTCAAAAAAATCACAAAAAATACTTCAAATAAGTAGAAAATATGTTATAATGGGAGCAGTGCTGACGGGTAGGGGTCATTCTGCCCTCAGTAAAAATATAATACTTAGGAGGTAATTAACAAATGGCAAACAAATGGGTATATTTGTTTAGTGAAGGTAACGCAGACATGAGAAACCTTCTTGGTGGTAAAGGTGCCAACCTTGCTGAGATGACTAGCTTAGGTCTTCCAGTACCACAGGGATTTACTATCACAACAGAGGCTTGTACTCAGTATTATGAGGACGGCGAGAAGATTAATGACGAAATTCAGGCTCAGATTATGGAGTACATCGATAAGATGGAAGAAATCACAGGCAAGAAGTTCGGTGATCAGGAGAATCCTTTATTAGTTTCAGTTCGTTCAGGTGCTAGAGCATCTATGCCTGGTATGATGGATACTATCCTTAACTTAGGTTTGAATGAGACTGTAGTTAATGTTATCGCTGAGAAGTCAGGAAATGCTCGTTGGGCATGGGATTGTTATAGACGTTTCATCCAGATGTATTCTGACGTTGTTATGGAAGTTGGTAAGAAGTACTTCGAAGAGCTTATCGACAAGATGAAAGAAGAGAAGGGTGTAACATTTGACGTAGATTTAACTGCTGAAGACTTAAAGGTATTAGCTGGTCAGTTCAAGGCTGAGTACAAGGCTAAGATCGGTGAGGACTTCCCAGATGATCCAAAGGTTCAGTTAATGGGCGCAGTTAAGGCTGTATTCCGTTCATGGGATAACCCTCGTGCTAACGTTTACCGTCGTGACAACGATATCCCTTACTCATGGGGAACTGCTGTTAACGTACAGTCAATGGCGTTCGGTAACATGGGTGATGACTGTGGTACAGGTGTTGCATTTACTCGTGACCCTGCTACAGGTGAGAAGAAGCTTATGGGTGAGTTCCTTGTTAACGCACAGGGCGAGGACGTAGTTGCTGGTGTTCGTACACCAATGCCTATCGCAGAGATGGCTGACAAGTTCCCAGAGGCATTTGCTCAGTTCCAGGAGGTTTGTAAGAACCTTGAGAACCACTACAGAGACATGCAGGATATGGAGTTTACTGTAGAGAATAAGAAGTTATACATGCTTCAGACACGTAACGGTAAGAGAACAGCTCAGGCTGCTTTAAAGATCGCTTGTGACTTAGTTGATGAAGGTATGAGAACAGAGGAAGAGGCAGTAGCTATGATCGATCCTCGTAACTTAGATACACTTCTTCACCCACAGTTTGATGCTGCTGCATTAAAGGCTGCTACTCCAATGGGTAAGGGTCTTGGTGCTTCTCCAGGTGCTGCTTGTGGTCAGGTTGTATTTACAGCTGAGGATGCTGAGGCTTGGAACAATGCAGGTAAGAAGGTTATCTTAGTTCGTCTTGAGACATCTCCAGAAGATATCACAGGTATGAAGGCTTCACAGGGTATCTTAACAGTTCGTGGTGGTATGACATCACATGCTGCCGTAGTTGCTCGTGGTATGGGTACATGCTGTGTATCTGGTTGTGGCGACATTAAGATGGATGAAGAGAATAAGAAGTTTGAGTTAGCTGGTAAGACATTCGTTGAGGGTGACTTCATCTCTATCGATGGTTCTACAGGTAACATTTATGATGGCGTTATCGCTACAGTTGATGCTACTATCGCTGGTGAGTTCGGTAGAATTATGGCATGGGCTGACAAGTATAGAACATTAAAGGTTCGTACAAATGCTGATACTCCAGCTGACGCTAAGAAGGCTCGTGAGTTAGGTGCAGAGGGTATCGGTCTTTGCCGCACAGAGCATATGTTCTTCGAGGAAGACAGAATTGCTGCTTTCCGTGAGATGATTTGTTCTGATACAGTAGAAGAGAGAGAAGCTGCATTAGAGAAGATTCTTCCATATCAGCAGGGCGACTTCGAGGCTCTTTATGAGGCTCTTGAGGGTAACCCAGTTACTATCCGTTTCTTGGATCCACCTCTTCATGAGTTCGTTCCTACAGAGGAAGCTGATATTAAGAAACTTGCTGATTCACAGGGCAAGAGCGTAGAAGACATCAAGAACATCATTACATCATTACATGAGTTCAACCCAATGATGGGTCACAGAGGATGTCGTCTTGCTGTAACATATCCTGAGATCGCTAAGATGCAGACAAAGGCTGTTATCCGTGCAGCTATCAATACAAAGAAGGCTCATCCAGATTGGGCTGTTAAGCCAGAGATCATGATTCCACTTGTATGTGAGATCAAAGAGCTTAAGTTTGTTAAGAAGGTAGTAGTTGAGACAGCTGACGCTGAAATCGCTGCTGCTGGTATTGCATTGGATTACGAAGTTGGTACTATGATTGAGATCCCAAGAGCTGCTCTTACAGCTGATGAGATCGCTAAGGACGCAGACTTCTTCTGCTTTGGTACAAACGACTTAACTCAGATGACATACGGCTTCTCACGTGATGATGCTGGTAAGTTCTTAGATGCTTACTATGATACAAAGATCTTCGAGAACGATCCATTCGTTAAGTTAGATCAGATTGGTGTTGGTAAGTTAATGGAGACAGCTATTAAGCTTGGTAAGCCAGTGAACGATAAGCTTCACGTTGGTATCTGTGGTGAGCACGGTGGAGTTCCTTCATCTGTAGAGTTCTGCCACAAGATTGGTTTGGATTACGTTTCATGTTCTCCATTCCGTGTGCCAATCGCTAGATTAGCTGCTGCTCAGGCTGCTATCAACAATAAGTAAGAAAACGATTGGTTGAATTGAATATTAATTAGTTTAATAGACTCCTCGCATATCGTAATGATGTGCGGGGAGTTTTTGCTAGAATAAGAAAAAGAAAAAGTAAAAAGTAACAGAGATACGAGTGATGTATTTCTGTTACTTTTTGTTTGAAGAAATTCCTAAAATATAATCTGATGATACGTTGTAAAGTTCACATAGTGAAATTAGATGACGTATTGGTAATTCATTAGCACCGCGTTCGTATCGTGCATACATAGTTTGAGAGGTGCCCAAATATTTTGCAACATATTCTTGTGTGTAGTCGTTATCTTCGCGCAAATCTTTTATTCTACGAATGTAAAATGCATGTTCCATTTGTTCACCACCTATGCTTTGATAGTATTAGTATAGCTAGTAAAGAAATTTACTATTGATTTTAGTAAAAATTTGTACTAAAATTATTGGTGTTAAGGGTTGATTAAAAATTAGAGGAACAGGATAAGGAGGATAAGACAATGAATATAGTGACAGTAATTATTATTTCAGCTTTAGTAGCATCGTTTCTATCAAAAATTTTAAACAGGAATACGATTGGAACACAGAAAGCATATTTTAATAGGTGGTTTAAAATATTTTGTATCTGTGCATTTCTGTTAATGTATTGTTCATAAAATTTTGTTGGATTGAGTGACTTTTATACCACACAAACCGATGTTTAGAAATGAGAATTAATAATGTATTGAACGAGAAGGATATATTTATGAAAGTTGATTTATTTTTAATATGCACTTTTCTAATAGTGGGAATTTTTGGGTATTATTATGCGATTTATAAAGAAAAAAAGGAATTTATAAGGCAAGTGGAAGTCTATAAAAATGGTTTTCAATGCGGTATTTATTCTATAAAAGAATTGTATAGTATGGTTGATAGTATACAAACTTTAAAAATAAGCAACATGACTGTAAATAAAGAGGGAATACTTGAAATCACAAGAAATGGTTATAAACACGATTTATTTGTGGAAAATGGATATGTAAAATTATTATATCCGAAAGATGATTCGCCATTCATTGGAAGAGGGATAATGGCAGCTATTCATCAAATAAAATTGAATAAAACCATCAAAGCGATTATAGATGGAAATGAATTGATGGATGAGCTGTTAATGCGTTCTTCTTCGATGTCATCTGACGTGTTATTACATACTAAAAATTATAAGAATATATATAAATGGCAAATTCTAATGGTCACATCACTTATTTCAGTGTTGAGTGGTGTTTTGTTATTTATGTGTAGGATAGAATTGTCATTAAATAATAATTATATTGAGTATGTTCAAATGAAAGAGGTATCGACAACTACTCGAACCACTATAGGAGAAATTGTTGATTTCTATTTGCCAGATTCAAATTGGAAATTTTTTGTTTCAGATACCGGAGAATGCATTGTTGAAGTTGCTGGTGTCCATCAAAATGTAAACTCAGATGGAGTAACGGAAATGCTTATTCAATTCCAATATGTCGGTATTTCAAGGAAAGCCGATATTAATCAATACACTAAAGTTTCGTTGTCTTATATGGAAATAAATGGAATTTCCTGTTCTAAAGAACAGGCGTTAAAATATCTCGATGAACTATTCGAAATATATAGCATGTATGGAAGTTAAAAAGTATGTTTTAGTGTAGGCATTAATGTTGGGATGAGTTTCTCAGAAGGGTATATTTTTTGTGGGATTCTACTGATGCAAAAGATCTGCCTATCATCAGCAATTTGATATGGAGAAATAGGTGTTGTTAGAAGAATGCTAATGATTTATAAATTGATATGAACAGTGTCACCATGTACGAAGCAGAGTATATGGTGACACTTATTTATTGTTTATGTGTATTGTAAAAACAGAAAAAAGGATTATAATAAAACTAGGTTTGAAAGGTAATTACAGAACGGAGGTATATTATGTCACACACCGAAGCATTTAAGGAGTTTTACAAAAGATGTAAGGAAATGGATATTGAGGAGACTGTAGAAGTCGCATTGAATGCTGAATCAGAAGAAGAACAGGAATTTGTTGAATTGATTAGTAATTTTATAATGCAGACAAGAAAAAAAGAAGTGATTGCACAGGGGAAGTTTTAATCAGGAAACAACGCTATGTGGACACTCCATTTTTCGGAATGATGAATGTGTAAAGCAATCGAGATGTGTGATTTAGTATCAATCAATGATAATACAGAAACGATGCGCAGATTTGCCATATATAGAAATGGAAAGTTGTGTTTATTATCGAGAAATATTTCGGAATAGTTTCGAAGATTAGATATGGGAATGGTATAATAAATAGGTATTTATAACATTTTTTATAGGACAAGGATGGAAAGTATGACTGGACAAAGCAATGACAAAAACGATATTGCAAAGATGCTGGAAGAGGCTGATCAGATGTTGAAAAAATCTGAGCAAGATTTAAAGGATAGTCGTAAAAAAACATATATTGCATCTGAGCAGGTTTCTCAAAAAACGAATGAGAAAAAAGCGGAACAGAAAAAAGAACAATCCACCGTTGCTGTAGAAAAAGAAACGCAACAAGAAGATAAAGCGTTGGAAGAAGAGAAGCCTCAACAGCCTTCTAAAAAGAAAGATAAGAAGAAAAAGTCAGTCGCAACATATGTGACAAGAGGCTTGGTGCTGTTGGCTGTGATTTTAAGTCTTTATGGTGTTGTGCTGTTTTCTACGCATCCATTTATTGTAAAATGGAGGACATTATATATTGAAACCGCCATGAGTACAACAAGTCATCAGTGGCTTGCCACTGCATTTTTTCCGAAATCTATGATTGAAGAAATTATGAACGAAAGAACATGGAAAATTAACATGCAGGCTGCTTTAGATAGTGGTTGGGATGATGTGGAAGATGAAGAAATAAGTGATGACATAGATGCGGAGGCTTTGTTCTATAAGGCATATTGGGAAATCGATACAGAGTCGGTTCGTAAGTATTTAAAAGAAAATCCAAAATTGACAGAGAAAGGATATGGTTCCATTGTAATTAAAGACATGGATGGGGAACTTGGGTTATATACCGTAAACGGTCATCCGCTTTTAGCGCTAGATACAGCAAATAATCTGATGATTATCAAAATTCATCAGGATGGATATCAAGGCAAATTGGCCTTGGTGAAAAATCCAAAGCAAATAGAGATGGCGAAGTCTGATTATCTGGGTTCTAGAGGACAAATCATTGATGATTATGGTGAAAAATGTGATGCTCTATTAGCCATCAATGCCAGTGGATTTATTGATGTAGATGGACATGGTAGCGGTGGTGAGATTAGAGGTTCCTTGGTAATTGATGGTAAAGATTACGGCAACCACAAAGCAGGTAAGTCTCATTGGAAATTTATTGGTATGAAGAAAGATAATCGTCTTTATGTGACGCACTATGACAGAGATTCGATTCCTGATTACAAGTGGGCTTGTGAGTTTTCTCCGGCATTGATTGTGGATGGTGAGATTGTGGCTGAGGGCAGTTATGGTTGGGGAATACAACCTAGGTCTGTTATTGGTCAGTCGGCTAACGGCACCTTTATGTTGCTTCTTATTGATGGTAGACAGCCAGGGTATAGCATCGGATGTACGGTGGGTGATTGTGCAAAGATTTTATATGAGTATAAGGCATATCAAGCCGTGAATTTGGATGGTGGAAGTTCTGCAATTATGTGGTACGATGGAGAACAAATTACAAAGTCTTCCAGTCCTACTGGATTTGGTAGATATCTGCCAAATGCCATTGTTGTGCGAAAAGCTTCTGATATAGTGAACAAAGAAGATACAGTGGTTTCAAGCGAAAAATAACCTAGACAGACATGTCTAATCAAGAAAAATACGACAGTTCTCACTCACTGTCGTGTTTTCTTTTAACTGGAATTGTTATCATTTTCTCGAAAGGAGGAGAACATGGATCAAATTAAAATTGGAATGTTGTTAAAGGAACTTAGGAAAGAAAAACAGCTATCTCAAGAACAGTTAGCAGAACAGTTCAATGTATCATCAAGGTCTGTATCTCGCTGGGAAAATGGTAATACCATGCCAGATATAACTTTAATAATTGAATTGGCAGATTTTTATGAAATTGATATCCGAGAATTGTTAAGCGGAGAAAGGAAGAGTGAGAAAATGGATAATGAATTAAAAGAAACATTAGTAATGGTGGCAGAATATACAAATGCTGAGAAGGAAAAGATGTCAAAGGAAATAATTACAAAGGTATGCTATTCGGCAGGTATCTTTGGAGTGTTGATAGTGATTCATTTGTTTCAGCTTGCAAGATTAAATGAAATATTTAATTCTATAGCAGCGAGCTTGTTGGCAGTCGGATTTATATTTTCTATAAGCAGTGCTATTCGGATTCGTCAGTTAGAAGGAAAAGCAAGTAAAAATGCATACAAGCAATTTCAAATGTTTGCCATAATTGCTGGAGCTGTTTTATTAATGCTTTCGATATTATTGCTTTTATGGTTGGTAGGAATAATTTAAACAATAGCTTGAGAAAACTCGGTTATTACTGAAAAGTAATAGCCGAGTTTTTATTTGGGTTGTAAAAAAATAAAAAATGATTATAATTAAATTATTGGTAAAAGATATTTTTGATTGAAGTATATAGGTTGTTATGATATGCAGGAGGTGTTAACGAAATGCAGAATAAAATTTATTATGATATACAAGATAATTGGAGTGCAGAGGATTTTTATTATTTGCATCGCTGCTTGCATCGCCTATTCTATTATTATAAAAAGTATTCAGATGAAATTGGAAAGATGCAATTAGATTTGATGACTCAGGAAACAAAGACATTGATTTACTGCATAATAAAGTATTATAATTATGATTTTTTGTTAGATGAATATCAAAATTTGCAAGAATTGGCATATACAAAACCATTGGAAAAAACACTTGTGCTTGATGAATATGCACTGCCGGAAGATAACATTTATAAAGAAATGAATATTAAATATTAAGGAGTATTTATGGAAAGAAATAGTTCGCTAGAAGATTTTGAAAAGGCGCTTGTGCTTTTGGATAATAAGTTGGAAAAATTGCATAATGTGCGAATTAAAATAAGAGCCATAGGCGGATTTGCAATGATGTATCAAGGGATACGTAAAAATGGATATACGATAGATATAGATTCACTTACGTTTGAATTTGATGATAAGGTTTGTGAATTGATAAAAGAAGTGGGTGCGGAACTAGGATTAGAAAACGATTGGTTGAATACGGATTGTTCTATGCTTGATGGTTTTCTTGATGAACTTGCACCAGTGATTATTTGGGAAGATACAAAATATGAATTTAATAATATAGATTTAAAAGTAGCTGATATATGGGGCTTAATCGAATCGAAGGCGAAAGCGATACATGATGGAGGGTTGGTTCCAAGGTCAACAGACAAGAAAGATTTGTTAGCTTTATTGAGATATATTGATATTTATTCCGTTGAACAAATAGATATGAAAAAAGAATTAGAACGTATTCGGAATAAATATCCTAGATGTTATGATTATTTGAATAGGATTTTGGAATGGTAGGTGATATTTTACATAGTAATCCGGATGGAGAAAAGTATCCTTGCTACAAGGTGGTGAATGCACAAGAGAACCCCAAGTATTACACTAAAAACATGTAATACTGGGGTTCATCTTATATATTCGAGTATACCTTAATATTCCAGCATAGGGTCAATCTCTACCTTGAAAGGTAACAGTTTTATAATATCATTTTCAATGTTTATGCCTGGATATACCTCGATGAGACGGAGACCCTTTTCGCCTAGTTCAAATACGCAACGTTCTGTTACGTAGAGGATTTTCTGTTTGTTGGCACGAGCACGTTTTGCGGAGAAACTGATGCTGGTAACGTTCTCTACAAATTTTGGGATAGAACCCTCATTTTGAATGGTGATTGTGCCGTCATTGTCATCAACGATGAGCCCTTTGGTGTTAAAAGTCAGGCAGAATACAACGGTTTTTGTTTTTGCCGTAATGTTTGCGAATCCGCCAACGCCGGCAAATGCACCGGGACCGCGATGGGCGTTGACATTTCCGTGTTGGTCGACTTCGATGCCGCCCATGAAGCAGATATCAAGACCACCGTTGTTGTACAGGTCAAACTGGTTTGCCATATCATACATGGAATCTGCACCGATGACTGCACCAAATACCTTGCCGGAGGCAGGAAAACCGCCTACACCGCCGGATTCAACTGTTAAAGTAACCTTATCTAAAATGCCATTTTCTCTTGCATATTTGGTAACGGTTTCAGGAATTCCTACACCGATGTTGACAATGTCATCTTCCTTTAGTTCCAACGCAGCACGTTTGCCGATAATATTCCCCGGCACGTTGATGATATTTTTTGTGGAAGTTCTTGCTTCCAGCATGTCGCTCCAATCCTGCCACTGGGAATATGGAATCTCAAAACTACCGGTTAATGACTCGTATGCCGCATGGCGGGATTCTGGTTCCACCATAACGATTGCGTCCACAAGACAGCCAGGAATGATGGTGTTACGAGGTCTGGATGGTGTGCTGACAATTCGGTCAACCTGAACGATTACCTTGCCGCCGTTGGCTTTTGTTGCCTGACAAATGGATAAAGCATCTCCTGACATATACATATCGTCAAAGGTGATATTGCCTTTTCTATCAGCGGCAGTTCCTTTAATAAGGGCTACGTTAATCTTTGGAAGCTTGTAGTATAAGAATTCTTCTCCATCAACCTCCACTCGCTTTACCAAAGAATCGTCCTTGGAAATATCATTGATACCTGGTCCGTCAACCAATGGGTCTACGAAAATGTCAAGACCAACCTTAGAAAGCGCTCCCGGTATACCACCAGCCTGTGCACGGATGGCATGAGATATACAACCGAGTGGGAGATTATAAGCTTCAAATCGATTTTCTAGAACTAGTCGCTTGGTGCTGAACATTGCACCGAAATGTCCACATATAATCTTGTCTACAGCGCCTTCTTTTATGTATTGTTCCGCATTTTTCTTTTCATCCCAGATGCCGAATCCGGCACTAGATACCATAGTCAAATGTTTTGGAGAGCTGGTTGCCTTGTATTTGCGATACAATGCCTCGTGCAGTTCTACGGGATTCTCGATTCCGAGAAAGGAATTCAAGCAAATGACGTCTCCGTCTTTTATAATATCTATTGCTTCGTCAGAAGTCATGATTCTGTACATTGTTTTGCCTCTCTTCTTTTGTTATTCATACAACAGTTACACCATAACATTACAAAACATTTTTGGCAAGAAAATAATACAGTTGATTTAGAAAAATATAAGGATTAAAATGGAACAAAGGGAGGGCGTTTTATGGGGAAGAATAGATTTGTGAAAAACTTATTATGTTTGATGATAGTTTTGTTGTGTGGATGGTTGCCAACAGGTGTATATGCAGCAGAAGGAGATTCAGATGAAATCTCTCTTTATGCGGATGACTATGCATATCAGGCATTGGCAAAGCGCTCTAACGGAACAAATCGTCAGGCGTTGTATCAGACAATATTGGCACATGAGAAAACACTTTGGAATAGCACAGAGACTTTGACTAGTGCTACATCAGATGGTTATATAATCGCTACGGTTTCTTTGCAGGAGTATGGCCTTACGGAAACAGAGGCGATAGAGACGTATTTCTCCGTGAAGAATGATTATCCTATTTTCTATTATATGTCCGGAACGATTTCTTTTGATGGTGCGGGCAATATGTTGTTGCTGGCAGATAGTACATATGCATCCTCTGCGGTTCGCAACTATTATAAGGAAACGATTTTGTCTGCAATTGGTTCCTATAATGCGTCGATTGTAGGCATGAATTCAGAATATGAGATAGCTAAGAAAATTCATGACGCATTAATTGGTTCAATGAATTATGCTTATGATGATAATGGTGAGCCTAGTGATGAAGTGTGGGCCCACAATATCATTGGTGCGTTTGATAGAGGTAAGGGTGTATGCGAAAGCTATGCCAGAGCCTATCAGTTGTTATTAAATGCTGCCGGCCTTGACAATGTGTTTGTTACGGGCATTTCTAATGATCAAAACCACGCATGGAATATGGTAAAATTGGACGATGGTGCATATTACTATGTGGATTGCACATGGGATGATACTAACGGTACGTCAGAGTATTTTGCGAAGGGGTCTTATGATTTTGGTATCAGTCATGTGAATAACACATCCTCTGCAACGGGAGTGTTGTATTTGTATGATTTGCCGGAAAGTAGTAGTGATAACTATGTAAAGTCATTGACCTTGAATTGTAATGGTAAAGAAACTGGAAAATATGGTAGTGCGGCATACGCGTTTTCTGCGATGACAGATACAACAGCTGCATATGAATTAATCATTCCTGCAGATTCTGCTGTTACGATTCCAGCAGGAAACTTGCCAAAAGTTAAGTCGATAGCATTTCGTGGAAATGTATCGGAGAATCAGTTTGTACCGGTGTATCTGGCTGGAGATTGTACGGCAAATTCAGATATAGAGATTAGTGGTGTAGATTTTGATTCTGCTGTAAACTATCTTATGACGCAGAAAAAGAATGCGACATTATATCTTGGGGCCAATACATTTTCGGTGACAGGTCAAAGTAGATTTGGTGGATATGTCCTCTTTGTTAGTGGCGTGCAGAATTTGAATACAGGTGTTAATATTAAGGGTGACAAGGGGTCTGTAATCAAGACATCAGCATTGGTGGAGATTAGAACAGAGAGTATTCAAGTAGATAAAATACATATATATGATGGAGATATGGATGATGATGCTTTGCATTGTGTAGATACAGATGTATACGCAAATGCTTTGTATTACCATGGTGAGACTCCGAGTTTTCGTGTTATGGGATATGCAGAAATGCCTGTGAAGATAAATATTGGTAAGATGTCAGTGGAACAGGTAGGATTTATCAATATACAGGATGTGCCTAAGAATAGTGAATTATCTTTTGGAACCATTAGTGGCAAGAAAAGTAGCATACTTTCGTTAGGTGTTAACTGTATAGATACAGAGAAGTATCCATCAATTCAGTTTTCAAATGCTAAGATTGCTGTGCACTATTCTTTGAGTACTTCTTCTACAACTGTGTTTGATGCTGATGACTCCAGGACATATGCAGTGTGGGAGGATGCATGGTCATATAAAGGAACTTTGTTCAATGCGGGTAAAACTGACATGAATAATATTGAGATTCATTACCAGTTGGAAAAGATAAACAGTAATTATGAATTGGAGACTTATCTTACGAAAGAAGTAAGTGCGTTGTTTATAAAGAAAAAGAATGGTGACGTATATCGAAAGTATGATGAGAATTTTAAGATAGTGGACAATCATTTGGTGCAGTATGTGTTTGGTGAGAAATGTAAAGCAAAATCATTGATTATCCCGGAAGGAGTAGAAGTGATTGATGCCTGGGCATTTCGTGACTGTGGTAGCGTGACAAGTATGGAGTTACCTAGTAGTCTTACAACTATTTATGATAGTGCAATTATCGGCTGTCCGAAATTGAAAAGCATTATGATTCCGGATACGGTAACAATGTTATATGTACAAGCGGTGGGATACAAATATAATGAAGATGCTCAGGAAGTAAGTAAGGTTCCTGGTTTTACCATTTTGTGTGGAAAGGGAACCGCAGCAGAAACCTATGCTAAGGATAATTCCATAAAGTACAAAACAATTCCAAACACGGTTAAGGGTGTGAAGGTGAAAAAAAGCACAGTGTCTTCTATTGCACTCACCTGGAGGAAAAATAGTTCTGCAAGTGGCTATGTGATTAAACAGTATAAGTCCGGGAAATGGGTAACAAAGAAAACACTTACAAAAAACACGATTGTATCATATACTGTAAAAGGATTAAAGGCAGGGACAACATATCGGTTCAGAATTATTGCATATAAGAAGAGCGGAAAGAATAAAACCTATGGAACGCACATGGAGTTTTCCGCATCAACAAATCCGAAAAATGTATCAAAGTTTAAGGCAAGCAAGGTTACAAAAAAGGCTATTACATTGAAGTGGAGTAAAAATGCTTCGGTAGACGGATATGTGCTAGAGTGCTATAAGAGTGGTAAGTGGGTGAAGTTGTCTAAAATCGCTGACAATACGACTACAACATATACGGCGAAGGGCTTGAAGAAGGGAACTACCTATAAGTTTAGAATAAAGACCTACAGAATTGTAGATAAAAAGACTTATTACAGTTCTTATAAGGTGGTTACAGTGAAGACAAAAGGCTAGATTTGAGCATTACGATGTGCTTACTAATAAGTAAGGTACGATGGGAGGATAAGATGAGTCGTTCAAAGGATAAAAGAATAAAGAAATATAGAAAGAATCGAATCTGGCTATCATTTGTTGGCTTGATTATTCTTTCGATAATAGTGTCTGTATTGATGATTGTGCTTGCATATACTAGTTTTACGGATATTGTTATACGCAAATTGGATGAGGGAAATATCTACGCTGACAAAGTGGTTGAAATATATGAAACCCATAAGACTGAAGCATTGTCAGTGGATGAAAAGGCGGAACAGTATGTTGTGGAAGATGGAGAATTGCTCAGTTTTGAATGGCAGAACTACACGGAATACATGGATGTAATAGGTGGCATTTGCTTTTTTGATGCTGAGGGGAATTGTGTATGGGAAAATGTAGAAGAAACTCCCGATTTAAGTGAGATAGGTAATCTTCAGGTATATGAATTCCAATACAGAGACAGTGAAATCTCTTATGACATGATTTTAGATGATCACAACCTGCTTACTTGGGAAGATGGTCATATATATATCAATGATGAAATGCTGATTGTAGGCGAATCGCAATATGTGTTTAGTAATATATCACAATCATCATTTCGTACGGGAACAGTGCTTGAAACTTCAAGTGTTTGGTTTGTAAAAACAGTAGATGAAGGTAAGATATGCGTAAACTATTATGTGAATATATATGGCTATGAAGTGGTTCTGTTTCTTCTTCTTTTGGCTTTTGTTCTAATTATAGTATTGGTGTTTACGTTATACTACCTAATTACGTTGATTGCAATGGCAGTTAACCAGAGAAGAATGACAACGTTGTTATATACAGATATGGTGACCGGCGGTAGTAACTGGTTGTTTTTTGTGAGAAAAGGAACCCGACTGCTTAAGATGAATTGGCGAAATAAACAAAAATATGCAATGATACACCTTCGCATGGAAAAATACAGAAGTTTTTGTACCTGTTTTGGTGTCAAAGAGGGCGAAGAATTGCTGGAGCGGTTTTATGCCTCTTTGAAAAAACAGCTAAAATTCAGAGAAACCATGGCGCATCATGAAATGGCAGATTTTGGCTTGTTGCTCGTCTATACTGACAAAGATGAATTGGAAAAGCGCATTCACGATATTGAAGAAAACCTCAATGCATTGGTACCGAATGTGAAGCTCTACTTTGCTTGTGGTGTTTGTTTTGTAGCGCCGAAAGAAACGGATATTGAAATGCTTTATAATAATGCATTTACGGCGAGAGGGTTGATAGAGGAGGATGCTGAGAGTAACATTGCATTCTTTGATGAGGAAATGAACAAACAGCAGTTATGGGAACGCAGGGTTGAAGATGACATGGAAAGAGCCTTGGCAAATAAGGAGTTTAAAGTATATCTGCAACCGAAGTACAGTGCAAAGGAAGAACAATGTGCAGGGGCAGAGGCTTTGGTTAGATGGATACATCCTACGGATGGTTTCATTCCACCGAATAAGTTTATTCCGATATTTGAAAAGAATGGCTTTATCCTGCAGTTAGATGACTACATGATAGAAGAGGTTGCGTGTCAGCAGGCAAAATGGATTGCAGAAGGAAAAGCGGTTGTGCCGATTTCTGTAAACGTTTCTCGTGCACACTTCACCAGAGAGGATTTGGCGGAGCATATTTGTAGTATTGTGGACAAATATCATGTGCCTCACAAGGTGATTGAATTGGAGCTGACAGAAAGTGCATTCTTTGATGATAAAGATGTTTTGTTAAAAACGGTAGACCGGTTGAGAGAATATGGATTTATTGTATCTATGGATGATTTTGGTGCAGGATATTCATCGCTGAATTCATTGAAGGAATTGAATATCGATGTGCTTAAAATTGATGCGGACTTCTTTAGAGGTGCGGAAACTGCAGAACGAGGCATGTTGATTGTATCAGAAGTGATTGATTTGGCAAAGAAGTTAGATATGAAGATTGTGGCAGAAGGTATTGAGAGTAGAGAACAGGTGGATTTCCTGGCTGGTCAGGAGTGCGATTTGATTCAGGGCTATTACTTTGCAAAGCCAATGCCGATTGATGAATTTGAAAAAGTATATGAATAAAGGATGTAAAAGAAATGAATAATCGAATTTATGACAATGTATTAGGCGCAATTGGTTATACCCCGATTGTACGTTTGAGTAGAATGAACAAGCCAGGCAGTGCCGAGGTTTTGGTAAAATTTGAAGGTATGAATGTGGGTGGCTCCATCAAGACAAGAACTGCTTATAATATGATTCGGGACGCGGAAAAACGTGGCATCATCAACAAGGATACTATCATTGTTGAACCAACCAGTGGTAATCAGGGAATTGGTTTGGCATTGATTGGTGCGGTGCGTGGATATAAAACAATCATTATCATGCCGGATTCTGTTAGTGAAGAACGGAGAAAACTGGTTCGCCATTATGGTGCAGAGGTCATTTTAATTCATGATGCGGGAAATATTGGTGATTGTATTGATGAATGTTTGCAGACTGCTCTTCGTATGAGAGATGAAAATCCAAATGTATTCGTACCTCAGCAGTTTGAAAATGAGGCAAATCCAATGGTGCATAGACATCATACCGGTTTGGAAATCTTAGAGCAGGTAGCGGGACCAATTCATGGTTTCTGCTCCGGTATTGGTACAGGTGGAACGATTACAGGTATTGGTGAAGTGTTAAAGGCTCAGAATCCGGAGATAGAAATCTGGGCAGTGGAGCCAGAAAATGCTGCCATTCTCGCCGGTGGTACGATTGGAACACATTTGCAGATGGGAATTGGTGATGGATTAATTCCTAAGATTCTCAATCAGAAAATTTACAATGATATCTATATTGTTACAGATGAGGAAGCGATTCAGACAGCTAAGGATTTGGCGAGAAAAGAAGGTATTATGTGTGGCATTTCCAGTGGAACCAATGTGGCTGCTGCGCTGAAACTTGCAGAGAAGCTAGGAGAAGGAAAAACTGTGGTTACTATATTGCCTGATACTGCGGAAAGATATTTCTCGACTCCTTTGTTTGAAAATGAATAGTGAGGGGGATTTTTATGAAGCTACGAAAGATGATAGCGATTGTATTGGTATATGTACTAGTTCAGACAATGGTGTGTGTTCCTAGTACAAGTATAGCAACAGCTGCAAAGAAAAAGGCTTGTTATACTATGACACCGAAGCTTACAACTGCTACATATGATTATTTAAATGAAATGTATATCGAGAAGTATCCTGAAATGGGCTTAGAGTTTGTGTATGGTACGGATGCAGATAAAAAAGTATTAAATAAGCTTCTAAAAAAGGTTACAAAAGGTTGTACTACAGATGAGGAAATTGTTACAAGACTATATGCTTGGTATAACCGAAATATTGAGTATATGTCTTATACATCCGGGAAGGCGGAGTATTATCCGATGGATGTGTTTTATGAAAGAAAGGCCAATTGTTTGGGATATGCGTTGTTTATGTCTCATATGCTAAGATTGGCAGATATACCGGCAGTTATGGTTACTGGTAGTCGTGGTGACATGAAGGAATATGTTTTTCTGGATGATAGAGAACAAGACCATGCATGGGTTATGGCGTATTATAATAATGATTGGCATTTGATTGATCCGTTATTTGAGGTGACAGGTACTAATGACAAAGAGTTTATTGCATCATGGTATTTTGTGGATATGATTGAAGGTGTCAGTCCTTATTACAAAGGTATGAAGATGATATACGTTAATAACGGTTCAGGGGTGTTTTATATTGAAGGCAAGGCGATGCTAATGGAAGAGGGAAAGCCTGCCACCGAAATACACGGAACTGCAGTAGAAAGGCTTTCGGCTATTAATGATACTATTAGCATTATGTGTAAAACTAAGTATGCAGATGATAATGGAGGCGATGGTTATCAATATGTAGAAAATCCTCAAAAACGAGAGGAAATGGTAAATTCCCAATGCTATTACGATGGTTGGATACAAATTGGTGATTTGCTCTATTGTGCAAAGCCAAATGGATTGTTGTATGCAAATACGATTAAAGAATATAATGGAAAGACGTATTTCTTAGCATTCGATGGCACTGCATTTGAATTGCCGGAAAAATCCAGCGAATACACATTTACAAAAGGCTTTATCACAATAAAAAAGGGAGAAGTATTTGATGCTTTGCTACCTGTCTGGGTTGAAGGGCAAATAGCACAAGGTAGAGAAATCGTTTTTTCCTCTGAGGATAAGAAAATAGCCACAATTAGCAAAAAAGGAAAAATTACTCCTAAAAAAACAGGATTAGTTGCATTTTTAATTTCATCTCAGGATTCAGATGGTGGTTATTATTGTAATTCCTATTTGGAATTATATATCGCAGCGTCTGTACCTCGAAAGGCAGACTATACTGACAATAAGTGTAAGCATACATATGGTAAAACTGAAATTGTTAAAGCGTCCAAAAAGCAAAATGGAAAGATTGAAAAAAGATGTACAAAATGTGGTGAGGCGAAGATTACTGTTATTGCACAAATTGATTGTGTGAAATTATCCAAGACATCGTATGTTTATAATGGTAAGGATAGAAAACCTAAAGTAACGGTATATGATCTGAAGGGGAAGATAATATCTTCAAAGTATTATAAAGTAGTATATGAAAAAAATCCTAAGAAGCCAGGAGTACACAAGGTGACAGTAAAATTTAATGGACGATATAAAGGCAGTATTACAAAGAAATATACAATCACGAAGAAAGCATCATAAGTGATAAATCTTCCATTTTCCCTATTTCCCGATTATGGAAAATATGTTACAATTATGTTACGCAGAATACAAATGGGGATGTGTTTACAATTAAGTTACAAGAATTAGAAGTTGCATCAAAGGTTACCTTGCAGATTAGCAACGAAGATAATCAGATTTACATGGATGCAATTATCAAAAAACAGGTTAAAGAGAATATTGCAATTATTGAACTGGTTACGGATATGCAACGACGTTTGATATTTGATACTGTACGTGTGAACATAGAGTATGAGCCAGAGGATGGGGTTCCTTATATATGGCGTGATGTACAGATTGTGAATGTTCGTGGTGAGTACATATTAAAAGTGCGTGGAGAAGGAGTTCGCCATAATCGTAGAAGTAGTTTTCGTGTACCAGTAGCCTGTCAGGCATATATGCGTCGCGTAGGAAAAACTGGTGGCAAGGTTATGATTAGAGATGTTAGCTTATCCGGTTTTTCGATTACTGATCGTAATGGTGATTATGCAGATATTGACATGGGAGAAGTGATTGAAGTGGAATTCGAAGATATTGGTCATTATCTCAAACTTCGAGGAAAAGCAGTGCGAAGCGAGGAGTTGGAGAATGGCACAATCTATGGTTTTGAGATTGTCAATTTGTGTAAGGATCTTTCATCTTATGTAAATGTAAGACAGCGACGTAAGGATAGATAATATTTGTTATGTTCTAAAGTAAAAAGGATGTGGAATGGTTCCACATCCTTTTTGTATATATATACTTGTTTTTAGTACTCCTTAACTGACTCTTCTCCAGTCATAACTCTTAATGCACCCTGAGCTAATGCTAAAAGTTCGTCTTCGCCAGGATAAATAGTAACAGGAGCTAAGAATTCTACATATTCCTTCATAACATCAGTTGTTTCTCTGCCGTATGCGATACCACCAGTTAAGATAATCTGGTCAACCTTGCCCATCAATACAACAGCCATAGCACCGATTTCCTTGCAAAGCTGATAATGGAATGCATCCATATAAAGCTTAGCTGTCTCGTCGCCTTCATTTGCCATCTTGATAACATCACGCATATCGTTTGTTCCAAGTACAGCGTTGAAGCCGCCGTTACCATTAATCATCTTGGCAACTTCTTTTTCTGTGTACTTACCGCTGAAGCAAAGTTTCATTAAAGCACCTGAAGGAAGTGCACCAGAACGCTCTGGTGAGAATGGACCATCACCATCTAATGCATTTGCAACGTCGATGATGCGACCGTTCTTGTGAGCACCAACAGATACGCCACCACCCATGTGTACAACGATTAAGTTCAAATCTTCATAACTCTTGCCAACTTCCTTTGCATAACGTTTTGCAACAGCCTTCTGGTTTAATGCGTGGAAGATAGAAGTACGAGGCATTAATGGGTGACCGGATACTCTGGCTACGTCCTGTAATTCATCTACTACTACAGGGTCAACAATGTAAGAAGGCACGTTGATTTCATCTGCGATTTCCTTCGCTAAAATACCACCGAGGTTAGATGCGTGCTGTCCCTGCTTACCGATCTTTAAATCTTCTAATAATTCAGGGGTAGTTGCATATGTTCCACTTGGGATTGGCTTTAATAAACCACCACGACCAACTACAACATCAATAGAATCTAAATCAATATTCTTTTCCTTTAATAAATCTAAAATAACTGCTTTTCTGAAATCCTTCTGCTCGTAGATAGAAGCGTACTGTGAAATCTCTTCTGTAGAGTGACGAAGTGTACCTTCCATTAACTGTGTTTCGTCTTCGTAAACACCAATCTTGGTAGAAGTAGAACCTGGATTGATAATTAAAATCTTGTATGACATTGTGCGTCCTCCTAAAATCTATTATTTGTTCATTGCTTCAGCAACAACAGCGCCTAAAGCAATAGAATTTACCTTTGTCTCGAAGTCATCAGAACGTGATGTTAAGATAACAGGAGCCTTTGTACCAGTTAAAATGTTACCGTTCTTAACCTCTGCTGTGTGAACAAGACACTTATATGTAATGTTACCTGCGTGGATGTCAGGGAATAATAAAATGTCAGCATCACCAACGATCTTACGGTCAGTAGCACCTTTGTGCTTAGCAGCTTCTGGATCAATAGCTAAATCTAATGACATTGGTCCATCAACGATACATCCTGGGATCTTACCTTCTTCGTTCATCTTTGTGAGTTCAGCAGCCTCAACAGTTACAGGCATCTTTGGATTCACAACTTCAACTGCTGCAAGTGGAGCAACCTTTGGATTTGCAATACCACAAGCGTGTGCAATCTCAACAGTGTTGTTAATAATCTGTGCCTTAGTCTCTAAATCAGGATAAGGAACGAAAGCAACATCGCTTAAGAAGAGGAGATGGTCATAACCCTTAATCTCAAATACACAAACGTGAGATAAAGTCTTGTCAGTACGAAGACCAACTTCCTTGTCTAATACGCTCTTTAAAAATGACTTTGTATCGATAAGTCCCTTCATGTACATATCTGCTTTTCCGTCATGTACCAAAGAAACTGCCTTTAAAGCAGCTGCATAGTCATCTGGCTCATTGATAATTTCGAAATCGTCAGCGTTGATATTCATAGATGCAGCAAGTTCACGAATCTTTGCTTCGTCACCTACTAAGATGGCATCTGCAATGCCTCTTTCTTTTGCTGCCTGAACAGCTTCTAATACAGCGTCATCCTGTGCAACAGCAACGGAAACCTTTTTCTTGCTGCACTCTGAAACTCTTGATAATAAATCGTCAAAATTCTTACTCATTTGTACACACCTCTGTAAAGTTTTTTTCCTAATAATACTACCACCTTGAATGAAAAGCGTCAAGTAATCAAGCCATAGGATTATATGCATTTTGATATAATGTTTTTTAATGAAGTTGACGATATACATATGGGTATGTATTTTGATATCCTGACACATGATGTTGCATCAATTTTAAAAAATAATACTATATCTTGTAAAAATAGTGGATTTTATGCAGATGGTATGGTAAAATGATTTAAATTGTGTAATTGTGCCAATTTATAACTATAAATAGAGATAACAATTCGTATGATAGATTAAGACATGAGGTGAAAGGTATGAATTCAAAAAACAAATTGATTCAAAAATTAGTTAAAGTCGGAAAGAAACACAAGATACTGACTTATCCTATTTTAGCATTGGTGGCAATCATCAGTGCCATTTCCTATCTGTATCGTTGGAGCAGAGGAAGTGGTAGAAGAGTGGTTGCAACTATTTTAGTGCTTGCCCTTGTGCTTTCACAATCATACTTTATGACTTCATCCGCAAATGATAGTGCATTTGTATATGAGGAAGAAGAGGAACAGGTGAATCTCGTGGATGTAGAGGAAGAGGAAGAAGAAAGCCTGATTTCCAGTGAGGAAGCAGAAGAGGAGCCTGCCGGTAATGATACCGAGGCAACGACTGCTTATGACATTGAAGATGCTGAGGACTTGAGACCAGAGGAAGAGCCTTCTTCTGAAGCAGTTGCAGATGTGGATGATGAGACAGATGCAAGTACCAGTGAACCGAATGATGATTCTGGCGAAGATGAAGAAGTTGTGACAAAGGATGATAAAGAGGATACGGAAAGTGGTAAAGGTAGTGTTACTGCTATGGATATGCCTTCCGGTGCTGAGACTGTTATGGTGTTGCCAGCAGGAACCTCAGAGAATGATACGAAAAAGGCATTGCCATCTAAGATTGTTTGTACAATTAAGATGGTAAGTGGAACCATATATAGCGAAGAACTTGATGTTACCTGGGTTTCGGATTCATTTGTGAATACAAGTAGTTCTACTGTGTTTTTTACTCCGAGATTGGTAGATGAAGATGATTATGTTTCTGTTACTGAGGATTATACCAATGTTAAGGTTACAGTAGAGTATTTTACAAAATACACTGTGAAGTTCGAACCAGATGGCGGTTCTGTGGATTATAGTAGTTCTGGTTTTATCTTTGATGAGGTAAATCAAACATACTATGGATTCGTATCCAAGACATATCAGTTGCCAAATGTTACAAGAACAAAGTTAGCTGGTGGAGAGTTCACATTTGTGGATTGGACATTAGACGGTGCAAGTCAAGGTGCTGCAGGGGCAGATTTTATGACACCAACTGCTGTTGGGGAATTAACCTTTGTAGCGAACTGGAAAGAAGCAGAGGTTTCTTATAAAGATGAATTCCATGAGACAGAATACCGTTACCCTGATAAGGGAACTACATATAATACAGAGGTTACACCTGCGACAGTACAGGGATATACCTTTAAGGGTTGGAAGAAAGTCGGCTTGGCAGATTTGATTCCAGTTGGCAATGTGGTTGCCAATGAAATTGATGATGTTGAATTGACTGCTGTTTGGGAGAAACGTAAGTATACTTTGGTCTACAATCCTAATTTTGGTAGTGGTAGTGGTGTTGGTGCTACGGAGAGTAAGGATCACACATTTGCGACTCCGGGAGATACATTAGATCAGAATAATTTCCGTAGATTTGGTTATCGATTTGTTGGTTGGGCATTTTCAGATAGTGCTACAGAAGCAGATTTTGCTGATATGGCAGCCATTGCTGATGATACTTTTGCAAGTTATTTCACTTCAGAAGATGTTCCAGTAATTAATCTTTATGCTGTGTGGGAAAAGGTTAGCATCACATATGATGACATGACAGTGTCCAAGTCCATTGGCACTACATATGGTGAAGCGATTTCAGAGAGTTATGGTTTGGTAAATGGTGCTGATTCTAGTGAGAATTTTAGCGCGACCATTACTGGAGCTAAGATTGGAGATACAGATTGTACAATATCCGAATACATTAAGGATTTTGGTATTACAGCATCTGGAGCTACGATGTCAGTTGTTGGTACACCGATTAAACTTTGGGACGGCAATATGACAGTTTCTGTTGATGTGAGTGATGTTGCTGCGGGAACTAACGATGTGTTGACTGTAGTTTTAACAACACAGAAAAAGACATTAACGATTTCTGACGTAACATTGGCTGCAAAGGTGTATGATGGTACTGCAGATGTAGATAAGAGCAAACTGACCATTACATTAGATGGTGTTTATCTGTCAGATGATGTTGCTGTGAATATGGAAGATTTGACTGTGCATTATGACTCTAAAGATGCCGGTAACAATACAAAATCTTTGGTAATGTCTAATATTGCATTAACCGGTGCAGCGGCTGGCAATTATAAGATTGCTTCTACACATACAGAAAATGAAGCAGCTACCATAGCAAAGAAGCCATTGAATGTGAAATTGGATGGTAAGATATATAAGTTTGCAGGTGAAAAGGCTGCAGACCCAAGTAGTCAGGATTTTGTTTTGGATTACGACACTGACAAGTATACAAGTGATGAATTGGCAGCAGTTCAAAGTCTTGTTACAAGAGATGGTGGCTTAGATGCCATCATGCAGATTACTTATACTGTTCCTGAAGTAAATGAACAAAAGGAATATGACATTGATGTTATTATTCGATCAGACAACTATGAGGTAGCTTGTGCTGCTAGTTGTAAGTTAGAGGTAACACAGGATGCAGCTGTTTTAGATGAAACCTTTACAGTGGAATCACAATATAACGAGGAAACTGAGTGGTACACAGATGTGGTAACAATTGCTCCAAAGGTATTGCGTGATCCTGATTACTATAACCAGATTTTAATTGTTGGCACACAGGAGTGGCAGAGTAATTCTATCGTATTAGATGATGATAGTGAATACAATGGCAAAGAGATTCAGGTTGTTGTAAGAAATGGCAGAACAGGTGCCTATACATCGGATTCTGAAAAGATGGTATTTAACATTGATACAAAGGCTCCGACCTATCTTGGCGCTGAGTTTACAGCGGCAGGTACAGGCTCTGTGTTTAATCAGATTGGTAATTTCTTTAAGTATGGTAACTTCTTCCAAGAGACAGTTACTGCGACTTTAAGTTTTGAAGATTTACGAAGCGGTTGTAAGGAAATTTTCTATAAGTTCTCAGGTGAAGAAAAGTGGACACAGAAGGAATTAACTGATGATTCTATTTCAATCAGTATTCCATTGGGTACCAATAATGAGATTATCTTCTATGTAACAGACGTTGCAGGTAATCAGACAGAAGAGATTAAGTTGGTTGGTACAGCTGATGGCTCTCAATGGGTAGTTGAAAAGAACAATCCGGTATTAGGCGGATATCATGTTGAGAATATTTCGGGAGACCGTATTTCAAATCTTACAAGTGGCAATTGGTATAACCAACCAGTACAGCTTGTAGCAGATATTATTGAGTCTGAGTCAGGTGTTCAGTATGCTGATTGGTATATTAATGGCAAGACTGACAGAGTGACTTTGGATGAATATGTAAAGAGTGGTGCAGATACAACTGTTCCGGTGAAGAAACAGTTCTTAGAAAGTGGAAAATATAAGGTTAGCATTGACGTGACAGATAATGCTAATAATACAATGGGTATTACAGAGTTGACAGAATTGCGAATTGACTTGGATGCTCCTGTTATTACCATTGATGAGAACAGTTATAAGGATGAATGGGCTCAGTCAGTAGATGTGAAGTTTACAGTAAAAGATACTGTAAGTGGTATTTACAAAGTGAGTGCAGTGACTCCATCAGGTACTTCCTATGAGATTCGTCCGGATGCTGACGGTAATTATACTCTTACAGTGAATGAAAAGGGTAAATATACCATTTATGCGAGAGATGAAGCTGGCAATGAATCTTCTAAGGAGATTTCGTTAGAACAGATTTCAAATGAAAAACCAAAAAATGCAGGTGTTACCTGGTCACCGGAGAATCCGGATGGTACAGAAAACTGGTACAAGACAAAGCCGGTTGCAACAATTACTCCTGCTACAACAGAGGGAGCGGCTCCTGTAACAACATATTACAAGCTTTGGACAGGAGATAAGGAACCTGATACTGCAGTAGCAGTAAAAGATGTGACAAAGGTAGAGATTACCGAGGATGGTATTTGGAACTTAAGAGTATGGGCACAGACAGCAGCAGGTGTTCAGAGTGAACTGAACTATTTGCATACTGTTATGGTAGATACAACTGCTCCGGATGCAATGATTACCTCAGTGCTTCCAGAATCTGATAAGCAGACGGTAACATTTATGGTATCTGATAAATTGAGTGGAATTAATCCAGACAAGTTGGTTATCATGAATGGTGGAACTGTAGTTGCTTCTACAGTAACTGCAACAGCAGATGGTGCAGGATATCAGGGAACATTTACAGTGGCAAGTGCCGGTACTTATGAAGTACATGCATATGACAAGGCTGGTAATGTTTCTACAGTAGCCAAGTATTCGCCAATGACCATGAAAGTGAATGCGATTAAGAATATTACAGAAAATTCTGCAATGATTAGCAACTCGGTTATCAGAGGAACATATGCAATTAGTACTGTAAAATACGAATATAGAAAGGCTTCTGACAGCAAGTATAAGGAGATTACTCCACTTCTTCAAAAGGATGAACTTGGTAATGTAACAGCTTCTTATTCGTTCCAGAATTTGAAACCGAACACAAAATACTACTACAGAATGACAGCTACATCGGCAATTGGTGAAGCACTTACTTATACAGGAAGTTTCAAGACAGCAGGTGCTGATGGTATTAACATTACGGGTGTTGTTGTAGATGCTGACAATCCAAATGCAATCATAACAGTATCATTACTTGAGGGTAGTACAGTATTAGAGACTACAGAGATTAAGAGTGGTAACTCATTCGTATTTAACAAGGTTGCAGATGGTAACTATAATATTGTTGCCACAAATGGTATTACTTCAAAGAATATTTCCGTAAATCTTGTTGATGGCAAAGTGGTTGACCCTGCAGGTGACATTTTAATCACATTGAGAAGCGGTCAGACAACATCAGTTGTATTGAATGGAACAAAGACACCGAATATTTCTGTATCTGGTTTGGAAGACATTTTCAATTATGATACAGTAAACTTCACTGAGGCTGATAAGAAGTTTATTGCCGAAGGTGGTAATGTTGAGTTTAGATTAAATGTTACATACAAGTCATCTGGTGCAGTACCACAGAAGGCTTTGGCAGCGGTTTATAGTATCATGGATAAGAATGAGAAGGTAAATATGTTCTTAGATCTTACACTTTCAAAGATCCGTACATATGCTTCCGGTGCTGTAGAGTCAAGAACTCAGATTAGCGAATTAGCAGGTGGTGTTACCATTCGAGTGGTGTTACCATTGCCAAGCAAGGTTGCAAAGGCAAGTGCAAAGAGTATTATCAGAGTACACAATGATGCTGCAAGCAAATTAGCAGATTTGGATGCAAGCAAAACAAGTTATACATTAGAAAGTGGTCAGTTCTCAACATATGCGTTAGTTTATTCTACTTCTAAGAAGGATAAGGATGAGGAAGAGGATAAGACAACCGAGGAAGATTCCACTAAGGATGATGATAAGAAGGATGACGACAAGAAGGATGGTGGTTCTATCAAGGATTATGACTACGACTCATCTCCAAAGACAGGCGATACATCACCAATTGCTGCATTAGGCGGTTTGATGATGATTTCTCTTGCAGGTATCGTGCTTCTTAGAAGAAAGTGGAATCCATAGTATTAGAAAAACTTACCAAAATATTTTATATTGATGTGTAGATAATACACTTAGAAGCAGTAATAAAGAACTTATTACTGCTTCTTCATTATAAAATAGATTTTTGGAGGTAACGAAAATGTCTAGTTCAAACAACAGCAATCGTATGGAAGTTCCTAACGCAAAGGACGCTATGAACAAGTTCAAGATGGAAGTTGCTCAGGAGATGGGTGTAAACTTAAAGAATGGTTACAATGGTGACCTTACTTCTCGTGAGACAGGTTCTGTCGGTGGTGAGATGGTTAGACAGATGATCAAGAGACAGGAAGAGCAGATGTCTGGTAAGTAAAACCACGAAAAAGGCTGGAGAAAATCCAGCCTTTTCTTTTGCAGAAAAAACAGTATTTGTGCTTTACATATTGATTTTTTCTTGCTATAATTTATTGATATGTGCGGGCACAAATCAGTTCGCAAAGTAGCAAGCTACATAAGGAGGATATTTTTAAAATGAGTTTATCAGTAGAAAAATTAGAGAAGAATATGGCGAAGCTTACAATTACAGTACCAGCTGCAGAGTTTGATGCTGCTATTACTAAGGCTTACAACAAGCAGAAGGGTAAGCTTTCAGTACCTGGTTTCCGTAAGGGTAAGGTGCCTCAAGCATATTTAGAGAAGATGTATGGAGCAGAGATGTTCTACGAGGATGCTGCGAATATTTGTATTCAGGATGCATATCCAACAGCATTGGATGAGTGTGATTTAGATATCGTTTCAAGACCTGAGATTGATGCAGAGCAGATGGAAAAGGGTAAGGATTTCATTTTTACTGCTTTAGTAGCAACAAAGCCTGAAGTAACATTAGGAGATTACAAGGGTATTGAGATTGACAAGATTGAGATTGAAGTAACTGACGCTGATGTAGAAGCAGAACTTAAGAAGGCTCAGATGCAGAACAGAAGAACATCAGAGATTACTGATAGAGCTGCTGAGTTAGGTGATACTGTTACTATCGATTTTGATGGATATATTGATGGCGAGCAGTTTGAAGGTGGTAAGGGCGAGAACTATCCTTTAGAGTTAGGTTCTCATTCTTTCATTGACAACTTTGAAGATCAGTTAGTTGGCAAGAATATTGGTGATGATGTTGAAGTAAATGTTACATTCCCAGAGGATTACCATGCAACTGAATTAGCTGGAAAGCCAGTTGTATTCAAGGTTAAGATTCATGCAATTAAGGCAAACGAGTTACCAGAGTTAAATGATGAGTTTGCTTCAGAAGTTTCAGAATTTGAGACATTAGAAGAATACAAGAATGACATTAAGGCAAAACTTACTGCTGATAAGGAAAAAGAGGCAACTCGTGCAAAGGAGAATGCAGTAGTTGACGCTATTATTGAGAAGGCAGAGATGGATATTCCTGCACCTATGGTAGACAGCACTAAGGAGCAGATGTATCAGGAGTTTGCACAGAGAATCAGCTATCAGGGCTTGTCAATTGAGCAGTACTTCCAGTTTACAGGTATGGATCAGGAGAAGTTTATGGAGTCTATGACACCAGAAGCTGAGCATAGAATTAAGTCTAGACTTGTTTTAGAGGCAGTAGCTAAGGCTGAGAATATTGAGGCTACAGATGATGAGTTAAAGGAAGAAATCGAAAAGATGGCTTCTATGTATCAGATGGATGCTGAAAAACTTATCGAGATGATTGGTGATAGCGAGAAGAAGGCTATCAAGCAGGATATCGAAGTACAGAAGGCTGTAGATTTAGTAGTAAAGGCAGCTGTTGAAAAATAAGACTTTACTGTATGAGGGTGGAATAAGAAAACGTAATTATGCGTGTAAAAGGAGGTATGGGCTATGAGTTTTATGCCATATGTAGTGGAGCAAACCAGTAAGGGTGAGCGTTCCTATGATATTTATTCCAGACTGTTAAAGGATCGTATTATTTTCCTTGGCGACGAGGTGAATGATACAACTGCAAGTTTGATTATTGCACAGTTATTATTCTTGGAGTCAGAAGATCCATCTAAGGATATTAGTTTGTATATCAATAGTCCGGGTGGTTCTGTTACTGCAGGAATGGGTATTTATGATACTATGAATTACATTAAGTGTGATGTATCTACCATTTGTTGTGGTATGGCAGCAAGTATGGGTGCATTTCTTTTAGCCGGTGGTGCGAAAGGAAAGCGTTATGCATTACCGAATTCAGAGATTATGATTCATCAGCCACTTGGTGGTGCAAGAGGTCAGGCTACTGAGATTAAGATTGTAGCAGATCACATTATCAAGACGAGAGAGAAATTGAATCGTATCTTAAGTGAGAATTCTGGTCAGCCTTTAGAAGTAATTGAAAGAGATACAGAAAGAGATAACTATATGTCTGCTGATGAAGCTGTTGCATATGGACTAATTGATAGTGTAATTAAGAGTCGTTAAGGAGAATTTGCATGGCAAGAGGTAGTGACGATAGAAAGCAACTTAGATGTTCCTTTTGCGGTAAGACGCAGGATCAGGTTCGTAAACTGATTGCAGGTCCAGACGGATATATTTGCGATGAGTGTGTCGAGATTTGTTCTGAGATGATTGCAGACGAGTTCGAAAATGAACCGATTGACACTGAGATCAATCTCATGAAGCCAAAGGAAATCAAAGAATTTCTTGACCAGTATGTAATTGGACAGGAACAGGCTAAAAAAGTGCTTTCTGTGGCAGTATATAACCATTACAAAAGAATCATGACCGAGAAGAACTTGGATGTGGAGCTTCAGAAGAGTAATATTATCATGCTGGGTCCTACAGGTTCTGGTAAGACTTATCTTGCACAAACGTTGGCTAAGCTTTTGAACGTGCCATTTGCAATTGCAGATGCTACGGCACTTACAGAGGCAGGTTACGTTGGTGAAGATGTAGAGAATATCTTATTAAAGTTAATTCAGTCTGCAGATTATGATGTAGACAAAGCAGAATATGGCATTGTATATATCGATGAGATTGATAAGATTACCAAAAAGTCAGAGAATGTTTCTATTACCCGTGATGTGTCTGGTGAAGGCGTTCAGCAGGCGTTGTTAAAGATTATTGAAGGAACAGTTGCGTCTGTTCCACCTCAAGGTGGTAGAAAACATCCACATCAGGAATTCATTCAGATTGATACTACCAATATTTTATTTATTTGTGGTGGTGCATTTGAAGGCTTGGATAAAATTATTGAAAATCGTATCGGTAAGAAGGCTATGGGCTTCAATGCTGATATTGTAGACCGAAAGAAACAGAATGTTGGTGAACTGTTTAAGCAGGTAACACCAGCAGATTATGTGAAGTTTGGTTTGATTCCTGAGTTTGTAGGACGTCTTCCAATTACTGCGACTTTGGATTTATTGGATGAAGATGCATTGATTCGTATCTTAACAGAACCAAAGAATGCAATTTGCAAGCAGTATGAGAAGTTATTTGAATTAGATGGTGTTGCCTTAGAATTCGAAGAAGATGCACTGAGAGCAATTGCTGGTCTTGCTATGGAGAGAAAGACTGGAGCAAGAGGTTTGCGTTCAATTATCGAAGCTGCTGTGTTGGATTTGATGTATGAAATTCCATCAGACGAATCAGTAGTTAAGGTTACGGTTACAAAGGAATTAATTGAGAAGCATGGCGATGCAGTGATTGAGCATTCTGCAGAGCCGGTATCCCGCGGTTCATTTGCGAAGGGAAAATTTAAGAAAAACAACGATGAGATTGCGTAATCGAAGTTGTAAACATACAAGCCGGGATTTCTTGTCCCGGCTTTGATATTCCATAGAAATTTAATGAAAAGGAGGGGCGTACCATGGAAAATCAAATAAAAGAATATCCAATTGTCGTATTAAATGGTTTGACGGTGGTACCTACCACGACAGTTCATTTTGATGTAAAAAGAGAGGAATCCATCAAGGCGATTGATGCTAGTTTACATGGAGACCAAATGATATTTATGATAACAGTAAGGGATGCAGAGAAGGAGATTGATAAAGAGAATCTGTATTCGGTTGGTGTTGTCTGTAAGGTTCGTCAAATTTTAAGATTGCCGAAAGGCGTTGTTCGTGTATTAGTTGAGGCGAGACACCGTGGCGAATTTGTTGAAATGACAAAAAAGAAGCCATATTATAAAGGTAATATTCGAGCATTTTCTGCAGCAGAAACAGGTTGTTTAGAACCTACTGAAGAAAAAGCATATTTGGATGTGCTGAAGGATATTTTGAAACAATTTCAAGATCAGGATGATAAGTTAAGTCAAGCAGTAATCGATAAGTTGAGAGAGTTTCATTCCTTAGATGAATTGTTATATGCAACGACAGAATATATTGGTTTATCTTATGATAAAAAGCAACTTGTACTTGGAACAATTGATTATAAAGAGCAGTTGGAAACTTTGATTTCTTTAGCAAAAATTGAATTGCAGATTCGAAAAATCAAAGATGATTTGAATGTGAAAACAAGAGAAGTAGTGTCTGACAACCAGAAAGAATATGTATTAAGAGAGCAGATGCGTGTTATTCGCAAGGAATTGGGAGAAGATAATACCAGTGATGATGCGAAGGACTTTTTGGAGAGGCTAGATACTTGTAAATGCCCGGAAGAAGTAAAGGAAAAATTGCAAAGAGATATCAAACGGTTTTCTAATATTTCTTCTATGTCCAGTGAAAGTACTGTCCTCAGAACCTATATTGAAACTTTACTTACATATCCTTGGGGGATTCGTTCAAAGATTTCTGAGAATTTGAAGAAAGCAATACAGGTTTTAGAAAAGGATCATTATGGATTAGATAAAGTAAAAGAACGTGTCATTGACACTTTGGCGGTGCAAATGTTGTCAAAAGATGTGCAGGCTCCAATTATCTGTTTAGTAGGTCCTCCGGGAACAGGAAAAACATCCATTGCCCGTTCCATTGCCAGTGCGACGAATCGCAAATATGAGCGCATTTCCTTGGGCGGTGTGAGAGATGAAGCTGAAATTCGAGGACATAGAAAGACCTATGTAGGTGCCATGCCAGGTAGAATTGCTACTGCCATGATGCATGCCAAGGTTGAAAATCCGTTGATTTTATTAGATGAAGTGGATAAAGTCAGTAAGGATTATAAGGGAGATACCGCTTCTGCATTGTTGGAAGTGTTAGATAGTGAACAGAATTTTAGTTTTGTTGACCATTATTTTGAAGTGCCGATTGATTTATCAAATGTATTGTTTATTGCCACTGCAAATGATGCCTCAAATATACCAAAGCCATTATTAGACCGAATGGAAATCATTGAGGTGAACAGTTATACAGAAAACGAAAAGCTACATATTGCGAAGTTATACCTCATAAAAAAGCAAATGCAGAAGAATGGATTAACAGGCAGACAGTTCCAGATAGAACCGGCTGCGTTAGAATCTATTATTTCTTCTTATACAAAAGAGGCCGGTGTGAGAACACTGGAGCGAACCATCGGTAAGCTTTGTCAAAAGGCAGCAAGAAAGATTGTACTTGGTGAGCAGAAGAGTCTCCGTGTGACAACTGCAAACCTGGAGACTTTGTTGGGACCAGTGAAATATCGCAAAGAAGACCAGATGTTAGAAGATAAGATAGGTAGCGTAACAGGACTTGCGTGGACTGCTGTTGGTGGTGACACACTTGAGGTTGAAGTCAATGTACTGGACGGAAAAGGCAGTATGAAACTGACAGGTAATCTTGGAGATGTCATGAAAGAATCTGCTGAGATAGCATTTAGCCATGTGAAGTCTTTGGTATCTAGTGAAAATGAAGCTTGTGAAGACTTTGTACCTAAGAAACTGAAGAAATCCTATTTTGAGAAGCACGACTTGCATGTGCATGTGCCAGAAGGTGCGACTCCAAAGGATGGTCCTTCCGCAGGTATTACGATGGTGACAGCTATTTATTCAGCGGTAACAGGTGCAACAGTTCGAGGCGATGTGGCTATGACTGGTGAGGTTACTCTGCGGGGCTTGGTGCTACCAATTGGTGGTTTAAAAGAAAAATTGTTGGCGGCAAAGCAGGCTGGCAAAACCGAAGTGCTTGTACCAGAAAAGAATCGTCCAAATGTTGCGGAAATTGATGAGGAGATAGTAGAAGGCATGACAATTACCTATGTAAGCAATACGAGACAGGTATTAAAGTATGCATTAAGGAGTTCAAATGAAGATTAAAAGTGTAGAATTGGAAACCGTGTGCGGTATCACAAGTAAATTACCAGAAAATACTTTGCCGGAGATTGCATTTGCCGGAAAGTCAAATGTGGGTAAGTCGTCCTTAATCAATGGATTGCTCAATCGAAAATCTTTGGCAAGAACCTCGTCACAACCGGGAAAAACACAGACAATCAACTTCTATAACGTAAATAAGTTGTTGTATTTTGTGGATTTACCAGGTTATGGATATGCTAAGGTATCAGAAGAAATACGAGCAAAATGGGGTAAGATGATAGAGCGTTATCTGCATCAGTCCGAACAATTGAAATTGGTATTCCTTTTAATTGATATTCGTCATGATCCATCTGCGAATGATAAATTGATGTATGATTGGATTGTTTCAAATGGATATCGTCCGGTAATTATTGCAACAAAGTTGGATAAAATAAAAAGAAGCCAAGTGGCAAAGCACACAAAGGCTGTCAGAGTAGGGCTCGGTATGAGTAGTGAAGATATATTGATTCCATTTTCTGCCCTGACAAAGCAGGGCAGAGATGAAATTATACATCTGATTGCTCAAACCATAGGTTTTTCAGAAGATATTGATAAGTAGTGGTACTTTTCTCAGGCCAGGCATCGCAAATAGCGATTGCCTGGTCTTTTGATGGTACATTCATTTTTAATTCCAATACAGTGTCGCCTCTGTCATTGATGGTACAGGTGACAGTATATTCACCTTTTGAAGTAGGATAGTAGTCAGCTAATATTTCTACTTCATTTTTTAAATTGATTTTTTCTTGATTAAAGAAATTCAGGATATCCTGCTTGATAGCATCTGATAAACGATTCTCCAAAAATGCCAGTGCTTCACGGCCCTCTGGTGTGGACTGGTAGTGAGAAGTGTTACGAATCATGGTGGCGGTAATAAAACCGTCATCAATCAATTGGTTAATGGATTCCTGTAAGTTAAAATAGTTGGTGTAGCCACGCTCTAAAATAAACTGCGACAACTGTGCATTGGTTAGTGGAAAATCTACACGGTCCAACATATATAATATGATTAATTTGTAAAGCACAAGTCCATTGCTATTCATAAACGTGCCCTCCTTTGTGTGTTATTTGATATGTTTTTTTACTGCGGCGCTAACTACATCTGCCACCCGTGGGTCAAATGGCTTTGGCATGATATTGTCAGGTGTTAATTCCTCATCAGATATCAATCCGGCGATGGCTTCAGCAGCGGCGAGCTTCATGTCTTCCGTAATCTGTTTTGCTCTACCTTCCAATGCACCCTTGAAAATGCCAGGGAATGCAACTACATTGTTTACCTGATTTGGGAAGTCAGAACGACCGGTACCGACTACGTAAGCACCTGCGGCCTTTGCAACGTCAGGCATGATTTCTGGAGTTGGGTTTGCCATGGCAAATACGATTGATTTTTCGTTCATAGAGGCAATCATTTCGCCTGTTACCAGATTTGGAGCAGAAACACCAACAAAGATGTCGGCGCCCACCATAGCGTCAGCTAAAGTACCTGTTTTGTTATCCAGGTTGGTGTACTTAGTCATTTCTTTTTTCATCCAATCGATGTTTTCACTGTCTTTATGTAAGATTCCCCCAATGTCGCAAAGAGTGACATTAGGAAATCCATAATTCAATAATAATTTGCAGATAGCAATACCTGCAGAGCCTGCACCATTAATGACAACCTTACAGTCTTCCTTTTTCTTTCCGGCTACTTTAAGACCATTGATGATACCTGCCAGAACCACGATTGCAGTACCATGCTGGTCATCATGAAACACAGGAATATCCAAAACTTCTTTTAATCTTTCTTCAATCTCAAAGCATCGCGGTGCAGAAATGTCTTCTAAGTTAATGCCACCAAAGGCGGGTGCAATGTTGATTACGGTTTGGATGATTTCTTCGGTATCCTGGGTTGCAAGACAAATTGGAAATGCATTTACATTGCCAAACTCTTTGAATAATACAGCCTTACCTTCCATAACCGGCATGGCCGCTTCCGGACCGATATTGCCAAGTCCTAACACAGCACTACCATCTGAAACAACAGCTACAGTGTTGGCTTTGATTGTATATTTGTATACGGCATCCTTGTCTGCAGCAATGGCACGACATGGTTCAGCTACGCCGGGAGTATAAGCAACTGCCAAGTCTTCGTTTGTTTTCACATGACATTTTGCAGTTGTTTCAATTTTTCCGCATAATTCCTCGTGGAGCTTCAATGCCTTTTCATAATTGTCCATAATATATCCTCGCTATCATTATAATCTGTAAACATACATGCTTATCATAGCACCAAGTAGTTTTCTTCGCAATATCTGAAAACTTTCAGTGACATTTTTTAAATAGTGTGATAGAATGAGTGAGTGCAAAAAAAATAGGTGCACGGAATTATACATATCAAGTCAATTTAGTGTTCACTAAATTTTCCCCCTAAAAAGATTGGAGTTAAATATGGATTATGAAAAAATGACGTTACCAGAGTTAAGAGCGTTGGTAAAAGAGCGTGATTTAGGAAATGCGACAGGATTAAAAAAATCGGATTTGATTGCATTACTAAATAAAGAAGAAACATATGTGACGGACTCACTAGAAGAAATTGAAGTAGAAGAGGTAACAGGTATTCTCGAGGTTGTTGCAGATGGATATGGCTTTTTGAGAGGCGAAAACTATTTATCTACAGACAATGATGTATATGTATCACTATCGCAGATACGAAAATTAAGACTAAGAACCGGAGATATCATTTGTGGTGATATGCGTCCAAAGATTGGAACGGAACGTTTTAATGCTTTGTTGCGTGTGAAAAGGGTGAATGGTGACGACCTTCAAAAAACATTTAGAAGACATCGTTTTGAGAATATGACACCGATTTTTCCAGATGAGAGAATTCATTTGGAAAACAAGTATGGAAATACCATTCCAATGCGAATTATGGATTTGTTGTCGCCAATCGGAAAAGGACAGAGAGGTATGATTGTATCTCCACCAAAGACTGGAAAGACTACATTATTAAAGCAGGTTGCACTCTCTATCAGTCGCAATAACCCAGATATCAATTTGATTGTTCTGTTGATAGATGAACGTCCGGAAGAAGTGACGGACATCAGAGAATCTATTGAAGGAAATAATGTTGAGGTCATTTATTCTACCTTTGATGAGCTTCCGGATCATCATAAGAGAGTAGCAGAGATGGTGTTGGAGCGTGCAAAGCGTTTGGTGGAGCATAAGAAGGATGTTGTGATTTTACTTGACAGCATTACCAGACTTGCAAGGGCATATAATCTGACTGTGCATCCAAGTGGAAGAACCTTAACAGGTGGTTTGGACCCTGCTGCATTGCACATGCCAAAGAAATTCTTTGGTGCTGCCAGAAATATGCGTGAGGGTGGTAGTCTTACCATTCTTGCTACTGCCTTAGTAGAAACCGGTTCAAAGATGGATGATGTCATCTTTGAGGAATTCAAGGGAACCGGTAACATGGAACTGGTATTAGACCGCAGATTATCAGAAAGACGTATTTTCCCAGCCATTCATTTGGCAAAATCGGGAACAAGACGTGACGACTTGTTATTATCTGCTGATGAACAGTCAGCGGTAAATGCGATACATCGTGAACTTGCAGGTGCAAAGAGCGAAGATGCTACAGAAGAGATTTTAAAATTGTTCTTGCGGACTAAGGATAATAATGAGTTTGTACAGTTGATACAGAAATCTATCGGAAGTAAATAATACGTATAAAAAACACCTTATTTTTGCTGAAAAAATGCTTGCATTATGTTTTTTTATATGGTACACTTTAGGAGTTGTTTGTACACGGATGAAAAGTGTATTACTTTTATAGATATGATTAACAGTGAGGTGAAAACATGAGAGAAGGAATCCATCCAGATTATTATCAGGCAAAGGTTGTATGTAACTGCGGTAATGAGTTCGTTACAGGTTCTACAAAGGAAGATATCCACGTAGAAATTTGTTCTAAGTGTCATTCATTCTACACAGGACAGCAGAAGGCAGCTCAGGCTCGTGGACGTATTGATAAGTTCAATCGTAAGTACGGCGTTGCTCAATAGAGATGATTACAGAAACAGGCTGGGGTTATTTATAATCTCGGTCTTTTTCTATATACGGAGGTAAGCATTACGAATGAAGAAGGTTAAAATTGGCGGTCAGGCGGTGATTGAAGGCGTAATGATGCGTAATTACGATCAGTATGCTGTGGCAATCAGAAAGCCAGATAAAACAATAGAAGTAAAGGTAGAAGAATGTCTTCCAATTGGAGAACGTGTAAAGTTTTTCAAGTTGCCTTTTGTCAGAGGCGTATTCAATTTTGTAGAATCCTTAGTTCTTGGAGTACGTACTTTAACTTATTCTGCGGAATTTTATGAGGAAGAGGCAGAAGCCACTTTAGCTGATAAAGTAGTAGATAAGGTGTTTAAGGATAAGGCAGAGTCTTTCATGACATTTTTGACTGTGTTATTTGCCATTGTTCTTGCAGTGGGTCTTTTTATGCTACTTCCGGCATTTTTGGTACAATTTTTGGAAAAATGGGTTACTAATCATATAGTGTTATCGATATTAGAAGGTGTATTGCGTTTAGGCATTTTCTTGCTGTATGTGGTGCTAATCTCTCAGATGGAAGACATCAAGAGAACATTTATGTATCATGGTGCAGAACACAAGACCATCAATTGTTTAGAGGCAGGTGTGGATTTGACACCGGAAAATGTAATGCAGTATTCCAGATTCCACAAGAGATGTGGAACCAGTTTTATGTTTGTAGTAATGGTAATTTCTATTCTTGTATTTATGTTGATTGATACGGAATCTACATTGCTTCGTATGGTATACAGATTGTTATTGATTCCTGTAGTTGCCAGTCTATCTTACGAATTCATTATGTTGGCAGGACGTAGCAACTCCAAGATTATCAATGCGTTGTCAGCACCGGGCATGTGGATTCAACGTCTCACAACAAAGGAGCCAGACATTTATATGGCTGAGGTTGCCATTGCATCAGTGGAAGCTGTTCTTGACTGGAGAGCCTATTTACAGGCAATGCGAAATGGAGAAGTAAGATAAATGACAATCAAAGAATTGTTAACTTGGGGAATTGAAACATTAACTGAGGCAAGTGTGGAATATCCGGAAGCAGATGGCAGATTCCTAATGGAAGCTGCATTGGAGGCAAATCGGACATACCTGTTACTTCATGGAACTGAACCAGTATCTGAATCACAGGAAGTATTGTATCGAGAATGGATTATGAAAAGAAGTATTCACTATCCGTTGCAGTACATTTTAGGGGAACAACCATTTATGGAGTTTACCTTTTATGTGAATGAGCATGTGTTAATTCCGAGACAGGACACAGAGGTACTTGTGGAAGAGGCCTTAAAGGTGGTAACATCGGATATGAAGGTGCTGGATATGTGTTGTGGTAGCGGCTGTATCGGGCTGTCCATTTGTAAGATGGCAGGGGCTGCTGTGACGTTGGCGGACATTTCCAAGGAGGCCTTGAAGGTAACCAGTATCAATTCTGAAAAACTAGAAGTGGATGTAACCATTTTGGAAAGTGATTTGTTTTCCAATATCAGTGGAACATATGACATGATTATTTCCAATCCGCCATATATTCGTAGTGATGTCATACCGACTCTCATGGAAGAAGTAAAAAATTATGAGCCAATGCTGGCATTAGATGGCAAAGAGGATGGCTTGTATTTTTATAGAAGAATTGCTGATGAAGCGAGGAATTATTTAAATGATGAAGGATATTTGTATTTTGAAATTGGATATGATCAAGGAGAAGACCTCCGGCAGATACTTGTAGGTTTGCAGTACAAGGACATACAGGTAATCAAGGATTTGGCGGGGCTTGACCGCGTAGTAAAGGCTCGCATGGGAAAATAGCATGAGGAAGAATAGGAGGTTTTAGAAATGTTTGATAAATTAGAGGATTTGGTTGCACGTTATGATGTTGTATTGGAGTCATTAAATGACCCAGAAGTAACAGGTGACCAGCAAAAATATCGTGAATTAATGAAGGAGCAGAGCGATTTGGCTCCTATCGTAGAGAAATACCAGGAGTATAAGAATGCAAAACAGGCTGTGGAAGACAGTTTGGAGATGTTAGAAATCGAGACAGATGAAGAAATGAAGGAGCTTGCCAAGGAAGAACTTGCTACTGCTAAGGAAGATATTGAGCGAATCGAGGGCGAGTTAAAGATTCTTTTGATTCCTAAGGACCCTGCTGATGACAAAAACGTTATCGTGGAAATTCGTGCCGGTGCAGGTGGTGACGAGGCCGCATTATTTGCTGCTGAGATTTATCGTATGTATGTGCACTATGCTGAAGGTAGAGCATGGCGTGTAGAGACTATGGAAGTAGAAGAAATCGGTATCGGTGGTATGAAGTCAGTTTCTTTCATGGTAACCGGTAAGGGCGCCTACTCCGTATTAAAGTACGAGAGTGGTGTACACCGTGTACAGCGTGTACCGGAAACAGAGTCAGGTGGACGTATCCACACCTCAACCATTACTGTAGCGGTGATGCCAGAGGCAGAGGAAGTAGACGTACAAATTGATGATAAAGATATCCGTATCGACGTAATGCGTGCGTCCGGTAACGGTGGTCAGTGTGTCAACACCACAGACTCTGCTGTTCGTTTAACCCACTTCCCTTCAGGAATCGTGGTATACAGCCAGACAGAGAAGTCACAGCTTCAGAATAAGGCAAAGGCATTTGCTTTACTCCGTGCAAAGCTGTATGACATCGAAATGCAGAAAGCACACGACGCAGAGGCTGAGCTTCGTAAGAGTCAGGTTGGTACTGGAGACCGCTCAGAGAAGATTCGTACTTACAACTTCCCACAGGGACGTGTGACAGACCACAGAATTGGTTTGACACTTTACAAGTTGGATAAGATTATGAACGGTGACATTCAGGAGATTATCGATGCTTGTATTGCTGCTGACCAGGCTGCGAAGCTTGCGAAGATGAACGAATAGTATGAACGCGAAATGGCGTTCGTGCTATGGAGAATGAATAAGTTTGGTGAACTTGTAATTCAAATTTTCTAATAATCTATTGCAATGTAAAAATAATTTGTTATAATATAACTATAAGGCAATCGCCACAGAGTGGTTGACCGGTATAAAAGAAACAAAGTCTTCCCGACTGGCCAAAGTACAGGGAAGGCTTTGTTATTTTACTGACAAATCAAATAAAAAAATGTCAGTAATGCTATGGGGAAAATGGTGGAATTTAAAATTCACTTTATTGAGGTCATATGTAAGCTATATGACAAAATAGGTTGAATTTATCCTAGAAAAAGTGATATACTATTTATATAAGATTATGGAGGTGTTCTCATGACAGTAGATACAAACACAATGGTTTCAATTACAGAAGCAAATCAGAACTTTTCGAAAGTTGCAAGATTAGTAGATGAGCTCGGCTCAGTTGTTATACTTAAGAATAATGCTCCAAGATATTTGGTAATTGATTTTAGCAAGGCGGATGAAAGCGCCGTAGCTAAAGATGAAGATGTGCTTGAGATTTCAAAGAGATTACTTGCACAGAATAAAGAAGCATATGAGGTGCTTGCAAAATGAGAAGATTGAGCAAAGAGCAAATTTTGATGCTCCATTCACAGCTCATTGAACAAACTGGCGGAATTGATGGTGTAAGAGACTTTAATTTGTTGGAGTCAGCTATTGAGACACCGTTTCAAGTGTTCAGCGGAGAAGAGTTATATCCCACGATACAGGCGAAAGGTACACGCCTTGGCTATGGTTTAATAAAAAATCATTGTATGTTGGATGGGAACAAACGAATAGGAACACATGCGATGCTTGTTTTCTTTGCTTTAAATGGAATTGAATTATCGTATACACAAAAGGAATTGTATGAAATGGTTCTTGCAGTAGCAGATGGAAACTTGGAATATGAAGATATGCTTAAGTGGGTACTGGAGCGTCAAGTGTAATTATTTACTATATTTTAATGCCTGTGTTTGATCTGTGGAAGGCCGAACTTAGGTGACTATTTGTATTTCATATAGTGGAGAGATTCGATGGTAGATAACATTTTCAAAAACACATTAAATACTCGGGCAATTTTACCGGACAGTATTAGATTTGTGAGAAGTGATGTTCCTGTGAATATTACAGAGCAAGAGGTAGAATGGTTGATTGCTCATGACATCACCACTGTTATTGATCTTAGAACTGCTGAGGAAAGATGTAATAAAGAATGTCCATTAGCTGGTAATCCACATTTTCGGTATTATTGCATGCCAGTTACAGGTGGTAGTGTTGTTCCGAAAACGGTTGATGAGGTATCAAAATCATATATAAATATGGTTGATGAACAGATGCATAAAATTATTGATACGATTTGGACATCTGAAACCAATGTTTTATATTTTTGTAATGCAGGAAAGGACCGAACCGGTGTTGTAACTGCCATTTTACTTTGTAAAGCAGGTATGAATTTAGAATATATAATTGAAGATTATATGAAATCAAAGCTAAATCTTAGAGATGTGTTGGAGTCTTATGCAAGACGGTTTCCGGATGTTAATATTGATATTATTACGCCTCATGAGCGTTATATAACGGAGTTGCTTGAATGGTACACTAATTCGTAAAAATCTATTGCAATGTAAAAATAATTTGTTATAATATAACTATAAGGCAATCGCCACAGAGTGGTTGACCGGTTGAGAAAGAAAACCTTCCCTCACTAGCCAAAGTACAGGGAAGGTTTTTTGTTTTACTGACAAATCAAATAAATGAAATCTTAAGGGGGTTGCTTTGTGATATGCCTGATTGTTTTAAGAATATTTTCACTTTAGATGAAAAGGGAAATGTATATAGTATTCGCGATGTTAATGAAGTGAATCAATCATGGGATGATTTTTGGGGAAGAAAAGAATGAAATATAATATAAATAAGGAATTATCAAAGATAGCAAAACAAAAAGCACCATCCAATATAAAACTTTACCCGCTTATAAACTTCGCAATGAAATATATGTTTAAATGTAAATCAGATAATGCAGTTAATGTTATACAATATGAAATTGCAGGACATATGGATGCGAAGCTAAAGACATATGTTATTGAACCAAGAGGCTGTAAGGAAGAAATTCCGTGTGTAGTTTATTATCATGGTGGCGGATTTTTATTGAGGGCTTCAGGAGCGCATTACCAAATTGCAAAATGGTATGCTGAAAGAGCCAAATGCAAAGTCGTTTATGTAGATTATCGGTTAGCACCCAAATATCCATTTCCTATTCCAGTAGAAGATTGTTACTGCGCATATCAATGGACAATCAAGAACGCAAGTAAGTTAGGTATTGATAAAAATAGGATTGTAATAGGTGGTGACAGTGCCGGTGGGAATTTGGCGGCTTCTGTTACACTTATGTTAAATGAAAGAAAAGCACAACTTCCAAATGCAGTAATGTTAATCTATCCAGTGACAGATAGAAGAATGAAAACAGAATCCATGAAAAGATATACAGATACTCCTATATGGAATGCTAAACTGTCCCAAATGATGTGGAATGCATATCTGAATAATGTTAGTGTGGATGATGTTAAGTATGTATCGCCTATTGAGGCTGAAAGATTAAGTTTTTTTCCAAGAACATATATGGAAGTGGCAGAATTTGACTGTTTACATGACGAAGGTATTGCATTTGCAAATAGACTACAGCAAGAAGGTGTGATGGTAGAATTATATGAGGAAAAGGGAACTTGTCATGGATTTGAAACAGCGTTAAAAAGTACGATATTAAAAAGTGCAATGGAAAGAAGAATTAATTGGTTGAAAGAAATCTTATGTAAGTAGAGATTATATATGCAACAAAAGAGTTGAATTCTATGGAGGAATTGTATATGGAAACAAAATGTGAAAAATGTGGTGGAGAATTAATAAAAGGACAAATGGCAGGAATGCATGGAATGTTTTTTTATCCGGAAGGAGAGATAAATAAATTGAAACCAAAGAGAAGTTCTGTAGTTTGTTATTGCTGCAAGAGTTGTGGACTTGTTCAGATGTTTACAGTTAAAGAGGTTGCGAAATTATTGTAGAAAAGCATGCGAAGTTTTGATTAGTTTTTTTTGTTGCAATGTAAAAATAATTTGTTATAATATAACTATAAGGCAACCGCCACAGAGTGGTTGACCCGTGTTTAGGAAAAACCTTCCCGCACTGGCCAAAGTACAGGGAAGGTTTTTTATTTTACTGACAAATCAAATAAATGAAAGTCAGTAATGCTATAAGAAATAAACCAAACTGCATCAGATCGCTGAAGCTAAATTTGTCTTTTTTCTTCATATGCCTCACCTCCATTCTATGTAGAATAGAGGTCAACTACCCTGTAACACGATTGCCGACAGATATAACTGTCAAATTTATATTATCATATTTTTGAATATAAAACAATTAAAATGTAAAAAATATTGTGCCAAGAATGGACGGTATGATATATTAGATAATAGTAGAGTGAATTTTTAGGTGAATAGATGAGAAGTGCGATAAATGAGTATATTGAACAAAATAAATTATGTAATGAATGCATTTTTAAGGACTATAAGGAATTCTTGGAGATTCTTTTTGCTAATAACGGGGTTGTAAGTATGATTGTGTGGTTTGACTACTGCAAAATAGAGAATCAATCAGAGTCTTTGGGCGCAGGAGGATACATTGATAAAAGAGATAATGCTTATATGTGGGCGGAAACGCAGATATATGAAATTGGATTTGAAAATAAATCATTATTAGAAATCGTGGAATATATAGAGGATATAATAGGCAAGTATCAAGATTACAAATTATATCCAGCATTTTATCTTGCTGAATGAAAAGGGAGATAGGAAGAGGAATGAATATGTTTAGAGAACTAATGAGAAAAAACAAGCAACTTTCTACAGAGGAATGTGTTGCTATTCTATGTGATGAAAAGAGAGGCGTGTTGTCTGTAATTGGAGACAATGCCTATCCATACGGCATGCCGATGAACCATTGGTATAATGAAGAAGATGGAAAACTATATTTTCATTGCGGTACTGCTGGTCATAGGCTGGATGCACTGAGCAAGAATAATAAGGTGTCATTCTGTGTATATGATAGTGAATATCAGAAAGAAGGACAGTGGGCTTTTAACATTAGAAGTGTGATTGTATTTGGCAAAATAGAAGTGATACGGGATATCGATAGAATCGTTGACATTACAACAAAATTGAGTCATAAATTCACACAGGATGAGGAATATATCCAAGATGAAATTGAAAAACATGCTCATCGAACATTATTGTTAGAGTTGACACCCGAGCATATATGTGGAAAAATAGTAGAAGAGTCATAATGCTACAAAGGGGGGATAAAGCAAATGGACGAGAATTTAGAGAAAATCAAAGAAAGAAACGAAAAGAACAAAACTTTCCGCAAGCGATTGAAGAATCTGTATAAGGTTATGTATGGATTGATGGCTTTTATGTTCGTAACGATTGTGATTCTTACCATAGAGAGTCCTCCAAGAACAGTGATGATACCGGCGTTGTATGTGGAATGTGTTCTCTTTGTGGTATGGCTTTTGTGTTGTATTATCGGTGGTCTTAGAATCCGTTGTCCACACTGTAATGCTTATATTGGACGTTCTGACCCATGGAACATCCGCAAATGCCCATATTGTGGAGAAAGTCTTGAGATACTTGAGTACTATGGAAATAAAAAACTGTAATGCTCTTGTCTGAATTTGGCTAATTATATGTTTATTTTACGAATCATTTTCAACGAGATTCTGTTGACAAAATGCTTTGGTTTTGCTATTATGCGTAATGGAGACTCGGCTTTTGTGGAAAGTCTGACAGGGAGAATGCGTCACCGACTGAAAGCGCATTTCAGATGAGTAGTAAGTTTGGGAACACTCTGGATTACAACAATTGTATAATAAAAGCGGATACATTTTGTATCAATGCGGGTGGCACCGCGGGTTAATTTTAGTTTACTCGTCCCGGGAATATGATTCATATTCCCGGGGCTTATTTTTTTCAAGGAGGTTTTATTATGTATAGAACACTATTTTGTAACGACATACGTGACGAGCATGTCGGCAAGACTGTAGAACTTGCAGGTTGGGTTGATGTTGTGCGAGACCATGGTGGCGTTATCTTTATTGATTTGCGTGACTACACTGGTGTAACACAGGTGGTTGTGCACAACGAGGATTTATTGAAAAATGTAAACCGTGAGACGGTCATTTCCGTAAGCGGTGTTGTTAATAAGAGAGATGAAGAGACTGTAAATGAAAAGATTGCTACAGGTTATGTAGAATTGGTTGCAGACACTCTGACTGTGCTTGGTAAGAGTTTGAATAGATTACCATTTGAGGTAAGAAATTCTCACCTTAGCAAGGATGAGATTCGTTTAAAGTATCGTTATCTTGACCTTCGTAATCCAAGAAATCACGACAACATTGTGAAGCGTTCTAAGATTATTAGCTTTATGCGTGACAAAATGGAGGAAAAGAACTTCCTTGATATGCAGACTCCTATTTTGACAGCTTCTTCTCCAGAAGGTGCTCGTGACTTCCTGGTACCAAGCCGTAAGCATCCAGGAAAATTCTATGCACTTCCACAGGCACCACAGCAGTTTAAGCAGCTTCTTATGGTGTCCGGTTTTGACAGATACTTCCAGGTAGCGCCTTGTTTCCGTGATGAGGATGCAAGAGCAGACCGTTCTCCTGGTGAGTTTTATCAGTTGGATTTTGAGATGGCATTTGCGACTCAGGAAGAGGTTCTTGAGGTATGTGAGGACTTAATTTACGATACATTTACAACATTTTCTGATAAGAAAGTGACACCAAAGCCATTTAATCGTATCACATATGCAGACGCTATGATGAAATATGGTTCTGATAAGCCAGATCTTCGTAATCCATTGGTTATCTGTGATTTAACAGAGTTCTTTGCAGATGTAGAATTCCCTGCATTTAAGGGTAAGCCGGTAAGAGGTATTGTGGCTGATTGTGCAGGTAAGTCTAAGAAGTTCTTTGAGGATTCTTTGAAGTTTGCAACCTCTGCTGAGGTTGGACTTGGTGGTCTTGGTTATATTACCTTGAAGGAAGGTGTATTTGCAGGACCGATTGCAAAGTTCTTAAGCGATGAGAAGAAGAAAGAGATTATTGACATTACAGGTGTAAAGGAAGGAGAGACCTTATTCTTTATCTGTGATGATAAGAAAAATGATACAGAAAAGAAAGCAGGTCATATTCGTTCATGGCTTGCAAGAAAAGAACAGCTTGACCTCATTCGTGATGATGCATTTGAGTTCTGCTTTATTGTGGATTTCCCAATGTATGAGATTGATGAAGAGACAGGCGATGTGATTTTCACCCACAACCCATTCTCTATGCCTCAGGGTGGAATGGATGCGTTGCTTGGCGATGATCCGACAGAGATTCTTGCTTACCAGTATGACTTAGTATGTAATGGTATTGAGCTTGCTTCTGGTGCGGTTCGTAACCACGATATCGATATCATGAAGAAAGCATTTGAAATTGCCGGATATTCAGAGGAGGAGTTAAAGAACCGTTTTAATGCTCTTTATACAGCGTTCCAGTATGGTGCACCTCCACATGCAGGTATGGCACCTGGTATTGATCGTACCGTAATGCTTTTGACAGACGAAGAGAAGATTATGGAGGTTATCGCGTTCCCATTAAATGGTAATGCACAGGATTTACTTCTCGGTGCACCGGCAGAGGTTACCAACCAGCAGCTTGAAGATGTACACCTTCTTGGCAGTGGTAGTGTTCTTGCAGCCCGCGGTGCTACAAGCGGTGGTAGAGCACATAGCGAGAAGCGTGCAACCTTCTCCAATGCACAGCAGTTAAATCAGCTTTCTCTTTCTGAGAAGGAAGATGAGGATATGCAGGGTATCTTCGATATGATGAAGGAGCATGAGAGTAAACTTAAAGATATAGACACTGAAAATGTAGAAGAGATGGTACACGTTATGCCAATGACTAATGTGTTACGCGAGGATGAGAGAGACCAGAAGTTCTCAAGGGAGAGTTTGTTAGCAGGTGCTCCAGAGCGTAGTGAAGATAGTTGGCAGGTGCCACGACTTGTAAAGTGAGGTGTGTAAGATGAATAAGTATACAGTTAAATTATCAGATAATGGAAATATTGCAGTAGACGATACCATCCTTGTGAAGGATGCACAGGCTGCGGCAGGTTCTCGTATATTGGAAGGCTTCAAGCCATTATTTAGTGCAGAGGCTGTTACCCGTCTTGAGAAGGCGGGCTACATAATGACCGGCAAGACACATGTAGGTGAGTTTGGTTTAGACCTTGTAGGTGAATTTTCATACTACGGAAAGCAGGAAGGTGAACTGAAGGGTGCGGCAGCTGAGGCTGTAGCTGAGGGCGAAGTAAAGGCTGCTCTTGGTGTAGATATGAATGGTGCAACTCGTAGAAGTGCAGCACTTTCAGGCGTGGATTTCTTAAAACCTACTTATGGTACTGTTTCCCGTTATGGAATCATTTCCTGTGCCGCTTCCGGAGAGCAGTTAGGTGTATATGCTGCGGATGTAAATGGTGTAAAGGAAATCATGGATGTCATTGCTGGACATGATGAAAAGGATGGAACATCTTTAAAAGATGCAAATTATACTTATGTTACAGATGAAGCAGTAAACGGCAAGAAGGTTTGTATCATCAAAGAGTTGCTTGCAAAGGCAGAGGATGATGTGGTTGCTAAGGTAAATGCCTACGCTGATAAGCTTCGCAAGGCTGGTGTTGTTGTAGAAGAGATTTCATGGGATATGGCAGATGTTGCCAATACAGCTTGGCAGATGCTCATGACAGCAGAAACCTGTAACAATGTGTCACGTTACGATGGTGTAAAGTATGGTCATCGTGCAGAACAGTACAAAAACATCGATGAGTTATATGTAAACACTAGAACGGAAGGATTTAACTTCCTGACAAAAGCAACCATTTTGTATGGTTCAGATGTATTGTCTAAGAATCGTTACGAGGATTGCTTTGGTAAGTCATTAAAGGTTCGCCGTGTGGTTGCAGAAAGTTTTGCAAAACTGATGGAATCCTATGATGCAGTGCTGACTCCTGTTTGTAGCAAGAGCGCATATACTGCTTATGAGATGGAAAAAGCATTTAAGACCGTATTTGATGAAAGTGTATTCACTGCAGTTGCTAATTTAGTTGGTGTGCCTGCGTTGGTTAGTGGTGGAGTACAGTTGATGGGTAAAGCATTTAGCGAAAGTGTATTGCTTAGCCTTGCAGGAAGTGTAGAAAGGGCAGGTGAATAATTATGAAGTATGAATTAGTCATTGGTTTGGAAACACATGTGGAATTAAATACCAAATCCAAAATCTTTTGTTCCTGCGGTGGACATTCTGAAGCTAAGGAACCAAATGATTGCGTGTGCCCTGCTTGTTCCGGTATGCCGGGAATGCTTCCAGTTATGAACAAGCGAGTAGTAGAACTTGCGGTAACCGCAGGTTTGATGCTGAATTGTGAGATTAGCAGATATACAACATTTGATAAGAAGAATTATTATTATCCGGACCTTCCTTGTGCATATCAGATTACACAGTTAAATCATCCAATCTGTACAAATGGTCTCGTAACCTTGAAGACTTCAGAGGGAACAAGAGATGTTCGTATTAAGCAGATTCATATGGAAGAGGATGCTGGTAAATTAGTGCATGTGGGTAAGGCTTCTTTGGTTGATTTTAATCGTACCAGTGTACCTTTGATTGAGATTGTAACCCAGCCTGATTTCCACAGTGCAGAAGAGGTTTTAGTATATCTGAATAAGTTAAAGACTATGTTCCGTTCCGGTGGTATCTCTGAGTGTGAAGAGGGTGCTATGCGTTGCGACGTTAACATTTCAGTGCGTCCAGAGGGAACAGAGGAATTTGGTGTTCGTTCGGAGATTAAGAATATGGCTTCCTTCGAGGCAATCGAACGTGCCATTCGTTATGAATATCAGCGTCATGTAGATGCATTAGAGTTCGAGACAGAAGAGCTTGTGCAGGAAACAAGACGTTTTGATGATGTTACCGGTAAGACATTTGCTATGCGTAATAAGGAAACTGAGGCGGATTACCGCTACTTCCCAGATGCAAACCTTATGCCAATCATTATTGATGATGAGTGGTTAGAGCAGATTAAGGCTGCAAAACCGGTTGAGATTGATGAGAAGGCAGAGCAGTATAGAGAAGCAGGCATTTCTGAAAAGGAAATTGGCGTGCTGATTCAGAATCACAACGTAAGCAAGTTGTTAGATGATGTAGTATCCAAGGGCTGTGACGCAAAAAATGCTGCAGGTTGGATTTTGACTGACTGTGCAGGTATTATGCGCAAGAATGGTAAGTTAATCGGTGATCTTCAGATTTCTTCTGATGACCTTACATCTATTATCAAAATGGTAGAGAACGGTGATGTAAACCGTATGAGTGGTAGAAAGATTCTGACTGCTGTTTTGGAAGAGGGCGTTGATCCGGTTGCATACTGTAAGGAAAACGGCCTTGATAACAAGGTAGATGCATCTGTTATTGAGAGTGTTATGGACAGAGTATTTAGCGAAAATGCACAGGCCATTGCAGATTACAAGAATGGTAAGGTTAAGGCAAAACAGGCATTGTTTGGTGCATGTATGCGTGAACTTAAGAATACAGCAGATACTGCAGTCATTAAGGACATCTTGGAAAAGAAATTGACAGAAATATAATTTTGTGCCAGTTATGGCAATTGCCATATAGTGGTTGGACAAGTATAAATGAAGCAAAGTCTTCCGGGCTTATAAAAGCTTAGTGAGGACTTTGCTTTATTGAATTTGTTCAGGGGGTCAATGGTGATGCTGGAAAGTCACAATAAACGCGAATGAAAGATAAAGGGAAGTGGATAAAGTGTATTTAAACAAGATATTTAAGAAAGAAGAAGTTACTTACAAAAATATTATTTACTCTGCAATTATATGTGGAATAGTAACTGGAATTATATTAGATGTAGAGTTATTTAAAATACCGTCGATTATGAATAATTCGTTGTTTAATATCGGAATATGCTTTGAATTTTGGATATTTGCAACAATGATAATCATTTCGAGAACAAAGAAACCGCTTGAGGCCGCTTGTAAGGTGTTTTTGTTTTTTCTTATTAGTCAGCCCCTAGTGTATTTGGTGAAAGTTCCTATTGACCCAAGAGGTTGGGGTGTGTTTGTTGATTATATAGGCTGGTTTATATGGACCATTTTAACCTTTCCGGGCGCATTTATCGCATGGTATACAAATAAGAAAAACAATCTGAGTATTGCCATTTTTATGGTGGCAATATTGTTTCTGAGTTATGAATTTGCACAGCATTTTAATGTACTGATTACAGATTTTCCGTTTCAATTACTTGCATGTGTTTTTATATTGTATCAGATTGTGGAATATGTAATGTCGTTTAGAGGGAAAAGAAGAATCGTATTTGGGATACTATCATTCATAAGTATTGTGACAATAACGGTTTTATTTCTATTGGGGTAAGAGATAAGGTGTTTGAATTAACAAATTGATTTGTGGCGGAATTGAAGATATGTATAAATTTCACTTGCAATCGGTGATGGTAGTTACTATCCATGTGTTCTGATATATGCGAGTGGATGGAGCATTCTGTTAAAGGTGTATTTCGCTCTGCGAGGCTAAAATAGTATAAAAAATAGTTGATATTTTAAGAAAAACAACATATAATACTTATACAGATATGAATCTGTTGCACGAAGTGCATTGATATTTGGGCTGACCGAAAGGTCCTGGTCCACCGGCTGGCGGGGATTTACCCCGCCATTTTTCTACACAAAAGGGGCGAATGCATGAAGGAGAAAGTGCTTAGTGTTTTCATAGATGAATCTGGAGATTTTGGACAATACAACCCAGCTTCTCCTAATTATTATGTTGCAATGGTGTTACATAATCAAGAAATAGATATTTCAAAGAATATTGAAGCATTGGAAAGACAAGTGAGTAATTGGGGGTATCCGGAACATACAATTCATACAGGTCCGTTGATTAGGCGTGAAAGTATTTATAAAAATGATTTGAGAGAACAAAGAAAAGCGTTGTTTAATGCATTGTATCATTTTACTCGTTTGCTGGATATTCAGTACATCTGTCCTGTGATTAATCAGGGAGATTGTGCAGAGAAATCTAAACTGGCTTATACGGATAAATTGACAAAAGAGATTGCAAATCAGTTACGAACAAAATTTGATTATTTTTCTGCATTTGATAAAATTATTGTTTACTATGACTATGGACAGGTTGAGTTGGCGCAGATTCTTGTGTCTGTGTTTAACACTATGTTTTCTAATGTGGAATTTAGAAAGATTGAGACAAATCAGTATAAACTATCACAGGCAGCAGATTTGATTTGTACAGTAGAAGCGATAGCGCAAAAGAATGTATTAACAAAGTCAGAAAGTGAATTCTTTCACTCAAAGAATGATTTCAAGAAAAATATCTATAAAAATATTGCTAAGAAGAAATTATAGGATTTTCCTTGTTAATTGTTGGAGGGAAAAAAAGTTGGATTTAATAGTGAAATATAACGAATTAACAGCAGAAGAATTTATTGAATTATGGGAATCTGTATGGGGAAATGGACCATCTCTTAAACAAACAAAGTTGGCAATGATCCATACTTTATTTAGAGTTTCTATATGGGATGGAGATTATATTGTTGCCATGGCAAGAATGAATGGTGATATGGGGCTTAATTATTATATTAAGGATGTTGTTGTTAGACCTGAATATCAGGGCAAAGGTATTGGAAGGATGCTAATAAATGAATTAAGAAGATTCATAAATGACAATGGAATTAAAGGAACGGATATTTTTGTGGAGTTATGTGCAGTTCCTGATAAGATTCCATTCTATGAAAAATTAGGATTTGAGGCCAATGAGGCACAAAGATTGAAAATGTATCACCATGTCAAGTAATGCTAAATCTCAGGCTTTTGTATTGTTAAACGTAAAAATTTAGTTATACGGAGAGGTTCATATTAATCATTAAATATATTGTAGTAGAAAGGGGATATTTGTTTTAAGATGGCAAGAGTAAAAGTGTGGATAGAAGCTCGAGAAGAATATTTAGTTAGGCGTAATCTTGGTGATAGAAAGGAACTTGAAAAACTTTCAGATGATGCGTTATGCAAGTACTATTACAATGTGATTCAACAAAAAGGATTGGAGGAAGATGCCCATAATTTTACAAGGGCTTGGTGTATGCAGTATAAGTAATTATCAATCAGTATGCTTACAGTACCTAATTTTCGAAATGCCACTCATGTAAGTATGTGAAAAAAGTAATAGAGTTATAGCAGAAGTATTAAAAAATATATTGCAATGTAAAAGTATAGGAGGACGAAATATGATGATAACTAACGATATTAAGTATATTGGTGTGAATGACCACAACATTGATTTGTTTGAGGGACAGTATATTGTTCCAAATGGAATGGCATATAACTCATATGCTATATTAGACGAAAAGATTGCGATTATGGATACGGTCGATGCCGGATTTACTGATGAGTGGTTAAATAATATTAAGACTGTGCTTGGTGAGAGAACGCCTGATTATTTGATTGTTCAACATATGGAACCTGATCATTCAGCAAATATAGTGAATTTTATCAATGCTTATCCTGAGGCTAAAATTGTTTCTTCTGCTAAGGCTTTTGTTATGATGAAGAATTTCTTTGGAACTGATTTTTCAGATAAGCAAGTCGTAGTGGGGGATGGCGATACACTTTCTTTAGGTAATCATAATTTGACATTTGTTGCAGCACCTATGGTGCATTGGCCAGAGGTTGTCGTTACATATGACAGTACAGATAAAGTCCTGTTCTCTGCAGATGGTTTTGGCAAATTTGGTGCCTTTGATGTTGATGAGGATTGGGCGTGTGAAGCAAGACGTTATTATATTGGTATTGTTGGTAAATACGGACTTCCAGTGCAGAATTTGTTAAAAAAGGCAGCGGGCTTGGATATTCAGATTATATGTCCGTTACATGGCCCTATTTTGATTGATAATTTAGGATATTACCTTGATTTATATAATACATGGTCGAGCTATCAGCCGGAAGAAGAAGGGGTTATGATTGCATATACTTCTGTCTATGGAAATACAAAAAAGGCAGTGATTCAATTAGCAGAGGCGTTAGAGGCAAAGGGCTGTCCGAAAGTTGTTGTCAATGACCTTGCAAGATGTGATATGGCAGAAGCAGTGGAGGATGCCTTCCGATATAGCAAACTTGTGCTTGCGACAACCACATACAATGGAGATGTGTTCCCATTTATGAGGGAATTCATTCATCACTTGACAGAACGCAACTTTAGCAATCGAACAGTGGCATTTATTGAAAATGGTAGCTGGGCACCGACTGCCACAAAGGTTATGAAGGATATGTTTGAAAAGAGTAAGGGCTTAACTTTTACAGAGAATAATGTAAAAATCATGTCTGCATTAAATGATGAGAGTATAGCTCAGTTAAATGCATTGGTAGAAGAATTATTGTAATGCCAAGGTGACATTTTTGCCTCTTTGGGTTGGTAGTATTCAGTGCGAGCATTTGATATAATCGAACTACTAAATGCTGAGAGGTGATTTATATGGAATTAAAGGATAAATTGCAGATATTAAGAAAACAACATGGTTATTCCCAGGAACAGCTTGCGGAAAAGCTTGGTATTGCTCGCCAAACGATTAGTAAATGGGAGAATGGACAGGCTGTACCGGAATTGAATGGATTGGTTTTGTTAAGTGACCTTTATGGAGTTACCATTGACCGAATGGTAAAAGAGAATGATGAGTGCAATATTCCCTTCAGTCCTAATATGAGTATGGATATGGATGGGATGGTAGCATTTCTCATAGAAGCAAAAAAGAATACCTATGCAGCAAAAGGCAATCAAACAGCATCTTCTAGAACGAATTCTCATGATTATTGTTATGAAGATAAGAAGGGGTACACGTACTATGATTCTTATTTAGGTGGCGATAGATTTGCTGGGGAAGAAGCGGTGTGGTTACATGATAATCCAGTTTGGAGTATGAATTATGTGGGACGTGTTATAGGTAATAACTTTAGTGGTGATTTTTTAAAAGAGGTGCTTATGGCTGTGACGAAAGAACTGCCATTTCGTGGACCTGAAATATACTCAAAAGGGGATTATCAATATCATTGCAAGGTAGATGGCGAATTAAAGTGGTTTCAGGGATATGAAGAAATCTTTTATATGGGTGAAAAAATATATGAGTGTTATTTTCATGGCGGAATAGTTTGTTAATATAATTCATGTCAAATGAAAGTAATTATTAATTATCTATTGCAATGTAAAAATAATTTGTTATAATATAACTATAAGGCAATCGCCACAGAGTGGTTGACCAATATGAGAGACAAAGTCTTCCCTAACCGATCAAAGTACAGGGAAGGCTTTGTTGTTTTACTGACAAATCAAATAAATGAAAGTCAGTAATGCTATGAGGAAATTGGAATGAAAATAAGAAATATCGCTTCACACTCGGACTGGCGCAAAATTAAACAACTTTATGAAATTGCATTTCCTAGGTATGAGAGAAAGCCATTATGGATTGTTTGTATGAAGCACCGTAAAGGAGAAGCAGATATTTGGATTCTTGAACATGAGGGGGAATTTGCTGGGTTTGCCATAACGGTTAATGAATTGGATATGGTGTTATTGGATTACTTTGCGATTAGCCAAGATAAGCGCAATATAGGCCTTGGCGGAACTGCATTAAAGGCATTACAACAGATGTATGTTGGGAAGCGGTTTTTTCTTGAGATAGAATGCATTGATGTAAAGGCAGCGAATAACAAAGAACGAATTCGCAGAAAAGCGTTTTATTTGGAAAATGGTATGACAGAGATTGGCGTAAAAGCAAATGTATATACAGTGGATATGGAATTGCTGGGATATAACTGTGACATAACATTTGAGGATTATAAGAAGTTGTATTATGCCAGCTATGGCAATTTAGTGAATGGAAATATCAAAGAAATCAAGTGCTTTACTGAGACTGAATAGTCGCGGTAAAGCACTTTTTTAATATTTCTTGACAATAGTTATTCTGTATTATAGACTAGTGTCACAAATGAGATTAGTGGAAAGGGAAGCTATATGGAAAAATTGTTGAAGGTGTTAACAGATCCTGTATCTAATAGGATTTTACAGGCAATTAGAGTGAAAGGACAAATGACGATTTCTGAAATTATTTCAGAGAATATTGGAATACCACGGGCAACCATTTATCGAAGAATAGATAAGATGTTGGAAGTTGGAGCGCTAGAAGTTGTTGATACAAATAAGGTGCGTGGTCAGGTAGAAAATATTTATGGTATTAAGGACATGTATATTTGTAGTACAGAGTCCAATGAAGATAATCTTAAAATGATTACGATAAGCTTGATGCGTATATTGGATTTGTATGACCGATATTTTGAAAGCGGAAATGCAGACGTGAATCGGGATAAATTGTTTTTGCTTAATTATTGTATTGCATTAGATGACGTGCAGTTTTCCAATATGATGAATGATATACGAAAAGTCATAGACTGTTATCAGGAAAAACAAGGAACTGAACATGCTAAATTAAGAAATCTATTTATGTTGTCGGCACCGGGAGGGGAAACGTATGAGTAAAAAAGAGAAGTTGTATCCAAATACAGTGAATGGGATTTATCGATATGAGTATGTGATGATAAATGGTATAGAACAATTCATACAAGTGAGAGGTCGTGATAAGTCCAATCCTCTTATGTTGGTGTTGCATGGTGGACCAGGTGGTTCATTAGCCGGAGTTTGTCATCTAATGCAGAGTTTGTGGGAAGAAACGTTTACTGTTGTGAATTGGGACCAGCGAAACGCCGGTAAAACATATTTGGCGAATCAAGACAAGGCAGAAGAAATTGCTAAGACTGGAAGCATGGCAGACTATATGCAAGATATAGATGAAATAATAAAGTATCTTCACACAATATATGATTTTGAAAAATTAGTTTTGTTAGGATTTTCTTGGGGCTCTGTGATTGGAGCAGAATATGTAAAATTACATCCTGAGAATATATTAAAATATGTGGCAGTAGGACAAGTTGTGAATTTTGTAGAAGGTATTCATATAACATGTAATGCTATTAAAAATGCGGCAGAGCAAAAAAACAAACAAAAGGATATGGCAGAAATTGACGGACTGTTAGACAAATTATCAGCGGAGTTTGAATTGATGAAAAAGTTGGAGATGCCTAAGGAGTACATGAGAGATATCCAAAGGATGTCCATGTTAGGTGCAAAGTATCTGATTAAGCATGGAAAGTCATTACCGATTTTTGGAATCTTGAATTCTCCATTTATGTATTTTAATGAGAAAAAAATGTTATTTTCTACAGATATGCGATTCTTCGCAGGAACATATAAGACAATTTTAGAATACAGTTTTAGAGACAATATGCATTTTCAGGTTCCAGTAATATTTGTGAACGGTGATGAGGATATCAGTTGTCCTGCGAAATTGATTGAGATGTGTTATGATGCTATACAAGCGCCTAATAAAGAATTGATTATTATGAAGGACACTTCGCACATGTGTTTCTTTGACCAGCCGGAAGCATTTCATAATACATTGGTAGAAAAAATATTATAAAACAGGGTAACATGTGTTTAGGAGTGTGAACAACAAACAGAAACACATGTTACCCTATTATTTTGGTGTTTTTCAACAATATATGTGTTATAATACTAGTAATGTGTTGGTTAAAGTTTGATGGATATAGATATTGTATGGGGATAGAAACGGGGGTTGATTTATGTTCGATTTTTTAATAGGTATACATATTGTTGGTATGGTGTTGATTTTGTATTCACTGATTGTAATGTTTCGTGGTGAATCAACATACGCACAAAAACTGTTAATCTATATTATGTTAGCGAACCTTGTACATAATGCAGGCTACTTATTGGAGTTACAGGCGACTAGTTTAGAGTCGGCGTTTATGGCAGTCAAATTTGAATATTTGGGCATAGCTGTTTTTGTAATATTCTTTATGATGTTCATTCGTCATTATTGCGGTTTCGTGGAGAATAAAGTAATGGAACGGAGCATGCTGATATGTTCTTTAATTTCGGTGATACTGGTTTGGACAACACCTGCCCATAGTTTATACTATAAAAATGTAGAATTTGTGGAAGAGGGGTTATATCCGCATTTGATATTGACCTATGGTCCTTTCTTTTATGTGCAGGCAGCAGTTGCAATTGTATTGCCGTGGATTATTATTATGTACTCCTTAATTACAAGTGTAAAAAAAGAACCGCAAGCAAAGAAACGTCGTAATTTAATTTATGTTATATTCGGCACCACATTTGAATTGATAGTCTTTTTTATATATGGAATGGGATTTTTTGGAGGTTATGATCCGACGGCTGTTTCAATGGCATTTATGCTTTCCTTCATGGTTACAACCATCTGGAATCGTAAAGACTATGATTTAACAAGAGCTGCAGCGAATACCGTTCTCAATACATTAGAAGAGGCTGTTGTTACCGTAGATGAGTATATGAAGGTTCTGACATATAATCAATCTGCAAAAGAAATGTTTTCTACGCTTGAAATCAGAGGTAATATCAAGGATGTGGAACATTTTCCACAGGATATGATTGGTGCAGGGGATAAGACGGAATTTGTATTGAATGGAAAAAGATATGAGGGCCATTTGAACGAATTAAAGGACGTAGACCGTGATATTCGTGGTTATACATTCTTGTTTGCTGATGTTACGAATACATATGAATATATTGCCAATATTAAAGAAATGCGAGAGCGAGCTGAGGTTGCAAACCGTGCGAAATCAGATTTCCTTGCAAATATGTCCCATGAGATTCGAACTCCTATGAATGCAGTGGTTGGTCTCAGTGAATTGATTATAGAAGAGAGCCGCGGTAGAAAGATGTATGATTATGCATGTAATATTAAGTCGGCGGCATTGAATTTGCTTTCTATTATCAACGACGTATTGGATTTATCTAAGGTAGAAGCAGGAAAGATGCAGTTGGTGAATGACGATTATCATTTGCAGGTATTGGTACAGGATACTGTGAATTTAATTGAGGTAGCGGCTGCACAAAAAGGCTTAAAATTAAAAGTAGAATTGGATGAAAACTTGCCAAGCCAGTTACATGGTGATGAAGGTAGAATTCGTCAGGTATTGGTTAATTTGTTAAACAATGCCATCAAGTTTACGAGAAAGGGCTATGTTAAGTTTAGAATTTCAGGTCAATGTACGGAACAGGATGTATTGGATCTTTGTTTCGAAGTGGAAGATACTGGTATTGGTATCAAGGAAGAGGACATGGAGAATATCTTTGCAGTGTTCCAACAGCTTGATATGAATAAGAATCGAAAGACAGAAGGTTCTGGACTTGGTTTAGCCATCACCAAGCAGATTGTACAACTGATGGATGGTACTATTGATGTATCCAGTGAATATGGTGTTGGAACAACCTTTGTGGTTAGATTAAAACAGAAGGTAGTCAGTGAAAAGACTATCCAGGAACAACCTGTTACCAGAGAAGATTTGCAAGTGACTAGTCGTAAGAGATTTACCTGTAAGGATTATCGCGTACTGGTTGTAGATGATAATGTTATTAACCGACGCGTTGCTATTAAGATGCTAGATGATTATCAGTTGCAGTTGGATGATGTGGATAGTGGGCAGAGTGCAATTGAATTGGTAAAGCAAAAACAGTATGATATGATTTTGATGGATCATATGATGCCGGAGATGGATGGTGTAGAGGCAACTAGAATCATTCGTACAGAATGCGGTGAAAATGGAGCAAAGGTAGTAATTATTGCTTTAACAGCGAATGTAATTGAAGGTGCAAAAGAAATGTTCCTGAATAATGGATTTCAGGATTTTCTTGCAAAGCCATATGAGCGTTTACAGCTACATGAGCTGATGAATACGTGGGTTCCGGAAGAACAAAAGCAATATCTAGATGGTGTTGTAGAAAATGACAAGGTGTCAGAGGATGAAATAGCAGAAATATTTATGCAGGGTGTGGATGTGCGGTCTGCCATTGAGCATAGCAGTGGTAACTTAGATGATTATTTAGATTTATTGCAAATGTTCTATATCGATGGTATGAATAAACGTGGGCATATAGAGCAATTGTTGGCAAGTCATGATTTTAAGAATTATGGAATTGAAGTGCATGCTTTAAAGAGTGCTGCTGCAAATATTGGGGCAAAAGAATTGTCTGAAGAAGCTAAAAGACACGAAATGGCTGCAAAGCAGGGGCAGGCTGAATACATTGTTGAGCATAGAGATGCGTTGGCCACAGAGTATCTGAAGATTTTAAAAGAAATCGAAGAGGTATTAAAAAAGAAGCAGTATGGAAAATTTGCTGAAAAAGACACCTCTGAATTGAAGCCAATTGACGAAGTCGTGTTGTTAGAAAAAGTGAAGGCGTCTTTGCACAATCTGGAACGGTTTAAATCCAAAGAAGCAGCGGCAATTGTAGAAGATTTATTACAGCATAGTATTCGAGATTCTGTTAAGGTACAACTGGAAGATATTCAGACATTATTCTCTATGTATGAGGATGATCAGGCTGAAGAAAAACTAAAAGAACTAATTAAGGAATTACAAAGATAAATTATTAGTACGTTGCAAGAAATGAAAGAAAATGATATTATTAAGTGTGAAAATGAATTGCTTCGGAGTAGTATAGGAGGGGCACAACATGAAGATGCGTGTACTTGTAGTAGATGATAATGCAGTGAATTTGGCTGCCATAGAACAAGTATTAAAGGGTAAATACGAAGTTATTCCGATGATTACCGGAAAAAGAGCCATTAAGTTTTTATACTGTGAAAAAGTTGACTTGATATTATTGGACGTACAGATGCCAATTATGGATGGTGTGGAAACATTGCGTGAGATTCGTAACATGGAAAATGGTGTTACAGTACCTGTTATTTTCTTAACCGCATCCAGAGACAAGGAGACTGTTATCGAGGGTTCCAAACTTGGAATTATGGATTACATTACCAAACCTTTTGACAACGTGGATTTATTAAATCGTATTGATATGGTATTTAAGAGACTTGGATATTTGCCAATCAATGATGATGAGTTATTGGGCAATGTAAAGCTTATCCTACAGGATATTACATTGGGTAAAGCCAAAAAGGCATTGGCTAAGGTGGATGAAGTACTCAGATATCAGTTAGATGAAGAGATTTCAGGAAGAATTCGTAACGTAAAACTGAAATTAGAAAGAGATGAGGTACAGGCTGCCGGCAGTATGGTCATTCGTATCATTCATATGCTTGAGGGCAAGTTAGGAGAAGAAGCCCAGAATGGCAAGATGATGATTAATAACCGAGAAGTGAGTGTAAAACTTTTATATATCATAGATGCACTAGAGAATTTTAAGACAAAAGATGCAATAGAACGTTGTCATGAATTAAAGCAATACATCTTATCAGAGCAGGTTTCGTTTTCATTACAGAAGGTTCTTGAATTCCTGGTGAATTATGATGATGAAGAAGCGATTAAACTACTAAAGAGAATGGTAGAAGAGTTAAGTAAGATTTAAATGGATTATGATGATAGGAGATTATGAACGTGAGTTGATAATCTCCTTTTTGCTTTACCGGTTTCTGTCAGTTTGCTATAATGCAAATAGAGTATATAAATAGAAATGAGGAATTACCATGCTATCATTTGCAAGTGATTATATTGAAGGCGCACATCCAAGAATTCTAGAGCGATTCATAGAGACCAATATGGAACAGCTTTCCGGTTATGGAACAGATTGTTATACAGAAAATGCAAAAGCAAAAATCAAGAAAGCGTGTGGTTGTCCAGAGGCAGATGTGTATTTTCTAGTGGGTGGAACGCAGACAAACTCCATTGTCATTGATACGATGTTACAATCCTACGAAGGTGTGATTTCGGCAATGACGGGGCATGTGGCAGGACATGAAGCTGGTGCAATTGAGTACACAGGGCATAAGGTGCTGACGATTCCACAACATCATGGGAAGATTGATGCAGAAGAACTTGCAGAATATGTTGCGACCTTTTATGGAGACGCTAATCATGACCATATGGTATTTCCGGGAATGGTATATATTTCTCATCCTACAGAGTACGGAACACTTTATAGCAAACAGGAGTTGGAGAGTATTTCTAAAGTTTGTAAGCAATATGCGTTGTCGTTATATTTGGATGGTGCGAGACTTGGGTACGGGCTTATGAGTAGGGAGACTGATGTAACATTAGAAGACATTGCACGGTTATGTGATGTGTTTTATATAGGCGGTACTAAGATAGGTGCATTGGTAGGAGAGGCAGTGGTATTTACGAAGCATAACACTCCAAAGCATTTCTTTACTTCCGTGAAACAACATGGTGCTTTGTTGGCAAAAGGACGTGTGCTGGGAGTGCAGTTTGATGCTTTGTTTACCGATGATTTGTATTTTGAAATTAGCAGACAGGCAATCGAGACAGCAGAATTGTTAAAAGCAGTTTTCCGTGATAAAGGATATGATTTTTATTTAGAGACACCTACAAACCAGCAGTTTATTGTTTTAGAGAATTCTAAAATGGAAGCATTAAAACAACATGTGGATTTTAGTTTCTGGGAAAAATTAGATGATAACCGAACTGTAGTTAGATTTGCTACAAGTTGGGCAACAACCAAAGAAAAGGTTGAAGAACTGAGGGGATTACTATGAAAGAGAGATTTCGGGAACAATGGAATAGCGACAAACGTGCCATTCTCATTTTTGAGGTGCTGTGTTTTATCATAACCATAGTATTGTTGATATGGTCGGTGATACATCCTAGACCGAATGGGATTTTTGCATTGATATGCTTAATTGGATTAGATGTATACTTAGTTTTCTATGGAACAAAGAGAGAAAATAAATACATTTCTATTGTTCTGATGGCAATTGGATTTTTATATATTTGGACCGCAGTATTTGATACTTTGTTTCCGGGAAGAATGGTCTGGGAATATGAGAAGGACATTGCAGAAGAGAAGCAGGATGTGTATTTATCTTATTTTCCAGATGAGATTCCTAAGGATGCAAAGCATGTAAAATGGAATGTAATACAGGGATATATGAACACGAATTCCTCTGAATGGCTTTATATGGAGTGTTCAAAGGAATATGTGAAAAATTATATCGACCAGTATGGAACAAATGCAAAGATTTATACATATGATGCTAGTAGTGATAGCTGGGGTGAAGATGTGTATTTTTGTGGGGAAGAATATATGGATACTGCCAACAAAAAGGATTACACTATCTATATCCTGCAGGATGTTGAGAAATATGAAAGAAGCGTGTATGGCTTTTACGTGAATGAAAAAACAGGGGAGATTTGTTTGTTTGAGTATTAACAACCTCTTGACATCTTTTCTGTCGAAAGCTATAATAACTAGGTATCAATTTCATATCAAAACCGTTGACGTGGAAGTAAAAATGAAAGATGCGCTTACAGAGAGTGGGGATTGCTGAGAACCCATGGAGATGCAGTTCATTAAATGGGCCACTGAGGGCATAGTCAAAAGTCGTAAGACCTAGTATTCTATGACGTGAGGGCATACGTGAGTTGCCGGGAATATGTAAGTATTTCGCTGAGCGCGTGGGAAACCATGAATCAAGGTGGCACCGCGGAACTAATTTAGAGTATCCGTCCTTGATAATTACAAGATGTTGTGATTATCGAGGATTTTTTTATGCATAAAAAGTGTATTAGAAACTCTTGATTGACAACATGCAAGCGAAATGAGAATCAATGTTGAAAAGGAGAGAGAATAATGAGTAATGGAAGATACGGAAAACATGGAGGATGTTACATTCCTGAGATTTTGATGACAGAGGTGGAAAAGGTAAGAGAAGCATATGAGCATTATAAAAATGATGCTGCATTCCAGGAGGAGTTAGCGACATTGCTTCGCGATTATGCAAACAGACCTTCTCTGTTGTATTATGCTGAAAAAATGACAAAGGATTTGGGTGGTGCTAAGATTTATTTCAAGCGTGAAGATTTGAATCACACAGGTTCCCACAAGATTAACAACGTTCTTGGTCAGGCATTGTTGGCAAAGAAGATGGGCAAGACAAGAATTATTGCAGAGACCGGTGCAGGTCAGCATGGTGTGGCAACTGCTACAGCGGCAGCACTTCTTGGATTAGAGTGTGAGATTTTCATGGGTGAAGAGGATACTATCCGTCAGGCACTGAATGTATATCGTATGGAGCTTCTTGGTGCGAAGGTAAATGCAGTTAAGACAGGAACCAGAACCTTAAAGGATGCCGTAAATGCATGTATGCGTGAATGGGCAAATCGTATGGACGATACTTTGTATGCGTTAGGTTCTGTTATGGGACCACATCCATTCCCTATGATTGTTAGAGATTTCCAGAGTGTCATCAGTAGAGAAGCAAGAGCACAGATTTTAGAGATGGAAGGTAAGCTTCCAGACGTGGTTATGGCCTGCGTTGGTGGCGGTAGTAACGCAATGGGTATGTTCTATGAGTTTATCAAAGATGAAGGTGTTCGTTTAATTGGATGTGAGGCTGCTGGTAAGGGTATTCATACAGAGGAGACAGCGGCTACCATTTCTGTTGGTAGAGAAGGTATTTTCCATGGCATGAAGTCATATTTCTGCCAGGATGAGCACGGTCAGATTGCTCCTGTATATTCTATTTCTGCAGGTTTGGATTATCCGGGTATTGGACCAGAGCATGCGAACCTTTATGATACAAAGCGTGCAGAGTATGTACCAATCACAGATGATGAGGCAGTGGAAGCATTTGAGTATATCGCAAAAACAGAGGGTATCATTGCTGCAATTGAGAGTTCTCATGCAGTGGCACAGGTAATGAAGCTGGCACCAACCATGGATAAGGACCAGATTATTATTTGTTGTCTTTCTGGCCGTGGTGATAAAGACGTGGCTGCAATTGCAAGATATAAGGGGGTAAATCTTCATGAGTAAGTTAACAAGGGTAATTGAAAATAAGAATTTAAATATACAGTATTTAACTGCAGGTGATCCAACGCTTGCAGATACAAAAGCAAAGATTTTAGAAATGGAGAAAAATGGTGTAACAGCAATTGTACTTGATGTTCCATTTTCTGATCCGACAGCGGAAGGTCCAGCCATTCAGGCGGCTCATGCTAGAGCATTGGAAAACGGCTGTCATTTGCCAGGTATCTTTGAGATGATTGCTGAGCTTCGCAAGGAGAGTCAAATTCCGGTTGTCATCGGAACTTACATGAATCCTGTGTTTAACTATGGATATGAAGCATTTTGTAAGAAGTGTAGCGAAGTCGGTGTAGATGGCGCATTTTTCCAGGATTTACCATATGAAGAGCGTGCAGAGATTGCCGAACTTGCTGCAGCAAATGGAATTGATATTCTGACAATTGTAGCACCGACAAGTGCTAAGAGAATTGAGAAATTAGTAACTGACAGTACCGGATTTATCTATGCTATTCCACCAACAGATATGGAATGTGCAAAGAACTTGGTGGCAGAGATTAAAAAGTATACTGCACTTCCTGTTGTGTTTGGTATCTATGCTGAAAGCAAGCAGGATGCTTCGCAGTTTGCAGAGTTTGCGGATGGCTATGTGAAATGTTAGGGAGGCTAAAGGATGAAGTGTCAATCATGTGGTGCTGAATACGATGATCAGGCGTTGGTATGTCCTTATTGTGGCGCGGAAAATGAAGTGGCTGCCAAAAAGGAACAGCAGGCTGCATTAAAAGAATATAAAACCAAAATCAAAAATGTAGATGCAGAAGTGCCAATCGAGACTACAAAGAAGGTAAACAAAAAGATCACAAAGATTATGATTGGTGTTGTGATTATCTTTTTTGTGGTGCTTGGTATTGTCAGTATAATTGGTAAGTTTATGGCAGGGACCGCACTAGATCGACAGAAGGCATACCTTGAAAAATTAGAGCAGTATTGTCAGAATGGACAATATGAGGAAATGCGAGAACTGATATATGACACCAAAGAAATAAGAGGTGCCACATACGAAAAGTACATGCGAATTGTAGACGTATACACTGACATTTATTATGATTTAGATGATATAGAGCGTTATGCCAAAAGTACTATTTATCAGGGTGATAGAGAAGTGGAAGGCTACGCAATGGTTTTAGAAGAAACATTCACTTCTTTACACAATATTCAAGATATGGAAGCCGAAGGATATCCATATGGTGAAGGTGACATTGTCAATGGCTTTAAAGAACAGTATATGGATGCGTTGCGGACACATTTTCTTATGACAGACGAAGAGATTGCAGAAGGCATGAGCATCGAAAAGCAAAGTAATAATGATAATGAAGAATATATGGATTTAGCGAGAAAAGTGCAGAAGCACTTAGAGGCGGTGAAATAATATGAAGTGTGCAAATTGTGGTGGTAATTACAAAACAAGTGAATTGATATGCCCATATTGTAATACAGAAAATGCAATCGGAAGAATGTGGAAAGCACAAAGAACAGAAGCTGAGTTACAATATGAGGCAGCCAGAAAGGAAGCAGGCAAGAAGGCATCTCCATATATTATTGACAGGGTGTTGAGTCGAATTATGTTTTCTTTAATTATAGTCGGCGCTATTGTTTTGCTCTGTGCTATGCTATATTTTCTCGGAAAAGATATATATATATCGAGTTATCAGAAGTTTAACAAGGATAAAATTGAGAAACAATTAGATCAGTATTATCAGAACTATGATTTTGAAGGCATGGAAGCTTATATGGACAAATATGATTTGTTCTTTTCGGAAGAAACCTATTATGAGTATCGACAGGTTGTAATCATGTATAGAGATTATCAAAGTTATCTGGAGCAAAAGTACAAATTGCTCTGTATGACTGCTACAGAACTTGACGAGGCTACCAATTATTATGAATTGGATATGGCAGTGGGCAATAGTGCTTCCATATGCCGTGCTGAATTTGGAATCTATGATGAAGTTCATGAACGTAATCAAGCACTTTGGAAACAGTATACAGATGAAATTATGGTGTTTTGGAAAGCGACCCTTGGTTTGACACAGGAAGAAATCGACTGGTTATTGAGTGAAGATAATTTTTATGGCGAATTTGACGATGAACAGTTAAAAACAATTATAGATAGGAGGGCTTGGCTTAATGAATAAACGACAAAAACAAATTGCAAAAAGACAGCATAAGCCTTCTATGGCTGATATGATAGCGAAGGTAATTGTTATTCTGATTTTGGGTGGTATGTACATCTGTTTAGCATTAGTTGCCCTGGATGAAGCTGCAGATTATGATTTTGCTGATAATAATATGACCAGATATACAAGCGGTTGTGATGAGTATTATTACACAAAAAAATATGGTCAGCTTCTTGGATATATGAAACTCTATGATTTATATAAGCCGGAATTTGATAAATATTGGGAAATCGTTGATGGTTATGGCGATTTTCTGCAATATGAGCAGTATGAAAGAGCAGAAGAAATGGGCATGGAAGGTGCATCTGAACAGGTTGCATATTATAAAGAAAAGTTAGCAGAAAATGCAAAGAATTGTAAATTTCCAGAGAATCAAGAACGACTGGATGAATTTGTAAGTGAGGTTCAATAGTATGCAGGAACATGTAAAAGAGAATCCGCTTGGAACAGAGCCAATATCAAAATTAATGCTAAAGTTTGCAGTACCGAGTATTGTTGCCATGTTGGTGGGTGCGTTATATAATATCGTAGACCAATATTTTATTGGGCAGTCAGTAGGAACTTTAGGAAATGCAGCTACCAATATTGCATTTCCATTGACGACATCCTGTATGGCTTTGGCGTTGTTGTTTGGTATCGGTGGTGCGTCTAGTTTTAATCTTGCAATGGGACGTGGTGAAAAAGAAAGAGCACCGTATTATGTTGGAAATGCAGTGTTCATGCTAATCTTTTGCGGTGTTTTACTGTTAGTTATCGCTGAGATTTTTTTGACTCCATTATTGCTGGCTTTTGGTGCTCCGAATGACGTGTTACCATATGCGCAGGAATATGTGCGGATTACTGCAATTGGATTTCCTTTTTTACTTCTTACAACAGGCGGCGGGCATTTAATTCGTGCAGATGGTAGTCCGAAAATGACCATGGTTTGCAATCTATCCGGTGCCATCATCAATACCGTTTTAGATGCATTGTTTGTGTTGGAATTTAACTGGGGAATGCAGGGCGCCGCATGGGCAACTGTTATCGGTCAGGTGTTTTCTGGTACATTAGTCATTATATATTTGTTTCACTATAAGACGGTGAAATTGTCATGGAAACATTTGAAAATACAATTTAACTATGTGGTAGAGGTTGCGGCCATTGGAATGGCTTCGTTTTTCAATCAGGTTGCCATGATGGTAGTGCAGATTGTGTTGAATAATTCTTTAAAGTATTATGGAAGCTTATCTGTATATGGCGCGTCTATACCTTTAGCAATAGCTGGTATCGTTATGAAAGTGAGTCAATTGTTTTTCTCGATTATCATTGGTATTGCACAGGGAAGTCAGCCGATTGAGAGTTTTAACTATGGTGCCGGTAATTATAAGAGAGTACGAAAGACTTATTATATGGCACTGATGGCAGGTGCGTGTATTTCCATCTTCTCATTTACCTTATTTCAATTGTTCCCGAGACAGATTATCGGATTGTTTGGAGAAGGAACTGAGGAATATTTTGCTTTTGGTGCAAAGTTCTTCCGGGTGTTTATATTCTTTACCTGTTTGAATTTCCTGCAGCCGATAACATCCACATTTTTCACCTCCATTGGAAAAGCAATTAAAGGTGTATTTTTATCTCTTACAAGACAGATATTATTCCTAGTACCTTTGGTGTTGATTTTACCGATTTTCTTTGGAATCGACGGTATTTTATATTCGGGACCGATTGCGGACTTTTTTGCAGCGATTTTTGCAATCAGTATGGCATATTGGGAAATGCGCATTATGAAGGGATTAGAAAAACAACAAGAAAAATAGAGAAGTATGAATTACCGGATGGCAATTCAGGAAAGAAGGGATACAGATGAAAGCATGGGAGAAAAATATCCGAAAGGTTGTACCGTATACACCGGGTGAGCAACCAAAGGAAAAGAATATCATTAAATTAAATACAAATGAGAATCCATATGAGCCAGCACCGGGTGTTGCCAAAGTGCGTGAGCAGATTTCTGATTTGCGCTTATATCCGGATCCAAAGGTGGAAGATTTGGTGAATACATTGGCTGAGTATCATGGTTTATCATCTTCTCAGGTATTTGTAGGAGTTGGCTCTGATGACGTGTTGGCTATGAGTTTTTTGACATTTTTTAATAGTGATAAGCCAATTCTGTTCCCGGATATTACTTATTCTTTTTATGATGTATGGGCAGATTTATATAAAATCCCATACAAAATGGTTCCGGTGGATGACGCATTTCAGTTAAATGCTGATGATTACAAGGTAGAGAACGGAGGTATCATTTTCCCAAATCCAAATGCACCGACAGGTATCTATCGTGATTTGGACTTTGTGAAGGAAGTGTTGGATGCCAACCGTGATGTGATTGTAATTGTAGATGAGGCTTATATTGATTTTGGTGGCGAGAGCGCCATGTCTTTGATTGATGAATATGACAATTTACTGGTTGTCAGAACATTTTCAAAGTCACGTTCATTAGCAGGACTTCGCGTTGGTTATGCCATGGGTAATCCGGAGTTAATCAAATATTTGAACGATGTGAAGTATTCATTTAACTCTTATACTATGAGCAGACCAGCCATTTTGTTAGGCCAGGAATCCGTGAAGGATGATGTTTATTTCAAAGAAATGAATGCAAAAATCATCCAAACAAGAGAGTGGTTCTGCAAGGAACTTGACAGATTGGGCTTTGTTTATCCAAAGTCTTCTGCTAATTTTGTATTTGCAAAGCATAAGACTATTTCTGCGAAGGTGTTGTTTGAGAAGGCAAAGGAAAAAGGTATCTATGTGCGATATTTTGACAAGCCAAGAATTGATGACTATCTGCGTATCACAATTGGAACCGATGAGCAGATGCAGACTTTTGTACAGTTTTTAGAGACGATTTGCTTATAATTGAATACGGAATATCCTGTGTTATGTAAACTGTTGGGATATTTGGCGACTTTTGGGGATATCTGATACTTGTTATGTGTCAGATATCCCTTTATTCTTGATATATAACCAATATTAAGAGGCATATGATTCGTTTCCCTGACACCTTAAGGTGCAGTATTTGAACAGATTTTGAGAACAGACGGAGGAATTATATGAATTATCAAGAATTTTTAGCCTATGTAAAAGAGAATATTTTAGAATATTTGGATTTTGAGCCGGACGCAGTTGTAGAGGTGCACACCCTGATTAAGAATAATGGTATTTCCATGGATGGTTTGAGTGTAAGAAGACCAGGGGAACTGATGGCTCCGAATATCTATTTGAATCCATTTTATACGGAGTATGAATCCGGACGTGATGCAGAGGAGATTTTGGCGGATATTGCAAGGCGTTATCGCACGTACCAGAGAAGAGTTGATGTGGATCCGGACGATATCGCTGATTTTGATAAGGTGCAGGAACGGATTGTGTTGCGTGTGGTTGGCTTTGAAGCCAACAAGGAACAGCTATTGAATTGTCCATATATTATGTTACAGGACATGGCAATTACTTTCAGATGGTTGGTCAGTATGGAACCTTGTGGTATTGCTACTGTTCAGATTACGAATAAGGAACAGAAGAAGTGGGGAGTATCATTAGAAGATTTGTATACGTTGGCTTTAGAGAATACGAGAAGGATATTTCCGCCACAGATTAAGCCTCTTGGAAGTATGTTAGTTGGGTATTTGGAAGAAGTCGTAGAAAGTGGCAGCATGGACAAAGAACAGGTGGATGAGGTACAGGAAGAGATTGCAGAATACATCGCATCAGAAAGCAGCCAGCCACCACTATATGTCTTAACGAATACCATTGGAATTAATGGTGCTACTTGCGTCGTGTACAAAGATATCTTGGAGGAGTTTTCAGCACGTTTGGGGTATAATCTTTATATTTTACCATCCAGTATTCATGAATTGATTTTAATTCCGGATAATGGGGAATTTGACCCGAAGGAGATGCACAAGATGGTACATGAAGCGAATACGACGGTTGTATGTCCGGGAGATGTGTTAACAGATTCCGTGTATTATTATAATCGGGAGGAAGCAACCTTAAAAAAAATATAGCACATAGGGAGATTTGCTTGACGCAAAATTCAATCTGTGCTAAATTTAAAGCAATGCTAGCGATAGCATGAGTAATATTTTTGGAGGACACTATTATGAGCAAAGGTACAGTTAAGTGGTTTAATAACCAGAAGGGTTATGGCTTCATCTCAGATGAGCAGGGTAATGACATTTTCGTTCATTTCTCAGGCCTTAACATGGAAGGTTATAAGACATTAGAAGAGGGTCAGGCTGTTGAGTTTGAAGTAACAGATAGCCCTAAAGGACCACAGGCTACAAACGTAACAAAGCTTTAATTTTAGATTTAATCTAGAATTGTGTGTTACTTTGTAATACCACATAAGTAATATTTTCAGTGTACCTTTTCAAGCATTTTGTTATAGAATTGGTTATATTGTAAGATTCACTTAGAAAAGAGTCGTAAGAATGTTTACGGCTCTTTTTTCTGTTAGGGAAAAGAATAGGAAAATGCTTAATAATTGGAACTTTTATGCCCCTTTTCATTGACAAAAGGATAGGGAAAAAATATAATTGAATAAGGTGATAATATATACAAAGGAGGGTTGTTATGGAGAGCGCTGTTTCAAGAAGAGACAGGATCGTGACATCAGCGATAGAGATTATATGTGATTCTGGATTAGAAGCTTTGACTACAAAGTCTTTGGCTATGAAAGAAAATATGAACGAAGCTTTATTATACAAATATTTCGGTGGTATCGAAGAAGTGTTAGTTGCTGTGATTGATCAGTATGTTCAGTTTGATGATAGTATAGCTTCTACAATTAAAGGACGTAAGGCTAGTTATGTAGATAAGTTAAAGGAGTATTTTGATACCTATGCTACTTATTATGGCAATTACGTTGAGATTTCTACGATTGAATTAAATTGCGAAAGTTTATTACATAATTATGATGTGCGTGAAAAGATTGCATCTAGTATTTCTATTAAGAGAAAGACTGTAGAAGATTTAATCGCAGGCGCCATTGAGGCAAAGGAGATTACAAATTACTATAGCCCGTCCGAATTAGCGACGATACTACTTGGTTCTTTGCAAGGCATTTTATTAGATAGACGTGTACATTACCACGAAAAAGGATTGAAGGAAGAGATTTCTGTTTTACTTAGTAAAACATTAGATGGTTTAGTGATACATAAGGACGTTCAGGTATAGCAGAAGGAGGTTGTACATTATGAAAATATTAATTGCTGAGGATGATTTAGCAAATATCAAGTTTTTGTCTAAGTTTTTAGGAAAGCACGGAGAAGTTACTGTTGCTGAGGATGGTATCAAGGCTGTGGATACATTTGTTTCTGCGTTGAATGATGGTGAACCATTTGATTTGGTTTGTTTGGATATTATGATGCCAAAGTTAGATGGATACAAGGCGTTACAGAATATCCGTGACGCGGAGTTAAAAGCTGGTGTTGAGAAGTTTGCAAGGGCAAAGGTTATCATGACCAGTGCATTAGATGAGGTTGGCACTTCTGAGAAAGTTTGCCAGGATTACGATGCATATGTTTGTAAACCAATCGATATTCATGATTTTAATCGTATTATTAATAATATAGGACTTATTTAGTATGGATTTATTTGATTATATGCGTGAAAAGAATATGGAGACAGAGTCTCCTTTGGCGAAGAGATTGCGACCAACTACCTTGGATGAGGTGGTTGGTCAAAGTCATATTATTGGTAAAGATAAGTTGCTTTATCGTGCAATTCAGGCTGATAAACTCAGTTCCGTTATTTTTTACGGACCGCCTGGAACCGGTAAGACAACACTTGCCATGGTAATTGCCAATACAACCAGTAAGGAATTTCGTCAGTTGAATGCCACTACTGCCGGTAAAAAGGACATGGAGGAAGTGGTAAAAGAGGCGAAGGACTTGTTTGGTATGTACCAGAAGAAGACGATTTTGTTTATTGATGAGATTCATCGTTTTAACAAGGCACAGCAGGATTATCTGTTACCTTTTGTTGAAGATGGAACGATTACGCTGATTGGTGCTACCACTGAGAATCCATATTTTGAGGTAAATGGAGCGTTGATTTCCCGTTCCCACATTTTTCAGTTACAGCCTCTAAAGAAAGAGGACATTATTATTCTGCTAAAGCGTGCGGTATATGATGAGGAAAAAGGTATGGGAGCCTATGGCGCATCCATTACCGATGAGGCATTGGAGTTTCTTGCCAGTATGGCGGAAGGGGATGCCAGAAATGCATTGAATGCTATTGAGTTAGGTGTGCTTACCACGAAACCAAATGAAGATGGCAAAATCGTGATAGATTTATCTGTGGCAGAGGAATGTATACAGAGACGAGCAATTCGATATGATAAGACAGGAGACAATCATTATGATACCATTTCTGCATTTATTAAGAGTATGCGTGGCTCTGATCCGGATGCAGCCGTGTATTATCTTGCCAGAATGTTAGATGCAGGAGAGAGTGTTACTTTTATTGCCAGAAGAATTATGATTTGTGCATCCGAGGATGTGGGAAATGCGGACCCGCAGGCGATTCAGGTGGCAACCGCGTGTTCCTTGGCTGTGGAGCGGATTGGTATGCCTGAGGCACAGATTATTTTGGCTCATGCCGCTATATATGTAGCTAGTGCACCAAAGAGTAATGCGATTGTCAATGCAATTATGAGTGCCATGGATGCTGTAAAGCACGAGCCACACGATGGAGTACCAGTGCATTTAAGAGATGCCCATTATGGTGGTGCAAGAAAACTTGGTCACGTGGGATATCAATATGCACATGATTATCCAAATCATTACGTGAAACAACAATATTTACCGGATAATTTAGTTGGAAGAACATTTTATCAGCCGACGGAGATGGGATATGAAAAGCAGATTCAGGATCATTTTCGTTTTATAAAGGAGGAAGCAGAAAATGCAGATGTTTAGAAGGGCGTTTGCCCTAGTAATGGTCATTTGGATATTATTTGCCATTGGGGGATTTTTCTTTTGTGCCCTTACTGGTTCTGATTATTATTCAGCCTTTTTTGCACAATCTATTATTATACCAGTGATTGCCTGGTTGATGCTGATGTTGGCTACTTTGGGACAGAAAAAAGATGCCAGAATCAGTAAATATGAATACAAGGTGCGTCATATTGACGAACAGGATACTGTGAAGGATGAGGAATCTGGAGAGATATTTGTTAAACTACTGTTGCAGGACACTGTTACCAAAGAAATTGAACTCAAAGAAGTATCTAAAAAGAATATTGATATAGAGGAAATCAAGATTGGTGATGTCGTAAAAGATGTGGGTGGTATTTTTGTGAAGAACCCTGAGAGTAATGAAAATAGTGAAACTGATTCATAAAAACAAAGCCTGGGTGTGAGCCCAGGCTTTTTAAAAAGGGGAGGATAAGCATTCCTTCGTCTTTATGGAAAAGAGAAGGCTTTACGCTTTATCTGCAATGGAAATGGGGGTTTTCCGTTACAGATAATAGTATTATAGCCTGGTTGCGTTTATTTATACATTTATCGTTGAAAAAAATAACGACATTTGCTATAATATGTTGCGTATGTTTAGGAAATAAATTCTGTATGTAATTACAGATAGAATATGAAAAAAGGATGGTATACCAATGAGTTTATTAAAGGATTGGCGTGATTACGCATATGGTCAGGTTGATGACAGAACACCAGAAGGAAAGCAGTTTTGGTTAAACTACTTCGGAGTTGAGCAGGGCATTTATAAGCAGTTGTTATCAAATCCAGAAGAGGTAGTTGAGGGAACTGTTCAGGAGTTGGCTGATAAGTTTGAGACAAACCTTCAGTTGATGACTGGTTTCTTAGATGGTATTGATGATAGTTTGAAGACTCCTAACAACATAGAAGAGATGGAAGCAGATACAAAGGTTACTTTAGATATTGATTTTGAGAAGCTTTACATGAACATGGTAGGTTGTAATGCTGAGTGGCTTTATACACTTGAGGAGTGGGAGCCAATTTTCCCTAAGGAGAAGAGAGATGCTCTTTATAAGTTAGAGAAGACATCTAAGACAGTAGTAAAACCACCAAAGGTTGGTAGAAACGACCCATGCCCATGCGGTAGTGGCAAGAAGTTTAAGAAGTGTTGTGGTGCATAGTATTATGTAGATGGAAGGCTGTTGCGTTGCAACAGCCTTTCTATAAATATTGAGAAGGAGAGTAATGATGAGTAAGGTAAGAACAAGATTCGCTCCAAGTCCTACAGGAAGAATGCATGTAGGTAATTTAAGAACTGCGCTTTATGCATATTTGATTTCAAAGCATGAGGACGGCGATTTCATTTTGCGTATAGAAGATACAGACCAGGAAAGATTATTAGAAGGTGCTGTAGATATTATTTATAGAACCATGCAAAGCACAGGTTTATTGCATGATGAAGGTCCTGATAAAGACGGTGGCGTAGGCCCTTATGTACAGAGCGAGCGTCAGGCTACAGGCATTTATTTAGAGTATGCAAAGAAGTTGATTGAGAAGGGTGAGGCATATTACTGTTTCTGTGATCAGGAGCGTTTAGATAGCCTTCGTACCAATATTAGCGAAACTGACAAGAGTAAGGAAATCGTTCAGTATGATAAGCATTGTCTTTCTTTGTCAAAGGAGGAGATTGAGGCAAATCTGGCGGCAGGTAAGCCTTATGTCATTCGTCAGAATAATCCAACAGAAGGCCAGACAAGCTTTGAAGATGAGATTTATGGAACTATCACTGTAGACAATGCAGAGCTTGATGATATGATTCTCATTAAGTCTGATGGGTTCCCAACATACAACTTCGCAAATGTAGTAGATGATCATTTAATGGGAATTACACATGTTGTTCGTGGTAATGAATATTTATCTTCATCACCAAAGTACAATCGTCTCTATGAGGCGTTTGGTTGGGAAGTACCGGTATATGTGCATTGTCCATTGATTACCAATGAAGAGCATCAGAAGCTTTCTAAGAGAAGTGGACATTCTTCTTACGAAGATTTATTGGAGCAGGGCTTCTTAACAGAGACCATCGTAAACTTTGTTGCATTGCTTGGCTGGTCTCCAGAAGATAACAATGAGTTCTTCACTTTGGATGAGTTAGTAAAGGCATTTGATTATAAGAAACTTAGTAAGTCACCAGCAGTATTTGATATGACAAAGCTTCGTTGGATGTACGGCGAATACATCAAGAAGATGGATGACGCCAGATTCAAGGAACTTGCTATGCCATACGTGAAAGAAGTGATTACAAAGGATTTAGACTTTGATAAGATTTTACCATTGGTAAAGACACGTATCGAAGTATTACCGGATGTGAAGGATCATATTGATTTCTTTGAAGCATTACCGGAGTATGACGTGGAAATGTATGTACACAAAAAGATGAAGACAAATCTTGAGAATTCTCTTGAGATTTTGAAGGAAGAGTATGAAGTATTAAAGGCTCATGACGACTGGAGTTTTGACAGCTTACATGAGACTTTGATGGCGTATATTGCAAAGAAAGAAATCAAGAATGGTACAGGCTTATGGCCGGTAAGAATCGCTGTGTCAGGAAAGCAGATGACACCAGGTGGTGCGTTCGAGATTTTGGAGATTCTTGGCAAGGAAGAGTCCTTAAAGAGAATGGAAGTTGGTATTGCAAAATTGGAGGCTGCTAATTCATGACATATAATGAAGCACAGCTACAAGCCATCCAGCATGTAGAAGGTCCTATGATAGCATTGGCGGGACCCGGTTCAGGAAAGACAACTGTCATTACGGAACGTGTGCGATATTTAATTGAAGAAGCAGGAATAGATCCGATGCACATTCTTGTGATTACATTTACAAGAGCAGCTGCAACGGAGATGAAAACCAGATTTACAAGAAAGATGCAGGGGGCAAATGCCGCCTGCACTTTTGGTACATTCCATTCTGTGTTCTTTATGATTCTGAAAATGGCTTATGGTTTTTCCAGTGACAATGTGTTAACCGAAGATGTCAAATATCAGATGATTCGGGATATCATTCGCAAGATGGAGTTAGAATACGAGGACGAGGATGATTTTATCCATGGCGTGATGGGAGAAATCAGTGAGATTAAGTCAGAGCTGTTTAATATAGACAATTATTATAGTAAGAACACGGCAGAGGCTGTTTTTCGGAATATATATAAGGCATATGAGAACCGAAGAAGAGCCATGAAAAAGGTTGATTTTGATGATATGCTGGTGTACTGCTATGAGCTGTTTAAAGAACGACCGGACATTCTTGCAAAATGGCAAAACCGATATCAGTACATTTTAATTGATGAGTTCCAGGATATTAACCTGATTCAGTATCAGATAGTGAAAATGTTGGCTGCACCGAGGAATAACTTGTTTATTGTAGGGGATGATGACCAGTCGGTGTATCGTTTTCGTGGTGCAAAGCCTGAAATCATGCTGGGGTTTGAAAAGGATTATATAGATGCCAAAAGGGTAACATTAAATGTGAATTACCGTTGCAGTAAAGATATCTGTGAAAGTGCAGGTCGATTGATTCAGAATAATGCTACGCGTTTTCCGAAGGTCATTGAAGCATATGGAGAGTATGAGACACCGGTCTATATTCATCGTGTAAAAACAAGACGTGAAGAAAATTTGCATATTTTAAGCAGAATTCAGGAATACCAAAAGCAAGGAATTCCGTTGTCCAGTATGGCGGTACTGTATCGTACCAATGTACAGCCAAGAGCCATATCGGAACTGTTAATGGGCTACAATATCCCATTTCAAATGCGAGATACCGTACCAAGTCTGTATCAGCATTTTGCGGTGCAGAATGTCATGACATATATTAAGATTGCCCTTGGTGATAATCGTAGGCAGTCTTATTTGCAAATTATTAATAAACCCAAAAGATATATCAGCCGGGATGCATTTTTAAATGAACGGGTGGATATCGAAGAGTTAATAGATTTTTATGATGATAAAAGATGGGCAATTGACAATCTCATTCAGTTGTCCAATGACTTACATGTATTACCTAGAATGACGCCTTATGCGGCCATTCAGTTTGTGCGAAATGCCATTGGCTATGACGCTTACTTGGAAGAGTATGCGGAATATCGTCATTTAAGGGTAGATGATCTTTATCAGATTCTGGATGAGATGGCTGAATTGGCAAAACCATATCGTACTTATGATGAGTGGTTTGATGCCATTGAGCAGTATGAAGAGCAGTTGGCAAAACAAAAGCAAGAAGCTGAGAAGAATAAATCAGGAGTGGTGCTTGCAACCATGCACAGTGCTAAGGGTTTAGAGTTTGATGCAGTGTTTGTATTGGAGGCAAATGAAGGTGTTTCTCCACATAAGAAGTCCACACAGCCTGAAGAGATAGAAGAAGAGCGAAGAATGTTTTATGTGGCTATGACTAGAGCGAAACATTTTCTGCATATCTATTCTGTATCGGAACTGTTTGGTAAACCAGTAGAACCTTCCAGATTTTTGGCTGAGATATTAAAGGAAACAAAATAAAGAGGTATATTATGTTATTTTCAAGTGTGACATTTCTATTCCTTTTTTTACCGATAACGATATTGTTATATTACCTGGTACCGAAAAAAGGACGCAATTTCATATTGTTGCTGATGAGTCTGTTATTTTACGGATGGGGAGAGCCTAGATTAATTATTTTAATGGTGATGTCTATTTTGGTTGGTTATGTGACCGGTATTATGGCAGATTACGGAAAGAGAAATGAGAAGATGAAACTTGCAAAGGCAGGTTTGTTGATTGCGCTGATTTATAATATTGGTATGCTTGGATATTTCAAGTATACGGATTTCTTTATTGGTAACATCAATAATTGGTTTGGCTTCAATATTTCTTTGTTGCGCCTTACCTTGCCATTGGGAATTTCGTTTTATTCGTTCCAAATGATGTCCTATACCATTGATGTGTATAGAGGGGAAGCGAAACTACAAAAGAATTTGATTAACCTTGCAGCATACCTGACACTGTTTCCGCAGTTGATTGCAGGCCCGATTGTCAGATACCAGACAGTAGCTGATGAGTTGGATGAGCGAAGAGAAAATTTCGATGAATTTAGCGAGGGTGTGAGCCGATTTGTGGCAGGTCTTGCAAAAAAGGTGTTGTTAGCCAACACCATTGGAGAGTTATTCAACACATTAAGCACATTGCCTGCAGATGAGAATTCTGTGGCGTTAGCATGGCTTTCTTCCATTGCATTCACTTTCCAGATTTATTTTGATTTTAGTGGATATTCGGATATGGCAATTGTACTTGGAAAAATGTTCGGGTTCCATTTCTTAGAGAACTTTAATTATCCATATATTTCTAAGAGTATCACAGAGTTTTGGAGAAGATGGCATATTTCTCTTAGTACATGGTTTCGTGATTATGTGTACTTCCCACTTGGTGGCAGTAGAAATGGAAAGGCAAAGACGATACGAAACATCTTCATTGTATGGCTTTTAACAGGCTTCTGGCATGGAGCAGAGTGGAATTTCCTCATATGGGGCTTGTATTTCTTCGTGCTCTTGATGATTGAAAAAATGGGCTTTTTGAAGGTGTTAGAGAAACTTCCGAACTGGGTAGCTCATGTGTATGCCTTGTTTTTTGCCAATTTAAGCTGGGTGATTTTCTCCTATGACAATTTTCCGGCACTGTCAAATGCGTTAAAGAATATGTTTGGTCTTTCGGGACTTCCATTATGGAATACCATGAGTGGCTATTATTGGCTTGCCTATACCCCGGTTTTGGTAATACTAGCGGTGGCTTCGACACCGTTGCCAAAGAAGTTGTTTGAGAAACTTTCAGATAAGCCAAGGGCTGTCGTACAACCGTTGTTGACATTACTTGCTTTGGTGCTATGTACAGCATGGTTGGCCAGTGATTCTTTTAATCCATTTTTGTATTTTAGATTTTAGAAAGGCATGAAATATGGGAAATAAAATATCAGCAATTGTTTTTATTATTTTCATAGGGATATTTGCAGTTGGCTCGTGGATTGTGCCTGACAGAGCATTTTCAGATATGGAAAATCGTAATCTTGCACAGATGCCGGAATTGACACTTGGAACATTTTTAGATGGTACTTTTTCAGAGAATTTTGAAACCTACATGGCAGATCAAATGATGGGGAAAGATGCCTTTGTGACACTCAAGGTGGATACGGTAAAGGCTACCGGCCAAAAACTGATGAATGGTGTTTTTTTCGGTCAAGACGGGTATCTGATACAAAAGTATGATAAGCCGGGTGAGCAGCTTACCAAGAATTTAGACTACGTGAAGAAGTTTTCAGAGACCTGTGGACTACCTGTGACATTTTTGATGGTGCCAAATGCCAGTGAAATCTATGCAGATAAATTACCTGCATTAACGGAGTGCTACAGTCAAAAGACTGTCATTTCCCAGGTGCAACAGTCATTATCAGATTCTGTAACTTTTGTAGATGCCACAGAAACCTTGATGGCACACAAAGAGGAGAACATCTATTTCAAGACAGACCATCACTGGACAATGTTGGGTGCATATTACGGATATGAAGCATTGTGTAAAAGTTTGGGTTTAGAGCCAAAGTCCTTGTCTGAATATTTAGAAACGGTTGGCAGTATGGAATTTTATGGTTCTTTGTATTCCAAAGCACCATCCGTGAAGCAAGTGGCTGATTCCTTAACTTTATATGAAAATGCATCCGGAAGTTACGAGGTAACTTATGTGCAAAAGAATCAAACTTCAGATTCTGTATTTGCAAGAGAGAATTTAGAGATTAAGGATAAGTATACGGTATTTTTAAATGGTAATCATCCGTTAGTTACCGTGAAGAGCAATGCCGAGAACCAGGAAAAAGTGTTGGTCATCAAGGACTCATACGCCCATGCGTTGTTGCCATTTTTAGCAGATACTTATGCAGATATGCATATTGTTGACTTGCGATATTTCCATGAAGATATGCAGGGATACATTGCAGAACATGGATTTGACAGAGTGATTTTTATTCATAATGTGGATTTTATATCGACAGACCAGAATTTCTTGTGGTTAGATTAGGGGAGTATTATGTGGAAGTTTGTTTTAGCGTATTTAATCATTGTTAATATTGTTGCATTTGCGCTGTATGGTGCAGATAAGAAACGGGCAGAGAAGCATCAGTGGAGAATTAAGGAAAGCGTGCTGATTGGGATAGCGGCAATTGGTGGAAGTATCGGTGCTATAGTTGGTATGCAGACCTATAGACACAAGACAAAGCATTTGAAGTTTACAATCGGTGTGCCAATGATTTTAGGATTGCAGATGTTTGTGGTGTTGGCAATTGTGTCACAAATCCATTAAATATACACACAAACTCACAATAAAAGAGGATATAGGGAATGGAGGCGTGCCTCAAAATACGTCGGTACTTATTGGGTTGTCACACAAATGTTTGTGTGGCAACCCAATTATGTACCGCTACGTATTTTGCGAGCGCAAGCGCTGCGCCGAATTCCCTATATCCTTTTTTCGTTACTCCTCTGTATTGACTTGCATCAATTCAGGTGTTCTATTCAAATCCTCTTTTAGTAATCGGTAGAGTGCTGCAGCGATTGGAACACCGAATAACATACCGGCAATACCCATCATACCACCACCGACTGTAACAGCGGCAAGTACCCAGATAGCAGGAAGGCCCAAAGAAGAACCTACCACACGAGGGTAAACCAGATTTCCTTCTAACTGCTGTAAAATTACCAAGTAGATAATGAACACAAGTGCCTGCATTGGTGATACTGAGAAAATCATCAATGCGCCGATACCACCACCGATATATCCGCCGGCAACAGGAATGAGTGCTGTAAATGCAATCAGAGCACCAATCATGGTTGCGTAAGGAAGTTGTAGTAATAACATACCTAACGAGCAGAGAACGCCTAAAATAACGGCTTCTGTGCATTGTCCGATGATGTATCTGCGGAAGCAGTCATTTAGCACTGACAACACGTAGAAAATCTTATCACACCAATTTGACTTTAAGTAGTGCTTCATGACTCTTGTACATTGTTTTCCAAGTGTATCTCTATCCAGTAAGATATAGATTGCAAAAATGATGCTTAAAAATGCTGTTACGATTCCAGAGAATACGGATGATACAGATTTAATGAGGATATCCATGACATCGCCAACACCTGAAGTAACCACATTGATTACCTTTTCGATGGTTGATTGCCAGTCAATGGATGTCAAAGACTGCATAATATTTTCCGGTAACAAATTTGTCTTGTCCAAACTTTTAACAATAGATGTGATAGCATTTGGTAATGCTGCAAATATCAACTGCACACATTCTGTCAACTGTGGAACAACCAAGGTAATAACCGCAATCATAACCGCAAGTAATGTGATGATTGCAGCCAGCATACAAACAGGACGTCTGCTTTTCTTCACAAATGCTTTGCTTGATTTGCTAAAATAGTACTTTTCATAAAAACTCATGAGAATATTCACCACATAAGCGATGGCACAACCGATGATGAGAGGTGCAGCGGCGCCTAAAATGGTAGAGATGAATCCCATAGCACTAGGCCAGTATTGGATGCAGAGATAGAGCAAGAAAATACTGACACCTATTCGAAAACAGGATTTCCATTCTACTTTCATATAATCCTCCTTATGTCAACAATAGTAGGTCTTGATTATTCATCGATAGAATTAAATTCTTCCTCATCTAAAATCTCTTCAAACGCATCGGTAACTGCTTCGTACTCATCTTCGTCAGTGATGTCGCCTAACTGTGGCTCACCATTTTCATCCTCATTGTAGCGATATAAGTATACTGTGCTTTCTTCAGCGTCAACCTCGTCCTCTGGCATGAGAGCAACATAATCCTGCTCGTAGTCAGTGAGTTCAAAGATTGATAATACGAGACAGTTCTGCTCAGAACCATCTTCAAAGGTTAAAGTCATTACATCATATTCTTCATTTTGATTTGCCATAATTTTGTCCTCAACTTTCATGTATTTACCATATCATGGTTAGTCTTAATATTAATAGATATAGCAGGAAAAAGCAAGATGACAATACTAAAAAAAGAATTAATTAAATACACTTGACATTCTAACTAAATGGTCTAAAATAAAGGAAGTATTAAAAGTTTTGATAATACGAGAGGAGAAAAAAAGTGGCAACAGAAGGTAACAAGATTGTTCGCAATTTTAAGGAGAACAAGCCGAAGCCAACAGGGAGGGATTCCCAGTATCGAAGAGGAGACGGACAGTCTTCCAGAGAACAGGGAGAAAGAAAAGCCTATAACCGTGACGGACAGCAAGGAGAAAGAAGAAGTTATAATCGCGATGGACAGCAGGGAGAGAGAAGAAGCTATAGTCGTGATGGACAACAGGGAGAGAGAAGAAGTTATAGTCGCGACGGACAGCAGGGAGAAAGAAAAAGCTATAGTCGTGATGGACAACAAGGAGAAAGACGCTCATATCAGGGTGGCAGAAGTAATTACAATTCCGGCAGTAATTATTATGCAAAGGATAAGGACGAGGATGATCGTCGTCCACCAACACGCTCTTCAAAGCCAAAAGAGCCAAAGGTGAAGGAGCAACAGCCTGATAAGTTCGAGACCATCAAGCGTTTAGAACGTGAGCAGAAAACCATGAAGAAAAAAGAACAGAAAAAGAAACAGGAAAGCACAAGACCTAAGCAGAAGGTAAAGCGTGCGAATAATAAGAATTATATAGCTGACTATGAGAATGGCTATTATGATGATTATGATGACTATTTCTAGGATATAAAAAGGGGCAACTTCGGTTGCCCCTTAATATTTTTGTTACGCATTTTGTTATCGAAAGCGCCTCGCAGTCAGCACTAGACCCCTTTATTTGTATTTTCCTGTGCAGTTGAAAGCATCAGCTTAATTCTGTTTAATTGATTTACTTCAGATGCACCCGGATCGTAGTCAACGGCTACGATATTAGCCTCTGGGAAAGCACGTTTTAACTCTTTGATGGTTCCCTTACCAACGATGTGGTTTGGAAGACAGGCAAATGGTTGTGCACAGACGATATTGCCAGCACCGGAATGAATTAACTCAATCATTTCACCTGTTAAGAACCAACCCTCACCAGTCTGATTACCAATAGAGATAAATGGTTTTGCAAATTCAGCCAATTCATCGATAGTAGCAGGAGCCTCAAAGTGTGTGCTGTCCTTTAATGCCTTTCTAAGCTCTGTTCTATAGCGTTCAATGCACCAGATAGCAAAGTTACTAATCTGTGCAGTTTTCTTTGGCTTACCTAAAAATTCGTACTTGTAATTGTTGTTGTAAACACAGTACAAGAAGAAGTCTAATAAGTCAGGCATAACAGCCTCGGCACCTTCAGCCTCTAACAAATCTACTAAGTGATTGTTCGCTGATGGCAGGAATTTTACAAGAATTTCTCCAACGATACCAACACGAGGCTTTTTCTCATCTGTGATTGGAAGATTGTCAAAATCCTTAACAATGCCATGAATATTTTTTTTGAAGGTTGCAAAGTCACCCTTCTTTACAGATTCCATACAGATGGCATTCCACTTTTCATGGAGCGCATTTGCTGAGCCTGGCACCTGTTCGTATGGGCGCATGCGGTAGAGTACACGCATGAACAAGTCACCATATACGATAGCCTGTAATACACGATTGATAAGAGCTGGGGTATATTTGAATCCCGGATTCTTCTCGATACCACTCATACTTAAAGATACAACAGGAATCTGTTCCATGCCGGCCTTTCTAAGTGCTCTACGGATAAAACCAATATAGTTGGTAGCACGACAACCACCACCGGTCTGGGTAATCATGACCGCGGTTTTGTCTAAATCATACTTACCGGAATTGAGTGCCTGCATAATCTGTCCAACTACAATGATAGAAGGGTAGCAGGCATCATTGTTTACATATTTTAATCCCACATCAATGGTAGATTTGGTTGCGTCAGGTAAGCACTCAACGTGATACATGCCTGTACTGTTTAAAGCAGTCTCAATCAATCCAAAATGAATTGGCGACATTTGAGGTGCCAAAATAGTGTAGTTCTTCTGCATTTCCTTGGTGAAAATTTTACGATGGTATGCTGAAGGAACTGGTTTTGGTTCCACACCTTGCTTTTTACGTACATTGACCGCACTGATGAGAGAGCGGATACGAATTCTTGCAGCACCTAAGTTGCTAACCTCATCAATCTTTAATACTGTGTAAATTTTTCCAGAGTTGGATAAAATGTCATTTACACAGTCAGTTGTAACAGCATCCAAACCACAACCGAAGGAGTTTAACTGGATTAACTCTAAGTTCTTCTGACTCTTTACAAAGTTGGCAGCCGCATACAGTCTGGAATGGTACATCCATTGGTCAGATACGATTAGTGGGCGCTCCGGTGGTGCCAAATGTGATACAGAGTCCTCGGTCAATACGGCGATACCGTAAGAGTTGATTAACTCTGGTAAACCGTGGTTGATTTCAGGGTCAACGTGATATGGTCTTCCAGCAAGGACAATACCAAGCTTGTCGTTGTCATTTAACCATTTTACAACCTCTTCGCCCTTTTTCTGGATATCAGCACGGGCAACGTCAGCCTCTTCGTAAGCTGCGTCAATCGCCTGGTTGATTTCTGTCTGACTTACATCAGTATACTTTGAAAATTCCTGGAACATACGGGTCTTTAAAGCATCTGGGTTATCCAATGCTAAGAATGGACGTATGTACACGATTTCGTCAGTCTGAATCTCTTCCATGTTGTTTTTGATATTTTCCGGATAAGAGGTAACAATCGGACAGTTGTAGTGATTGTTTGCCTCAGGCATTTCGTTGCGCTCATACGGAATACATGGATAGAAAATGTTCTTTAAGCCCTGTTTGATTAACCACATAACATGACCGTGGGAAATCTTTGCAGGATAACACTCTGATTCACTTGGAATAGACTCGATACCAAGGTCGTAAATCTGTCTGGATGACTGTGGAGATAATACGACACGATATCCGAGTTTTGTCAAAAATGTAAACCAGAACGGATAGTTCTCGTACATGTTTAGTACACGAGGAATTCCGATTTCTCCTCTATATGCTTCTTCAGGAGAGAGTGGCTTATAACCAAAGACTCTCTTGAATTTGTAATCAAATAAGTTAGGTACATTGTCCTTGTTCTTTTTAAGGCCAACACCACGTTCACAACGGTTACCGGAAATGAACTGTCTGCCACCGGTAAAACGATTGATGGTTAACAAGCAGTTATTGGTACAACCCTTACAACGAGCCATAGAAGTATCAAACTTTAAGTTGTTGATATCCTCGATGGAAAGCATAGTAGTTTCCTTGCTTTCATCGTAACGGTCCCTTGCAATAAGAGCCGCACCGAAGGCACCCATGATACCGGAAATGTCCGGACGTACAGCTTTTCTGCCGGAAATTAACTCAAAGCTTCTAAGAACCGCGTCATTGTAGAAGGTACCACCCTGTACAACCACCTTGTTTCCTAAATCCTTAGGGTCAGTTAATTTGATAACCTTTAATAACGCATTTTTTATAACGGAATAAGCAAGACCAGCGGAAATGTCGGCTACAGATGCGCCTTCCTTTTGTGCCTGCTTAACCTTAGAGTTCATAAATACAGTACAACGGGAACCAAGGTCGATAGGATTCTCTGCAAATAAAGCAATCTGAGCAAAATCCTCAATGCTGTAGTTTAATGACTTTGCAAAGGTCTCGATAAAGGAACCACAGCCGGAAGAGCATGCTTCATTTAAGAGCACATTGTCTACAACCTGGTTTTTAATCTTGATACATTTCATATCCTGACCACCGATATCTAAGATACAGTCTACGTCAGGTTCAAAGAATGCAGCAGCAGTATAGTGTGCAATGGTTTCTACCTCGCCATGGTCTAATACAAGGGCAGACTTAATCAGTGCTTCACCATATCCGGTAGAACAAGAGCCTACAATGGCGGCACTGTCCGGAAGCTTGCTGTAAATTTTCTGGATAGCACGAATAGAAGTCTTTAGTGGACTTCCGTTGTTGCTACTATAAAAATCATATAATAATTCGCCATTTTCACCGATTAAGGCAACCTTAGTAGTGGTAGAACCGGCATCGATTCCCAAGAAACAGTTACCTTCGTATGTAGAAATGTCTCCACGCTTTACGGAGAAGCGACTATGTTCTTCAATAAATTCATCATATTCTGCAGGCGAATCAAAGAGTGGCTGCATACGTTCCACCTCGATTGCCATTTCAATTTCGCTATTTAACTTCTCATAGAGTGCAGAAATAGGAGTTGTCACTGACTCTTTGGAGGTAAGAGCAGCACCAACAGCCGCAAACAAATGAGAATGGTCAGGGGCAATAATATGTTCATCCGTAAGCTTTAAGGTACGGATAAATGCCGCCTTTAATTCTGATAAAAAGTGGAGTGGACCACCTAAAAAGGCAACGTTACCGCGAATCGGTTTACCACAGGCAAGACCACTGATGGTCTGATTTACCACTGCCTGGAAAATAGAAGCGGCAAGATTCTGCTTAGTGGCACCTTCGTTAATCAAAGGCTGGATGTCAGTCTTTGCAAATACACCACAGCGGGCAGCAATCGGATAAATGGTATCGTAGTTTTTTGCGTACTCATTTAAACCAGAAGCATCTGTTTGTAACAGGGAAGCCATCTGGTCGATAAAAGAGCCTGTACCACCGGCACAAACACCATTCATTCTTTGGTCGATACCATTTGTGAAATATATAATCTTAGCGTCTTCGCCACCGAGCTCAATGGCAACATCTGTTTGTGGAGCATAATCCTTTAAGGCTGTAGTTACACAAACTACCTCCTGAGTAAATGGAATCTCCAAAATGTTACCGATGGTGAGACCACCGGAGCCGGTAATGGTTGGTTGGATAGTAATATCCCCTAACTGGTCAAATGCTTTCTTTACGAGGCTCGCCAGAGTCTCTTTGATATTCGCATAGTGACGCTCGTAATCAGAAAATAAAATGTTGTTCTCTGCGTCTAGTACGGCTACCTTGACGGTAGTGGAACCGACGTCAATACCTAATTTATGGTTCATTTTTATACACCGGACTAAATGTCCGTCCTCCTTTGTATGAAAACTGAATGGCATGTCTTTTATTTCCAGTTTCTTCCTATTATATGCTTTTCTAGAAGACATACTCTGACATTATAATCGAAACTTAACGAAAAAACAATAAAAAATGTATGAAAACAATATTATATATTTTAAATCAACAGATGTTTGGAAACATGGACAAGGAAGAGGAATATAGTTGGAAAAAAGAGGTTTTTTGCTATGGATATGATGAACGGTGATAGCCGAATGAGATGTAGAGGTATGATGCACGTTGTGGAGAGTGGTGATACACTTTACCGCATTGCAAGAAAATATGATGTGAGATTGTCTGAGATTATGAAGGCGAATCCTTACATCAATGTATATAATTTGCAGATAGGAGATACCATTTGTGTACCGACTTCCCCAATGATGCCACCTCCACCAATGAGACCGGAGCCACCAAAGGAGAAAATGTATACCGTAGTGGCCGGTGATACCATTATGGATGTGCTCAAGTTCTTTGATACAGATTTTGATGATTTGGCAGAGCATAATGAGGATATTGCGAATCTGCCGTTACAACCGGGATTGGTGCTTAGAATGCCTATCAGAGACGACGATTAGCCATAGGCGTGAGCCTTGACCGAATGCTGAGAATCAGATATAATTAAGAGTTGTTGGTAATAATCGGAACAGTAGGAAAATAATAACTGCTGTTCCGGTTTCATATGACATTTTTGTTTGATTGTGGATATACTATGGACAAAAGGAGTGTTGGACATGAAATTTATAAACAAGCTAGAGCGTAAATTTGGCAAATACGCTATTCGCAATTTGTCTTTAGTGATGATTATTGGATATGTAATCGGATATGGATTTAACATGCTTGGAGTGTTGGAGTTCTTTACCTTGAATCCGGCATTGGTTATGAAGGGACAGATTTGGAGATTGTTGACCTGGGTGATTACGCCACCGGAGGATTTGGGAATCTTTACTATCATTATGCTGTTTTTCTATTATTCCCTTGGTACAAGCCTTGAAAACACCTGGGGAACCTTCCGATACAATCTGTACATTTTTTCCGGTATTTTGTTTACTGCGGTTGGAACATTGATTATGTATGGGATTTCTGTTGCGCTGAACACACCGATATATGGCAGTGTCAGCACATATTATCTGTGTATGTCTATTTTTCTGGCATTTGCCATGGAATACCCTAACATGCAGATATATCTGTATATGATTATCCCTGTAAAGGTTAAATGGATGGCGTATATTGATATAGCATTTTTAACCTATTCATTCGTGTTATCCGGATGGATTGGAAGAACTATGATTATCACATCGTTACTGAACTTTATTGTGGTGTTCCTTGCTACGAGAAATTACAGAAGGATTAGTCCGACTGAGATTAAGAGAAAACAAAGATATAAGCAACAAATTAAGGTGGCACAGGCTACGGTGGGACACAAATGTACCATCTGTGGACAGACCCCGGAAGACAATCCGGATTTACAGTTTAGATACTGTTCAAGATGTAACGGTAATTACGAATACTGCCAGAATCATTTATTTACCCATGAGCATGTAAAATAGTGGGAGAGTATTGAAAAACGAAGGAGAATATACCATGAATCATTTAGATAGAAAGTTATTGAAAGAGTTAAGAGACGGAAGCAATTATGACAACAATCTTCCTGTATATACCAATCAGATGTTGCATTTGGAGTACGAGTATTCCTATGTTATGGCAGCATTGCATTATTATACTTTGGGTGAGGTGTTGTTAGAGGATGCAGATGCTTTGTCAGAGGATTTTGTTGGTTATGCAAAGGTATTGCAGGATTGTATTCAGACAGGATTGTTATCAGAGGATAAGGCAGATACCGCTTCTGTAGTAAAGAAGTTAGATGATTTGAGAAATGGTATTATTCATAAAATGCAGATTTTGACCGCTTACACAGATGCATTGCAGATTTATGAGTATATGTTGAATCGTGTGGAAGCGGGCATTTTGAATATGGTAGAGCCTGTGGATACAGCAAAATTATGTGAGGATTTATATCAGTACATTTTCAAGGAAAATGACAACATGGTTATCAATAGCAAGTTGCAGATGGTGACAGCACAGCTTCCTATGCGTATGACAAAGAATAAGTTCTATGATACCCTTTCTGCGGCATTGTCTATTTACAATGGTTCTGAGAAGGTGAACTTTGAGGAATTCGTAGAGCGTATTCGTGGTGTAGTGTTGTTGGACAAGCCGGAGGGATATCAGGTAGAGTATCCGGACATTTATGCTTCTATTGAGAAGTTAGATGGTATGGATTATCAGAATTTGACCAAAGAGGCATTTTTAGATGCAATGAAACTGGTGGCAGAAGAGGCTGAGCACATCAATGGCATCGTGACAGATTATCTGATGATGACAGATGTGGTAAATGGTGTATACGCCACAGTGTTAGCGGTTCCATATGCCAATGTCATTAGTGATACATTGGACACCAGCAAGCAGATTGTTGAGAAGGTATATGCTGCAGTGGCTGACAAAAGCGAATTATCAGAGGAAATCGGAGAGTTGTTGGTAAGCTTAGAGGGTGTACAGGAGAATTTATTGGAAGAGCTGGCTGCATATGAAGGTATTTTCTATGAGGTTGAGCAGGGTGTATCCGGATTGATGACAGAGGAATCAAGTATTGAGAAGATAAAAGTGCTCAAAGATATGCAGCAGTTGCATTCTAACAGTGTATTTATTGATTTGCATAAGGAGACCGCTGATGATACCTTGGCTGATATCGAATACATCAACCAGGTGGAAAAGAAATTAGAGGCAGATTTAGATGCAATTTTTGCTGATTGCGGAAGATTGAAAAAGCGTGCAATTATGGCAGCCATTGTTGGTCAGCTTCCGGTTATTTTTAACAATACGCAGGAGATTCAGCAGTATATCAGTTATACTTTGACTTCATGCAGCAACGATAGCGAGTTGACTGCGGTGGCAAAGGTATTAGACGATTTGATGATGGAGTAGCAGGAAACGTAATCATTGTTTTGGAGGATAGCATGAGATTTCAGTTTGCTACAAATTTATATACGAAAGCAATGAATCCCAAGCAGGTGAAGGGGTATCAAAAAAAGATACAGCAAAATAAGCCGGATATCACTTTATTTCTTGTGACAATGCCATTGGAGCAGGGTGGATTTTTGGAAGTGTATTGGTACAATTCTTTGTTGCAACCATATTACAAAACACTGGACAAGGAACTCACTGTTGTAGGTATGGCGCGCTCAAAAGGGGATGCACACAAGTTGGTAAAACAACTTGTGGAGGATATGTATCAGGAGCAGCAGGATTTTGATTTGAACAGATATCTTTTAAGATAGTTTCTGAGGTTTACACATATACAGAACAGAGGAATGGTATGCAAATTGCATTGTTAATTTTAAAAATTCTATTAATGACATTGCTGATTGTGCTTGGTATTCTTGTTTTGCTTTTGCTGTTGGTTCTATTTGCACCGATTGTATATCAGGTGGATGCAAAGATGCATGGTGAACCGGATGTCAAGATAAGAGTGTCCTGGTTGTCATTTTTTCTGGATTTACGGGCACAATATCAAGAAAAGCAATTTTATTATTATCTGCGCTCCTTTTTTGCTTTGCTAGCCACAAATGATGAGAGCAAGCGTCCTGTGGTGAAGCAAAAAAAGAAAAAGGAAAAGCCTAAAAAAGAAGCAGATAATGCCAAACCGATTGATAACAGTGAACTGGATAAACTGTTAGATGATTGGGAACAGCCGGGAAAAGACCCATTGTCAGAAGAGGCTGAGGAAGCAGATGCAGCTCCCAAGAAGTCTATCTGGGATGGTATTAGAACATTTTTCAGAGTTTTGGAATTTATTTTCACATTTCCAGCAAATCTGGTACAGACAATTTACAAATTATGGTGTAAAATAAGAGAGATATTTGATAATATAAAAGGTGTGTTGGATAAGGTCTATGATACCTTGTCAGATATTAACAGGAAAAAGAATCAGTTATTGCGATTATATGAATTGCCCACCACCAAGACGGCGATTGCGAATTGTAAAGGATATCTGATTACTTTGCTGAGGCGGATAAAGCCGAAGAAGCTTTCGGGAGATATGACCTTGGGACTTTCGGATCCGGCTACAACCGGACAGTTATTTGGCGTGTTTGGCATATTGCTTCCGCTTTATTACAAGCATTTTTCCTTTACACCAGACTTTGATAAACAGATCATTGATGGTGAAGTGCACATGAAAGGTTCAATCACCATAGCGTTTTTGCTAAAGTGGTTGCTAAAAATATACTTAGACAAACATACTATGAAGACATATCAGAGATTAAAGAAGATATTAGGAGGAAAGAAAGATGGCAAATAACGAATTTAATGCTACTGTAAGTACATTATTTCAGGGAATGGATAGCTTCCTTACAACAAAGACAGTTGTAGGTGAGCCTACAAAGATTGGCGATACAATCATTTTACCACTTGTGGATGTTAGTTTTGGTGTTGCTGCAGGAGCATTTGGTGAAGAGAAGAAGAACAGCGGTGGCGGCGGTCTTGGTGGAAAGATGAGCCCAAGTGCTGTGCTTGTCATTCAGAATGGTACAACCAGACTTGTGAATATCAAGAACCAGGAGGGTATTACTAAGTTATTAGATATGCTTCCAGAATTGATGGATAAGGTTGCTGAATTGAAGAATAAGAAGAAGTCACCAGAGCAGGCAGAACATGATGCACAGGTAGCGGAAGCAATTGAAGCAATGGGCGAATAAATTTTAGGTTAATGATGAATATATGGGGGGCTTGTTTTCAGGTATCTTATCTGGAAGCAGTCCCTTATTTCTTTTTTTCGGGAGATTACATATGAAGGATATGACAAAGGGTTCACCAGCCAAGTTGATATTGTTTTTTACAATACCGTTATTTCTTGGAAATGTGGTGCAACAATTTTATAATCTGGCAGATATGAAGCTGGTGGGTTACTATCTGGGAACCGATATGTTTGCTGCAGTAGGTGCAGCCACTCCGATTGCACATCTGTTTATCAGTTTGTTAAATGGTATGTGTAGCGGATTTTCACTGATGATTGCAAAATTCTTTGGTGCCAATGATGAAAACGGTACAAAACATAGTATTGCGGCTTGTATGATTCTATCAGCATTTACCGCAATTATGCTGACTGTATTAGGGGTGTTGTTTGCGGAGCCGGTGCTTCGATTTTTGAATACGCCGGAGCAGATTTTAAAGCCTGCCTGCGAGTATTTAACAATTATCTTTGCAGGTATGACCTTTACTGTGATGTACAATATGTGTGCAGGTATTTTAAGAGCCTTTGGAAATTCTAAGATACCACTGTACTTTTTGATACTCTCAGCAATGTTTAATATTGGTTTGGATATTGTCTTTATTAAATATCTGCATTTTGGCGTTAAGGGAGCGGCCCTTGCCACTGTGATTGCCCAGAGCTTGGCAGGTATCCTTTGCTTTATTTACATGATGTTACACTGTCCGGAGGTGCGTGTGAAGAGAGCGCATTTTGCTGTGCCAGTTAAGCTGCTTGGGGATATGTATGCACAGGGGCTTTCCATGGGATTCATGTTTGCCATTGTGAATTTTGGAACCGTATTTTTGCAAAGCGCCATCAATGGCTTCGGCACGGATATTATTGCGGCCCATACTGCGGCAAGAAAGATTAGTGATGTGTACATGATGCCACTTTCTTCCTTTGGTGTAGGTGCGGCAACCTTCGCCAGTCAGAATTATGGCGCAGGAAAGTACGACAGAATCAAAAAGGGCGTGTTTGAGACATTATTGATGACCTTCGTATGGTCTGCTTTAGTTGTGGTGGTTACATATCTGTTTGCCAGACCGATTATCACCATGATGGCAAGTACGACCGAGCCTGCAATCGTAGATACAGCAGTGCGATATCTCCGTTGGGATACTCCATTTTACTGTGTGTTATGCATTGTTTTAGTCGTGAGAAATGTATTGCAGGGCTTGAATGTTAAGATAATGACACTGTTCTCCAGCGTATTGGAGTTAATCGGAAAAGTAGTGGTAGTATTGGTGTTTGCACCGAAAATCGGCTATTTTGCGGTAATTTTATCAGAGCCACTCATCTGGATTGTGATGATGTTCTGGTTAATATTAACTTTTTTTGTGAATTGGAAAAAAATCGTTGCCAACGGTCCCAAAGTTGCATAAACTATATATAAGCAGAAGTAAAGCCAGAGTGAAATATGTGTAGGGTTGCAGGATTTGCCTTTTTTTTCATAGCATTGGGAATCTTGATTGGATTTTTTCTCAGTGATTTTTGTGCTTTTTTAGCTTTGGTATTGTTTTTGCTTCTTGCATACATGTTGTTTTGCAAGTGACATAGGATGAATTTTGCGAACAGGGGAAGAATACTTTGGATAAAGTCAGAAGAGGTTTGGCACGGTCTTTGGCGTATTTATATGTGTATGCCAGGCGTTTTAGATATGCGATATTAACAGTGATGGTGTTGTTATTTTTCTTTTCACCATCAGTGATGTATGAAATCAATGAGGCACAGGAGGCAAAGGCATATAATCAATTTACATTGGTTAAGCCTGAGAAGCCTCGATTAGCCAGTGACAATTATATCAATGGATGGTTGTATGTGATGTTAGATCCTGGTCACGGTGGCGAAGACCCGGGCTGTAATTTCGGTAAGGTCATGGAAAAGGATGTGACCATGCAGGTGGCGAAAAAGGTTGCCATATTGCTGGAACAGCATAAGGTAAAGATTGTGTTTGCCAGAGAAGGGGATGCCACGGTGGACAAGTATGACCGAGTTCGGTATGCCAATCGCGAAAAGGTGGATATCTATGTGAGTATTCACTGTAATTCCTTGGAGCGTGGTACGATGCAGGGAATTGAGACCTATTGGGGACCATGGAAGCGAGAAGGTCAGTTCTTAGCAACTGCCATACATAATGCAACGGTAAAAAGCACCAATGCCAATGATATCTTTGTCAGAAGTAAGGAATTTGCAGTTGTCAGACATACAAAGATGGCGTCTGCACTGATAGAGATTGGATATTTGTCTGACCCGGAGGAGAGAAAAAAATTGACCTCATCCGGATATCAGCAACTGGTAGCGGAAGGCATTACCAATGGAGTTTTGGAATTTGCAGCATCCTATCTGGAAAAAGAAGAACCATAACAAAACCCACAGAATGTTCTATTCTGTGGGTTTTGTTATGCCGTTACGCTTAGCTTTGTTGATGCCTCCGGTCATGTGTTGTTCCTTGGCATCTAAAAAGCAGGCTCGCATGATAGAATCCTCACCGTATTTGCCACGAATGGCATCAATGGCAGAGTTTAGCTTGGAAAGCTTCTCCGACTGCTGGTGACTGGAAAATAAATCTAACTGTTCATAGGATTCACTGGTGGCGTGAGCAGTCTGTACGCCCAATTGTCTAATGGGCTTTTTGTTCCAGAGTTGGTCAAATAACTGGCAGGCTGCCCGGTAAATCTGTTCCGTAATGTCTGTGGTAGAGTCCAGCGTGCACTGTCTGGAAGCATGATGAAACTCATAATCCACAATGGATACAGATACCGTTCGGATATAGGCGTGGTCTGCCCGGATACGGGCGCCTACCGTCTCACAAAGGGAGAGCAATACCCGCTTTGCGGTGGTGGCATCTGTCACATCAAAGGAAATGGTGAGAGAATTGCCGTAGCCCTTATTCGCCTCTACTGTGGCAGAAACGGTACCGTCATCAATGCCATTGGCGTAGTTATAAATAGTGTGACCATGCTTCTTAAAATGTGCCTCTAGAATATCTGGCGAAGTATGCGCCAAATCATAAATAGAATGAATGCCAAGACCGTGTAATCGTCTGGCGGTGGCACGTCCTACAAAGAATAAATCTTCGATAGGCAAAGGCCAGAGCTTGGTGTCTATCTCATGAGGAAATAGGGTGTGAACCTTATTAGGCTTCTCAAAGTCAGAGGCCATCTTGGCTAACAGTTTGTTGGTGGAGACGCCGATATTCACGGTAAAGCCCAGTTCCTGATAGATAATATCCTTAAGCTGTGAGGCAAATAGCACAGGTGAGCCTAGGAGCTTACTGGTACCTGTCATATTGCAAAATGCTTCATCGATACTATATTGTTCCACAACAGGGGCATATCGGGATAGCAGATTGATAAATGCCTTAGAGCTGGTGACATATAATTCGTAATTCGGTGGCGCAACCACCAAATCCGGACACTTCTCCCTGGCACGAATCAACGGCTCTCCGGTCTGAATATGGAACTTCTTGGCAGGCGTAGACTTGGCTAACACGATACCGTGTCGGTTCTTCTCACTGCCACCAATCACAGAAGGAATCTCTCTCAAATCCACAGTATCACCCAGATGCATTACCCTGTGTGCCGCTTCCCAGCTTAAAAAGGCAGAGTTCACATCGATGTGGTAAATAATATTCTCTTGTTCATGCTCCTGATATCCGGACATAGGACATTCCTTTCTCTAAGTCAGTAATTGAAAAATGAGCCAGCGATGAGAACGAATATTATACTTCAAGGTAAATAAACGGGACTCCTGTTCTAGAGTGCCGTAGCAGGTATAAATAATCTCATCCATGCCATTATAATGAATCTCTTTTGTACTTAGAATATCATCAATGGACACAGTAATCAATCGGTGTTCGGCATTCTCGTAACGAAATCGAAGGGGCGTGAAATCCCCAAGCGTAGAGCAGGAGGCAATCAGTTGGACAGGGAGATTCAGTGTTGTATGCATGTATTCAGTCCTCCTTATTACAAACATAGTATCACCCTTGTACACAGTATAGCAGAACAAATGTTCGAAGTAAAGAGGTGGTTTCTGGTATTTATTCTTTTCATTTATCCAGAAAAATGGTATACTCAGGTTAGTGTATTCTAACACTAGAGGGAGGTATCAACATGTTAGAACATCAACACACAGATTGTGGTTTTTGCAGTGATGAGGTTTACTATCACGAGATTATAGAGTGTATCACCTGTGCATTGGATGCCAAGGACCCTTATACCGCCGGTCATTCTCAAAGAGTGAGTGATATGGCATTAAAGGTTTGTCAGCTGATAGGTGCCAGTGAAGAGCGAATGGAACAGATACATATTGCAGCACATTTACATGACATTGGGAAAATTGGTGTGCCGGACGCAGTATTAAATAAAACTGAAAGATTGACGGATGAAGAATGGGAATACATTAAAAAACATCCGCAAATCGGTGCTGAGATATTAGGCAAATCCCATCGCCTAAGCGAGCTTTCAGATATTGTGCTCATGCACCATGAAAGATATGACGGCAAAGGATATCCCCTTGGAAAAAAAGGTGTGGAGATTCCGGTAGGTGCCAGAATTATAGCCATTTGCGATTCCATTGACGCCATGACGTCCAATCGTTGTTATCGTAAGGCGCATGATTTTGATTTTTGCTATGAGGAAATTAAAAAGAACTTAGGCACCATGTACGACCCACATATTGGACAGTATGTGTTAGATCATTGGGAAGAAGTAATATCCGTGGTGAAAGAAGAAGTAGAATTGACATCGTGAATTTAGGAGGAAAAAGATATGGCATGGTATGACGAGGCAATATTTTATCACATTTACCCATTGGGAATGACAGGAGCACCAAAACAAAATGATTACGGCGAGCCGGTACATCGGTTGCCCACATTGCTTCCTTGGATTTCTCATATAAAGGCCATTGGCTGTAATGCCATTTACATTGGACCACTTTTTGAATCTGTGGGACATGGTTATGAGACCACAGATTATAAAAAATTAGACAGCAGATTAGGAACCAATGAAGATTTACAGAACTTTGTGGCAGAATGCCATAAGCAGGGAATCCGCGTGATTTTGGATGGCGTGTTCAATCACACCGGTCGCGATTTCTTTGCATTTCAGGATATTCAAAAGCATAGAGAACAGTCTAAGTACAAGGATTGGTATTGCAATGTAAACTTCGGTGGAAACAATTCATACAATGACGGTTTTTCCTATGAAAACTGGGGCGGATATGATTTGCTTGTAAAATTGAATCAGCACAACCCGGCAGTTAAGGACTACATTTGTGATGTCATTCGGTTCTGGGTGAAGGAGTTTGACATTGATGGAATCCGTCTGGATGCAGCAGATGTTTTAGATTTCGAGTATATGAAGGCGCTTCGTAACGTGGCAAATGAAGTAAAGCAGGATTTCTGGCTGATGGGAGAAGTCATTCATGGCAATTATTCCCGTTGGGCAAATGACGGAACCTTGCATTCTGTGACCAACTACATGCTTCACAAAGCATTGTATTCCGGTCATAATGACCACAATTATTTTGAGGTTGCTCATACGATTAAATATGTGAGTGGTATGGTTGGTGATAATCTCAATCTCTATAGCTTTGTGGACAATCACGATGTAGAGCGTATCTATACCAAATTAGTAAATAAGGCACATTTTACACCTGTACATGTAATGCTGTATACCTTGCCGGGTATACCATCTCTTTACTACGGTTCCGAGTTCGGTATCGAAGGCAGAAAAGAACAGTATTCGGATGATTCCTTAAGACCGGAATTGCATTACGAGGATTACAAGGATGCGGTTGATACAAATCCTTACACAAAGCTCATTGCGGCTCTTGGTAAGGTTCGTCAGAATACAAAACTTCTTTGTTATGGAGATTATCAGGAATTAGAGCTACAGACTACACATTTTGCATATGCGAGAACATTAGATGGAAAGTCAGTCATCACAACAGTGAACAATGGCGATAACTCAGTTTCCATGAACCTCGCATGTGGTGCATCTGCGGAGTATGTAGGGGCATTAACCGGTGAGCGGGTAACTGTAAATGGTGGTCGCATCCAGGTAACAGTACCAGCCAACTCCGGTGAAATCTGGTTGCCGGCTGAGCTTTGCGATGAAAGTTTTGCGCCTATTCAGACAGAAGAGATTCCAAAGGCCACAGAAGTGGTGAAGCCAGTGGAAGAACCAAAGGTAGAGGCAGAGGCTCCAAAGGTGGAGGAAATTGCTGCAGTGGAGAGCGTGGCTCCAGCGGAAGAGACTGCTCAGGAGCCTGAAAAAGTAGAAGTAGTTGTTCAGGAAGAAACTCAAGAAGTGGCATTGGATTTAAATAAACCATATGAAGAAATGACTGTGGAAGAGCTTCAGGAAGCTATTTTGGAAAAAATGAGAAAAAATGGTCCGGTGACGGATTATATGATGGGCACTGTAAGGGAGAATACCCATCAGGGTTCCTTGATTAATTGGGTGAGAAGTTTTAATTAAGGGGAAATGTTGTTTTGTGTTATGTTTTATGAGCATATTGTAAAATTAAACATATAATAAAATATGAAAATGTAAAAAAATAGATTGATAATTTTTGAAAAGTGTTTTATAATACAAGTAGGACAGAAATGCCTCGATGAAAGAGCATCGTAAAAAGTTGTGCTGCAGACGGAGCAGGGTAAAATCCGTTTCATCAGATGTCTTGAATGGATATCGAGCTTGGCAACTTGGATAAAGTTGTAGTCCACGTGGGGGACTTAATGATTTCCACGTCGTTTTGGGCATTTTAACTGGATGCCGAGGCTGACAACCAGCATAAAACTCTTTTTACAAAAACAAACTGAGGAGTGTGAATTCACACTCCTCTTTGCATTTAGAGGAGTATATGGCAACTAAACAAGAGAAGAAAAATGTTATACGAAAAGATATTATAGATTCAGCAAAAATCTACAGTAGAGATTTAGCAGGTAAGACTTTTCTTTATGTGTATGGAGAAGAATACTTTGAGGTATCTTTTCCGGTGGATCATTTTTTGCATTTAACAGGGGTAGAAACAGTTCTTTCGGCAAAGGATTTCTATAAGAATGCGAAGAAAGGAATACTAACAAATAGTCAGTTTTACTTTTCGAACAGACATCCATATGCAAATGCAAAGAAAAAACTACCATGTTTGAAAAGGTTACCTGAACTGACAAATGAAATAGTTTGTGTGCTCAAGGATATGAAAACCGTTACGATAATGTACAAGATTAGTGTGACTAATTTGGAATTTACATTAGGTTTAACAGAAAACTTAGACAATTTTGGAAATAAGATTAATGATTTCTTTTTACCAATGTCATTAAGAGTAGAGGATTCTTCTGTAGAGAAAAGTGCAGACGGAGAAATTGTGGATTTTATTTTTGAAAAAGATGCAAGCAAACCTAAGTATAGCAATCTGATTGTTAAAGATCATACCAAGAATATTCCACATACTGTACATAATCTTATATCCGAAAATTTTTTAAGTTTGTTAAATGAATAGTATATATGTACATATATAGAAGTGAAAATGTTGTTTTCATTAGGGGGGATATCACATTGGCAAAGGGAACAAATCAAAAATTAAAGCTTATCTATCTTATGAAGATTATGCTGGAAAAAACAGACGATAAGCACGGGCTGACTCGGACAGAGATTGAGCAGGAATTGGAACGGTATGGTGTCACTGCCGAAAGAAAGAGTTTGTATGATGATTTTGAGGCTCTGAGGGTATTTGGCATTGGGAGAGTGTAGAAGAGGGGAATTTCCCTCTTCTTTTTTCATGTTGAATAAAAAATATAATAGTGTCAAAACTAACAACAACCCTATTGACACTGTGGATTTTGATAAATATAATATAGTTGAGGTGGTAATTATGGTGGATTATTCTAGATATCCTGATGGAAACAGATACTATTCTGGTGCTGAACGGAAAAAGTCTATTCTAATTTCAGGAAAGCCATATTTGATTAAATTTCAAAAGAACTCACGTGAAGGGTTGCGCTTTAATCATGTCTCCGAGTATTTGGGAAGTCATATTTTTTCATTGTTAGGAGTCGAAACGCAAGAAACATTTCTTGGCACTTATCGTGGTGAACAGGTTGTAGTTATACAAGATTTTCTCGATGAAGATGAAGTGTTTGTACCGTTTAATGGTGTTGGTGATAGTTCTTTAGAACAGGATAAAGAGAAATATCAATATTCTTATGAAGATATCATTGGCATGCTTCAGGATAATATCAAACTGACGGATGTGGAGCAGACTGTTGATTTGTTTTGGGATATGTTCATCATTGATGCTCTGATTGCTAATTTTGATCGTCATGGAAGTAATTGGGGGTTTATTAAAAAAGATAATAGATATAGGCTTTCTCCTATATTTGACAATGGCTCTAGTTTGTTTCCTCAACTGAATACAGATGAAAAAATCGATACAGTTCTTAATGATCTAGAAGAACTTGATATGCGAATTTTTAAATTTCCGACATCGCAAGTGAAATACAAAGGGAAAAAGAGTTCGTATTTTGATATTATATCGAGTTTGGAATTTGAAGAATGTAATCATGCACTTGTAAGAATTGTAGAAAGAATTGATTTCGATAAAGTAAATAAACTGATTGATTCCGTAGAAATTATTAGTGAAAAACGCAAGGCGTTTTATAAGATTATTCTGAAACAACGCTATGAGAAAATATTGCTTGAATCCTATAATAGATTGCATGCACGATAATGGAGGTGAGGCACATGCAGGCAGTGGTTACAAATTGGCAACCTAGAAATGAAATAACGACACCGCTTGAAGGAACTCCGTCCTATGTTAACTCTGGTATTATTAAGGCCATTATGAAGAGCGGAGAGAAGATTAGTGTGGCTCAAATTGATTATCAAGAATTTGATGAAGAGAATTTTCAGTATGTCATTTGTCCATATTGGGAAATTGTTGATGGATTGCCAGCAAATGTATTTCAAGGAATACCAGGTATAGATATGGCACTTCGTCTTGAACGATATTACAGAGTCAATTATATTCCGACATTTATTGCTGAAAGAACACCTTCAGAGAACAGAGAAGACCTATGGGAACTTCTGGCATCTGTGGGATTGGACTATTATGACCGCTTCGAATGGTTGCTACGAACCACGATGCGTTCGGCAAATGACAATTTGATTGTTGAAAGAAGAAGAATCTCCAAGGTTACAGAATTGTTAAAGGGGAATGTATTATCCTCGTTACAGTATGGAGATAGCGTTATTGTAGATTCTTTAGACAGTGTTGCAGATACTACTGCAGGATTTTCGGATGGAATATTCACAGCTGTCACAAATGGAGTGGATATTATAAGTCAAGATGGACGTATCTTGATTGACAGGACGACACGAGCTTCCATGCTTCCCATAGTAATTGCACAAAGGTTGATTGAACATAGAGAACGTGCGTTAAAGCAGAGAAATGGGATTTCCAAAGCAAAGGCTGCGGGGAAGTATACAGGCAGAAGACCGATAGCTGTTGATGAAAATGTTCTTCGCCAGGTGGTAAAAGAAATGCAAGAAGGACTGATTACTGTGGAAGAAGCCATGCAGAGGACAAAAATAAATTCCAAGTCTACATTTTACAGAAAAATGCGGGCATTAAAGTGATAACTGAATACTACTTGATGTATGACAAGTATAATGATTTCTGGGATTATGAGGAAGCGGAAGATTATTATAATGAATATGGGGAGTAACTAATAGTGGTTCGGCTGATTTGGAATGATAGTACAAATCAGCCGAAAATTATTTAAAAAGCTTGATAACTCGGGTTTGACAATTTGACAACTTTGTCTACTTATTGTATAATTTAGAAAAAAGTCCGCAAAATGCGTAAAAAAGCGGATTGATTTCTAAATAAGGAGGCAGAAGATATGAAAACTCGTGCGGAATGTCTAAAAGAATATGGCTCAGATTATTTCATTGAGAAACAAATAGAAGAGGGAAAACTGTTTAAAGTTGGAAAAGGAATATATTCAGAGAAAGAATATGTTCCTGAGATTGCGATGTTTGTGTACAAATATCCGAATGCAGTGATAACAATGAAAAGTGCATTTTACTTTCACGGTTTGACAGATGTAATACCAGACGAATGCGACCTTGCAACAACACGTGATGCGACGAAAATTAAAGATCAAAGAGTAAAACAGTATTTTGTTCAAGATGATTTTTTTGAGGAAGGAATTGAAATTGCTGATTATAAAGGTTATGACATACGAATCTACAACAAAGAACGCATGTTGATTGAGCTTGTAAGATATAAAAGCAAGTTGCCGTTTGATTACTATAAGGAGATTATTCTTAATTATCGTAAATTACTTCCACGATTGGATATGCAGAAGATTCAGGATTATGCATTGCTGTCTCCAAAGAGAAATAAAGTACTTGAAATCTTACAGATGGAGGTGCTTTAATGATAAATGTGGAGAAAATGGCAGAGCATTATAGGAATACTGGTTATTCAGAACGAAATGCTGATGCGCGTGTGTGTCAGGATATTGTGCTTAAAGCAATTGAGCGAAGTAATTTCGGGAGAAATGTAATGATAAAAGGTGGCGTTGTTATGCGTAGCATTACAGGAGATGTTAGACGTGCTACGGAAGACCTTGACCTAGACTTTATTAGGCATTCATTGGAAGATGATTCTATCAGATATTTTATTTCAAAATTAAACTGTCTTGATGGAGTCAAAATAGAAATAAAAGACAATAAAATTGAGCAGCTTTCCCAACAGGAGTATAGTGGGAAGCGAGTGTATATTATTATTAAAGATGATGACGGTAATTCTGTTGAAAGTAAGATAGATATTGGAGTTCATGCAAATATGAAAATTGAACAAGATACATATTGTTTTGACGTCTGCATGGACGATGAGGGAGCAAGTTTGCTGATAAATTCTTGTGAACAGATTTTTGTTGAGAAACTGAGATCTTTGCTACGTTTTGGTCCTCTTTCAACAAGGTATAAAGATATATTTGATTTCTGTTATTTGAAAGATCATGTAAACATGTCGAGGCTTGCAGATTGTATAAAGGCTTATATTATTGATGAACCATCTATGAGGGAAATGGATATGAATGGTATAAGAAAAAGAGTGGCTGTTACATTTTCAAATCGTCAGTTTAAGAATAATTTAGAACATTCAGGAGGTCGCAATTGGCTACAGATTGATGTAGGAGTTGCATTTAAGACGATTCAAGAGTTCTTGGAGACTGTCACTTTGTGATTTATTCAGCTCTTTTTATCGTACACAATATATTATAAACTAAAACCAGAATAGGAAATTGTTTCTATTCTGGTTTTTCTTTTGGGTTAAGGAGGCAACATGGTATATCTAATCAGCTTGCGATTAAGCAAGGAGTTTTTGTAGTAGGGAGGGATGGATGTCTAATTGCGTTGTGACTAAAAAAGTAGTATTATGAAGCTATACTTGTCTAATAGAAAAGTTGAATCATAGAAAGGAACTTATATTGAACACATTATCTTATTACAACGAAAATGCAAAAGAATTTGTCTCAGACACCATAGATGTCGCTTTTACTGAAATGCAGGACATTTTTTTAGAGTATGTTCCTGACCGTGGCAAAATTCTGGATTTCGGCTGCGGTTCGGGGCGTGATACGAAATACTTTTTAAGCAAGGGATATGACGTACAGGCAATCGATGGTTCGGTAGAATTATGTAAAATTGCAAGCGAGTATACTAGAATTACTGTAAAACAAATGTTGTTTGAAGAATTAGATGCTTGCGAAGAATATGATGGAGTCTGGGCATGTGCGTCTATTCTGCATGTGGAAAAGCAACAATTGCCGGAAATCATTCAGAAAATTGCAACTGCAACCAGGAAGAATGGTACGGTATATCTTTCTTTCAAATATGGAGATTTTGAAGGCGTCAAGAATGGTAGATATTTTACATATCTAACAGAAGAGAGTTTTGAAAAAGTATTACGTGATATACCGACTTTGACAATTGATAGATTGTGGATAACCAAAGATGTTCGAATTGCACGAGGTGATGAGCAATGGCTGAATTTGATATTGAAAAAGCAGGATTGATAATTGATAAACAATACTATAATCGGTTGGACATAGAAGGTTTTTCACGGATGATGAAGGATCCTTCATATTGTTATAAATTTTATTGGTTGGAAGCCATTGTGCAGTTGATATCCGAGAATCGGACAGAAGCGACTTACGATGAAATTATCAATGAAATGATTGCCAATGCTTGGTATTCTGTGTTGGAATTTCACATTCATTTGAGTGGTATCTGGGGCGATGGTTCTATTAAAGATAATTTAGAGCGCGCGGTCTTAAAACTCAAAAACTTGAGTGATTTACCTGCAAATGCTTCCAAGATAGAAATCAAAAATGCAATTGCAGAATATAACAAAGAACTACATGAAGAAAAACAAGCATTGACGCATAACGTGCCATATAAAGCGTTATCTGGATTTGCCAACAAGACAGAAACCCGTATCAGTTTGGATAGTAGCGCAGGCAGATTGATGGAATACTACAACAATCTAAGTAATACGGATATTTTGTTGCCTTATACATTTGGTAATGAAAACGGACTAAAGCGCAAACTTACATTTAATGATGCGTGGATACAGATGACTAGAGATAACACTGTCAATATACTAGGTTGGATTCAATGTGAAAAGGTAAAATGGCTACAGAATAATAATCCAGAGGTTCCGGGCTTGATATACAAGTTGGCTCCACTGGATGAAAAAATGCGTAAACTTTCACATGTGCGAAAACTGTGGGATGGTGTTTTAAACATTTGTGAAATTAGAGATGTGTTTACGGATGGTGTGATTGATAAAACAAAATATGATGTGGACCATTTTATTCCGTGGTCTTTTGTGATGAACGATGAACTGTGGAATCTTATGCCGATGGATTCATCCCTTAATTCAGCAAAGAATAATCGGTTACCGAACTGGGATGATTTCTTTATTCGCTTTGCGAAAAATCAGTTTATTATGTATGAATTAGTACATGACTTGGAAGGAATTAGAAAACTTTACGAAGCTTGTTACAGAGATAATCTCCATTCCATATGGGCAAATAAGGAATTGTATATCAAAGGAAACTCAGAAATGGAGTTTTATAGTATCTTAGAAAAGAATATGCGACCGGTATATGATTCTGCTAGGAGACAAGGCTATGATATTTGGGAGAGACGATTTGTGATGTGAAGGGGGAATAGATGAAAAAAGAACTTGCTATAGGGTACGAAAACATAAAAATTAGGGGAAAACAATTACCATGATGAAAGTGTTATTCATCTGCCACGGCAGTATTGTAAAGAAGTGCTACAAATCCAGTAAATAAGCGGTTCGCAGAATAGAAAAGGCTTCTACTACACACTTACTACACGTTTTTATGGTAGAGGCTCAATGTGGTTGTATTATAAAAAAATAAGGAATGGGAACTAATACGGAGGAAAATTATATGAAAGTTGATTTTGAAAGTTCATTTGAATTGTTAGAACAAGAAGAGTGGAATCAGTACTTAAGCGAAGAAAAGATTGATTCCATTATAATAGATAAGAGTATTTTTGATAAATACAGTGATAGAATTATGATGCATCCAATACTTATGGAAGAAATTTTTGAACTAAATAATAAAGTGGGTAGTATAAAAGTTTCGTATGCATTATGTCGACATTACTATGATAAGGGAATTCCTGATAAACCTTATTTTATTTCACCAGGGAAAGAAGGGCAGTCTGTGCAATATTTTCCAAATTTTAAAAGTGAACATTGGATGCGTCTTTATTGGTTTAATCATTTTGCAGATTCTGTATATATGAAATTATTTTCTGTATGGGATAGTGTGACGGAAATTTTGGATACATTTTATGACTTGGGTATTGATAAAAATATGCGGTTTAAATTTAAGGTGATGGATGCATTAAAACAGAAGGACAATGCAATCTGGTCGTTTTTAAAGCATGACGTACTGGATAGTGAGTTATATCAAAAAGCAGAGAAGTATAGAAATTCATTTGCTCACTATGCTGGACCGTCTACAGTTTCTAATAGCTACACATTACAAAAAAGTAAAGAAGTTGAGTTACCAGAAGTACAGGCAGATGGTTCGGTAAAGATGGTTAAGAAGAAAGCAACAGTTCTATCATATGGAGTAGGCGATTACACGTATGTAGAAGATATTGTTAATAATATCTTGGAATTTTCAGATTTTACTGGTAAAATGATAATTAAGTTGCTGAGTGATATGACTGCGGATTAATGCGGTAACTATAATATTTTAATGACATAATAAGAAGGTTGGAATATACCTTCTTTTTTGTTTGCTGTGAAATAATAATTAGACTTGACAAAGTGATAATTTTAGATTATTATTTATGATGTGGCAATGGTATTGCTTAAGGAGGAAGGGCAAATGGAAAGAAGCATAACGAACAGAATAGTTGAGTTGCTTTCTGAACATGATATGACACAAAAAGAATTAGCAAAAGCAGCTGGATTAACAGAATCCGCCGTTTCACATTATGTGAAAGGGGATAGAGTGCCAAGAGGTACTAATCTAATAAAAATTGCAAGAGCATTGGGAACAACAACAGACTATCTTTTAAATCAAGATGATAATAAAAGTATGGAAAGTGATATGAAAGTTGTCAAAACGTTAATTGCAAGGAACGCTTCGAAAATGACAAAGGAAGAAAAGATGGAATTGATGGGCATATTGCTAGGTAATGATTAGGAGGTTATATGCGATTATCGGATGAACAATATGAAGAGATTAAAAAAGAAGTAATTTCATCGTTTGTAGAATATGATGTAAAATGTATTCCTATTAGTGCCTTTGAAATGGCAACTAAGATGGGTTTAACGGTTATTCCGTATTCTGCATTAAGTGATAGTAAACGTGATGTAGCATTAAGAATTAGTGAGGATGGTTTTTCCATTGAAGATAATAAGGGCGAATGGATTATTTATTATAATGATTCGTGCAAAAATTATGGAAGAATCAATCAAACCATTATGCATGAGATTGCTCATTATGTTTTAGGACATATTGAAGGAAATGAGCAAGAAGAGGCAGAAGCGAAGTTCTTTGCTAAATATGCACTTGCACCGCCACCATTAGTACATAATGTATGCGAAGAGGTAACTCCAGAGTGTATTATGAAGGTTTTTGATATTAGCTTTCAGGCAGCAACAATTGCATGTGGATATTATAATACATGGTTGAAATATGGCGGTAAAGACTATACAGACTATGAAGAACAAATATTAGAATTGTTTGATGTCGCATAAGGTTTGATTTAGAGGATGTATAAAGCTACAGCTTTTTGCATAAAAAAACCAAGCACACAAGGTACTTGGTCGTTGCTTAAAAGCACAAGTCAATTAAGCTAGGTTATAACTGTTTTTCGCAATTCAATTATAACATTGACATTGTTCTTTGGCAATCGATTTTTTTAGAAAGGAATGATGTTGTATGTACGTGTTTAGAGCGTGGATTACAAAGAATGGTGAGAGAATTTATGCCAAAGATTATGGTAAAAAAGCTTTCCGTTTCTGGGTATCCAAATAGTAGGTATTAAAGACTAATATTATTTATGATAGAGGTACATTACTAGCTTGGTACTTTCCTATCGGAAGGGAGAAGCATATGGCAAAGACCAAAAGTAGTAGTCATGGCAAGCAACAGAAGAAGATTGTGACTGTCCATGGTTATACAAAATCAAATGGTGTAAAGGTAAAAGACCATAGACGTTCTACACCAAACTAATTATGCGGGGTGCTTTCTTATGGAGAGTACCCCTTATGTAGTTGTAAACATATTTAAAGTAGTAATGAGAGGAGGAGAAGTATTATTGCAAAGCTCATATTATAGAAATTTAATGATGACTGTGATTCGATGTTCTGAAAGTGATAACTGGCAAGATGCTATGGAAGAATGGGATATCGATGATTGTGAAGAGGATGTAAGTTGTTCATCAGAGTGTGTTTGTGGAAAAGAAAATATTAAGTATCTTTATACTATAAGAAACAGATATAACGGTAGAACTTTATTTCCAATAGGAAGTTCGTGTATTAACAAATTTGAAAGAGGCGATTTGAGAGAAGCGACTTCTTTAATAGAGAGTCAGTTCAAACTGCTTCATGCGGTTGAATCGAGAAGATATTTGTCACTTTCAACAGAACTGTTTTCGCGAAAATTACTAAGGTGGTTATATGAGGAAGGTGCTTTTGACACAGAGTATAATCATTATGATGGAGAACATGATTATGAATTCATGTTAAAGATGTTTAATAAGCGAGATAAAGATTCAATTAGTTTTAATCAAGACAAAAAAATAAAGGCGATATTATTAAATTCAGTCAAACCTTTTTTGCAAGAGCGGTTGGCTGAAAAGGTACGATAAGTATATAAAGTATGAAAACGAATAAATATTGGCACTGGTTCGATTCTGATAGTAAATCAAGGGTTGAGACATTTCAGTATTAAAGGAAGGTAGGTTATAGATATGAATATATTTTCTGTTGGAGATGGCGAGGAATATGATTTAACAAGAGAAAATTATATAGCAAGAACGCATAAAAGATTTCCATTTTATCAGAATCCTAAAAGGTATAAAAACCCATATTTTGCAATTTGCCCTGCATGTAATAATCCGATTCAGATTATTAATTTGTTTGGAGCACAGTATGAGGAGGAACAAACAGGAAACACTACAATGCATGGAAGACACTTTATTAGGAATGTTGAGGGATTACCATTATATAATCAAGAAAACTATGATGCATGTCCGATACACAATCCCGTTGCTTTTAGAATAAGACGAATTAGGGAAAATGAGCCTATTAATGAAGAAATACGGGAGTTAGTTGAAAATAATAGAAATAAGTTAGCGACTGACATTAGAGAAATAACAGGTATTCTTTTAAAAAATGAAAGAATAAACAGCATTATAGATGATTATATTGTTGCGAGAGACTATTGTTATACGCACACTAATAGATACAATATACCATACAGCATATTGTATACAAGAGAGGCAATTAATTTGTTTGGACAAAGAATAGATGCATCGGATTTGGGTGAAAGGATAACTTTGGCAATCAGAGACAACAGTAGATATTTTAGTGTTGAATCAGGGCGTATTGTAAAAACAGTAGAAGAATTTGTTTCTTTGTATTTATTGATTGCTAATCATAGGGTACAAGGAAGTTCGCAATATATGACAATAAGTATTGAAGAAAGAAGTAATACTAATTATGTTTTATTTCAGGAAGAAATTGAAATGAAACAGTATATATATTAAGGATATTCAAAACTTTTAAGTATTGGCACTGCTTCGCCCCTGACGATAAATCAAGGGGTTTGGCGGTGTCATTACTTATATTCAGAAGTTCACTATGAGGATGGTAGAAATACCGTCTTTTTTTTATTACACAAAACCGAAAGGAGATTAACATTATGATTTATGGTTACGCAAGAGTTTCAACAAGAGGTCAGGCAAAGGATGGCAATAGCTTAGAGGCACAGGAGAACGCCCTACGGTCAGCAGGTGCTATAGAAATATATGCTGATGCGTTTACTGGTACAAAGACACATCGTCCTGAACTGGATAAGCTGATGGCTGTAATGCAATCAGGTGATACTATGGTGGTTACAAAGTTAGATAGAATCGCCCGAAGTGCTACACAAGGCATTGAGCTTGTACAGAAGTTGCTGGATAGAGGTATCACAGTTCATGTTTTAAACATGGGGCTACTGGATAATACCCCTACGGGTAAGCTCATTCGTAATATCATGTTGGCGTTTGCTGAATTTGAACGTGATATGATAGTCGAAAGAACTCAAGAGGGTAAGGCTATCGCAAAGCTGAATCCTGACTTTCGTGAGGGTAGACCTAAGAAGTTTTCCAAAGCACAGATAAATCATGCTCTTTCGCTGTTAAATGACTACTCTTACACGCAGGTAGTACAGATGACAGGTGTTAGCAAAAGTACGCTGATAAGAGCTAGGAAACAGATATAGTAAATCATATTAAGGTCTGTAGGATTTTTTCTTGCAGACCTTAAAAAATGCTTGTGATTGTTCCGATAACCGAATATACTAGAATATATATGCAAGGAGGTTCTCTATGGAGTATTTAACTACAGTAGAATTATCTGAAAAGTGGAAAATATCACCACGAAGAATAGGCGTATTATGTTCTGACGGTAGAATTGATGGTGCAATCAAAAAGGGAAAAACATGGCTTATCCCTGCTGACTCAACCAAACCTTTGGATGCCAGAAAGAAACATGGAAATATTCAGACTAAAGGAGATAAGTAGAGATGGCAGTTACGGCTAATGCACAAGAGAAACAGGAACTCTTTAAGACAATATGGAAAATCGCTGATGATTTGAGAGGTAAGGTAGACGGTTGGGATTTCAAAGCTTATGTATTGGGTACATTGTTCTACAGATACCTGTCAGAGAATATTGCGGACCGTATCAATAAGCAGGAGCGTGAAGCAGGTGATTCAGAATTTGACTATGCTTCTCTTACGGATGAAGATATTAAAGGTGTAGAGGGATTCAGAGAAGAGCTTATTAAAGAAATTGGATTTTTTCTGTATCCATCACAACTATTTTGTAATGTTGTAGAGAACGCATCTAAGGATGAAAATTTAAACATGACCTTAGAGAAGGTATTTCGTAGCGTTGAAGAATCTGCAAAAGGTTCTGATTCAGAGAAGTGCTTCTCTGGTCTGTTTAGTGATTATGATGTAAACAGTAATAAACTTGGTGCTACTGTGCCAAAGAGAAATGAAACACTTGTTAAGTTGCTTACATCTGTTAAAGGTATGGACTTTGGAAGTTACACCGACAATACCGTTGATTTGCTTGGTGATGCTTATGAGTTCCTGATGGGCATGTACGCATCTAACGCAGGTAAGTCAGGTGGTGAATACTTCACACCACAGGAAGTATCTACGCTTCTTACGAAGTTAGCAATTATTGGTAAAGACAGAGTGAATAAGGTGTATGACCCTGCCTGTGGTTCGGGTTCGCTTCTTTTGAAATCTGCTAAGATTTTGGGTAAGGATAAGGTAGACCAAGGCTATTTCGGTCAGGAATTGAATGTTACGACCTACAACTTATGCCGCATCAATATGTTCTTGCATAATATCGGTTACGATAAATTTGATATTGCTAATGAAGATACATTAACACAGCCTATGCACTGGGATGAAGAACCGTTTGAGGTAATTGTATCTAATCCACCTTATTCTACAAACTGGGTTGGTGAGGATGATGTTACGCTTATCAATGACCCACGCTATTCACCTGCTGGCGTGCTTGCACCTAAGACTAAGGCAGATATGGCTTTTATTATGCATATGATTAGTTGGCTTGCTCCAAATGGAACTGCGGCAGTCGTATGTTTTCCTGGTATTATGTATAGGGGTGGTGCAGAGCAGAAGATTAGAAAGTACCTTGTAGACAACAATTTTATTGATGCAATTATTCAGCTTCCGAATAATTTGTTCTTTGGTACAGGTATTGCAACTTGCATCATGGTTATGAAGAAGAATAAGGCTGACAACAACATTTTATTTATTGATGCTGATAAGGAATGTATTAAGGACGGTAACAGTAACCGATTAACAGATGATAATATTGCTAATATCCTTAAATACTATACGGATAGAATGGACGTTGACCATGCGGTATTGGTAGTTTCTTATGAAAAAGTTGTAGAAGAAAAGTATAACCTTAGTGTATCTACGTATGTTGAAAAAGAGGATACAAGAGAAAAGATTGACATAATAAAGCTTAACCATGACTTAAAAGGCATTGTAGAAAATGTTAACCGCCTTAGAAGTGAGATTGATGATATTATCGCTGATTTGGAAGGCGGTGATATCAGTGAGTAAGATAGAAAAATTGATTAAAGAGAAGTGTCCTGATGGGGTGGAATATAAAAAACTTGCGGAGATATGTGATA
>JAZSEY010000005.1:0-11628 GCA_045531905.1 Lachnospiraceae bacterium
AAACTTAGCATGTCGATGCTTCACACATTCTACGGAAACCATTTTATGGGCAAAGAAGAATGAAAAGAAGTCTCGGCATTTTTTTGATTATCAGAAGATGAAAGAAATGAATGATGGTAAGCAGATGAAGGATGTGTGGACTGGTGCGTTAACCAAGCCTTCAGAGAAAACAGAAGGTAAACATCCTACACAGAAGCCAGAATATTTGCTTGAGAAGATTGTATTGGCATCTACAGAGGAAGGACAAGTTATACTGGATCCTTTCTGCGGTTCCGGCACAACCGGAGTGGAGGCAATGCGATATGGACGGAAGTTTATTGGAATAGAAGTAAGTGAAGAATACTTGGAGATATCCAAGAAAAGATTGGAGAAGGTAGCGAATGACAAATAGAGATTTTGATGAATGGTTGAGCAAGTTTAGACCGAGTATATCAAGTTATGATTACTATATCGACTTTGAAAAAGTCGTAAGAAATGTAGAAGAAATCAAGGTGGAATTGAATATTTTGAATTCCTTGATAGGTTCAAAAAACATAGAGGAAGACTTCGAAAGAATAGTGACAAAGTATCCGGAAACATTACAATGTGTTCCATTGCTTCTTGCTGTAAGAGGATATGAAATCTATGCACAGGATGAAGATGGAGCGTTTTTGTATAACTTTAAGAAGATGAATTATAGCGTAGAGCAGTACAAGGTGTTTATGCGTAAGACAGGATTGTTTGATATGATTGCGAATCACTTGGTAAATAATCTTGTAGATTATGCTCTGGGTATTGAAACAGGATTGGATTCTAATGGTCGTAAGAATCGTGGCGGTCACCAGATGGAAGATTTGGTTGAGAAGTATATCGTGGCAGCAGGATTTGAAAAGGATGTAAATTACTTTAAGGAAATGTATCTTAAAGACATTGAAGAAAAGTGGAACATTGACTTATCAGCACTTTCTAATCAGGGTAAGGCTGCGAAGAGATTTGATTTTGTAATCAAGACGGATAAGATGATTTATGGTATTGAAACAAACTTCTATGGTGGCGGAGGCTCAAAACTCAATGAAACCGCAAGAAGCTATAAGATGCTTTCGCAGGAGGCAGATACCATAGATGTATTTACTTTTGTGTGGTTTACAGATGGGATCGGCTGGAAGAGTGCAAGAGGTAATTTGAGAGAGACATTTGAGGTTATGGATACTATTTATAGTATTGATGATATGGAGAATGGAGTTATGCAAAGTGTTTTAATTTAGGAGGATAGATTATGGATATGAATACAAAAGAAGTAATGACTGGAGTTGCAACCAATTTGATAGAAGACTCAATTAAAGGAGCATGGAAAAAAGTAAATAAGTTTTTCAAAGATATAGAAGCTAAGGATGAAATAAGATATGGTGAAGCGTATGAAGAATATTTGAGAAACACTAAGAATAAATATAGAAAGATTAAAACATTGATTTATAGACATGCACCTAAGGAGTTATATTCTTTTTATGAGTGTATAGGCGTCCATTATAATGGGAAGACTATAGATACGTCAAACATAAACAACTTGATTGGCGAGGAGAATAAGATTGTAATCACAGGTTCGGGAGGAATGGGAAAATCCATTCTGTTAAAACATCTGTTTCTTAATGCTATTGAAGAAACTGAATACATTCCAATATTGATTGAATTAAGGAGTTTGAATGTTATCGAGGAGAAGAGCATTTCTCTAAAGAATACAATTTATGATATGTTGGTGCAAAATGGATTTGTACTTGAAAAAGAGTATTTCGAATATAGTTTAACGGAAGGAGGTTATATAATTCTGCTGGATGGCTTAGACGAAGTAAATAGAGATAGAGTGTCAAAAGTAACTGCAGAGATAAGAAATTTTAGTGATAAATTTAATGAAAATAAATATATTGTTTCTTCTAGACCTTCAGATGATTTTATTGGATGGAATGATTTTGCAGAAATGTCATCAATGAAATTGAATAAGAAACAGGCATTAGAATTGATCAAAAAAATAGAATTTGATGAAAATGTAAAGCAGGTTTTCTATAAAGAGTTAGATGAAAAATTGTACGATAAGTACAAATCGTTTGCATCAAACCCATTGTTGTTAAATATTATGCTGCTTACATTTAATAATAATGCTTCTATACCGGATAAGTTAAATGATTTTTATGAACAAGCATTTTCTACTTTGTTTAATATGCATGATGCAACGAAAGACTCGTATGTCCGTGATATAAGAACTGGTTTAAGTTGTGAAGATTTTAAGACACTATTTGCGTATATTTGTTTTAAATCGTATTTCCGAGATGAGTATGAATTTACAGAAGTAAAGTTGAGAAAATATATACAAGAAGCAAAAGAAAAATTTGGAGAGACACAGTTTACAATAGATGATTTTCAAGAAGATTTAACAATGTCTGTGTGTATGCTAATGAAAGATGGGTTAAATTACCGATTTGCACATAGATCGTTCCAAGAATATTTTGCAGCTTGGTATACATGTAAGTTAACAGATGATGTTCAGCAAAAACTTTTGACGAATTGGTTAAAAGAATCTAATACAGTTAATACTGATTCATATTTTACCATGCTCTATAATATGCAGAGTGAGAAAGTAAATAAAATTATATTTGCTCCAGGAATAAAAGAAATAAAGCAGAGAGTAGATGAGGAGGGGTATAATTTTGAACTTTTAAAGTTTTTGTTTAAAGGAATTTCTCCTAGGAAAGTTGTTAAAAAAAGCGAAGATGGAAAAATAGAAGAGGTACACAGATTATCATTAGGTATAAAAGAAAGATACTATTGCGCTATATTAATGATGACGTGTAGGCTGAATAGGTACTCATATGATGAGATTAATGAGGAACAACATGAACAAGTGGCTTATAAATTATCTAATAGTAAAGTAGAAAAAATTGAGGACGAGTATATACTATTCGATGATGCAATAAAAGAAGTTGGCGAAGAATCACTATATTGTGCATTGGAATGGTTTAAAAGTCAGTTGGATTTTGTATTTGATATTTTGAATAAATGTGAGAATAATTCAATAGGACGTAAAAAGAAAGTTGCATCAATATTAGATGAATTGTAATAAGGAATATTCAAAAGCAAATTATTTTGGGAGAGATGTCGTGGGACGTCCTGAGTAGTCTACCGTGTAAAACACGTATGCAACATTTGATGTAAGGAAACCCTTGTTTTCAAGCTATCAAAGCGTTAATCAACGTTATATGGAAATTACAAGCTCCCTTGCTTATGCAAGGGAGTTTTTTTATATTAACATAATCTTTGACATCAAAAAAAGAACCCTGAAGTTTTCACTTCAAGGTTCTATTTTTTCTATAGCTTACTATGCTAACCTACTTCACCACGATATTTAAATGATATTTGTCCGCTAATTCTTGTGCATGCTTGTTAAAGGATGCGATGCCTGCATTTGCCTGGGTGAACATGGTCTGTACTTCATTTAACTTTGCCATATCATTGTTCTGCAATGCTGTTAATGCTAATTCTACGCCTTGTTTGTAAGTTTCCAGTGCCTGAATGTATTCCTGTCTTAATGCTTTGCCTTCTTCTGTTTTGAGTTCAGTGCTTTGTAAAATCTGGATGGACTCGTTAATCTTAGGAACGATGATGGTTTCAATGCTGACCTGATATTGTCCCACAGATGTGTAGCTTGAGAACTTTCCAAGTTCATCGTTGATAATCTTTGTATTGGCATTGATAACCTCGTTGTTTTTGTTTAGTAAGTTAGTTAAATCACTTCTTGCAGGACCCTGCCAGAAGATTCTGACTGCAACGATGATGAGTACCACCGCGATGACCAATATGGTTTGTGCTTTCTTTGACATAATTTTCCTCCCTTTGTTTACCTCAATCATTTTATTATTAAACAGACACATTATAGCACAGTATATCTGAAAATCCAATAATGACGTATGTAGAACTTTCTTGACAGCCGAGTTTGTGAGTGCTAACATTTATCATGTTGCGGTTAGGGAAATAATGACAAAAAAGGAATGAGACAATGAACGAAAAATCCGTAGAAATCTTTAAAAATGCACCAATACCAAAGGCGGTTATCAGTAATGTGATTCCGTCCATTATCAGTATGATTATGGTGCTTGTATATAACCTGGCAGATTCATTTTTTATCGGTCAGACAAAAAATGCGCTGATGTTTACAGCGGTGTCTATTGCGACACCGGCATTTATGTTTTTTATGGCAGTGGGTATGTTGTTTGGTATTGGTGGAACATCACTGATATCACGATTGTTAGGGGAAGGAAAACATGATAGAGCGCAAAATGCTTCTTCCTTCTGTTTTTGGACAGGTTTGGTAATCGGTCTGGTATCCATGGTTTTGATTTACGTATTTGCAAAGCCAATCTGTTATACCATAGGAGCCAGTGAAGATACGATTCAGTATGCAACAGAGTATTTGGCAATTGTTGCTTTTGGTATTCCGTTTTTAATTTTAAGCAACAGTTTTAGTAATATTATCCGATCTGAAGGCCATGCAAAGACTGCTATGTCAGGTATGATTATTGGTAATCTGGTGAATATTATCTTAGACCCAATTATGATTTTGGGACTGGGTTGGAATGTAGCTGGAGCGGCAGTGGCAACCGTGATTGGAAATGTCGTTTCCGCTGTTTTCTACATTGTACATTTAACATCTAAACGAACAATGCTTTCTATTAAGCCGAAGGATTACAGAGCTGGCGGAAAAATTGCAACGGGCATTTTTGCCATTGGAATTCCTGCATCCTTGAACAGTGTATTAATGAGTACTGCTCATATTATTATCAATAATGCCATGGCTGATTTCGGCGATATGGCGGTGGCAGGACTCGGTGTTGCCATGAAGGTAAATATGATTGTGGTTATGCTGTTAATTGGTGTAGGTAGTGGTATTCAGCCGTTATTGGGATACTGCTACGGTGCGAGAAATAGAAAACGATACATGGGCGTATTAAAGTTTTCTCTTTTGTTGGCATTTTGCATGAGCTTAATCATGACTGTGATTTGTTATTTCGGGGCCAATCCGTTGGTAAGTGCCTTTGTAGAAGAAGCAGAAGCCCATGCATTTGGTATGGCATTTGCGCGTATCTACATTTATTCAGGTCCAATCTTAGGTATTATGTTTGTCTTTGTAAATGCAGTACAGTCTACAGGAGAAGCAATTCCGGCTTTGATACTGTCTATAAGCAGACAGGGATTGATTTATATTCCGGTATTATTTTTGTTTCAGCATTTCTTTGATTCGGCGAGATTACTTGCAGCAGCACAGCCAATCACTGATTATCTGACTACCTTGCTTACAATTGTTTTATTTGCGTTTATATATAAGAAAAGACTTGCAAAAATGCCTGAACAGGTGGAGGAGATGTAATTATCTGTTATTATTTCATATTCACATTTTGATATAGGCATGCGTAGCATTGTATTTGTATCATTAAGTATGTATAAGTGCATAGTTTTTTGGCTTTTATTCATATCACACACAAAACTCCAACACAGGGAGATATATTTGCTTGAGGCGTGCCTCAAAATACGTCGGTACTTATTGGGCTGTCACACATTTATGTGTGGCAGCCCAATTATGTACCGCTACGTATTTTGCGAGCGCAAGCGCTACGCTGGAGCAAATATATCTCCCTGTGTTGTTCAGACATTGTGCGTGATATGAAAACCAAAAATCTACGCACTAACACATACTAAATAATTCAAATAAGATACTGCCTTATGCCTATATCAAAATGTGAATATGATAAATATTACAAAAACCTTACTCTTTCCCAAAGTCTAGTATTGTTCATAATTTAGTACTTGACATAGTAAGGTACTGGATATAATATAATACTCAAGATAGGGAGTATGGAAATAGAAGTGAGGTGACGCATTTGAATGCACAATTTAAGAAAGGTGTCTTAGAACTGATTGTACTTAAGTCAGTCATACATAAAGACATGTATGGATATGAGTTAGTGGAAGAGGTATCCAAGGTAGTAGATGTGAATGAAGGCACGATATATCCACTTTTAAAACGGTTGACCAATGAACATTATTTTGAAACCTATTTGAAGGAGTCTACGGAAGGACCTCCGAGAAAGTATTATCACATAACGGCTACGGGTATTTTATATGAGAATCAGTTGGAAGAACAGTGGAATGCATTTTCTAAGCAGGTTAGTGAATTTTTAAAGGAGAGGAAATCATGAAAAAGGAAGAATTTTTGACGAAGTTAAAAAAGAATCTCTCTGTATTAGAAGAAAAAGAGGTTCAGGATATTATTGAAGAATATGAGCAGCACATAGATATGAAGATGCAGGGTGGATTGTCAGAAGAAGCGGCGATTGCGGATTTTGGTGATTTGAAGGAATTAACTGCAGGCATTTTGGAAGCTTATCATGTGAAGGCTGACTACCAGGTGGAGAAGAAGAATCTGGATTTTGAGAAGGTAAAGGAAGAGAGTAAGAAGGCTACTGAAAAGGCGACAAGTGCCATCGGGAAAGGTGCCGGTGTTATTGGCAAAGGCGTGGGAGCCTGTGGTAGAGGTATTGGTGTAGCCGGTAAATGGTGTGTAAAGCAACTGAAAAGTTTGTGGGAAGGCATGAAAAAGCCATTTGCAAAATGGAAGGAAAATGCGAAGAATCGTGAGAAGGATGCACAGGGAAAAGGCGTTATTGGAAAACTTTGGGTAAAGTTTGTTAATCTTTGCATGTTTATCTGGAGCTGCATATTGTGGGTGATTGGATTCTTCTGGGATTTGTGTTGGATTCTAATTGCACTGTTGTTTGGCTTAGGTACAGTTATCTGTGTATTTTTATTTGGTATCTCTATCGTGCTATTGATTTCGGGATATCCTTTGATTGGTATTACACTGGCATTGATAGGAGCCGGCGTGGTGTGCACGGCATTTGCACTGCTTTCGTTGATGTTGTTGCAGAAAAGACCGGAGGAGGTGAAGACACATGCGTAAGAATTTGAAACTGGTAGGAATCATGCTTCTTTCCGGTGTCTTAACTGCTGGAATTGGATGTGGAATTGCTTTTGCGGAATATAGCTCATTTTCCTATGGTGGAAAACAGGTGTTAGAGGGAAGTGAATATTATACGAAAACCATTTCCTATACAGTACCGATAGAGGCTGCGAAAAAGGCGGAAACTGAGGAAAACTTGCAGGAGGCTGAAGATAACGAAGTGGTAGATACAGAGGCTACAGAAAAGTCTTCCGAAAAACCAACGCTGCGCTTGAATGTATATCACGGATACTCCTTAGAATATGATACATCTATACCGAAGGATGTATTTCGTGTGAGGGTAGACTATCTTACAGATGATACTAGTCTGACACCGGTAATCAATGAGATTGATGCTGTGAATCATCTCTATCTGGATTGTGGTTTCGAATATGACGAGTTTAGAGATTTTATGAGAGCAAAGGATACCATTTTGAAGGATATCAAAAATGGTGTGATCAGCGAGCTACAACCAGATAGCGTGCATGTAACTATTTGCTTACATCCGGAAGCAGAATTCAATTTGACCCCTATCTATTATTAACATATACGGAAGACCTCTAGGCGGTGTACTAGAGGTTTTCTTTTTTCTTGAAATCACATTTTCTTTTATCTGTCTCAATGGTATAATATGGTTAGTTTGTAAATGTGAAAGATTTGGAGGTGCCATATGAAGCAGAGAATAATGAGTATTATATTGGCCGTGTTGTTTGGTTTGTTTGCAGTGGGGCAGGTTACAGTGCCTGTATCTGCGGAGGAAACCATCACCGTCAATGCTGAAACTGTAGAACTATATTATTTGGATTCTGTGTATCAGGATAACTTATCTATTCCGGTGGAATTAAAGCAGAATTTTCAGATTACTGTGACCGGGACTGCGGAGACGCCTACCTATAAAGTGATTTCCGGCAGTAGTGCAAAGGTGTCCAGTACAGGTTTGATTGAACCAAAGGCTACCATATGGTATAAACATGGCAATTACTGGTCAACTGCCAGTTCCGGAGAAGCGGATGAGGAAACAAGGATTGAGTACAAAGCTGGAACATCAGTCATTCAGGTGAAAGTAGGAACTATCACAAAGCAGATTACTGTAGAAGTGAAGGACTATGCTATAAAGTATGCAGATGATGTTATAGCGGCGAAGGCAACGGAGATTGCCGGAACCTGTGAAACAGATTTAGAAAAATTCCAGGCTGCAGTAGAGTATGTGGCAGATACATATGATTACAGTGCATATTATAGTGGATATGTAGGTATGATTGTCTGCGGTGGTGGCGATTGTTGGGCATCTACATATTTAATTCTTGAATTGTGCGAGCAAATGGACCTGACGGCACATATCAGATATGCGGCAAATGATGCAGGAGCGGGGAGCGGACATAGGAATGTTGCGGCACTTTGCGATGGAAAAGTATATATCGGAGATGCGGGATATGTGGGAACTGCTCCAAGACATTCAAGCTGTTATGAGGCAAAAAATGGATTCAGTTGGAGTGGTACAAGCACCATTTACCAGTATGATGGCTTTGATTCAAATATCACAGTTCCAGAAGGTGTAGTTACCATAGGTAAGACTGGGAAAAATGTATTTAATTATGGAGAACTTTATTCAAAAGTTCCGATTCACACCATACATTTACCATCTACTGTAAAGACCATTGTGCCATTTGCTTTTTCAGGGTGCAAGAATTTGACTGCCATTACGGTGGATGAGAATAATCCATATTTTTGTAGTGTGGATGGTGTGCTTTATAGCAAGGATATGAAGACCATCGTAGCTTATCCGGCAGGAAAAGCAGGAACAGAATATATTGTACCAGAGGGTGTGGAAGTGATTGGTAACAACTGCTTTTACGGTGCGAAGCTGGCAGTGAAATTACCATCAACATTGACCACCATAAAGGAAGGTGCATTTTATTCCTGTACGGTGGATACAATTCGAATTCCGGCTTCTGTCGCAACCATTGAGAATTTTGGTTTGTATTCGGTGAAGACAGTATATGTGGCAGGTAAGGAAATCGATTTAGGCGAAGATGTATTTCAGAGTAAGGCAACGGTGTATTGTGTGGAAGGCTCAACGGTAGCTACTTACTTGCAAAACGAGGGTAAGACCTACCAGACAGGCACCCCGGAGGAATTGATGAGCGAGAGTCCACTGGATATTTCTAAGGCGGTCATAACCGGTGTGGAAGCTTCCTATACTGAGACGGGAGCAGCCATTGCCCCGGTACCAGTGATTGCTTATAATGGTGCTGTGTTAAAGCCGGATGTCAACTATACAGTGGCTTATCAGAATAATACAGCAGTGGGAACGGCAACCATTACTGTGACAGGAATTGGGTATTACACAAATCAGTTAGTAAAGACATTTGAGATAGTGGCGCCAATACAGGATTATGAAGAAAAAGAAGATGCGAAAAAGCCGTTAAAGAAGGGAACTGTATTTAAGGATTCCAAGAAGCTTGCCAAGTATAAGGTTATTTCTGCATCTGTAAAGAAGCCGACAGTTGCATTTTACAGACCATACAAAAAGACGGTTAAGTCTATTACTATTCCGTCAACAGTAACCTATAAGGGTATCAAATATACTGTGGTGGAGATTTCTTCTAAGGCATTTAACGGCTGTAAGAAACTGACTACTGTTGTGATTGGAAAAAATGTGTTAAAGATTGGTTCCAAAGCATTTTATAATTGCAAGAAACTGAAAACCATCAAGGTGAAAACTACAAAATTGACCAAGAAAAAGATTGGTGCAAATGCATTTAAAAACATTTATAAGAAGGCTAAGATTTATGTGCCAAAGAGCAAGTTAAAGAGCTATAAGAGCATGTTTAAATCAAAAGGTATGCCAAAGAAGGCAATTTATAAAAAATTATAATCAAGGCAATACTAAAAGGAGAAAGATAAGGAGGTACAGTTATGGAAGTAAAAGCATTAACAGTAGAGGATTTTCAGACAGAGGTATTAGATTATAAGGGAATAGTACTCATCGATTTTTGGGCAGCGTGGTGCGGTCCATGTAAGATGCTTTCTCCAATCATTGACCAGGTAGCTGAGGAGCGTCAGGATATCAAGGTATTAAAGGTAAATGTAGATGAGCAGCAGGAATTGGCGATGAAGCATAAGGTAATGAGTATTCCAACCTTGGTAGTGTATAAGGATGGCGAAGAGGTAAAACGTTCCATGGGTGCCATTCCAAAGAGTGCAGTATTAGAATTGCTGGGATAATGGAGGCTGACTATGAAGTATGATTATTTGATAGTGGGTGCCGGCTTATTTGGTGCCGTGTTTGCCCATGAAGCCACCAAGGCAGGCAAGTCATGTCTTGTGATAGATAAACGAAATCATATTGCTGGCAATATTTATTGTGAAAATGTGGAGGGAATTCATGTGCACAAGTATGGTGCACATATTTTCCACACCAGCAATAAAAAGGTTTGGGATTACGTAAATCAGTTTGCGGAGTTTAATCATTATGTGAATTCTCCAGTAGCGATTTATCAGGATGAACTATACAATCTGCCATTTAATATGAATACCTTCAGTAAGCTTTGGGGGATTCAAACGCCGGCAGAAGCAAAAGCCATTATTGACAAACAGCGTGCTGAGTGTGGTGTGGATGAGCCAAAGAACTTGGAAGAGCAGGCTTTATCCTTAGCCGGAAAAGATGTCTACGAAAAGCTGATCAAAGGCTACACAGAAAAGCAGTGGGGAAGACCGTGTGATGAGCTTCCTGCATTTATTATTAAGCGGTTACCATTCCGTTTTACATATGACAACAATTATTTTAATGACAGATATCAGGGCATTCCAATCGGTGGTTATACTGCCATTGTGGAAAAAATGCTGGAGGGAATTGAGGTAAGACTGGAGACAGATTACTTTGAATTTGTAAAAGAGAATGCAGATATTGCTATGACTACAGTGTTCACCGGTATGATTGATGAATTCTATGGTTACAGACTTGGACATCTGCAGTATCGCAGTGTTCGTTTTGAAACTGAGGTATTAGATACAGACAACTATCAGGGAAATGCTGTGGTAAATTACACCCATCGGGATGTGCCATATACGAGAATTATTGAGCACAAGCATTTTGAGTTTGGAAAACAGGAAAAGACTGTCATTTCTAAAGAGTATTCCTCAGAGTGGGAGCCTGGAGTGGAGCCTTATTATCCAATTAACAATGATGAGAATAATGCGTTATACGAGCAGTACAAGGCTTTGGCAGACCAGGAAACCAATGTGATATTTGGAGGCAGATTGGGACATTACAAATATTACGATATGGATAAGGTTGTGGAAGCTGCATTTGATGCGTTGGAACAGTGTGGGATTGTTGTGGGACAATGAGGCAGAGGATTTGAAGTTTCTTGAGTAATAATAGAAGTAGACATGAAGTGTCTCATCAAGTAAAATAGGGCATTGCTCGCTTTGTGTCCTGTATCTTTAGTATTTTTATTTGTATGATGTTATTTAAAGCAGATAAGGATGGAATTATTTTTCATACAGCATCTACAAAAGATGTGTACAAACAGCTTCAAAAAAATCCCAAAGCGGAACTTTGCTTTAATGCTAACGGTGTTCAGATTAGAGTGACAGGCGAA
>JAZSEY010000003.1:0-255233 GCA_045531905.1 Lachnospiraceae bacterium
ACACTTCGTGTTCCCTCGGTCGCGGCAGTCGCCGCTTGAAAATAAGCATAAAAATACCCTGGAGAACATAAATGCTCTCCAGGGATTCTTATGCTTATTTTATAATCTTCTCGTTGTTTACGCGCAGATTACTCGATGATAGTAGCAACTCTACCAGAACCTACTGTTCTACCACCTTCACGGATAGCGAATGTAAGACCCTGCTCCATAGCGATTGGGTGGATAAGTTCGATAGTCATTTCTACGTTATCACCTGGCATACACATTTCTGTGCCTGCTGGTAACTGGCAGATACCTGTAACGTCTGTTGTTCTGAAGTAGAACTGTGGACGATAGTTGTTGAAGAATGGAGTATGACGTCCACCTTCTTCTTTAGTAAGAACGTATACCTGAGCAGTGAACTTAGTATGGCAAGTTACTGAACCTGGCTTACAAAGAACCTGACCTCTAACGATATCTTCTCTCTTGATACCACGAAGGAGTGCACCGATGTTATCACCAGCCTGACCTTCATCAAGAAGCTTTCTGAACATCTCGATACCAGTTACAGTAGTCTTCTGAACGTCTTCCTTAATACCAACGATTTCAACTTCTTCGTTAACGTGGATTACACCAGCCTCAACTCTACCAGTTGCAACAGTACCACGACCAGTAATTGTGAATACATCCTCTACAGGCATGATGAAGTCTTTGTCAGTTGCTCTCTGTGGATCTGGAACATACTCATCAACTGTTGACATAAGTTCCATAATCTTGTCGCCCCAAGGACCCATTGGATCTTCAAGAGCCTTAAGAGCTGAACCCTGAACGATTGGACAATCATGGAATTCATATTCTTCAAGCTGTTCTGTGATTTCCATTTCTACTAATTCAAGAAGTTCTGGATCATCAACCATATCACACTTGTTCATGAATACTACGATGTAAGGTACACCAACCTGACGTGAAAGTAAGATGTGTTCCTTTGTCTGAGCCATAACACCATCAGTAGCAGCAACTACAAGGATAGCGCCATCCATCTGAGCAGCACCAGTGATCATGTTCTTTACATAGTCAGCATGGCCTGGACAGTCAACGTGTGCATAATGTCTCTTTTCTGTCTGATATTCAACGTGAGAAGTAGAAATTGTAATACCTCTTTCTCTTTCTTCTGGAGCCTTATCAATGTTTTCGAAATCTACCTTTTCATTACCATCAACTCTTTCAGCTAATACCTTAGTAATAGCAGCTGTAGTTGTTGTTTTACCATGGTCAACGTGACCAATTGTACCGATGTTACAATGAGCTTTGTTTCTCTCAAATTTAGCCTTAGCCATTTTTAAATCCTCCTTTAATAGATAACCCATACTTGGGCATTTTAAAAGCTATTCTTAATTATATTGCATTATTACAATATTTTCAAGATAAATTTTATATTTGATACCTTACATGACTCCACTATTCTAGCAGAATCATGTAGGTAATTTAACATTTTCAATATTCAGTGATTATTTTGCCTTTGAAGAAATAATCTTTTCCTGAATACTCTTTGGCACCTGCTCATACTTTTCGAAGAACATTGAGTAGTTACCACGACCCTGTGTCTTAGAACGAAGGTCTGTTGAGTAACCAAACATTTCTGAAAGTGGAACAAACGCCTTAACCATCTTACCTGAAGGAATATCTTCCATACCTTCGATACGTCCACGACGTGAGTTAACGTCACCGATAACATCGCCCATGTATTCTTCCGGCATAGTAACTTCTACCTTCATGATTGGCTCAAGTAATACAGCGCCACCCTTAGCCATAGCATCCTTGAATGCCATAGAACCAGCGATGTGGAATGCCATTTCACTTGAATCGACTTCATGGTATGAACCATCATATACGTCAGCACTTACACCAAGTACAGGGAATCCGGCAAGAATACCAGCCTTAGTAGCTTCTTCAATACCTTCACCAACAGCTGGGATATATTCCTTAGGAATAGCACCACCAACTACGCTTGATGTAAACTTAAATGTCTCTTCTGAGTTAGGATCCATTGGTTCAAAGTGAACTTTACAGTGACCATACTGACCACGACCACCTGACTGCTTAGCATACTTGCTATCAACGTCAACGTTCTTTGTAAATGTCTCTTTGTAAGCAACCTGAGGTGCACCAACGTTAGCCTCAACCTTGAACTCACGAAGAAGACGATCTACGATAATCTCTAAGTGAAGCTCACCCATACCAGCGATGATAGTCTGACCTGTCTCCTGCTTAGTGTGTGCTCTAAATGTAGGATCTTCTTCAGCAAGCTTTGCTAAAGACTCACCTAACTTGCCCTGACCAGCCTTAGTCTTAGGCTCGATAGCGAGCTCGATAACTGGCTCTGGGAATTCCATAGACTCAAGGATAACTGGATGCTGCTCATCACAAATTGTATCACCAGTACCTGTAACCTTGAAACCTACTGCTGCAGCGATATCACCAGAGTAAACCTTGTCTAACTCTGATCTTGAGTTCGCATGCATCTGAAGGATACGACCAACACGCTCCTTCTTATCCTTTGTAGAGTTATATACATATGAACCAGAGTTCATTGTACCAGAGTAAACTCTAAAGAATGCTAACTTACCTACGAATGGGTCTGTCATAATCTTGAATGCTAACGCTGCGAAAGGCTCATCATCTGATGAATGTCTCTCGATTTCGTTACCTTCCATATCAACACCCTTAATAGCAGGAATGTCTAATGGAGATGGCATGAACTCGATAACAGCATCCAATAACTTCTGAACACCCTTATTTCTGTAAGCAGTACCACAACAAACTGGTACACACTCACATGTGCAGGTACCCTTTCTAAGAGCAGCCTTAAGCTCATCAACAGATGGCTCCTCACCCTCTAAATATGCCATCATTAAGTCATCATCTAACTCACAGATCTTCTCAACTAACTCTGTGTGATAAAGCTCTGCGTCATCCTTCATATCATCTGGAATGTCAACGATAGAGATGTCATCACCCTTATCATCGTTGTAGATGTATGCCTTCATTTCGAACAAGTCAATGATACCCTTGAACTCGTCCTCTTTACCAATTGGTAACTGAATACAGATTGCATTCTTACCTAATCTTGTCTTAATCTGATCTACTGCACCGTAGAAGTTTGCACCTAAAATGTCCATCTTGTTGATGAAAGCCATTCTTGGTACGTTGTATGTGTCAGCCTGACGCCATACATTTTCTGACTGTGGCTCAACACCACCCTTTGCACAGAATACACCAACAGCACCATCAAGTACACGTAATGAACGCTCTACCTCTACAGTAAAGTCAACGTGACCTGGAGTATCAATGATATTGATACGGTGAGCCAATGCACCTGCCTTTGGCTTGCAGTTTTCCTGTAATGTCCAATGACATGTAGTAGCTGCTGAAGTAATTGTGATACCTCTCTCCTGCTCCTGCTCCATCCAGTCCATAGTAGCAGTACCATCATGAGTATCACCAATCTTATAGTTAACACCGGTATAGTAAAGAATACGCTCAGTTGTTGTAGTCTTACCAGCATCAATGTGAGCCATAATACCGATATTTCTTGTTCTCTCTAATGGATATTCTCTTCCAGCCAAGGGATTTTCCTCCTTATTTTAATATTGTAGAAGATACAAACTAGAATCTGTAATGAGCAAATGCCTTGTTTGCCTCTGCCATCTTGTGCATATCTTCTTTTCTCTTAACAGAAGCGCCTGTGTTGTTAGCAGCGTCCATAATCTCTTTTGCTAATCTCTCTTCCATAGTCTTCTCGCTTCTAGCGCGTGAGAATGTTGTTAACCAACGAAGAGCCAAAGCCTGTCTTCTGTCTGGTCTAACGTCGATAGGTACCTGATAGGTAGCACCACCGATACGTCTAGCCTTAACCTCTAAAACTGGCATGATGTTGTTCATAGCTTCGTTGAATACTTCTAAAGCTTCCTTGCCAGTCTCAGCTGCGATACGATCAAATGCACCGTATACGATCTTCTGAGCGACACCCTTCTTACCATCTAACATAATGTTGTTGATAAGCTTTGTTACCACTTTGTTCTGGTAAATAGGATCCGCTAATACATCTCTTTTCTGAATATGTCCTTTACGTGGCACGTTACTTCCCTCCTTAATTATTTTTAAGCTAATAATCATATTAGCTAAAGGTACTCATCTCCCCTCATGGGAGCATGTTCGTGCGGGTATTGCTTATATTTTTATCTTAAAAATGAAAAACATAGCCTTTTCCAGCACTTAATTTTTGTTTGACTTAACTGTTACCTAAGATTATTTTGCATCCTTTGGTCTCTTAGCACCATACTTAGAACGAGCCTGACGTCTCTTAGCAACGCCTGCTGTATCCAAAGTACCACGGATAATGTGATATCTTGTACCAGGTAAGTCCTTTACTCTACCACCACGGATAAGAACAACGCTGTGCTCCTGAAGGTTGTGACCTTCACCTGGGATATAGCTAGTAACTTCGATACCGTTTGATAAACGTACTCTGGCAATCTTTCTAAGAGCTGAGTTAGGCTTCTTAGGAGTAGCTGTCTTAACTGCAGTACAAACACCTCTCTTCTGAGGAGCACTTGTGTTAGTTGGCTTCTTGTGTAAAGAGTTGTAACCCTTCTGTAAAGCTGGTGCAGTAGACTTCTTCTCAACAGTCTGTCTTCCCTTTCTTACTAACTGGTTAAATGTTGGCATGTTTTTCACCTCCTGTATATAGAATAAATGTTATTTGCACGCAGAAACGCATGCTAGAATATTGTATATCTACTCGAAAATAATGTCAAGCAGATTTTTACTGAAGTTTTGCAAGTAATTTCTCTACCTTTTGGTTCATAAACGGGCTTTCATTTTTTCCTTTTATCGTATTCAGCAAAGCTTTTGCATCTTCATAATTTCCACTTTTCATATGTATTTCAGCCCGAAGCCTTGTTCCAGAACAAAAATTCTCCAAACTATTAGAATACTCAAGTTCATCTAGCATTTGTATCGCCTTATCATCTTCCCCGTGCAATTCATGGTAAGATGCCAATGTCTCTTGTATTGCAGACTTTACAGTTTTATTATTCCCATTTTTTAGATATTCAAAAATGTATTTCTCTCCTTCGTTATAATAGAAATCCACTTTATCCAAATCTCGCATGTGATAGTAACAGGCAATCGCATTATTAAAATACAATGCCACCCGCAAGCTCATTGCCTCTTTACTAATCAGCTTGTATTCAAAACATTCCGGCCAGTCAACCGGCAAAGCATTTATCGCATTTACCGCCTTTTCAAATTCGCCTCTTCCAACGTGCAATGCAATCAAGGTAATATAATAGGGAGCTTTTTTTACCTCTTCAAGCTTATCCATCAACTTAAGCATATATTCAACATATGTATCGGAATACATGCCTTCTGCCTTCCCGATATTGTTCAATTTCAACTGCCTTACCGTTATTGGCAAAGATTCCACTGCAAGCATTGCCAGATAGAATACAAATACACTAAAAAACAGCGCATCTCCCGATATGTCATATACAGAGTCTATCCAAAGGCCAAAGGCAACCATAAGCATAATTCTTACAATACCTACTAATAATTTCTTCCCCTTCATTAATAATCCTCCTATTGACGTGCAAGTCTGTCTTTCATATCCACATCAAACTCACAGCGTCTTATCATCGCGATTTCTTCCTTATAAGGAGCAAAGGAAACCTTCTCCCTTGTTGCCGATGGAACGTATGGCGTCTCTAATATCTTAGGAACCTTCTCAAAATCAGCACAGGTTATCACCTGCATTAACGCATCAAAACCGATGTGTCCAAAACCAAAATTTTCGTGTCTGTCCTTTTTTGCACCGCAGACATTTTTACTATCATTCACATGAAATGCTGCAATTTGATCCTTTCCAATCATCTTGTCAAACTGCGTCATGACACCGGAAAAGTCATTGACAATGTCGTAGCCCGCATCATGAACGTGACAGGTATCAAAACAAACACGAAGCTTATCATTATATTTTACGCCGTCATAAATCATCGCCAATTCTTCAAAACTACGTCCGATTTCAGAACCTTTTCCAGCCATCGTTTCCAAAGCAATACAAACATCCGTATCCGACGTCAGAATCTGGTTTAAGCCATGCACTATCTGTTTTACTCCCGCTTCTACTCCTGCCTCCACATGAGAGCCCGGATGAAGCACCAAAATCTTAGAGCCCATCTGTGCTGTTCTGTCAATCTCAATGGCTAAGAATTCCTCTGCAATCTCATAGGTCTCTTTTTTTACGGTATTTGCCAAATTAATGATATAAGGTGCATGGACAATAAACTCAGATATTCCTACTTCCTCCATCAAGGCCTTTGCCTCCTCTATACGAAGCTCAGATACTGCTTTACGTCTGGTATTCTGAGGCGCTCCCGTATATAACATAAAGGTATTGGCACCATAACTGATGGCTTCCTTTACCGAACCAAGCATCATTTCTTTTCCGCTCATACCCACATGGGAACCAATTTTCAACATATCTTCCTCCAAATGTAACCACCGTTACTTCTTATTATAGTGTAATCTCTAATTCCACCGGACAATGGTCAGACCCCATCACATCTGAATGAATCTTAGCCCCTGTCATACTCTCCTTCACATCCTCAGACACACAGAAATAGTCAATACGCCATCCCGCATTTTTTGCTCTCGCCTGAAAACGGTAGGACCACCAGGAATATGCACCTTCCAAGTCAGGATAAAAATAACGGAAGCTATCCACAAATCCGGCATCTAACAGATTGGAAAACTGCTGTCTCTCTTCATCGGAAAAACCAGCATTCTGTCTGTTGGTCTTCGGATTCTTTAAATCTATTTCCTGATGCGCCACATTCAAGTCACCGGTTAATACAACTGGCTTCTTCTTTTTCAATTCACAAAGATATGCTCTGAAATCATCCTCCCATTGCATACGATATGGAAGCCTTGCCAACTCATTTTGGGCATTTGGAGTATAACAGGTTACCATATAAAAATTGTCAAATTCTGCAGTAATCACTCTGCCTTCATGGTCATGCTCGTCAATCCCCATACCATATGTCACCGCAATGGGCTCCTGTTTCGTAAACATAGCAGTACCGGAATAACCTTTCTTGTCCGCATAATTCCAATACTGATGATAGCCCGGTAAATCCAAATCAATCTGTCCTGCCTGCAATTTTGTTTCCTGCACGCAAAAGATATCTGCATCTATTTCCTGAAAGAAATCTAAGAAGCCTTTTTGCACACAAGCACGCAGTCCATTTACATTCCAAGATATTAACTTCATACTCATATCCTTTCTATCGTGAACCGTCAATCTTACTTATTATATTCTTTTACAATCGCTACCGTGGCACTGGTTCCCAATCTATCTGCGCCTGCTTCAATCATTGCCTTCGCCGTCTCTAAATCACGAATACCACCGGAAGCCTTTACCATCGCCTGGTCACCTACCACCGACTTCATCAGTTTAACATCCTCTACCGTTGCACCGCCAGTGGAAAATCCTGTAGATGTCTTTACAAAATCAGCACCTGCTTCTACTGCCGCCAGACAAGCTCTCTTCTTCTCATCATCAGTCAACAGACAGGTCTCAATAATTACCTTTAAAATAACTTCTTCGCCACAGGCTTTCTTGACTTCCTGGATATCAAATAACACATAATCGTCCTGACCTTCTTTTAATGCTCCAATGTTAATTACCATGTCAATCTCATTGGCTCCATCCTCAATGGCAAGTTTTGTCTCAGCCACCTTTGCTTTGGTGGACATTGCCCCTAAAGGAAATCCAATTACTGTGCATACATCGATATCTGTATCTTCCAATTCGTCTGCCACCAATGCTGTATAACAGGAATTTACACAAACGGAAGCAAAGCCATATTCTTTCGCCTCCGCACATACCTTTTTCACATCCGCCTCAACTGCTTCCGGCTTTAACACTGTATGGTCAAAATACTGATTGAAATTCATACTGTCTCCTCCATTTCTTTTGTTTGAACAATCACTGAATACAACATTCGCCGAATAGAAATGTAACCACTCCCATTCGGCGAACGCATCCTCATATCATATAGAAGAAACTCCTATATGAAACTATATAATTTGTTACTCTTCAGTAACTGCCTCAGCCTCTGCTTCGGCTGCAGCCTGCATTTCTTCTAACTCGATATCATCGATTAATTCAATGTCATCAGCTACATCAACTGTTTCTGTATCTGAATCAAGCTTTACAGAACGATAACGCTTCATACCTGTACCAGCAGGAATCAGCTTACCGATTAATACATTCTCCTTAAGACCGATCAATGGATCTTCCTTACCCTTAATTGCTGCCTCAGTAAGAACCTTTGTGGTCTCCTGGAAGGAAGCAGCTGAAAGGAATGAATCTGTTGCAAGAGAAGCCTTAGTGATACCCAGCATTACCTGAACACCCTTAATGGTCTCTTTCTCCTCAGCCTCGAGACGTGCATTCTGCTCTTCGTAATCAAGAACATCAATTAATGAACCTGGAAGGAATTCAGAATCTCCACCATCCTCAACACGAATACGCTTTAACATCTGGCGTACAATAACCTCGATATGCTTATCGTTGATATCTACACCCTGTAAACGGTATACCTTCTGTACTTCACGAATCATGTAATCCTGTACAGCACGCACACCCTTAATCTTTAAGATATCGTGTGGATTTACAGAACCCTCAGTAAGTTCATCACCAGCCTCTAATGTCTGTCCATCTAATACCTTAATACGAGAACCGTAAGGAATTAAGTATGCCTTAGCCTCACCAGTCTCCTTGTTTGTTACAACTACTTCACGCTTCTTCTTGGTATCGTTAACCTGAACCTCACCACCAAATTCTGTGATGATAGCAAGACCCTTTGGTTTACGTGCCTCAAACAACTCCTCCACACGAGGAAGACCCTGTGTAATATCGCCACCGGCAACACCACCAGTATGGAAAGTTCTCATTGTAAGCTGTGTACCAGGCTCACCGATTGACTGAGCCGCAATAATACCAACAGCCTCACCTACCTGAACTGCCTGACCGGTTGCCATGTTAGCACCGTAACACTTAGCACAAATACCAATGTGTGAACGACAAGTTAAGATTGTACGAATCTTTAACTTGGTAATAGGATTACCCTCAGCATCTACACCATTTGCAATGATATTAGCTGCTCTCTTAGGTGTAATCATATGGTTGATCTTAACGATCATATTACCATCCTTGTCGAATACAGACTCCGCTGCATAACGACCAGTAATTCTCTCTTCAAAGCTTTCGATAACAGCATTATTAGACTCAACAAAGCCTTCAATCTGCATACCAGGAACTTCACCTGTACCCGCACAACAATCTACCTCACGGATAATTAAATCCTGAGATACGTCAACAAGACGACGTGTCAAGTAACCAGAGTCGGCTGTACGAAGGGCTGTATCTGACAGACCCTTACGAGCACCATGGGCAGAAATGAAGTATTCCAATACGTCAAGACCTTCACGGAAGTTAGACTTGATTGGGAGCTCGATGGTACGACCTGTTGTATCAGCCATCAAACCACGCATACCTGCTAACTGCTTAATCTGCTGGTTAGAACCACGGGCACCTGAGTCAGCCATCATGAAGATATTGTTATACTTATCTAAACCACCAAGAAGTGCTTTTGTAAGCTTCTTATCAGCAGCTTCCCAAGTTCTAACAACTGCGGCATAACGCTCTTCCTCTGTCATCAAACCACGTCTGAATAACTTAGTAATCTTATCTACAGTATCCTGTGCGTCCTGAAGAATCTCAGGCTTAGAAGCTGGTACAGTCATATCTGAAATAGATACGGTAATCGCACTTCTTGTTGAATACTTGTAACCCATAGCCTTGATATTATCCAAAACTTCTGCAGTCTTGGTTGCACCATGTAAGTTGATACACTTATCAAGAATCTTCTTTAACTGCTTCTTGCCAACTAAGAAATCAATCTCAGGCACTAATTCGTTACCTGGAATTGTTCTGTCAACAAAGCCTAAATCCTGTGGAATAATCTCGTTGAAAATCAAACGACCTAATGTTGACTCTACAGTAGTCATACATGGATTTCCATCTGCATCAACACCCTTATAACGAACCTTAATCTTAGCATGCAAGGTAATTTCCTTATTCTCGTATGCTAAAATTGCTTCGCTCTCAGACTTAAAGCACTTGCCCTCGCCCTTGTCGCCTTCTTTGTCTAATGTCAAATAGTAAATACCAAGTACCATATCCTGTGAAGGAACAGCAACTGGTGCACCATCTGAAGGCTTTAACAGGTTATTAGGAGAAAGCAACAGGAATCTACACTCTGACTGTGCTTCTACTGAAAGTGGCAAATGGACAGCCATCTGGTCACCATCGAAGTCGGCGTTGTAAGCGGTACATACCAATGGATGAAGCTTAATTGCCTTACCTTCTACCAGAATTGGCTCAAATGCCTGAATACCTAATCTATGAAGTGTCGGAGCACGGTTTAACATAACCGGATGCTCTTTGATAACATCTTCTAATACATCCCATACAACTGGGTCTAACTTCTCAACCATCTTCTTTGCAGACTTGATGTTATGAGCAATCTTCTTAGCCCAGATTTCCTTCATAACGAAAGGCTTGAACAACTCGATAGCCATTTCCTTAGGAAGACCACACTGATAAATCTTTAATTCAGGACCAACTACGATAACCGAACGACCAGAGTAGTCTACACGCTTACCAAGAAGGTTCTGACGGAAACGTCCCTGCTTACCCTTTAACATATCTGATAAAGACTTTAATGCTCTGTTACCAGGACCTGTTACAGGACGGCCACGTCTACCATTATCGATTAATGCATCTACAGCTTCCTGAAGCATTCTCTTCTCGTTACGCACGATGATGTCAGGAGCACCGAGATCTAATAATCTCTGTAATCTGTTGTTTCTGTTAATGATTCGACGATACAAATCATTTAAATCAGATGTGGCAAAACGACCACCATCTAACTGCACCATTGGACGAATATCCGGTGGAATAACCGGTACAACATCCATAATCATCCACTCAGGCTTGTTGTTCGAGTTTCTAAACGCCTCAATAACCTCAAGTCTCTTGATGACACGTGCCTTCTTCTGACCAGTAGAGTTCTTTAATGCATCCTTAAGTTCAACAGCCTCAGCCTCTAAGTCAATATTCTGCAATAACTCCTTAACTGCTTCCGCACCCATTCCTACACGGAATGTACCCTCGCCAAACTCTTCCTCAGCATCACGATACTCTTTCTCTGACAATACCTGCTTATAAAGCAAGTTTGTCTCACCAGCATCTAACACAATATAAGATGCAAAATATAATACTTTCTCAAGAATTCTTGGAGAAATATCTAAAATCAATCCCATACGGCTTGGAATTCCCTTAAAATACCAGATATGGGAAACTGGTGCAGCAAGTTCAATGTGTCCCATTCTTTCACGACGGACAGCTGCCTTTGTAACCTCAACACCACAACGGTCACAAACTACACCCTTATAACGAATCTTCTTGTATTTACCACAGTGACACTCCCAGTCCTTGCTTGGTCCAAAGATTTTCTCACAGAATAAACCATCACGTTCTGGTTTTAGGGTTCTGTAATTGATTGTCTCCGGCTTCTTTACTTCGCCATGAGACCATTGTCTGATTGTGTCTGGAGATGCAAGACCAATCTTAATGGCTTCAAAATTAATAGCCTGTTCTGTTTCTGGATCTCTCAAATTTGACATTTTTTGGCTCTCCTTCCATTTTATCGAAATTATCGATTCAACGATTAAAATTCATCATCAAAATATGCGTCATCATCTGCATCCACATATTCATCATTCTCTACTTCGCCGAAGCCTTCAACATCTTCTTCGTCTTCAAAGCGGGCACCTTCACCTTCAATAACATCCCTTAAGTCAGCATTAGCAGTCTCAGTTGTTTCACCCATCTGACACTCTTCGCCATTTTCATCAATCAGACGTACATCTAAACCTAATGACTGGAACTCCTTAATCAATACCTTGAATGACTCAGGAACACCCGGTTCAGGGATGTTAGCCCCCTTGATAATTGCCTCGTATGTCTTCACACGTCCTACAACGTCGTCAGACTTCACTGTCAGGATCTCCTGCAATGTGTAAGATGCACCATAAGCCTCGAGAGCCCAAACCTCCATCTCACCGAAACGCTGACCACCGAACTGTGCCTTACCACCAAGTGGCTGCTGTGTAACCAATGAGTAAGGACCTGTTGAACGAGCATGAATCTTATCATCTACTAAGTGATGCAACTTCAGATAATGCATGAAACCAATAGTTACAGGGCTATCAAATTCCTCACCTGTTCTACCATCACGAAGTGTAACCTTACCTGTGCGGTTAATTGGCACGCCCTTCCATTCTTCTCTGTGATCACGATTCTCATATAAGTAATCCATCACTTCATCAGATGTCTGGTCACCCCAACGCTCCTTGAAGGTCTCCCAATCCTCGTTAGCATAATCATTTGCCATCTCTAAGGTTTCCATGATGTCATTCTCTTTTGCACCGTCAAATACCGGTGTAGAAACATTGAAACCGAGAACCTTTGCAGCCAAAGAAAGATGAATCTCCAATACCTGACCGATATTCATACGGGAAGGTACACCAAGTGGATTCAATACGATATCCAATGGACGACCATTTGGAAGGAATGGCATATCCTCAACTGGCATAATGCGGGAAATAACACCCTTGTTACCGTGACGACCAGCCATCTTATCACCAACTGAAATCTTTCTCTTCTGCGCAATATATACACGAACGGATTTGTTTACTCCCGGTGGAAGTTCATCTCCATTCTCTCTTGTGAAAATCTTTGTGTCCATAACGACACCGAAAGCACCATGAGGAACACGAAGTGAAGTATCACGAACCTCTCTTGCCTTCTCACCGAAGATTGCACGGAGCAATCTTTCTTCTGCAGTAAGCTCTGTCTCTCCCTTAGGAGTAACCTTACCTACTAAGATATCACCAGCACGAACCTCTGCACCAATACGGATAATACCATTTTCATCTAAATCCTTTAATGCATCAGCACCAAGTCCTGCTAATTCTCTTGTAATTTCCTCAGCACCTAACTTGGTATCTCTTGCCTCTGCCTCATACTCTTCAATATGAACAGATGTATAAACATCCTCCTGTACCAAACGCTCACTTAAAAGTACCGCATCCTCGTAGTTGTAACCTTCCCAGGTCATGAAACCGATTAATGGGTTCTTACCAAGTGCAATCTCGCCGTTTGATGTAGATGGACCATCTGCAAGTACCTCTCCAGCCTCTACGCGGTCACCCTTAAATACAATTGGTCTCTGATTCATGCAGTTACCCTGGTTACTGCGAGAGAACTTTAAGATATTGTAAGTATCTCTAGTGCCATCATCGCACTTAACTACGATTTCTGTACTACAAGACTTCTCAACTACACCGGCATGTTTTGCCACAACGCAAACGCCAGAGTCAACAGCAGCCTTGCCTTCCATACCTGTACCAACAACAGGAGCCTCTGTCTTTAACAAAGGTACTGCCTGACGCTGCATGTTGGAACCCATGAGGGCACGGTTCGCATCGTCATTCTGAAGGAATGGAATCATGGATGTAGCAACTGAGAATACCATCTTAGGAGATACGTCCATCAAATCAATCTTGCTCTTAGCAAACTCTGATGTATCTTCACGGAAACGACCAGATACGTTTGCATGTACGAAGCATCCCTTCTCATCTAATGGCTCATTCGCCTGAGCTACTACATAGTTATCCTCTTCATCAGCTGTCAAATATACAACATCATCTGTTACCACTGGATTCTCTGGATCACTCTTATCCACCTTACGATAAGGTGCTTCCACGAAACCATATTGATTAATTCTTGCATAACAAGCAAGGGAGTTAATCAAACCGATGTTAGGACCTTCAGGTGTCTCAATCGGACACATTCTACCATAGTGTGTATAATGAACGTCTCGAACCTCGAATCCGGCACGATCTCTTGAAAGACCACCAGGACCAAGGGCAGATAAACGTCTCTTATGTGTTAACTCAGAAAGTGGGTTGTTCTGATCCATGAACTGTGAAAGCTGAGAACTTCCGAAGAACTCTCTCACTGCAGCAGTTACTGGCTTAATGTTAATCAGAGACTGAGGTGAAATAGTCTCGATATCCTGAGTCGTCATTCTCTCACGAACAACTCTCTCAAGTCTTGATAAACCAATACGATACTGATTCTGTAACAACTCACCTACAGCACGGATACGTCTATTACCTAAATGGTCGATATCATCAGACGAACCGATACCATACTCTAAATGCATATTGTAATTAATAGAAGCAAAAATATCTTGCTTTGTAATATGCTTAGGAATCAACTCTGACAAATTCTTCTTAATGGCTTTCTTTAAGTCTTCGTCATTATCATATTCCTGTAATAACTTCTCTAATGCAGGATAGAAAACATCCTCATCAACACCAACTTCAGCTGGATCAAAGTTGATATAACCAGAAATGTCAACCATCATATTAGAAAGCACTTTTACATTTCTGTCTTCTGCTTGAATCATAACATATGAAACAGCAGCATCCTGTAACATCTTTGCACTTTCTCTTGTAAGCTTGTCTCCTGCAGATGCAAGCACTTCGCCTGTTGAAGGATCCACTACATCCTCAGCCAGCACCTTACCTGCAATGCGGTTACGCCAAGCAAGTTTCTTATTGAACTTATAACGACCAACCTTAGCAAGGTCATATCTTCTTGCATCGAAGAACATGCCATTAATCAATGACTCTGCACTTTCAACTGCTAAAGGCTCACCTGGACGAATCTTTTTATACAACTCTAATAAACCATCCTGATAATTATCAGATGGATCCTTTTCCATACTTGCTAAAATCTTTGGCTCCTCACCGAAGAGTTCAAGAATCTCAGCATTTGTTCCTAATCCTAATGAACGAATCAATACTGTAATAGGAACTTTTCTTGTTCTATCTACACGTACATAAAAAACGTCATTGGAATCTGTCTCATACTCTAACCATGCACCACGGTTCGGAATCACTGTACATGAGTACAATGTCTTACCAATCTTGTCATGACCAATAGCGTAGTAGATACCAGGAGAACGTACCAACTGGCTAACGATAACTCTCTCAGCACCGTTAATAACGAATGTACCTGTCTCTGTCATCAAAGGTAAATCACCCATAAAAATGTCGTGCTCCTTGATGCCATCGCCTGTCTCGTTATTGCGAAGTCTAACCTTTACCTTCAGCGGAGCTGCATATGTTGCATCTCGCTCTTTGCACTCTTCAATTGAATACTTTACATCCTCTTCACACAGCTGATAGTCAACAAACTCTAAGCTTAACTGACCATTAAAATCTGTAATCGGAGAAATGTCGCTGAATGCTTCTGCAAGGCCCTCTTCGAGAAACCACTTGTATGAATCCTTCTGTACTTCGATTAAATTAGGCATATCGAGTACTTCTTTTTGTTTGGAATAACTCATTCGCATTCCCTTACCAGCTTTGATAGGACGGATTCTGTTCTTTTCCATTGACGATTTCACCCCTTGAAATAATAGTATATAAAGTCACATAAAGGCAGTCCTAGCCATAATAGTGACATTCTATAATATTATAACAATCTGTCAAGCGTGTCAACAACTATTTTGGAAATTTTTCCAATAGTATATTTAAGCGGATGTCACGTGTTGGCATCTTATTATTAATACATGCACTAAGTATTATTGGGATATAGACATGATAGGCACAATTCGCATCATTGTATTTGTTCTATTAAGAATACTTAAGCGCGTGTCTTTTTGCCTTTCTATTACAATTCCACACACAAACTCGCAGAATGAGGTTAAAAGTGATTGAGGTGTGCCTCAAAATGCGTCAGTACTTATGCCGTGTATTCTACGGCATTACGTACTGTTACGCATTTTGGAGAGTGCAAACGTTACACCGAAACACTTGTAACCTCATTCTGCTCAGACAGTGTGCGTGGAATTGCAAAGACAAGAAAGACACACGAAAGTATTCTAAATAGAAAAAATAAGATGATACTTTCTTGTGCCTATCATGTCTATATCCCATCATTACTTAGTGTATGTATTAAAAAAGAGGATGCCAACACGTGACATCCTCTGTAAATGCTATTGGATAAAATTACTTTAATGTAACCTTAGCACCTTCAGCCTCTAACTTAGCCTTAAGATCCTCAGCCTCAGCCTTAGAAGCACCTTCCTTAACGATCTTTGGAGCGCCATCTACAACTTCCTTAGCTTCCTTAAGACCTAAACCAGTTACCTCACGAACTACCTTGATAACCTTAACCTTGTTTGGACCAGCCTCTGTTAACTCTACGTTGAACTCATCCTTCTCCTCAGCTGCGCCAGCTGCGTCTCCACCTGCTGCTGCAACTACAACGCCTGCTGCTGCAGATACGCCGAACTCTTCCTCACAAGCCTTAACTAAATCGTTTAACTCTAATACTGATAAACCTTTGATTACTTCAATGATCTCTGCTGTTGTCATTTTTAAAATCCTCCTAATTAAAATATTGTTTTTCTAAAAAATAAATGTTGTAATTATGCCTCTTGCTTCTCTGCGATCTGCTTAATAACACGAGCAAAGTTTGCAATAGGTGATTGCATACTTCCAAGTAACTTTGAAAGAAGCTCTTCTCTTGAAGGGATATTAGCGATAACCTTAATAGCATCCTTATCGTAATATGTTCCTTCTACAACACCAGACTTAATCTCTAACTTGTCTGCTGTCTTAGCGAACTTAGCAAGAATTCTTGCTGGTGCAGTTGCATCTGTCTTGCTAACAGCAATAGCTGTTGGCTCTTCCAAATCTACAGAAGCACCCTCGAACTCTGTACCTTCAATGGCACGCTTGATTAATGTGTTCTTGTATACCTTGTACACAACACCGTTCTCTCTTAACTCTTTACGAAGAACTGTATCCTGTGCAACAGTAAGTCCACGATAATCAACTAAAACCATTGACTGTGCGCCGTCTAATAACTCCTTAATCTCGTCAACGATAGGCTGTTTTAATTCAACCTTAGCCATGATAGTGCACCTCCTTATAGTATTAATGACTGCACTAAGAACTCTAAAAATAAGAAAACTCCCAGTCCGAGACAGGGAGAAATAATCATCATCATATCTTCCTCGGTAGGCGACTGTGCTTACACCAATCATATGGCACCTACTGTCTACGGCAGTTCATCGGCTATTAGGTTACCATTATTTTTTCTTCTTGTCAAGCACATTTTTTTGTAGACTTTTTTAAAAAATAGGACTATAATGTTATTAACTATAAATATTATGGGGTATCTTCGTTTTATTTCATATACGGATATATGAACATCAGCCGCAGGCTACCATCCAAGGAAGGAGGGGTATCATGACGAATTACAATGTGTATAACTACTACAGCATGGCATATTTGCCTAAAACTGACAGCAAGTACCACACACACAAATCCAAAGAATTAAAAAATCTATATCAAAGCATGGTTCGCCATAACAAGCAGTCCCCTCTGTACAAGTTTAACCTGTCGGCGGAGACTCAGGACTATGCACTTAGCATTAAAGATGCTGCTATTGACTTAAAAAACATTTCCAGCTTCTTAAGTGATGACACAGATACTGTTTTTAATCAAAAGATATTTGCATCTTCTGACGAAAGCGTATTGAATGCAAGAATTACCACCGATGATTATGATAAGGCGCCAGATAATTTGAACATCCAAGTAAAACAACTGGCTAACAATCAGGTCAACGAAGGTAATTATATCACATCAAAATCTAAAACCCTGGCGAGCGGCACATACGACGTAAAACTTGCAACCAGTAAGAGCGAATTTATGTTTACTGTAAAGGTAGATGCTTCTGTGCAGAACATTGATGTGCAACGCAGTTTAGCCAATGCCATTAACCAGAACCATACAGGACTAAAGGCTACGGTAGTTGCTAACACCACCGGACAAAGTGCTTTGAATATTGAATCACAGATGACAGGTAAGGGCGCATTGTTTAGTGACTTGCAATTTGCTTTCACTGAGAACAATCCGGATCAACCACTTGTGGAGCTTCTTGGATTGAATCAAATCAAACAGATGCCAAGCAATTCTGCATTTTCAATTAACGGACAGGAACATGGTTCTGCTACGAATAACATTTCTATCAACAATGTGGTTGAGGTGGATTTGTTGCAAGTTTCTGATGAACCGGTTAGTATTAGCATGGTACCTGATACAGATGAGATTCTCAAAAAGGTACACGACTTTGTCGATTCTTATAACCATTTAATTAAGCTTGCCAACGACAACATGGACAATCAAAAGAGCGCAAGAAAGCTTTTGACTGACATTTCACGCATTACCAGATATCACGCAAGTGCACTGGAGGCTAATGGCCTAAAGGTGAATGCCGAGGGTTATATCGAAACCGAAGAAGCGTTGTTGGTTCAAAGCGCTAAGAATGGCGAGTTCAAATCACTATTTAACGACATCTCAGACTTCCAAACAGAAGTTATGAAAACCACAGACCAATTAAATATGGACCCACTGGCTTACGTGGATAAGGTCATAGTTACTTATCCGAATACAGCCAAGAGTTTACCTAATCCATACGTGCCATCCATGTACAGCGGTTTATTGTTCAATGGATACGCATAAAAAGATAAAGAGGATAGTTCGCAACGAACTATCCTCTTTTTATTTATGTATCATTTACTAAAATCACCTAGCAAAGCTTGCTTGGATGCTTTTTCTAGGGTCTTTAAAAATGGAAGGAAGTCTTTTTCTAAACACCGAGCAATCTGGGCATCTTCTGCCGACTTTAATGCAACGCCCAAATTATTCACCGCAGAAGTCATCTGCTTCTTATCGATTACTGAACGGTCAGCATTCACTAATTTTTCACAATAGTTATACATCTCTATTTCCCAGTTGATTCCCAAAATCACAAGATTCAAAATCTCACCGGTATCCTGCTTTCTTCCATTGCGAAGTTCAGAAATAATATCCTCCACCACAGGAAGTAATTTTTGACTATAATAAACGACTTCACGAAGTCCTTTCATTTGTAAATTTAAATAATCATCCATTTCGTAACCTCCGTCTTTACGTTCCTATCATTTATAGTACTCTAATTTTATTTCATTTTCAACAGAATAATGGGATTTCTTAATTGCCTTTTCACTCAATAAGGAATATAATGCTTTTCATAAATAAGCATTCCTACTCGCAGGAGGATAATATTATGAATATAGTTATTGTAGGACTTGGCAAAGTCGGTTCCAACGTGGCCAAACAACTATCCGCAGAAGGATACGACATCACGTTAATCGATTCCAACCCAAATGTTTTAGAAAAAGTAATTCAACGTTACGATTCTATTGCTGTTACTGGCAACGGTGCCAATTTAGGAGTATTGCGAGAAGCCGGCGTTGCAAATGCTGATTTGCTCATTGCCGTAGCAAATGCTGACGAAGTGAATCTGTTATGCTGTATGGCCGCACGCAAAATTAACCCCAAAATTCACACGATTGCACGTATTCGTAATCCCGAATACTATGAACAGGTCTACGAAATGCGAGACGCATTCGGACTTTCACTTACGGTAAATCCAGAACGTCAGGCTGCTCACAAAATCGAGCGATTGATTAAATTTCCAGGATTCTTAAAACGTGATTCGTTCGCAAAAGACAGAGTTGAAATTGTCGAACTTAAAATTGAGGAAGATAGCAATTTAAACGGAATTGCTCTTATGGATTTAAACAACATTATCAAATGTCAGGTGCTGGTATGCACCGTTCTTAGAGACGGACATGCCATCATGCCTGACGGACAATTTGTATTAAAGGCAAATGATAGAATTTTTGCAACTGCACCTACAAATGAACTTGCAGAACTGCTAAAGAATCTGCATATTATCACTCATAAGATTAAAAAAGTACTAATAGTAGGCGGTGGCAGAATCAGTTATTACCTCGCCCAAAATCTACTCAAAAACAAAATTTGTGTGCAGATTGTAGAACAAAATCATAATCGCTGTATCGAACTTGCCTCACTACTCCCAGACGCAGATATTATTGAAGGAGACGCAAGTAGCCACGCTACTCTGCAGGAAAGTGGTATGTCTGATTGTGATGCCATGATTTCTTTGACCGGCTTGGACGAAATGAACATCGTCATTTCACTCTTTGCTACAGACCAGCAAGTACCTTTGGTTATCACAAAATTGGGGCACTCTGATGACATGGCAATTTTAGACCGCCTTCCAATCGGAAGCATTGTATGTCCTAAAGAGCTTAGTTGCAACACTATCGTCCGTTATGTACGGGCTATGAAGAATCAATCTGGTGCTGCAGTTTCTGTACATTCCATCGCATCCGGACAAGCAGAGGCCGTAGAGTTTCTAGTTGATGAAACAGCCAAATATTGCAAAATTCCTTTGAAGGACGTTAAGATTAAGAAAAATGTATTGATTGCTTGTATCACACACAACGGAAAAGTAATAATCCCAAATGGAGATTCCTTTTTCCAGACAGGAGATACCGTTGTGGCAGTAACAAATTCCAGCACCGTTCTTTTGCAACTGAATGACATTTTCGAAATATAAGGAGAACTATTATGAATTATAAAATGATAGGCCGTATCCTTGCACAAATCCTGGCTCTAGAAGCCGCACTAATGACCCCAGCATTGGCCTTAGCGATTTATGACAGAAATCAACGGGTAGTTTTCAGTTTTTTCGCCACAATTGGCATCATTTTGGTTATCGCGTCAATAATGTGGGTATATTGCAAGAACGCTAAACGAATCTTTTACGCCCGAGAAGGCTATGTATGTGCTGGTGGTTGCTGGATTGTAATGAGTATTCTCGGTTGTTTACCATTTTACTTTTCCGGTGAAATTCCAAAATACATCGATGCATTGTTTGAAATCGTTTCCGGCTTTACAACGACCGGCGCTACTATTATGCCAGATGTAGAAATTATGTCTCGCGGCTCTATGCTTTGGCGATGCTTCAGCCACTGGATTGGTGGAATGGGAGTTTTAGTGTTGTTGTTGGCAGTCATGTCCGGTGGCGGACAAAATAACGGCTTCACTCTTCACATTTTACGAGCAGAAAGCCCTGGACCAAATGTAGGAAAATTAGTACCCAAAATGCGCCAGACTGCAATTATACTATATGCGCTATACTTCGTTTTGACTATTTTGTGCTTCTTCTTTTTAATAGCAGGTGACATGCACTGGTTTGATGCACTTTGTACAGCCTTTGGCACTGCGGGAACTGGTGGTTTTGGAGTAAAAAATGACAGTCTTGCAAGCTACAGTCCATATATTCAAAATGTATGTACTATATTCATGCTATTGTTTGGTGTAAATTTCAGTTGTTATTATCTATTGCTCATCAAACAATTTAAAAGCGTTTTTAAAGATGAAGAATTAAGATTATATATCTTAACAGTAGTTGTTAGCATCACACTCATTACAATCAATTTGGGCAACTACTATGAAACACTAGCAGAGACAATTCGACATTCCGCTTTTCAAGTTGCTAGTATCATGACTACCACCGGTTTCGCTACAACTGACTTTGATTTGTGGCCAAATTTTTCAAAAAGTATTCTTATGTGCCTAATGCTATCCGGTGCCTGTGCCGGCAGTACCGGCGGTGGTTTTAAGTTCATCAGAATCATTCTCCTCTTTAAATCCTTAAAAAGAGGGTTACAAAAAGCATTAAACCCGAAAAAAGTACAGGTTGTTACTATCAATAAATCTACAATTAGCGAAAATGTGATTACTGGAACACAAATTTATTTAACAATATATGTCATTATTATGATTACAAGTTTTCTGGTTATTTCCACTGATGGATTTTCAATGCTTACCAATATGTCAGCAGTGAATGCCTGTTTTAACAATATCGGTCCTGGCTTCGATAGTGTCGGTCCCGTATGCAATTATGCCGGCTATTCTACATTATCGAAAATAGTATTAATTTTCGATATGTTAGCCGGACGTTTAGAAATTCTTCCTATCATTTTCCTGCTATCCATTAGCACTTGGAAAAGAAAGAATGTGGCATAACAACAAAAAGGCCGTTGCACAAAGAAAATTCTTTGCGCAACGGCTTTTTATCTATATATCTGTTTTTATTTCTCTGTCTTCTTTGCAGCAGTTTTCTTTGCTGTTGTTGTCTTAGTAGCAGTCTTCTTCTCTGCTGGCTTAACAGCCTCTTTCTTTACTGCTGGCTTTTTTGCTGCTGGCTTAGCAGTTTCTTTCTTTGCTGCCGGCTTCTTTGCAGTAGTCTTCTTTGCAGCAGCCTTCTTAGCTGGCTTCTTAGTAACAACCTTCTGCAATAATAAAGCCTTGTCTAAGTTACCCTCAGCCTTTAACTCGCCTGATAAATAAGCCTTAACCATATCAGCCTTACCCTCAGTTACCTTCTGTAACATATCTGCAGTTGTTGTTACAATTACGTCTCTATCATAATACTCATAAGGCTCAATAACTACCTTGCCATCAACGATCTCTAAATAGAAAGCGCCTTCAGCTTCGCCCTGAATATTGAACTGAATTGCAACATGCTCCTTAACCTTGCTGGCATCAGCATCTGCATAAATCTCTCTTGCCTTCTGCACTAATTCTTCGTATGTCATTTCATTACTCTCCTTTTTATACGAACTTGATAATCAACATTTATCTTTATAAAGGTTTTTTCCATTTATGTCAATACATTTTTGCAATAATCGACGTTTGTTTAAAATTTTATACAAAAAACAGTGCAATCGGTGATGCAATGAGTAGACCCAATATACCCCAATAGGTGCATTCCGCATATTGAGAAAATAACCATTCAATCAATCGTGCCACCACAAATATTCCAATTATGATTCCAACACCAAAGGGGAATAAATACAGAATATTCTGCAACAATACTGCAGATTCCCACTTCATAAACGCTATTATGGTAGACTTAATTAAATTTAACAACGGATAATAGTACCCTAACAACATCAATAATACAGAACCGCTAATTCCCGGTATGATGAGCGTTGCGGATGACAATATTCCAATCAATAGCAACACCGCAAATCCCCACACGCTAATTGACAAATGCACCGCATCCCCACCAAGACCATTCAGCATCGGAATCGTTAACGTAAACGCGAACATACAAAAAGCGCATAGAATATGACTTTTGCGCACCACACTATTCTTGACGTTTTTATATATGTTCGGCACGCCACTTAGCATCAATATACAAAACAGGATATTTATTGGAACAGGGTATTTTTCATACAAATATTCCAGTCCAAATACACTACTAACGAAAGCAATCCCCACTCCGACTGCAATGGGAAACATAAAAACAATTGTCTTTCGAAATTCTGTAAACACATGGTTAATGCAATAAATCAACTTGTCATAAATTCCCATAGAAATTGCCAGTGTTCCACCACTAATTCCCGGCAAAACACTGGCAAATCCAATTATCATTCCCTTAATGATATTCTGTATCAATGATTGTCTCCTTCATCTTTTATAGATTCTGACAACCTCGTCTATTTTCCTAATGCAACTTTTGTGATTTCATCTGCAATATTCAATGCATGGTCACCAATTCTCTCAAAGTCCGTAAGCATCTCCGAGAAGAATACACTACCTTCATCTGTACAGGTTCCCTTCTGTAATCTTCCGAACATGCTATTTCTGAAATCCTTGGTCATGTCATCAATCTTCTGTTCCTTTGCAGCAATCTTACCATGCCATTCAATCACATCATCTGGATTAGAAAGCAACAAGTCAAAGAGCTTATCACAAATTTTCTGCATCTGCTCAATCTCTTCCATCGCTGTATCAGAGAACTTGATATTTTTCTGCTCAATCATTTTGGAATAACCGGCGATATTAATCGCATGGTCACCAATTCTTTCTACATTACTTGTAATAGAGAAATAAGAGTTAAACACCTGACTACCTCTGGTTGTGGTCTCATGTGCAACCGCTTTTGTGATGTATTTTGAAATCTCTTTGTTAAGATAGTCGATATAATTCTCACGCTTATCCATAGAAACCATCTGTGCCACATTTTTTCCAGAGAATACATCAAATGCATCATGCACATTATCCTTTGCCATATCAAGCATACGCAAAATTTCTTTTTTGGTACCATCCTGACTAACCGCAGACACACCCAATTTTTCCACATTCATAAAACCGATGTACAACATACGGTGGATATCTTCCATATCCTTTGCATCATCTCTATCTGGCAAAATCTTCTGTGCTAATTTCACAAGCAATGTTCCAATAGGTATCAACAGCAATGTAGTTACCACATTGAACATCGTATGCAGATTCGCAATTTGCCCTGGGACATTTGACGGAGTCCAACCCTCTACCATACTGATAATTGGTGTTACTAAACAAAGAGTTGTAAAAATAATGGTACCAATTACATTAAAGGAGATATGCATAACGGTTGTTCTCTTCGCATTACGATTCGCACCAAAGGATGCTAACAACGCTGTCACACAAGTACCAATATTCTGACCGAACAAAACAAACGCTGCCTGCTTTAATCCAATAACACCACCACTGGCCAACGCCTGTAAAATACCTACAGAAGCAGATGATGACTGAATTAATGCAGTAAAGATTGTACCAGCTAAAATACCAATAATCGGATTCTCAAAGTTACTTATGATGTCAATAAATGTTTTTGATTCACGAAGTGGCATCATCGCTGCACTCATCATATCCATACCAATAAACAGTATTCCAAGTCCTGCAAAAATAGACCCAACATGCTGCACTTTGATATTTTTCACAAATACCACAGAAGCTACACCAAGAAATGCGATTAATGGCGCGATTGCTCCCACATCCAACGCAATCAACTGTCCTGTAATGGTAGTACCGATATTGGCACCCATGATAATCCAAACCGCCTGATTAAGTGTCATCATACCTGAGTTAACGAAACCAACCACCATAACGGTAGTCGCAGATGAAGACTGAATAACAGCAGTTATTACCGCACCTACTAATACAGCAACTAATCTGTTTGCTGTTAATTTTTCTAAAATCTCCTTCATCTTGTTACCGGCTGCTGACTCCAAACCGGTACTCATCATTTGCATACCATATAAGAATAATGCTAATCCACCAAGCATGCCCATAATGTCTGTCATTGTCATAATTTTGTTTTCCTCTCTCTTCTTAAGTTATCATCATTTTAGTGTCATCTATATTATGCTTTCTTGAAGCGAATTGTTTTATTCACTCTCCCTATCTGTACCATAAAAGATGGTATAAAAGCAAGCCCTAAAATGCAAAGTTTTTATAAATTTTAGAATAGTATGACAAAAGTTGCGCACAATGACTAAATGAAACAGGCAGGGAAACTTTCCCTACCTGCTTCACGAGTTTTGTATGTAACATAAATAAATTTAGAACATTTTTTCTTTACGCAATATGATAATAGTGCTGATAATATCTAATACCGGTATCAGCTGTAATAGATTATGTATCCCTGAAATATCAATGTCTTTCTCACGCTTTAAGTATTTGATATATGTATGTCCTATCAAACCGCTCATCACAATCATAGTGCAGGTGAATACTATCGGAATAGGAACCAGAAAAATCGCGAACCCACGGGAAGCTCCTACCAATATTCCCCATGCGAAAACACTATAAGCAAAGTTTAATATATAGAATGGAATCGTGGCTAACTTTAGCAGTTTCCAACCCTTTTTCACGTTTTCATGCTCACCCTGCTTGCCGGCTATTTTTGCGCAAACTACTGACACGCCACCAATAATCAAAACAACCAAGCATTCCACAATAATGCCATATAATATATACTTCATCAATATGCCGGTAAGATCCGAATCCTTTAAAATAATTGGCACCAATATGATAGAAATACACCATAAAAGGTGAAGGTAAATTCCGACTAAAAACGCTCTTGCACTTTTCATGATATCAGCCCCATTTCTGCACAAACCGCTAATGCGATACCAAATATGAGGCCTAGCGTCCAACCAATTGCCATTTCTGATGACCAATAAAGCATATTCATTTCCAGAACATCCCAGTTGCCATCTTTGTCATAACTAATACAAACCGGTATCATATCTCCCGGCTTTTTGCGTCTGCTACGAACCACTGCATTTTTAATGTGTTCCTCACCTTCCCACTCAAAGGAAACCTTGTACTCACCATATTTTGAGTATCTGGTAACACCAGGTGTCACGCTGCCTGTAGCATGTTCTTTGTCGCCTACATATTCAATCACTTTTCCCTGGATATGGGTTCCCTTTTTGTAATCAGAACGATAGCCAAGCCAAAGCAACATAAAACCTGCGTATACAATCAGCAGTATTATAACCAAAATACCTACCACAATCCATGCGATAATATCTCCCATTTTAAATGCCCTCCTCTAAACTTTTCTTTAGCTGATAAAACGCAATTGGTACAATGCCATACTTTACAATGGAATCTTCTTTTGCTTCTATCACTAACACATGATACCCCAAAAACAGAGTTCGTGGACTCCATCCACTCATTTTATTTACCTGACATTCCTCTATATCTTTTCTGGCAACAATCTGCATGCCCCCATGTGCTTTGATAAAAAGGTATTGCTGACCAAGATAAATCTCGGAACCGAACCGCTTAGCATTCTCAAAGTCTTCATTAGCAGCTTTGAATTTCACACCATGCAGTGACATATACTCTATCAGGTCATTTGGCCGATTTTTTGCACTCATGGCACAGGAAATGCACCAAAACAGACATATGATTCCAATCAAACCGGCCGTGACTGTCACTTCCCATTTGTCGCCACTGCTCTCCATCCAAGCACTGATAATCGCCCATACGCAGCCACCCGTAAAGGCAAACAGGAATATGGACGCTAGCAAAGGGAAAATACGAATTCCCTTTGTAGACGCTTTCCAAAGAGCACTTGCATAGACCTCTTCCGGCACACCTACATGACCAACCAGTTTTTTCACTTCATTTTTTCCTATCTTTCCAATTGGAAAAATGATGTATAGAAACATTTCTGCTATATCAACAAAGCTAACAAATAAATCTCCCTGTTCTTTTTTCAGTATGATTCCAGTGACAATCCAAATAAGTACACTGACACCTAATGCTATCAGAACACCGATTGCCACATTTCTTTCTATTTCATTTCCACCAAAGAAGGAACCATAATCATCATGCATGCCTGCTGCCCATATGATGGCAAAGATGAAAACAAACAATGCAATGATACCACTATATAAATGAATATCTTCTAACTTTTCTTCTGTCTGCTTTTTCATATTGTATCTCCTCTAATACTTTAGGCAAAACATCTTCCACTGTTTGCCTGTATCTTGAACCACAACATCCACGTAATTATCTTTTCGTACATGCTGCGCTTGTCTTTCATCTGCTGAAGTATATCTGCTTTGAACGACAATTTTGTCCTTGTTGCCATCATAATACGCCACATATACTTTTTCACTACTCCTAGATTTCTGAACGCCTCGGATATAACCTTTTACTATGTACATATTAGAGGTGTCTGACATTTTTCTATTTTCCCAATATGTCATCCACAGAATCACACCGATTACAATCAGGCAAATAGCAATGAATGCCCAAATCCACATGATTCTTCCTTTACCTTGCATTCCCACAAGTCCCGGAATCAAAAAGAATAACACAAATATGCAAACCATCAAAATGCAATTGATTTTTGCCCGTTTCCAATTCTTTTGTACCATCATTTCCTTTTGGGTAAAGTCAAACTGTCTATACTTCGCCGCTCTCAATTCTGCCTTAATTTGTTCCGGCAACAATTTTGTATTGTTAAAATTCATATTTTGCGCCACCATAAACACTAATGATATAATAACTAAACTAGCACATAGTAAAAATACAAATTCATCACTCATAATTATCCCCCTATATATCATAAACTGAATTACTCTTCATTAATGCTATCCAGTTTTCGCATATTTCTCCTTGTAATTCCATCCAGCACAGCCTTTATAATTAACAAAATCCAACCGATTAAAGCCGGAAGATACGGCCAAAATATCTTCACAGAAAATTCCATCACGCCAATCGCACCGATTATAAACACCATAAAAGCAGAGTATGCCATAACCAATACTCCCAGGACAATCACAACAATATCAAAAATCACCATCTTATCTCTTAGTCTTTTCAGAAACGAAAGAAGCCCTAAGAACATTCCCGTATATTGCACAAAAAACAGTTGCAAAGTTATACTGTCATAAAGCAAGTCGTTATTATTAATGTACGTCTGTAGCGAATCCACCCGCCAAAACATAGCGGCCGACAGATGCCATCCTACAACTAATAATACTGCTTGCGCGATTATAAAACAAACCCGAAACAACACTTGCATTCCTACTTTCTATTCACACATAATGGCAACAAAAATGCCATAAACATAATCCCCAGCAACACTGTTATGATGAATGCCAACAAAAGCGTTCTGTGATAATATTGAAAATACAGTTCAGACGCGTCTTCCGAGGTATAACAGGTTACAAAATCATTTTCACGAACCCCAGGCACGTCCAGCCATACAATCTTTTTTACAAAATTATTATCTTCATCTAATGTAGTAAATTCTGCCTTAGTATACTGTTCTAAAATCCGATCTACACAGATAACATCCTGTGTTTTTCCTTCCGCCGAAAATGTATGAGAAAACAAAAGTTTTCCCGTAAATCCTATCATATATATTAACATACAGGCACTGATAATCGCACCCAACATAAGGACTTTATTCGCGAACCCCCAAGACGCATTCTTTTTAATCGCCTCTTGCTTCGCATCCAATTCTTGAACTGCTACCTGCTCAGAGGTAACTGCCATAGCCTCTTCCTCTGGAATACGATCAGTAATCTCTCCCTTTACAAGATAATCCAGACTAACCTGATACATATCCGAAAGCTGTAGCAATTTGTCCACATCCGGAAGTGTTTTGTTTAGTTCCCATTTTGAAACAGATTGTCTGCTGACACACAATTTGTCTGCCACATCTTCCTGCGTCAAATTATGCTCCATACGCAGATTCAACAATCTATCTCCCAATAATTCTTTTGTCATTTCATCCATGGTATTAATCCTTCATTTTTTCTGTAAGTACTGATTCTATTGCCTTACTGGCATCCGCAGCATTGTCACCATTTAGGAATATATCTGCGATTGCCTCTGCTATGGTCTCTCCATAAGAAATACCACCATCTTCCTGCACACCCTTGGCATAGCCGGAGATACTTCCACGAAAATCTTCCTCGGAACCGGACTGCTGATACTCTGATTGCCACAGGGCGTATGCCGACTCTAAGATAGACTGTTCAATGATTTGATTTGTCTTTAACTGATTTGTTACATATCGGCTATATGCCTCTGCATTTTCTTCAGTGATATAATAAGCATCTGTCAAACCAAACTCTTTCATGGCATACACGTTAGTTAACTGATGGCCCAATTCATGCACCACAATAGAGGTAATGTTGGTATTCTCACAGCGTTGTCCTGATGCCACAAGGATATCACAATCCTTGAGTAACTGCTCACGATTCATGAACTTTGCCGCATTTAGTATAATTTCGTATTTTACCACATAAGGATACTCTCCTGCATCCTTCATCATAAATTCCCGACTCTGAGTCACTGCCACATAGGTAGATTTTGCACTTTCAAAATTACACAGAGATATATTAGTCAACGAATCCTGAATCCAAGGATATTTGTCGTATACATAAGAAAATGCATCTCTGATATCCTTTGCTGTCTGTTCTTCTATCTCACCCAAATTCACCGCCAACAAACCAAAGGTCTGCTCCATCTCCAGTTCGATTGCTTCTACAGCAGGATTATCATATAACGCCCTTTGCTTTACACCATACTGACGAATTGCATCCTTTGCAGCCTCTTTGGATTTTACCTCCGCCTTAAACTGTTTATGAGCTTCAATCGCTGTTTCAACCTGTTTTTTGAGATTGTCGATACTCCAGGCCTCCGTTGTTTCAGTCTCGTTACTCACAGTCTCACTTTCAGTTGCTTCCTGGCTAGTTGTGACTTCCTGGCTCGTTCCCGTTGTACAAGCCATCAACATTGAAGAGAGCATCAACAACATTCCCAATATACACTTTTTCCACTGTCTTTTCGTGCAATTTTTCTTCATAATACTCCTATTTTACCATCAGGAACTTCTTTACCATTTCTAATGTCAATTCACTCTCTGCATCTAAACCATCGATATCCACTGCGTAAATGCTATTGCCAATCTCGCAGGCAGCAAAGAACTTTTGGCAGTCTGCCCCATCAAATTCATATCTTACATCAAAATAATAGAATGTATATCCGTCAATGTCCACAGTTTCAATTGTTGTTGCATTTTTCACGTTTTCCAACAATGCATCCCACTGCAAATATGTCATCTGTTCTGCATTTTCTGCAACACCTGCTTCCTTTTCTGACAAACGACAGGTAACGTTAAATGCATAATCACCAGACATAAAATACTCACATTGCTCATCGCTCCAAGTCTCCACACTCTGAGAATAGAAGTTTTCCGGAATCTGGAAGGTGACTGTATCACCCCCAAAGGTTAATGTGCTTTCTGATTTCACTTCGCCCTTATTGGAATTATCATTTTGCGCTTCAATATCATCATAAGTAGAATCTGGTGCGTCTGTTTCCTTTGCACCATCAATAATGCTGGCAAATACCTGAATACAATCATCATATGTCAATGTATCAGATTCTACTGCAAGCTGTGTTGCGACACGTTTGCCCACAACTTCACTGTTGATAACAACGGTCTTTACATCATTTAATATAGCCACATAATATATGTACTTCTTGCCATTTAATTCCACTTCCTTAGCATCTTCCAGCAAGATTCCGCCAACTTCAGAGATTTTATCTGTAAGATAAGCAGGATTAGAAGCCACCTCTGCATAACTTGGTGTATCCAACACAGCCAGCTTCAAAGTAAACAAATCATCAATATAAATAACCGGACCCAAGCTTTCTACATATATACATGCATAGTCCTTTGGTACGGTAAATTGAATACCGCCGATTACCACCGTCATATCTATACCGGTTACTGCAGTATCATCTGTAATTTCTTCACCAAAAATGTCCGTGGTATCCCCTGTTGCATCCGCAGTGGTGTCTTCTACCACATTTGGTCCCACATTTGTTGTTCCACCTTTTTTCTCCTCATTCTTGCCACCAATCAACATGCCGACCAAAATGACTAGAACGATTAACAAAACAACAAGTGCTCCAATCACTGCATAAACAATCTTATTATTCTTCTTTTCCATTTGAATTCTCCTTTATGTTTATAATCATACCTTTAAAAATACCAAATATCTATAGTTTTTTCCAGCAATTAGAGTTACCATTTTGGTGCAACCACAGGTTGCAGGGCTTGAAAAAAGGCATCACGTAGCTGTGATGCCTTCAAACGTATGATTGACTATAACCCTTTTCTTTTTTCAAAGAACTCATCGATTGTCTGCACAATCTGTTTTGGCTCCATAGTCTTTAACAAATATCCCTCTGGCTTTAGCGTCGAAACACTCATGACACTTTCCTTATCATTCTTGCTCGTCAGAAAGATAACTGGAACGTTAGAAAACTCCGATTCGGAACGAATCATCTCTAGCACCTGCTTGCCATCACAGACAGGCATTTCGTAGTCGAGTAAGATTAAATCCGGGCGATTGAGAGCAAGGTACTTAATTGCCATCGTACCGGAATTTGCAAGAATCACATTGTATTTATCCTGCAACCACCCTTTCACATTTCTAAGCATAACTCCCGAATCATCTACTACAAGAATTTTCTTTTTTAGATGGGAACCATCCTTTTTGATGTGATTATCTATTATCTCTGCCACTTCTTTCACATTGACAGGTCGGACGAATTCTTTCTTAATAAATTGTGCCGGCACAACGCTTTTCACTTCTTCCAACTCATTAATATCACCAATGACAAAGACTGGTAGATTCTCTTCAATAGCTCTATCTTTTGCGTATACTAAACCTTCCATTTCCAATTCTTCTGCGTACAGTAGCATCAGATGGATATCCTCTCTGATTTCTCCAATCTCACTTGGACTGTCACCTGAAATCAACACCTTATGTCCCTGGTTTTCCAACTGAGTCACCAAAGAAGTAATAATAAAGCTTTTCACATGTGATACTAATAAAATCGTTGTCATTTATATTCCTCTCCCCTTCCTATTAGGAAGGCTTCTCTAAAATAAATGTCTACAGTGTGTTAACGCCCTTTTCTGTCTTAGACAAATAACATAATAACATGGCACCAGGACCTGTATGTGCACCGATAACCGGACCAATATCTCCAATCATAATCTCTGCACTTGGGAACTCTGCTTTTACCATCTCAGCAAGGCCATTTGCCTCTTCCAAACAATCACTATGGTTAATTGTCACATAAGGGAATTTCTCAACATCTGCAGTAGCCTTCATGTTATTGAATAACTCATTGATAGATGCCTTTCTTCCTCTTACCTTGCTCATACTCTCTAAACGGCCATCCTTTACAACGTTGATGATTGGCTTAATCTTCAACATAGAACCTGCGATAGCAGAAGCTGCACTGATTCTACCACCACGCTTTAAGAAGAATAAATCTTCCACTGTCAACTGATGATGGATATTGTCCTTTAATGCAGCAATCGCCTCTAATACTTCTTCCATAGACTTGCCCTGCTCCTGTAATTTAACCGCATGATAAACCAACATGCCCTGTCCACCGGAAGCGCACAAAGTATCTAAGTGCAACAACTTTCTATCTGGGAATTCCTGCTTTAAATCTTCGATAACCATTACACCATTGTTGTATGCAGCAGATAAGCCAGATGAAAAACCAAGATATAAAATATCTTTGCCTGCCGACAATGTTTCACGCATTGCTTCTTCGAAGAAGCCTAATGTAACAGCTGAAGTCTTAGCATTAGCACCTTCTCTTAACTGGTCATAAAACTCTTTGATGTTAATATCTCTATTTAGTACTGGTGGCTTATCATCGATAATAACCTCCAACTGCATAACCTTAATCCCAAGTTTCTCAATCATCCCCGCGTCAAAGTCACAAGATGAATCTGTATAGATCTCATAGTTTGTCATGTTATTTCTCCTTTTCCCTCATATATGTTGTTCTATCGTTTTGGTTTTACTGAACAGCCAATTCCCAAAGCACCTTCACCTGTATGACAACTAATTCCAAGTGATAAGTCGTCACAAAGCACCTTCATCCCCGGAAATGCCTCCTCAATCTCTGCAACCCAACCATTTGTAGTTTCCTCGTCTGCACTAGATGCTGCCAGCAAATACACTTCATTCTTATCCAATGCATCTCTAAAGGTTGTCGCAAATTTTTCTTGCATTGCCTCTATCATTAACCGTCTTGCTTTTTTCATACCACGGCATTTTGCAAAGGAATCTAGCACACCAACATCCAACTGCAAAATCGGTTTAATGTTAAGTACACTTCCAATCGCCGCTGTAGCAGGTGTTACGCGACCTCCTCTTTTTAGAAACTCTAAGGTTTCTACTGCAATATATATTGCCATATCATTTTTTGCTGCCTCTAATATCTCCTTAATGCGCTCTGCACTATAACCTTCCTCTACCAGTTCTAATGCATCCATTAAAGAACGACGGAGCGGTGTTGCCACCCTTCCATTATCTACAACAAATACTTTACCACTGAATTCCTCTTCTTCAGCCAACACCTTAGCTGTATTACAGGCACCACTCAGACCACTACTCATAGGCATATAAATAATCTGCTCGTATTCCTTCAGACCTTCACGCCAAAAATCCATAACTGCCTCCGGCGATGGTTGCGAAGTTGACACATGCTTTCCAGCATTCAGCTTTTCAAAAAATGTCTCTCTTGTAATAGACACTTCTTCGAAATAACACTCGTCATCGCAATAAAATGGCATCGGGAGCACCATGATATTCATTCTTTTTGCTTCCTCAGGATGAATGCCGCTGTGACTGTCTGTTGCCACGCCAATTGCCTTCATTTTATCATTCCTTTCAATTCCTTCATAATTAATTCTGCTGACTAGCAAAGTGTGCTTCCATCATCTCTCTTGCCACTTTACTAATCTGAGCAGTAGAGTTGTTCTCTACAAATTCTTTATCAATAACACCAAGCACATCCAAATATACATGGGTAGTTTTCCAAGGTGCATTTTTCATAATCAAATCAGAATTCTTAATAGTGGTAACTAAAATCGGGCTCTTTGCCTTTTTTGCCACCTTAAATGCTCCATTTGCAAATGGAAGCATCTCGTCATTCTGACTTCTTGTTCCCTCAGGGTAAATACCAATTGCAGCTCTATCCTCCTGAATCAACTTTGCAGCCCGTCCAATTACCAACGCACTCTGGCGCACATCTTCACGGTTCATGCAAAGACAATAACAACGATGCATTAACCTGGAAATAATCGGGATCTTATAAAGTTCCTTCTTCGCGACAAATCCCATTCTGTGTTCCCTGAACACACCCATAGTAACCAAAGGATCCATACCACTTCTGTGGTTACATACTAACAAAAACTTTTCCTGTGGTGTTTTTTCTTTTCCGGTCACATGCACCTTAATTCGCAACAACTGATTCAATGAATCAATAATTGCATTGACATAAGCACGGAACAATGGACTGTGATCATCATATTCTTTTTCCATATCAATGAATCTGGTGCAAATAAAACCACTGAGCATCCATAAAAGAATCAATATCAGCTCAGTAAGTACCAATCCTAACAGCGCAATCCAAATGGACCCATAAATGCCTAATGCAAATCCTACCACCGTCAAAACAATCGCCAACAACGTAATCACTTTTAATAACATCTAGTATACCCCTTTTATTTCGTTATATATAATGTACTATTTTGATAACTCATCTGTCAACATTTACAATAGACATTTATTGCCTAAATATCTCATTGGTGGTATCATTAGAACATGATAAAAGGATTATAAGAAAGGTGATGTTCTGTGGCCAAAATAGATAACAACAAACCTATTTTACAAATTATATTAGAATATTTTTTAACACTTGCCAGTGTTTCTGTATTTTTGTTTGGAATCATTGCTATGTGTGTATATCCAGACGAACGTGACCACACACAAACCGACTGCAGAGAATTTGTTGCCGACTGGGAACAAATATTATCTGATGGCAGCCGCATTTCCGTTGACATCCCGGGAACAGTTCCTGCATCCCCAGGGGAGGTTGTCACAATCACAACCACACTACCAGAAAACCTAAATCCCAGAGAGGACTTATGCTTTTATAACATTTGGCAAACTGTTTCTATCTATGTAGACGGTGAATTACGTGTAAACTATGATACCGCCAATTCCAGACCTGTAGGTATTAACAGTCCCAGCCGTTATATTTTCTTGGAACTGACAGAGGATGATGCCGGAAAAGAATTAATCTACAATTATTCCAGCAATTCCAAGTATGCCGGCAATATCAACAACATATATATTGGCAACAAAGTAAGCATATGGTTACATTTGGTAAAGCGTTCCGGTCTGCGTACCACCATCGCTCTGTTTTTATTATTGATGAGTCTTTGCTGTATTGTAGTGTGCTCCATTTTAAAATTAGTTCACAAAATGGATTTACCATTAAATCATTTGGCTTGGACCATTTTCTTCTGCACTTTCTGGATGCTATCGGAAATTGATTTTAGACAGTTACTAGTAAAAAATATATCTATTTTGTCTTATTATCCATATTGGACATTGATGATGATACCATTCCCTTTGCTTCTATATATCAATGATATCCAACAAGGCAGATATAAAAAATTATATGCTGTTCCTATCGTTTATTCTATGAGTTTATTCGTAATAGGAACCACCTTGCAGTTTTTAGATATTGTACAATTTGTAAGCCAGGTGACTTTTATCCATCTGGGTATCCTATGTACCATCCTTTGTATCATCATTACGATAACAATGGATACGATAAACAAACGATTAAAGGACTATCTGGCAGTAGGCATTGGTATCTACGGTCTGCTTTTAACTGCTGTTTTGGAAATGGTGCTTTACTACAACTCTTCCAGCATGACACTGGGCGCAGTGTTATCTTTGGGACTATTATTCCTGTTAATCATGGCGATTATCAAAACCGGACAGGATTTGTTTGATACAGAAAACAAAAAGCAACAGGCAATTATGGCAAAAGAGGCGCAGGCCAAGTTCCTTGCCAATATGTCTCACGAGATTCGTACTCCAATTAACGCAATTATTGGTATGAATGAAATGATTCTTCGCGAGAATAATGACGATGCCGTACAGGATTATGCCCATAACATTCAAAATGCCAGCAAAATGCTATTAGGTTTGGTCAACGACGTATTAGACTTCTCACAAATCGAATCCGGTCAGTTGACATTAGTAGAGAATACATATCATGTTGCACCATTGTTCCAGGATGAAATGTTGCTGCTTAAGGCAAGAACCAGTGGAAAACCAATTTCCATTCAGTTAGATATGGATACCAATTTACCAACAAAATGTTTCGGCGATGAATTGCGTATCAAGCAGATTATCACCAATCTGCTTTCCAATGCAGCAAAGTATACAGAACGGGGACGCATTACACTGAAAGCCACAGGAAAACAAGTTTCCGATGATATCTTTGAATTATGTGTTTCTATAACTGATACCGGATTGGGTATTAAAGCAGAAGACGTAGATAATCTATTTGACAGTTTTAAACGATTAGAATTAGATAAAAACCGTACCATTCAAGGCACTGGTCTTGGACTCAATATCGTAAAACAGCTTGTGGATCTTATGAACGGTACCATTACAGTTGACAGTGAATATGGAAAAGGTTCCACCTTTACTGTCACCATTCCACAGAAAATTATTGACGGTACACCAATCACAGACATGGATGATGCCATTGAAAAATGGAAAGCCGAGCAAGATAAACCACAACAGAAATTCACCGCTCCTGATGCGACTGTATTGGTTGTGGATGACAATAAGATGAACTTAACTCTGATGAAGCAGTTATTAAAGCGCACAAAAATGCAGGTTGATATTGCTTCCAGCGGCAAGCAATCTTTGGAATTTACCAGAAAGAAATCATACGACATCATTTTCATGGATCATATGATGCCGGAACTGGATGGCGTAGAAACATTACATTTATTAAGGGCAGAACAGGATAATCCAAATCAAAATGCCTTCGTGGTTGCGTTAACAGCAAATGCCATCGCCGGTTGCAAGGAAATGTATCTGGAATACGGATTCAATGACTATTTTTCAAAGCCAGTACAGGCAGACAAATTGGATGCATTCTTAATTGAACATCTGCCAAAGGATTTAGTTTCCATAGAAAATGAAACGGACACCCTGCAAGAACCAACGTCTAAGGAAGCAACTGAAACAGTTTCATCTTCTGACCTTTTGGCAATCGACAAAAATGCAGGATTAGAATACTGCATGCAGGACAAAGCATTATATCAAGAAATGCTTGAAGCATTCTGTGAGCAGTCGAAGAATTCAATGGAAAAGTTACCAGAATTTGTAAAAACCGAGGATTGGCATAATTACGCAATTATTGTGCATGGTTTAAAATCCTCTGCTCAGTATATCGGTGCATTGAATTTCTCAAAACTATCATTACAGCACGAACATGCAAGCAAAGATGAAAATGCCGATTACGTATTGGCCGAGTATCAGAGTTATATGGATACATTAAAATCTTTGAATCAGCAGATTGAGGAAATGCTTACAAAACAATAACAAAAAAGAAGAGAGTGTTGCTCTATCAGATGATTTCAATTAGAAATCACTTGTTTTGCAACACTCTCTTCGCATTATATAACTACTATTAAACCATTCCTGCCAAAACCACATACGCTATCAACGTAATAATCAAATACAGAGAAGATGTGGTAGACATATATTTACTAGCCTCTTCATCCTTCACAAAGCTACTTAAGCATAGACTTGGAATGGTCATCATATAAAGAGCAATACCAATCACCATATCTCTATCAAAGTGGAGATATGTAACAAAGAACAGAACGCCTATCATCATTACTGTCTGAATGATAAATCTTGCAAATACTGTCTTCGCACAGACACCAATATTTCCCTTTTCAAGATGGAACTCATATCCTACACAGAGAAGAATCATGGCACTTACAGGAGCAGATACCATATCTTTGATGGATAAGTAAACTTGTCCCACACTCGTATCTAAAAATGGTGGCATTATACCGATCACACCCACAACCAAACCTACAATCAATGCCACAAAAATTGGGGATTTGAACGCATTTTTTAATAGTTCTTTTCCGCTTGGTTTGATGCCTTGATCCGTCATGGTAAGCATTCCAAAATACACACCAAATGCAAATATTCCACAGGACACATCTATCAAAGCTATGTTAGACATCTTTTCCACACCCATGAGACTCTGATACAACGGATATGCCATCATACCACCTTCATATATAGTCATAAGATATGGAAAATACTTTCTATATGGCTCCCTTACCAAACCCTTACAGGCAAAGCCCAATATAAATCCAAGCACAGCCACCACAAGCATGATGGCAAATACAATCAACACATCCTTGCTGTATGCTGCTGTGGATACAGCATGAAAAACCGACACAGGCAAGGCAAAGGTCGTTATAAACTTTTTTATATTATCAATACCAATTTGAGATAACATGGCAGTCTTTCGACATACCATTCCTATCATAATCATAACTAAAACTGGTGCAACGATTTGTAAAGTGTTCATTATGATACTCCTTTGTACATATAATGATTACGCTTCCTTTGCCAACAGAACGATACTCTCTGCATGCACCGTCGAAACAAATTGATCCACTGCGCAGGCCTTTTCCACCCGATAACCTCTCTCTGTAAACACAGCCAAATCTCTTGCCAGACTGGTTGGCTTACATGAAATATACACAATTCTATCTACACCATAATCGATAATCTTGGAAAGTGCCTTTGGATGAATACCGTCTCGCGGTGGGTCAAGCACAATCATATCCGGCTTATCTTCAATGGTATCTAACACCTTTAGGACGTCACCTGCAATAAACTCACAGTTATCAAGCCCATTTGCCTTAGCATTTTCTCTGGCAGATTCTACTGCCTCTTCCACGATTTCAACACCGATTACCTTCTTTGCAACAGGTGCCATCAGCTGTGCTATGGTTCCTGTTCCACTGTAAAGGTCGAACACAGTTGCATCCGTAATCTCACCTACATAATTACGGGCAGCAGTATATAACACCTCTGCACTTAAGGTATTGGTCTGGAAAAATGAAAATGGCGTAATCTTGAATCGTAGTCCAAGCACTTCTTCATAGAAATAATCCACACCATACAGAATTTCCATACCATCACTCTGTACCGTATCGGCTAAACTGTCATTTTTTGTATATAGGATACCTGCGATTTCGCCTTCTAATGGTAACGCTAATAAGCCATCCTTGTAAGCCTCTAAATCTAATGCCGGAATATCCTGTGTGGATGCAACTAAATTGATTAACAGCTTCTTTGTCTTAGCAGATTGTCTGATTACAAGATGACGAAGCACGCCTTCATGCTGCATTTTTCTGTAAAATGGAACATTTCTATCCTCATAAAACTGTCGTGTAAATGTCACAATGCGGTTATAATCCTCATGAACAATTTTGCAATCGGTGATATTCACGATATCGTGAAAGCTTCCCTTCTTATGCAGACCCAAAGCAAGAGGGCCGCCTTTATACTCATCACCAAAGGAGAACTCCATTTTATTACGATATGCGGTCTCAACAGGGCTTCCCAATATGCCTTCCCATTGATAATCTGTCACAACACCATCTAACAAATCCTTTACCAATTCTGCTTTTACTGCTAACTGATTCTCATAGGACATTGTCTGATAAGTACAACCGCCACAAACACCAAAATGCGGACACATTGGCGAACAATCTTCAAGTGGACTTTGCTCTAGTACTTCCAACAATCTTCCTTCTGCTTTTCCCTTTCTTAACTTGGAAACCAGAAATTTTACCTTCTGTCCCTTAAATGCCCCCTTAATAGTAACTTTCCTATCCTCTACCATAAGGCTGCCTTTGTTTGGAAAACTGTATTCTGTTATGACACCTTCTAACACTTGTCCCTTTTTCATTTATTTATCCTCTTCTACTTACATGTACTATTTTTTCAATTCACCTGTATAAAACTGTAAGACACCGTTGTTATCAATTTCTATCAAAGCAAATGTGCGCTTTCTGCCTTCCTGTCGTGGATAAGAAATACTGCCCGGATTCAAGAGTACGCATCTGCCATCCCGATTCAAATATGGCACGTGTGTATGACCAAACATAGCTACATGTGCCTTCATCTCCATGGCAAATAACTCCAGTCTTAACAATCCAGAATTCACATAATATTTGTGTCCGTGTGTAATCAAAATGCGATATCCCTCAAAGTCTATCAACTCATACTGTGGCAACTGCAGGCTGTAATCATTATTACCTGCAACCATATGCACCGGACAATCCACCAGACTGCGGATATAATTCTCTCCGCCTTCTATATCTCCCAGGTGAATTAACATATCAATATGTCCCACTTGCTCAATGGCAGCTTTCACATCATCATTTCTTCCATGTGAGTCACTGACAATCAATGCTCGCTTTCCCACGTCTGACACGCTCCTTTATTCTTCCTCATTTAACGCATCTCGCATCATGCGAAGTGCCTTACCTCTATGGCTGATTGCATTTTTATCCTCTGGAGACAACTCCGCTGAGGTGCATCCAAACTCTGGTAAAAAGAAAATTGGATCGTAACCAAAGCCATTGGCACCTTTCTGTTCATAAGCAATACGACCTTCCATAGTTGCTGTTCTTGTAATTACCTTACCATCCGGAAATGCTGCTGCAATAGCACACACGAATCTTGCAGTACGCTTTTCATCTGGAACACTGGCAAGTCTATCCATGATAATCTGATTCTTAATTTCATATGGTGTATCTACACCTTCATAACGGGCGGAATAAATACCCGGTTCTTTATTTAAATAATCCACCTCTAAACCGGAATCGTCTGCCAATACAAGTTCGCCTGTCATCTCACTAATTGCTTTGGCTTTGATGATGGCATTCTCTTCAAAAGTAGTACCATCTTCAACGATATCTACATCGATACCAGCTTCCTTTAATGACAAAATGTCATATCCAGTACCTTCCATAATCATTTTGATTTCTTTTACTTTATTCTGATTTCCTGTTGCAAAAATTAACTTCTTCATGCTATCTATCCTCTCATTCCATATCATTTGTAAATGCCTTCAGGCATACATTTGCACTTTGACTATCTTCCACTCGTGTCCAAGACTCACCATACAAACTGATGTAGCCTTCACCATCTCTAATATTCGCAGTACTGGTTCTGGCATCTGCCGCATACTCAATGGCCACCGGGCGTTCACTCCCTGGTGTATTGATATACACCACAACTGCAAATTTTCCTGCATTGTTTAGAGCCACCGGGTCATCCAAGCGAACTGTATAATATCCACCATGATCAAAACTGCCCTCTGCTACCATAAATCGCTTATCCATGGACGCTTTGTTTTGATATTCCGGCACCACATACACCTTATATGATGTATTTGCATCCGTCGCATAAAAGGAAACCGCCGCAAGTTCTTCCTTTCCATTGGTCTCAAATACATTTGCAAAATAGGCATTGGAACTGTCAAAGCCTAACTGTCCAACCCATCCTAATAAATCCGACTGATAATTGTGGTCAAAATTATCGGTGTTCTCTAATTTTGTATAGGCTACATTGGTAGTTCCAATCTTGCTATCATAGTAAGAAATGTAAATATATCCCTCATCTCCAAAACCGGTTCCCCAACTATTTTTACAGATAAATGCACCATCCGCTTCCGGTTGCTTCGCGAATTTTTCTTTTGGATAATTGTCGTCCCATCCCACAATCACTACATCATGATTACACGCATTTTCACCAGTGTAATAATAAGCACTTTCTTTTGCATTATAGAACCCGGACTCACTTTTTCCATCCTGTAATTCCAGTTCCATGTAAATGGAACTCTGCACTCCACCATATTTATAAACATATCGTTTAATTGCTTCATAATCTTTGGAATTAACAAACACAGCTTCTTCCAAATGTTTTACCGCTTTGGCATTTTCATTGGTCTCAGAATCTCCATAAGGATCATCACTTTCTAAAACTGGTCCCTTCCAGCTTGCCAGATATGCCAGTGTCATGGTGTAATCTCCACCATTCAAATTCTCTATATTGAACCCACTTAGCATAGACATATGATCCACAGAATATATGAATGGTTCCGCAGGCAATAAAGTAGTCTCCAAAGCTGCAAGTGCTGCAAATGCCCAACAAGTACCAAAAATCCCCTGATCACGCACAGGTGAAACCATACCTTCTGTCCGCATATCATATTGCTCCGGCAACACTTCTTCATACACCAACTGATTCATCGTCAATGTATTATCCAATACAGAATAACTGCAATCCACATGGAGATATGACGCAATATCCTCTACCGGTACGTATACGATTCCGCTTTCCTCTCGCACAGTCTCCCTTAGCGTAATGGTAGAACTGTTCACCTCTGCTACATTGCTATCCATCTGTAAAATAACTCTCGTAATACCTCTTTCCACTAAAATAGAATCATCTGCGTACATGCGAATGCGACAATCTAAATAATCTCGAAGCATGGTAATCGGCATCATCACAACCAAACGGTCACTTACGTAACAACTAAGCATGTCTTCACTGACCTGCTCTTGATTCACCACTACTTCAACCCCTCTTGTATTGGTTGTAGTGGAAATATCATTCAGCAACACAGAAATCTGCTCTGCATTATCGCCCTCTTTGTAGATGCGATATGTTGGTTCCTGATTTATGTAATTTATGAAAATAGTTCCCAGCATAATGCACAGGATAACAAATATCGCCTTTTTCAAAATCCTACTCCTGTCTTGGTTTTTTCGGTGGCTTTGGTCCTAAAAACTGATAGAAATATGCTTTAATCATGCCGTTATAAATCTTACGATTCTTATCTGCTTTTCTACCGATATATTTTTCTGCCTCGTCATAAGATGTAATAATGTAATACGACCACGAATCCAACTGTTTGAAACTTTCGCCCATGGTTCTATAGAGGGCAGGTAAATCCTCCCGTTCCTCCAAACGCTCTCCATAAGGCGGATTGGTAATGACAAAACCATACTTCTTCGGATGTCTCAAATCCTTTACATCTCTCTGCTGAAAATGGATATGTTGATCCACGCCGGCTTCCCTTGCATTTTCCATGGCAGCCTTTACCACTGCAGCATCTAAATCATAGCCCTGAATCTGCATTTTGATATCATTCATAATCAAATCATTTGCCTCAGTAACGGCTTCGTACCATGCTTTTTTCGGTACAATTCCTGTCCAATTCTCTGCAGTAAATTCTCGATTCATTCCCGGCGCAATATTGGCTCCAATCATAGCCGCCTCAATTGGGAATGTACCACTACCACAAAATGGGTCCACCAAAATTCTATCCTTGTTCCAAGGTGTCAGCATAATGAGTGCCGCCGCCAATGTCTCTGAAATCGGTGCCTTAGCCGCAAGTTTTCGATACCCTCTTTTATGCAGAGAAACACCTGATGTATCCAAACCGATAGTTACCACATCCTTGTGAATAAACACACGAATAGGATAATCCTCTCCATCCTCGCTAAACCAATCAATATGATAACTACCCTTCATGCGTTCCACAATCGCCTTTTTTACAATTGACTGAATGTCTGAACTACTAAAGAGCTTGCTATTCTTGGTAGTTGCCTTTGTTACCCAAAAACGACCATTTTTCGGAATCAAATCCTCCCATGGCAGTTTCTTCGTCTCTTCAAATAATTGGTCAAATGTAAACGCACGAAAAGCGCCCACCTTTATCATAATACGCTCTGCTGTTCTGATAAAAATGTTCGCTCTCGCTATTGCATCTGCATCACCGGAAAATGTGACACGACCATCCTCCACTGCAACGATATCATATCCCAAATCTGTAATCTCTCTTTTTAAAACTGACTCCAGTCCAAAGTGACATAGTCCTATATATTCCATGATTTACCCTTCCATTCTTCTGTGTCTTTCTATATGAAAGCATACCTATTCACATTTTAAAGGCTTAGTGTTTCGATGTCAATGCACGATTATATGCCCGTATACCACCTAATGCATTGACTACCCGATACCCTCTTCTATCCAAATATCTCGATACCACCATACTATGACTTCCGGTAGCACAATACACAATCAACGTCTTGCTTTTAGGCAAATTAAAATGTCCCGATAAAATCTGTTCCTGTGGCACATGAATAGACATGGGAATATGCCCTTCCAAAAATTCTCTCTGACTTCTAATATCTATAATCAATGCATTTTCGGCTACCGCTTTTGCAATGGCATGATTGATGTGTATATTAATCACTGCCATATTTTCGCCTCCATTCTCTTCCAAAATGAAGAATATTCTTATAACTTAGAATATGTGTTACAACCATTTTATGTGTATATATTTTATGGAAGAGGTTGTCAAGAACGGTAATCTCTTTCTTTATTATTGATTACAGTTATCAGATACTGTTGCAAAATAATAGAGATATATGCAATGCGCATCATGGTGTTTTTCTTTTGAGAATACTTAAAGCGCTTATTGCTGCCTTTCTACACAATTCCACACACAAACTTACAAAATAGGGTTACAAGCGATTGAGGTGTGCCTCAAAATGCGTCAGTACTTATGCCGTGTGTTTTACGGCATTATGTACTGTTACGCATTTTGGAGAGTGCAAACGTTGCACCGAAACGCTCGTAACCCTATTTTGCTCAGACATGTGCGTGGAATTGCAAAGCCAGACAATAAGCACTAAAGTATTCTAAAACAGAAAAACAAGATGATACTTCATTGCATATATCTCCATTATTCCGCAACAGTATTAAATAGATGTATCAAAAATTAAGAAAGAGGTTGCCGTTCATGACAACCTCTTTCTGTACTATTAGTACTTATTTGAACTATTTGTAGTCTTTGTGTTAGAACTGTTCTTTCCACAATTAGACTGTGCATTCTTTGCATTTGAAGAATTGCTTGCGTTGGATGCATTGCTTGCATTTGTTGAATTGCTTGCATTGGATGCATTCTTAGCATTGTTCATGTTTGACTGATTATTCTTAGCCATGTTTTCGTACCTCCTTTTGATACCTGTTCCCAATTAAATGGTTACACGACTATTGTGTACGAAAACACAAAAAGTATACACAAATATATTGTAAAAATGTAAATATTATGTTATATTTATTTTGTTGCATTTACAATCCGCAACAGAAAGGCGGTGAGTATAATAATAGCAGCATTTATAATTTCTGTTATGGCAAGTATAGTTGCGTACTACATTTGCAAGTGGCTAGACAGAAATAATGAAAAATAGCCCCGGTTACTCACCGCTAAAGAGTAGACACCACGGTAGCCGCAAACTACCGTGGTGTCGTTTTCTTTTGTTGCAAATACTAGCAGCATTTATATAACAAAATCATTATAACATAAACAATTATGTTTTGCAATATATTTTTACAAAATTACAATTGTCCAATTCTCTCATTTACCTGAGCTAACATATTAGTATACTTCTCAAGCTTTGCTTTTTCTTCTTCAATCTTTGCTGCAGGTGCTTTGCCGACAAAGTTTGGATTGTTTAACATGCCCTGACAACGCTTAATCTCGCCTTCTAACTTCTTCTGCTCCTTAGCGAGACGTTCCTTTTCCTTGGCAACATCTACCAATTCTGCAAATGGCATATATACAACTGCATTTTCGATAACAGTAGAAACCGCATCCTCTGCGATACCTGCTTTGTCAGCCTGTACCATAACCTCGCTGGCATAAGCCAAGGTTGCGAAGAATACCTTACTGTCTTCAAAGATGTTTCTTACTTCAGCATTTTCAGATACAACATATACTGTAGCCTTCTTGCTTGGTGCAACATTCATCTCAGCACGGATGTTACGGATAGCACGCACAGCTTCTTTAATGGTATCTACTGCCTTCTCATCTGCCTTAAACGCCCAAGCATCATTAAATACTGGCCACTCGGAAATCATGATAGACTCTTCAGCATCCTGTAAATTGCAGAAGATTTCTTCTGTAATAAATGGCATATATGGATGCAACAACTTTAATGCCTGAATCAATACTGTCTTCAATGTCCAAAGAGCTGCTGCCTTTGTAGTATCTTCTTCATTCCAAAGACGCGGCTTCACCATCTCGATATACCAATCGCAGAACTCTTCCCAAATAAAGTTATATACCTTATCTACGGCAATACCAAGTTCGAACTTATCCATGTTCTCAGTTACTTCTTTTGCAAGGGTATTTACCTTTGAAAGAATCCATTTATCTGCATTTGTCAAAGTTGTCAAATCGATAGATGCAGGAACCTCAGCCTTCTCCAAATTCATCATAATAAATCTGGATGCATTCCATACCTTGTTTGCAAAATTTCTGGATGCTTCTACTCTCTCCCAGTAGAAACGCATATCATTACCAGGTGCATTACCAGTAATCAATGTGAGACGAAGCGCATCTGCACCATACTTATCAATTACCTCTAATGGGTCAATACCATTTCCAAGAGACTTACTCATTTTTCTACCCTGAGAATCCCTTACCAAACCGTGAATTAATACATGCTTAAATGGCGACTTTCCTGTCTGCTCTAAAGCAGAGAATACCATTCTAACTACCCAGAAGAAAATGATGTCATAACCGGTTACCAATACATCTGTTGGATAGAAATACTCAAACTCAGGAGTCTTCTCAGGCCAGCCTAAGGTTGAGAATGGCCATAATGCAGATGAGAACCATGTATCTAATGTATCTTCATCCTGGCTCATATGGTTGCTTCCACATTTTGGACATACGCTAACAGCTTCACGGGAAACCACTAACTCACCACAGTCTGCACAGTAATATGCAGGAATTCTATGTCCCCACCACAACTGTCTAGAAATACACCAGTCACGGATATTCTCTAACCAGTGCTTGTAAATCTTGTCAAAACGCTCTGGTACAAAGTTCAAATTCTCTGTATCTACTTCCTTTAAGGCAGCTTCGCCCATTTCCTTCATGCGTACAAACCACTGTGGCTTAATTAATGGCTCAACAGTTGTCTTACATCTGTCATGAGTACCTACGTTATGCTCATGGTCTTGTACCTTAACCAAAAGACCAAGTGCATCTAAATCCGCAACCATTGCCTTTCTAGCCTCGTAACGATCCATGCCAGCATACTTGCCTCCAAGCTCATTGATGGTTGCATCATCATTCATAATGTTGATTTCAGGAAGGTCATGACGCTTTCCAACCTCAAAGTCGTTAGGATCATGTGCAGGAGTAATCTTTACACAACCTGTACCAAACTCTTTATCAACATACTCGTCAGCAATAACAGGAATCTCTCTGTCAGTTAATGGCAACTTTAATGTCTTGCCAATGATATCCTGATATCTTTCATCCTCTGGATTCACAGCAACGGCTGTATCGCCAAGTAATGTCTCTGGACGAGTTGTAGCGATTTCAACAAATCTGCCCTCTTCACCTACGATTGGATACTTAATATGCCAAAAATGTCCCGGTTGGTCCACGTGCTCAACCTCTGCATCAGAGATAGATGTCTTACAAACAGGACACCAGTTAATGATACGGGAGCCCTTATAAATATATCCCTTTTCATAAAGTTTGATGAATACTTCCTGTACTGCTTCAGAACATCCCTCATCCATAGTGAAACGTTCTCTATCCCAATCAGCCGAAGAACCCATTCTCTTTAACTGATTAATAATTCTTCCGCCGTACTCTTCCTTCCAAGCCCAAGCATGCTTCAAGAATTCTTCACGACCGATTTCGTTCTTGTCAATACCTTCACTCTTTAACTTCTCAATCACCTTAACTTCGGTAGCAATGGCTGCATGGTCTGTACCTGGTTGCCATAAAGCACTGTAGCCCTGCATTCTCTTATAACGAATTAAGATATCCTGCATGGTATTATCCAAAGCATGTCCCATATGTAACTGTCCTGTTACGTTTGGTGGTGGCATAACGATGGTAAATGGTTTTTTACTCTGATCCACTTCTGCATGGAAATATTTTCTCTCTAACCAACTATCATAAATTCTTCCTTCAATCTCCTGGGGATTATAATTCTTTTCCAGTTCCTTTGCCATTTTATGTTCCTCCTAAAACTCTATATGATAAGCTGAAAGCAAATCTCTGATGGTATTCATCAAAGCAGGTTCCTTCAGCACCATACCCTTCATAATTAACAGGCTTTCCTGTTTGATACTTTCATTTTCTTCCATCTTTGCACGAACTGCCTGTCTACGCATATTCAACTCGTGCTTTACCTCGACCATCTCTCGATTATCAAGAAGTGCTGCAGTCTGCTGACTCCAAATATAAGGATCCAACACTCCAACATCACGAAGCAGTTTTTCCATCTCGTCCACATAGACTCGCATATCACCAATGCGTTGATGGAATTTCTTTGTTTCCTGCACCAATATAGTGTACTGCTCCCAAATATGCTCTAACTCGCGAAGACTGCGAATCTGATACTTCTCGTAAATGAAATCCAATGTACTCTTATTGTTTACGTACTTGATTTTTACCTTATTGAGAAGTGATACCGCACGTTTTTTACGATTCTGTGCCATCTTAATCTCGTATTCCTCGTGGCGATACCTTAGATATAATAGCACAAACACTAGCGTTATGACAAATAATGTTATCATGCCTGGTATTTGCATTTCAAAACTGTACATATATGCCAGCCAGAAAAAGGCAATAAATGTGACCACGCCCATGCCTGCCACAGAAATAGCAATAGAGCGAAGCTGCCGCTGATGGTCCTCCGCTTCCTCCGCATAAAAATCCTGTGTATCCTTTTCACCTTCCAAATACTGCATATCTCTCTGAATAGCAGTCATTCTGGTTTCCAAATCCACCAACTGCCGCATCAACGCAGGTACTTCTTTTTCGTATCTCGCCATAATGCGATATTTATCCTCAGAAAGATTGGAACGTAGTTGTTTATATTCTTCCTGGTTTCGCTCCAAAAATTCAATCTTTGCAGCAATATCATTTAACTCACCGCGAAGATTCTCCGGCATTTGCTCAATGCGCTGTGTGTCTTCAAAATAATTGCTGACGGATTCATATTCCACTCGAAGGTCTTCAATATGGTATGTAGCATCGATAAATCTCTGACACACATTAGCAATCTCGTCAGTAACTTCCTTCGATTCTCCATCTCCAACTGGTTCCGATACTTCCGTTTCTAACTGCAATTCTAACGGTTCTTCATCCTTTATTCTTTTTTTGCGAGAAAACAAGTTTTTTATGATACCCATTAAATTGTCTGCTCCCGATATAATTCTTTCATCTCTTGTAACACGTTATCCATACGCTTTACATAACTCTTATAATCACCATGTTCTCTATTGTACACGGCCTTCTGCATTCTATGATACAGTTGCAAGTTATCCAAATCTTCCTTGGCACCTCTCACCTCATCCATAACTGCCTCAAAATAAGTATCCGGCAGATGATATTTTTTCATCTCCAAACGCACTGTATTTTCAGACTCATAGGAAGCCATTACCAAAAAGCAGGAACGTAACGATAATTCATTCTCATTCATAGTAAATGCTTTTAGAAAACAAAAACTCGCTTCTGAAAGCTGCAAATTATTTGCCAATGCCATGCCTAGATTGTGATACACATTTCCCAAAAAGTGGTGGTCAGAAATCGTACTCTCTTCCTCTAACAATTGTCTATAAATAGAAATGGCTTTTGTATAACGACGATATCGCAAATAACCATCAGCGATTAATTTCTCTCGCTCAAATGGTCTTAATAAACGCACACTATCATACTGACTCATAAATTCACGAATCTCATCTACACTGTAAAAATTCTTGTGCATTAGAATTTTAATCAGGTAGTCCTCTAAAGGACTTTCCTTTTCCATGAGCTCTGTCAGTTCCTGTGCAAGCTGTGGCAATGCCACCTGCGTGCGAAGCCAACTGAGCAATGTGCCATCAATGCTATCCATAGTCACTAATATTTGATTGTTGTAAATGTAGTAGCAAAGTTCCTCATAGGAAAATACTTCCACCCGTGTATTAGAAAACACGAAAGGTTCCTTTGCCATCTGTGTTTCACACAAAATAATTTTTGCCATTACATCAATCCCTATCTACTGTAAACTCTTTGCGATAAATCTTATTGGTGGTTGGATATAATTTTCCAAATCCCATATCCCGTATCACTATCGCACCTTGTCTTTCATTGTAACATTCCACCGACAAAGAAAGCTTTGTTGTCTTTGGTGGCCGACTCGGCAATCCATGAATCTCCACCACTTCCTTTGCCAGCTCATTTTTAATTCTATCCCGATAAACAAATTCTAACTTCTTCGTCTCATCCAGGAATACCTCAATCGTACCCTTCATGTTATACCATTCCGTACAACCCATAGCGATTGGTACAAATTGTTTTTTTGCATCATCCAGATAAATTCCCACATCAAACGGAATTGTCGCCTCAGACATAATCATGTAATCCGATTCAATGGAACTGCCACCGCTATAAGCAGCATAGCAGGCACCTTTTGTATAAATGTTTTGACCCACAAATACACGTCTGCCACCACAGATTGCCTTTAAAGAATCCTTCATCCATTCATCAGCAAATCCGATGCCGGTTAAGAATACTGCTGAAATATATGTCTTTTCCATTTCTTCCTTAGCAACTTTGGCAAACTCCAAATCTAAAGCTAAACCGCCTTCCTCTGCCATGCTGTATGGAAGCTGACTGCTGTAATCCCGATGAACAATCTCCACAACCTTGGTATGTGTCTTACGGTTAATATCTAACCTGTAGTAATCCAAACCTGCGGAACTATAGTCGAACAACGCCACACTATTTTTTCGTATATCTTCACTCTGATGGAATACGTAGTGCAGATAACTGTTAGAATGACTGCAAATCTCAAACTGCTCCTTAGACAATCCAAAATGTTCTGCCCATTCATGGAGCACTTGAAACAATCCCTTTCGGTACTGATAGGTGGCTACAACCAATTTCTTGATAGACGCCTCTTCATAGCGATTCAGAAAGTCCATCATGAAACCATCTAATAACATAAAAAACAAGTCCTTATTCGTGTACGCAACGCCACCAAGCACATGACCACTAATATTCTCTGCCATACTTACAACACTATCAATAACTTGTCCCGGTTCTTCAAAGCGTCGATTTTGCGCATCATATCCAATATAAAATTGTTCACTTTCTTCTCCGTAAAACACGATATTCGGCAACAAATAGGTGTCCGGATTCTGTGTCTGACTAATCGATTCCGGCTGTTGCTTCACTTCGTCAAAATAACTCATCTGACTGTACGCTTCACAAAGATCAAGTCCAAGGCAAAACTCCTTCACGCTTTCCACCTTCATTTCTCTTATGCTATGATAAAATCTTTAAATTTGCTTCGAATAAATGTAATGTATGCAGATAATGACTTGCTGATTCAATCAACGCATCCTCATCTCGCATTTCTTGATTTCGAAGCATCTCATTGATATAGGCAAATCTGGTATCTACATCACCCTGTAATTGTCCGTCTGCAATCACATCGCTTTCCACAATCACAGCGGAACCCTTTGATTCATCCTCTAACGAGTACAATAATCGCTCGCCTCTAAACACTACAAATTCTTTCACATACAAGCCCGGAAGCATTTCCTCTAATACAACTGTTGTATAGGATGGATTCTGGTCTGTAATACTGTCAAAGCTATAATTCACCTTAACTTTCTGATGTACCTCACCACGATAAATCAAATATGTCTTGCAGTAAATATCCTCCGGCAAAGCAACCAACTCTTTAAATGATTTAAAGAATGGAAGAATCTTTCCGCGTTTCACAAAAGCTTTCACCTGTTTACGAACCCATTCAAACTTCGTCGGATGAATCTGTACAGAACTGTAATACATTAACAGTGCCATTGCGGTTAAATCATCATTCAAATTGCCAAGTTCCACTTCATTATACATAATATCAAAGACAAAGGTTGGAACTACAACGCCACCGACTACATACCGAAATGCCGTTTGCTTTAAAAATCCCTTTACTACCATGCCACGACTTCTGCCATAGTAATACGATGAGAACAAATCATAAATGTCATCAGACACCTGATTGGTAAAGAGAATTTGTGCCAATGCATTTTCTTCTAATTCTCTGGTATCTGAAATAATGCCTCGACAACGCTTCCACAAGGTACAAAGCTCGTCCACCATACCACGATAATGTGTAGACAGATGTTTCAGTACCGCCTCTCCGTATCTGTCATGCTCATACAAACGGACACAGATAGATGTCAGAAGTTCATCATGCATACAATCAGGTTCATTGGCCAAAAAACTAACCAATCTAAGCAGACTCTCATCCTGAACATCATGGTAACTAAATCTTTTAATCAAAGCATAGGCTTTTCGATATAAGCCTTCTTGTATCATCAAGCCTGTCAGATATCCTGCATTTTCCTGTAGCACACACTCACCATCAACCCGCTCTAAATATTTCTGTAAAATGGCACTGTCATAATGTGTGTCATAGTAGGAAATCATTGTCACCAATGCTTCCTGCTTCTTTTCCACGGATAATTCTTTTTTGTGAATCAACTCTCTCGCAAGATTGATTTCCTGAATATTTTGTCCTAACAGTTTTTTCGCATTTGCATACAAATATAACAACAAACGATAATCGAAAGGACTATACTTGTAGCACAAATCAATATAGAAGCGTTCTTCTACTAATTTTTCTAAACGATATGGTATCGTACTGATGTAACGGTTACCATACTCGTCCAACAAGGAAATAGCAGCCGAATCTGTAATAATCTCAATGTATGCCACACCATTTTTCACCGGCACGACTACTTCTTTTTCCATCTCTCTGTGCTTCACCACAACCGACTTGATATGTGGATTCGCACAAATCAGTTTACGTTTAAATATAATATTCACTAACTGGAAAGCATACTTTTCACTTACCTGACCAGGGTCTAAAAACTCCGCATAAATTACAGATAAATCATCACTCATATTGCCCTGCAAGATCTGCTCACCCATAAAGGCCTCGATATTACCCACATATTCATGATAGACATTAATATAATCATCCTTATTTGCAATAATATTTGCATAAAGATATGCAGTCTCGGCTTCCGTTAACGTATTCTTGTAATTCAAATACTTAAGCACCTGATATGGAATTCTGTCGTATTCCTTCATATCCATGCTTCGCAAAAAGCATTCATTTAATCCAATCAACTTTAAGGATGCGTCGATTGCCAATGCATAGTATTTGTGATATTTGTGTGCCAACTGATTGCCTGTAATTAACATGGTCACCATAACCTTCAGACAATCTTCTGCTTTGCTCTCTTCATAAATGCTTTCCAAATTATGGAATATCTGAGGGGTAAATCCTCTTTCCTTCGCAGCAAGTAAAACGTAACTTTGCTTTATCTCTGAGGAAATAAAATCTTCTTTGATACCCCAATGAATAGCCGCCTGTTCTAGTGGACCAAGCTTCCTAAAAATCAATGGCTCCTGATTAAAGACATCGCAAATCTCCAAGTACATAATCGGGCTTCGCATACCGGCAATATATAATCTCTCAATCAACTTATATAATGCCATCTTATCCTCACGTAACGTTTCCTCTACATGCATATATAACCAATAATAAAACAACTCCGGCTTATCGTCCTGCAAGCGTCGTTCTAACATATTGGCAGTCTTTTTAATGGCTAGTGGGTCCTTTGTGAGCATGGTTTTGATATACTGATAGTAACATGCCTCCATCTCACCATGGATAATATGTACATCATCAGCTTCCATACGCAGACATTCCTGTCTCACGTACTCACTTTCTCCCATCAATAACTGCATATGTAAAACACCCAATCGGAACAATCCATTTTCCGGATCACACTTTATTAAATTCTGCAATGTAAAGAGTGAGCGTTCTACATATTGATGTAACTCTAATCTTCCAAGTCGGAAATCTATATAACTCTGCACTAAACGTAGCATGCTTGCTTTATAAATTCTCTTCGGTTCTAATTCTTCAGAACGGTCACGGGCAACCGAAAATCCCTTTCCAATCACCACTTCTACTACTAGTTTTTGGAATACATTTTCAATGGTAATATGTGCTACATGTCCGTCCGCTTCCATCAAATCCGGATTCACAAAAAATTCTAAGGTATAATCATTACCAAAGAAATCTTCACTGATAAGCAATTTCTTTCCTACTGTTAAAAACGCACTATCTGAAGAAATGACCGTATTCGTAAATCCCCATGTATTTCTGGAAATGCGAAGTTTACCACTCGTCTTTGATGTTGGCATCTCCATGGAAATAATCTCTGTACTAACTGACAACATCAACACTTTTTTCTTATGTATGTATACTAAAAATTCCTCTAACGCCTGACTGGCAGACAAACTAAACCGCAGGCTGTCATACACCTTTGCCAACTGCGGTTGTCCGGTTAAAAATGTATTTTCAAAATCTGGGGACTCAAATAGACGCAATGCTTCCTGCCATGATTTTTCAGCCAAGGTTGCAAACTGGAACATGTCCTTCACATTGCCGATAGACGTGGTTACATACGGCGCAACAATCTCAACTGTGTATGGAACAACAAACTCTCCGCCATCAGTTATCACATTAATCTTGCCACGAATCATCTTTCCCTGTTCATAATGACTACCATCAAAATGATACTTAATGTGACATTGGCGCTCCACAAATACATGCTGATCAAAGGTGAACAAATAACGCTCATCATAAGCCATCACCTTCATCTGCTTGTCCTGTACATTGGAAAGTGTAAGTATTCCATGATACACACTACCTGCTTCAATCTTCAATTGTAGTTGCGGCTCAGAGATTAAAACTTCCGGTCTTTGAAATCGAAAATCACCTCTGGCATATTGCTCTACAGTTGCCTTCATGATACCCACCCAAGTTTGAAAATTTCTACGTCTGTCAACAAATTCCAGTCTTGCCATCTAAGATTAATGTTATTATAATTAGATTAACGTTGTATGACAGACATACGTACATTTATTATAGCAAAAAATATGTAAATAGAAAAGGAAAAGAGGGGAATTTTTATGGCAAACGAAACAAAAGCATTTCATGGCAGTGATATCGAAACTGCAGCTGGTGCATTTCTCATTGAGAAAACAGCCATCATACCATTTGCCGCAAATGTAAATCCACTTGGACTGTCCGACAAGGTAAAAAAGACTTTGCAAAACAACATCAATTGCATCAATTCTTACCCAGACCGTGACTACAAGAAATTAAAAGAAGCTATCAGTGCATACACCTCTGCAGATCCGTCTCATATTTATGTAGGCAATGGCTCTTCAGAATTAATCCGACTTTGCATTGAATTTTTTAATCCTAAAAAAGCAGTTGTTGTAACGCCGACCTACAGCGAATATGAACGCAACATCACCATGCATGGTGGAGAAGTGATTACTTACGCTTTGGATGAAGAACAGGATTTCCACATGGACGTCACACACTTCATCAAACAATTGGATAGTTCCATAGATATGATTGTAATCTGCAATCCAAACAATCCTACCTCGACTGCTATCAGTGCAGCGGATATGGAAACAATTTTAGATGCTTGCAAACTTTTAGACATCTTCGTTATGGTTGACGAAACATACATGGAATTCCATCCAAAACTGGAAGAGTACACCGCTATCCCTCTCGTTAAGGATTATGACAACATCTGCGTCATTCGTGGTGTCTCTAAGTTCTTTGCAGTTCCAGGTCTCCGCCTCGGCTACACCATCTGTAGCAACGAAGTGTTCTACAAGGTATTAAATAGCATTGAAACTCCATGGAACGTGAATTCTTTCGCCGTAGAAGCTGGAAAAGTAATGTTTGCTGACGAGGATTATATTACTGAAACAAAGAATCTGATTCACACAGAGCAGAATCTTGTATATACCGCATTGAAATCCAGAAAAACCATTAAAGTTTACAAACCGGAATCAAACTTTATTCTGGTGAAACTGTTAAAAGAAGACCTGACTGCCAAGCAGGTTTATGAATACTGTATGGAAGCCGGCTACATGATTCGGGATTGCTCTGATTACAAAGGTTTAGGTGAAAAATACATCCGGTTCTGCTTTATGAAGCCAGGACAAAATGATAAGCTGGTAAACAGAATACTCGAAATAGTATAGCGAAATAGATAAAAGTGAAATACTAACAATAAGGGGGTTGTCAAAGGCAGCCTCCTTAATTTATGTAATTCATGTATCAAATGTATTTGTAGGATAATGGGAGATATAAAGATGCTAAGCATCATCTCGTTTTTCTATTTTAGAATACGTTAGTGCTGTTTTCTGTCTTTTTCAATTCCACGCACAAAGGCTTCACAAAATAAGGAGTTACAAGTGTTTCGGTGTACCGTTTGCACTCTCCAAAATGCGTAGCAGTACGTAATGCCGTGAAATGCACGGCATAAGTACTGACGCATTTTGAGGCACGCCTCAATCACTTGTAACTTCTTATTTTGTGAGTTTGTGTGTGGAATTGTAATAAAAAGGCAGAAAGTAGCACTTTAAGTATTCTCAATAGAAAAATGCTATGATACGTGCATCTCTTATATCTCCCATTTATCTCAAATACATTTGATACATAAAACTACATAGATAAAGGAGGCTGCCCCATGACAACCCCCTTATCACTTTTATTTCACTTTTATCTTTTTCACCTTACTATATGCACCGTATATTTTCGTCTTGCCCACGGTCTTATAGCTTCGGATTTTTACATAATAAGTCTTTTTAGATTTCAGTTTCTTGATAGTCTTTGAAATTGTTTTATAAGACTTAACTGTGATTACTTTTTTGTTTTTCTTAAACTTCTTATCAGTTGCAATTACAATCTCATAACCACTTACCTTAGAATCTTTCTTCCAAGTTATCTTTAACAACTTCTTCTTTGGTGAAGTCAGTTTCTTAATAGATATCTTCTTAGGCTTCACTGTAAGGGTTACGGTTTTGCTTGCTGCTTTATAACTTTCCGTTTCAGCCGCAGTAATCGTAATAGTTGCCTTGCCCGTTCCCTTAATTGTAACCTTACCAGCAGAACTAACCTTTGCCACCTTTGTACTAGACGACTTATAAGTTAATGCACCATCGCCATTTGTTTTTGCCTTCAGCGAAAATGTCTTATCTCCATAGGTTTTTGTAATCTTTGTTTTAGACACACTTATGGTTTGAGTCATTTTTTCTGCCGGAACCGGGTCTGGTTCTGGTGTTGGATCTGGCGTCGGCGTTGGGTCCGGTGCTGGATCCGGTGTTGGCGTTGGGTCTGGTGTCGGATCTGGTGTCGGGTCTGGTGCTGGATCTGAACCAGCTTCTTCACCATCATTTGTCTCCTCAATTACAGTTACTGTACAAGACTTTGAAATGTCACTGCCATCTGCTGCCGTTGCTGTTATTGTTGCTTTTCCTGCCTTTATAGCTGTTACTGTTACAGTATGGTCTGTTTTCGTTTGCATAACAACAGCTTCACCCACAGAGTCCCAATTAATAGTGTCATCCGTCACTGTTAATGGAGAAATGTTCTCTACGCTTATTGTTGCCGTTTCTCCCACTTTCAAACTTACTGCTTCTGGTGAAAGTGTGAATTCTTTCATTTTTGTTGGTGCCACTACAATATCAAAGGTTCCAATTACTTCACTGCCATCGTTTGCTGTCGCTGTAATGGTTACTGTCTGATTTCCTGTTTTGTCCGCTGCTTCAATTTCCACCATTCCACTTTCATTAACCTTTACCAAATTACTATTTGTGGACCATGTAACAGTTTTTTCAGTAGCTGTTGACGGAGTTACTGTTGCCGTCAATTGAATACTATCTCCAGTCTGATAATTTTCTTTATCTGAATTTGCACTAATTGTAATACTTTCCACTGGAACTATATCACTAGCTACTGTTACCGTGATTGTCGCAGTTACTCCACTACCATCAGTTGCAGTTGCTGTAATGGTTGCAGTTCCCTCTGCCATCGCCTCTAAAGCGCCTGTTGTCTCATTTACTTTCACCTTACTTGCATCTGAGGAACTCCATGTAACCGTCCTCACCGTAGTCGTTGATGGGGTTACATTTGTGATACCAAGGATAGTAGTTGCTCCAACTTTCAATGTTAGCACATTGGGGTTGATGGTAAAACTCTCCATCATTGTCGGCTCAATTACTAATGTATAGGTATCTTGTGCGAATGCACTACCAGCATCTACTGCTTTTACAGTAATCTTAACAGATTTCGTTGTTGCATTTCCAGAATCCTTCAAGATAGTAACTTTTCCATTGTTATCCACACTTGCATAATTGGAATCTTCCGATGTCCATGTGTAATTTACAGGTAAATGAATTTTGTTCGGGGAACATGTTGCCGAAAGCTGTACTGTCTGTCCAGCCTTTACATTTACGCTATCAGTTGTAGCACCAGTTGTATTACAACCAATCGTTACCGAAGCAATCTTATCATACACTGTTATAACGCAACTATCAGATTTACCACTGCCATCTGCAGCGGTTGCAGTTATCGTCACAGTCCCTGCCTTGCTGACAGTTACTAAACCATCGTCCACTGTCGCCACAGATGTATCGCTAGAACTCCATGTAATGGATTGATTACTTGCATTAATAGGTGACACCGTCGCATTCAACTTTCGGCTATCACCTGTATATAAAGTTAATGTATCACTATCCAGTGTCACAGACTCAACTGCCACCGTTGTAGAGCCCGCGCTAGAGCCTGTTACTGTTACAGTAACATTTGCATACATAGACGGATTTGCTTTACCCGCAACTGTTATTGTTGTGGTACCAGCCGACATGCCATATACATTACCATTCGCATCTACTGTAGCAATGCTCGTATCATGACTTGTAAATGTTAACTCAGACATCAAGGCTTGCTCACATGTTTCTTCGTCCACTGGACAATCAATAATTACAATTGGCGCAAAAGTTCCTGCCTCCACAGACAGCATTGACTCAACACTGAGACCTTGTATCTCGCGAGCAGTTGTCACCGTTACTTGATAGGTATCAAAGGCAGTTCGTGCACCTTCTGGCACGCTAGCAGTAATCGTTGCATCTCCATAGCCAACACCAGTTACCAAACCATTTGCACTGACTGTCGCAACGCTAGGGTTACTTGAACTCCAAACAACATTTGTATAATCCGCATCCGACGGCGTTACATTCACTCCCAGTTGTTGCGTTTTTCCTGTGGTTGTCCATACTACATATGACTCAGAATTCGTAATCTTAACACTCTCAGTCACTTTATTACAAACATATAGTTCCAAACTATAAGAAAGCTTTGTGCCATCTGTTGTTCTTGCTGTCAATGTGGTTGTTCCCTTTGTTAGTGGAGTAATTCGAATCACACAATCAGCAACCGTTTCAACAGAGGCAACTGCCGGATTTTCAACAGTCCATCTCAAGTTCCTATTACTTACAACATTATTGGAATTACGACCCTCGAATCTCACAGTTAATTCACGAGGACCTGCGGCTGTTTCAGTTAATGCAATCGCTTTGCCTGTGACAGCATAACCTGCATCACATACAGAAAAGCTTTTCGCCTTATTTACATACTGTCTATCATTAGACACGCCTCCAGATCCCATCGCAGGTGGCTGATTGTCAATATTATAGTGAATAATCACATCGCTATCTAACTCTAAAGTTGATACGGACGTATTGTAATATAAATCAATAGTCGAAAATCCATTTTCGGTCGCCTTCAGCGTAGTTAACTTTGTATTCTCGTTAACATTTAAAGCACTTAAGTTGCGACCAGTCACATCTAAAAACGTCAAATTTTCAAAGTATTGTAATCCCCAATCCAATGTAGACACGTTGGTATTAGACAAATCAATAACCGTCACATTATCCATTTCTGTTGTAGACAAAATACCATCCTTATTTTGATCTATATAACTGGATACATATGCCTTAAAGCCAGCATCTGGAAAATGATTATTATCAATAACAATACTGGAACTCGCAGCCTCAACCTTTTTCACCCCAACCACTGGTAACAAGCTCACTGCCATTACCAGTGTCAATACATATGCCAATCCCCTTTTCAATACCTTCTTCATACCTTACTCCTCCGATGCTGTTTCCACGGATTTACAATCTAAATAAAGCTCATCCAATTGCTTTTGGTCTACCACATTTGGAGCATCTGACATAAGACAAGACGCATCCTTTACCTTAGGGAAGGCGATAACATCACGGATAGAATCCTCTTTAGCCATCAACATAATCAAGCGGTCAAGACCAAATGCCAAACCTGCATGTGGTGGTACACCATACTTAAATGCTGTTAACAGGAATCCAAAACGCTCGTATGCATCTTCCATAGAGAAGCCCAATAACTCAAACATCTTCTCCTGAATATCATTCTGATGGATACGAACACTACCACCACCAAGCTCTGTACCGTTTAATACAATATCGTATGCTCTTGCACGCACTCTACCAGGATCACTGTCGATAAATTCTAAGTCCTCCTCCATTGGCATGGTAAATGGATGATGCATTGCCTGGAAACGATTCTCATCCTCATTCCACTCTAACAATGGGAACTCAGTTACCCATAAGAACTTATAATCATCCTTCTTAAGAAGACCTAACTGACCTGCAATCTCCACACGAAGTGCACCAAGTACGTTAAATACAATCTTGTCTTTATCTGCTGCAAACAGTAATAAATCGCCAGGCTCACCGTCCATAGCCGCTACCAACGCGGCAAGTTCTTCTTCCTTCATAAACTTTGCAAATGAAGACTTGTATGTGCCATCTTCATTTACCGCAAGATAAGCAAGTCCCTTTGCACCATAGCCCTTCGCAAATTCTACTAAAGCATCAATCTTCTTACGAGGCATTGCACCCTGGCCCTTGGCATTGATACCACGAACGCTGCCACCATTTTCAATGGCACCCTTGAATACAACAAACTCACAATCCTTAACAACCTCAGTTACATTCTGAAGTTCCATACCAAAACGAAGGTCTGGCTTATCAGAACCGAAACGCTCCATAGCCTCCTTATATGGCATGCGCTGAATTGGAAGCGCCACATCAACGCCTAATACTTCCTTAAATACCTTTGCAACCAGACGCTCATTGACATCCATAACATCATTCTCATCCACGAAAGAAAGCTCCATGTCAATCTGTGTAAATTCAGGCTGTCTATCTGCGCGTAAATCCTCATCACGGAAACATTTTGCAATCTGCACATATCTATCATAACCAGAGCACATTAATAATTGCTTAAAAATCTGTGGTGACTGTGGCAATGCATAGAAATTACCCGGATGCACACGGCTTGGTACCAAATAATCTCTGGCACCTTCTGGTGTTGACTTACAAAGCATTGGTGTTTCAATTTCTAAGAAGCCTTCCTCAGAAAGGAACTGACGGGTCAATGTGGTAACCTGACTTCTCATCATAAGATTTCTCTGGATATCCGGTCTTCTAAGATCCAAATAACGATATTTCAAACGAAGCTCTTCCTTCGTCTTAGAATTCTCCTCGATTGGGAATGGAGGTGTATCAGACTCAGAAAGAATACGAATCTGTTCAGCCACAACCTCAATCTCACCAGTAGCAAGATTCTTGTTCACGCCACCTTCACGTTCTACAACAGTTCCTACAACTGCGATAACAAACTCGCTACGAAGCTTATATGCCTTCTCAAAACCTTCTGCACCAATTTTCTCTTCGTTAAATGCAATCTGCAACAAGCCAGTTCTATCTCTCAAATCTGCGAAAATCAAACCGCCTGTATTACGGGTCTTCTGCACCCACCCCATCACAGTTACAGTCTCACCTACATTTGCCTTAGAAAGAGTACCACATCTATGTGTTCTCTTTAATCCCTTCATTGATTCAGCCATAATTTCCTCCTTCTATCTTACAGTCTGTCTGTAAAGAATTCCTGAATATCTGTATATCCTTCTGCCGTTAATTGCTCCTTCTGGAACTTCTTGTTCTTCTTCATAATCACAAGATTTACACGGGCACCATTTTTACGTTCTTCCTGAGCCATAGCGAGTACCTTCAAAAGCTTGTTTGTTGGCATATTCTTTTCAATCATATATGCTTTTTTGTCGCCAGCTGCAGGCACCTGATACTCACGCTCTAAAAGCAACATTACAATTCTCTCAAAACCGATTGAAAAACCACAAGCCGGTGTATCCTGTCCGGTAAACTTACCAATCATCTGGTCGTAACGTCCACCGCCACCGACAGAGCCACCAAACTCATCCATGGAAATCTCAAAAATCGGACCTGTATAGTAAGACATACCTCTTACTAAAGTTGGGTCAAACAACATCTTAAAGTCTGCTGTCTTAGCACTTTCCACGCTGGAAATGATGGTTTCCAAATTCGAAGCCACATCCGCATCTAAGCAATCACCGAGCTTATCCTTCAAATAACGAATGCCTGCTACATCACCGGTAACTTCTTTATAAAGTGCAAGATAAGTATCTATCTTAGACTGCTCATAACCTTCCTTTGCAAGTTCCTCAGCAACACCATCTAAACCAATCTTGTCCATCTTATCTAAAATGATGAATACAGTGTCATACTGGTCTTCTGCAAAGCCCGCGTAAGCCGCCATTGCCTTTAATAACTTTCTATCATTGATACGAATGGTGAAATTCTTAAAATCAAGTTTTCCAAGTAAGGTTGTAGTTGCCAAAATCAACTCAATCTCAGCCAAAATAGAAGCCTCGCCCAAAATGTCGATATCACACTGCATAAACTGACGATAACGACCTCTTTGTGGTCTGTCTGCTCTCCACACATTTCCCATCTGCAATGCTTTGAATGGACTAGGAAGCTCATTTGCATTATTGGCATAATAACGGGACAATGGAAGTGTCAAATCATAGCGCAGACCACCGTCAACCAAATCAGCCTCACACTGTGCCTCTGCAAGTTTTAATTTCTCGCCTCGCTTCATAATCTTGAAAATCAATTTTTCATTTTCGCCACCCTGGTTAGAACTTAAATTCTCAATGTGCTCTACGCAAGGTGTCTCCATAGAAGTAAAACCAAAATTCTTGTAGGTATCCTTAATCATGCCAATCACATAATCTCGAATCTCCATCTCTCTAGGTAAAATATCCTTCATGCCGGTAACCGGCTTCTTCTTCATTGCCATTTTCTTCCTCCTCAATGTCTCTATCTAAAAGCCGTTACGCCTGTGGCATAATCGCTTCCTTAATCCCATTTAATTCCTCTAAAATGCCCTCGCTGTGAATTACATTCTGAAATGCAAGAAATACCTTCATGTCAAATTCCTTAAACTCATCAATCATCAACTCCGTGGCTTTCTCAAAGGAAAATGCTTCTCTGTATGCTCTATCCGAAGACAACGCTGCGAACACATCACACACACGAATAATTCTCGCTCCCAATGGAATGTTATCTCGCATCAAATTGAATGGATAACCGGAACCATCATAATTCTCATGATGGTAAAGCACCATATCACAGATTTCATCGGAAAATCCCTGTTTCTTCAAAATCTCATATCCCAATTTAGAATGCTGTCTTACATAACTCATTTCCTCGATATTCATGGAGTCCTTATCACGTCCATAAATGTAATGGCTGATTCTAAGTTTTCCAATATCGTGAAGCATACCTGCAATCTCGATATCATGACAGAAATTATGGTCAAGTTTCATTTCTCTTGCCACCTTTCCCGCCAGACAGGAAACGCACATACCATGACGAATCTCATTGTACATATCCTGAACAATAACACTATTCTCATCAGCAAACAGCGTCTCTAAATCCACATCTTCGTAGGGAATATGTTTAATTGTAGTGTCCTGCATACTCTCCTGCATCCTGTTCCTCCATTTGTTACATGGTTACCGTGTTTCAAACATTGCTCTTTTTCGTGCAATCATATCATCAATTCGATTGATATAGTCATCTACATTTTTTACATTCTCAACCCGTTCGATACGGTTCTCTTCATGGAAAATGACTTTGGTGGAAGCACCTGCCCCAAGCGCCAAGATATCCATTTTTTCTTCCATGATTAAAATGTTGTAAAGACATTCCAATCCTTGCTTGGCATATCCGATATTCTCCAGATTGCCCGGGATATTTTTTTGTCTGTATAAGTAATATGGATATAACTCCAACTCTCTTGCACAGGCATCCACTGCAAGTAGCATTTCATTGGTACTACCCTTAATCAAACTTCTATATTCTTCCATCTGAGCATTTAAATTGGCCGCTCTTTTAATTGCCAAGGAATGAACTGTCAAACTATCCGGTGCCAATTCCTTTAAAGCATCCAGCGTCTCTTTCACATGAGTAATATCCTCACCCGGAAGCCCCACTATCATGTCCATATTAATGTTATCAAATCCCAATTCTCTCGCTAAATGAAATGCTTTCTTGGTCTCCTCCACAGTATGTGCGCGACCAATCAACTTCAAGGTCTCATCATGCATAGTCTGCGGGTTAATGCTAATACGCTTAATATCATGTGCCAATAACACCTTTAACTTATCTGCATCTATGCTGTCCGGTCTGCCCGCTTCCACGGTAAATTCCTTCAAATGCTGATAATCAAAATGTGTTTCCAGCATTGTAAGCAGTCTGTCCATCTGCTCTGCATTCAATGCTGTCGGCGTACCACCACCGATGTAGATAGCAATCAAACGTTTCTGTTCATAGGCTTTGGCCGCATAAATAATTTCCTGTTCTAATGCATCCAAGTAGGCATCCACCTTATCTGCATACATTGCCAGTGGATATGATGCAAAGGAACAATATAAACATCTGGTAGGACAAAACGGTATACCTACATAAAGGCAATATTCCTCTTTGAAATCAATGCCCTTCAACAGTTCATGCTCTCTTCTTGCCACTTCGATACACATATCCGCTTTCTGTTCCGTGGTGAAATAGGTATCCATAAAATAAGATTTGATATCCTCATCCGAGGTGCCCTGTTCCACCAGTTCCGTAGCAAGTTTTGTTGGTCTGACGCCTGTCAAATCTCCCCATGGAAGTGTCTTGCCCGTATACTTTACCAGCATGTGATAAAGTGTCGCATGAATAGCATTTCTTGCACCCTTTTTATCCTGCAAATCGCATTCTGCTACCTGTTCTTCTACACATTTTTCTTTTTCCTGTAAACGCAACAAAACACCCTGTTTGCAAGCTGTTGCCTCCAAGGTGAAGCGTTCCTCTAACTCTGGTTCCGAAGTCTGCACCCGAGAAAGTGCATCTCCGGAAACTACTTTTTCATTATAGTAAAAAGCCTGAATGATGACTCTTAGGTCATTCTCAAAGCCATCCAAATCATGTTTTAAAAAAATCATTATCCCAACTGCTTTCTAGAAAAATGGATTATCTGTCTTCTCAACACCAATGGTTGTTCTCTCACTATGACCAGAATACACTACTGTATCATCCGGAAGAGAGAATAACTGCTCTTGAATCTTATCTAACAGTTGTCTTCCGTTTCCTGTCGGAAAATCTGTACGGCCAATACTTCCCGCAAATAACGTATCACCGGAAAATACCATCTTGCCTTCTGGAAGATAATAACACATTCCACCTTCTGTATGTCCAGGAACCAATTTACAGACAACATCAGTTCCAATCAAAGAAATGGTCTCTCCATCCTGCAAATACTTATCAGCCTCCAGCGTAATTGGCATACCAAACATTCCTGATAAATTTTTCCCAGGGTTTGCCAATACATCCTTTTCTGCTTCTGCAGCATACACTTCTATCTCCGGAAATGTCGCTTTCAATTCTGCAACTGCACCGGTGTGGTCAAAATGACCGTGTGTCAACAATATTGCCTTCAAATGAAATCTCTGTTGTTTTACCATGTTTGTCAAAAATGCTGCATTAGACGGTGGATCAACAATAAATGCATCTCTTGTCTCACTATTGTAAACGGTATAACAATTTGTTGATAAATCACCTAAAACATTTGTAATTACGATAATATTAGCCATAATTCCTCCAATGCATTAGCCTGCATTTCTCTCAATATCAATTACGCTTTCTACGCTTCTAAGTTTTGCCATTGCAGTATTCAACTGTTCAATATTTTTGATATAAAATTTCACAGAAATCGTTGCCATACCCTGCTTATTGGTACGGGTATTGATGCTGGACATATTGATATTTGATTCTGTAAATATCTTCGTGATATCGAAAAGCACACCCTGCCTGTCGTTGGCATAGATTGTAATCTCCGCTGAGAACAAGTCGTCTGGTCCTGTAGCATTTGCCTCCCATTCTGCCTCAATCATACGGGCACGCTCATGTTCCGGAAGTGTAAGTAGGTTCGGACAATCGGTTCGGTGAATGGAAATACCACGGCCTCTGGTGATAAATCCAACAATCTCATCTCCCGGTACCGGCGAACAACACTTAGAAAAACGAACTGCCACATCCTCGATACCCTTTACGCGGACACCGCCGGTTAAGCTGCCACGTTTCTTTGACTTCTCTTTATCCTCAGTATTGTGTTTCTCTAAAATCTCTTCATCTGTAATGATGTGAGGATGCTCTCTTTCATACTCATCAATCAGACGATTCATAACCTGACTTTCCTTGAGTCCACCATGACCAATGGAAGCCAGCACCGCATCCCAATCCTGGAAACGGTATCTATCAATAACCTTCTTTAAGTATTCCGGTTTACTATAATCAGAAAATACATAGCCCTTTGTCTTACAGTAAGCAGCCAAAGCCTCCTTACCACGCTGTATATTTTCTTCTTTAAATTCCTTCTTAAACCAGCCGTTAATCTTATTCTTTGCCTGTGTACTCTTGACGATATTCAACCAATCACGGCTAGGTCCCTTTGAATTCTGAGAGGTAACAATCTCAACTCTGTCACCATTTTCCAATTTGTATTCAATCGGTACCTGTCTGCCATTGACTCTGGCACCTATCATACGATTTCCAACTGCAGAATGAATGCTGTATGCAAAATCGATAGGGGTCGAACCCGCTGGCAAATTCTTAACGTCACCATTAGGAGTAAAGCAATACACCTGCTCGGCAAACAAGTCTAAGTCCGCTTTAACATCACTGACAAATTCCTTATTGTCATCTGTATCCCGTTGCCACTCCAAAATCTGACGCAACCATGTCATCTTTTCTTCTTCACGGTCTACACTGCTACCACTGCCATTCTCTTTATACTTCCAATGCGCAGCAATACCATATTCAGCAATACGATGCATGTCATAGGTACGAATCTGAATCTCAAACGGCTGTCCTGACGGACCAATCAGCGTTGTGTGCAACGACTGATACATATTAGCCTTTGGCATAGCAATATAATCCTTGAAACGCCCTGGAATTGGCTTATACATCTCATGGATAATCCCCAACGCCGCATAACAATCCCGCACTGTATCCACCTTGATACGCACTGCAAAAATATCGTATATCTGATCCAGAGACTTTCTCTGATTTACCATCTTTTTATAGATGCTGAAGAAATGCTTTACTCGTCCATCCACTTCAGCCTCAATGTTTGCATTCACCATATGCTGTTTTACCTCATCGGTAATCTCTTTGATAAATGCCTCTCTCTCCACCATACGCTCATCAATCTGTTCTGTCAGATCCTTAAACGCTTCCGGCTTCAAGTATTTCATAGATAAATCATCTAATTCCACCTTAATCTTGGAAATACCAAGACGATGTGCAATCGGCGCGTAAATATCCATGGTCTCTCTTGCTTTTTCAATCTGTTTTGCAGGAGACTGATACTGCAAGGTTCTCAAATTATGGAGACGGTCCGCCAACTTAATCATAATTACGCGGATGTCCTTCGCCATAGCAAGGAACATCTTTCGTAAATTCTCTGCCTGCACTTCAATCTTATCCTGAGATAAATTGAGCTGTGTCAGTTTCGTAACACCGTCTACCAAAAGTGAAATCTCCGGTGAAAACTCTTCAGAAATCTCCTCAGAAGTCATAACCGTATCTTCCACTACATCATGTAAAATACCCGCAACGATAGTTTCCTTATCCAATTCCAATTCAGCCAAAATGATTGCAACACAAAGGGGATGCATGATATATGGCTCACCGGACTTCCTAAGCTGTCCCTTGTGTGCCTCATCTGCAATCTTGTATGCTTTTTCAATCATACTGATGTCTGTTGATGGATGATAAGTCTTAATGTGTTTGATTAATTGTGCATAAAGTTCCTCCGGCGGTGTAAAGTCTGCCGGCTTACTTAGTTCAATGTCTTTTTTTCTCTTGTCTTCCATAATCTCACCACACTTCGTTGTCTAGTAATAACATTATTAAATCAATCTTTTAGGGTATCTTTCAATATATCAAAAAAACGTTGAAAAATCAACAAATCCAATGCTTATTTTCCAGGATATTTGATTACGGATTCCACGTTATATTTGCTCAATTTTTCTCTGCCTTTTAAGCCCTCTAATTCCATTAAGAAAATGATTTTCACAACCTCGCCACCTAATTCCTCGATTAAATGTGCAGAAGCCTCAATGGTACCTCCAGTAGCAATCAAATCATCTACTATGACAACCTTTTGTCCTGGTTTGATAGTATCCTTGTGAAGCTCAATGGTTGCTCTGCCATACTCTAATTCATATTCAGCAGACACAGTTTCTCTTGGAAGTTTTCCTGCCTTTCTAACTAGCGCCAAGCCTTTTCCATGCTTATAGGCAAGTGGCGCGCCAAAAATAAAACCTCTGGACTCCGCCCCCACAATCATGTCAAATTCAACGCCGTCTAACAGTTTGTCCAACTCATCGATGGCTAAACGGAATCCATCTGGATTTTCCACCACGCTTGTTACATCACGAAACATAATCCCCGGTTCTGGAAAGTCCGGAATTGTCTTAACATACTCTTCAACCTTCATCACATTTCCTCCTACGCTTCTTCATGTTTTCTATAATACTTCACATTCAGCTGCAATGTCTGCACGCCATTAAACTCATTAATAGTTGGGTAATATGCCACATCCAACACTACTGTGTTCAACCAGCCATGTAACATCTGGTCACATTCATCCGCACCAAACCATTTCTTAATATCATCCAAAAATGCATCTACTTCAAAATAGACACCTTCCATTCTTGTTCCTGAAACACTCTCAAATGTTAACTTCAAAACATTGGCATTTTTTCCTAACACCTTCGCTGATAACACCTTTAACTGTGTCTGGGCAAACAGCGGTTTTTCATTTGCCTTACCGAATGGCTTCAACAATTCTAACTGCGACATGAAATCAAAACTAATATAATCAATCGGCATTGGAACATCTACCATAATCGTAGGCAACATTTCCTCTGCCGCAAGTGGACATTGTTCATTCAAAGCCTGTCGCAGAATTTCAATATTCTCTTTCAGCAAAGAGAAGCCTGCCGCCATGGCATGACCACCGAATTTTACCAAATATTCCTGACATGCATTCAAAGCATCATACATATGGTATTCCTCAATGGAACGCCCAGAACCCTTTACCATGTCTTCACCAGCATCACAAAGTACTAAGACAGGACGATAATAACGTTCGCGCACACGTCCCGCAATAATACCTGCTATGCTTTCATGACAATTCTCAAGATATATTACAAGCACCTTATCCTGCTGCATACCATTTTGTTCAACCAATGCATATGCCTTTTCTGTATATTCCAAGGTTAGTGCCTTTCTTTCTTCATTCAATTCGTACAATTGCCTTGCCAATTCCATTGCTTCGGATTTTTCTTCCGTCAACAAAAGCTGCATGCTAAGCATGGCACTTTCCAATCGTCCTGTAGCGTTAATGCATGGTCCAAGCACAAACCCCACCTGATGCTCAGATATCAATTTATCCTGCAAATCATTAACAACCAACAACGCCTTCATTCCTTCGTTAGTCGTATGATTTAACATATCCAATCCCAGTTTTACAAAGCATCGATTCTCATCTAACAACGGCATTACATCACAAATGGTAGCCATTGCCACAAATTCTAGAAGCGGGTATAGTTCCTGTTTATCGATACCTTTTCGCTCATACACGCCCTCAATTAATTTGTAAGCAACTGCCGCACCACAAATCTCTGGTAACGGATAGTTGCAATCTTCCCTCTTCGGATCAACCACTGCATCTGCATCCGGTAAAACATATTGCTTTTCTCCGTCTGCTTCCTCAAAAGGAACTTCATGATGGTCAGTCACAATGACTGTCAAACCAAGTTTCTTTGCATGTTGAATCGCACTGCATGCAGCAATACCATTATCACATGTAATAATCGTGTTAATCCCTGCTTCCTGCGCCCGGTCAATCATGGCTTCATTTATGCCATAACCATCCTGTACCCTGTCAGGAATCTCATAGTCTACATCCGCCCCTGCTCGAAGCAAGCCCTTGTAGAGAATGTAATTGGACATCACACCATCTACGTCATAATCAGAGATAATTCTGATTTTGTGAGAGAGTAGAATTTTATCCAGAATAATACCGACAGCCTCTTCCATATCTTTTAAATACCAAGGGCTGTAAAGACAGCTAATATCTGGTTGTAAATATTCCTGAATCGCTTCTTCCCCTATCACTTCACGATTACGAATAATGCGGGCAAGCACAGGATCAATATGAAATTGTTCTGAAATCTGGTTGAAATCAGCTTTCTTGCTATACATCATCCAACGATATTCCATGGCAATCACCTATACCTTTAATTGTATGTTTTAACATCTCAAAAAGCTGAGAAAAGGGGGCAACACGTGGATGCCCCCTTTTGCATTAAGCTTTCTTCTTAGGCTTAGTATTATTATCAGACTTCTTCACAAGTTTAGTCTTTAACAACCACCATAATGGACCTGTTACACATACTGAAGAATATGCACCGGCAATCATACCTACCATAAGAGCCATTGTAAACTCCTTCAAGGAAGGTACACCCATAATATAAAGTACCAATACAGTCACAACCGTTGTCAAGGTTGTATAGATTGTTCTTGTAAATGTCTGTCCAATACTTGTATTTACAATCTCTGCCAGACCTTCGTTATTCTTACCAACCTTCATAATAGCCATATTCTCACGGATACGGTCGAAGATAATGATAGTTGCATTGATAGAATAACCAACGATTGTCAACATACAAGCGATAAATGTGTTACCTACAGAGAACTTAAATACAGAATAAGCTGTGAATACAATCAATACGTCATGCATAAGTGCTAATACTGCAGATGCACCAAACTTAACATCCTTAAATCTGTATGCAATATAGAGCATCATCATCAAGGTTGCAACCAATACAGAAACAATTGCATCTGTACGCATTTCTCCACTGACTGTCGAGCTAATATTCTCAATGGTAAATTCAGAAGCAGCTGCTTGTTCTGCCAATGCATTCTTTACCGCAGTCTGTAATTCTGCATCAATCTCTGGCATCTTGATAATAATATCTTTTGTGCCATTTACAATCTGTACCTGAACATCTGCTGCGTTTACACCAGTAGCTTCTGTTACAATTGGAACAATTGTTAAGTCAGCCTCTTCTACTGTATATTCTTTGTCAAAGGTCGCCTGCACGGAAGTACCACCCATAAACTCAGTACTGAAATTCAATACCTGACCCATAGAATTCTTATTTACTCCAAGGAATGCTAATCCAATTACAATCACAATTACAGATACAGACATAAAGAATTTGCTGTACTTCACATAATTGATAACCTTAGGAGCCTTAGCCTTACCATACATTCCTACCTTATTTAAGCCCAATGTATAGAAAGCATTTAATAATTTCTTTGTGATGAATAATGCTGTAAACAGTGATAATAATACACCGATTGCCAATGTAGCTGCAAATCCCTTAATCGTACCAATACCCATAATACCAAGTACTGCAGCAGCAATTAAAGTTGTAATATTACCATCTAAAATAGCAGAAAGTGCTTTGTCAAAACCAGCTACAATTGCATTCTTAACAGAAGCGCCCGATGCCAATTCTTCCTGAATACGTGTAAAGATAATGACATTGGCATCTACTGCCATACCAATTGTAAGAAGGATACCTGCAATACCAGGTAATGTTAATGTAACACCGAAAGAACCTGCAATACTTAATGAAAGCAATGTCAATACAACATATGCAATGAGTGCAATAGACGCAACCAAACCTGGAACTCTATAAACAACTAACATAATCAAGCAAATTAATCCAATACCAATAGCACCTGCAAATAATGATGTACGGATAGCATCTTCACCAAGCTTCGCACCTACTACGTTAGAACGCATCTGCTTTAATGACAATGGTAACGCACCAATACGAACAGTAGTAGCCAACGCCTCAGCCTCTTCATAAGAGTCTAATCCGTTGATAACCGCATTACCCTGTGTAATTGCCTCAGTTACTGTAGCCGCACTGGCAATGTCCTTGCTATCTCTAGTCTCATTACCATCTTCATAAATAATATAGAGCATCTTACCTACATTTGCTGTAGTTGCATCTGCAAACTTCTTTGTACCATCTGCAGTAAATACTAACTGACACACATAATCCTTCGTAGCGCTCTGGTCATCAATACCAGCCTGTGCATCTGCAACGTCATTACCTGTTAAAAGCACTTCGTATTCACTACCAGCTGACCACTTTTCATAATTCGCCTGGTCAACAAATTCCAAAGCACCCGGCTTACCAAGTTCTGTCAAAACTGCCTCTGGGTCCTTTACGTCAGGAATCTCGATTGTAATACGGTTATCACCTTCCTGATACACTTCACCCTCACTACTAATGGCAGCCACACGCTTATTTAAACGATAAATCGTGTCATCCATATCTTTCTGACTTGGTGTCTCACCTTCTACCTCGTAGGTAATACTTACACCACCGGCCAAATCAAGACCAAGTTTGATCTCAGAAGCCTTACCAACCTTTTCTTTACCAAGACCGGCTAAAGCCACATATACACCAGCTGCAAGTAACAATATAAACACCAGGATAGTGATTATGCTATCTCTTTTTTGTTTTCTCATAACTTACTCCTTTTCCTCTCTCTGCGCTCTGGCAGCTTTTATCATAATGGCACATTCCACTCGTTTTCTCATGAGTTCACAGCCTATATCATAGGCATCGTTAATGTCGCCGTGGAATTTATATGCATTTGCAGCACAACCACCACTACAGTAGAAGCGTGCAAAACATTCCTTACACTTGTCCTTTGCGTATACATTGCAAAGTTTGAATTCATCGCGAAGCTCTGTGTTGACAATGCCATCCTTAACATTACCAAGCAGGAATTTCTCATCACCAACAAACTGATGACAAGGATACAAATCTCCCCAAGGGGTAACCGCTAGATACTCTGTGCCGGAACCACAGCCCGCAAGTCTCTTTGCTACGCATGGGCCTTGATTTAAATCGATTGCAAAGTGGAAGAAATTAAAGCCTTTTCCTTCTTCCTCGCGCTTTAACATCTCACGTGCTAATTTATCGTATTCTTCCATCAATATTGGAAGGTCTTCTTCCCGAATCGCATATGGCTCCTCTGGAAGAGATACTACAGGTTCCACAGAAATCTGTTTAAATCCTTCATCTGCCAAACTAAGTACATCTGCAGCAAAATCCAAATTGTTATGAGTAAATGTTCCTCTCACAAAATAATCTGTCTGATTACGAAGTTCTGCCATCTTCTTAAATTTTGGCATAATCACGTCATAGGAACCCTTTCCATTCGGTGTTGGTCGCATCAAGTCGTTGACTTCTTTTCGACCATCTACAGAAAGTACCACATTACTCATCTCGCGATTGGCAAATTCCATGACCTCGTCACTGAGCAACACACCATTTGTTGTCAGGGTAAATCGGAAATTCTTGCCATGTTCTGCTTCCTTGCTTCGTCCGTAGGCCACAATCTCTTTTACCACATCAAAATTCATCAGTGGCTCTCCACCAAAGAAATCCACTTCCAAATTCCGTCTACTACCGGAATTCGCAATCAGAAAATCAATGGCTGCCTTACCAACTTCAAGGCTCATCATAGAACGGTCTCCATTGTACTCACCCTTGCCGGCGAAACAATACTGACAAGCCAGATTACAATCATGGGCAATATGCAAACATAATGCCTTCACAACTGTCTTTCTTTGCTTAAAATCTATTACAAAATCCTTATATTCATCTTCAGCAAAAAGCTCTCCATTTTCCTTGAGAACTTCTATCTCTTCAATGGCTTCTAATATTTCATTTTTATCATACTGCGGTAACGCCTTCACAATCTCCTCTGGAGAATGCTCTTCATACATGGCAATCACATCATAAACCATGTCGTCTACTACGTGAACCGCACCACTACACACATCCAGAACAATGTTGTAGCCGTTGTTCTTATACTGGTGAATCACAACAATACTCCTTTTTTTATTCCCAAATGGTATCAGACAGAACAAAGAGGACTACCATATGGTACTCCCCTAATTCTATCCCACTACTTGATCCGTATGGACACCAATGGAAATTTACTTGTTATTCTCGCAAGTCTGGTTACCAACTGTACAAGATGTCTTGCAAGCTGACTGACATGATGTCTGGCACTCGCCACAACCACCCTTAACCATTGTGCTCTTTAATGTCTTGTTTGTTAAAGTCTTAATATGCTTCATCTTTATCCTCCTAAACCTTTCTGTTGGTTTTATTCTCTTTCACAAACAACAAATTTGTTTGCTACCAGTTCATGCGTAAGATTATAACACAATCTTTATTATATGAAAAGCACTTTTTATGCCTTCATTTTAGCTAAACATACCACCCAGCAATCCGCCACAAACACACAATACCATAGATGTAACCGCCTTTGTGGACATCACATCAAATTCTTTGTGCATCACCAGGGAAGCCAGCATTACTATTAAAATGTATAGGAACCCAAATAGTGCTCCCCAAAGGAATTTTTTCTCCTTTACCTTTTTCCCGGTTAACAAACCGCCAAAAAATGTCACTGCCAGATAAATCACAATCACAAAAATTCCAACTACAGCTTCCGACAGTTCCAGCTTGTATACCCCAAAGGAAAGCAACAGCAGACATGCCGCCGTTAATATGTACATCAAAATCAAATTTCTAAGTACAGCCATTATTTTCATACCATTCGTCATATATATGTCCCACCCTTCTAAGGTATATATATGACCAGGCAATCAAAAACATTCCTATCTTTCCTCTTTTACTACAACGAAGTTACTCGCCAAGACCTTCCACAAATTCCACCGGAAGAGAAAACATAATACCGGTATTTGGCTGATTCAAATCGCCTGCAACCTTTCTGATGATAGTCTTCGCCTTTTGTAATTCCTCATCGTCCACTACAAAAAACATAGTCTTGCTATCCTCGCCATCATCTTCTTCCAATACATGTCGAAGCATACCAAAGACTGGTGCATCATCAAGTCCTCCAATCACACCTGCCATACCGGTACTATCTAAAATAGTTCCGCCCTGAAGACCAGCTTCTACTAATTCTCTTACCAATTCATCAACTAACTCTACGTTCTTGATGACCAAAACTAACATATGCATGTTTTTATCCTCCTATACCAAATCCATCATCTCATTCAAGGACGCATATATCTGATTACAATACGGAAACAGTTCCTTTGTCGGTTTAATCAAGTCAATTACCATCACTGTATACAACCCAGCTGCATGGCACGCATGCACACCATTGATAGAATCCTCCACACCAATGGCATCCTTTGGATCTACTTGTAATAATTCACAAGCCTTCAAGTAAATATCCGGATTCGGTTTCCCTCTGGAAATCATATCTCCATAAACTCTTACGTCGAAATAATCATATATTCCTGTACTGCGCAAACGGTCTTCAGCAATCTCTTTTTTGGTAGAGGTTGCCAACGCAATCTTAATTCTATTTTCCTTTAAATGTCCCATTATCTTGTGAACATATGGCTTTAATTCCACGCCATGTTCTGCAATATACGCAGCCATGGTATCATAAGTCATCTTTCTACATTCCAAATACGGAAATTCCGGACCAAAGGCTTCCAAAAACACTCTTTCCGTATTCGCCGAAGTACCACCTGCAATTTTTTCACAAATGGCATCCATTTCCGCTGCAGTCTTTCCAAACTCCATTCCCGCTTTTTTCCAATGCATCCGATACAGTTTTTCACTGTCCAGCAACACACCATCCATATCAAACACTACTGCTTTTTTCATCATTTTCTCCTAAACGCAACATAGAACTCCCATGGTATCAACGACACAACATAGGAGTTCTAATGTTAATATATATTGATTTATCGGAGTTTGAATAAGAACTCCTCGTCAGCGATTACAATCTTGGACTCATGAGTCAACAATACATCTCGTCCTGTTTCAACCATCTCACCATTTACATATGTATGATTGGTGGATTTGTTGTCACGGATATAATATACGCCATCCTTAGCCAAAATCATACAATGATTTCTGCTAATTGCACCATTATCCGTTACTGTATAATCCATACCAAAGCTTGCTTTACCAATCTTAAATGTTTGCTTGGTAATCATAATTCTTTCTTCATTATTGGTACGAATCAAATAAGGGTTCACCTTAGGCAATGTACTTTCCTTGCCTTCTAACTGCGACAACAAACTTGGCTCTGCTTCCGCTCTGGCCTTTTCTTCCTCAGCAGCCTTTGCTTTTGCTCTGGCGATTCTCGCAGACTGTGCCGGATTCTTCATTGGCTTTGGTGCTGTAGCGCCAAATGGAATACCATGTATTTCTCCATCTAATGGGCCGTCTAATGCCTCAATCACTGGCTCAAACACGGAATCAAAAACTGGTTGTACCGCTTCCTTCGCTGCAATCTCTGCCTCTATCTCAGCCTTTGCCTGCTCTGGATCTTTTAAGGTTTGTGTGTCCCCGTCATCCTCTTCAGAATCATCATCCTCTGGTTCCTCTATCGCCTCTTCCTCCGGTTTTGGTTCCGGCTCAGATGCAACCTCTTCCACCGCTTCCACTTCCGGTTCGGCTACAACCTCTTCCACCGCTTCCACTTCCGGTTCAACTACAACCTCTTCCACCGCTTCCACTTCCGGTTCAGCTACAACCTCTTCCTCTGGTTCCACTTCCGGTTCAGCTACAACCTCTTCCTCTGGTTCCACTTCCGGTTCAGCTACAACCTCTTCTACCGCTTCCACTTCCGGCTCAGTTATAATCTCTTCTGGCTCGCTCTGTTTTGCTCTTGCAGCCTCTTCCTCTCGAAGAATCTCTGCCTCCATCTCTGCAACAGATACAGTCTCAGGCATATCCTCAAGTACAGTTACGTCATCGATATCTTCAGCAACAAAATCACTGCTGTAATCCTCAATCTCATAACTGATGTTATAATCGTCCATCAAATCCTGTAACGCATTCACCAAAATACTGGTATTGAATTGTTCTGATGTATTCACCAATGTTAACAACTTAGTTACATAGGAGCCATCCTCGCTGATGTCATAAGTCAAACTTGACAACAATACACGGATGAACTTTGCAATATCATCAAGTGCATTGCTTTCCTGTTCATCATAAAGTGGCACACATAAAAACTTTGTCTTCATAGTCACTCTGTCAACAAATACAAAATCCTTGTGAAGTGTCAAATATGAGAGAGGAATGCCAAGTTCCTTACACTCTACAAATGCATTTGCCATGCTATATAATAACTCTAACACATCTGAGGCATCCACCTCGCCGGACAATGTCTTTGCTAAGGTTTTATAACCTGCCAAATCATAATAAAATGCATCTGCATCATCTACATATTCCATTGGCACAAGACTCTTCACAGCACCTTCTTCACATAAATCCAATGCATCCTCGTCCAACTCTACTTCTTCCGGAAGTTCATAAATATATGTCTTTTTGCCGTCCTCTTCAAACTGCTTAAAAAGTATCTTCTTCACGGTGATACCTCCTCTCATTTTACGCTCTATATCCATTCATCCCATATCCCAAATACAAATCTAATTCTGTGTCTCCACATGCTCATCGTATGTCTCAGAGAAAATGTGATTACCAACTGCCTCATCATCCACATGATAATAAAGATAATTATGCTCCTGTGGTGCAAGAATAGCACGAATACTACTTTCTCCCGGATTACAAATCGGTCCCACCGGCAAGCCAGGATTCTTGTAAGTATTATATGGAGAGTCAACCTCCAAATCTGCATACGTTACTGTGGACTTGTCGTATCTTCCATCTGTAATCGGATACAAAACTGTCGGACACATCTGTAACGCCATATTAATCTCTAAACGGTTAAACAATACACCTGCTATAATTGGTCTTTCCTCAGCAACCTTCGCTTCACGTTCAATAATGGATGCCATTGTAATAATCTCAAATGTACTGTACTCGCTGGTGGCAACTAACTCACCCAACGAACTATAAACCTCATCAAACTTCTTAAGCATAGCATCTACAAGACTTTCTGCTGTAGTTGTCTCGTAAATGTTGTAAGTAGCAGGGAACAAAAATCCCTGTAATCTATACTTCACTGCTGCATCTCCAGGAATGTCATTCAGAAAATCATACTGAATCTGAGCGGAGCTAACAGCATTGATAAATTCTTCTTCTGTACAGATATTCTGCTCTGCCGCCTTCGCAGCAATCTGTTCAATACTATATCCCTCAGGCACCATAAATGTCTGAAGCACCTCTGGTCCGGTAATATCCGCACCGATAATCTCAATCATCTGCAAAGTATTCATACCGGTATTCAAAGTATATGTACCGTACTTCAACTTACCTCTATACTCCGATTCCTTAACACGTTCAACAAAGGCACGCTCATAGTCAATCAGCCCCTTCTCGTGTAGAATCGCTGCAATTTTCTTCACAGAACTGCCTTCCGGAATCTCGACAACCACATCTTCGCCAGTTGTTGTCTCTGTTCCCTTATAATCCTCCATATATCCGTTATAAACCTTCAACCCATATCCGCCAATCACACCAAAAATCACTGCGATGGCAATCACAATGATAAAAAATCTCTGTAATCTTCTGTTACGTCTTCTTCTGCGTTTGCTCATAATTTCTCCTCATTCCGAGTTATTGCAATAATTTTACTTTAATGTTACTATATTATCATCTTTTACTATAAAAATCAATGAGAAAGGGATATTGATTATGGCTAATCCAATCGTTACAATTACTATGGAAAATGGAGATGTGATGACACTGGAACTCTATCCGGAAATCGCACCAAACACAGTTAACAATTTTGTATCACTTGTACAGAAAGGCTTCTATGACGGCCTTACATTCCACCGTGTTATTAAAGGATTCATGATTCAGGGTGGTTGTCCTGAGGGCAACGGCACAGGTGGTCCTGGTTACCACATTCCTGGTGAATTCAGCCAGAACGGTTTCAAAAATGATTTAAAGCACACACCTGGTGTTCTCTCAATGGCAAGAGCACAGCATCCGGATTCTGCCGGTTCTCAGTTCTTCATCATGCATGAGACATCACCACACCTAGATGGTGCATATGCTGCATTCGGAAAAATCACAGAAGGCATGGACATCGTTGACAAAATTGCCAACGTACAGACATCCTTCTTCGGTGACATGCCTGTTGAAGCACAGCGCATTAAAACAGTGACTGTGGATACACAGGGTGTGGAATATCCAGAACCAGAAAAAAGCATGTAATTACTATCCAGCAGACATTAACTAAATATTTTTAAGCTGCGATTTAAGATGCCGTTCATGTGGGCGATGGCTGTACCGTAATTGGTCATTGGCACCCCGCAAAGAGCGGCATTTTTTTGTCTATTTGCAATCTCTTTATCATTCAACATACAACCGCCGCAATGCACTATCAATGCATACTCCGAAAGGGATTCCGGGAAATCCGTACCACTGGTATAACCAAACTCCAATTCCTTACCCGTATGCTTCCGAATCCAACCAGGCAGTTTTACCGTACCAATATCATTGCACTGTCTGTGATGGGTACAACCTTCCGAAATCAAGACCTTATCCCCATCCTTCAAGGTATCCAAAGCAAACGCACCTTCCACTACCTGATGCAAATTCCCCTTCTTGCGTGCCATCAAAATAGAGAACGAAGTCAACAACACATCCTCTGGCACCATTTTTGATACTTGCGCAAAGGCCTGGGAATCCGTAATCACCAATGCCGGTTTCTTAGATATCGTTCTCAACGTCTCCGGTAATTCTGTATCCTGCACCACCATGGCAATACCATGACAATCCAATATCTCTCTTAACACCATTTGCTGTGGCAAAATCAAACGTCCCTTTGGAGCAGCTTCATCTATAGGCGTCACCAATATAACAACATCCAATGGCTTTATCAAATCTCTCACCAACGGTTTATCCGTCAATACTTCCGGCAACATACGAGCCATCATTTCCTTCAATTCATGAATATTCTTGTTTGTCTTTGCACTGACAGCAATTTTATTACAATCAAAATTTGAAACATACTTCTCGTCTTGTTTCAAATCATTTTTATTTTCAACCAATATAAATGGTATCTCGCGCTTTTTCAAATCATCTATCAAGGCACTTTCTACAGCATCAAGAGGCATTCCACTTTCCTTCACCACAAGAGCAATATCAACAGAATGCAACACTCGTTTCGTGCGCTCCACACGAAGTTCCCCCAATGCACCCTCATCATCCAGTCCCGGCGTATCAATCAGCACAACCGGACCTAAAGGCAACAATTCCATAGAACGCTTTACAGGGTCCGTGGTAGTACCTGCCGTGTCCGAAACCACAGAAACATCCTGTCCCGCCAATGCGTTAATCAAGCTGGATTTACCCGCATTGCGTTTGCCAAATATTCCGATGTGAATGCGTTCAGCATTAGGTGTTTGATTCATATTCATGTGCCCCTTTCTGCGTAGAATTACTCATCTAACGTATCTAAATAATAGAATGCCAGATTCATCCTTTATCAAATATTGATTATAATAATCACTCTCGTTTAATGCAACCTGCAAATCTGCTTCAGCTAACTTTTTCTCTGCTATGCAGGATTGTAAATCGGTTTCCGTGATATCTCCTAATTCATATAACCGGTTATATGCGTCCACTGATAATATAATCAATATATTTGCTATTGTCCCCAACAATACTCTCGAATACTTTTGATAAATCTTTTTTATATACACTTACTAGTTTTCCCGCTGCCAAATCACTAATATATGTGGTATTTTCTTTGGCTAGATTTGTAACGCTACTTGCAATTTTCCATACATCTTCTGCTGCTATCTAATTCTGATATCACAATTTATTTCCACTACTACATCCAAAATCTGCTCTGTTTTAAGGCCCATTCTTCCATATGATTCAAATGCTTCTTTTATAAATTGAATAATCGTTTCTTTATTGTATTTTATTTGAAATAAAGTTTTATTTGCTTCAATGTTATTTATAATCCAACGTATTTTTATATTATTTTCAGTTCTATTGCCTTCTTTCAATTCATACCCTTCTATATCAACAATATCACCTTCAATATACAATGAATAACCTTCTGTTATTTCAGGACCACCCCCACCTCTTGACACTAAAATGATATCCTTCTCCCGATCTATTGCCCACGACAAGGGTCGTGATAATGGTCTGCCAAAAATATCTTTAAATCCCTTTGATTCAACATGTTTTTTATCATCTTCAGTTCTAATCCATTCGCTTACAAATGCCATATTATCGACTACTCCTTTTCATTAATCTTTTATTGCAAAGAACTAATAAAATTCTTCAATAAATAATATATTTCCTTATTGTTTACATTCGATAACATATTTTCTAAACGATACATAATATATTCCTTATTAGTACATCTATTATATTCATTTAAAACCAATTGAATATTTTCAACTGTATTAACTTTATCTTCCATTAAATCCAACAATGTTTTTGAAATCCTATTATATTGTCTAATCTCTTTAATTTCATAATCAAATATTTCTTGTGCCCATTCGTGTTCATAATGTGAAATATCAAATTCTTTAAATGATTTTAAAATTTCTTCGTATATAAACGGCTGAGCACGAAAATTATCATTGTCCTGTCTAAATCCTAATGTATACATCGTTTTTGCTTTTTCTTTTGTGTTTACCAGATAATAATCACGATATATTGCAATCATTGTTTCTGGTGTCTCAAATCCAGATGTTATATGAATCTGAAAAAGAGAGTTCGTAACCTTTTGCAAAAATTTACCAATAATTTGAAGTTGTTCATCTGTACATATATTAGGATTCTTTTGTATATTAGGTAACACATAAAACACTAAACATACTGCCATTAACCTATGTCGCCATCCTGGATTTTCAAAATCCGTGTTTTCCTTAATCTCATTTATGATACCGTACATCATATATGGAATTAAGTCGCTGTTGGTTGCTATCCACCATTTACTATGAATTTCAAAAAAATGACCATTACCAACACAGGATTTTATCGCTTCTTCATGCCAATACTCCGCTTCTATATGTGTAGCGTATCTAATTTCTCTTTCAGGAGGAATAATCTCCAAATTTCTAACAAAGTTTGTAAAAAACTGCACCATTTGCAACTTGTTATCACCTATCATATTCCAAATGATGCAATGCTCTGCTACCTCCATTTTTCCTATAAACCCGTCAGTACTCCATAATGTATACTCTCTTGGATTTTCTTCTTTTGGACTCCATTCAAATCTTGGGTCCTCTGGATGTCGTATTGGTCGCAGACGAGTTGAACCCTGGATAATTATTACCTTTTCTTTGCTGCTTATAAAATAAAATTTAGGTTCATGAATACTTGTCCCATTCCGAACTTTTCTTAAAAATTCTTCCTCACACATGGTCAATTCTCTAGCGTCAAACCCCTGCAACTTATCACAACACTCCTGTAACACCGCTAGACTTTCTTGGGTTAGATTATTGTTATCCATCAAATCCTGCACATGACTAATAAGCACATCTCTTACATAAATATCATCAATGTGCTTCTGTATATAATCTTTCAATTTATGAAATACACTTACGTCACTTTTTGTTGTTTCTATTAGTCTGAGTATTCGTTCAACATTCCAATCCTTGAAAATGTCCTGTACATCAAAGCAACGTTCCAAAGCCTCTTTTGTCCATGCTTCTTTATACCGTGAAATATCCCATTGCTCAAAGGAATCCATAATTTCATCATAATCAACCTTTAAACAAAAGTCTTTATACCGCTCTACAGAACATTCATTGGCAATATAATATTCCTTTGCTTTTTCAATGGTATTAATCAAAAAATGTTCCTTAAGCAACGATAACCGTTTTCTTGAATCCACTTCAGCAGTGATTCCAATATCATATTTCTCTGCAATAAACTTACAGAATCCTTCTACTACAGTCATTTCCTCCATATGTATGTTTGAAGTAATCTGTGGCAATATATAGAAAATAATCTCTTTCGCAATCTTATCCTTCTGTACCTGTGTATATTTATCCCAGTTTGAATCTATGGTATCCCGATACATATCCATCTGTTCTTTTGTCATAGGTACATTTAATTTTTGCCATAATTGAGTTATAAAATCACTGTCAAACTCCAAATGCTTCTGAAACAAAATGTCGCTATTCTCTTTATTCCACGCTCTCTGTTCGTTCTCTTCCATAGGGTGACGCATTGAATATTTATTTTCCATGCCTTGATTGATTCTCACACATATCCTGTTGATATTACAATCTTCATAATCATGGCATGGTAAAAAAACGTTAATATTATGACCACTTTCTACTGTCTCAACCATTAAACCAGCTGGAATATCATCGATACTAATTAAATTACAATATATCCTTGTTGTAAAAAGCGAATTATACTTTTCAAAATTGTAGCAGTTTACATATTCCACACCATTATCTAGTGTAGAATGACGCACCACACCCCTACCCTTGTATTCTCTCCAATAGGGATTATCTGAAAAAAACTGTCCTCGTAAAATATCCGACATACGATATTTTTTCCCTAATTGATATCGCTCATATGCTGTTAAGACTTCATTGTATCTTGCCATCATCGATCTCCTTGTCATGCTATCTGTTTTAACATTTGAATTAACTGCGTTGCTCCTTTTATAATATTCTGATATTCCCTCATAGAAGCAATCATTCCACTACATAGTATTAGCGAAAACTGGCTCAACATTTAACAATATATCCATAATTAATTTTGTAACAGGCGATAACTGTGGTTCCCCAATTGCCATTTTTCCGTCAAAACCATAATATCTTGCCCTTTCATTTTATTATATATATGCTCAAAAGCACAGTTTATTTTTTTCTCTTCCTAACCACATCCACAATATAAGCCACCCTTGCCAACCAAGTTACAAATATAAACTACATTAGAAAGAAAATAAATAAGGAAGTCAGACGCATCCAACTTCCTTGAAGATATCTCTATATCAAAATCTAAAATCCCTCTGACCATTCTTAATCTTAGTTAAGTATTCCTTTGTAAGTTCCTTTACTTTTGGATTGGTTATCCGCTCTAATTCCTTGGTGATTAATACTTCACCTAACTCACGGGAACGGTCTCCAGCATAATCCATTAAATACTCCTGCAAGGTCATCAACGCATTTGGATGGCAGCAGTTTACTATCTGACGACTCTTCAACAATGACATAAATCTATCGCCGGTTCTGCCTTCTCTATAGCATGCGGTACAGAAGCTTGGAATATATCCCATTTCCATCAACCAGGAAACTACTTCATCAAGGGTACGGTTATCAATAACATCAAACTGCTCGCTCTTGTCATCTTCGGCTTCCGGCTCTACATAACCACCTACTGAGGTTCTGGAACCACCACTAATCTGAGAAACGCCAAGATGCAATACCCTCTCTCTTGTCTTTTGACTCTCTCTGGTAGAAATAATCATACCTGTATATGGCACTGCAATTCTGATAATTGCAACAATCTTTGCAAATGTGTCGTCATCAATACTGTTGTCAAATACATCCGGATCAATATCATCTGCACGTCTGATACGTGGCACACTGATGGTATGTGGACCTACGCCGTGAACAGCCTCCAAATGCTCTGCATGCATTAAGAGTCCAACCAACTCATAGCGATAACGCTCTAATCCGAACAGCACACCTAAACCAACATCATCAATGCCACCTTCCATGGCACGGTCCATAGCCTCTGTGTGGTAGGCGTAATCATGCTTCGGACCTGTTGGATGCAAGGTCTCATAACTTTCCTTGTGATAGGTCTCCTGGAACAGGATATATGTGCCGATGCCGGCGTCTTTTAACTTTCTATAATTTTCTACAGTAGTGGCTGCAATATTGACATTGACACGGCGGATGTCACCATTTTTGTGATGCACGCTATAAATCGCCTCAATACAATCCAATATATACTCAATTGGATTATTCACAGGGTCTTCGCCCGCCTCAATGGCAAGACGCTTGTGTCCCATATCCTGTAAAGCGATAACTTCTCGCTTTACTTCCTCCATGGTTAATTTCTTTCTGGCAATATGCTTGTTTTTCAAATGATATGGACAGTATAAACAACCATTTACGCAATAGTTTGAAAGATAAAGTGGCGCAAACATAACGATACGATTGCCATAAAATTCCTGCTTGATTTTTTCTGCCAGAGCATAAATTTCTGCATTTAATTCCTCATCCTGGCATTCTAATAATACAGAGGCTTCTCTGTAGGAAATGCCCTTCATTTCGCTGGCTTTATCAAGAATACTTCGAATTAACGCCTTATCCTCCTTATGGGCATCACTATAAGCTAATGTGTCCATAATCTCCTCGTGACTGATAAATTCTTCTGCTTTTAATGATTTTGGATTGTACATATCTGTCCCTCTTTCTTAATCTTACTATCTCCACGATGAATCACAATCTCACAACCGATTGCCTGCATGCGTTGCCGTAATTTCAATAAGCCCTCAGCAGCCTCTTCGTTCGTAAATATCTTATTGTCATATAAACTATATTGTTTTCTATTTTTTACCGGTGACAAATTCGGCATCACCACATTTGCCCCTGCCAAAATTCCCTGCTCTCTGCCATCTGGTGCGATGGTGGCAAGTGCCGTGGTTGCCGGCAACAAAAGATTTGGCTGCATCAATCTCAACAAACTGATGCAAAGTAATGTGGTTTCCAATGAGCCATCGGAAAACTCGGCAAATGGGGTATCCCCATGTCTTAAAAATGGTCCAATTCCCACCATGTCCGGCTGGAACTGCTGAATCAACATCAAATCCTCCGCCAGCATGTCATTTGTCTGATAGGGCGAACCCACCATAAATCCACAGCCAACCTGATACCCTATTTCCTTAAGCCATGACAAGCATTCCATTCGATGGTCCCATGACATATCTGATGGATGCAATTTTTCGTAATGGGATTTGACAGCTGTTTCATGTCGTAGCAAATATCGATTTGCCCCCGCATCAAACAGTCTTTGATAACTCTCCTTAGAACGTTCTCCCAGCGACAACGTAATGGCACAGTCTGGAAAATGATTTCGAATCCGTGCCACTAAAGGTACCATTTTTTCATCCGCAAACTGTCCATCCTCACCACCTTGCAGCACAAAGGTGCGAAAGCCCAGTTCATAACCGTTCTCACAACAGGCAAGAATTTCATCATCCTGCAGACGGTATCTCTCCACACAATGATTGTCTCTTCTGAGCCCACAATAATAACAGTTATTCTTGCAATAATTTGTAAATTCTATCAGACCGCGGATGTAGATATCATTTCCATACACTTCCTGCTTTGCCTTTATGGCATAGCGGGCAAGTTCGGTTCTCAACTCCTTAGAGTTGTTTTCTAAGAAAGCCACATACTCCTCTTTGGAAAGAGGGTTGTGGCTTAATAATTTTTCAATTGCGCTAGTCAGCATTTCCTTCATTGTCACTAATCACCTTTTCGATTCGCTGCTTTACCATATCTGCAATCTCATTTGTCTTCATACTTTTATATTCTTCATAATAAATTGGCTCTAAAAAATGCACCTGCACATCAATAGGCTCAGTAGAATGGGTATCAAATGCCTTAAAACAGTCAATCATGGCAACCGGAACAATCGGACATTTTGACTTGGTAGCACTCTTAAAACTGCCACCCTTGAACTCGCCGACTTTATTTCCATTTTTAGAACGGGTACCCTCTGGGAAAATAACATAATTCGCCCCTTCCTTTACCTCTGCTGCCATCTGATTAATCACCTGGAGGGACTGTCGCACATCATCTCTATCCATAACCAGACCACATAACAAATCCTTCAAATGACGCACAAAAAAGTTTTTGTTTGCCTCCATCTTCATGACTGGTCTTAAAGGTCTTTCATGAGCGTCCACCATGGCAACCATATCGTAAAGCCCCTGATGATTTGGAAACATAATATAACCATTCTCCTCCGGTAACTTTTCAGTACCGGTAACCCGAATATGCAAATTGCCGGAACGATTTGCACATCTGGCAATAAACCTGGCCGCTTCATACTTTTTCTCAGGGGTAGCCTTACACTTTGCTCCACCGTAATACAACAAGTTCACAAGCAACCTTGGCCAATGGAAAAAGTTCTTAAATATCATTAGTAAAATTCGTTCCATTTCTTACTCCCAAAAACCTTCTAATGTAGCAAAATAATCCTCTGCAGTTTCAGCTCTACGAATCATCTTTGTAGAACCATCTTCCTTCAATAAAATCTCCGCAGATTTTAACTTGCCATTGTAATTATAGCCCATAGCAAAACCGTGTGCACCGGTATCGTGAATCACAAGAATATCTCCCTTTTCAATCTGAGGAAGCATTCTGTCGATGGCAAATTTATCATTATTCTCACAAAGAGAACCAACCACATCATACTTGTGATCACAAGGCTCATTTTCTTTACCCATAACTGTGATGTGGTGATAAGCACCATACATAGCCGGACGCATCAAATTCACAGCACAGGCATCCACACCGATGTATTCTTTGTGTGTGTGCTTCTCGTGTACTGCTTTTGTTACCAAATGTCCATATGGTGCCAACATAAAACGACCAAGCTCGGTATAAATGCTAATATCACCAAGACCTGCCGGCACAAGCACTTCTTCGAACACCTTGTGTACACCTTCACCAATGGCAAGAATGTCATTTGGCTCCTTATCCGGTGTATAAGGAATACCGATACCTCCTGACAAGTTAATAAAGTTCAGGGAAACACCTGTCTTTTCCTTAATCTCCACTGCCACCTCAAACAAAATCTTAGCAAGTGTAGGATAATACTCGTTTGTTACAGTATTGCTGGCTAAAAATGCATGCATACCAAATTCTTCAGCACCAAGTGCCTTTAATCTTGTATACGCTTCAATCAACTGGTCCTTTGTCATACCATACTTTGCATCCCCTGGGTTGTCCATAATATCTGTACCAAGTGAAAATACACCGCCCGGATTAAAGCGGCAGGAAATGCGCTTTGGTATACCTACCAAACCATTCAAGAAATCAATGTGGGTAATGTCATCTAAATTGATGGTTGCCCCTAATTCATTTGCATAAATATATTCTTCAGCAGGAGTTTCATTGGAAGAGAACATAATCTCATCTCCCTTGAAACCACATTTTTCTGACATCAAAAGTTCTGTATAAGAAGAACAGTCTGTACCACAGCCCTCTTCTCTTAAAATCTTCAAAATCGTAGGATTTGGAGTCGCCTTTACCGCAAAATACTCTTTAAATCCCTTGTTCCAAGCAAATGCCTGATGCAATTTTCTTGCATTTTCACGAATGCCCTTTTCATCGTATAAATGAAACGGTGTTGGATACTGTGCAACAATACCGTCTAACTGTTCTTTTGTTATAAATGGTGTCTTCATATCTATCACTCTCGTTTTCCTTTCTTGCGTATAACTTTCCACCATTTAGATTAGGTTCAAACCAACAATTTGTCAATAGTGAATATGAAATGTGAACATTTCATAAAATCACACTACATCACTTGAATTCCTTATGATTTTGCTCTATTATGTAGTAGAGATTTTTACTTATTGAGGAGTTTAGTTATGGACGGATTTTTTAGCGAAGACAGCGTATTTATACAAATGATATCCCGCATCAGCGACATCGTAATTTTGAACCTTGTATTTCTAATTACTTGTATACCAGTCGTTACCATTGGTGCCGCATGGACTGCATTGAATTACACAGCTATGAACGCTGTACAGAACGATGATGGTTATATTGCTAAGAGATATTGGAAGGCATTCAAAGAAAACTTCAAACAAAGCACCGTCGTATGGCTCATCATGCTTTTGGTGGGATTCGTTCTTTCAGTAGATGTTTATTTCTGGGTGAATTATTGGAAAGCTGAACAACTCCCATATGTGCCAGTTTTAATTATTCTCAGTGTATTCATGTTGTTTGTATACCTTATGATTTTGATGTGGGTATTCCCAATCATGGCGAAGTTTAAGAACACAACAGGCAAGTATATTTGGAATGCATTGGCACTGGCTATCAACCATTTCCCTTGGACAATTGTTATGATGATTGTTGCCGTTGCGGTGTTATTCTTATGTTACTTTTATTTCTACATGACCGTATTCATGATTGTATGCGGTTTTGGTTTACTGGCATTTGGATACGCGTTTGTATTCTTGTTTATGTTTAAGAAACATATGCCTGAGGAAGAGCAATCTTCTGTGGAACCTGATGACATTGAAGAAGATGACACCATGACAGAAGAAGATACTACAGAAGATGTTGCGGATGACGTTGTAGAAGAAGTTCCAGATACAGAAGATGCTGATAGTGAAGAAACTTCTGCCGCAGGTACAGTAAAGCGACAGGGACGCACTGTCAAATATGTTAACTCCTATAACGGAGAAGATGAAGAAGAAACAGAATAAGACACTTTCTTACAAGTGTACTATTTAAAATAATAATAAGGGGGACATTACCATGACTACGGATTCATTACAAATCGAATTTCTTTGGAAGGATAGAAAGCGCTACTTCGGTATGCCTATTTCTTTCACAAAATATCGCTTGAGTGACGACCGTCTTTTCTTAGAGACAGGTTTCTTCAATATTCAGGCAGATGAAATTTTACTTTATCGTGTACGCGATATTAGTCTTTCATTAAAACTAAGTCAGCGTATCTTTGGTGTTGGTAGCGTCATTGTAAAATCTACAGATAAGTCGTTACCAGAATTGGAGCTTAAGAACATTAAGCATCCACGCGAGGTGAAAGAATTGCTTCACAAACAAATCGAAGCGACTAAGGCAGCTCGCAAGATGCACGTTGGAGAAATCATTCATGACTCCGGCGAAGACGGAAGTTTCGATGAGAACTTTGATGATACCAATCTCTCAGACGATATGGAAATCTAATCAAAAACTCCTGCTGATTACGAATTCGTTTTCAGCAGGAGTTTTTATTATTTTCTGTCACTATGATATTCATGCTTCACATTCGGATCATAAATGGAATATCCATTCTTACCCAAAGCCTTTGTATTATAAAGTGCCTTATCCGCATGTTTATATAGTTCTTGGAATGTATTTCCATGTTCCGGTGAAAATGCGATACCAATACTTGCACTAATGGTAACCTTCGCATCTCCATCCTCATAAGTTCGTTTTATCTCACGATTTAACTGGTTTGCTTTGTAGATGACCAAATTACTGCTCGGCGGATTGGTCAATAACACTACAAACTCATCTCCACCAATTCTTCCAAGTATATCCACATTTACACGGAAGGAAGAACGCAGCACACGGGACACATCCTTAAGGACAGCATCACCATAACTATGTCCAAAGGTATCATTTATGGCTTTAAAGTTATCAATATCAATAATCAATAGTGCATTCATATCATGACTCTGATGTAAATGCTTATTAATCTTTGCCTGTGTAAATCCTTTGTTAAACAACTTTGTTAATGCATCCAAGGCAGCTGTCTGTTTTAAACTCTGCTCTTTAATGACATCACTCTGAATATTTACCAAACGTCCTACCACACGGCTCACTGCATCTCCCGGTTCATTTGGTAAACTAACGTATGTAGCACGATACCAAACATATTCCGAGGTAAATAGTTTTGTTCTAAAATCTAATGATGCCTTTGTCGGTGCTGTCACGGCTTGATTCCAATCCAACTTAAACATCTCTACATCATCTTTGTGGACATAATGGGAACGATTTAGATTTTCCAAAAAGTCGTGTAACTCAATAACGCTTTGCTCTCCATTTTGCATAGCGGTAATCTTCATGAAATCCCTATCAGGGTAATACTCAAACATCTGCTCATCATTGCTGGCAGCAATCAAATTAAATCTCTCCGTCTGCAAATGCAATTCGTACTCTGTATTCTTTCGCTCGGTAATATCCATAAACACCGCTGTCAACGTTGGCACACCATTGTGGTCACCCATATAACCGAGTCTCATCTGCAACCAAATATAGCCTCCACGCACCTTGTAAAAACGATACTCGCCCACAGTATGTACATGTTCAGAAATACACGCCTGAATATCTGATTGCAATCTTGCAAAATCGTCCGCATGGAACAGTTTCGTAAAATTTGTCATGTAGCTTCTAAACTGTTTTGCATCCAACTCCAGCATGTCATAAAAACTCTCGCTCAAATAAGTTGGAACCAGTTCTTTACCATGCACTTCAAACATACCTACGCCACCTACGAGATTGTTCAAAATGCCTTCCAAAAATTCAGATTTTTCCTGCAGTTCTTCCGTCATTTGTTCTAACTGATTGGTACGCTCCGTCAACTTCATCTGTACTTCTTCATACTTTTCACGTACAATCTTCACTTCATGCTTTAGTGATGTTTCCACTGCCACATCCGTCATCAAAACCTTGGAGCACAAATGTCTTCTAGAACGGCTCTTATAATTCTCCACGAAGGAAATCACTGTGGTTTCTGTACCATCCTTGCATATAATCGGGTGGCTGACATAAGCCTTCTGTTTTTCCTTGATTTCCTCAGCAATCATGCTTAAAAACTCGCCATATTTTTTCTCTGGAAATAGTTTCTTTAACTCCAGTCCTTGCTTCAAAACATCGGCCTGGGTATATCCGGTAATCCTTGTGAAGCCTTCATCAATGACAACAATACGGTTATTCAAATCATGGTCAATTACATATTGGGAATATTGCACATCATTAATCATGAAAACACCTCACATTCAAAACATTTTATACTGAATATTTTACATGATTTTTCCCTAAATATCAATCTAAGATACTATGTATGTTGTATGAAATAGAGATATATTCTACACGCAACTTCATCTTATTTCCTTGTTCCAGAATGTATTAGTGCTTCTTGTGAGATTGATTCCATGTTATGCACAATGTCTGAGCGAAACAGGAGGAGATAACTTTGTTTCGGCGAGATGCTCTCGCTCGCCAAAATGCGTAGCAGTACTAATGGTGCTAACACATCTTTGAAGATGTATTAGCGCCATAAGGACTGACGCATTTTGAGGCTCGCCTCAATCAAAGTTTCTCCTCCTGTTTCGTGAGTTTTGTGTATAACATGAAAAATCATCCACAAGGAGCGCTTAGACATTCTTAACATGGAAATACCATGATGTGAGTGTAGAATATATCTCTATTCACCACAACATGCATAGTAGCTTAGAGCAAGATATCGTCGTGTACCCCTGATATTTTTTTAGGGAAAAAGTAGCAGGTTCCGTTTGGATCACAGATACCTAAAAACACATCTTTGATATTTTTGATGTTATGCTGTGCCAACTGCTTATTTAACCAGTTTTCATCTCTGCCCACATGTTTTAGATTCTCAGGCATAATCTGTCCTTCCATTATCACACTTGCAAAGACATAATTCTTTTCCACGGAATATCCAACATCTTTTGGTGTAAGAGGCTTTGCTTCTCCTTTCGGCAAAAAGCTGAACTTTCCATTGTGTTCATATACCACCGCTTCTAAGTCGGCAAAATCAAAATATCCTGCTTCTCTTGCCGCAGTTAACAGCTCGCTTAAATCGATTTTGCTTTTCTTTAAATTGTCGTAATGGAATGCTCCATTTTGATATAAAATATAAGGGCACCCAACAATGAAACGACGTGCCGTTAAGGATTTGTCTGACACCCAGGAGAGGAAGACTGTGGCACCACCATATATGAGCATCGCTAACACTGTAATCCATATGTCATCATCCACAGAAATGGCGGCTTCTGCCGCTATGGAACCAATGGTAATGCCATTGATGTAATCAAACATACTCATCTCCGACATTTGCCGACAACCAATCCATTTTGATATGACAAACAACACCAGCAACGAAGCCAAAGCTCGAATCACTACTTCTACGTACAACATAAAATGCCTCCTAAGCATACTTACACATTTTTATTAGTATGACTTAGAAGGCATTTTTCTATTCTTCATCAGAGATTAACTTGTCAATTTTTTCAGCGGCAATACTATGCACCTCATTGGTTGCATCTGTCCGCACATAATAACAAACTACACCCGTTTCTTTATCTGTATATTGATTACCAATAGACAATGTCATGTTCTGCTCTGTGGAGATTGTGCCTGTAATACCATCAGCATCCACATTGTTCTCGTCATCTATCGCCACCAGATAGGTTAACTGTAATGACATTTGCGGATTGTCCAATCCATATTTTGAAAAATCTGAGCAGTAATACTCCACGTAGTTGTTATATGAAAATGCCATCAAATCGCTATATGCAGTAGAAGGAAGGAGAATCTCTTCCTCGCCCTTTTTTAAGACTGCCTTTTTAATGGAATCCTCAGTTAAAGTAGGGAAATTCTCGCCTACAGCCAAATTGAAAATATCCACATTAAAAACACCAATCAAACTGGTATCCACTGCATACACAGTGTCTTTGTCATTTTGAAAGAGCACATATTGATTTGCCGTCGTATCATTATAATTGCCGATATGAAGAACATAGGCTTCATCGGCCACTGTAAGAGTAACCGTATTGACCGGATGCTCCAAACCATAATCTGCAAGATTTGATACATTCTCAAACTGTTCAAGCACCACCAAATCGTTAATGGCTGTCAGTAAATTCTGAACTGCATCTGCCGCTACCTTGCAATGCTCTGTATCCTCAGCATACAGCCATTCACCATTCTGATTTTGCAAATGCAAAACAGCACCTGCCTTGTCAACAAATTCCAAATCTGTAACATCCGCATCTGAAAATGAAAATAATACATCCTCTTCTTCCTCTTCTGTTACCTGATTTGAATTATATTGTTTTAAAAGAAGACATCCAACTGCCAAAATAACCAGTACAACTAATCCAATTACAATTGGCAACCATTCTTTCTTTTTCATCGTCTTCTCCTCTTAAACCAAATCACGCCACCAATCGCTAAGAACAATATCGGAATCACAAACATAGTAATATTTCTCCATAAAATGGCTGTTTGTGTTGTAATATTCAAATTCTCATATGACAAACTCTTTGCTGCAATGGAAATTGTCTGCTCGAAATCACACATTTGGCTAATCACATTCATTATCAATCTATAGTTACCACCACTAACCATAGAATTCACCTGCTCATCAAACACAGATTCTGAACCAATTACCGCCATAGTTGAAACAGTAGCATCCATCGATTTTTCAATCACAGTCATAACACTAAATGGACCCAACTCATCCGCAGACTCTTTGACATAGGTCTGCATATTAGCCACGTCTTTCTTTGCATAAGAGGTGCCACTGGTTACCAACAGAGGAATAATCTCAAGACCACTCTGGTCGGATGACGCTAGCTGCATAATCGGTTGCATAATTGGTGTTAATACAAATGTATTGCCATCACTCACGTCTGATGTGTAATCTGTGGCTTTGATAGTTGGTACAAGGTACATCGGATTCTGATATGCGTATAAATTGGTATCTTCCTCCAACACTACACTCTTGTCTACACCAACGCCATATTCACTGAGCAGCTTATCCATATTTGGCATTGCCGTATCATTATAATACAATGCCACAATTACATTGCCACCCTTTTCCATGTAGGCTGTAATCTTCTCTACATCATCTGCCGACAAATCAGAAGCCGGAGAGAGAATCATCAACACTTCACAATCCTCAGGAACACTCTCACTGGTAAGCAAAGATAAATCCTTCACACTAATGTTACTCTTCTCAACCATCTTTTTCAGACTTGCTGACAATGGTAACTCTTCATGTCCTGTCAATGTATACATAACAGGCAAGTTATCATTTGTTAGCATGGTAATGGCACTGGTCAACTGGCCTTCTCCATCAAATGCAGTCGGAACAGGCTGATATGTTGTATAATCCACTGTCTGCTCATACATATCCGCATACGCTACTACCTTGGAATTCTCACCACAGACAACGATAACACTATTTTCTTCTACAGTTTCCTCTGTATATTCCTTTGTAAACAAAGGATTCACATCCGGATCCTTCATCTCCACTTTGATATGAGAACAATATGCCTCATACTGATTCAGTGTTTTTTGTAAAATATCATCAGCAGTTGCAGAAGATGCAATGAAATAAAATGTCACATCCTCCTGTAAATTATCTAGCACTGCTTTTGTCTGGTCTGTCAAACTATACAACTTCTGCTGACTGATATCCACTTGATTCACAGAAGCCGGTAACTGACTGGCAAATACATTCACAGCCACCACAATTGCAAACACGATAACGCACAGTGCGAAGCTATAGGAACCTTTTTTCAAAAATCTTTTCTTAGTCTCTTTTGCCACATTATCTTTCATAAATACCCTCCTAACTCCAACGTCTTTTCTGCACGGACTGCACAGTTAAGAACACAAATAATAATGCAACAGAAACAAGATATATCAAATTCGATGTATTAAATACACCGTTGATAAAATCATCCATACGCACAGTGATATCCAACGCATTAAACACCTTCTGGATAGAACCGGCATAGACCTCTGGCTTTAATTTATAAATAGCACCTGCAATCAACTCTAAAACAACAGTAACGGAGATTGCCACTGTGACATTTTTTGTCATCATATATAACACTAAGCCCACTGCCAGAATCATAAAAACAATACCCAAAAATGAACCTAATGCAGCTGACGAAAAGAAGCTTGCTAAACCGCTCACCATATAGTCAGCGAACAATACAACAAATGTAAGCACTGCAGCCAAAACCGGACTTTCTGTCAAGGAAGAAATAAACATGCCAATTGCAATAAACACACAACCGACTAAAAAGAATGCAAGTATGGATGTGTATGCCATCAGCAACGAAGTGTTACCCATACTGTGAAGCACCAATGGGTATGCACACATAATCAGAATTGGCACTGCAAATACAAACACCATTGCCAGATATTTTCCCCAAACCATCTTACCAACAGATACTGGAGATGTTAGTATCAGCTGATCTGTTTTATTCTTTCTTTCCTCTGACAAACAACGCATGGTCAGTAATGGAACGATAATCAAGAATACAAAAGTGATACTGGATAACGCATATCCAAAATATGGGTATGCAGAACTTAAATTAAATGCGGTAAAATAGATGCCTGTTATAAACAGTAAAAAAGCACCGAATACATATCCCATCATACTCGTAAAATAGCCTTTTACTTCACGTTTTAATATCGCTAACATGACTCATCCTCCTTTACCACTTCTTCCTCAGTCTCTGCCACTGGTTCTGTCTCTTCTATCTCCTCTGTCTGCTCTGTGTCTTCTACTAGTTCTTCCACTTGATTTTTGTCAGCAGTTAACTCTAAGAACACATCCTCCAAAGACTTAGAAGTAATTGTCATCTCTAAAATCGGACAGTTCTGTTTTGCCATGGCAAAGAAAATGTCTTCACGAATATCTGCATTATTCTTTGTATGTACAACATACTTTCCAAGTTTAGTATCTTTGTTGTATGCATTTGCTTCCACGTAATCCACATTTTCAAGACCATTGATAACACGCTTCAATGTCTCCATGTCGCCACGAAGCTCAAGCTGAATTGCAACTGAACCCTCAGATAACTTTGACAAGTTCTCTGGTGTATCGCTGGCTACCAATTTACCATGAGAAATAATCATAATGTGGTCACACACCGCACTCACCTCAGACAAAATGTGTGAACTCAAAATCACAGTATGCTTCTTACCAAGACTTCTAATCAAATCACGAATCTCAATTATCTGCTTTGGATCCAAACCAACTGTCGGTTCATCCAAAATAATCACTTCCGGATAACCAACCAATGCCTGGGCAAGACCCACTCTCTGCTTATAACCCTTGGAAAGATTCTTTATCAATCTGTTAGCCATATCCGAAATCTTTACAGTCTCCATAATCTCTTCGATATGTGCCTTCCGTTCAGCCTTTGGATATTTCTTCAGTTCTGTTACAAACTTCAAGTATTCTAAAACTGTCATATCCTGATATAACGGCGGAAGCTCAGGTAAATACCCAATACATTTTTTTGCCTCCTCCGGCTCTTCCATAATATCATGACCATTAATCAATACCTGCCCCTCTGTGGCTGCTATGTAACCAGTCATAATATTCATAGTCGTCGATTTACCGGCACCATTTGGTCCTAAAAAGCCATAAATCTGACCATCCTCCACAGTAAAATCCAAATGATCTACCGCTAAGTGATTGCCATATTTCTTGACAAGATTCTTAACCTCTATCAAAATAGTCCCTCCTACTCCATTGTTTACTATCCTTCCATTGTAATGGATAATTGTGAAATATGCTAGAAAAATTTATGTTCATTTTGTGAACTAACCAAACAAACAGGCACATCTATGCTGGCTTTTGTTTTATTCATTTAGTATAATATATACATCTGTTACGTTATAACATGAAATGAAAGGAGAGTTATATTCATGAATCACAAAAAGTTACAGAGATTCGGCATTCTTTTTCTGTCACTTGCTTTTCTTTTGGTAAATGCCATCAGCATTTCTTCAAAAGCAGATGACAACGTGTATAAGTACTTTACACCAGAAGCCAATTTCACCATTGATGCCGCAACAGGCTACATCACCGGTTACCTTGGAACCGATACCACAGTCATTGTTCCTATGACCATTCAAGGTATCCCAGTGAAGGGCTTAAGTGCAACCTTTAAGGACAACAAGACTGTCAAGGAAATCATTTTACCGGACTCCATCGAAGTGCTGGGAGATGCAACCTTTAGCAATTGCGAAAGCCTGTCTACTATCAGCACTTATAGCGGAACTCCGATTCCTGCCACACAGGTAGCAGCAGAGGAGGCAAAGGAAATTGCAGAACCTTGGAACAAAATTGACAAAACACGTCGTATCCAGGTTGCAAACGCAGATGGAACCTATACATACTACTACATTAAGATGTTGTCTGGAAAAGTATTAATCCCTACCGGACTCATCTCTATGGGAAATGTGGTATTCCAAGGAACCACATCCATCCGTGAATTTGCAGTCATTGACGGCAATGCTGCTGTTAAGACAAACGGAACAGCCGGCACAGAATTAAAGGATTCCTTTGGCACTGCTATTGCTTACACCACAGGACCGATTCTATTGAGTGCAGATGGCACCATTATGTATCGTTGGGCATCCGCTTATCACTATTCAGGCACTTATACATTGCCGGCAGGCATTGTTACCATTTCTGCCTGTGCTGTGGAAAAGGCCAATGACGTACAAGGCTTTACAATTCCAAACACCGTTACCACCATCGGCGACTATGGATTCTGTCAGGGTGGCAATCTCAATCAGATTTTATTTGAGGAACCTTCGCAGGTAACTACAATTGGTGCATGGGCATTTGCGCACAATTCCAACGTGAGCATTACATTACCTGCCAGCGTTACTTTACTCGGAGAATACTGCTTTGCCCATTGTGTAAACAGTGTACCGAACATCGAGAATTGTAGTATTACAAACATTCCGGATTACTGCTTCTATGAATGCACCAATTACCATTTTTCGAAGTTCCCGGATACTCTAACCACGATTGGTAAATATGCATTTTATTCCTGCGATAATATCAACGAAGTGGAATTTCCGGACAGAATCACTTTCATAGGTGAAGGTGCATTTAAGGATTGTCAAAACTTACATAAGGTAGATATTCCGGAAGGATTAAAGACTTTGGAGGCAGACACATTTTCCGGCTGTCAGAATTTGAATGAAATCCTTCTACCGGATTCATTGGAAAGAATTGAATCAGGTGCGTTTGAAGACTGCCAAAACATTCATGTTTTGGTCATTCCACCAAATGTAGACTACATCGCACCAGATTCTTTTGAAGGTGCAAACACAGAAGAAATTGACTCTTCCAAGAATGATTATGTACAAGAATTGCTTCCTTCGGAACCACTGAAAAAGGGAACAACCATTAAGCTTGGAAAAATCAAATACAAAATCACAAAAGCAACAAAGAGTAAAAAGAAATATGGAAATGTACAGGTTATCGGTGCCACAACAAAGAAGCTGACGAAGCTGACAATTCCTGCAACTATCAAATACAGAACCTACAAGTTCAAGGTTACAACCGTTAAGGCAAAAGCCTTTAAGAACTATAAAAAATTAAAAACTGTTAGCATCGGAAACAATATTACTTCTATCGGAAAAGACGCTTTCCGCGGATGTACGAAGCTTTCAAAAGTAACATTAGGCAAGAAGGTAAAGACCATTGGTGCGACAGCCTTCTATGGTGACAAAAAATTGAAAACTGTCATTATTAAGTCCAAGACCCTAAAATCAGTTGGCAAAAAAGCATTTACCAAAACAAACAAATCTATAACCGTCAAAGCCTACAAGAACAAATGGAAGAGTTACAAAAAACTCTTAAAGAAAGCAGGCATTAGCACAAAAGCAAAATTCAAGAAGGCATAACATGCAAATATAAAATAGGGTTATCTGTGATTTTGATGTGCCTCAAAATGCGTCAGTACTTATGTCGCGTACTATGCGACATTATGTACTGCTACGCATTTTGGGAGTGCAAACAACACATCAAAACACTGATAACCCTATCTTTTCCATTCTCTCGTATGTATTACGTAATACACAACGCCTACCGCAAGTGCACCACCAATCAGATTCCCAATCGTTACTGGTATCAGATTATTGAACATCGCAAGCGGTGTCATCCCTGCAATCTGTTCTGCAGTAATACCATATAATTCCTGTGCCTTCTGCACATATTTTTCATTCATGGTTGCCAAAATACCGGTTGGTATATAGTACATATTCGCAACACAGTGCTCAAATCCACCCACAACGAACGCAAATATCGGGAAGAAAATACCAAACAGCTTACCAATCATATCTCTGGAAGCACCTGCTACCATAATCGCCATACACACCAAAATATTACAGAGAATACCGGAGCATATACCCGCCACCGGGTCCACCGACATTTTTGTCAAAGCCACCTTTATGGTATAAGCACCAAGTGTTCCATCTGTATAGTTTAGATTTCCCGAGAAATAAACCAGCACATCGATAATCAGCGCACCCGCCATATTACTGAGATAAACCACAAAATAGTTCTTAATTAACTTTCTCCAGGAAAGTTTCTTATCCAACGCTGACATTACCATCAAACTGTTACCGGTAAACAACTCTCCACCACAAAGCACAATCATAATCAAACCAACCGGGAAAATAACACCTGCCACTACTCTGGCAATTCCCACATTGGCAATATCATGAACTGCCGTATTACTGGTTGCCGCTCCCAGTGAAATAAACACGCCTGCCATAATACCCAGTAATATCATTTTTCCAAGTGGCAAATTACCCTTTGTTGTTCCACTTTCAATGTGTCCCTGGATAATCTCCACAGGTGCATTATGCTCTACCTTCATACCTTAACCCCTTTCAACCAAAACAACTGTTACATAGATGCTACGCACATCCCCCGATTTTAAAAAAAGGGGAACTACCTGTTGCAGTAATTCCCCTTATGTTCCATGCCCAGAGCCGGAATCGAACCAGCGACACGAGGATTTTCAGTCCTCTGCTCTACCAACTGAGCTATCTGGGCTTAGGTCCGTCACACGGACCTCTCTATTTTAATATAAAATCAGCACATCTGTCAATAAATTCCTTTATTAACATTTTATTAAAGATACGTGTGTCTATTCTTTGTTCTCATTTTCTTTCTTTAACATCATTTCTTTGAAGAACTGCAAACCAAAAATGACAACACCACCAACTATAAAATAGATAGGATAAAAGGTATCCCATGATAAAGCAGGAAGTGGATTATCCTTTAAGCTGGTAGGTCCCATAATAATTGCATACAAAGAACCAATCATCATACCGATAATAAAATACAGCATGGCTGGACGATGTTTTTCTAATCCGACTTTTAAAATCTTAACAATGCTAAAAATACCTGCTAACACGCCAAAGCCAAATACGCAAAGGCCAACAAAGTATGAAAAATCCAATCTAAGAAATTCGCCAATTGCAGTAATCACAGCCTGATATGCACCAAATACTAACAATAAGGTAGAGCCTGAAATACCAGGAAGTACCATTGCTGAAATTGCACACATGGCACTAAAGAACAAATAAATACCTGTTGCGACTGTAAGTTCTCCCCACTTTAAGGAAATATTATCAATCAAGGCATGCTTTGAAAAATAGGTAATGGCAACTACCAGAATCACACCTAGTACGAGGTATATCAGCTTGCCATACTTACCCTTCATGTTTTCCTTCTCTTCCCTGACAATCAATGGAATAGAGCATAAGACAAATCCCAAAAACAAAGAACTGATTTCATAAATATGCGCCTCAAAAATTGCACTGATAACCAAAGCCGCCAATGCCATACCAACAATCCAGCCACTACCTAACTTAATCAAAAACTTGATTGCTGCCATTCTCTTTTCCTTGTCTCTGGATACAATATCATTCAAGGAATTGATAAATTCATCATAAATTCCTATCAAAAAGGCAATCGTGCCACCAGATACACCTGGTACACTGTCTGCCAGTGCCATTAGAAATCCACCTAATACTCTTAATAACATAATGTAACTCCTTTTCTATCACTAGCCTGCATAAGGAAGCTCGTCAAATAAATCAAACTCGCTAATACCATTAATAGTAATGGTATAATCTTCTCTTTTAATTGGAATCTCTCCGTAGGTTCCATCTTCCAACTCAAATCCTACAACAGTTTCTCCATCAGTATTCATTGGATAAATTCGTGTACCGGCAGGCAATTCTTCTTCAACAGTTACACCATCTCTAATTAATGCAACTTTCAGAGCCTGCTTTAAAACTGGTCCTCTTCTAAATTGCACGCCTGCAGCGTTGTCGAATTCATATCTCTCAGACTGTCTCACAAAATCATCATTTGAAATCTGATATATATCATAGCAATAGAATGAACCCAGCACATCCACCTTCATGCCTGCCCAGACAGCATTGTTGGCCAATCCATAAATTCCCATTCCTTTTGTAGACAATGCCATAGGCACACCTGAAGTCATATCATATAGCGTAGTAGTCTTATAATCATTATCACTTACATGTGTTACTAATACATACTGTTTGCCATCAGATGTCTGCAGAAAATAAGCCTTAGAGTCGTAATAGTAACTCGAATCAAACACTTGTCTCACGCCATCCATAACCAGATAATCTTGCTCATAATAATAATCATCCAACAATTCACCTTTGCTATATGACAACTGATTCATCTTACCATCCAGTCCAATATCAACAGATACACTTCCATATTCTGGTATAGTTAAATAGAAGGCTGAATCCGACGGCAAATAATCTTTGTTAAATCCTACCAAATCTGCATATGGGATAGAAATATTAAAACTACCATAAACATAAGGTGCCACATCATAAGCATTCAATACCACATCAAAACTCTGTCCGGTTAGGTACCATGACAAAGAACCTTCTAGCATAGTATCTATTGTTGCTTCATAATCATCAAAAAGCCCCTCTTTGATATCTTCATCACTATTCAAGTAATTCACAATATGGGCTTTTACATCAGTTTTAATATCACCTAATGCTTCCAACGAAATTTCCTCTCCGGTCTTAGCATCTAATGTAATTCCATAGGTATATGAATTCCCGTGAGCGCCACCAGCAAAAGAAGTCTCAGTCATTTTAAGAGACAACACTTTTCCATCTGTTCTAGTTGTCTGTACATCTTGATAAATAGAAAACTGTTGAAAATCATCACCCATATCGGCCTTACATGATTGTGCATCCTCTATATATCTTATGGCTTCTTTCACATAATTATCCTCGATACTGGCAAATATTACATCTACTTTAGCCTTCAATTCGGGATAATCCTCTCCAAGCACTGATGCCGTAGCATAATGTCCATCAAAGTATTCCCAGCTATTAATGGTATCATCATAATAATATTCACTATCCACCTTAACATACAAAGGTTTTTCTTCTTCTGCTACTACAGTCTCCTCTGACGTCTCTTCTTGATTGGTCACTTCCTGAGCATCTGTCATTTCTGTTTCTGTAGAAGATACCTCCGATGTCGTATCATCCACGTTTGTTTTCGTATCACATGCAGCTAAAGTAATTCCCATACCTGCTACAACACATAATAATAATATTTTCTTCATCTCAATTATCCCTTATTTTCTCATCAAATCCTCAAGTTCATCGTCAATACTATAACGCTCGTCATCTTCCTTTGCTTTTTTCTCAGCCTTCTCTAATCCCATTACCGCTCTGAAAATCAAAGCCAATCCGGAAATAAATAAAGCTAAAATTGCAAACAAAGTAAATGCAGACATTCTCTTAAATCCAAAATTCAAACTTAATAACATTGCTACCACAAACAATAAGAAGGTAACAAATGTCAAAGTCTTAGTTAAAAAGTTTGGATTTGCAATCATCAAGAAAAAGAACACACAAAGCAACACAACAATCATTGCAATTGTACTAGTTCCAGTGTGGAACATACCACTACTAGAAAAACTAAAAAATCCTGAATACATGCCATACACAGTAACATTGGATAAGAAAATCATTCCTCCCACAATCGCTAACACAATACCAAACAAAAATTCACCTAAAGCCTTCATAATAAAATCCTCCTTTGTATTACATATATGCGACATTATCTTGCCTTTGCCGCTTTTAATAAATGCTTCGCCAAAACCGACGTGGTTACACTGCCCACACCGCCTGGTACCGGCGTTGCAATAGAAGCCAATTCTGAAACACCATCAAAATCCACATCACCGCAAAGATTTCCTGCTTCATCCACATTGATACCTACATCAATCACAACTGCACCCTCTGAAACATAGTCCGCTGTCAACATTTTGGCAACTCCTGCAGCTGCAATTACAATCTCTGCATTTTTACAGGTTCCCGGCATATCCTTCGTTCTAGTATGACAAATGGTAACCGTTGCATTTTTCTTCATTAACAACATGGCTACAGGTTTACCAATGACAAGACTTCTACCCACAACTGTCACTCGTTTTCCCGTTACGTCAATGTCTGCAAAATCCAACATCTCAATTACAGCCTCTGCCGTACATGGTGCATAGCCTGTATCATCACCAGCAAACACCTTATACAGATTCATTGGTGAAATACCATCTAAATCCTTTCTCGGATCAATACGCTGTTCTATTGCCTTTTCGTCTAAGTGCTTTGGCAATGGTCTCAATAATAGAATTCCATCAATGTCCGGATTCTCATTGATCGTATCGAATTCCTTTTGAAAATTCTCATTGTCTATATCCTCTGGAAACGTGTAGGATGTTGCACGAAATCCCACTGTCTCCATTTTCTTCAGTGCACCACGTTCATAGGACAAATCATCCGGACGTTCACCGACACGAATAATAGCCAAATGTGGCAATGCACCTTCTAAGGTTGCTACCTCTTCTATTAACTTTGCATTGATTGCCTTGGCAACAGGCAAGCCTTTTAATACTTCCATAATCAACCTCCGCCACTTATTTTACTGCATCTAATACCACTTGATAAATACGGTCTGCATCTACATTTCCTTTTTCCAACATGGCATTTGCCCGTGCATTCATATCCTCTGCAACCGCTCTATCCTTCATCAGCTTAGTATTGATAAACACATTTAAGGAAGCTCCATTTAACGCCGCCTTTGCCATTTGAATACCAACACCTACGTCACTAATGGCAATACGGCTTCCAATCACAGCCAATCGGTCCAACAGTTCCATGGAATCCATAATCACACCCATTAAATGCAAAGGAGCCTCGCTGGCCACTACCAACGCTTTTTCCATGATTGCAGTTCGCTCTGCAATCTCTTCCGGTGTACTTCGTGGCAAACCGTATGCCTTAGAAAGTGGTTCAAATGCTTCTGCATCTTTATCCATGCAAGCTACCAATTCCTTAGTTAACCCATCTGCCTTTCCTAAAATCTCATCTATCTCATCTTGATATTCTGCATATTTCTTTTTTCCGGTTGTTAAATTTGCAACCATGCTACCTAAACACATTCCCATGGCAGCCACGTAGGCACTGGCTCCGCCACCACCTGGCACAGGAGCATCAGATGATAATGTATCTAAAAAGTTCTGCATATTCTGTTCCACAAACATGTTTTACTCTCCTTTTTATATGTATCATTCTATTTTAACACATTACCATAAAAACACAAAAAGAAAAAGGGGCATTACACCCCTTTTGATTATTAGCACGCCTTTTCCATTCCATACTCCATGCGCAGCTTGTCTGTGAACAATGCAATAAATTCAGAATTTGTTGGTTTTCCTTTACCTGCACTAATTGTATAACCAAAATATTTCTCTATGTACTCATAATTGCCACGACTCCAAGCCACTTCTATGGCATGTCTGATTGCACGTTCTACACTACTGGAATTAGTATGATATTTCTGTGCAATGGTTGGATAGAGCATTTTTGTAATGTACTGCAAATTACCAATATCCTCCACTGACATAATAATCGCATCACGGATATATTGATACCCCTTAATATTTGCCGGTATTCCTACATTTCTGATGATATCTGTAACATCCCGTTCCAGCGCTTCCTTTTGACTTATGGTAGTTGCCACGATTTCTTCAATTGTAAGTTCCTGCTCTTTTCTATATTGGCATTGTGCTAATATACGAACCAGCATTTTTGCAATGTACTGTGTACTCTCACCATGCACGAAATAGTATTCAATATCCAAGTCAAATGCTGCCTGAATCATCGTCTGTGTACACAGTTTTGAATACACCACCACTGCCGTATGCAGTTCCATATCACGCATACGCTCCAACAAAGAAAGGCCATCCCCTTCGTCCATAATCATATCTAACACTAAAAGTTCCACATCCGACTGTACCAGTGTATCTATAATCTTATCTGCCTTTGCCTCTATTTCCCGTACCTCTATGTTGCTATTTCTCACATAATGGTTCAAATCTCCTACAATCTCACTTGCTGCACCCTTTACTACTAATACTGTTTTCATAATTATATTCCCTTCCTTCTACAACTCTTAATACGTCCAATTTTCACAATTACCCTCTAATCTGATTTTATCTGCCAGTAATGCAATAAATTCTGAATTGGTAGGTTTATCTCTTTTCCCTGCATCAGTGCCATAAAACAATGCCTTCATAATGCTTTGACTTCCTCTTTCCCACGCAATTTCAATGGCATGGCGTATTGCTCGTTCCACACGACTTGGCGTAGATTTATATTGTTTAGCAATTTCTGGATACAACTGTTTGGTCACTGCATTTAAAATACTCATATCCTCCACAGCAATCATCAATGCACTTCTCAAAAACATATACCCCTTAATATGAGCAGGTATGCCCATTTCATGCATCACTCTGGTAACAATCAGTTGTAACTGTTCCGGTGCAGCTTGCTTATACATATCTTTTGGCATAGAAAAACTGGAAACAGTTTGTCTGTCTTTTGCCGTCTCACGAATCATTTTTAGAATCACCTCGTTAGTCTTTTCGTAACTTACAAACCACACATTCTTTTTCGTTTCCAGTAAATCCATAATATTATTCTGTTTCTCTGTACCTATTAATAAAAACTTTATCTGATCGTATTTAGAATCACGCCTTATGATTTCTATCAGGTGTATGCTATCCAGACCAGGCATTGTTGCATTCAAGATGACTAAGTTCGGATTGTATTTCATAATTTTTAAATACAAATCATTTCCGTTTTCCGCACTTCCTATCAGTTGCAACCCCTGTTCATGCTCCACTAAATCCTCCAATCTCCTTTTCGACACAAAATGATGATTTCCAATCATAACACGTAAGTCCATGATGTCCCCTTTCTTTGCATCATTAGTACTGATTTGACACTATTTTCATTTCCAAATCACTAACGATAGACTAAAATTATTTTTTTAGTTGACTAAACTCCATTTTTCGCGTAGAGTTTGTACTGTTAATATATCAGAGGCTGGGGAGTGAAAAAAGTGCATGAGAAAAACAAATAATTCGTTTTTTCGACTTATTTTGTGTCATGCAAAACACTTATGATTGACGCAAATGCACTGTGCAAAGTGATGCAAAGCCATAATTTTACAACCAAATCTTTATCTGATTTTTCAGATGTCCCTGAAGACACTATCAAAAACCTTCGGTATGGAAGAGCAAGGGACCCCAAAATCAGTACATTAATTAAATTGGCGGATGCCTTAGAATGCACAATTGATGAATTAGTTGGTCGCGATTTGTTTCAAAATAAGGACAATCTGTTTTTGGAACGATATAAATCACTGCCAAAACCTTCCCAACAATTTGTATCATCTATTCTCAATTTAGAATATCATCTCACAAAGACATACAGCGATGCGTCTCCATTCAAAAGGGAGGTTGTTGTTTTTATCCCTGTCGGAAACATAGAGGACGGCATGATTTACAGCAGTTCTAATTTTACCCATGTGGACGTCCGAGATTACACCCAGCTTTTTTGTGACATTCCTATTTCCTGTGGTATATATATCAGCAATAATACCTATGCACCGGTGTACCATGCCGGAGACATTCTCTTACTTTCCAGTACGCCACCCCACTCTGGGGATATCATCACAATTTTACACAAACCAACTCAACGATTATATATACGCAAATACTATGCCGGAAATATCATTGCGCTGGAACCGATTAATCAATATGGCACTACTATATATATTGACAACAATAATGAAAGCGAGATTGATAACTGGCATATACTGGGCAATGTGCTTACCCGCATGCGCGAAATCAACCTCGCTTTTGAAAAGTAATTATTCTCTATTCACTGTTATCGTATAAACCTGGCTGTTTCCAGCAGGCGCAGTCACCGTAATGGTAATGGTGTTTTCTCCGTGCATCAATGCATAAGGCTTATCCACTGTCACCACTGCATTTTCTTCTTCCGGCACACTGCTAAATATCAACGTATCACAATCGGCATCTACATTTACATAATAGGAAAAGATATCCTTCGAAAACGCTTTATCCATTGTGCCATTTGCCACCAACAGCTCTTTTAAATATGCATTTTCTGAAAGCTGATGATTTTCTGACACTACCGTTATATTTGTATTGCTATGCATTTCAATCGGTTGCAATTCAGCGTAATCTGTTACATAAGTCTCACCAAATGCAAACTTGGCATCTCCCACTGCAATAGCACGAAATTCCAATGCATATGTCTTTTCTTTCGTTTCCACATTATATAAATCCGATAGATTTAAAACACCCTCAGAACCGGTCATTTTTCCGTCTACATTTCCCACAAATTCCACTACTGTGGCATCATATGTGATAATAGCTTCCACTGCTGCAATGGCAATGTCACTTTTTAGGTCTACATTTACCTGAAAGGTATCTCCAACCTTTGTTTCTGCAGGAGATTTTAACGACAAGGCACCTTCTCTTGCAACTACCTCTGTGGAATAACCACTAATGATTACGATTGCAGCCACCAGCAAGAAAATGCTAAAGCCTGCGATTGTTATCCACTTTTTCATCATTTTCCTCCTATCTAACTATGCAATCTTAATCTGATATGTATACTTCTCGCCGTTTCCAGCTTTACACACAACCTTGATGGTGGTGGTTTCGCCTGGAACCAAATCCACTGTTACACTGCCACCACTACTTACCGCAGTACCATTAATGGTAACCGTAGCATGCTTACTAATTGTCTTTGCGCTAATGGTAACACTGGTTGCACCCTTTGCTACACATGTATATTTTTTCGTCTTATAACCAAATGTCTCGCTAAGTGCTCTCTCTTCACCTGTTGCAGCATCCTTAACCGTAATACTCTTTAAATAATAATTCGGATTGCCCGCTGCTTCTGGCAATGCACAGGCAGTTTCCGGCATGCCATCATAATATGGAATGTAGAACACCATGGCGTCCTGGTCAATGCCGCAACTTGCATAAGCTCTTTTGGCGATACTGGCCTCCACAGAAGCACCTTGTACATTGGTATAATACTGATGATTATATAATCCGTCAGTATAATTTACTACATTAAACTTCTTGAAATACGAAGTGTTCTGTCCCATATTAATATATTTCTCAGCAATATAACTTGCACCACCAATGATGGATTTGGCAGGAGTTGTCCAAGGTCTGTTATAAGTAGTCAAACCAGAAGAACCACCGCTGGCCCATTCTAATCCATGCTTGATTGCCTCACCGGTAGAACTGTCATAAGCACCAATGTTATAAAAATTATAAATGCCTTCATAACCCGGATAGGTGCCGGACACTGAACCACTTCCTGTACTGCCAACCTCCAGCAGTGCAGAACGGGAAAGGAAATACGGACTGGCACCAGCCTGCTTACCGGCAGTCATAAATGTACTGTTATACTTTCCTGTCACTGTCTCACCAGTTAACTTATCCACTACACTAAAAGAACCATTCATAAAGGAATCCTTTAATATGGCTGTAACAACCTTCTTTTTCTGATTAGAATCATAGGATAATGCCTCAAACTGATAAATGCCACTTTCCGTCAGAAAATTTCTTGGGTCCAAATAGTGGGCAATGACCGCCTCTGCTGCACAATACCAGTTGGAACCATCCTTCACCTTGTAGGTGTCAGTAGCCCAATCATAAGCCCCTTCCTGCGTGGACAAATAGGAAAATGGTGCTAATGTACTGCCACCCTTTGGATAGTTACTTTGGATTACATTTTTGCCGACCACATTCTGTGCCGCTACAACATCTTTCCAAACCAAAGCGGTATCCACTGCCACAAACTTCCAATTTGGATGCACTTCATGCAGTGCAGTTAAACCTGCATGATAACTTTCCGGAAAATTTAAAATGTCAGCATAAAATGCATCTGCACTTGGCTCATCCTTCATGGTGATTACCGTAGATGGTACATATGCAATCTTGTCAAAATATGCACATCTATACCAAGTCACTTCACCCAACTGCACAAACCCATCTAATACTAATTCCATTCCCTTCTTGGCCGTCGCAACGGTCTTTCCAAGGGCATTTGGACAATCCTTTAACTTGTATTTTTTGTTCAGCGTAGCAACACCCATTTTGGTATAATCTGTAATTTCAAATCCTTCTACCTTAGACTTCTTCACATACCCGGTAACCTTCTTATCATTTATCATGGTCTGCACCTTATACCAGGTCGTCTTTTTCACTTTCACTTCGCCACGAACATAAAGCTCTGTTCCCGGCTGCAAGGTATTCAGTTTCTGATCCTTAGTATTGGCAGTTTTATAAATACCTGTTTTAGTTTTGACCTTCGCCGCCTCTGCCTTTGTATTACTAGCAGTCGTAGTAGTCAGCGTCACATAATTGGTAACTACATAACCCTTTTTTGTCTTTCCGTTTACCTTTACCGAAACATAATACCAGTTATATTTGCCTTTTTTTGCCTTGCTCATTGCAGTAAGAGATGTTCCCTTTTTTAGCGTAGCAATCTTTTTGCTGGAAGTACTCATAGCACTTCTAAGGGTAACATTGGTATTGGTCTTTCCTGTGTTCTGAGCGAACATATTATATTTTTTTGCATACTTTGTACGGATATAACCCTTATAGGTCTTTTTTCCGACCTTAGCAGTAATGCGATACCATTTCGCCCCTGCTACAGTCAATTCTCCCTTAATCAAAATCTCTTGATTCTTATTCAGTTTGATAACCTGTTCTGTGCTAGTACTGGCCTCCTTATAAACAGTGGCCTGCTTTTTGATTTTTGCGCTCAGATTCATAACAGATTCTGTCGTTGTTGCCTCTGCCGCCGGTGGCTCTACCTCCGTTGCCTGAACTGGCACACTCACAAATGCACAAGTCAACAGTGCAATAATCAGAACAAGGCTATAAATTCTCTTCAAACATTGCATTTTCAAATTCATCTTCTCCTTTGTATCAATCCGCAAATGGAATCTTCTCATAGACCGACTTATCTACATCTTTTTCATAGTTCCAATTTTTGTCAATCTTCTTTGCCCAATCAGCATAAATGCTTTGGAAGTATTCTTTCTTCTTTAACTCGAGTGCTTCTTCTTTGGCTTTTCCCGTGGCTTCCTCATCCGTTAGCGCCACCACTCCAATAATATGGTATCCGTACTCCGTTTCAACTACCTGTGAACATGCTCCATTTTCCATACCATAAATGGTTTCCGTCAAATCCTCACCATATTCTGTAATTAACTCTGCCTTTGACAGGGTACGAAGACCGCCGTGCTTTAAATTGTATCTGGAAGCCAATGTATCATAATCCACAGGATTCTCCGTATCATAAAGTGCATTTAATGCCTCACTTGCATTGGTCAACTGCTGTTTCTTTTCATCCTCTGACATTGGCAATACATTGCCCGCCGCATCCTCTGTAAAACATGCAAAGTATAAATCATAAATAGTAGTTCTTCTTACGCTCTCATCTGACACCTCGATATTGCCATCTGCCAGCACCTTTTCATAAACCTTACTGGCAAGCATGTTTTCCTTAAACACCTTTTCAGCAGTTTCCTTGGCAATGCCCATTTGTCGAATTTGCTCATCGGTCAGATTGTTATAAAAGGTTTCTGCCTGTGTGACTGCTTCTGCCGTTTCTTCCTCTGTCAGTTTCACGCCATAAGCCTCGGCTTTCCCCGCCAAGGTCTTAGTCAAACGGATATTCTCAATAATATCCTTTCTTGTGATTTCCTCCATGGTCTTGATGGACTCATCCTCATCCTTTGTCTCGATGGTCCACACCTGTGCGCCATACTTCTGCTCATAACCTTCAATGACAGTCTCTGCATAAATCCACACTTCATCTAAAAACACCTTTTCACTACCAAAGGAAAATACTTTCTGTGTGCTTGTCTCTGCCTGTTTCTCCTTACATCCGGTTAAACCACAAAGCAACAATACAATTAACATCAATATATATCGTTTTTTTGCATTTATCATATTATGCATAATTACCCCTACCCTTATTACTCTTCTTCTGTTTTATGCGTCTCTAACATGTCTAGTATATCACGGATAACATCTTGAATAAATGGAAGATATTGCTTTTTTTGCATATTTTCCAGAGAAACCACAAATACCGGCACCGGCTGTTGCTCCAAATGCATTCTGCCCTGATATTTCGTAAACAATTCTGGAATACGTGCCACATCGATTGGCGCCTGCGGAAACATAGTTAGTCTCAGATTTTCCTGTCTAATTGTCACATCCGTCACATATGCCCTGTGAGCCTGCGCCTTAATCAATGCCACATCCAGCAGATTAGATGTTTCCCGTGGCAAATCACCAAAGCGGTCCATCAGCTCATCCACCATTTCCTCGTGGTCTTCTATGGTTTCGATATTTGCAATACGCTTATACAATCCCAACTTCACAAATTCGTTTTTCACATAGGTTGCTGGAATCATAGCATCAAATGGCACATCTAACGTTGTCTCAAAAATTTGCTCTTCCACATGAATGCCCTTTTGTCGCATAACCTCATCATTTAGCATCTTGCAGTACAAATCATATCCCACTGCTGCCATATGTCCCGACTGGTCATGTCCCAACAAATTACCTGCACCACGAATCTCCAAATCTCGCATGGCAATCTTGATACCGGAACCCAAATCCGTAAATTCACGAATAGCCGAAAGACGTTTCTCTGCCACTTCTGTAATCTGCTTATCCCGTTTATACATCAAAAATGCGTAAGCATTTCGGTTAGAACGTCCGATACGTCCTCGAAGCTGGTAAAGCTGACTTAATCCAAATTTATCCGCATCATGAATAATCATGGTATTGACATTGGAAATGTCTAAGCCCGTCTCAATAATAGTGGTAGATACCAATACATCTATCTCCTTATTGATAAATCGGTACATAATATTTTCCAATTCCCGCTCCTTCATTTGACCGTGGGCAAACTCAATACGGGCGTCCGGTAATAACTCCTGAAGCTTCATGGTAATCACATCGATAGACGACACCCGGTTATATACATAATACACCTGGCCATCTCTTGCCAATTCTCTGTGAATGGCTTCCTTAATCAGCTCTTCATTATATTCCAAGACATAGGTCTGAATGGCACGTCTATCCATTGGTGGTTCTTCCAGCAAAGACATATCCCGGATACCAATCAAGCTCATATGCAGTGTTCTCGGAATCGGTGTTGCCGTCAAGGTCAACACGTCCACATCCTTCTTTAACTGCTTAATCTTTTCCTTATGAGTCACACCAAAACGCTGCTCCTCATCGATAATCAGAAGTCCTAAATTCTTGTACGCCACATCCTTAGACAGCAACCTGTGAGTACCGATAACAATGTCCACTTCTCCCTTTGCTAACGCTCTCAAGGTTTCATGCTGTTCTTTTGTGGTACAAAATCTGGAAAGCATACGCACCTTTACCGGAAAATCCTTCATGCGTTCCATGAAGGAATTGTAATGCTGCTGTGCCAAAATCGTAGTCGGCACCAGATACGCTACCTGCTTGCTATCAAGCACCGCTTTAAATGCTGCACGAATAGCAATCTCTGTCTTACCATATCCCACATCGCCACAGATTAATCTATCCATAATCTTGCGACTTTCCATATCCTTCTTTGTTTCTTCGATGGCATGCATCTGATCTTCTGTCTCTTCATAAGGGAACAGCTCTTCAAACTCTTTTTGCCATACTGTATCCTCACTGAAGGCATAGCCTTCTGTCTCCTGTCGAATGGCATAAAGCTCTACTAATTCCTTTGCAACCTGCTCAATCTGTTCCTTTACCTTGCCCTTGGTTCTCGCCCACTCTGTTCCACCAAGCTTATTTAACTTTGGCGGTTTATCTGACGCAGACGCATACTTTTGGATACTCTCTAAATTAGAGCACAGCACATAAAGCTTTGAGCCACCTTGATACTCAATGCTGATATAATCCTTATCTATCTCATCTACAGTGATGGTTTCGATACCTTTATAAATACCCAAACCGTACTGCTCATGCACAACGTAATCCCCTACTGACAAATCCGCAAAATTATGAATTTGCTCGCCGGAGTATTTTTTCCGCTTATACTTTCTACGATTGCCGGTATTTTGTGGCATAATATCATTTTCACTAATGACAACTAACTGGGCTTCTTCCAACACAAAGCCTTCCTGTAAATGCCCTACCGTCACCATGATTTCTCTCGGTGCCAAAATACGCTTCTTATCCTCAGAGAAAAATGCCAACAACTCTTCCCTCTGGAAACTCTCCGCCAATCGCTTTCCTCTAGTCGTCGACGGTGATATTACCAGGATACGATATCCATCTTTTCTCCATCTGTGCATATCCTTTAACAAAGACTGCACCTGCCCCTGATACGAAGGCATACCCTTCATCAAAAATGTATAGCTTCCCTTTGGGCTAAATCTAGATTTCTTCGTCTCCAACAAAGAAAAATCCACTACCGGAATCTGCCCAAACATTTTTTCATAAAGCTGTTCCACCGTAAACAATACATTTTGCTGGGTTGGCAAAATATACCCGCCCTGCAAACGGCTTTCCATACTAATCTGAAATTCATTTCTGCAAGCCACTGCCTGCTGATAAACTCTATCTTCTTCATCCAAAAATACAATTCCATTTTCACCAAAATAATCTAAAAATGAAACGGTCTCATCATAAAAGAATTCTACAAAACTATCGATGCCAAGTGCACCGTGAAACTCTGTCAACTCTTCCTTAATTCTGGCAACCTCACGATTGATTCTGCCATAGGCCTCTGTCTGAAAACTGTCCTTTAACTGCTTTGCAAATGCCTTATGTTCTTTTGAAATTGCTTTCAAGCCTTTTTCTATGCGGTCAGTGGAAAGCACTAACTCACTGGCCGGATATAAAACCAGTTCATCTACATTTTCAATAGAACGCTGACTCTCCACATCGAAGCTACGAATCGAATCCACATCATCGCCAAAAAACTCAACACGATAAGGGCACTCTTCTGTCAGAGGGTATATATCAAAAATACCTCCTCGAACAGCAAACTGCCCTGCACTCTCTACCCAATCTCTTTTCTCATACCCAAGCTCTACTAACTTTTTCTTCAGCTTAGACATCTCGATGCTGGTATCCATATCAATCACAAAACGATTGCTTTTAATTTCCTTTAGGGTTGGCAGCTTATCCAACAAGGCATCCACTGTCAACACTACTGTTACCGGTTTATTCTCCATTAACAGTTTCAAAATCTCCAATCGTTTTCTGACAATCGTATTACTGTGCACATCTGCACTGTAAAACAATGCATCCTTAGCAGGATACAAATATACCTGCTTATCAAAGAATCGATAGTTTTCATATATTCTTTTTGCCTGATCTTCATGGTACGTGACAATCAGTCGTCTTTGATAACGTCTGCCTATGGCATCTGCCATCATACATCGACCTAAGTCATTGACACCACTTACCGACAAGGGCACTTCACCCGCCATCAACTGTTTTTCCAACTGTTGAAACTGCTTAGTTGCCATCACCGGCGCTCTCAAAGCTTCCATATTTTATTCTCACTTTCTTTCTTCATGGAATAAAAGCTGGTTTATTATTTTCCATTAAAGGCATTCATGGCTGCATCCACATCCTCACGGATAATGGTTGCCACCGCATTACAGGCAGCATGACAGCCAGAACGGATATCATCTAATTCTTCCTTGCCAAACTTTGACAATACATAATCCGCTAGGTCCATATGCTTTGGCTTTTCACCAACACCGACACGCACTCGAGGAAATCCTTCCGTTCCCAAATGCTTAATAATGTTCTTCATGCCGTTATGTCCACCGGCACTTCCCTTCTTGCGAATGCGAAGCTTACCCACATCTAAATTAATATCATCATAAATCACAATGACATCCTCGGCATCCACCTTGTAATAATCTGTCAGCTCACGAACACTCTCACCACTAAGATTCATATAGGTTTGTGGCATAGCCAAAATCACTTTTTGCCCTTCAATGATGCCCTTACCGAAAATCGCCTTATGCTTCTTTCCATCCATATCAATATGATATTGTTCAGCTAACTCATTTATCACTGCAAATCCAACATTATGTCTTGTCCCTGCATACTGCAAAGTTGGATTGCCAAGTCCCACAATTATCTTCATACTAAATTCCTCTTATCTCACTTCGCCCCAAAGCACAGAACTTATCTGCTACGCAAAATATCCTCTGCTTCCTCTAGCTGTGCCTTTGTATTTACACCACGGATATCATCCAAGTTCTCTGTCACCACTGCATTCACAGTCTTGCCAACCTTTTCCTGAATCAACTGTAATGTATCCGTTAAGTAATATTCACCCTGGGCATTGTTGTTATTCAACATATCTAAACTCTCACTTAACGCAGCTGCCTGGAACACATACATACCGGAATTAATCTCCTTCACTGCCTGCTCCTCAAGTGTAGCATCCTTCTGCTCAACAATCTTTTTAAATGTGCCATCAGCGTTACGAATAATTCTTCCATATCCGGTCGAATCTGCAAGCACTGCAGAAAGCACAGTTGCACCATTTCCCTCTCTTCTATGGGTATCAACCAAAAGTTTCAAAGTCTCACTTTGAATCAATGGTGTATCACCACAAAGCACCAGCACATCGCCTTCATCACCAATAAAATCTTTGGCACACTTCACCGCATGTCCTGTTCCCAACTGCTCTGTCTGCTCTGCATACGCCATAACACCGTCGCCATAAACTGCATTCACTTTATCTTTTACAAGCTCTGCTTGATGTCCAACCACCAAACAGATATCATTTGCTCCCGCATCCTTCGCAGCATCAATCACACAAGAAACCATCATCTTACCCAAAGCCTCATGCACCACCTTTGGTAAATCAGACTCCATACGAGTTCCTTTGCCCGCTGCCAAAATCACTGTCTTTAACATATTTAAATCCTCCTTGGACATAATTGTCTGCCCCATATTGTATCAAAAAAATGAGAAAATAGAAAGAGGCTACCTATTATGAAATGCATTGCGCCGTCACGTATTGTATTATCCTATTAAGAATGTTTAAGTGCTCCTTATAAGGTTATTAGCATGACACATACAAAACTCGCAAATAGGCAGGTAATTTGATTGAGGCGAGCCTCAAAATGCGTCAGTCCTTATGGTCTATTCGTGCTTGCACGATAGACCATTATGTACTGTTACGCATTTTGGGAGCGAAAGCATCTCGCCGAAACAAATTATCCCTGCCTATTTTGCTCAGACATTGTATGTGCCATGAATAAAGCCTTACAAGAAGCACTAATACATTCTACAATAGGACAATAATATAGTGACGGAGTAATGCGTCTCACAATAATGTATCTCTTTCTATTTTCTCAATTTTCTACAATATTGGGTGCAAAGCTTATCCGTACACTCTGAACACCTCAGTGCCATATTGGAGTTTTCCCAAAACCGTTCCGGATACATCATGACGCATAATTCCCATACCACCCACACTGCAAATGCAATAACCAACAGTGAGGTTGTATAAAAACCTGGTATCATTAGGTATGGTGAAAACATCATTAAATGATCCCAATTAAAAATACGGCATGTAGTACAACATTTATTTTTCATCAATAGACGGAATGGACACCAGATCAATACACAAATCAAATCACAGACATAAAAAAACACTGAGATTATGAAGATGATTTCCCTGCTCAAGATGTCGGTAAAATAGAGTGTAGCAATTGCAATAATCAACAGGCACCAGATTAAAAATACCTTGTAGGCAGACTTCGTCGTGTTGACAATATATTCCTTCAATGCATCATAATTAATTCTTTCTACCACCGGTTGAAAACGCTTCAGAAAATGCTTCTGTGAACCTAGCGCAATGTAGCCTTTGGCTGGCACCAGCTGTGCAACCATATCAATAAGCCATATCAGCCACAAAATATGCAATACCGAAAACTCACGAAAGAAATTCCAATCCTGTAATACTTCAAATTGGGATTTATCATATATGAGCAACGCAATACTAAATATTAAAATTAAACAACGCCCTACCAATCGGGCAAAATACACTTTTCTGGTTTTTGACATATTTATAACCTACTCTTTTCCTAGCAACCACTCCGCGATATCAAACACTTCGATTCCTTCATATGTGTATTTCGGATGCTTTGTCCTTGCTATAATCATCTTTGGATAGGCATCCTTTATTTGCAACAACGGTGAATACTCTCTTTCAAAGGTTTCTGGATTAGATATATTATCGCTAACTTGAATATATATTTTCTCGCTGCCACGTTGTGCAACAAAATCTATTTCTTTTTGATAGAGTTTCCCAACATAAACTTCATATCCTCTACGCATAAGCTCTACGCATACAATATTTTCATATACTCTTCCATAATCCATGTTTCGGCTACCTAATATTGCATAACGCATTCCAGTATCACACATATAGAACTTATCCGAGGTTTCCAAATATTTTTTACCCCTTATGTCGTATCTCTTAATGTCATAGAATACAAATGCATTACATAAATACTTGATATATTTTCCTATCGTCACATGATTTGTCGGCACTTCATTAGCGGTCAAAATATCACTTACTCTATTTGGAGAAGTCAAATTGCTTATATTGTCCATCAGGAACTCGCTCAGCTGACGAAGAACCTGTGTATCAGGCAAATTATATTTTTGTACTAAATCTCTATTTACAATAGTTTCGTACACTTCTTTGATATAAGTTGTTCTATCCAAATCAGTGTTGTATGCATACGAACCTGCTAGACCGCCCTTGATAAAATATTCTTCAAACAACTTGTCCTTGTCTGCTTGGTCACTATAATATTCACAATACTCCTTAAAACTGAATGGGAACATGTGAATTTCAAGATATCTTCCAGTGAATAGCGTTGCCAAATCGGCACTAAGCAAAAAAGCATTTGAACCTGTTATATAGATATCGTACTTATTTTTTGAATATAAACTATTGATTGCCAACTCAAAATTAGGACATAACTGTACTTCGTCCACAAATAGATAATTCTGCTTATCCTTATCATATCTATCTTCCACATACTTGTGCAAAGCGCGATATTCCTTTATTTCTTCAAATTCCAAATCCATAAAATCAATAAAGATAATATTGACATCTTCAAACTGGTTTTTCAAATAATTAATGTATGCCTGCATCAAATTAGATTTTCCAGAACGTCTGATACCAGTAATAATCTTTATGTCTGGAGTATCCTTTAATGCTTTTATTCTTTCCAAATATTTGTCTCTTACAATCGTCTTCACATCTCCACCGCTTTCGAAACTTCATTTTTTTTACTATTTTGAAACCAATTATATTATAACACCCAATATACAATTTATTCAACTATTCACTTTCGAAACTTTAACTATTTTTTACTTTTGAAAATAAAAAGGACTACCGCTCATGCGATAGTCCTAATATACACTATATAATTACTCCTCTTCCGGAGCCTCTAAGAGAGCCTTTTCATATCTCTCCAAAATCAGCTTCTGGATACTCTCGCGAGTGCCTGAATTAATCGGATGTGCGATATCACGATATTCTCCATCTGCTGCCTTGCGGCTAGGCATTGCAATAAACAATCCCTTTTCCCCTTCAATTACCTTGATGTCATGTACTACAAACTCATCATCAATGGTAATCGATACAACTGCCTTCATCTTACCTTCTTTTGTAACCTTACGGACACGTACGTCTGTAATCTGCATGTCATAACCCCCTTTTGCACAACCACATCCCTACGTGTGGCCAAACCTCGTGACTTTTATAATGCGTAACGGAAATTCTTCTCTACTACCACCTTAATCTGACCTGGGTCAGCGGTATGGATAGTATTTGCTCTCAATGTATCTCTACTCTCGATGATACAGTTTTCAATGTAAGAATTATCTCCAATGTGTACATCATTCAGAATGATAGAATTCTTGATGACACAGTTGTTACCCACGTATACCTTCTTAAACAATACAGAGTTTTCTACAGTACCGTTAATAATACATCCACTAGATACCAAACTGTTAGTTACAACAGCATCACCATTGTACTTTGCAGGTGGCAAATCATCCACCTTAGAGTAAATATCTGGATGTGTTCTAAAGAAGTAATCTCTGATGTCCTTCTGCAAGAAGTCCATGTTGGTCTTGTAATAAGACTCGATGGTTCCGATATTTCTCCAATATGAATCCATCTTATATGCATAAATCTTCTTCACGTTCTTATAACGAACTAGAATATCCTTAACGAAATCACTTCTACCTTCCTTAGCACAAGCCTCCAAAAGTTCAATCAACTGTCTGCGTCGGATTACATAAACACCGATTGAAGCGGTATTGGTCTCTGCTACTAAAGGCTTCTCCTCAAAGTCAAGAATCTGCATATCCTCATCAACCTTTACAACACCGAAACGGCTGATGTCATCATCCCCTGGCTCGATATCCTTACAAACTACAGTGATATCAGCACCCTTCTTAATATGCTCTTCTAACACCTTGTTATAATCTAACTTGTAAATACCATCACCAGATGCAATTACAACATATGGCTCATGGCTATTCTTCAAGAAGTTAATGTTCTGGTACAATGCATCTGCTGTACCCTTGTACCAATAACTGTTGGTAGATGTAATGGTTGGTGTAAATACATACAAACCACCTTGCTTTCTACCAAAATCCCACCACTTAGATGAGTTTAAATGCTCATTCAAAGAACGAGAATTATACTGAGTGAAAACTGCTACCTTCTGAATATGAGAATTTGTCATATTACTTAAGGTAAAGTCAATTGCTCTATAACTACCGGTAACAGGCATAGCCGCAACTGCTCTCTTGGCAGATAACTCACCCATTCTGTTACTATTTCCACCTGCTAAAATGATACCTATTGCTCTCATGCCAGATCACCTACCTTTATCAAACTTGAGCCACTCTTTAAGAGTCCGTCAGGATAATCTGATGGTAATGTCTCACCAAAAATAGCGGTATTCTTACCAACGGAAACATCGTCAGGAATAATTGATTTCTCTCCGATTGTAGCCAAACCAAATGCATAAATGTGTGGAGCAATGTCATTTGGAGCCTCTTCGCCAACACCAAGCTTAACATTAGCACCAATCACACAATCTTCAGCAATGATAGCTTTTTCAACTACTGCACCTGGACCAATTACTGTTCCATTCATGATGATAGAATCCTTGATGATTGCACCTTCACCAATTGTTACAGCAGAACCGATAACAGAGTGGTCAACTGTACCAAAGATCTCTGTTCCTTCACCGATAATACTCTTAGTCACCTTAGATGCATCTGCAATATACTGTGGAGGAAGTGTATCACTCTTGGTATAGATTCTCCAGAACTCCTCATAAAGGTTGAACTCTGGAATGATATCAACTAACTCCATATTAGCTTCCCAATAAGAACCTAATGTTCCTACATCCTTCCAATATCCCTTATAATCGTATGCACAGATACGATTGCCATTCGAATGGCAGTATGGAATGATGTGCTTACCAAAGTCGCAAGAAGGCTCATCCTTCATCACCTGAAGGGCATTCTTTAAAATCTTCCAGTTGAAAATGTAGATACCCATAGAAGCCTTATTACTTCTTGGATGCTCTGGCTTCTCTTCAAATTCCTGAATACACCCCTCGTCATCTGTGATAACAACACCGAAACGGCTGGCCTCCTCCATAGGAACCTGATATGTAGCCAATGTTACATCAGCCTTGCTGGACTTATGGAAGTCAAGCATTACTTCATAATCCATCTTGTAAATGTGGTCACCTGAAAGGATCAATACATACTCAGGATTATAATAATCAATATACTCTAAGTTCTGATAAATAGCATTCGCAGTACCTGTGTACCATGAACTGCTTGTACTCTTCTCGTAAGGAGGAAGAACTGTTACACCTCCGATACTACGATCTAAATCCCAAGGAATACCAATTCCGATATGCTGATTCAGTCTCAGCGGTCTGTACTGTGTCAAAACACCTACAGTATCAACACCAGAATTAATACAGTTACTGAGTGGGAAATCAATGATTTTATATTTACCACCGAAAGCGACTGCTGGCTTAGCGAGTCTTGATGTCAAAACTCCCAAACGGCTTCCCTGTCCGCCCGCTAATAGCATGGCTATCATTTCTTTTTTAATCATAGTGTCACCCCTTCTTTGCACGATTTCCCTTATTATATCATCTTTTCAAAAAAAGGGAAATGGTTTTTATGCACATTCACAAAAACTTGGTGATTTTTTTCCATTTTTTCTGCAAAATTACAATACCATAATCTTCCACATACCCATTTTTTACGAAAAAAAGCACCAAATTGTCACAAAATCCGAAGTTCATTCGTCATTTTTATGTAGAATAAAAACACTTTTTGGTGAAAATTACCAAACCGAAAGAAGAGGCATTCTCGCGATGAGAACGCCTCTTTTCTTTATTTTGGCACATATTTGTAATTATTTCAACATCGCACGCAATCTGGTTATTTCAGCATCCTTCTCTTGTAGTGAAATCTCCTTTTCTTGCAGTGCCACATCCTTCTCTTGCAGTGCTGCATCTTTCTCTTGCAGTGCTGCATCCTTCTCCTGTAATGCCATGTCTTTTTCTTGCAATAGCTCATGCAATGCATTCTCTAATTCTTCTATCTTGTTCTGCTGCTTTTTCAAACGCTTCTTAATCGCCTGTTCATGAAGCAATGCTCGCTCTCGTGCCTCACATTGTAATCTAACTGCCTCATCTGCAGTCAAACGGTCTATCTGCTCCACGGTAGACTGAAACTCTTTATTTTCTGCTGCAATCGCCATCAAATCACCCCATGTTTCTGCCTGAAATATACGGCTCCATACATCAAGCTGGTTTCGTTTGTCTTCCTCAGTTGCCATATCTATCTGAGATAAGTCTAACACATAGAGCGTGAATTTGCCAGTGTATTCATGGTAATTTTTACAGTTTAACAGACGATATGTAGCAAAAAATTCTGGATACTCTTCAAACAATGTAAAATCTAAAATACTTACATGAATAGCAGGTTTGGTATCCTCATAATCATCTCCTCGATTCAGATTATCATAGGTTCTGCAAAGATACCCTAAAGAACGCTCCGGCCAGTTCCCATAATCTATCACCTGTAGTTCGATATTGATATATGTATGGTTGTTAAGTAATACCGCCACATCTAAGATAAATGTCTTATCCGTAATCGCTGCTCCCACCTTGATGGGATTTCTAATTTCCAAAGAAAGAACTTCCTCTTGCTTTAACCCAAGCAATGCGCATATCAACATCTTTAGTGTATGCGGATGGCTATTCATCAATGCAAGAAACAAATAATTATTCTTAAGTGTATACGCCAATTTCCCTGATTGTTTCATACTGTCTCCTTTCAGAGACATACCGGTATGTCATAATTTGAATTCATTATAAATGTATCATATTATTTTACATTTTACAAGTATTCAATTACACATTTTTTAATCCACTCCATGTGCACCCACATAGAAAGCAACAGTCTTATGTTGAAACATAATAAAATTAGAGTTAAAAAATATATATGATATCTTCCTCATAATTTGAATAAACCAACCGACAAATTATTCACCCCCAAACTTAGCCGAAAATGCTTACTCTAGATTATTTACAACATTCTTCGACAAATGAAATGTATTTATAAGCTTTTTCATCCCTCTTGAAGCCACTATTAATTTATTTATTGAAGAAACTTCTTGAATAAACTCTTCTGTTTTTATCAATATTTCTTGAAATAACTCTAATTTTTCAATATTATCTGACCAAAAAGTTTTTGTACTTTTAATAGGAGTTGTCATTGTAAATCCTTTATAGTTTTCTCCTGTTTGCACCTCGCTTATGCAAACCGTTTTATTCAACAATTTAAATTCCAACCAAACATCTGTGCTATCTGGTACTAACATCGCAAAATATCCCTTATCTTCTAATTGCAAAATTCCGGTATTCAACAAGTGCAACCATTCCACCAAATATTCACCCTCATAAGGTATTGTTTCATCCACAAATCCTATCTCATTCTTATAGCATGTTATATGTACCTGGCCTTCAACTTCATCCAATTCTTTTTCAAAATAAGCTATATTTTTAACTTGTTTTAGTCTCTCTTTCTCATTAGCCAAAATAGCATATTCCAATTTAAACATGTAAATTCCTCCTAATATCCAAAATCAGATAGTAAAATTTGTATTCGCCATATGCTGTGTGAAATTGTCCATCTCGGAAACAAATTGTTATTTTTTCACCTGAAACAATACTGTATATTTCTCATTTATTATTCCTTTTGAAACAGCTTCGTTATAAACATAATTAACTACTTCTGTTACTTTCTCTTCTGACCATTCAGGATTAAAAAACGATTTTTTATTCAATAAATTCTCTGTCGTTTCATTCAATCCTTTTTCCATTAGTGCATACTGGATATGAATGGTGAATCCTACAGGCTGGAACACTCAAGAAACAACTCATAGGTGGCTCACTTTATGATTGACATTCATATATGTCCTAGTTTTTGTTCTAAAATATCTAGTAGTTGTATTATTTCATCATTTTTTTCCAGATTTACACTTATGTACTCTTTACACCTACACTTTACTACTTCTAAAAATTCATCATACGAAAGAACGATAGCACAATCATTATCAACTGCTGGATAATCCAAATAAAATACTACTCCACTTTCACCAAAATACTCTTCATCATCTTTATTAGAAAATTCAGTAGCAAAATGACAACTCATGTAATCATTTATTGCATTCCCTTTCAACCTACAATACCCTTTCAAAACATCAACTACTTTTTGTTGTTTGAAGAAAAAGAGTGCATCATAATATTCTTTAATTAAATCCTCTGCCCCTTGGTATCTTAAATAATTTACACCTTCTAACATAACACCCTCCTATTCTAAAACTGGATAAAAATTCGTAATTTCTTCAGTTGACGAGTCAATATAACCTTCAAATTTTAAACCATTAGATGCATATCCACTGATTTTTCTTCCTTCAATCGTTCCCGATTCCATAGCATCTTTTCCCCATTGTATCATTTGTTCATTTGAAATATAGTTAGGGTCATAGACTGTTTTAGGATAATCTATTGTTTTATACTGATTTGGTATTATTTCCAGTTCACCATTAGCACCATATTGTCTTGCTGGTATCCGATACTCAACCTCATATATTCCCTCAATTTGAGGATGTTTTTTAGTATTTATAATACAATCATCGACATCAAAACCTGCATCAGTAAGAACCTTTTTAAATGAATCAAAATTATGTCCTCCTACTACACCTTTGCTACCTTTTCCTAAAGTACCATTAATTAAATGCTCATCAAATCCTGCTTTATATTTTCTTGTACTACCACTCTCACCATCTGCGGTATCACTCTCTTCCGTCGTATCCTCAAACGCCACATCATCCGTCGTAGAATTGTCATCCGATGTATCATCATCTTTGATCACATCATCAAAGATGTCAGCTAGAAGATCTTTCACATCAAAATCTTCTATACTGAAATCAGCTATATCGAAGCGCAACAGTTTACTCAGGGTTAAACTTTCTAATTCCGACTGCAATGCTGCTGTAGAAACCGTATGACCGCTTGCCATGCCCAATGCCGCTGAGCTTATCAACGACCATAGGTTTCCTAAGTAACTCCAATTTAGGCATGCCACTAATGCAACTGCCAAGGCTAAAGATAGAATTTTTTTAGAAATTTTCATATAATATTATCTCCTCCATTTTATCATGATGTGTGTTTTGCTTCAATCCACGAATCTATTGTCATTTGCAAAAACGGCCTTAGAGTGTTCTCTAAAGCCGTTTGTAATTCCGCGAAAAATATGGTATTTTATGCCTCTGCCTTCTTACGTTTCTTCACAATAATGAATACAATCAATCCAATCATCGCAAGCACGCCAAGAATAGAACCATAGAACAATGGTTTGTTATTAAAGAAGAGTACCCAACCATTGGTTGTTACGTAAAAATCTGTAATCTCTAATTCCGTCTCGTTCCCTGCCGCATCCTTACATATGATTTTTACATCATGGGATTTGTTGGATGTACCAGGAATATCAAAGGTTAACTCGCCATTTTGGTCTAAGACTTTTTCCAGGGAAGCACCTGACCATGGTCCAAGTTCCTTACCGTCCAATAGGACAGAAATTTCTGCGAGCATTAAGTTGTCATTTGCAGACATAATAACCGTTAGGTTCTCTACGTCGTAGGCTTTATCGGATTCCAAATTTGCCACAACAAGCGTTGGCTTGGTCTTGTCCACACCAAATCTTAATTCTGCATCCTTTGTTTCCATAATGTTTTCAGATACATTCTTTGCCCCGTCTTCGGAATGAATGACAATCTTATAGACACCGTCATGGGCAAATACTTCTTTGAAAATGGTGTATGTATAGTGATACCACTTGCCATTGCCTCCAGTCGCATTTAAGGTGTAATCCTTATCCTCCTGCAATAGGATTGTCTCGTTGTTTTGGAACAGGGTGACCTTGATGCCTGACAGTTTTGTCGGATTGGTCTCAACAATCACCAAATCCTGTGCTTCCTGTACATATCTTTCGTTTACTTCTTTTGTCTCTTCGCTAAATTCATATGTAGAACCAAAACGATTTACAGAGAATGTAATTTCCTTTGAAACACTATTACCTGCCTTATCCGTTACCGTAGCAGACAAGGTATAAATATCATCTACATCCTGTACCTTAGCAAAATTCTTAAAGGTAAACTTGCCGCCAGTTGCACTGTTGTCATAAGAACCATCCAGTTTTACCACACCTCTGTTGGCACCTGTCAATGTAATATCCAGTGCGTTTGCATCAAAGTTGCTATCTGAATATGTCACTATAGGGGCAACATCTTCTGCATTTGCAGACTGGTCTTCAATTCCGGTAATTTCAAGCTCCGGTACGGTCTGGTCAACGTAGAAGGACTGCTCTGCAAAATCCGTTGTTGCGTTGCCTGCCAGGTCTGTCGCAGAAATATCAAATGTGTATTTTCCATCATTTGCATAACTAATGGTCGCTGTATGTACATCACCACTTGTAGACCAACTGCTGATAGACGGTGTAGATGCGCCATTTCCTTCTGCTCTAATTGTAGTCTCTACACGGGCAGGGTCAAAATTATGCTCTGTTACAGTAACAGTTGCCCGACGAGCCTGATTGTAATATTCACCATTGTGAACATCATTGTTGTTATAAGACACGCTAATCTCAGGTTTTGTCTGGTCAATGGTAAATTCCTTTGCAGCAACGGTTCCCTCTGCATACTTTGGAGTTGCCTTGTTACCGGCTCTATCCTGATATGTCAGTTTAAATGTATAATCACCATCAGCTACATAGTTTATGGTAGCTGTCCATTTTGTGTCGTCGCCGTTTCCTGTGCCCTTTGTCTTCTTCCACTTAGATACCTTTGGAGCTACACCATCACTATTCGTAATGACAAGCTTCATATCTTTTGTAACAAAATTACGCTCCGTAACCACGATAGTTGCTGTTCTGGCATTATTAAAGTACTTATCGGATACAGCACTGTTATTAGAATACTTGATGTCTACAGTTGGTGTGGTAGTGTCAATTTTGATTTCTTTCGTATAGTCATCATAATTACCTGCTTTGTCCTCAGCACGGACAACCACAACAATATCATCACTGTTATTCAGGCTACTATCAACCTTGATTTTGCCACTCCAGTTCTGCTTTGTTTCCTCGCCAGACTTATACTCATAAAGAACACCTTCCTGGGTAGGTTCTAAACTATCAACTGCTTCATTGTACACTTCATAGGATATTTTATTAATTCCTGAGCAAGTACCATTTACTCTCGGGTCTTCAATCTTTAGTGAAATTGTAACATCCTTATTGTAATAATCATTTACCGGCTGTTCAGGGTCAGCGGTTATCTTTGGCGCAAACACTTCATCAACCGGTTTTGTTTTATCAACAATGAGGCCATCTGTGCTAATGTATGTGTAATTTCCTGCACAATCCATTATCTTTAGATATACAACAAACTCTTCGTCCTTCGTTACCGAAAATCCCTCAAAGGTCTTCCAATCCGTAACAGCATTTAACGCATCCACAGTCAATGCAGTTAAGGAAGTGCCACCTTCAGTCTTTGCTTGCTTATAATACTGAACGCTCAATATCGGAGACGTAGCATCGGTACTTGTTCCGGAAATCGCAATATTTTTCGTTGAATAGTAACCAAATGTCAGATCCTTCACTAGGCTCTTCCATACTTTTGGTTCTTTCTTCTCGGCAAATTTCGCTGTCACAGAACCTTCCGGCATTGTAGTATCCACCGTAAAGGCATATGGTGCAACGGAATTACCGGTTGTGATGGCTGTATTTGGATTGCCTGCCGCATCTTTAAAGTTCATCGCCAATGTATAATTGGCATCCTCCGTAAATGCAATAGTTGCTGCATGGGTGGTCAAATTATCATTTTCTGCATCTACCTTTGTTGTCCAATCACTGATGGTATAGGCAGACACCACCTCCTGACCTTTAGCATCCTTTGCTGTAATCACAATATTCTTTATTGCCTCATCTTTATCAAAGCTCTTTTCACGCTCTGTTACTACGACGGTAGCAGTTCTTGAAGCATTAAAATACTGTGAACCATTGTAACTGTTATTATTGTCGTATGCCAAGGAAACCTGTGGTGCCGTGGCATCGATATTGATACCTTCGATAACCTTTTTACTGGTATTACCGGCAAAATCTTCGGTCTGGACAGTCAACACTACATCATCATAATTATATTTGCTTGCCTCGATTGTTACAGTCTCATTTCTAGTCTGTAACTGCTCTAATGTGGAATAATCAAATACACCTGTCGGAGCATCATTTTCTGTATCCACACCTTTACCTACAGAAATCCAGTACTTTATGGATTTGATTCCGGAGAATTCCTCTAGTCCAATATCCACACCTGAAATACTATCTTGTGCTTCTACATCAACAACAACATCACCAGCATAGTATTCCTTTTCATTTCGAATGGTAAGGTTTGTGTTTGGGATATCATCATCAATGACGATGCTGATGTCGAGCGGAGAAACCATGGAGAAAACTCGCTCTTCTTTAAACAGTTTAATTGTTTTAATCAATGCATCACCATTAATCATTACTATTGTGTCTGTATATTTTGTTTCTCCGTTCAAAGCACAACCTTCATAAGCCTCCCCAACAGCTTCTATCTTTACACTGCCATCTTTATGTAACACATACACTCTTTTACCAGCATTTGATAACGATTTAACCATCTGGGAGATGACGATCTCATACACATCTGTTGCAGTCAATGGATTATCTGCATCCGGTGTAATAATAGTAACAGCAGAATACACAACGTTCACTTGAATATCACTAGATATGTCAGAAATATCCAAATAGAACAAATTACCATTCACTTCATCCTGTCGTATCTGGGACAGCATGTCTGTTCCACCAATGCTTACCGCCGTAATAATTCGCTTATCGCTTTGCTGTATGTAAAGAGTTGTTGCACTTCCATAAACACCTGTGTATGAAGTTTTATTAGTATTTCCATCAAAAAAAGTATCACAGTCTGCATCAGCTCCAGACACTTGTGCCGTTACCTTATAATTATTCGGTGCAAAATCAACTTTCACTGCTGTATCCGCTTTAATTGCACCAATAGAATATTCTTCCAGCGAATAATTATTCACAGTTGTATTCTGACCCACTAAAATTGTAGTGTTACCATTTACAGTTTTCGTTACACGTGATACTCTGTAGTGATCATCTGGGTCTGCTGTAATCTTAAATGCAGCACCATTTTTAATTGCAACTACACTTCCTGCTGCACAAGATGGAATTGTTGTTACATCTCCATTCCCATCAATATTAACAGTGACTGTATGGGCTGTTTCCAACTTTATTTGCACAGTTACATCGCTAGTTTTTTCTGAAGCAGAAAATACTTTTTCAAAGGTTTTAATACCAACATCGCGCTCTGCTTGTGACAGTTTTTCAACATTATTAATTAAAACCGAGGTTATAATATAGTCATCATCTGAATTTATCTTAAATTTAGAATCACCCTCTTTGGGCAACTTATTTATGTCAGGATTTCCTCCTACAGTTATCACTGCATTCCTTAAATCAGTTTCCCCAATTGGTTGCACGTCCAGTTTAACAACACTACTTGTTAATTCAATATCCTGATTTAATTTCGTCGAAGAAAATGCAATATCCGTCTGTGTTGCATCATAATAATCTGTCTTCTTAACGGTGACTTCTACAAGTGCTCCACTAGCAATATTACTTTCAAAATCTTTCAGTCCTTGCAATGTAGCAACACCATCTTCGTTAGTAGACGTAGAAAAACCCTGTCCTAAATATGTTTTATTTTCTGTATCTGCAGCTTTTGTGTATACAGCATATGTCACAATAGCTTCACTCACTTCTTCACCACCACTAGATGCTGTTACTGTATAAGCCTTTGTTAAATTTACATCAGCACTAGTACTTGTACTTGTTATCTGACTTTCATAAACTCCATCATAATAACCAGTTTTTGTTACCGCGATAAATAATTTGTATGTTTTAGCGTTATCTAAAGAAGACAATTTATCCGCTAATTCAGAAAGATTTGCTTTACCATTACTATCAGTAGTCTCAGTTTTTTCTCCTAAAAAATCACTTGTTTGCTGAGTTGAGGCACCGTTATTATCAACTACGTTTTCTGTTACTTCTACCTTATATTTAACGATTGCACCTGATATAGAAGTATCACCAGACTTAACTGTTACAGTAAAAGCAGGTGCTGTCGCATCTTCTGCATTCGCAAACCTTATTTCTGGCACCATACTCATTAGCATCATCAGCACTATCGCTATTGCCATAAATCGTTTCTTCTTTTTCTTCATAAATATACTCATTTTTGTGCTCCTCTCTGCATTGTGTTATCTATATGAATGTGTCAAATCGTCACACACAAAGTAAATATATCATATGTACGCGCTATATTGCAACACAATTCTGTATATAACGCGTCATTTCGTCACGTTTTGACACATAATAAAAGACCCAGTATTTTCAACTGAGTCTCTCATCCTTAAAACTTCTTATATTTAACTTTCTTCCCTACTCCAGCATTCTTAAACAAAGTCTTATAGCTCTTATACTTGCTCTTTGGCACCTTGATGGTTGCCTTTGCATGGATTCCTTTGAATGCCTGCTTTCCCATCTTCTTGGAGGTGAGCTTCTTGGTCTTTACGGTAATAGTCTTTAATTTCTTACATCCGTAAAATGCCTGCTTACCTATCTTTGCTACTTTGCTTGGAAGGGTTATCTTGGTAAGGGCTGTACACTTGTAAAATGCTTTATCTCCAATGGTTGCCACGCTCTTTCCAAGGGTAACTGTCTTTAGTTTTGTACACTTATAGAATGCATTGGCACCAATGGTCTTTACGTATTTTCCGATGGTGACCTTGGTGATTTTCTTATTGTTCTTGAAAGCATTCTTTGCAATGCTTGTGACTTTGTATTGGATTCCACCAACTGTTATGGTTGATGGGATAGTGACTGTCTTAGCTGTTTTCTTTACAGGCTTTGAATATTCTACCGTTCCCACGCCACCTGCTATCGTACCGGCTTTTGTCACCTTATAGACTGCTTTGTTTCCTGCATCCTTGAACTTGTCGCCCTTTTGTGGCACCTGCACTTCCGGATTCACGTAATCTTTTTCCTCTTCAGTAGCTACTACTGTCAACACACCAGGGGTTACCGTTACATTATACTTTTCTGATGTAATAGTTCCGGTGATTGGATATTCACCCACAGGAGAATCCTTTGTTGCGGTCGTGGTCAGATTCACTGTCCAGTCTGCGGTGGTATCTCCTGCCACCAGTGTACCCTGTGGCACTGTATAGGTAAGGACTGGATTTTCTTCACCTGCTACCTTTGTTAAGGAATCTGCCTGTACAGTGATGTTTTTCTTTCCTATTATAACGGTACTCTTTTCACCATCCACTTGGTATCCACCACAATCCATCTTGCAATAATAGGTATAGATGCCCACACCTTTTCCTGTTGGCATGGTATAGCTTGCTCCTGTTGCACCTGCAATGGCGGTATCAATGTTATTAACACTCTCAAACCATTGATATGTTATCTGCTCATTGCCTAATGTTGGCTTTACGTCAACGGATAATGTGGCACCGGTTGCATAACCATAGTCTAATGTGGCATCCTGCTTGGCTGCTGTATAGGTATATGGAATGTAACCACACTCACAGGCGGTGTTGCCGTTTTCAAAGATATGTGATTCTTTTACATCTGTCTTGCCACATAAAGAACATGCAGAAAACCAGTGATTGTTCTCATCATAGTTCCATGTAACCTTATGCTTGTCGCAGGTAAGGTTCTCCTTTGACATCCAACAGGTATCACCTACTTCTATAGAAGATACAGTATAGCCTAATAATGTTTCTGGTGCTGAAACTATTATTGTATCTTCTACTAAGTCATTAACATGTTCTACAGTTAACGAAATCGTATTGTCATCGTTTACCACATAAGCAATACAGGTGTTATCACACATAGTATTTATCGTAACATCTTTTGGATAATACACTACCTGAAGATTTGTAGCTCCATCAAAAATTCCAGGACCTAAATATGTGACACTTGGTGGAATAATAACACTAGTAAGTCCTGTACAGCCTTCGAATGCATTATCTACAATTGATCTCACACTATTGGGAATCTGTATGCTTTTCATATCAATACAATCCCTAAAGGCACCCGAGCTAATTTTAGAAACGATATATCCTTCCACCATACTTGGAATAATTACATTCTCCATGTTATTGTCCTGATATGTATATGATGACACATATACATACTCGTCATTATATGCACCTTTGAAATATGTTAACCCATTTGAACGAAAACGACACTGCATATCATCAATCCACTCTATCGCATGCGCAGTATGTGGCACGCTAACAAAACAACTCAACAACATTGCAAGTACCATTACATATACTGCCACACCACGTTTTAGAATATTTCTCATGAAATCTCTCCTTCATAATCTAAAACTTACAATTACAAACACTGAATCACTTCTTAATCTTAATTTTTACTGTTCTCACATTACCAGCTTTATCGTATACCTTAATTGTATTTTTACCCTTCTTCGTTACTGTAAATTTGTAATAGCCTTTATATTTGCCCTTCTTTACCTTAGTCAATTTAATCTTCTTTGAACCAACCTTAACCTGTTTGATTCCATTGGCATCCTTTACATAGATAACGGCTTTCTTTTTGTATGTTTTACCGTTTTTTACGCCCTTCACAGTCGGCTTTGTCTTATCTACGGAGGTCACCTTAAAGGTATACCAATAATCTAATTTTCCATAAAAGTCATAAGGGTCAAAAGTAATATGCAGTGTATATGTACCATTTTTATCCAATGTAAAAGTATTTTCATCATAAAGCAGTTCAACTATAGGTGCATTCTTCTCCGCCGTGGCAACTCCCTCATATATAGTGCAATGATAATTGTTTGTATCTTTAATTAAATCTTCAAAAGTAATCTTGGTTTTCTTGCCATAAGAAACCTTTTTTTCAGTTATTTTCATTGCTTTTGCTGTAGGAATTGCAGCCAAACAAATATCTACAGAATGCGGGCAAGCATCACCCCAACCAGATTCTACAATAACATAATATGTTCCTGCCGGCAAAACAGCCCAATCTGTAGTACGGACATCATTGCAGATTGCAAGATCATCCGGCACCTCTAAGTTTGATACCAACGTGCAATAAAATGATTTGTTGTGTTGCCCTTTAATTGTAAAACTAGAATCAAGCGCAACAACACTTTCTTCTGTTAATGTAAATCTTGCATAATGCTTTGTTTCTGTATATTCCAATCCTAATTGCGGAATTGTCCATACAATCTGCTTTTCTGTAGAGAATTTAGATAAATCCTCCATTATCTGTGGCTGAATATCTGTACATACCACATCTGCATTTACCTTTTTCATTGGTAACACACCAACAGCACTCACAACGAGCGCCATTATCAATAACCTTGACATCACTTTTTTCCATACTTTCATTTTTTATCCTCCTTTTATTGATATTATTATATTTTTAATTATTTCTGTCAACTTATATTTTAGTTTATAATTAGTCGATTACTTCCTGACTGCTTGCATATTCAAAAGCAACCTGCACGCTAAATCCTGGAACCGGACGATAAACGTCTGTTGCACCTTGAGTAGATACAGTAACCTCTGACACATTCTGCACACCTTGACTTAAAACAGTCGTTTCGTTTACTGGCTGTGCAAGCACTGTTGTTTCATTTGCATTTTGATGCAATACAGTTGTTTCGTTGCCACCATAGTTCAGTACAGTTGTAACATTGTCAGTTCCACTTAATAGTGTTGTTGTGTTATCCCCTGCATTTAGTACGGTTGTTGCTTCCGAACCAGACTGTAGCTTGGCAGTTGAAAGCTTCGCTGTTCCGGGACTGCCATCAGCCTCCCTTTGCGGTTGTGGAACAACTGCTTTCGGTGCATTTTTTATCTTATTTTGTTTTGGACGCACACCTGTTACATTATCCTCATTTTGCATACGAATGCTTTCTATCGCCTTTCTTTCTGTTGCTCCTGTAAGTTCTCCTACTAGCGCAGGAACATCCAACACAAAAAAGAGTACGATTGCTGCAATTAAAAACATACCTGCTACAATAAAGCAAACTAAGGAGCTTGTTTGTAACATTTCTACTGACATATTATTCGCCCTCCTTACTTGTCTTGTAAGCCAATTCAATTGCCGCCTTAGTGTCAGCTAACTGCTTGGTTGTGTTATCCTTTTTCTGTGTTATTTGGTTTGAAGCATCCTCAGTAGGAACAACAATCTCTTCGAGTGTTGATTCAATCTTATCATACATGCCTGTTACCTGTTCCTTTGATATGCCATCGATTTTAAACTTAGTAGCATACTTATGAATGGCACTTCTTGCCAGCTCCAGCAATTCTAATCGAACATTTTCATTTTCTGTTTCATTTGTTGCGACAGTATCCAATAACTCTTGAATATTGGTAAAAAAAGGAGCGTACTTCCCTTTATCATCCGCCTCAACCAAACTCGTCTCAATATCTCTGTAAAATTCACCAATGCTCGCATATACCTTTGCCATACCAAGGTTTTCATAACTTTCCGATGCATTGTCAATTACAATTTGAAACCATTCCAATGCACTTTTTGCCTTAGTAACCTGATTACCATCTCCATAATTATAGTAATACCAAAACAATTTGCCAGTTTCAAAACAAACCTCAATATAACCATCCATATTGCTTTCAAGAGCCTCTCGATTGCTTTTAATCAATTTTTCCAAATGCTGTGCTTCTTCTACCGTAAAGGCAACATCATTATCTTTATATGTCTCAATCAGCTCCAAATACGCTGCCTCATCGCCTTCCTTATTGGGAATAGAAATACATTCTTCATATATTTTAATCTTCTCATCATAATCTGAGGTTTTCTTTGCCTCATCTAAACGCACACTATATGTATCTGTTGCTTTATTTGTAGCAGTCACTTTTAATACAACACCTGACACGGCAAAAACGACCGCTGATGCAAGCATTGCAATGAAAGTTCCCAATTTTCTCTTCTGTTTTCTCTTATACTTGTCATCTATCTCTTCAAAATGCTCTAATGCATACATGAGCTCTGCTGCTGACTGATAACGATCATCTGGATTTCTCTGTGTACATTTTAGGATAATTTTTTCTAAACCACTGGACAAACTCGGATTAATTTCACGGATTGGCTTTATCTCATATGGTGGCTCACTAGGATTACAACCGGTTACCAAATGATATAATGTCGCACCAAGACAATAGATATCCGTTCTGGCATCTGTTTGCCCCATACCACCAAACTGCTCAGGTGCCGCGTAACCAACAGTTCCCAGACACGTCGTATCTGCCAGATTTCTTTCTTTAAATTCTCTCGCAGTACCAAAGTCAATCAATGTAATGTTACCATCCGGCTTCAACATAACATTTGCCGGCTTCATATCTCTATAAATAATTGCCGGCGTTCTTGAATGAAGATATCCCAACACATCACAAATCTGCTTTGCCCATTCAATAACAAAGTCCTGTTGCTGTGCTCCATACTCCTCAAGCGTTGAACTCAGCGAGTTTCCTTCGATGTAATCCATTACAATCAAAAACACTTCATTATCTTCGATTACGTCTACAATACTTGGCAAATGCGGATGATTTAATTTCTTTAGCATGTCTGTCTCAACAATCAAGCCCTGCTTGACTGCTTCAAAATCTAACACACCATCTTTACGGACCTCTTTAATCGCCCATGTTTTATTTGCTTTTTCGTTGATTGCCATGTATACGACACTCATGCCACCATGACCAATCTCACTTAATATTTTATATTTGCCATCAACAAGACTTCCTACTTCAAGCATGCTTTATCCTCCGGTAAACTAAAAAGTTCTGACTGTTACTACTGTAATGTTGTCTGTTTCCTGCCTCTGCTTATTTAACTCAATTAAACTCTTCATGTTCCGCTGCATACCGTCAAAATCCATCATTACCTCTGGTTTCAAGTATGCATGAATCTCTTCATCTGTTACCTCATGACGAAATCCATCACTACACAGCATGTATACTGCGTCTTTTTTGGTTGCTCCAAAAAACATATCCGGATAAATGGCATCCGATGCACCAACACATTGCAATAACACGCTTCTTCTAGGGTCGGTCTTCGCCTCTTCTTCTGTCAAATTTCCAAGTGTAATTTCTCTTGCAATGACAGTTTGATCGCTGGTAATAGTATTTGCTGAGTCTGTGATTTCATATGCTCTTGTATCTCCCACATTGATTACATAATATCGATTTTCAGTCAATAACATGGCTGTAAGAGTAGTACCCAAATTAATAGCACTACTCTTACCATACATTTTTATCTTATTATTATATTCTGTCGCAATATCTACCCATTCCTTTCGAATCACTGCATCTTCAATTGGTGCTCCCGAAAGAACTGGAAGACGTTGTTCTGTCCATTTGCCAAAGGCATGTACCAGTGTGCCACTAGCCAATTCTCCTTTTTCCAAACCGCCCATACCATCACATAATATCGCAAACGCCATCTTTCCCTGTGGTGTATTGAATACCTTTACACTATAACTGTCCTGATTGGTTTGCTTTGTGATTCCGATATCAGTGGCAGCTGCTACTATGTAGTTCATCATGTTTTTTCCCCTCTTTTCATATGCAATGAAAACGTGTTACATCATTTTGAATTCGAATTCCTCATCTGCCAAACAAATCTTCGTGCCACTCTCTAATTTCATTTCTACGTTGCTTTGAATCATTACGTCATTGACAAATGTACGATTTGTAGAGTTTGTATCCATTACAAAGTACTCGTTGTCACGACAAATTATGCACGCATGGCTACGACTGATTGCTGTGTTATCACCAATGAAGTAATCTACAAAGCTTCTCTCCTTACCAAGCCTAAACTCATTCTTATCAATTGGAATGGTCTCGCTATTTTTTTTGCGAATTAGATATGGCTTAGCAACCGCTCCCATTCCTGGCACTACTGATGGGTCCAAAACTGTAGTTTCGCCGTTCTGTGCTACGTTAAGAACCGTTGTATCGCCAAAGTTCGCTGATGTGCTGACTACTTGTGGCTGCGCCACCGTTGAAGTTTCAATCGGTTGTGACTGCTGTACTGCGGGTTGTGGTGCTGATACTGCCGGAGCAGGTGTGCTAGCCACCTGTGCCATTTCACGCTGTAAACTGGTTTGTGGTGGCATAGCTGCCTGCCCCGGAATGGCAAAACCTAAATTCTGGTTGGTTGCAGGTGCTACTTTTTTCTTTGAAGGCTTCTCCTGCTTCTGTTCTGATTTTCCTTCTTTTTTTGCCGCCTTCTGTGCTTTATATGCTGCCGCATTGTCTTTATTATAATGTTGCAATAAATAGAATAACGAAATATCCTCTTGTCCATCCTGCTGTACGGATGCGCTGCTAGCTGGCGTAGGTGCCGATTTCTGCATCTTAGATGGAATTGGCATACTGGACACAGGACTGGCAACCGGTTGAATCATAGACTGTACAGCAGGTTGTGGTGCACTTTTGGCTGGTACAGCAGGTGCTGCCACTGGTTGCGATACCACACTTTGAACTGTTGCCTGCTGCACTACCGGCTGAGATGGCTGGGACGACTGCGAAACGTTAGATGACACTACAGATGTTGCCTTCACTACTTGAGCAGCCGCTATCTCCTTCTGTACAGTATTTCCTTTACATTCATCTATAACCTTCTTAAACTCCTCTAACGAAAACATTGGTGTTCCATTTAGATAATTAATCAATTTTGCAACATGGTCACAATTCTCGTTCTGGTCGAATTTTGTGTTAAACATGATATTTCTAAAAAACTCCTTCATGTTAACAATCTCTGCTTCTTCATCAATTACAGGCAAACAAATTAAGATTGTCTCGCAGGTGGATACATCTACAAATATGTAATCTAAATCCAATATAATAGATTCTGGTGTAAGCATGTAATCATCGGCGGAAAGCATTGCATCAATGATTCCAGAGAACACGCCAAGTAACCGTTGTTTATTTACCTGTCCTGAGAAAAACTGCTTTACTGATAATTTTGATGATACATTATACTTAATATATTTATTATTATTCATCTGAGTGAATAAAGTTGTTGCAAGACTCGGTATTTTGTTATTGGTCAACATACCCAGACTCATAGTATCTAATGTGTCTTGTTCTGCAATCTCACATACTAAATATGTACTTGTGCCTTGATTTTCAAAATATAATTCCTTCATCATTTTCCGTCCTATACTTTTACATTTATTCTGATTTCCATAATTGAACCGTTACGCTCTTTTCTATTGGTATTTCACCTGAATCAAAAGCATCCATCCAGTATTTTAATTTATACTTCATTTTTATTGTAACGTCTTTACCATCTGCTTCCGCCGTAAAAGAAACGCCTTGCAAACCATTTACCACTCCCATGTCTTTTAACAAAGACTCTGCCTCTGCCTTATCTCCATTTGTTAAAAATCCTACAAACCTTTGCTTAATAACGCTTGTATCCAACGAATCGCCTTCATACCATTTCGTGTCAGTGGCAAAGTATGGATCAGCAGTAAATGCTATAATCCACTTAATAATATCCTGCACTCCACTAAGAACCTCCAACTTGCCAATCTGTGTCGTTCCTATAGTCTCCAAAAAATACGCATCCATAGCCAAGCTCTTAGACGATTGCACTAGCACATGTGACATTTTATTTTCCGCCCGCACAAGTGAAAAAATTCCGAATATAAACAGAAATAAGAATATAAAGATTGGTAATGAAATGGCAGTTTCTAACGTAATTGAACCTTTCTGAGCGTCCTTTTTCTTCATCTCACTACCTCCTCTTAGTATCCTGCATACTGGCTGGTTGTAAATGAAAATAATCCATTCTCTGTCAAACCATCTGCCGGTAGCATTGGATTTATCTGATATGTAATATCTGCTTTGAGATAAGTATATGCACTATTCAAATCAAATGTATGACTATTCTTGTGCTGTTTTGCAGCCTCCATCTGAATAATATTTGCTACTCTCTTCATATACACATCATCTGTTACCTTTGTAATTAATAAAATTAGCAAATGCTCTGTATATGAGACTGATAACAGGTCTTTTCTTTCCTTCTTTTCGTCATCGTCGTCATCATCGTCATCGTCGTCATCGTCGTCATCATCGTCATCATCGTCGTCATCGTCGTCATCATCGTCATCATCGTCGTCATCGTCGTCATCATCGTCATCGTCGTCATCGTCGTCATCATCGTCATCATCGTCATCATCGTCGTCATCGTCGTCATCATCGTCATCATCGTCGTCATCGTCGTCATCATCGTCATCATCGTCGTCATCGTCGTCATCATCGTCGTCATCGTCGTCATCATCATCATCGTCATCGTCGTCATCATCGTCGTCATCATCGTCATCATCATCGTCATCATCGTCATCGTCGTAGTCGTCGATAGTTTCTTCAAGTTTATCCTGTAAATTTGTTTCCAAATCAATAACCTCCATTAAATCTGAGATTAAATCTGAAATTCCAGATGGCGATAAATAGATTGTTCCTTTCCATAACGGTTCTGAACCACCATTTGCAAGGATAATGGAATCTATATAGCCCTCGGCTAATGCGATAATCAATTTTGCCACCCAAGCAAATCCTCCAGCCGGTTTGGTCATTGTTCTTACCTCACCATCCAAAAATACAGGAACGATATCCAAAGTCACTCTTAGCAGATACAAATTGACAAATGCCGTTGCTTGATTTAGTTTCTCGGACTTAGAGCCTACTAATAAGTATTCCGTTTCTGCTCCATAGAACATAGCATCACTACCTGCCGTATCCTTTAACCCTGCCAAAGCCGAAAAACTCTCTGTTGATGCCAGTTTTTTGTATCCCGACTTTCCACTTCCTAACTTATAAATATCTTCAAATCCATAACCAAATACCCCATCTTCTCCAACCGTGGTTCGATTAGGCATATTATATGTGCCATAGCCATATAAGATAACTCGATCATAAAAGGCTCCAAGCCCCTCTACAAAACCACCTGCTGTTACCGAATCTCCCAAAATATCTATCAATGTTCCTACAGTCTGCGTAATCGATAACACCAAGGCTTTCAAGAAATTCACAACCGTTTCAACAAATTCAATCACTGCTTCAATCGCTGCAATCAAATCCAAAGAACCTTCACTAAATGACTCCGAAAAATCTTCACACGCTTCGGTAAAACTAGCAATGGAATCAATCAAATCTAATGCCGCCTTTTGGTCTTCCGTCATTGCTACATCTGTATGCAAAGACGCTACGCTTATATTTGCCGCTAAAGCTTGATCATATGCCCCCTGCAAATTGAATAACTCTAGCAAGATATCTATCATATCTGTTATGGATGAAGTACCTTCTGCGTCTACTTCTTCGCTTTCAACTTTTGATTTTAAATTATTAAGCACGTTAATCAAACCTGCATCAATTCCACCAATTGTAAGGGGACCATAATTTAATTTCACAGTTGCATCTGTCCAAGTACTTTTAATTGTAGTCTTGTCAATTTTGTCTAACTTACCAATCTGCTCATCTAATGCATTCATATCTTTTTGCAGGCTATCCTTCATATCCTGACTAAAATATGCAGATATTGTAGCCAAATCCTCTTCAATTAACTCCTCAACAATCTCGAGACCCATACCTAATCCCGTCTCACCTTCTTCAATAGACTCTGCCGCATCTAATAAAGCTGGCAAATCCTCCAGTAGCGTTCCCACATCTGTTTGCATGGTCTCTATAGCCTTTTTTAAGTCTTCCGCTGCAGTTTTATACGCAGAAACTTTTTCACTTACTGTCTCATAAGCATCCTTAACTTCTTTCACATCGTATTCTGCATCCTCTGCTGCATCAGCCGATAAACCCGCAATTGCCTCCTTCAACACTTTGATATAATCCTCGTCTTCTGGATCTGACGTATATATTTCTTTTTCCATATTGGAGTAGGCAGTATTATAATCACTAAGTTCAGTCGTATATGTATTATAGTGCGTAACTAATAGCAAACAAGTCTTATATACATTTGTAAATGATTCTAAAAAATCAACTACTTCCTTAGTCTCTTCTGCCTGTTCTCCCAAATCTTCCGCAAATTCAGTAATTTCTCCCAGCTCCTCTATTAATCCCTCAATATCAAATCCTTTGTAAATGGTCTCAATCGGTACAGCCAATTCCCCCACCTCTGTAATTTGTTGTTTTAAAATATTTAAATCAGATAACGCAAACTCACCACTAACAGTACCACTTTTATATGTAGCATGATTGCCGATGGTAGATGCGTTTGCCTTCATATACTTGTCAAACTGGTCACCAACACTATTCTCCTGATCCATTGCCAAGAGACCAAAACGCTCATCCAAATATGAATCATATCCTGCCAACGTAGAGTTTGCAGACAAATCAGCCACTTCTTCTACAATCTCCAAAGCATGCTGATATCTGGCGCCTTCAACTAACAGCATTGCAATCGATAACAATGGTGTCATCAGTATAGCTAAAAATAAAGAGATTACACCCTTTGTACCATTAATATATTTATAAAAGCATCGCTTTGCTTTTTTCTTAAATTCTCTGATTTTTCTCTTTGTATCTTTATTCATGGCAATCCCCCATTATATGGTAAAAATTTGTGCAAATAGCTTAATGATACTCTCAGCAGCCGACACAATATTGGTGGCATCCAAAACCTCTGTTACTTTCCCTGTTACATAATCAGTAAATCTTACAGTATTGATATAATGTGACACATCCATACTTTCTATGCAGGTAGATGCAGTTATTGTTCGTTTTGCGTCCTGTCCCACTATCTCTAGTAATCCTCCCAGAAAAAAAGAATACTCCTGACTCAGTGTAACTATAAAATGTCGTCTACCTACGCGATGCACTTCTTCCTCTACTGTCACCTTCAAATCTCCCGCTACAGCAAAAGATGTGGCCTTCAATCTGTCAACTGCTAATTCCTTAATTCGCTTTTCAGCGGCATTTCTATAAGATAAAGTTCCAAATAAATATCTAAAATGCGGAATATCTTCCACGTCGCTGGTAGATATATCACCATCATGCTCCGCTTCTTTAAACTTATATACTTGTAATACTTCTTCTGCCACTTCATTCGTTACTATTTCAAAAATAACATGTTGATATAAAAAGAATCCCAGACTAAACATCAGAAAAAATACTACGATAACTGCAAATACACAGTACGTAGACTCAATCATAACTTCTCCTCTTTCATCTTTAAATCGCATCTCGCATCATCCCCCATCAAATTAAAGCTCTATTTCACGCGTCTAAAAATCAGTTGCCACAAATTTTCTTCTGTCTGTATCATACAGCTTCCTTCTTCTGTAAAGTATTCTGCACCTAGGAAAGTATGATCAATTACCAACTTACCATCTTCATTAATAAATCCCCATTTACTACCATCAAAAACTGCTGCTAACCCATTAGAAAAACTCTTTGCTCCAGCATATGTTGGTGCAATCACCTCATTACCTTCCAAATCCACATATCCCCATTTCCCATCACGACAAAATGCAATTAGGCCATCCTCAGTAACTATATCTATGTCAGAGGCAACAAAGTCACCTATTACTTCCTCTGCATCATTGTATAAACGATATTCATTCCCAAGCTTTGCTGCCATCACACCACCTGTCATATACTTCCCTTCCTGATTTAACACAATATCTGTATACTCAGCAGTTGATGTTTTCGCACCCTCTTGATTGATTAAATACCACTTACTACCGTCTTGAACAGCCGCCTTTCCATCTTGGAAAGCACCGGCATATGTATAATCACCAAACTTTTTATCTCCTAAGGAATCATAATATGCATACTTATCTCCATTTTGTACTCCAATCAACTCCTCGCTAAAAATACCTGAAGCAGTTGGAACAAAGCTGAAAAAGCCATATATCACTCCCATATCATCAACCAATCTTGTTTTTGTTCCATCATAAATCAAACGCTTACCATCATCGCCCACTCCTGATGCAAAGGATACTCCATCCGTAGAAAACTCTGAATCCGAACCATCAGCTAAAACATACTTAATCGCGCTATCATCCTGCACAACAAATTGCCCGTCACTATATCCTAAATAATTTATATACGATATCCAATCCGGTTCATACGCATATTTAACCTCTAGATACAACTTCTGCACTTTATCCGATGCCGAACCGGTCGCAACAGCTTTTTCCAAATTTCTGTATGCATCACTATAATTATCATCCTTCAAATACAAATCAGTTAATAATGTGATAAAACTCTCATTTTCTTTATACGCAGAAAAAGCTGCCTCTACGGCATCAGTATAATCATAAAGTAACTCTGCATCCTCTGCGTAACGCAATTTGTATAACTGTAACAAACGAGTCCAGTTTTCCTCGCTTCCATTAAAGCTAATAGCATCCTCGTATTCTACTATTGCAAGCTGATATAACCCTCTACTTGCATAATCTTCACCTGTAGCTATGTGGTTTTTGTATGCTTTTTCCTTCTCTGTGTCACCACCAAACAGGACTCTTCCCCATCCGGCAATCAACAATACTACCATTACGATTAAAACAATTATTCTTGTCTGTTTCACTTTACTCACTCTTTCCCTATATCCTAGCCAATATCAATGCGATTCCATATCCAATCCATATAAATGGACCAAGTGGCATGGTATCCTTCATAGTTTTCTTTTTGCAAAGCAATAAAACCGTTGAAACAACCATGCACGTAAAAAAGGCGAAAAACAACGTATAGCATACCGCTGTCAAGCCACCCATAAATCCAATAGCAGACAATAGCTTCACATCACCTAAGCCAATGCCTCCACCTGTTATTTTATATACTATCAGTAGTAGAATCAGACTAATTAACATTGCCAAAACACTGCTTTTAAAATCATTTCCTACACTGTGTTTTTCAAAAGTCGTTCCATATATTAGTACAATACATTTTCCAATCAACAAGATCATTGGAAACATATTGGGTATTCTCTTGAATGCTAAATCCGTAACAAACGCTGCCGATAATATCGCAAATATTATCGTCATCTCTATCAATGCAATAGTTGTTTTAGTATTCCAGTATGCAAAAAAACCACATACCAATCCAAACACTACCCCCATCCCCACAAGGGCAACCACTTTTCTCTTCTGCTGACACCACGTAGGAATTTTTATCTCTTTGATATTCTCACTAAATGATGCATCCTCACCTACAAACTCCTCTACTCCATTTGACGGCAAGGCAATTGCCGTCTTTTGCAGTCTTGCATGAATAACCGGCAAATAATATTTAATTGTCACATACATACTGGCAAATGCCAGACAGCCCCACAAAAAACTGCAAAAAAACGACATCGCTATTACCTCACTGGATCTTCTACTTAAAAGACGTAAAACTAGTTAAGAAATTATCTAATGCTGTCTTAACCGCCGTTTTAATACTGGAACCAAATCCCATAAACACTCCGGCAAGCACAACTACTACACCCAAGATAATTAAGATAGAAATAAAGTTTGTGTCACCTCTCTCTTCACTCATAAACTTTTCAAGTGAAGCAGATGCCTTTAAACAAAGTAATGATACTAAGCTGTCTAAACCTCTCATGATTTTTATCCTCCCTTCTTAGTTTTTATCAAAACAGCGAGCCCGCAAAGGCTGCCGTAACGACTATGATAATTACACCTGCAAATATTAGTACAATAGGAAGCAGTAGCTTTGTCGCTGCCTGCTCACCCTTTTGAAGCATTCGCTGTCTTTTATTATTCCAAAGCTCTGACGACTGCTGTGTTAGAAAAAATCCTAACTCGCCACCACCCTTTTCCATACTCTGCAACAAAGCACTGGCAAACTTTTTGATATCATTAGAATTCGTATTCTTCGCAAATTCTACAATGGCATCACCATCTGACATACCATTATTCATGTCATCGCCAGCCGCACGCATCAACTCGTAAAAAGGTCCTTCACCATTATCTGCAATTGTCTGCCACGCTTCCTTCAATACCATTCCAGAATTAACTAATATCGCCATTGTAGAAACAATCTCAGGAAATTCTTCCTCACATGCCTGTGTTCGTGTGTTTATCTTGCTCTGCATGTCCTGCATAAAAAACACATATGTTACCACTGCCATTACAATTCCCAGCATTATGCAAAATGTCGCCATGTCATAAAATAACGCTGCCAAGACAAATGCAACCGTAAGGAAAAAATGTACAAATGTAATTATTTGTGCCCATACCACATTTGCATAATATTCTGCATAATGAGGTTCATACAAAATTCCCGCATCTTTTTTTAGATTGTTTGCTTTCTCTCCACGAAGCTTAAAGACGCCTATTTGCGCCCATGAAAAACCAACTACATACAAGCTATGAAGAGGGAAAGCTTCATCATCTAAATTATCTACCGCTGATGCATATTGTTCACCTCGTAGCAAATGCATAATAAATGTTAATGTTAGAATTGTAGCAATTCCTATAATTATGTACTCCATAATTTACCCCTTTATATCCATAATCTTTTCACCAAGCTTGTATGCACCAAAAAAGATACCTATTGCTATCGTCATAGCAAGCACTCCGATAGGTGTCGCAAAGCTTGCCGCAAATTCACTACTCATTACACGCATCATAACTACCATGAGTACTGGAATTACCATCATCGCCATAAACTGTGTCTTATTTGATGTAATCGCCGTTTCAATTTCTTCTGAAATTTCAATTTTTTCGGTTATAATAGAATTTGTTCTTCGCACAATTTCTTTCATGTTACCACCGGCTCTATAACAGATAGAAAATACCTTAGCAAAATTGTCTACATCTATGATTTCACTTCGACGACCAAAATCAGCCAACATATCCTCTAACTGGATGTTGTTTTTCATACCTGCTACCATCTCATTCACTTCTGCAACAATATAGGAATCCTTTGTATACTGATTTTCCAAATCAGAAATAGAATTGGACAAGGATTCAGACATATTCATGCCACTGGAAAGCGATGTAGCTAATGCTTCCAAAAAGCTTCTAAACTGCTTTGTAAGCTCAGTTTTTCGTTTTGCTCTCAATTGTTCTCTTCGGATTGGCATAAAGATTTTCACAACAATTGCGCCAATAACTACAAATAAGATAAAATTACAAATACTTGTTGCAGTAGTAGCATAACCCTCAGAATCCTTAAACTGTCCGCCATAAAATACCAATCCTATAGCTCCTCCCACTACAAATATAATCAATGCATTTATTAACCACTCCTGTTTGCTCATCTTATACACCTTATAATTCAGCATTGGAGTATTTAGCGCCGATGGAACATACTCTGGTGCTTCAACTTTTTTTGCCATGTTGGTAATCTCCTTTATATCTCTTTCTTAACACCCGCTAATTTCAATTTGAAATCATTTTGTAATTTGTTTTGTGTTCGATTTAGTGAACCCGATACCTTTTCTAAGGTACTATTTTCATCCTCCTCAAATACATACAATGGATTCAATATAATCTTGCCATTTTCGTATCCAACAATCTCCGTGATCTCCATAGTCTTTCTGGACTTATCGCGCAATCGTGACAAATGAATAATAATATCAACTGCTGATGCTATCTGCTGTCTAATCGCCTCCAAAGGCAAGCCCGCCGCACCTTGTAACACCATAGTTTCCAGGCGGCTAAGCATATCCTGCGTTGAGTTGGCATGTCCAGTAGATAATGAGCCATCATGACCTGTATTCATTGCCTGTAACATATCTAACGCCTCACCACCACGAACCTCACCAACAACAATACGCTCTGGTCTCATACGCAATGATGACTTAATCAAATCACGAATCGTAATCTCACCAGAACCGGAAGTATTGGCATTACGCGTTTCAAGGCTCACCAAATTGTCAACACCAACAATCTGAAGTTCAGCCGAGTCCTCAATGGTAATAACACGTTCATCATGCGGAATATAGTTGGAAAGTGCATTTAAAAATGTGGTTTTTCCAGAACCCGTACCACCACTAATGAAAATGTTATACTTTGCCTTAACTAACAGCTCCAAATTATCTGCAATATCCTGTGTAATAGATCCATATTTTATCAATTTTTCTATGGTCATAGGTTCCTTAGAGAACTTTCTTATCGTAAGTGTCGGACCACAAAGAGCAATCGGTGGCAACACTACATTTACACGGGAACCATCCGGTAATCTGGTATCACATATCGGATTCGCCTGATTAACCTCTCGTCCTGCCAAACCTACAATTCGCTGTATTACATCCTCCAGTCGCTTCTGACTCTCAAACTTCTTATCCATCTTAAACAGTCGACCACTTTGCTCAATAAACACATTATCCGGACCATTTATCATAACCTCAGTGATGGTATCATCTGAAATAATGCTATCCAACAGACCAAAGCCTCGAATAGAACTGTACACCTGTCGAACAATAGACACCCTCTGTTCAATGGAACAATAATGTCCTCCAATTCTATTCTGAACAATGCTCTCAATCTGTTCTTCTAAATCCTCATCACTAATCGTACTTAGTGGCAAATTCTCAGACACATATTGTTTTAATTCCGCAACTATTTCCTGTTCTAAATCGTATTCCATATCTTTATTGCCTCCGCACTAAAATATGCCATCAAATATGCTCATCTCAGCTAAGGCTTTCACTACCTGATCTGTAGATGCATGTTCGTATCGTGGTGCCCCGCCAAGACTTCTAATTCCCAACTCATCAGTTAGCACTTTACCCATCTTATTGCTAAACTTATTGTAAACAACCATCAGCCTGCCAAGCAAAGATGCTTCTACATCCTGTTCTAACGTCGCCAACGCTACATATGCGCTAGTCATTTTAGCATTAGACACTTCTGAACCATCATTAACCAATACCACTGCATGCGTTCTTCTAAAAATATCTCTAGTATCCTTATCTAATCCAAATGCCTTATCTAACACAATATACTCATACGAGCCCATTATTTGTAATTCCGAAATCAGCTGCATAATATCCTCAGCACTTAACTCCATCATATCTAATGCAATTTTGGGTTGAGAATAGAAATACACACCACGTATATCCTGTTTTACACAACTTTCCAGTTTCAATGACAAATTGCTTTTCTTGCTTTTTAAAGCAAAGATAATGTCACTCATATCAAACTGTCCCTCGCCCTGCAAGAACATATCTGCCGAACTAAAGGCTTCTAAATTCAAATATAATACACGCTTGCCTTTTGCTGCATAACGCACAGCACATGCTACAGCCATTGAAGAACTACCCACACCGCCAGACACAGATGTAAACGCAACTATCTTACATACATCATCTGTCAATTTGATGTTCGTAATGTTATTTTCATTTTCGGAATATATACTTAAAATTTGCTTATATATTAAATCAACTTTTTGAAACTTTACGATTGCCCTTTGGTCTCGCACCATTTCAATATCAGAAGCTTCTACCAAATATGCAAAACCACATCTTGACGGCAATTGCGTTATATCTATTTCAAACGAATCATCTGCCAATAACACATCAATCTTTGATTTTATTACCGTATCGATTGCCATTTGTTCATCAGTAAACGAATATATTTCAAAACTATTGTTGTACTTTGAATTGAACACTGCCACAACGCGATTTAAATAATTTATATCTTTTTCCAATATTGCCAACTTTATTTTCACGGAAATTCCCCCTAACTTACCACTATAGTTTGTTTAATTATAGTGTCGAAACGACACGTTGTCAAGAATTGATGCGTTCTAGAGTCGAGTTTCGTCACATTGTACGAATTTTTATATGCAAAAAAGGGCTACCATTTCGAAAAATGACAGCCCTTTTTTGCATATATACTATTTTAATCATTCGTATTATTGATTATAAAACTACTTTGGAATTTTTCATCGTTGATTAGTTGCGAATATGCATTGGATAATTCTTCCCATTCGCCCGTAGCCACTACCATAAAGTACGTATTCTCTGCTAATTGCCAATAAGCCAAAAGCTGTTCCTGTTCTCGCACTGAACCATACTCATCTTCAAAAGGAACATATCTGATTTCATAAACCATCTCCTTATCCCATAACACACATTCTTCTAACCTCTGATTTTCGGACATTTGTGGCAATGCATCAACAAAACCAAATTCCACCCTGACATCTGTTTTTTCTTCTTCATCTGTATAGTAGGTTAACCAATCATAAACTCCTCTATCCAGTCCCTTTCCAGGAGTTTTAAATTGAACGGTAATTTCGTTATGCGTAATGCTTCCTTCATAAACGCCGCCCGCTCCGAGCAGTTCCTCTCTATCCTGCTTGGCAGTATTCCCCTGTGCATCATAGGTCACAACTCCCAATTGAACCGCTGCAAATGCTGCCAGAAGAAATGGCACCAAAATGAAAATAAGATATATCATACCGCCAAATGGATTCCACTGATAATCATCCATACAAAACACTCTTTTTGGATTATCTATATAATATAAAGTAATTTTCTTTGGCGGTATTTTATACTTGAAATAACCGTTATATGTTTTCGTTTCTCCATCTATTTCATATTCGTAAGACGCGAAATTCTTTTTATGTTCCTCATGTCGCTTTCCAAAGTTTTCATATTCACTACGAGAGGAAACGCGATACGCTTTAATCACATGCCCCTTCGCCGTTGCTTCATCAACTTTCTTCTGACCCTGCAAAACATAACTCAGCTTCTTAATTATTTTTGCACTAATAACAAATGCAACAATTAAAACACCAAAAACCACTGCCCATTTTATCCAGTCAATTGGATTGTTTGCAAGTATCTCTGTCATATAAATACACCTCTCTCAAATTTTATTTTTTATAGTTTATTTTGCAGATTGTTCAAGATAAACTATAAATCCCCTTGGCATTCCACCAATCATGCGACCTATAACCTCGCTTTCCCACCAAGGTAAAATTATTTCTTCAAAGTCATCCAATATATTCTTTTTTAATTTTTGCTCATCACATAGCATTAAGTCATAATTATGAATAAGTAATACTATATCTTTCTGTTCAATCCACATCAAATCACTAATATAATCATTAGACCATCCTATTTTCATTGCAGGTAATTCATGTGGAAAAGCAAAAGCATTAGACATTTCTTGCACATAATCTACTTCAGTTCTAATCTTTGCTCCTTCAATTTCAGCCAAGAAAACATCTTCATTATTTAGTGCATGATTTTTAATCTGTTCTGCCTCGTCTTTCGTAATATATACTAATTTATTATTCATTTTGAATACCTCTACTTAATTTTTACAAAATCAGCAATACCATTTAAGCTCTCGCCTTGACCATAATGACTATCCGTATAAAATATAGAACCATCTGAACCAACTATAAATCTCTCTCCATCTCTAGAAATACCATTATAATTGTTTACATCAAATTCTCTATATGTAATCGAATTTCCATCTGCATCAACTGTCGGTAATTGTCCATCTCTGTTTCCCCATTTGCGTCCAGCATTAGTTCCTTGCGTTTGCCCTGATACATTACCTTGCCATCCCGCATCTTCATATTTTTCAAATGCATCTTGTACATTTTGCGGTAAGTCATTCAAATCCATCCTAGGCCAAGAACTACTATCACTCTCTTCCGTAGTATCCTCAAAAGCCACATCCTCTGTTGTCGCATCATTCTCTGGTGAGTCATCATCCTTGATAATATCATCAAGAATATCAACTAGAAAATCTTTCACATCGAAATCTTCGATGTCGAAATCAGCTATATCAAATCGCAACAGCTTACTCAAGGTCAAATTTTCTAATTCCGACTGTAGTGCTACTGTTGAAACCGTCTGACCACTCGCCATTCCCAACGCTGCTGAACTTATCAAAGACCATAGGTTTCCCAAATAACTCCAATTCAGGCATACAACTAAAACTACCGTTAAGGTTAAAGATAGAACCTTTTTAGACATTTTCATATGTGTTCCCTCCATTTTATCATAAAAGTCAAAATATAGTGCAAGCTATAAATATAATGTTTATTGTAGTGACAAATCGTCACATTGTCAACTTTTACAATTCCACGTCTCATTTTGTCACATCACACATTTTTTTTCAAAAATGTGGTAATGTATTACTATACGGAGGCAGTTATGATATTTAGTGAAAATCTGGCAATGCTCAGACGCAATTTAAATATCACACAAGATGAGTTAGCAAATTACCTAAAAGTTTCCCGCTCTACCATCGCCGGATATGAAACGAGAAACCGTGAACCAGAATATCACATTTTAGTGAAAATTGCAGATTATTTTCAGGTGAGCATTGATTCTCTACTTGGTCATAAGATTGACACAGTCCCTTGCCCACCAGAAAATATAGTGGCAAATTCTGATATGCTTTCCTTAAAGGATATCTCGCCAGAAAATGAAGCTACAACAAAGGAATTGATATCTGCAATCAGCAATCTGTCTGCACGAGATTTAGAATTGCTAATTACGCTTGCAAAAGCAATGCAGAAAAATTAGTTATTTTTCTTGTATTTATTGTTATGCCCTTATAACCCATAAAAATTTTTTATAATTTGATACACTGTATCTTCAATCACATACACTTTACACGCAAAAAACTCCTCCGCATCACTGCGAAGGAGTTTCTCATTCTCTCTTTATATCTTATAAAAACTTAGCTGTGTTAAGCTTCACGCCAGGTCCCATTGTAGATGTGATTGTTACACTTCTATAATACTGACCCTTAGCAGCTGAAGGCTTAGCCTTTGTAATAGCCTCTATAAGTGTATTAAAGTTGTCCGTTAACTGCTCCTCTGAGAAAGAAGCCTTTCCAATTGGCACGTGGATAATATTGGTCTTATCTAATCTATACTCAATCTTACCAGCCTTGATGTCGTTAACAGCCTTTGTAACGTCCATTGTTACTGTACCAGCCTTAGGGTTTGGCATTAATCCCTTAGGTCCGAGTACACGACCTAAACGTCCTACAACACCCATCATATCAGGTGTAGCAACAACTACGTCGAACTCAAACCAGTTCTCGTTCTGGATCTTTGGAATTAACTCCTCACCACCAGCGTAATCTGCACCAGCAGCTAAAGCCTCATCCACCTTATCACCCTTAGCAAATACTAAAACTCTTACAGTCTTACCAGTTCCGTGTGGTAATACTACAGCACCACGAACCTGCTGATCTGCATGACGACCATCAACACCAAGTCTGATGTGAGCCTCTACAGTCTCATCAAACTTAGCACTAGCTGACTTCTTAACTAAAGCAACTGCCTCTGCAACATCATATGTTACGCTTCTATCTACAAGCTTGGCAGCCTCTACATATCTCTTACCTTTTTTCATGAATAAAACCTCCTGTGGTAATATCGGGAGCGACCCTCCCACCTTAATTTTTAATTATTTGTTGTATTAATCCTCTACAACGATACCCATAGAACGAGCTGTACCAGCGATCATGCTTGTAGCAGCCTCGATGCTTGCAGCATTTAAGTCTGGCATCTTAAGCTCAGCAATCTTCTGAACCTCTGCCTTAGAGATCTTAGCTACCTTATTCTTGTTAGGAACGCCTGATCCCTTCTCGATCTTAGCAGCCTTCTTTAATAATACTGCTGCTGGTGGAGTCTTTGTAATGAAGCTGAAGCTTCTGTCAGCGTAAACAGTGATAACTACAGGGATAATCATACCTGGCTGATCTGCTGTTCTTGCGTTAAACTCCTTTGTAAACTGTACGATGTTAACACCGTGCTGTCCTAATGCTGGTCCAACAGGTGGCGCTGGTGTTGCCTTACCTGCAGGAATCTGTAATTTAATATATCCTTCTACTTTCTTCGCCATGATAGCGCACCTCCTAAAAAATGTGGTAATTGCGGGAATAACCCTCCCACGTTGTAACCTTACAACTTCTGAATATCAACAAAGTCAATCTCAACAGCTGTTGCTCTGCCAAAGATTTCAACATCAATGGTAATGGTCTGTTTGCTCTTATTAACAGCCTTAATGTTACCAACTGTTCCCTCCCATGCACCAGATGCAACCTTAACCATATCGCCAACCTCCATATCGATTTCGATTTCTGGAGCCTTGATACCAAGGTTCTTCATCTCAGCCTCTGTCAAAGGAACCGGCTTTGATCCAGGTCCAACGAAACCTGTAACACCACGGGTATTTCTAACAACATACCAAGTGGCATCATTCATCACCATGTTCAGCAACACATAACCTGGAAACAACTTCTTTGAAACCTGTTTTCTTGCACCGTTCTTCATCTCAACAACGTCCTGTAATGGAACGGCAACCTCAAGAATTTGGTCCTCTAAGTGTCTGTTTGCAATTGTCTTTTCGATATCGGCTTTAACCTTATTCTCATAACCTGAATAGGTATGGACTACATACCATCTTGCTTCACTTGCTTCTGACATATAATCACCCTACCTTTTAACCGGTCACTAACTTGAGACCAATTTGTAATACCCAGTCAATACCAGCAATCAAGCATCCTAAGATGACTGCGATTACCAATACAGCTACAGTCTGCTTTGACACGGTTTTCTTGTCAGGCCAGACAATCTTATGGAATTCGCCTTTCAGTTCCTGAAACCAACTTCTCTTTAAAGTTGTTGTCTCTTCGTTCTTTCCCATACTGATCACTTCCTTCAATTGCAAACCTGGTTATTTTGTTTCCTTGTGCATTGTGTGAGCCTTACAGAATCTACAATACTTCTTTGTCTCCATTCTGTCCGGATGCGTCTTCTTATCCTTTGTCAGATTGTAGTTACGCTGTTTACAATCTGTACATGCCAATGTAATCTTTACGCGCACAACTTTCACCTCCATATTCAAAATTGCAACACAAAAAAAAGTGGCAAAACCACTGTCGCAACGTCTACATTACCATAATTCCCTGTCAACGTCAAGAAAATATTCTGGTAAATGTTGAAAAAATATGTTTTTTTTATTGTAAATCCCAAACTCCTATACTATACTTAAAAGAACGAATTTTCTTTCTTATTATAATAAAGAAAAAACAGGATAGGAAGGTTAACATTATGTACAAGATTAATTTCAAAGAACCTATTCATGTGCATTTCATTGGCATTGGCGGTATCAGCATGAGCGGTCTCGCCGAGATATTGTTAAAAGCTGGCTTTAAAATTACTGGTTCAGATTTCAAAGCATCGGAAACAACAGCACAGCTGGAGACCATGGGTGCATTGGTATACATCGGACAAAGAGCTTCTAATATAGAAGATACTCCTGATTTGGTTGTCTATACTGCAGCCATTGCAAAGGACAACGAAGAACTGGTTGCCTGTCAGGAAGCAAATATCCCTATGCTCACCAGAGCCCAGCTTCTCGGTCAGATTATGGATAATTATAAGAAGTCTGTGGCAGTAAGTGGTACACACGGTAAGACAACCACAACCTCCATGCTTTCACACATTTTCCTGGAGGCAGATGTGGACCCTACCATTTCTGTGGGCGGTATGCTTGATGCCATTGGCGGTAACATCCGCGTTGGTGAGACAGATTATTTTGTTACTGAAGCTTGCGAATACACTAATAGTTATCATTCATTTTTCCCAAAGATTAGCATTATCCTGAATGTGGATGCTGACCATTTGGATTTCTTTAGTGGCATTGAGGAAATTAAAGAAAGCTTCCACACATTTGCACAGAACCTGGGCGAGGATGGTATTCTCGTGGTAAATGGTGATATGGAAGCATATGATGCTGTTACAAAGGATTTGAAGTGCAAGATTATTACCTTTGGTCTTTCTAATAAGAATACATATTACGCGGAAAATGTATCCGCAGACGATGCCGGACATATGCATTTCACAGTCGTAAAGGAAGGCACAGTGTTGGGCGACATTCAATTATCTGTTGGTGGCGAACACAATGTGACCAACGCCCTGTCTGTCATTGCCGCTGCCGAGGAATTGGGCATTGATTTCGAACCTTGCCGATTAGGTCTGTTATCCTTCGGCGGTGCGAAAAGACGATTTGAGGTAAAGGGCAAAATCGGCGACGTTACTATTATTGATGATTATGCACATCACCCAACGGAGATTGCGGCTACCTTAAATACAGCACAGCACACACCGCACAATGAACTGTGGCTTGTATTCCAGCCTCATACCTATACCAGAACAAAAGCTTTGTTCGATGAATTTGCAGAGGCATTATCAAAAGCGGACCATGTTATTTTGGCAGACATTTATGCAGCAAGAGAAAAAGATACCGGCTTAGTCCATTCGAAAGACTTACAGAAAAAATTGACAGATTTAGGTGTAGATGCACACTACTTTGGCAGTTTTGATGAAATCGAGAATTTTTTACTAATTAATTGCAAAAAAAATGATTTGTTGATAACTATGGGAGCCGGAGACGTTGTAAATATTGGCGAACACCTGCTTGGAAAATAGTTTTCCACATTATCCACAAATTTGCTGGGGATAACTTCCCTAACAGATTTGTGGATTTTTGATTTACATAACTTTACTGTTATTGTCAACCAACATTTGCCAAAAGCACCTATTTGTGAGCCTTTCAAAACTTCTTTACACTGTCAAATATTATTTCTCCACAATATGCACATTTTCCACAATTTCTCGACATTTCACCTTCGAATAAACGTTCTATTTCCTTTTAATTTTTACTGTGTTATAATCCAATTCCAACATTGATTTTGAGGAGTTAGAGGTTATGAACAAGATATCCATTACAAGTGAAAATATGGAGACGTTTACAACGATTTCTAACCTTTTCATAGATACATACATGACTGAAGCGAAGGGTGAATACGTTAAGGTTTACCTTTATCTGTTGCGTCTAATGCAGGCTGGTAGACAAGTCTCTACCAAGGAAATGGCACAACATTTTGATATCTCTGAAAAGGAACTTTGTAACGCCCTAAGATATTGGATTAAGATGGATGTCTTACGCTTAAACTATGACGGCAAGATTTTAAAGAGCATCACTCTTCTTCCTATGAAATCAAATGAAGACGATATGATGACAGAGGATCCATTTGAGACCATGGCAGCCTTCCAGTCTGAACAGGATGCAAAGAAGGCAAAACGAACAACCAAGAAAAAGGTTGTGGCCATTGTTCCAGAGGAGACACCTGAGCCAGAGGATCATAGCGTTCAGGTTCCGGACAAGCGTGAACTTTCTGCCACAGATTTGCAGACACTTGCCCGAAATGAAGATTTCAGCCAGCTTATGTATTTGATTGAAACCTATTGTGGAAAATCCTTAACTCAAACGGATTTACGCATTTTGGCTTACATATATGATGATTTACAATTTAGCACAGATTTGCTGGAGTACTTAATTGAGTACTGTGTAACAAATAATAAAAAGAGTCTCCGCTACATGGAGAAGGTAGCAATCGATTGGTACGAAAATGAAATTCGCACCGTGGCTGATGCCAAGGCTCGCTATGCAGGACAAACCACTTTATATAAGACAGTGTTAAATGCATTGAATATCAGAAGACAAGCTGCCACTGCCATTGAGAAGAACTATATCGATACCTGGTTTCATACCTATGGATTTGATGAGTCCATTATTTTAGAGGCCTGCAATAGAGCGGTATTGCAAAGACCAGCCACTGCCAATTTCCCATATGTGAATGGCATCATCGAAAGCTGGCACAAACACAATGTAAAATCATTAGCCGATATCCAGACATTGGATCAGGCATTCTATGACCAGAAGTCCACTAAAAAGAAGACAAGCACAGTTGGATTTGTGCCTGCTTCGGATCAGGATAATTCTGAGTCGGATGATATTATCAGACAGTTAAACAGTCTGATTATGGAGGGATAACAGGAATATGGCGACATCCAAATATGAAAAGTACATGTTAGCATATGAACGTATCCGCAACGAGAACTTCATGAAGCTAGAGGATAGAAAAGCCGAGGCTTACGAAAAGATTCCTGGTCTTCGCGAACTTTCAGAGAAAATGGCTTCCGCCTCTATTACATATGCGAGAGCAAAACTTCGAAAGGAACCTCTTCCATTCGACAGTCTCCCTGCATATTTAGATGCCTGCAAAAATGAGCAGGACGAGTTACTAAAAGAACACGGCTATCCGATTGATTACTTTGAACCTATCTATACCTGCAAGTCATGCAAGGATACCGGTTTTATAAATGGAACTGAATGCCAGTGCTTAAAGCAACAAATCATTGGTGATAATTTTCAACAGTCCTTAATCACTCGCTCCTTAGAGGTTGAGAACTTCGAAAATTTTGATTTAAGCTACTACAGCAAGGAGAAGGATGGTACTCATAGCAAGTCTCCATACGACCATATGGTGGATGTATTAAATATGGCACATGGCTTCGTGGACGATTTTGACACCAAAGGTGGCAACTTGATTTTACGGGGCAAAAGTTCACTGGGAAAGACATATCTTTCCAACTGCATTGCCAAGGCATTGCTTGACAAGGGCCACACGGTTCTTTATCTGTCAGCAATCAAGTTATTTGAGGAAATCATGCCTGGAGTCTTAATGAATCGCAATAATAGTGCGGAGAACAAGAGCATTTACGAGTATGTATATGATTGCGATTTACTGATTATTGATGATTTGGGTACTGAATTTTTGAATAACCTTACTCTGCCTTATGTTTTTGACTGCATCAACGGCAGACTGTTATCAGGAAAATCCACCATCATTTCTACGAATTTTGAGTTGGAGGAATTAAAAAGCCGATACTCAGAGCGTATTTTTTCCAGATGGATTGATAATTATACTATATGTGAGTTTTATGGAGCCAATATTCGCTATCAAAAGCGTAGCAATCGCATTCAGGCAAAGCGCGATTCGTTTTAGACTTGACTTTCCCAATACAATAATGCTATCTTGTTTTGGGGGTCAGATACATATAACACATTTACAATACGGAGGATATGAAAATGCCAGACGCAAGTAAACTTGAAACAATACCTGTTGGTCAGTTGGGTATCATTGCTTTAAAGAGCACAGAATCCCTGGGAAACAAAGTGGATGACTACATTGTAGCTTGGAGAAAAGAGCGTAACAATGAACACAAATCTACGATTGCATTTAATGGATATGAAAGAGATACTTATCAGGTAGCTCATAATTGCCCTAGATTCGGTTCCGGTGAGGCAAAAGGTCTGTTAAAGCAGACAGTCAGAGGTTATGACTTATATCTGTTGGTAGACGTAACCAACTATAGCCTGACTTATTCCTTGTGTGGACATGAGTGCAGAATGTCACCGGACGACCACTACCAGGACTTAAAGCGTATTATTGCTGCTGCAGCGGGAAAGGCAAGAAACATCACTGTAATTATGCCATTCCTATATGAAAGCCGCCAGCACAAGCGTTCATCCAGAGAGTCTTTGGACTGTGCTTTGATGCTTCAGGAATTGGTTAGCCTTGGCGTAAATAACATCATCACTTTTGATGCTCACGACCCACGTGTTCAGAATGCAATTCCACAGCATGGCTTCGAAAACATTCGTCCAACCTATCAGTTTATTAAGGCATTACTTCGTTCTACTCCTGATTTAGAGATAGATAAAGACCATATGATGGTTATCAGCCCGGATGAGGGTGCTATGGACAGAGCAATCTACACAGCTAACGTATTAGGCGTGGATGTAGGCATGTTCTACAAGAGACGTGATTACACAACCATCGTGGATGGACGTAATCCTATCGTTGCTCATGAGTTCTTAGGTGATTCCGTAGATGGTAAGGATGTTATCATTATTGATGATATGATTTCTTCCGGCGAGAGTATGATTGACGTTGCTAAGGAATTAAAGAGAAGAAATGCAAAGCGTGTATTCTGTATGTGTACATTCGGTCTCTTTACAAACGGCTTAGAGCGTTTTGATAAGTGCCATGAGGAAGGCATTATTGAAAAGGTAATCACTACAAACTTAACATACCAGACACCAGAATTACTTTCTCGTCCATGGTATGTATCATCAGATATGAGCAAGTACATTGCATTGTTGATTGATAATTTAAATCACGATGTTTCTATCAGCTCAATCTTAGATCCTACTACTCGCATTCGTCAGAGAATTGCTGAGTATCAGCAGAAGCATACAATAACAGAATAAAATATAAGGCTACAAGTATTATGGTGCAACGTTTGCACTCTCCAAAATGCGTAATGGTACATAATGTCCTAAACAACAGGACATAAGTACCAACGCATTTTGAGGTGCACCATAAACTACTTGTAGCCTTTTTGATATCTGTTCACCCGCTTCCCAGAATATTGCGAAGTGAATTATTTTCCCAACCTTTAATATCCTGTACTTCGTCGAGAAATAGATATGTTCTTTTTCCCTTATAAAGTCTAGACTTCAACTGTTCATACATCTGCTTTGCTGTCATGTCTTCATAATTTCTGCGCCTTTAACAACTAGTTTTGCGGATATAAAACGCAAAACTACTTGCTTATATATTTTTTGCGATTTGTAGAATCTGCATCATCTATACTTAGATCTTCTTAAACTTCGCTTTCTTATTCACTCCACGCTTCACCAGAAGGGACTTATATGCCTTATATTTCTTCTTCGGCACCTTCACGGTCATGCTCTTTGGCGTCTTAGAAAATGCCTTACTTCCAAAGCTTACTGCACCCGTAAAAGGCATTCTTACCCACAGTCTTTACACCAGTTCCCATCTTCACGGTATCAAGCTTTTTGAAGTTTTTGAAGGCATTTGTTCATAATACCGTCACTCCTTTCAACTTCCTCCATAATATTAAAAATTTTTCCAGCATTTATTACGCAAGAATGCACCTATAACCTCTAACGGTGCTCCCTCGTAAAACTCTATCAACAATTTCTTAAACTCAGGCACTTCTTTCTCCGGTATAACTAAGAAACCATTTCCCTTTGCTATCAGATAATGATTGGCAAATATCACAGATGCTCTTTTATTTCCATCCTTAAAAACTTGCGTTTTCATACAATACATACATAACTCGATTGCTATATCTATCGGCTCTTTTTCTTGATTTCTTATCTCATCAATACGTTCGATAACCACTGTCTCAATCGGAAGTGGCGGCACATAGTTTGTCCCACCTATCTGTACCGGGATACCTCTGATACGTCCACCATCATAAAAGAATCCCTCGTTTACCAACTTAGCAATATGACATAACATATGATAATTACTTTCACTTTGTATTACATCTCGATCAAGAATAAATTCCCATGCATGTTTCAGATTCAGAATCTTTTGCACATCTGTTGCAGATACACCATACACCTGTCCGTTTTCAATAATATCTTCTGTCTGTGGAAATGATGTTGCAACACCTTCTAACACAGCTTGGTCATAAATATTTGCTTTCATATTTGCTCTTGCAAAATCTAAATTTTGCATCACTCTTGTCGAAAGTTCCTTGTCCTCATAACCAAGTGCTCCTAAATCTTTATTTATTTTACGAATATTTTTATTTAAATCTTTTCTCTCTTTTGCATTACGTAAAAGTATTTGATATAACTCATCTGAATAAACATCAACATAAGTAGAGGTTAATTTCCCTGCTACTCTTTTTCGAATATATAAGTACTTTGTGCCATTCACTTCTTTAATTTCCGGATTGCCATCATATGGTATTAAATTTAGTCTCGCCTGTATGTCTGCTCTTTGCTGCAATAGCTCTTGAATCTCCAAATAGTTTGCACCCATTTCTAACACCTCTTTCTGTTAGGGAACTTTTTTACTAAATATTATACCCAAAAGTTCCCTAAACCACAATATTGTTTTAGGGAACTTTTTTGATGTTCTTCACCAAAATAAGTTCCCTAATTCTTTTATTCGCTATTATCAAAACCGAGAGCTACTAAACCATGCTTCTTTGACATTTGTATCAAGTGTATCTGCATCATCTATACTTATATCTTTTTAAACTTCGCTTTCTTATTCACTCCACGCTTCACCAGAAGGGACTTATATGCCTTATATTTCTTCTTCGGCACCTTCACGGTCATGCTCTTTGGCGTCTTAGAAAATGCCTTGCTTCCAATCTTCTTGGTGGTAAGTTTGGTTGACTTGATGGTAAGTGTCTTTACCTTGCTACAACCATAGAATGCCTTTGAGCCAATCTTAGCAACACTCTTACCAAGGGTGATAGTCTCCACCTTCTTACAACCATAGAAGGCACTCTTGCCAATTGTTTTTACCTTGCTTGGAAGGGAAATCTTAGTCAATGCTGTACACTTGTAAAATGCCTTATCACCGATGGTTGTGACATTCTTGCCAAACTTTACTGTCTTAAGCTTTGTACACTTATAGAACGCATTAGCACCAATGGTCTTTACATTCTTTCCTATGGTTATAGACTTGATATATTTGTTATTCTTAAATGCATTCTTTTCAATGGCAGTGACCTTATAGGTTACACCATCAATCGCAACAGTATCTGGAATGGTTACTGTAGAGGCCTTTTTATTGGTTGGTCCCACATAGGTAACAGTGCCCTTTTCCAAATCAGACTTAGTAACCTTATAGGTGGCTTTTCCGTCATCAGAAACGTCTTTTGTGCCTATTGCTGCCGCACGCACTACCACCGTTACTGTTGTCTCCACCACATTATAATTCACCAAATCTGCTGGGGTAAATACCACCGCATATTCCGTTACTCCACTGTCCTTTGCAAGTGGTATCACAGTTGCATCCTTCCAACTAAAGGTTCCGGCAACTTCTATTGTATCTGTTGCGCTTAACTGTACCATTCCACCTGATAGTGCAGAATCCTGTAATGCGCTTCCGCTGACAATATCCGACGCAATCGGTTTTGTAACGATTACCGGTGTTGCCTTAGTGACATTCACGGTAACCATCTTAGTAATTGTCTCATAATGCACAGTGTCAGTTGGAGTAAATATGACTTCATATTCATTGTTACCCACACTTGGAACAATATTCTGCTCTTTAAAACTCCATGCGCCTGCAATCACAGTTCCAGCTTGGTCTTTCACCTCACCACCAATGATGTCAGAATCCACCAAAGCCTTTGTAGGATGATAGGTTCTATCTGCCACGGTTGGAAGTGTAGTTGTATCTACTACCGATTTGATAATTATCTCCAAAGGTTCGCTGGCACAATCTGTACCATTTCCTGCACTCACATGCTCTGCTAAAAGATAGACATGATAATCTTTTCCCATGATTCCGGTAAGGTCACTTGGCAATGCAAAGGTTCCGGTTCCACTTGTACTTTTTCCAACTGTACTACTTGCACCCGATGTATTTTTTATATTATCTAACGCTCCATAATACAGAATCTCAGCATTGTTTCCATAGGCTTTATCTGTAATCATTATGGAAATCTGATTTACCTTCTCAGCATCTGCAACCGCATTGTCCGTGTATGTATATGGCACAGTGATGGTTCCGTCACTTCTCTTCGTTACTTTTCCTCCCTCAGCCACTGCCACCGATTTTCCATCGTCCTTTAACGTCAATTTCCAATCAGTATTTGTGGTAGTGCCTATCTTTGTACTCTTGCTTGTAAGTGCTGAGGATTTGCTCACTGCGCTTGCTGAAGAGAACAGAACAGACGATAGTTTTAGATTGAGAGCAGGGCTTACGCCGACGGTATCGATGGTAACACTACTACTGGCAATACCACCTACTGAACTGACTTTTCCAACTTGAGAAAACGACATACCACCATAGTACGACCGCAACCAATAACCATTATCGTTGCCCGTCTTCTTTCGATTTGTGCCGGTTAACATATGATATCCGTATGCATCATTACTGACATCTTCCGCATCCAGTAAGAAGATTTTCTCACCATTCAACGCTACATATTTTTCAAATCCATCTTTTACAAACTGTGCTACATTGACTCCCGTTTCGCTATCCGTAGTCAGTACATGTGCTTTTATAGTACTTTCAGCAATGGCATTCTTTTCTGCATTCGTAAATACTCCATCCTTATTATAGAAGCTGGCCCCGTTGAGATTCTTGTTAAGCTGGCTACTCTTATACAAGTAATTATTAGCATCACTACCGAAGGATTCAGCAAACAGTATAGTGTCACAATCCAGCAACACGGTTTGTGTCGTTCCATCTGCACTGTAATCTGTGGTATTCGCATCCAATACACGATATTTTACCGGAGTGCTGTTATAATTTCCCAGATATACATAACAACCTTTCCATGCTTCATTTGTACCATTTGGTATCGCCGGGTCAATGATACCCTTTGTACCAAAATGCATTGCCTTTACTGTCGGTGCATCCCACAAATGAATTTCAACAGGTTCACTGGCATAGTCGGTTAGTTGGCTAACATCTTGGATATCCTCTGCCAAAACGTATATGTGATAATCGGTTCCTGCCTTTTTGCCAGATAAGAAATCCGGAATTGTGTAGGTTACGGTACCCGCTGTGGCATAATTCGTTAATTTCTGATAATCAAGCATCGTTGCATTATTGGTATTGCCTGCTGCATATTCTTTATCCAAAACCATTACAGATATCTGTGTGGCATTTGCCGAATTGTCTCCGCTTAAGGTGTATGGAATCGTGACAGTGCTGCCACTTTTTGTCACACCCTTTGGTTCTATAATCATCTCACTGTCTATCAGCGTCAACTTATACATAGTGCCACCATTCACATTGCTACGTCCAAGATTAGTTGTAAACAACACTGATGATAAATTGAGATTGAAAGCCGGGCTTACGCCAAGCTCAGTGTAATTGACAGTATATTGCCCTATCGTGCTGTCTTCAGTGACGCTACCAACATTCAATTTATCCTGAGCAGACCGAAGCCAATAAACAGCTTCCTTGTTAGATAAATTTTGCTTTGCCCGGGTTGTTCGCCCATAATAATAATCCCCAAGGATATCCCAATATATTCCTCTGGTATATCCGTATGCCTCATTGCAGACATCCTCTACATCTAACAGGAATACCTTATCCTCAGACAGTGCCACATAATTCTCATATACCTCAAGATTTTGCGCTGTTACAGCCTTTCTGGTTGTACTATCGGTTGTCAACACATGGCTACCTACAGTACTTTCTGCAATGGCATTTCTCTCTGCATCAGTAAATACACCATCCTTCGTTAAAAAATCTGCTCCATTTAGACTAGTCTTAATATCACTGACCGACCAGTCATTTGCATACTTTCCCGAAGCATCTAAACTTGTATCCTGGTTAAATAACGTAGTATACAAGACCCTATCACAATCCAACAACATGGTTTGTGTTTTGCCATCTGCACTATAGTCTGTGGTATTCGCATCTAACACACGATATCGTATAATCTGGCCATTATATTTACCAAAATACACATAATTTCCTGTCCACACTTCAGTGTTTTTGTTCGGCGTCATCGGGTCTGTAATCATAGCTGTACCGAGTTGTTTAGTCGTCTCTGCCTGCACCTTTTTTGCCGGTACAGTAAATCCTGACACCATAAGGGACAAACATAGTATGCTACTAAGTAGTCGTTTTCCTATTTTATGTTTATGCATTTCTATTCCTCCAATTTCGGTTCGTCCTCAAATACTTCTTCTGTATTCTCTTGGTCCTCATCCCCTGTAGTAGGTTCTTCCGTCTCTTCTTCCACATGCTCCGTCTCATCTTCCGTAGTTTCCGGTTCCTCGGTGGCAGATGTAGTATCACTGGTTGTCGGAGCCTCAGTTGTCACTTCTTCCTCCGTTGTGGTCTCCGGCACATAGTACTCTGGAAATGTTTTGTCCTCCAGTCCTTTGTGAAGCCAAGTCATGAACTGATTCCACACACGAACCGGATAGGTGTTGCCCGCCAGTTCTTTTAATTCGCGTGGCATGTCGTAGCCTACCCAAACAGCGGTTGTGTAATATGGCGTATAACCGCAGAACCAACCGTCATAGTTTTTATTGGTGGTTCCTGTCTTACCTGCGGCGTGCATATTCTCTAGTCCGTACCCTTCTGCAGTACCGCCGTCCTTTAATACATTTTCCAAAGCAGCCGTCATCATCTCTGTGGCGTTCTGGTCATAAATCTGTTTTGTTTCGCTTTCGTGCTCAAATATAATTTCACCATTCACATCTGTAATCTTCTGAATACAGGTTGGTGCAGTGTATTTTCCGTGATTGGCAATCGCGCCGTAGGCAGCCGCCATTTCTTCTGCGGTGACACCATAGGTAAATCCACCAAGTGCGCCTGCTAATACATCTTTATCCTGACTGACAATATATTTGAATTCCATATTGGAAATATATGTCATTCCCCGCGCGGGTTTCAGTTCCTTGTAAAGCTGTGTCGCAACACTATTGCTGGAACGCTTAATGGCATCGAACAATGTCATGGTATTGATGATATCCCCTTCATCATCCACTACGTTGATGACATCCTCTGGGCGATATCCCGCCTCAAATGCAGGCAGATATACATTTAATGGCTTAATAGCGGAACCCGGTTGTCTCGGGCTCTGATAAGCACGATTCAAGGTATATCCTTCGATGTTATCCTGGGTTCTTCCACCCACAATGGCACAAATATAACCGTTCTCATTATCAAAGCAGGCTGCTGCACTCTGCAATGCATACACGCCTTCCTCATTGGTTTCCTGATAATCGCTAAGAACTTCATCTACAGCCTTTTGCAACTCCTCCTGTATCTCCAAGTTCATAGACGTATAAATGCGATAACCGCCTGTATACAAAGACTGCTGACACTCCGCATACATAGTGCTATAAGTATTCTGATACTCTTCTTTTTCATAATCAGTGGCAAAACTATACATAAACCGGAAACCACGTTCCTGCATCAATGCTCTTGTAGCCTCATTGAAAATGTATGTCTCCACATAATTGTTATGCTGCTCAGACTTAACATTAAGAGTGATTGTTTCCTCAATGGCCCTTGTATAATCCAGTTCATTGATAAAGCCCATTTCCAACATATCCCCTAGTATCTTGTCTCTTCGCTCTAAGGTATTATCCATATTTTCAACAGGATTATAGTAGGTTGGGTTGTTGGGAATTGCACACAAAAATGCAATCTGCGACAGAGACAAGTCCAGAAGCTCCTGCTGAAAAAATCCCTTCGCTGCCGCGTCAACACCATAGTAACCGTGACCAAAATATATGTTATTTAAATAAAACTCCATAATCTGGTCTTTTGTATATTTTTTCTCTAAGTTCACAGCCACAAAGGCTTCCTTTACCTTTCTTCTCCAAGTTACTTCATTGGACAAAAAGATGTTTTTTGCCAACTGCTGAGTAATAGTAGAACCACCCTGGGTAATTTTTCCATCATGCTTGATGAGGGCCACAAATGCTCTGGCAATACCTTCCGCATCGATACCCTTATGGTCAAAAAACTTTCTGTCTTCTACAGCAACCATGGCATTGATTATGTGAGTCGGTATGTTTTCATAATTCACATAATAAACATCCTTCTCACCACTTAGGGACTTAATTTTATTTCCATCGGCATCATAAATAAGACTCGTTTCTGCACCACGAAAACTATCCTTTGTGGACAATTTGACAATTAGCTTAGCTTCCTGCTCCATTGTCACCACATCTTTTCCATAACGGAAATAAAAGATAGCCAAGAGCAACAAAACAGTCAATACCGTCAGCAACACAATTAAGCGGCCGGCGGTATGCAAAATTCCCTTCTTCTTTTTTCTGATTTTCTTGGTCTTACTCATGTACGTCCTCTTGTTCTATCGAGCATTACAACTCAATATAGTTGTAATCTCTTCCAATCTCATCAAAAATATCTGCAATTCTAGGATTTGCAGTGAATAAAATAATCTGTCTGTCGTGCATCTTTGCCAGAAACTCTAGCGTCCGATACAGTCTCTGGTCATCATAGGCAGTAAAAATGTCATCCAACAACAGAGGCATTGCATTAACCTCCATAAATCCGGACGCCACCATTCGAAGGGCAAAATACAACTGTTCCTTTGTTCCTGTGCTTAAGTACGACATTGGAATGTAATTGTCATCTGTAAACACCTGAATCTGCAGCTGCTCATCTACAAACACCTTAGAATACTTGCCCTCTGTTATCTGTTCCATAATACGGGACACTCTTCTGCTTAGCTGTCCACCAAAGCCATTATAAATACTGTTGGAAAGCTGTTCAATGGTAGCAATTGCCAAATCCAATGCCTTTGCTTCACCAAGACGATATTCCTTCTCGTCCTTTAAAGCATCATACTGCTCCCACTGTTTCTGCTTTGCCCTTTGTTTTTCCAATAATTGTTCTTCTCTAACCTTCAAACTTGCCAGTTGGTTTGTATACGCCACCAACTCCTGCATATCCTGTTCCTGCTCTTGCTTTAACTGTTTTTCCTTTTCCAGTTTCTTTCTTTTTTGTGTCGATAGAAAGCGTTTTTTCTGAGTCATAGTTGAAATCAGCATATAAATAATGCCCACAATCGTACCTACCCAAAGAACAGTTTTTGCCTCTATAGTTACAGGCAGATAATATATGCCCACCATCAAACAGATTGTTAACAGGAATGTAATCAACATAATAATGCCGGTTTTTTCTGTTTTCTTTTTGGGCTTAACTGTATACAACTCCTTGGTATCAATCCCAGATACCCTGTTCTCCTGAGCATTTCTGCTTTCATTTAACTGTTGATACTCCCTTGCAATGTCTTGCAATTGCTGCTCCGTATCATCTTCTCTATATAACTCCTCACTGAGCTGTTTCATCTGACGATCCAACTCTTTCACTGAGAAGGCTTTTTTTCTCTCTCTTAATTTTTGCACTGCTTTCGTGCGATTTACATCAGCAGCGCCGGATGTGCTCATATTCACCAATTCATCTTTTAGCATATTAGTTAACGCCTGGTCCGTGGCAGCACCACTACTCTTAATGCAAAGGGTATTGAGATATGTTTCCTTATCCACATCAAACAAAACGTCCACGAGCTGATGTGCATTCGGAAGAGGCACTGTATTCCCCATGCGCATATCCGTTACCTTTGTCTCCCGTTCATGGCGCAAAAAATTACGATACACATGATAAGGATTGCCTTTCGCATAAACCTCAATGGAACCGGAAAATCCGGCTCTGTCATACGGTTTTCTCAGGCTATAGGTATCACTTCTGGCGCCTAATCCACGACTCTTATCGATACCATAAAACATACCAATAATAAAATCCTGCAACGTAGATTTGCCAGCCTCATTTCCACCATAGATAAGGTTTACCCCTGGCTGTAACTGATATTCCTGATTATGAAATTTTCCAAAGTCCTTTACAGACAATTTGGTAATATACATACACTTCTCCCAATTATTCTTCGTAGGTCGTCTCTAATAACGCCTGTACCCCATACTCCAGTGCACGCTTACTCAATGCGTCCTCTTTTACATTTAAGGTCTTAATAAATTGTCCAATTAAATCATCTTCATGTTCCTTCGTCACACGTTCCATGTCGGCTTTCACATGTGTACGGTCTTCCACACTACTAATATAATACCGTTGCATCAGTTCTTCCAAATCCATATCATGATTTGGATTTTTCTCACCACGCAAAATGATATTATACATATGCCCAGCTCCCAGTTTTTCAATTTCACCGGAAATGGCATCAATAATCTGTCCGTGGGTATAACTCTCTTTTAACTTGAGAGACAAATTCACATAATTTCTAACATTCAGCTGATGCCAGCTTATGTGGCATTTTCCATCCTGAATCTCACCGAAAATATATCCTCGGTCACCAACATCAGTATGATCTATGGGCTCTAGTGAACCTGAATAAGCCATTTTGTCCTGTTCCAGCATCGCAGGCTTATGGATATGACCTAACGCAATATAATCAAATCCCGCTTCCAACAACTGTTGCTTATTAAACGGTGCGTGATTTGCATCTCCACCGTGTGCTAGCAAGATATTAATAGCCCCTTCTTTGTACGGCTTAGCATCATCGTAGATGGCTTCTTTTATTTCCTGTTTATGAAAGCTTCTTCCCACAACATATGTATTCAAATCCTTCACAAATACCCTACCCATTTTACTTGCCGGTAGATATATAGCCGGAGCTTGAAACTGATACTGCTCCATCACACTGCCCGGCGCCATATAATCATGGTTGCCAGCGATGATAACCGTCTTTGTCCCTTGCAATTTTGATAATTTATAATCTAATTCTGTTAATTCCTTGAGACCCGGTGGCGTGTGAAATAAATCACCTGCTATCAATAATAATTCCACCTGCTTTTCGTTACAGATGTCAATTATCTTATCAAATGCTGCATTTACTTCACGCGCACGCAAATCACTCCACCTGCGCCCCCTGTCAGGCTGTACGCCCAAATGTACATCAGCAATATGTATAAACTTCATGGTACAGCCCTCCTTTACTAGAAAATAATAGCGTTTTACGCCTCAGACTTCTTATTTACTCTTTCTGACACCAATTTCTCAGCCAACTCTAATGCTGCCCCAATGTTAGCAACAAAAAATTCCTCACCAATTGCCTCATATAAACCTTCTTTTTTCATAACCTGTATTGGTTGTTCATTTACATGGGACAAAATCAGCTGCATGCCACTCTTCTGACACTGACTGTGAATCTGTGCCAATGTTTTATATGCAGTTGAATCCAATGCAGGCACACTACGCATACGAAGAATCATAACATAGTTCGACTTCTTAGATTCTGCCACTACATCCACAAATTTATCTACAGCACCAAAGAACATAGGACCTGTAATCTCATATACTACCGTCTTCTTTGGAAGCTTCATGTGATGAATAGACTCCGCATCCGACTCTTCATCATATGCTTCATCGTAATCCATCCATTTTCTAACATCAGTCACATTTGCCATACGATTCAAGAACAGGAACGCTGCCATCATCATACCCACCTCAATAGCAACTACCAAATCAAAGCAAACGGTCAAAACAAAAGTAATGATAAGAACTGCAAAATCACTCTTAGGTGCTTTTCGCATAGAGATAAATTCACGCCATCCACTCATATTATAAGCTACAATAATTAAAATTGCCGAAAGAGTTGTCATTGGAATTAAGGCTGCATATGGCATCAAAAGAACCATGATTAATGCCAACACAATGGCATGTACCATACCGGCAATTGGTGTACGACCACCATTTTTTACATTTGCCGCAGTTCTTGCAATGGCACCTGTCGCCGGAATACCGCCAAACAAAGCAGAACAAATATTACCGATACCTTGTGCAATCAATTCCATATTAGAACGATGTCTGCTTCCTACCATACCATCTGATACTACACAAGAAAGCAATGACTCAATGGCAGCCAAAATAGCAATGGTAAATGCAGGAGATATCAACTCCTTTACCATGGCAAAATTCACATTTGGAATGGAAGGAGTTGGGAAGCTGGATGACAATTCGCCATACACACTACCAATGGTACTCACATCCAAATTCATAAACTTAACAATCAAAGTGGTTACTACAATCGCAATCAATGAGCCTGGAATCTTTTCTGTAATACGTGGTGACACTATCATAATCACAAGTGCAATGGCACCGATGATAAATGTCTGTAAATCGAAAGTTCCAATATGCTCTGCATAACTGGCAATTCTACCAAGGCACTCAGAAGGCACATTCTCAATCTGTAAACCAAACAAATCCTTTAACTGTTGTACAAACAATGTCACAGCAATACCTGCTGTAAAACCTACGGTAATGGTATTCGGGATAAACTTAATCAGTGTACCCAATTTACAAAGACCCATGACAATCAAAATCAAACCTGCCATCATGGTTGCCACAATCAACCCATCTAAACCAAATTCATTGATGATACCTACCACTATGACAACAAAGGCCGCTGTCGGTCCACCAATCTGCACTCGGCTACCACCAAACAAAGAAATCATAAAGCCCGCAAAAATAGCCGTATGTATACCCTTTTCCGGTGAAACACCAGAAGCGATTGCTAATGCAATAGAAAGCGGTAACGCAATAATCGCAACAATGATACCTGCAATGATATCATTGACTAGCATCTTTCTGTTATAGCCCTTCATGACTGAAAATAGTTTTGGTTTAATTCTTTCGCTGTCCATTTTTTACACTCCTCATTTATCTCTTGATAATACGCATGAAAAGTTGTGAAGCCAATTTTAGGCTCCACAACTTCCCCTTATACTGTCTTAACCAAGACGCTTTCAAATGACATTTTTGTCATCGTTATTACATTTTTCTCTTTCTTCCAAATACTGTTAAAGCAACAATTCCCAGTACTGAAAGTACCATTAACAACGCCATCGCAAATGGCATTGCCTTGTCACCTGTATTTGGAGCAGGACCATCATCATCAGTCTCAACGTCTCCGTCATCTTCAGAGTCACCATCCATGTCAGAATCTTCTTCTGTCTCCTCTTCCTCTGTGGTTTCATCCTCTGATTCTTCTTCGGTTGTCTCCTCCTCAGATTCTTCCTCAGTGGTCTCTTCTGCTGTTGTTGGTTCATCAGGCTCATCTGTCTCTGTCACCAGCTTGTTGGTGATTGTCGTGATTGACGCACCACTAGTAGACTGTAATGATGTGTAGCCACTTGGTGTATTGACCTCTTGTACTGTATAGACAATATCTGTGCCTGCACTCTTTGCAGGAAGATTGTTCCATGAATGAGACCATGTATTCACAGCTGATAACACTATTGGAGTCCCATATGCTACCCCATTTGCATAGAGTTGCACAGTAATTTCATTTGTTCTGAGACCCGCTGCATTGTTATTATCATCCCACACCTTTGATACGCTAAAATTACGCACTGCTGGTGTATGAGTATTGGTAATAGTAGTTGTACATGTAGTAACATCATCTACCGTTGATGCAATGTATCCGCTTGGAACAGTAGTCTCTTTTACGGTATATGCAATCTTTACACCGGCCTTCATCTCATCTAAGTCAATCCACTGATAAGACCAATTATTGGCCACATTCAACACAACCGGTGTACCATAAGCTACACCATCAGCATAAAGCTGCACTTCAATACTTGCCGGACGAAGTCCATCCTGATTGTTATTATCATTCCACACCTTAAATACGGAATGCGTAACCTTACCCGGTGTATGAGTATTGGTGATTGTAATATTGCCAGAAGCATCCTTTTCATAGGTGTCGGTATAATCAGTTACTGCCAATTCGCGCACTGTATAATCAATCGCAACACCACCACTCTTTGCCGGCAAGTCTGAGAATGTTACCTTCCAGGTATTCGATGCACTCAAGACTGCTGAGCGACCAGATACAGGTGTTCCGTTTGCATATAACTGAATTGTGATACTGCCTGGACGCTTACCATCCTGATTGTTATTATCCAACCATTTTTTATCTACTGTTAAAGATGTCAATTCTGGTACATACGAATTTTTTAATACAAATGTCAAATCCTTGATAATACTATCTTCGTACACAACATTTTCCGAAGTTGGAGCTGATGCCGTATACCCTGCCACTGCATCTTCTTTAATTGACCATACAATCAGATGACCATTATCATAGAGCGGTAAACTATCCCACTTATAGGTCCAGTTGTTAACAGCATCCAATTTAACTCTGTCATAACTTACGCCATCTGCTAAGATGTCTACCCACAATTCCGTAGGGCGAAGTCCATCCTGGTTATTGTAATCATCCCAAACCTTTCTAACCGTTCTTGATGTCGCTGGGAATGTATTGGTAATAATCAAGAAGTTATCACCAGTAAGCGTATCCCCTCCTGTTACTGTATAACCGAGTGGTACATTCTTTTCAATGATTTTGTATACAATTGGTGTCAGGTTACCCTTTTCATACTTTGGCAAACCTGAGAACTTACCTGACCAACCATTAGCAGCTGTCAAGGTCAATGTTTTTCCTGTTGATACATCATTTGCCAGAAGTTCTACAATGACATTTGGACGCTGTGAGTCAGTCTTATTATCATTCACCCAATTCTTCTTTACATTGATGTAAGTTGTCTCAGGTGTATAAGAGTTAGTGATGATAGTATTGGTGTCTGATGTCTTAACCTCTGTCTTCGTATATCCTGCCGGTAGTACAGAAGTTTCCTGTACTGTATATGTGAAGCTTGAATCCAGATTCTCCCAAGTATATGTCCAGTTTCCATTATGCGGAAGTGTCACCGCAGCACCCTCAGCCACACCATTCTTATACAACTGCACTTCAATACTGGTTGGACGTTTAGAATCCTGGTTATCTGCATCACTCCACACCTTTGTTACTGTCATATTAGTCAACGTCGGATTATAGGTATTTGTGATGGTAATCTTGCCGTCAGTCAATGGACCATATGTTGGAATGTACTTTGGAATCGTATCCTCTGTTACCGTATACACGATTTCCTGTCCACCATTTTTATATACTGGCAAATCTGACCATACTGCCTTCCATGATGTAGCAGCTGTCACAGTCTTCTTGCCCTTAGATACACCATCTGCAAACAACTCAAATGTTGCCTCTGTCGGTGGATTTGGATCAGCACCTGTTACCCATGCCTTTGTTGCTTCAATCTCACGCACCGCAGGTGTGTGAGTATTTGTAATGGTAATATCTACATCTGTAGTTGCTGTCGGCTCAGTTGCAATGATTTCTGTGGTATAGTTTGAAATCGTGCTCTCAGTCAAAGTATATTTAATCAGTTCTCCATTTTTATACTTTGGCAAGCCGGTAATATTCAGTTCCCAACCATTAGATGCGTCAATGGTTCTCTCACCAATCTGCACCCCATCCGCAAACAACTGTACAGTGATGTTGTTTGGTCTCTTGCCATCCTGATTGTTATTGTCCTCCCATACCTTTTCAATGTGAACAGAAGTTGTCTCTGTTGTATAGGTATTGGTCAGGTTATAACCATCTGCAAATTCACCACCTTCTACACTGTATCCAGTTGGCACATTTAATTCTACTACTCGATACTGAATCTCGTTGCCATTATCATCAAATTGTCTTAAATCATTAAATGCATATGACCAAGCCGGAATATCTGTTGCCTTTACAACAGCAGTCTTAGCCGGGGTCACATTTTTCCAAAGCGACGTTGCGGTATCATAGTACTGTAACTGCACTGTAATCTCCGTCGGACGTTTACCATCCTGATTGTTGTTATCTTCCCAAACCTTAATACCGGATACCTCGGTTAAAACATGTTCATTTACAACTTCAATCTGTGTTGCGATTGTCTCCGTTTCGTGTGCAACCACGCTCACTCCGTCTGGAGCTTCTGTAAGCACAACACTACCTGATTCCGCAAAGTAGAACTTAATCGGACCAGAAAGAGCCTGATACTGTGCCGGCGTAACGGTCTCAGTCATGGTATAAAGAACATCCTTCTGCCAACCTGTATAACCAGACTTTACTGCTCCTGATGGGTCAGAAACAATGGTATCCACAACGCTTGAACCATCAGATATCTCGAATTCTACTCCACCAATATTCTTGCCATTCTCATTAATTTTATGAAGATACAACTGCAATTCAATTGGCTGTGTCAATACCGAATAAGTATCTTCAAATGCAACTGTCGCTCCACCGCTACTTGCAGCATCCACAGCTACATCTGCCTTCGTTCCATTTTCAATTGCACCACCATCAATCTGGTAGGTTACACTATCACAAACATATCCTGTAATGTCATAAACAGTTTCCTCGACACTATAATTACCAACTGGGATATCCGTGAAGGTCTTTGTCCAAATCTCATTCACTGCATCATAGACAAAATCATTCTTTAAGGTATACGTTCCTAATACTTCTCCTGTATCTGTATTCGTTACCTTAAACTGTAACAATCCTTCTGCCTCTTCTTTTGTCACATCACCGGCAAGTGTCTTTGTAATCACCAACTTACCAGCTTCATAGTTCTCATAATCAATGGTATTTCCAAAGGCAAAGTTACGAATCTCATATCCATCTGGAAGAGTGATTCCATTCGCACCCGGAATTACGAAATAATAAATATCCTTATTTGTCAAGAAATCGGTACTGCCTGACGAAATCTCAACCAATGCATAAATCTGGTCAGGCTCCAAATTCTTGATTTCATACTCACCATTAACGTCATCTGTAATCTGCATATTCGAACGTACTGGTGTGGCACCTAATTCCAACTTACCTGTAGAAGTATTGTATTCAGCTTCATAAAGATTAAATCTACATCCACTTAATGCAACCATGGTGCCATCGTTTGTCCAGAACTTCTTGATTGTAATAGAACCAGTCAATGACTCTGCCCAGAAATCTGCTTTTGTTACATTTTTATCAAAGGAAACCTCATCCTCTGTAGCATCTGATGCATAACCACCTAAGGAGAACTTATTGAAAGAATTCTCAGGAGTTAACTTGCCATTACCTGCATATAACGACACTGTACACTGGTATGTGATTCTCAATGATAATGAATCCGGCAGAGTAAATGTGATAGAATTACCCGCATAATCATAGGTGTAAGAATACTGGTTTGCACCATTACCCATAGTCAGATACACATCATTTGTGTCATCATAAACCTTGATTGTTTTCAGATCATATGCCAATGCATCACCTAAGGTATCTGTCGCAATCAACTTACCCGTAGATAAATCCAACTCATTTGGATTCACTACAACAGTATATTCTGCAACGTATTCCTTGCACTCATGTCCATCTACCAGGACTATTTTTGCCACAGGATAATTACCTGTTTTGGTAACAACCGGACTCGGTGTTAATGTGGTCTCGTCCACAACCGGACCCATTGTTTCACCATCATATTCACCCTCAGCAGAGTTCTTAAAGTTTGTTGTACCTGCTGCTGCAAAGGCCTGTTTGTCATCTACCTCTGTCACATATGTAATCACAACACTTGCATTTTGTGTCTTAGACTTCGCATCTGCAACTAAATCCACCATATCCTCTGTAATCGGAATATTAATGGTTAATACACCACCTGAAACACTTGGGGTTACAGGTTCAACCTGCGAAATGCCAGCACTAGATAATTCCGAATCGGTCATCTTCCATGTGTTTCCCCATAAATCAGTCAGATAAAATGCTGTCTCAGAAACACTGTCATACTTCATGTTGTTTGGCAAGGTATCCGTAATCGTCACATTCTTACCAACATCACCTGCAGTCAAATTCAAATAATTCAGATTCAGTTTTAACTTATATTCAATAGAGGAACCAGCAACCTTCACTTCTCCAGTCTTAGAAAGTGCTTCGTCTATCTTATTCTCCTCTACCTGATAAACTGCGGTAGAGTCTTTGGAACCATTCAAACCATTAGATGTATAAGTAATAGTTGCTTTATTCTTATATTCCTTCTGTTCCTTATCCGCATCCCCAATCACCGTGTTATATGTAATAGTCACAGGATTGATGAATGTAGTACCGAAGACACCATCTTTAAACTTGATGCCATTCCAAACATCATAACTTTCCACGATATCTGTTGCACCGGCTGCTATTGCTCCATCATCAATCACAAGAGTGTCCTTCACGTAAATGTCTCCTTGCAGACTATGACTACCAGGAGTAAACTCATTACCAGTATAGTAGTTACTGGTATCATCCTTGATACATACATTTGTCAAGCCCGTTGGAATATTGGTAACTACCTTCCATGAGATGACACCATCCGTTTCACCTTCACAAGTCTTTGTAAAATCCCACGCAACTGGAATGGTGTTTACACTACCGGAACCGGTATAAGTTTCACCGTCCACAGTTGTAAATGCAATATCATTCCTAACCTGTACGCTACTTGCACTGTTCTTGTAGTCATCTGTTAGGGTTGTAGTGTATGTATACGTATACTTACCATTTCCCTTATCGGTCCATAATGCTGGATCTGTAAATAAATCCACTGGCACACCTGCACCAACAAAACCAGTACCCGGTGTATCCTTAATAGATGTAACCAATTCAGAAAAAGACTTGCCCGTCTTTGCATAATCATTCAAATTAATTGTTACTGTCCATGTAACAGTACCATCGTTATTTACAACACCATTTTTGCCGACTGATGGCTTACTTACATTAATACCAGCCGTTACTTCATCTGTATTTTTATCATTGCCTTTGTCGTCTTTATAGGTTGCCTTAACAGTATTTGCATAATCTGAACCTACCGTGTTATTATCAAATACATTGGCACTAACCTCTACTGTATACTCCACGGTAATATTGCCATCCTTAACCATAGTCAAGCCACTAGTCAACGCATCAAAGTTAGTATATTTGGAATCTACAGCAATACCATCCACATTACTCTCCACAACCTTCAATACAGACATATTGCTAAGCTCGCCAGAGCCAAACACATCTGACACACTGATGTTAGAAACATTACCATCTGCTTTTAAATTCACACGGAAGGTCTGTAACCATTTGTCACCTACGTACTGAAGCGAACCTTGTCCCCACTTGCTGACAGAGAGTTTGCTAGGAACTGTACCATCATTATATGTAAATGAATTTGAGTAATCGCCAATACCAATCGTATAATCTGAGCCATTTGTCGGTGTGCCACTTACATTTACCAGACCATAAATAGTACCACCACCGTTTCTCTCATACTGTGCTAAAAAATCCTGATTGGTTATGTCTATGTAGAGTTTTCCATCAGTTACATTTACAGTACCAACATATGTAGAGCCTGAAAACAACGACGTAGTCGCCAAATCTGTCAGTGTAACATTCACTAATGGTGAAATGTCTACAACGAACTGAGAATTCGTTCTATCATTGTTATCCAACGCCCATGTGAAATTAATCCTCACGTTATCGCCATTCTTAATAATCGTATCATCCGTTGGTGTATTACCATTAATCTCAATGGATACATCTTTCACCTCAAGCGTACCACTTTCCGCGCGGCTCAAAAACGGCACATCCGTCAGCACCGTGGTCACCACCAACGCAAACACCATCAGAAATGCTATTAAGCGTCTTTTTGTTCTTTGTTTCATAAAATTTCCTCCTTGAAATTGCTAAAAAATCTATACCCTTAACCCTAAAATTACATAAAGTCATACAGATTAATTGTACCAAGATTAAGAAAAACCGTCAAGGCAATCCATGTATATTTTTTTAACATTTTTTACATAATATTCAACATTTTTCCAAGATTTGTTCAATAAAAAGAAGCTCTGTTGAATTGCTATACTCCAATTCACCAAAGCTTATCTTTTATTTGCTACACACTATTTCCTATGCTTGTCACGCCAGAAGCAAGAAACAGTGTCTCTAAAATCCTATTTCTATTCACTATAAAACAACTGTTTTGAACTTGTCGGTTTTTCCGGATTGGTCATTTTTATCTTTCCACTTTTCACCAAAGGCATTACATGTGTCTGAATAGCATAGGTAATAGACGACAATCCTAAATATTCGCAAATTTCTTTTCTTGTACGTGGTGTTCTGCAAAATGCCAAAAGATCATAAACCTCTTCCGATATCGGCTCAGTTTTCTTGACATCTTTTCCTTTGTAAAACGTCACGATAAAACTGCCTCTTTCATCCGCAAACTTCGGCTCTTTAAGATGAAATCTTTCCATCTCTCTGCGAATTGTCGGTATTCCAGAGTATCTATTTTCTGTAATATGCAATGATTCTAAGGTCAAAGCCAAAACAGGATTTCTCGTATCCGGCTGCATCTTTCCTAATTGATCAACTTTAATTCTTCCGTATATACCTCCTGGATTTCTTATTTCCATTCTGTCTTCATACATTATAATTTGTATTGGCATACCTTCTGTATGAATACTATAATCGCGATGAACTAACGCATTAATAATCGCCTCTCTGACTGCAGCAATAGGATATTCTGTTCTATCTTCACGCGCACCCGTGCTTAAGTTAATAATTGTTTTATTTTTCATATTCTTTTTAACAAAACGAATCGCTTCATTCAGCATCTCTGAAATACTACCTTCAATTCGTTGATTGTCTAAAAAGCGCTCTCCCGAATCCCCAACATTTCCTATCTCCGTTCCCGGTACTGCAATTGCTGTAATACATAACTGCGGAAAATACGCCTGTGGATATGGACTAAAAATCATCGTTGCACTCAATGTTGTTTCGTTGTTTCTAGTCACACTCATCAACTCATAAATACTTTCATCACCTAAATTTGCCAAATTAGGTTTACCTTTTTTTAACAAGTCAATGTAGCGAGCCAATTTATCTTGATCCAATGAGGACAACGTTGCTCTCTGTACGCCACGAATATCATCTTGATATTTCTTTCTGTATGCTTCATAACTATAAATCTCATATTCCGTCATAGGTTCATCGCTATCTCCTACTCTCGTATATGATCCCTTCAAACGACCTTTCCCCTTATAAAAGACCGGTCTATCTGCCAAATCAACTCCCGGAATCTCAGCGGAAACAAACGACTTTCCATTTTTCTCTACAACTGTTAATAGCGGACGAACAACTGGATCCATCTGCAAACATTGTTCATTTATTTTTTTCTGTATGTCTTGAGGATCATAAACACCCACTTCTTTATAGTCCTGATCTTCGTCAACTCCAAAAATAATGATTCCACCTTCATCCTGATTTGAAAAACTGGACAAAGAATCATACAAACGTTGCGGACAACCTTTTTCTGCACTTTTCAATTCAAGCGTGTTTGTTTCTGATTTCATCTTTTGAATCATTTCAAGTTTTTCGATTAATTCTTGCGTTGTCATTCGAATTCCTCCATTTCTTGAAATTCATTTTAACATTTCTTTTAGTTATATGCAAGAATCTAAAAAAGTATACAAAAACTCAAATAAATCTCAATTTTTTTGCAATTTTTTTGCATTTTTTTAATTTTATTTAAATTTTGTACAAAAAACTCAAATAAATCTCAAATTATATTTGAGTCTTTCGTCTATACTATGTACCTTACTTCTGATGCATATATTTTTCCTTCGTAGCAAGCCCACCGCGGATATGTCTCTCAGCTTTATTCACATCCAAAACTCGTCTAGCTTCATTGGCAAGGCTTGGGTTGATTTGCATCAATCGTTCCGTGACATCCTTATGTACCGTACTCTTACTCACCCCAAATTTTTTAGCTGTCTGTCTTACAGTCGCATTTTCCTTTATGATATATGCACCGATTTCCATTGCCCGCTCTTCAATATAATCCTTCAAAAAGAAACCCTCAAAACACCTGTTGCTATAATCTATGCGTTAATAAATGCTATTAGTACCGCTAAATCGAATTTAGTTATTTCTAAACTTTTCACAAACTTTTCCGAGTTTCTTCATATTAATATTGACATCTCGTTTGTCCATATGATAATCTATTTCCAGTAATAGGGAGTAGTTTGCATCTCGTATGAGATGTTGTATTATTCGTCATCACGTCCATAGGGACCGGGTAATACGCGTACTGCTGGTATGTAACAAGACTTTACTGCACTTTTTTGCGTGCAGTAATTTTTTTGTTTACTGCACAAATCAAACTATTTTAAGGAGGGCATCGATATGATGTATGTACTATTGTTAGTTGGATTTGCTCTATTAGTTTGGGGCGCCGACATGTTCGTGGACGGTTCGTCCTCAATCGCAGGAATCTTAAAGGTTCCATCTGTTATTATTGGTCTTACCATTGTTGCTATGGGAACCAGTGCACCGGAAGCCGCAGTTAGTATTACAGCCGGTCTTTCAGGAAATGCTGACATTTCCCTTGGAAATGTTGTAGGTTCTAACATTTTCAACATTCTTGCCGTGGTTGGTATCTGTGCCATGATTTTCCCGGCAGAATCCCCAAAAGATATTTTAAAAAGAGATTTGTGGTGGAACGTTGCTGCCAGTATCGGTTTGTTGCTTTTGATTTTGGATGGAAAGCTTAGCCGTCTGGATGGCATTATCCTTCTGGTTGCTTTTGCCGTTTATATTGGCATTATGATTCGCAGTGCATTGAAGAACCGTGGCAATAGTGATTTACAGGAAACCATGTCTGTACCGAAGAGTATTATTTTTGTTATTCTCGGTCTATGCATGATTGTTGGTGGCGGTAATCTGGTTGTAAATAACGCAAGCGCCATCGCCACAAGCTGGGGCATGAGCGAAGCATTGGTGGGTCTCACCATTGTTGCTATCGGAACATCACTTCCTGAGCTGGTGACTTCTATTACTGCCTCTAAGAAGGGCGATTCCGGCATTTCCCTTGGTAACGCTGTTGGTTCCGACTTGTTCAATATCCTGTTTATTCTTGGTATCGCTGCAGTTTTGGCACCAATTACCGTGGCTCCGGAATTGATCATTGACACCATTATTGTTATTGGTGTTGCAATCTTAATTTTAATCTTTGCCAAGACAAATAAGATAACCAGTCGCCTTGAAGGACTCATCATGGTTCTATTGTATATCGCATACACAGCATATATTATTATGAGATAATATCATTTGCACATATTTGTGCCAATCAAAAAGGAGCATCACTAATTGTAGTGATACTCCTTTTTTCATTACAATATCCTGCCGCCACCAACAACGACATCTCCATCGTACATTACCACTGCCTGCCCTCTTGTAATACCTCGCTGTGGCTCATCAAAAATCACTCTTACTTTGCCCTGCTCTAGTGGCTCTACCGTCGCCCAAGCCTCTTTCTGCTTGTAGCGTGTCTTTGCCGTACAGCGGATTGGCTCTGTTAGCTCCGCTATAGAAATCCAGTTCATATCATCTGCCTCAAATGTTGTGGTAAACAGCACTTCATTTTTTCCGAGGATTACTGCATTTTCTTCCATATTTTTCTCACAGACATAAAGTGGTTCCGGCAAGGATAGTCCTAGTCCCTTTCGCTGACCAATGGTATATCGAATCATACCCTTGTGCGTACCAAGCACAGTACCGTCCTGGGTTCTAAATTCCCCTTCCGGAAATGTCTTGCCTGTGTATTGTTCAATAAATGTAGCATAGTCGCCATCCGGCACAAAACAAATATCCTGACTGTCATGCTTCTTTGCATTCACAAAGCCTTCCTGCTCAGCGATGTCACGAATTTCTGATTTGTGATATTCCCCTAAAGGAAACAAGGTATGCGAAAGCTGTTCCTGTGTCAAATTGTACAGTACATAGCTCTGGTCCTTACTCTCGTCCAGACCCTTTTTCAACAGAAATCTGCCAGTATCTTTATCCTGTTCAATGCGGGCATAATGCCCTGTCACCACATAATCCTGACCAAGCTCATACATTCTATCCAGTAATTTTTCAAACTTGATATAGCGGTTACAGTCAATACATGGATTTGGTGTGCCACCTTCCATATATGTGTTCACAAATCGCTTAATCACTTCATCTTCAAAATACGCAGTGAAGTTAAACACGTAAAATGGCATATCCAACGCATTTGCTACCGCTCTTGCATCATCTGTATCCTTTAATGAGCAACAGGTTTTCTCCTTGCTCACGCCAATTTCGTCATTATTATATAATTTTAATGTGACACCAGTGCAGTCATAACCCCTTTGTTTCATCAAAAATGCTGCCACGCTGGAATCCACGCCACCACTCATGGCGATGATTGCCTTTTCACTCATTTTCAAGGCTCCTTTTCTCTCTTTTCTGATGAAAGTATATCCATTTTTAAGGCATTTTACAAGACATATTTACATCCCAACCGCAAGGCTTTTCATTGACTTTGTGATGTATATAATCTAATATAAAATGGATACTAAAAATGAAGGTTTTATGAGCGAATTTATATATAAAGGAGAACTTACTTATGGCAGTTTTAACAGGTTTGGAACCACAGCGTGTGTTTCATTATTTTGAAGAAATCGCCGCAATTCCACATGGTTCCACCAACACAAAGGCAATCAGTGATTATTGCGTAGCATTTGCAACCGCACACAATTTACGGTATGCACAGGATGACTTAAACAATGTCATCATCTACAAGGATGGTACAATAGGCTATGAAAATAGTGCACCCGTTATTATACAGGGACATTTAGATATGGTTTGCGAAAAGGATGCCGATTGCGACATAGATTTTGAAAAAGACGGCCTGAGATTACAGGTGGAAAATGGCATCGTATCTGCAAAGGGAACTACCCTCGGCGGTGATGATGGCATCGCCATTGCATATTCCTTGGCAATCCTAGAAGCAGAGGATATTCCGCATCCACCGTTAGAGGTTGTATTCACTGTAGATGAAGAAATCGGTATGTTTGGTGCAGTAGACCTTGATTACTCTCTGTTAAAGGGTCGCACCATGTTAAATATTGACTCAGAAGAAGAAGGCTATTTGCTGGTAAGCTGTGCCGGTGGTATCACAGTAGCATGTCATTTACCACTTACCCGGGAACTATTTGGTGGCACTGCCACAACCCTAAAGGTAGACGGTTTACTTGGCGGTCACTCCGGTGTTGAAATCGACAAGGGACGTGCCAATTCCAACCATGTAATGGGACGCATTTTGTTCGAACTTTCCAAGGAAGTGGAGTTTAGATTAACATCCGTTGCAGGTGGTTTAAAGGACAACGCTATTCCACGTTGCACCGAGGCTACTATCATTTTGGGAACTGCAAAGACCGATGCATTCTCGCTGGATACATTCGTTTCAAAATGGAATGATATCTTGAAAAAAGAATATCAGACAACAGATGCAGATATTGCTCTTAGCATTGTCAACACAGCGGAAGCTACAACTAGCCATGAAGCATTTACCGCAGAATGCACCAAAAATGCAATTTCTGCCTTATACCTGTCACCAACAGGTATCATTGGCATGAGCCATGACATCGAGGGCTTAGTTCAGACCTCATTAAATCTTGGTATCGTAAAAATGACTGACGATGAACTCATCTTCAGTTTTGCGGTAAGAAGCAGCGTTGCCACAGAAAAAGAGGAACTGGTTGCACGACTTACTTGTCTTTTTGAAGACTTATCAGGATATGTGACAACCTCCGGCAACTACCCTGCCTGGGAGTATCGCCAGGATTCACCACTCCGTGACCTAATGGTACAGATATACAAAGAGCAGACAGGAAAAGAACCAGTCATTCAGGCACTTCACGCTGGTCTGGAATGTGGTCTATTCGCAGGTAACCTTCCAGGCCTTGACTGCATATCTTTCGGACCGGATATGAAAGACATCCACACACCAAGCGAGCGCATGTATGTGGATAGTGTAGAGCGTACCTGGGTATTTATAAAAGAGATTTTAAAGCGTTTACAATAACTTATGAGAAGGGACTGCCGCAGGGTGGTTCCTTTTTTATTGAGATATAAGAGAGTTTGCTTCGTCACAGCCACATAGGCATAATAAGCAACATCTTGTTTTGCTGTTTTAGAATACTTTGCACTATCTGTTCTACTTTTTACAAATCACATACACTGCCTGAACGAAACAGAAAGCAGATGTATGACGTCGAGACACTCGCGTTCTCCAAAATGCGTAACGGTACATAATGCCGTAAAAAACACGGCATAAGGACCGACGCATTTTGAGGCTCGCCTTTCATACATCTGCTTTCAGTTTCGTGAGTTGTGTATTTGATTTGCAATAAAAAGTGAACAGATAGTGCTTAAGTATTCTTGCAACACAAAACACAATGTGCGTTTATGCCTATGTGGTTGTGATGAAAAAATCTTCTTATATCTCAATAAAAAGAGACCGCCCTGCGGCAGTCCCTTCTCATCATTACAGATACTTATCCGGATTCACCGGTGTTCCATTGATAATAATTTCAAAATGCAAATGCGGTCCAGTGCTTCGTCCGGTATTACCGGAAAGACCAATCTTTTCACCCTGGTCTACATACTCACCGGAAGATACTAACACCTTACTTAAATGTGCGTATCTGGTTCTGACACCATCACCATGATCAATTAAAATAGAATATCCGTAGCTTCCATTCCAACCCGCACTGACTACACGTCCACCACGGGATGCACGAACCGTTGTACCAACCGGACACGCCCAGTCAATACCCTTATGAAGTCGTCCCCAACGGCGTCCAAAGCCTGAGGTTCTTCTACCATTTGAAATTGGCATAATATATGTTGGAAGCGCTTTTGTTCCTCGTTTAACAATCTTTGGAACGGCTTCCTTGATAATCTCTTCATGGATAATTTCTCTGCCGGTTTCTACACCATTCTCGTATGAAATAATTGCAGTTACAGTACGTTGTCCCGGAACACCTTCCTGAATAGTGGTATTCGTTCCAATGTAAGAATTCTCATCATCCTGATACTGCACTTCACCATCATATTCTTCTTCGTAAGTCTTCTGTTCACTGACTACGACAGAAATCTCTGATTCCGGCACGGTTACTACAATCTCATCACCAATCAAAATATTGGAATCTACAGTCATGCCTTCGTTCATAGCCAATAACTCATCTGTAGTCATTCCATGGTTCGTGGCAATTGTAGAAAGACAATCACCTGACTTTACTTCGTAAATCTCTTCTTCTTCATTTTCCTTTGTAATCTCAGCAAGCGCTGTGTCAGCATCTGTAATGGCATCTGCTGTTACATAGGTCTCAGATACCTGAATGGTCTTGTTAAAATCTACACCCACGATACCATCATTGACCGCCATCTGTTCTGATGTAATATTGGCAGCTTCACCTTCTACTGCAAGGGTCGCAGACATTGTTTCCGTTGCCGCAACTCTATCCGCTGCATCATCTACCGGATTCACCACAATTTTCATGGCGTTAGATTCTCGCTCTTCGTCTGTTGTAAGAGCAACCTGGAACTTGCCATCTGCATCATAGCTTGCCTGTGCCTTTTCCAACAAAGCAACAACCTCTTCCTTGCTTGCCAAGGTTACAGTATAGTCATTCACCTTCAAAGTGTATGCTAACTGCTTCACATCGTTCACTTTGTAATTATCTAACTTATCATAAATAGCGGTCTCCAGTTCTCCCTTTGTAAGCAAATCTCTATCATATGCCTCAACCGGGCCTACCGTGACATCCACATCTAAAAGAGCAATGCCTTCTTGATTTTTCAACTGTCTAGCTGATAAATAAGCCTTTCTCGCTTCCACCTTTGTAGCGCAGGAACCAATCAACTGTCCATTCAAATACACACCGTAATATGTACCTAATGTTCCACCCACGCCGGCAATCGGAAATGCCAAAAATGCCGCCAAAGTTGCAATGCAAAATGCTTTCGTCACCTTTATCTTACTTACCGCATGTTTCACGCGTATATATCTCATAAGAACTCCTCGTTTTGTAACATTTCTTAACATTTTTGTAACAAAGTTATTGTATCAACATTTTTCGATTCTGTAAAGAGGAAAGTATTAGAAAGTAAGAAGCAGTAGCAGTTTATATTCTAGGTGATATGGAGTCATATTAATACGCATATCATTGCATTTCTTTATCAATATGACTCCATATCACCCAAATACAAACTGCTACTTCTTTCTAACTGAATAACCAAAGGTTCCTAGTTTTTCTCCTAAATCATAATAGGTTCCGTGAGAATACGCCAACAGGTTTGCTGCCTCCAAGTCAAACTTGCCTGTCTTATCCAAGTATTCTTCGCTAACGTTGACATTTACCACCTTGGCAATAAACATATCATGCGTACCTAACTCCATGATATCTGTTACTTCACATTCAATATTTACAGGACTTTCTGCAATTAGGGGAGCCTTCACTACCTGAGCCGGCACCTTGGTAAGTCCTGTTGCCGCAAATTTATCTTCGTCTTTACCGGAACGAACGCCACAGTAATCAGTCGCCTTTACTAAGTCCTTTGTTGTCAGATTTACAACAAATTCCTTGGTGTCCTTAATCATCTGATAAGAATGTCTGGATGGACGCACTGAGATATAAAGCATTGCAGGGTCAGAACAAATCGTTCCTGTCCATGCAATTGTCAGCACATTATCATTTCCTTTTCCATCTGTACAGGTTACCATCACTGCTGGTAACGGATATAACATATTTCCTGGTTTCCATGAAACTTTACCCATTTTTATTACCTCATTTCCAATTCATTATCTCTTCAAATATACATTTGCAATGTCATTGTAACGGATTTCCTTCCCTTTGTAAATTCCCTTGTCATTCATGAAAAAGGGTGTTAAAATAATTGCATAACAAGGCAAGAAGGTGACAATGTGGCGAGAAAATTTCTAGACATCGAAGACGTTCCTGAGGAACTGGAGAAAAAAGTAAAACAAGACTTAAAATTCAGAACCGGAGTATTTGTTTGGCGTGTGCGTTTCAACATTCCATTGGATCCGGGTTCGATTAACGAGAACTCCATGTTCGTATCGAACACCAACGGACAGCGTATCGAGTCTAAGATTCGTTACGATGCGGAGACCTATCAGATTGAAGTAGAACCTCTTGTTCCATATGCACAGGATCAATATTACTATTTACATATAACTCCATACGTCCGCTCTAAAAATGGACAAAAATTAAGCAAGCCGATACAGTTAAAATTCAAGCTGTAACGGCTTGTTTTTTATTTTTCCACAGGCTCACGCCATTTATTAACAAAGCCAAGATATTTTTCCCACCGCTCAGGATAGTCCACAAAATATTTCGGGCATTCTTTTCCGGTAATATCATAATGTCTAATCACATTTTCGGTTGGAATTTTATAATAGTCGCAGAGTTTTGCAACCAGAAATACACTGGAATTATATGTGGGTGTATTGAATGCACCACTGGCATCCGGATGACACATTTCAATGGAAATGGCCTGATTATTTAAATCATTGGAGGCATAGCACCATTCATTCAGAGGAATACATTGTAATATCTCCCCGTCTAAACCAATTACAAAATGACTGCTGGCATGAGTTTGCCCGGAATCCTTCAACCCTTCAAAATAATTTCGATTGCTCTCTGCCGTTGTGCCAGGATTAGCCGTATAATGAATCACAATATACTTAACCCTTTCCAATGGCATTTGTGGTCTGGAATATTCATTCGGCGTTAAATATGCTTCTGTGATATCCAAATCCGGAAATGCTTCCTTAGCCGACGTAAGCGGCGGAATCGGTTCTTCCGTGGTTACCTCTTCCGCACTAAAAAATGACGCTTCCGACACATCTCCTGTCTTCACACGAATCACACTGATTACTCCCGCTGCCACAATTGAAAGAAAAATTCCCACAATCAAAATCTTCTGAAACATCTCTTTTTGTTTTCGCTTCTTATGCAGTTTTTCCCGTTCCTCTTTAGTCAGATACGGTCTCTTTGGTGTTTCCTTTGTCATCTAATATTCCTGTAATTTCCCTTCATCAAATGTTGCTATCAACGAGAGCTTGTCCGCTTTTGATAACTGCTTGATCGCATACTCTCTCCGCATAGCTTCTTCCTTTGTGTCATGCTCTTCAAAATACACTAATCGCACCGGTAAATGTGCGCGAGTATATTTTCCACCTTTTCCTGCTTTGTGACAAGCAATTCTCTTTACCAGGTCATTGGTCCAACCGGTATATAAACTTTTATCTCCACATTCCAATATGTATGTATAATTCATAATAATCTCCTTTTATATACCTATGGCGGCAGACCATGCAACTACACAGTCTGCCTATATGAAGCATCCGAATGACCTGGTACTTTATCCGTTGCCGTCCGGTGACGGCGTCTGACTACATTGTAATAAAATTCGGCTGCGAATTCTAGTATCATTATATGGCAATTAAGTGCTTTTGTTCACTTTTTTAGCAAATTATACACGGCATCTAGACAAAACAGAGGGATATGTGCTACGGCGAGATGCTTGCACGCCCAAAATACGTAGCGGTACATAATGCCGTGAAATCACGGCATAAGGACCGACGTATTTTGAGGCTCGCCTCTAGCACATATCCCTCTGTGTGTTAGCTGCGTATATAATTCCATAAAAGCAAACAAATGCACTTAATATATCTAATAAAAAAGTGCAGTTGGGCAAACTGCACTTTTGAGTATATTATTCTATTTCCGCTAAAACTTCTAGTAATCGTTTTTCCGCTTTTTGATACTTTTGATAGCGCTGTTCATCGGCTTCCGTAAATGTCACAATCCTGTCACGATTCATATTATCGTGTAAATCATGCAGTTTCACATGGATAGCCAGTGGATTCTTTGCGATTCTTTCTATAAAATCTTCGTAGGATTCTCCCTCTCGTTTTGTTACTGCCTCAAGGGCTGCCAACACATTTTCGGAAAAACCTTCTGCCCGTAGCATCTCGATAGATACCGGTGTATCCTCCACTGCATCGTGCAAAATACCACAAATCATCTCATCTTCATTCTTTCCAGAAAGCATGACACGCATAGGGTGTAAAATATATGGCTTCCCTGCTTTGTCAATTTGTCCGGCATGTGCTTCCACTGCAATGTGAATCGCTTTCTCTAACATAGTATCACCCCTCTTTATAGGCAAAAACTATTTCATCTGTAACACTTTTGTATTTACAACTTCCACTGTCTTCATATGATCATCACAAACAACAAAGATAACGTAATTACCCGCTTCAATCATAATTGGCTGATTTAACTTGTCAATCTCATCCGGTAAATAGTCCTTACAAGCTGCCACCTGATCTGCACATCTCTTCTCACAGGCTGCCACAACAGTTGCCATATCTGCTGTATCCTTCACACGGAAAATAGCAATCTCTTCAGCTGTAGCACCAGTACTGATATGCACCTCAAATTCAGCCAAAATGGAACCATCTAAACCATATAGTGAAAGCGCCTTATCTGAATCACATTTTGTCAATGTATCTGTAAATGCACCCTCTGTCTTAATTGTATCTACAGCCGTGCTAATACTAAAGGATACCTGCTTAGAACCACCACAAGCAGTGACTACTACCATCATCATTGCAAATAAAACTACTAATAAACTCTTCTTCATAATGTCCTCCATATTCCTTTTATGCTAATTCATACTCGCGTCAAATCATAAACTATTCTGCATTTTTTGTAAAGGTGTTTGTCTTTAAATAGTTATACCACATCATACAATAATCCTTGTTACAATGGACACCGTCAGTACTTGCGCCTTCCGGAAGAGCGCCTGTCTCATCCTTTACACTGCTTGCCACATCCAGATAAACCACCTGCGGTCTCGCCTGACAAAATTCCACAATCAAATCATTGAAATGATTGACATTGTCATTATTATATATCTTGTCCGTCGCTGAACGCTTTGCCGAGATTGGTAAAATGTTTTGCACATAAATAATAGCATTTGGCTGCAATGCAATAATATCATCCACCAGCTTAGCATACTGCTCCTGGAACAAATAATCAAATGCCCAACCAAGCTCATTTACACCAAACATGATATAGATTTTTCCATACTGTTTTTTCTCAAGAGCCTCTAGTACCGTTAGTTTCTTGCCATCCAACTTCACTATCTTATCTTTATAAATATCTTCAATATTCAAACCCTTGGAATAATATGCTTCTATATTCTGAATGCCCGTATACATGAAAAATCCCTCTGTACGGGAATCTCCAATAAACAATGCATCCGAAAAATAATCATCTGTCACTGCTTTGTCAAATAATGTGTAATAAGTCTCATCATAGTGATTATCTCCATGAACCACTTCCAGATTATGGTCTACACCCGGTTCATTAAAATTCTCATGGCTACTTACTTTCACCATGCGAAAATGCTTCAAATTCAACGGTGTAAGCACAATTCTCTCTAACACCGCAGACTGACGCCCCTTGGACCCAAAATCCAAACTCCTTAAATACATCACAAAAAAGGAAGCGACAACGAAAACAATGGCAATAATAATAAACACGATGATATTTCTCATTCTTCTTCGTTGCTTATAGCTGCGTCTATAGCTCAAATGCATCTCGTTTCGTCCCTTTCTTCTCTATTCTGTAAAAAACTTCACAGTTGAAGATAGTATATCACTTTTTCTACGCGATAACCATATTTTTTATGAAAAATAACTAACAAAATACTTTGAATTTTAACGATTTTTTATTGCATTTTTATTAGACAAGTGTTGTCTAATATGATAAAATTCTCAATATCATTTCAGATGTATAATATACTTAGTGCATTTTGAATATTTTCATAGCGAAAGGACGGCATACATTTTATGAAGGTACAGGCTAAAAAAATCAACTATAAAGGCGAAGAATGTATTGAATTAACCGCTGGAGGATATCAGGCGTTAGTTGCTCCATTTTTAGGTAGCAACATCATTCGTTTATACCATATCGAGAAGGATATTGACATTTTACGTTACGAAGAAGACATTACCATGGATGAGTTAAAGTCTTCTGCCGAGACACATGGTCTTCCAACACTTTATCTCCCTAACAGACTTGCCGGAGGTATCTTGAAGACTTCTGATGCACAATACCAGTTCCCTATCAATGAGCCAGCATTTAATACCCATTTACACGGCTTCCTTCATAAGCGTGCATATCAGGTTGTAGACATGGGCGAAAGTGCTGATTTCGCTTATGTGAAAACAGAATATATTTATGACGATAAGGATGAATGCTATTCTTTCTATCCTGTCAGTTTCAAGGCAGAGATGACTATAAAGTTGTCAGACAAGGGCTTAGAATATAAGTTTACTATGACCAATTTGTCCAATGTACAGATGCCATTTGGCGTATGTTCTCATACCGCATTTTTCGCTCCATTTACAAAGGGTGGCGATGGCATGAATGTGCATTTGTATGTCCCAATTGGAGACAGATGTGAGATTGATGATAAGTATATGGCTACTGAGGAATTATTGCCTTTGGATGATCATGACAGACAGTATCTGACCGGTAGTTTGATTCCAGTTCATCAGCCTATCGACACTGAGATGTACTTTGGTGTGATGGGAGAAAAGGACGGTCAGCCATTCTATGGTGCAGTTGCCACCGATACAGTGACAGGCGACAGCATTTGTTATGAGGTGGATGAAGCGTATAAGTTCTTTATCATGTGGAATGAATGGGGCGAAAAGGGCTATTTCTGTGTAGAGCCTCAAACATGGATGGTAAATGCACCAAATCTTTCACTGCTTCCTGAAACTACAGGTTACAAAGAGCTTGCTCCAGGCGAGTACGCAAGCCTTACTCAGAGAGTTTATTTAAGTTCAAAATAAGCGTTACCACAATATATATATGGCATTTTGAACTATACCACAATATATACAAAGCAATTGGAAAAATCGGCATTTTTCTCGTGAAAGTGTCGGTTTTTTCTTGTGTTTTCAGTGCTTATAAGATATAATGTTTGCATACGGCTGTTCACTGGCCAATAATAGAAAGGAAGGTACATAATACATGAAGTTTGGTTACTTTGATGATGCCAATAAAGAGTATGTCATCACTTCTCCTAGAACTCCATATCCATGGATTAACTATCTGGGAACACAGGATTTCTTCTCTTTAATTTCTAACACAGCAGGAGGTTACAGCTTCTACAAAGATGCTCGTCTTAGAAGAATTACAAGATATCGTTACAATAATGTGCCAATTGATATGGGTGGTCGATATTTCTATATCAATGACGCAGGTACAATCTGGAATCCAGGTTGGTCTCCAGTAAAGGCTGAGCTTGACGCATACGAGTGCCGTCACGGTATGGGTTATACTCTGATTACTGGTAAGAAGAATAACTTAGAGGCAAAGGTTACTTTCTTTGTACCACAGAACTACGCAGGTGAAGTTCAGCAGGTAGTTTTAACAAACGAAGGTTCTGAGGCTAAGACATTCTCACTCTTCTCATTCGCAGAGTGGTGTTTATGGGATGCTCAGGATGACTGCACAAACTTCCAGAGAAACTTCTCAACAGGTCGTGTAGAGGTTGCTGGTTCTACTATTTACCACAAGACAGAGTACAGAGATCGTCGTGATCACTTTGCATTCTACACAGTAAATGATGAGATTGATGGTTATGATACAGATAGAGATGCATTCATCGGACTTTACAACGGATTCCATAATCCACAGGTTGTAGAGGCAAACGAGGCTTCTAACTCATTTGCAGATGGATGGTCACCTATCGCTTCACACTACAAGAAGATTACACTTGCTCCAGGCGAGTCTAAGACTCTTATCTTCATCCTTGGCTACGTTGAGATGCCAGTTGAAGAGAAGTTCGAAGCAGATGGTAAGACAATCAACAAGACAAAGGCACTTGCTATGATGGAGCAGTATAATACTCCTGAGAAGGTTGCTGCTGGTCTTGCAGAGCTTAAGGCTACTTGGGACAAGCTCCTTGGTATCCTTACTGTTGATACTCCTGAAGACAAGGTTAACCGTATGGTTAATATTTGGAATCAGTATCAGTGTATGGTTACATTTAACCTTTCACGTTCTGCTTCATACTTCGAGTCAGGTATTGGCCGTGGTATGGGATTCCGTGATTCAAACCAGGATGTACTTGGTTTCGTTCATCAGATTCCAGATCGTGCTAGAGAAAGAATTATTGACATTGCTTCAACTCAGTTCCCAGATGGTGGATGCTACCATCAGTATCAGCCACTTACTAAGAAGGGTAATGCTGACATCGGTGGCGATTTCTCAGATGATCCATTATGGCTCATCCTTTCAGTTTCAGCATACATCAAAGAGACAGGTGATTGGGGACTTCTTGATGAGATGGTTCCATATGACAATGACATGTCCATCGCTGAGACTATGCTTGACCACTTAAAGGTTTCTTTCTACAAGATTGTAAATAACCTTGGACCACATGGTCTCCCACTTGCTATGAGAGCTGACTGGAATGACTGCGTAAACCTTTCATGCTTCTCTGATACACCAGGTGAGAGTTTCCAGACATATACAAATCCTAAGTTTGCTACAGAAGGTGGCTACTCTAAGATTGCTGAGTCAGTTATGGTTGCTGCACTCTTCACATATGCAGGTCCTAACTACGTAAGCATCTTAAAGCACTTAGGCAAGGACGAGGAAGCTGCTGCTGCTCAGGCTGAGATCGATAAGATGAAAGCTAACATGATGGAGCATGCATGGGATGGCGACTGGTTCCTCCGTGCATACGATGCACATGGCGAGAAGATGGGTTCTAAGGAATGTGAAGAAGGACAGATCTTCATCGAGCCACAGGGCTTCGCTATTATGTCAGACATCGATCCAGAAGTTACTAAGAAGACATTAAAGGCAATTGATGAGCGTTTGAATACAGAGCACGGTCTCGTACTGAACAACCCAGCATTCACAAAGTACTACATCCAGTACGGTGAGATTTCTACTTACCCAGGCGGATACAAAGAGAACGCTGGTATCTTCACTCATAACAATGCATGGATTATCTGTGCTGCTGCTTATGCTGGCGAAGGTGATCAGGCATTCAAGTACTATTCAGAGATCGCTCCTGCTTACACAGAAGAGCATTCAGAGCTTCACAAGACTGAGCCATATGTATATGGTCAGATGATTGGTGGTAAGGATGCTGGTTCTGATATTGGTCAGACAGGTAAGAACTTTGGTCAGGGTAAGAACTCATGGCTTACAGGTACAGCTGCTTGGAACATGGTTGCTATTTCACAGTACATCTTAGGTATTCAGCCAGACTTTGATGGTCTTAAGATTGATCCATCAATTCCAGCTGCTTGGGATGGTTTAAGTGCAACTCGTCAGTTCCGTGGCGACACATATGAAATTACAGTTAAGAACCCAAGCCACGTATGCAAGGGTGTTAAGAGCATGGTTGTAGACGGACAGGCTGTAGAAGGAAATGTTATCCCAGTATTTGGCGATGGCAAGACCCACACAGTAGAAGTAACCATGGGCGCGTAGGCACGAGCCACGCGAAAATAATAAAAGACCGGATAGTTACTTGTAAACTATCCCGGTCTTTTTTATTTTCATGCGGCGACGCCCGCGACATGAGGAAATCTCTGATTTCCGAAGGTGCGGGGCTCGTGTATAAGGCGCACAACTTGTGCTATCAACCGAGAGGTGCGGGGCTCGTGTATAGGCGCACAGCTTGTGCATCAACCGAAGGTGCGGGGCTCGTGTATAAGCGCACAGCTTGTGCTATCAACCGAAGGCACGATGTTTATGTACAACTTTAATTTACAAAATATATATTGTCTTCTATTATTGCATATGTTATAATATTACTGACATAAAGGCATTTATGTGCAAAAGACTCAAAAAATGAAAGCCTCAGAGGGTGCGACTCTGAGGCTTTCTTGGGCTAGTGCTGTCTATCGTCTCCGTCTAGCCACTTACAGATATAGTAACTCACTACACCTGCCAACACGGAAACAAAAAAGGCATCTATGTATTGCATAAGACTCACCTCCTCCCGCTGGAAAGAGTCGACAGCACTATTATTATAACATTTTTACATTATAATATCTATATTTTTAATAACTTTTTTACATCATTTATATTCGAGGTGCACACATGACTGATGAAGTATTTATTTTTTATACGCTCTATTTCATTGTTATTGCCATTCTTTTAGGCACAATAATCCGTGCCGGACGGCTTCAGATTATCACAAAATACAAGCCTAAAAAGATTAGAAATGAAGAGATACTTGCGCAAATTTCAGAGCAGGAATACCCAAGAGAATCCATTAGTGACGAGAGATTTGATGATATTATCAAGAGAGCCTATAGTTCCACAACAGGCTCTGCTATTGGCATTCCTATATGTGCGACTATGGGCATCTTTATGGCAGTCTCAATCGCATGGGAAGAATTTGTGCTTCCATTAAAAATTGCAATCCTTCTTGCAACCATCGTCGCCTGGTACATATCAATACAGAATTTTAAAGAAGGACAACGTATATTTGAATCCGACCGCCATTTGTTTTCTACTACGAAAACCACAGTAATCAAGTATTATCAGAGACCGTTACTGACAGTGCACAACGGTCATTTCACATTCAGGGGACACACATCTCATTTAATTGTAGGCATGAAAAATAAAGCAGGACAACCAGTCTCCTACAAGGTTATGGTACAACCGGATATTTATATTCCTGCGGTCAAGACCAAGCAATGTATTGCACTATTATACGATGGAGAGTTTTCTGCACTTCTTCCATATCCAAAACAGAAATAGGCATCTGCACCAATATTTGTTTTCATTTTATACAACAAAGCCAGATAATACATAATGTAAACTCATGTTGCGGAAATGTAAAGTTGATGTGGTGGTATTAGTGGAGGGGTTTGTTTACAATAAAACCACCAAATCAAAGGAGGATAAACTATGAAGTTATCAGAAAAGATAGTAAAGCTTAGAAAAAACAATGGATGGTCACAGGAAGATTTAGCTGAAAAATTGAATGTATCTAGACAGGCTATTTCACGTTGGGAAGGTGATACAGCACAACCTGACGCGATGAATATTTTATTACTGAGCAAAATATTTGGAGTAACAACAGATTATCTTTTAAATGATGATTATGAAAGCGACAGTGATATCCCCGTTGTTCAGACTATAAACCAAGCAAACGATGATTTGTTTTTTAAAAAGAAACAACAACATCTGATATCTGCCATTTGCTTTACCATAGCATCAATTTCTTCTGTAATTGGCATTGTGACCAGTAACAATACAATGCAATTAGGACTGGCCTCATTTATGTCAACTTTATGCATAGCAAATGCCGTTGCTCAGTTTGTTCTATATGCAAGGAAACACTAAGACATACAAAAAAGATATCAGTGCGAGTAACCTTGCACTGATATCTTTTTTTGTGAGTTTGTGTAATTACTAGGCTGTCTGATGTTCCTTCTTACAAGCATTACAACATCCCTTAAACAACAGGGAATACTCTGTAATCTCTCCTGCTGTAGCTGATGCTGCCTTGCCAAGAATCTCATCTGAAATATCCAACTCCACATCACTAACTGCACCACATTCCTTACATAAAAAATGATAGTGTGGATGGGTGAACCCATCAAAGTGGTCTGTCTTGCCATCACAGGAAAGTCTCAAAATCTCACCCTGGTCTGCCAGTAAAGATAAATTACGATAGACTGTTCCCAAGCTGATGTTTGGAATCTCCTGTCGCATATTCGCATACACAACGTCAGCAGTCGGATGATCCTTTCTGCTACGCAAAAATGTAATAATCGCTTCTCTTTGCTTACTTTTCTTGGTAGTTGCCATAAGCCACCCCTTCTTTCATAATTAGTAATGATTACTAATATCATTATATACAGAGATATCCTATTTTGTCAATTCTTTTATGCAAATCCAAATTCTTGATAATCCTCTAGGGTGAATCTATGGTATGTCATATGCATATCATGAACAGATATGAGATATCTGTAATCATCCGGTTCGCCATTCTCAAAATATACCAGATAATCAAATTCTCCATTTTCCTTTTTTTCCACATGTACTGCATCAGAGTATTGTCTAAATACAGCCAATGCATCTTCAATGGTACTGTGATGATTTTGGAATACGCGAACAAAGTCTACAATAAATTCCTGTTCTGGGGTATTGGCATGGATATAGTCCGCTGCCTTTGGTGGCATCTTAATACAAAATCTTTCTCCCTTATGAGAAATCTCTACTTCTCCATATTTCTCCTGCAATTCCACAAAAATATCCTGTAGTTGTTTCAGCATATCTCCAACATCATAGTTTGTCTGCAATAACTGATTCAAAGACTGCAATGGATAATATAAACGAACTGTTTCACTACAATATCCAAGTTTCACCTGTTCCTCTTTTATCATGTCTACAATATTCTTTTCCAATCTGGCGTAATTTATCATTTGTATCTCCTATATTATTCCACCATGAGATTTACCGGATTCACTGGGTCATCTCCCTTTGTAATTGCCAAATAAAGATGAGAACCTTCCTTTGTGTAATAACTGCTAGGCTTTGCCACAGTAGCCACTACATCTCCTGCATTTACAAGTTCCCCTTCTTTTACAATGACCTGATCCAACTGTCCGTAATGCACCTGAAAATCATTTCCCAGGTCAAGTACAATGTAATTACCAAATTCCTTGTTGTTGCCTATCTCAGTCACTTTTCCGGCATAGACAGAAAGCACATCTTCCCCCTCCGGCGCCGCAATGAGCATGCCCGGATTGCATTTGTATTGGTCTAGGGTTCTAAAATACACTGTAGTTTCCATGCTATAAGGCAAAATCACACTGCCCGTCACCGGCCAGGTTAAAGTCTGACTGCCATTATAAGAACTGTAATCCGCTGTATTTTGCTGTGCTTCTGTTGTTACGTCAACAGTAGTATTTTCTGTACCGGCCTCCGTTGTTGTGGCCTGTGTCGACGCCTGTTCAGGTACCTTTACTTCTGCCTTCGTTTTTTGTTCATCCTTCGCAACTACGTCATTATCATTGATAACCTGTACCTGCTCTGTCTGTTCTTCGGTTGCATTCAAATCGATAGATTGTTCTTTTGCAATATCCGGATGTTCGCTTTTGTCGTTGTACACTGCCATCACCGAAATCAAGGCAATGACACCCACCGCAAAAGCACCATAAAATAAATAGTCCTTCTTCACTTTTATCACCTCATTGGTAGTGTTGACCATTTATTTATGATTTATTCTAATGTGATTCGTTTTCCTCTGATTGCGATGGCTCTACCACATGAATATCCCGAATCACTTTTGTAACCCGCCCTTTTGCATCTTCCAATTCGTATGTAATCTCATAGGTTCCCGGTGTGTCTAATGCGACAAAACCAGACATTACAATCTTATCTGTAATATCATTTCCTTCGCTGTCATAACCACTGATACCGGACATTGGGAAAAAACTTTCTCCAATTGTAACAGTAGTAGTTTCTGCACCAAAAATATATGGGGTTACATGATACCACGGACTATTCTCATCAATGTCTGTGGGGTCAAACTGGCTTTCGATTTCATCCGGATTCAACCATTTCGAAACTGGTTTTCCCATCGGTCCCACATAGTCACTATCAAAAATATGGATATAAGTGCCACGCTCGCAATTATCATAAATCCATTTAGCGTCATTTACAGAAAGACGAATACAACCTTTAGAGGCTTTTTCCCCCAGCATGTTGTATTCATGCGTTTCTAACTGTTCCTTGTCCATTCTGAAATAAGGAACTGAATGAAACATGATGGATTTCCAGATACGCACCGCATACTGTCCGTAAACATTTCCTACCAGACTGCGCCAAGGATAACGCTCTGACTGTAGCTTATAAGTGCCTCTAGGGGTTCTTCTGCCAGTTCCAACGGAACAAACCATAACTTTATACGGAACAGTATAATTTCCTTCATCATCTAATGTATAAATCGTCACCACATTGCGTTCGCGATTCACCTTTACACAATAAGGATGTCCATTATCCGCCAAGATTTCGCCGTTATCCGCATCCTCCGGCACTTCCTCATAGGCGGGAAGCGTTACAACTGGGACCCCTACAATCTCTTCCGTGGTTGCTTCTGTAGTCAGCTCCTCAGTAGTCGGTTCCGTTGTGGTAATATCCACAGTCATTTCTTCTGTATCTATTTCAGTTGTATCTTCTGCCGAAGGCTGCACGGTTTTATCAACCTGCTCTATCAACTGACAATCTGTCAGGCAAAGTCCAATCGACAGCAAGAGTAAGATAGCAATCCGCTTTATCATTTGTATTCTCCAAATTCTTAAAATGGCATAAATGCCGCACGCCCCATTATATCATAATTGTTTTTTCGTGTCAGCATTTATCCTTTCTAATTCACGGGGGTTACTACTGTACCGGGATAAAAGTACGTAAGTATCTCTTCGTAATTGCTCCCGGCAACTGCCATTTTATTTGCAGTGTATTGAGATAGTCCTAATCCGTGTCCTTTTCCAAGACAGATAACTCGGATTTGTTCTCCTATAATTTCCACATAAAATATATGACTCTGCAATCCCGCTGCCACCATAAAATCCTCAGCAGCTACAACAATTCCGCCAATCGTCACAGACTTAACATACCCCTGCTCTGTGGCCTCTGTCACCACAATTCGCTCTGCAAGTGCAGCTTGTTCGCAGGCCTCTAAAGAAAAACCATTCAGTTTACCATCCTCTGCCAAGGTATTTAATACTATCTTCGTTTCGTCCCAGGTAAAGGTCTGCACTTGCATATAAGATGCAGATTCAACGTCACCGCTACATGCTACACTCTGCAAATATGGAATTTCTTTTCCATAGGCTTCCATGGCACTAATGGTATTTCCCATACTGACTGCATGATACAATGCATCAATCAACTCTCCATCATAGGTAATAGTTTGTCCCATAGTTGCAATGACCGCATCCTGCAACCGTTTCAAATATGTATAATATCTCTTTTCTCCCCACTGCCGTTTACATTCTGCTTCCGTAAGATACATCATTCCCAAACTGGAACTATCTATAGTTGTCATATCCGCCATCTGCTTTCGAAGAGTCGTTCTTGCTATCACCGCTTGCGCTTTCAGACTTTCCATCTCACTGTCAGGAGAAATCTGTGCTGCCAACACCTGCACCAAAAATGTTTCCAAATCTAATGTTTTCACTTCCCCTACCGCATCCACCATAATCGTCTTTCCAGATTCATAATGATTAGATAATTCTGTTCCCTCCTTCATGACACCGGTCATCACCATGGTGATTCCCACAGGAAGTAACATTGCCAGTACAATTCCGGCAAATATGACTGTTATTTTTTCACGCATAAAAAGGACCTCCTACCAAAATGTATTCGATAGGAAGTCCATTTATTACTTATGACATAAAGTCATGATTATTTATTTCTTCTTTGGAAGCTTGATTGTAACCTTGTCTAACTTCCAAATCTCATCTACGTACTGCTGAATTGTACGGTCAGAAGAGAACTTACCAGAGCAAGCTGTATTTAACATAGCACTCTTAGCCCAAGCCTTCTCATCTCTATAAGCAGCGTCTACTCTCTTGTGAGCCTCTGCATAAGAATCGAAATCCTTCAATGTGAAGTATACATCCTGCTGTGTTAATGAGTCGTAAAGTGGTCTGAACAACTCTGTATCAGGATGATAGAAGCCGTTGATTAACTGTGTTAATACCTTACGAACAGCCTGGTTGCTATTGTAGATATCCATTGGATTATAGCCACCCTCACGCTCATATCTCATAACTTCATCAGCTCTCATACCGAAGATAAATGCATTCTCCTCGCCAACCTCTTCTACAATCTCAACGTTAGCACCGTCCATAGTGCCAAGTGTCAATGCACCATTTAACATGAACGTCATGTTACCTGTACCAGAAGCCTCACGGGAAGCTGTAGAAATCTGCTCGCTGACATCAGCAGCTGCGAAGATAATCTCAGCATTTGATACACGATAGTTCTCGATAAATACAACCTTAATCTTACCGTTGATAGACTCATCATTGTTGATGACGTCTGCAACAGAGTTGATTAACTTAATTGTAAGCTTAGCATTCTTGTAACCGGCAGCAGCCTTAGCACCGAAAATAAATGTTCTTGGAACCATATCCATAGATGGGTTCTCTTTCAATTCATTGTATAAGTGCATAACATGTAAAATGTTCAAAAGCTGACGCTTGTACTCATGTAATCTCTTAACCTGTACATCGAAGATAGAACGTGGGTCAACATCAACACCATTGTGCTCCTTGATGTAGTTAGCAAGACGAATCTTGTTCTGATACTTGATGTTCATAAACTCCTGCTGAGCCTTTGCATCATCTACGTAAACCTTTAACTTAGCAAGGTGTGGAAGATTTGTAATCCATTCATCGCCAATCTTATCTGTTACCCAGTCAGCTAATAATGGGTTACCGTGTAATAAGAAACGTCTCTGTGTGATACCGTTTGTCTTATTATTGAACTGCTCAGGATTCATCTCGTAGAAATCTCTAAGCTCTCTTTCCTTTAAAATCTCTGTGTGAAGCTGTGCTACACCGTTTACAGAATAGCTACCTGCGATTGCAAGGTGAGCCATCTTAACCTGACCATCATAAAGAATAGCCATGCTTCTAATCTTATCCTGATTACCTGGATACTTCTTCTCAATCTCAATAACAAATCTTCTGTTAATTTCTTCAACGATCTGGTATACACGAGGTAATAATCTAGAGAATAACTCGATTGGCCACTTCTCAAGCGCCTCAGCCATGATAGTATGGTTTGTATAAGCACAAGTCTTTGTTGTAACTTCCCATGCCTCATCCCACTCAAGACCTTCCTGATCCATTAAGATACGCATTAACTCTGCAACTGCAACAGTTGGATGTGTATCGTTCAACTGGAATGTAACCTTCTCATAGAACTTCTTAATATCATCATTTGTCTCTTTATACTTTAATACAGCTCTCTGAACAGAAGCAGAAATGAAGAAATACTGCTGCTTTAAGCGGAGCTCCTTACCTGCATAGTGATTATCGTTTGGATAAAGAACCTCAACGATTGTTCTAGCTAAGTTCTGCTGCTCAACAGCCTTCTGGTACTCACCCTTGTCAAATGCGTCAAGGTTGAAATTCTGAATTGCCTCAGCATCCCAGATACGAAGTGTATTTACAACATTATTGCCATATCCGATAACTGGTAAATCATATGGTACCGCACGGATTGACTGATAACCTTCCTGAATGAAGTTGTTGCGTCCGTTAGCACCCTGCTCTACACGAACATAGCCACCAAACTTAACTTCAACTGCATGCTCAGCACGACGAACCTCAAATGGGTTACCATCTACCAACCAGTCATCTGGTCTTTCTACCTGGAAACCATCCTCGATAGCCTGCTTGAACATACCATAACGATAACGGATACCACAGCCATATGCTGGATAACCTAATGTTGCAAGTGAATCTAAGAAGCAAGCAGCAAGACGGCCAAGACCACCATTACCAAGAGCAGCATCTGGCTCCTGATCTTCAATTACGTTGATGTCAAAACCTAACTCATCTAATGCTTCCTTAATCTGGTTGTAATATGTTAAGTTGATTAAGTTGTTACCTAATGCTCTACCCATTAAGAACTCCATGGATAAATAGTAAACAGTCTTAACATTCTTCTTCTCATATTCCTTATGTGTAGCAATCCAACGATCAATGATGTCATCCTTTACAGCATAAGCTACTGCTTGGAATACCTGCTGTTCTGTAGCCTCATCAATAGTCTTACGGAATAAGTTCTTGACATTATTCGTAACCTCTTTTTTGAAGCCTTCCTTATCGAAATCCGATATCTTCTTCATTGTCTTCCTCCTTAAATATCCTTGAGTACATTAAACGCAACGTATATTTTATCATATTTTAGCGTTTTCCTCAACCCTTATTGTATTAATCCATCAGATAGATAAACTCCTCTGTATGACTGAGCGTACCACCTGAAGAAGTAACCTGTTTCACAAGCACACGGTCACCGGTTTCTAATTCCAAATCAGCAACCCGTAATGCTTTTTTATTTATAAATTCTGTATCCTGCTTCTTACCATTTACATAGACTTGGCTAAACTCTGTAAAGTTGTCGCCACCCACTATGAAACCGTCGCCGCTTTGACGAACCATATCCAGAGTAATCTCATATAAACCCATCTGCAAATCTGAAGCAACATATTTATCCACACCATCATATATATATTTCTCGCCATAAAGCATATCGTACTGTAATACTTCCATGTACTTTTCATAGTTTACAGCATATTTATATACCTGATGATATTTTGTCATAATACCATTTGCGAAGCCAAGCTTTGCCATAATCTCAGAAGTTAACTGATATGCTTTGATATCCGCATTCTTCTTGTCCAAGCCAAAATTATCCCAAATAACATAATTGGTCTGGTACGTATTCTGGAACTGCAAATCAGAATCTTCAATCTCCAAGGTCGGCAGATGGTCGCCATAAAAGATAATCATAGATTCCTCATCAATAGCATCTACTGCCTCAATCAAATGACCGATAAAATCATCTACTTCTTTACATTGATTGATATAGTATTCAAATCCATTCTTAATCGCCTCATTCGGTTCACCCTCTAAAGTAATGGTCTGTGTCTCATCAATCTTCTCAGAAGGATACTTACCATGTGACTGCACTGTAATGGCAAACACAAAATCCTTCATATCAGTCATTTCCATTCTGGTAACTATCTCATCCACCAAAACGTCGTCTTTGACCCATTCCACTAAATTGTATTCCAAATCATACATATATTCCATGGAATCAAACACATCAAAGCCTAAATTTGCAAACACATCATTTCTACCATAAAAACTACCCTTATTGTTATGAACCACAGCTGTGTGATAACCACGTTCCTGTAAATTATACGCAATACTTTCACAAGTCTGTTCACTTAAAATAGTTTTGTATGGATATTCACAAAGGCCAAATGCTCTGTGCGTCATACCCGTTAACACTTCAAATTCCGTATTTACCGTTCCTGCACCGATGGTCGGCACTGTCAAAAGACCACAGGAGTATTCCTGCATCAGTTTATGAAAATTCGGTATTGGGTCCTCGGAATAGGTATAATTCTTCATGTTATTCACATCAAAGAAGGACTCTAATTGTACCAAAATGATATTCGGCGATGCCTGGGTTTCGTCTAGTTTTGTAGAATCATACTCTTTCAATGAGGCCTTCAAATTCTTCATGCCTCGTTCAGTGTAATTTAACGGTATCTTAATGCCCGTATCTACAATACTATTAGAAAATGCATAGACAAATCCACTTTTCTGGAATGTCAGGGTAATATTTCCCGTATTTTCAAAAATGGTATGCGTATATCCCGTCCACAGACATATACCCACTGTTCCACCTACCAGTATGCCAAACACCACAAAATCCCGGAACCAATGGTCCCGTCTTCTCACCCTTGGCACACGACGATACAGATAAACAGAAATACCGATGCATAAAACCAACGCCACAATCACCAGTATGATTTGGAACACCGTCATATATTGGTCCATGATACTAAACACTGATGTCAGTACATTCACATCTGCCCAGGATAACGGTGATACCCGGTTTGCCAATACAATGTAATTAGCAACACCAAGTATCAACCATATCAGCGCCACAAGATAGGCCCAAAACAATCGTCTCCTGGCAATCAAGCAACACATCAGCATGGACATCAGCAATAATACATTTATCAAAAATACCGATGGCGATTCCACAATAAATTGAAATGCCTTCACAAAGGAATGCCTGTGCAAAATCTCGATTAGTATTACCTCAAGAAACGCACCCACAAAACACAATGGAATTGGGTTGTTATTCAGTTTTTTAAGCAAATTCTTGATTGCCTGCAAAATGTCACTTCCATTTCAAGTTACAACAAACCGCTTAGTTCTTCTCAACACCGATGGTTACCTTTTCACCATTGATGTTCCATTCCTTACTGATTGCAGTATCAGCACCATACACAACCTTAGAAGCCAATACACCATCCATCAGAAGTGCTTCCTGTGCCTTGATAATCTCTGCAAGCTTATCATTGCCATTTACATAGATATTGATACGGTCAGTAACCTCAAAATCAGAATCCTTACGCATTGTCTGAACCTTAGAAATCACCTCACGAAGGAAGCCTTCATTTAATAATTCCTCAGTTAAGTTTGTATCCAGAACAACTGTGACATAATTATCTGCCTCAGTTACAAAGCCTTCTGTCTTTGCCATCTCGATTAACAAATCTTCCTCAGCAAGACTTACGGTTACACCGTCCACATCAAAGGAAATTGCGCCCTCGCTCTTTAACTGCTGCATTGCAGCATTGCCATCAACAGAAGCCAAATATGCCTTAATGCCGCCAAGCTGCTTACCGTACTTAGGTCCTACTGTACGAAGCTGTGGCTTAAAGCTATATGTTGTAAATGCAGACACGTCATCAGTGAAGTTAACCGCCTTCACATTTAACTCATCTTCAATAATTTCCTTGAAGAACTCAGACACCTCTTTATCAGCCTTTACATACATCTGGCCGATTGGCTGACGATTCTTGATGTTTGCTGCATTTCTTGCTGCACGTCCCATAACAACAATCTTTAAGACTCTGTCCATATCAGCCTCTAAATCCTTATCGATGAACTCCTCGCAAATTGCAGGATAATCGCAAAGATGTACGCTCTCTGGAGCAGTCTTATCAATGTTCTTCACAAGATTCTGGTAAATGTCCTCAGTCATAAATGGAATCATTGGCGCAGCAGCCTTACTGATTGTTACCAACGCTGTATAAAGAGTCATGTATGCATTAATCTTATCCTGCTCCATACCCTTTGCCCAGTAACGGTCACGGCTACGTCTTACATACCAATTACTCATTTCATCTACGAACTCAGAGAGCGACTTACATGCCTCTGGAATCTTGTAGTTTGCTAAATTATCATCACAAGCCTTCACTGCTGAATTCAAGCGGGATAATAACCACTTATCCATAACAGAAAGCTTATCGTAATCTAATGTGTACTGTGATGGGTCAAAGTTATCAATGTTTGCATAGAGTACATAGAACGCATAAGTATTCCAAAGTGTACCCATGAACTTACGCTGACCTTCCACAACTGCATCCTCATGGAAACGATTTGGTAACCATGGAGCAGAGTTGGTGTAGAAATACCAACGAATAGCATCCGCACCGTATTTATTCAAAGCATCCATAGGGTCAACTGCATTACCCTTAGACTTACTCATCTTCTGTCCGTCCTTATCCTGAACGTGACCAAGAACGATTACATTCTTATAAGGTGCTTTATTGAAAATCAATGTTGAAATTGCCATCAAAGAATAGAACCATCCACGAGTCTGGTCTACCGCCTCTGAAATGAAGTCAGCAGGGAACTGCTCCTCGAAGATTTCCTTATTCTCAAATGGATAATGCCATTGTGCAAATGGCATAGCACCTGAATCGAACCAACAGTCAATAACCTCAGGTACACGCTTCATCTGCTCGCCACAGTCAGGACACTTAATGGTAACTGCATCGATGTATGGGCGGTGAAGCTCAATCTCATCCGGACAGTTATCGCTCATACTCTTTAACTCCTCGATAGAGCCGATGGCATGACGACAACCACACTGACACTCCCAGATATTTAATGGAGTACCCCAATAACGGTTACGAGAAAGACCCCAATCCTGTACATTCTTTAACCAGTCACCGAAACGTCCCTTACCGATACTTTCTGGAATCCAGTTAACAGTCTCATTATTGCGAACCAGGTCATCTCTTACTGCTGTCATCTTGATGAACCAGGTATCTCTAGCATAGTAAATAAGTGGAGTATCACATCTCCAACAGAATGGATAGTCATGCTCGAACTTAGGAGCATCAAATAACAATCCACGGGAATCCAAATCCACCAATACCTTTGGATCTGCATCCTTAACAAATAATCCGGCAAATGGTGTCTGCTCTGTCATTTCACCCTTACCATCTACGAACTGTACCAATGGAAGGTCATACTTTCTACCAACATTTGCATCGTCCTCACCAAATGCAGGTGCAATGTGTACGATACCAGTACCATCTGACATGGTTACATAAGAATCGCAGGTTACATAGTGAGCAACCTTCTTCTGTCTTGCAGCCTCTTCTTTTGTACACTCGAATAATGGCTCATATGCCTTACGCTCTAAAGCTGTACCTGGCATAGTCTCTAACACTTCATAAGCAGGTGCATCTTCAGTTGCAAGCTTACCTAATACAGTATCTAAAAGTGCCTCAGCCATATAATAAGTATAGCCATCTGCAGCCTTTACCTTGCAATAAGTTTCATCTGGATTTACACAAAGAGAAACGTTAGATGGTAATGTCCATGGTGTAGTTGTCCATGCCAAGAAATAAGCATCCTCATCTACAACCTTAAAACGAACCACTGCAGAACGTTCCTTCACAAGCTTGTAGCCCTGTGCCACCTCATGAGAAGAAAGTGGAGTACCACAACGAGGACAGTAAGGTACAATCTTAAATCCCTTATATAATAAATCCTTGTCCCAAATCTTCTTTAATGCCCACCACTCAGACTCGATGAAGTCATTGTGATAAGTAACGTATGGATCATCCATATCTGCCCAGAAACCAACCTTGCCGGAGAACTCCTCCCACATACCTTTGTATTTCCAAACACTCTCTTTACATTTTGTAATGAATGGATCTAAACCATATTCTTCAATCTGCTCCTTGCCATCAATACCAAGAAGCTTCTCAACCTCAAGCTCAACTGGCAAACCGTGGGTATCCCAACCGGCTTTACGCACAATGTTATGACCTTTCATGGTCTGATATCTAGGAATCATATCCTTGATTACACGGGTAAGCACGTGACCAATGTGTGGCTTACCATTTGCTGTTGGAGGTCCGTCATAGAAGGTATAACGTGGCATACCCTCTTTGGTGTCAATACTCTTCTGGAAAATGTCTTTTTCTTTCCAGAACTCGAGCACCTTTTCTTCACGCTCTACGAAATTCAGATTTGTGGAAACCTTTTCGTACATTTCTTTACTTCCTTTCTACAATAGATTTTTGAAAATAAGAAAAGCCCATTCATCCTGCATTAGGACGAAAGGGCTTAAAGTTTCGTTATACCACCTAATACAGCATACGGATATCGACAATTCTGTCCATACCATGATATGCGGTTTCTGTAACGGGAAACTACCGTCGAAGCCTACTAAAGTCACCTTGTTCGGTTCGCTACTCCGGAGGGATATTCGCCATTCCACTACTCCTATCTGCCTTCCACCATCGCAGACTCGCTAGAGCGGATACATTCACATCACGCTCAGTTTTGTTGAAACACTACTGTCTCCATCAACGTATTTTCACTGAATTCTTAATATAATAAGGAATTCTTTGCATTCGTGGTTACATTATGCAACTTATGAAATTGTTTGTCAAGCGAGAAAGTTACACATTTTTCTCATTCAACAGCTTATTCTTCAAATCATACAACGGCTTTGACAAATCCACATATACAATCTGTGGATTCACAAGACGCTTTGACTCTTCCCAAAGGGTATCTAATTCCTGCTTGCAGTACTCGCGGATATCCATGGTCTTTGGTGACTCATAAACACACTGTCCCTTTTGGAACACTGGAATTAAAATCTCGCGAATGCTATAACTTCCGGCTGGAAGTTTTGAACGCTTCCAAGTATCGATTGGGTCGAAGATTTCCAAATCCTCATTCTCATCATAGGTCTCACCCACAAGCGCAATCAAATCCGCCTTAATCTTACCAGTCTCTTTATCGTAAATACGATATACGGTCTTATTACCTGGATTGGTAATCTTTACCGGATTTTCTGATATTTTAATCTTTGCTTCGTACTCGTCGCTACCTTCCTTCTTCACCGCAGCAAGCTTATATACACCGCCAAATGCAGGACAATCCGCACTGGTAATCAAGTTGGTGCCAACACCCCAAGAGGTAATGGCTGCCCCCTGTGTCTTCAAGCTGTCAATCAAGTACTCGTCTAAGTCAGAAGATGCCGAAATCACTGCATCTGTATGTCCTGCTGCATCCAGCATTTTTCTTGCTTTCTTAGATAAATATGCCAAGTCTCCACTATCTAAACGGATACCATATTTCTTTGGTGTGATACCTGCCGCCTTCAATTCGTCAAAGACACGGATAGCATTTGGCACACCTGATTTCAAGGTATCATAGGTATCTACCAGCAATGTGCACGCATCTGGATACATATTGGCATAGGTCTTAAATGCAGTATATTCATCCGGGAAACTCATAATCCAGCTGTGAGCATGGGTACCCAATACCGGCACATCAAATATCTGACCACAAAGTACATTAGAGGTTCCCACACAACCGCCAATCATGGCAGCTCTTGCACCGAAGGTTCCTGCGTCTGGTCCCTGAGCACGACGAAGTCCAAACTCCATCACACCGTCTCCCTTTGCAGCATAGCAGACACGGGACGCCTTTGTAGCAATCAAACTCTGATGGTTGATGATATTTAAAATAGCGGTCTCAATCAACTGTGCTTCCATAATCGGTGCCACAACCTTTACCAAAGGCTCTCTCGGAAATACTACCGTACCCTCTGGAATAGCATAAATATCACCTGTAAAATGAAAGCCTGCCAGATAATCCAGGAAATCCTCCTCAAACAACTGCAATCCTCTTAAATACTCAATATCCTCATAAGAAAATGACAGGTTCTTAATATACTCAATTACCTGCTGTAATCCTGCAGCAATGGCATATCCATTTCCCGAAGGATTTTTTCTGTAAAATGCATCAAAAACCACGATGTCCTTGCTCTGTTCCTTGAAGTAGCCCTGCATCATAGTTAACTCATACAAATCTGTCAGCAATGTCCAATTCGTTGTCTTCATCTGTCTACCTCCATTTTCTATCTTCATTTTTACTCTATACTATCTGATACATTGAAATAATTATATACATCTGAGTGTAAAAATTCAACTTGCATAATTTGCTTGTTTTCCTTGTATTTTCTAGCAATTCCATGTATAATGTTTTAGGCTATGCTTACATATTGATATAGTCTGTGTTCCCATTCGGACACGCATGTTACAAATTTAGGAGGACGTTACGTCATGACAAATATTACAGGAGCTGAAACCCCAATCGAAAAATATGCGGGTATTTTGGCACATCCAACCTCATTTCCAAGTCCATACGGTATTGGTGATTTAGGAAAGGGTGCATACAAGTTTATTGATTTCTTACAGCGTTCCGGCTTGAACCTCTGGCAGGTTCTTCCATTGGGACACACTGGATTTGGCGATTCACCATATCAGCCATTCTCTGCATTTGCAGGTCAACCGTTGATTATTAGCATCGATAATTTAAAAGAATTACGATTATTAAATGATGCAGACTTTGCAGAAATGCCAAGCTGGAATCCGGTAGATATTGACTATGGTACATTGATTGAATTCAAGACCGGCTTATTGAAGCTGGCATACGAGCGTTTCATCAATCCAGAAGTAAAGGACGAATTAAGTTCTAATCCTGAAAAAATGCAGGAGTACAAGGACTGGTGCGAAAAAGAAGAATGGCTCACAGACTATGCGTTATTTATGGCAGGCAAGGATTACCATGAAGGTGCGCCTTGGTATATGTGGGAAAAATCCTTAAAGAGTCCAACTGCCGCTCAGAAGAAGAGTTGGATTGAAAAATTATCCAAAGAAATGGGCTACTACATGTTTATTCAGTACTTATTCCACAAGGACTGGTATGCATTGAAAAAATACGCCAACGAAAAAGGTATTAAGATTGTTGGTGATATTCCAATTTTCATGTCTTGGGACAGTGTAGATGTATGGTGCAACAAGAAGTTGTTCGAGCTGGATACAAAGGGCTACCCAACAAAGGTTGCCGGTGTTCCACCGGATTACTTTAGTGCAACAGGACAGCTTTGGGGCAATCCGCTCTATAAGTGGACACAACATACCAAGACCGGCTATGACTGGTGGATTCAGCGTTTGAAGCATCAGCTTTCATTAGCAGATTATGTACGTATTGACCACTTCCGTGGTTTTGACAAATATTGGGCAATTCCTTATGGCGATGAAACTGCCGTAAATGGAAAATGGGTAGACGCTCCAGGTATTAACTTCTTTACTACATTAGAAGCCACCTTAGGCTACGACTTACCTATCATTGCAGAAGACCTTGGTGAGATTGACGAGTCCGTTGTTAAGCTTCGTGACAAATTCGGATTCCCTGGTATGAAGATTTTACAGTTCGCATTTGAGAATCCGGAAGAGAATCATTTCTTACCACACAATTACACAAGAAACTGCGTGTGCTACACAGGTACACACGACAATGATACAACCCTTGGCTGGTATAAGCATGCATATGAGGCTTCCAAGGATAAGCTTCGCCGTTATTATTCCACAGATGGACATGATATCTGCTGGATTTTAATCCGTGCCTGCTTCTCCTCTGTTGCCAATATGGCAATCGTTCCAATGCAGGATGTATTGAGTTTAGATTCCTGGGCACGTATGAATACACCAGGTGTCGGCGAAGGAAACTGGTCATGGAGATTTACAGAAGAAGACCTGTCTGAGCAGTTAGCAGCCCGCTTATTCGAGACCGCTAAACTCTACGGCAGATAGAAAGGAAGCGTTTTCATGCGTAGTTTTTTTGTACTGCTTTATCTGTTTACGTTTCTAATTGTGATGTCGCCAATCCATTTGATATTGGTCATCATCGGAAAATGGAACCCTATGCTCCGCTACAAGCTGGGACACAAGCTGGTTTATTTCGGCTTCTGGTGTGAGCTTAAGATTTCGGGTTGTAAGTTAACAGTACTGGGAAAAGAAAATATTCCAAAAGAAGCAGCTTTGTTTGTGTCGAACCATCAAAGTTATTTCGATATCCTGGTGACACAGAACACTGTGGGAAAGCCGATGGGCTTTGTGGCAAAAAAAGAAATGCTGAAGTTTGGACTTTTAGCAATGTATATGAAAGATATCGGTTGTGTATTTTTAGACCGCCAGGACCCAAGAGCCGGTATTCATGCAATCAATGCCGGTGCCGAGAATCTGAAGTTGGGACACAGTATGCTGATTTTCCCTGAGGGCACTCGTAGCAAAAGCGACGATATGGCACCATTTAAGGAAGGCAGTCTGAAAATGGCAGAAAAGACAAAGACTTTAGCAGTCCCTGTCGCTGTCATTGGCACAAACCGTATGCTGGAAATCAGACCAGGCTTTGATATCCGAAAAGGAGCAGTTACCGTCATTTACGGCAAACCATTTAATCCAAAGGAGCTCCCGGAAGAATTCAAGCGTAAGCCTGCTGCATACACCCAGCATGTAATACAAACCATGATAGATGAATATGAAAGTAAATAGGAGGTAACAGTTATGTCTGGAGGACAAATCGCAATTATTGTAATTGCAGTAGCACTTTTAATTCTCGCCATTTTGTACTTTGTGGGTAACAAATTACAAAAGAAGCAGAGCGAGCAAAAAGCAATGATGGCAGAGGCAGCTCAGCCATGTACGATGATGATCATCGACAAGAAAATGATGAAAATGAAAGAGGCCGGTTTACCAAAGGCCATTATGGAACAGACACCAAAGCGTATGATGAATGCAAAAATTCCGATTGTAAAAGCTAAAATCGGACCACAGATTGTGAATCTGATTTGTGACGACGCTATTTATGATGAAGTTCCTGTTAAGGGTGAAGTAAAGGCCATGTTAAGTGGTATTTACCTTGTAAGTGTAAAGAATGTCCGCGGTAAAATTAAGAAGGACGAAAAGAAGACATTAACTCAGAAAGTACGTGCAAAGCAGCGCCAGTACGAAAAGGAATTGGCCGAGGAAGAAAAGCGCGTAGCTGAGAAGAAGGCAGCAAAGAAGAATAAGAAGAAATAATTGAAAAGGAAATGGATATGAAAAACATCGTATTACTTTTTGGCGGACAGTCCTCAGAGCATGAGGTGTCCTGTATTTCGGTTGTTACAATTGCTAAGCATGTGGATACTAGTGAATACCAGTTGCATTTGGTGGGTATTACAAAGGAAGGAAAATGGCTTTCTGTAGATAGTATCGAAAGCATTGAAGATGGTAGCTGGCGAGAATCTAAAAAGCAGGCTATCTTGTCTCCTGATGCTACAACAAAGGAATTATTGATTTTTGATGATAATCAGGTTAACCGTGTGAAGGTTGACGTGGCATTTCCTGCTTTACATGGTCTTTATGGTGAAGACGGTACTTTGCAGGGCTTGTTTGAATTAGCACAGATTCCATACGTTGGTTGTGGCGTACTTGCCAGTGCAGTTTCCATGGATAAGGTTTATACAAAGATTGTTGTTGACCGTTTGGGTATCTGTCAGGCACAGTACATAGACATTCGCAAAGATGAGTTAAACAACATGGATGCAGTCATTGCCCGTGTAGAAGCAAAGCTTGCTTATCCTGTATTTGTAAAGCCTTCCAATGCCGGCTCTTCGCAAGGTGTTTCCAAGGCAGAAGACCGCGAGGCATTAAAAGACAGTCTTCTTTTAGCTGCTGAGCATGACAGAAAGATTCTTGTAGAGGAGACTATTGTTGGCCGCGAGTTGGAGTGTGCCGTTCTTGGCAATCAGGATATTGATGCTTCCGGCATCGGTGAAATCCTTGCAGCAGAAGAAGCAGCATTTTACGACTACGAAGCGAAGTATCACAACGCAGATTCTAAGACAGTGATTGGTCCTGCCCTTCCAGAAGGAAAAGAAGAAGAGATTCGCACTGCAGCAAAGGCAATCTTTAAGGCAGTAGACGGACAGGGACTTGCCCGCGTAGATTTCTTTTTGGAAAATGGAACAAACCGTGTTGTATTCAACGAGTTAAATACATTACCAGGCTTTACTTCCATCAGTATGTATCCAATGCTTTGGGAGACAAAGGGTCTTGACAAAAAGGCTTTGGTTTCTAAGTTAATCGAATTAGCATACTCTCGTGCATAATCTACCTGATTTGCACATGCAAAGGAGCTGATGATATGACAAATGATGTTGTGATTACAGTCATTGGTTCACAGGATGACGGTGACATCACCCTTACCACCTGTGGAAATTACTACAAGAAAGCTGAAAAGCATTACGTCTTTTATGAAGAACAGGCTGACGCTGACAGCGACATCGTAAAAGACCGGATTTGTTTTGATACAAAGAGATTTGAAATGACAAAAAAAGGCGCTGTTAACAGCAAGATGATATTCGATTTGGACGAAACCACCTGTAGCTATTATCAGACACCTTTTGGCCCTATTGATATTGACATCGTCACACAAAATTACACCGTTGAAGAAACGGATGAAAAAATAAGCATCACCATCGACTACACCTTAAGCATGAATAGACAGGAAGCATCTGACTGTCATGTATCGGTGGTTATTGAGGCGAAATAAGAATATCACAAAAAACAGTTTCATCCAAGGACCGTTTACACTTACTATGTCTCGTAGTGGTGCATAAGATTGCAAAACACGCAATCTAAGCACCAACGGACATAGATGTCCTTGGTATGAAACTGTTTTTGACATATATAAAAAGCAAATTTCCGCATTTTACTACGAAAAAAACATAGCCGTGCCTCAACTTTATTATCAATGTTAATCTTATTTTGAACATTTTTCTTGAAGATGTCAAGTGGTATGAAACCAAAAGAGAACCCTTTCGGATTCTCTTTCTGTTATCTTCATTTATTACACTTTCTTAAACTTTGCCTTTTTCCCCACACCACGGGTTCTCAGCATACTTACATAGGTTTTATATTTTTTCTTAGGAACCTTAATAGTTGCCTTGCTGTAAATTCCCTTAAATGCATTTTTTCCTACCGTTTTCTTGGTTAACTTCGTCGTTAATATGGAAATTGTCTTTAGTTTCTTACAGCCATAGAAAGCATTTACACCAATAGTCTTTACATTCTTACCTACGATAAGAGTCGTTACTTTCTTATTATTCTTCAACGCATTTTTAGCAATACTTGTAACCTTGTATACGATACCATCCTTTGTTATGGATGCTGGTATACTAATGGTCTTCAAAGACTTGCTTGCTGTTTTGACAAATTCTACTGTTCCATTCTTCACAGAAGACTTTGTAACTTTATAAACCAGTTTTCCCTTGGTAATCTTTGTCCCTTTTGGAAGTGCCTGTGGTTTTTCATCTTCCTCTTCTTCAAATGTTGTGTCTTCCTCAGTTGTAGTTTCCGCGGTAGTTGGTTCTTCCACTGTTGTCTCTGTGGTCGGCAACTCAGCTGTCGTATCTGCTGTGGTCTCGGCAGTAGTTGCTTCTGTGGTGGTCGGTTCTGCTGTAGTTTCCTCTTCCTCTGGAGCCTCCACCTGTGGAATATCTAAACTTGTCAAATCCCTAACTTCTTTTGTTCCTTCTGCATCTGAAAAATGCTTGCCACACAAACTACAGGTCCAATATGCTTCTCTTCCTTTTGCCTCGGTAGTCGCCTCAACTTTCTCTGTTTTAGTAAGGGAACAGCCTGTTCTAACTACTCTGACTGCCTGTGTGGTTGTCTTATAATTTGCTGCATCCTCACCAACAAAAATCGCCACCGCGTCCACTGCACCACCAACTGCAACAGCATAATCCTGATACATATCATCCCATACCCAATTTTCAGGAAGTGTCACATCAGAAAGATTCTCAACCAAATGTCCCATTGTAATCTCGTTATCTGGTAAAACAGCAGGCTTCTCTGCCTGTAGGATGGTTGGAACTACATCTGTTTCATAAACCGCATAGTCTTCAGAATCAGGTGTAAATATAACACGATATGCCTGTGTAGTTCCTACCTCTGGGATATCGTCAGAAGCTTCAATTGTCCATACTCCCGTTGCACCATTGTCACTGGTAGCCGGCCCAGACACTATCATATCCTTTACCTGCTGACCATAGGTTCCTGTTACTGTTGGCAACTGAGAAAACTGGAGTGATGTCGGTTCTTGATATTTACTCTCATGTAAAACCGGTCCGTTTGTAAATGCAATTCCTGTCGATGATACCTGATTCTCTACCGGATGGGATGTCAAAAATGTCTTACCGTTAATATCCGTATCAGCCCCCACCAATAACCATTTATCAGTCTCATAACCAGATACCGCACCAGAAGCACCACCGGTAGGGTCGTTCCATGTCACATCTACGCCAAACCATTTCGGACCTACCTTCACATAATTCCACATGTGCGGACCACTGCCTGAAGACGAAATCGCAGTACCATCTACCAGCACACATGGTATATCTGATGCATCGCAAAGCACCTTAAATGCTCTTGCATATGCCTCGCATACTGGTCCCTCTGTGCCGGTCTTACCTACCAACGCACTGATACACTCTCTGCAATCATTGTCAATGGTATCCAAATCATCGCTAGTGTTGTACTCATTACACTCAGTCAAAATTGAATTAAACCGTTTGATTTTTTCAACAGTACCTAACGTTGTCACCTGATTTAAAATTGTTTGAACAGCCGCATCTTTGGACTTAATCCCTGCTTTAATCGATTCTGAACTTTGGTAATTAGCGGAACGGATATCAAAGCCTTCATCCGTTAACAAATTAAATTCTATTGTAACAGTGTAACTCAACGGCTCTACATTCATTTTCAGAGTAGCACCATAACTCGAAGCACCTGTCAACCAAAAAACTTCCGGATGATCTCTGTCAAATGCTTCAAACGCAGCTGCCGCATAACTAAAGTATGCATTTGCAACTGCATGCATTTCTTGTTCGAGTGTCTCTGCAGAAGCAGCCTTACCGGTTACCGTCGCAACGGTAATGGCATAACTACTTCCTGAAAAATATGTATCATTTATCAAAAAATCATCTACACCATCGTTGTCTGATGCTTCTACCAGAACATTATAAAAATCATAAATTGCACCTGCTTCTGTAAGGTCAATTCTATCAATCCATTGTTCATAGTTCCCTGACTTTAGATTAACCACGCCATCTGATATGCTAAACATTCCAATCGGTGTAGCCGAGGTCTCAACCGGGTCTAACTCAAACTCTATCTCTTCCGTAACCCAGCCTTCGTTCTCCGAAGACTCGTCAACCACCTCAGCAAATACTGTCATCGGACACACATTTATCAACATGGCCACCATCATCATGACCGCTAAGAAACGTCTATAACTAACCCTTCTCCAAATCATCTATATACCCCCCATATATCTACAAGATACCCATTTCCTTTGCTTTCTTTACCGCCTGTCCTCTGCTTTTCACAGATAGTTTCTTGTAAATGTTTTTCGAGTGATACTTCACTGTGTTTAACGTAATATCTAAACAAACACCAATCTCAGCATTTGTCTTATCTTCCGCCATCAGACTCAGTACTTTTTCTTCCATTTCGGACAGACTGTCAATCTGATTGCACTGCGCCTTTAAATAATTAGGGTGTGCCATTCCAACCTGTCTTGCAATATCCATAATGGTCTTCAAATAAGGTGTGTTGCCACGAGATTGTCTGTAATCATAAAGCAACCGATACATGCGGTCACCTTCGTCACCCACCAATCGATGACACCCAGTTTTTTTAGTAATCGTCAGCACCTCAGCAATGGTGTCAAAGGCTTCTTCATAGCGCTTTTGATCATGATAACAAAGTGCCAATAAAATATCGATTTCACACATATCCATGATACGCTCTGACAACTTCATCCACGGACGAATTTTCTTCGCTAAGGAGATTAATTCCATATGCTTTTGTTGAATCAGATATCCACGCATTTTGGTCAAATATCGATACACGTCAATCATATTAAAGTCATTAAACTCATCTGGTGCGCCATTTGACATCCATGCATTAACCTTCTCCGTATTCCCATCATACATGGCGGCCCGAATGTCCAACGCATCGATATTCTTTTCCAAACCATATATCTCTTGTCGCTCAATGCGTCGTCGCAGCTTCTTTGTCAAAAATTCTGCTGACTGTGCCTGACCATTCATAATCAATATGTACATCTCTAATGCCAATGCAGCAAACATGCAACGACTATCCTTCTTATCTTCCATAAAAGCGATAGTTCCAACTACCAAAACCAATGCATCAAAGCATTGATTCTGCTGATACAAATATTCCGCCCTTGCAATTTCTACCACGCCCGTTGCGGCCTCACCATATATGGTTTCTAATATACTCACAATCCGCTCTTTATTTTGTTCCAAACGAGAAGCATACATTGTAAAATCACGAAATCCGTTCAGCACTGTTGGACGTGCCGCTGTCAAAACCAACTGCTCTTGAACCCCTGCGTTGCTTTTATATAAGGCTCTTACTGCATCATGGAATTCTTCTACCGGTAAACCCGGAAACACCAGTCTAGTAGGCTCATATATCTCTGGGGCAATCTTGGTGTAATCCAAATATTTCTTTGCGATATTCAAATCACCTTCCAACACATACACCTGCACCATATATGCAGCTAAGTATGGTTGCTCTTTAAACACTTCTTCCGGAAGGGCATAGAAAAATGAACGCAACTCCCAGATTTGCGCCATTCTCATTCTTGAATGGCAATCTTCCAACATCACTTCTGTTAGACGGTTTTCTTTGGCAGCTAATTCCCATCGCTTCTTTATTTCATTCAAGTCCCTATGCATATGTCCCCCTCCTTCACACAATTATAATATTCCCAATTCTTTCGCTTTCTTTACCGCCTGCCCTCTGCTATTAACTGATAATTTCTTATAAATGTTCTTCGCATGAAATTTAACTGTATTCAATGCAATATCTAACATCATTCCAATCTCTGCATTACTATGTTCTTCTGCCATCAGCCTTAATACATTTTGTTCTACCTCTGAAAGATTTTCTGCATTTGAGTACTGCATCTTTAAATAATTCGGATGCGCCATGCCAACCTGTTTTGCAATATCCATAACTCGCTTCAAATATGGTGAATTTCCTCGAACCTTGCGATAATCGTATAACAACCGATACATTCTGTCGCCTTCATCACCTATCAGTCTGTCATATCTGTAAAGCTCCGCAGTTCTTAACACACCATCCATCATATCAAATGCTAAATCATTTTTCTTTTGATCATGATAGCACATGGCAATTAGCATACGAATTTCGCATACGTCCATGGTGCGATATGTACTTTCCAACAGCGGAATTAAGGTCTCCCCCAAGGAAAGCAGTGCCATATGCTTCTTCTGCAACAAGTAACATCTCATCTTTATGGTATAACGATATGTATCTAGCATATTAAAATCATTAAATTCATCCGGTGCACCATTTAACATCCAGTGATTTATCAGCTCCGTATGCCCATCATACATGGCCGCAAACACCTCAAGTGCATCCAAATTTTTCTCAAGTCCATGATTCTTCTGCTGTTCTATGCGTCTTCTCAATTTATTTGTAATTAATTCTGCCGATTGCACCTGACCATTTAACACTAATATGTACATTTCCAATGCTTTTGCTACAAGCAAACATCGGATGTCTGTACTTTCTTTCATTTCTTGAATTGCACTTACCACGATTACAAGTGCTTCAAAGCACTCGTTTCTTTGATATAGCAGCTCTGCACAGGCAATCTTATATACAATGCCAGCCACGTCTCCGTATAGAGCAGGCATTACTTCCTCATACCGATGCTTTAATTTCGGCATGATTTCACCGTACAACGTAAAATCACGAAAACCATTAATAAGCGTTGGTCTTACCGCGGTCAGCACCATATCCTGCGGAACACCTGACTTACGATGATACAAATCCTCTATCGCTTGACGAAATTCATTATTGGTAAGAGCCGGATAAAATACTCTCGTAAACTCATATATCTTTGGATTAGACTTGGTGTACTCCATATACCGCTTTGCAGTCTCCAAATCACCCTCCAGCACGCACACATGGGTCATGTGAGATGCCAGGTAAGCATTATTCTGAAACGCTTCCTCAGGCAACTCATGAAAATAAGAATGAATCTCCCAAAGCTGCGCCAATTCCATACCATGTTTCAATTCTTCCCCCATGTATTCCAACAAGCGATTTTCGACTTTTGCCTGTTCCAGATTTTCTTTTAATGCATCCATATCTCTATGCATAACTTCACTCCTTTATCCCTGCATATCATTATAACACATGAATGTGATTTGGACACTATAAAGGAGGTATAAATTTGCCAAAAAAACAGAAGTATCACCATATAGTGATACTCCCATTTTTATGCTTTATATTTTCTTAAACTTAACCTTCTTACCTACACCCTTCTTTTTAAGAAGCGTCTTGTAAGCCTTATACTTCGACTTTGGAACCTTAATAGTTGCCTTGCTGTGAATCCCTTTAAAAGCATTTTTTCCAACCTTCTTCGCAGTCAGTTTTTTAGTCTTAACAGTGATATTCTTAAGTTTTTTACAACCATAAAACGCCTTGCTGCTGATAGTTGTCACGCTCTGTCCAATGGTTAATGCGTTTATCTTTGTACACTTGTAAAAAGCATTGGCACCAATAGTCTTCACATACTTCCCAATTGTAACCTTTGTTACATACTTATTATTCTTAAATGCATGCTTTGCAATACTGGTTACCTTATACTTGATACCATCTACTTTAATAGTGGATGGTATTGAAACAGTCTTTTTCTTTTTGCTTATAGGCTTCAGATACTCTACAGTACCCACCTTACCAGCCTTTGTACCAGCCTTAGTCACTTTATACCATGCAAGTTTTTTAGCATCCTGAATCTTATCACCCTTCTTTGGTGCAATATTATCCTGTCCATCGTCTGGATTTGTTGGATCATCTGTTGGATTATCTGGATTCACCGTGTCATCTGCCGGATTATCCGGATTCACTGGGTCATCTACTTTTTCTGATACCTTAGCTACACATACATTTACAATCTTAGTATATCCACCACAAGAAACTTTACAGGAATATGTATATGAGCCTACCGTCTTTCCTGTTGGAATCAGATAATTCGCAGATGTGGCACCACTAATTTCCACACCATTCTCATACCATTGATACAAAAGTATCTCACTACCCAATGTAGGTGTTACTGCAACTGTCAGTGTATTTGATTCCTGATAGCCCTCTGTCAAAGCCAAAGTTGTATTCATATCACTGGCAGCAAATGGAGCATATCCACAAATACATGCTTCGTTTTCATTATCAAATATATGCTCTTCTTCTGAATCATCTACAACGCCACATTTTTTACACACAGTCTTGTGACCTGATGTCAGATAATAATACTCCTTAAAAATATGGTCTGTACAAAGAACATCAATGTCTAAACCGTCTAATCCTTCTACATCAACAATTCTCATGCCTTCTATATCATCTGGTAGACTTATACTTGTCATACCATCAGCCACACTTTCAACGGTTAATGTGACAGTATTGTCAGCATTTTCCACATAGCTAAACTGACAACCTACACCAGCCAACCCAATCTTACCAATGTCGTAATCTGCATCCGCAGGATAAAATATCGTTTGTAATGAGCTACATTCTCCAAAAGCATTATTTCCAATTGTAGTCACAGTTGAAGGAATCACCAAATTGGTTAATTTATCACAATCATAAAACGCAAGAGAGTCTATCTTGGTTACACTTGGTGGAAATGAAATGCTTTCCAGACTGTCACAATGAGCAAATGCATCATAGTCAATAATGGTTACACTTTCCGGAATTTCTATAGTTTCCAGTTTAGTACATTCCGCAAATGTATAACTGGCAATACGGGTTACACTTGATGGAATCGTTACTTTTGTTAAGTTGGAAGCCCCTTTAAATGCACTTCCCAAAATCGTAGTTACAGTACTTGGAATTTCATAGCTACCAGTTGCTGTTGGATATGCATACAATGTCTTTTTATCTTTGCTATACAAAACACCATTTTCTACTGAGAAGTTAGCATTCTCCGAATCGACAGATATATTGGATAAATTGACACATCCTGCAAATACACCGAGTCCAATACTTGTTACTGTTTTCGGTATATTTACTGTGGTCAAATTACTACAGCCTGAAAACACATTGCCATAAAATTTTTTAACTCCATTCGGTATCTCAATCGTCTTCAAAGACGTACACGACTTAAATGCATTTTCTCCTATGGAGGTAACACTATCTGGAATCGTAATGCTACTTAACTTTGAACACCCACTGAATGCCGTATAATCAATTGTTTCAATACCATTTTCAATGACTACTGACACAATCTTTTTTCCCAAGAACGCCCCTCCCCCGATCTTCTGTACGGGGTATGTTTTATCATTATGTGTAATCGTAGCTGGAATTGTAACACTCGTCGCACTAAACGTGTTACTAGTGCCTTTCAAAATTGCAGTATTATCATCTTCAATACTGAATATTAAGCCTTCTGATGTGGTAACATTTGTCGCTGCTTGCACCTTGTGTTCCGACACATGAATCATGCTGACAGCCAGTGCCATCGCCAAAACAATACTTGTTATTCTTTTCGTGAATTGTAAAGTCCTTTTCATAATCTCTTCTCCTATATATAACATAGCGTTTTAACAGATTTTGTCTAACAAGTATTATCCGTTCCAACAGATATTTTGTCAATCAAAAAAATCCTTCAAAATATCCGCTAATTTGAAATGAAAAAACACTTTTTCTTCATCTATCTCCTCTGCCTGCATCACCTCTGCATACTCCTCTGGTGTCAGCATTTTTTGTAATTTTTCTTTCTCCTCTATAGGTAGTTCCGCATGTGTGGCGTCCACAAAACACAGAGATGGATACACCACACACCACCAGTTTTGTCCCTGCTTTTCTCCAATATCAATGCGAAGTGCTTCATAGGTTCCCGCTGGAAATGTGGCATCGCCATATTGCTTTAACGGAAAATACTCATTGGTAAAATACACCTCTGCATCATATGCAAATCCTTGCCGTTGCATGTAACTTTCTACGGAGGTTTTCAGATAAGGAAGCTTTGCCGAAAGCAATCTCTTTGCAGTCTCCAAATCACTGGCACTCTCCATAACCGGTTGAATCAGCGAAAGGGCGTATTCCTTTACCTCCATTTTCAACATCTGGTCTTCCACTGCATCACTGTTGGCACGGATATGAAAACGAAGTACCGCCTGCGTTACATCGTCATTTGCCAAAGTTAAAATTGCGGTTGTGGTCTCCCGGTTTTTCATTCTCTGATAATCCATGCTGCCCCATGCAAGGCCACCCACAATTCCCAAAATAATTCCAAAAAAAGCCCCACGAAACACTCTATTTACACTGTCCATCTGTCAATTCCTTTCTGAATCCATTTACTTACAAAAAGTATTGACACCTTTTTGCGTCCTATTCAAATGACGCGATTCCCTGACTGACATTGACTTGTAAATGTCGTTTTACCTTTGGCATTTTCTCATCCTCCTCCACATCCAACACTGGAACTGTGAGTGCCGTATTCTCCGCCACTGCCAAATACAAATCCATCAAGGTAATCTCCACATTTCCATCTTTTTTCAAAACCTCCACCAAGGCTTCCGAAATCACCGCATCTTCCTTTTCATCCAGCTTCGCTATGTCCTCCGTTTCATCCTCGGTCGCTGCCACTAACACTGTGGACGAAATCAGTTCCTCTTCCTGTAACATATTCAGAAAATTCTCTAACGCCTTTGGATTTTCGAAAATGTCTTCCTCCAAAAGCAATAACATAACATGACCAAAATCCATAGTCGTAGCATGATTTCTGGAATAGCTGTCCCGAAATGCTTTTAAACTTTTATTCTTTCCTGACTTTGTTTTTGCTTTTAAAGTCTCTCCCATCTGAGCTGTATATCCCTGCATATCAGCCATTGTCACATGATACTCGAACTCCTCATTTTTTAACAGGTCATCGTCATCCTCATAATCCACACCCAACATGAGCACATAGTCCTTATCCTCCATGTCCACCTGTCTGCATCCGGTAAGCCCCAACACGCAACAAAGAAAAATCACTGTCAGTTTTTTCAGTCTCAACATGGTCTCTGTACCCATAACACAAATCAACGGTAAAATAATCGCCAGCGGAATATCAATCCAGGCAAAATAACTCAATACCACCTCAGTGGATGGCACTCCAAAGAATAGCCACACCACCATGAACGTTAGCACAACCACTGCCGGCAACCAATTTCTCCTTGTATTGTGAAATGCGAACTGCAGCGACTTCACGCAATAGAAAACCATCCCACTCAAAATCAAAAATAATCCCAACAACAAAAATGGCATAACCAAAACATCCAAACGGGACAACAAATTTGCCGGTAGTTTTACGAACTGCAACATATACGCAACACCAAACAATCGCCCTCTTAACCCTTCATTTCCCACAGTCAGATACGCCATCAGAAACACTAAACTACTTACAATGACACCTAAAAATAAACCCTTTGTCGCGCTGATTTTTGCCTCTCCCTGCTCAGTCGTATGTGGCACAAAATAAAGAATTCCCTCCAAAGGCAAATACAGGCTGAGCATCAGATAAACCTGATACACCTCCGTTTTCCCATTCTCCAAGGAATTGGCAAAAAACAATTCTCCTTTCCAATTCCCAATAGAAAGCAACCAGATTCCAAGTAGCGGAACCAACATCCACCAAAACAACAACTCCACCATTTTTGCCCGTCCGGAAAATGTCCGCAAACATGCCAGGAGCGTAACTAACAGCACAGGCAATAACAGAAACCATTTATCCACATTTCCAAGCAAAAACAAGCGCACCATTTCCACAAAAACAAAGAGCAAAAGTGTTGCTCTAATAAAAAAACGAACTGCATACACACCCTGTATCAATCTTCTATCTAAAGTCACTTTTTTGCCCGTGAAATAATCCTGCTTTCCCGATATCCATATCAGGTATAACCCAAACAACGACCCCAACAATACACTCAACGCAAATTGTATCATCGTATTGCTGCCATTTGCTGCCATCACCGGACCAAACAAGGACGGTAACACCAAGCCCTCCAAGCACACCATCCGCTTCACCTGTCTTGTGGTAATAGCATCCTGCATTTCATTGATTACCATTTTCATAACCTCTTTCTACATTTTATTTCCAACGAAGTCGAATTCGCTCTCCATCCTTTGTAAAAATCGGTCTCTTATACATCACAGAACTTGGTAGCCGCAAAATGTAATCCTTCAAATGGTTGTAATCTCCCTCGTCTCCTCCAACTGCCGGAAGCATATAAGGCACACCAAAGCTACTTAGATTGGACAAGTGCAATGCAATCACCAACATCCCCATCAAAAATCCATAAAAGCCCCAGATTCCACTCAGTACAATCAAAAAGAATTTCAACAAACGAAATGCCGAAGCAAATTCCTCATTGGGAATACAAAATGCAGATATCGCCGATAGCGCCACCACAATTACCACAATGGTGCTTACCAAATGCGCCTCCACCGCAGACTGTCCCACAATCAAACCGCCTACAACACCGATGGTATTTCCCATGGCTCCTGGAAGCCGGATTCCCGCCTCCCTTAAAAGCTCGAACAGTAACTCCATCAACAAAATTTCAATCAACACGGGAAACGTCACCGCAGTCCTTGCAGCCGAAATTGCCAACATCAGCTTTGTCGGTAACACCTCTGTATGAAAGCTGGTCACTGCCACATAAAATCCTGGAAGACCAATGGCCAGTAACGCCGCCACAAATCTTAACACTCTGCCAAAGCTTGCCACCCACCATCGGTTAAAATAATCATCCGCCGCCTGAAAAAACATAGGAAACGTCACCGGCAAAACCAGTGCTTCCGGCGAATTATCCACAATCAATACCACGCGTCCCTCTAACAATGCCGAAGCCGCCTTATCTGGTCTTGCAGTACTCTGACAGACGGGAAAGGGAGAGTACCATTTTTTCTCCATCAAATGCTCCAGCGTTCCACTGTCAAACACACCATCTACTTCGAATGCCGCAAGTCGCATTTTCACATGTTTCACAAGTTGTTCATCCACCAAACCATCCATATAGCAAAGAGCGTAATCCGTCCTAGAACGCTGTCCCAAAATCCCCTGTTCCATTTTCAAATTCGGGTCCTTAATACGTCTTCGCAGTAATGCCGTATTCGTTCGGATACTTTCAATGAAACCATCTCTGGCACCTCTGATTCCCTGCTCCGATTTCGCCTCATCAATACCACGCACTGGAAACCGCTTCGTGGACACAACCAACGCCTCCACTTCCCTATCCACAAAAATCGCAGTGTCCCCCTTCAAAATTCCTGCCAAAGCATCATCCATTTTATCCACCGCTTTTACATCCACGCTCTCAATTTCTTCCTGTAAAAACGCACGAAAAGGACGGTACTCTTCCTCTTCTCGCCACTCATATAAAAGAGGTCGCAGTACCATCCCTGCCACTTGGTCGGTATTCACCATACCGTCAATATATACCATATAAATGCGAAGCTCCCCCTGCTTTCGCTGTAACACAAACTCCTTCTTTACGATATCGCCACACTTATCAAATAGACCATCCATCAACGCGATGTTCTCTTGCACATTCTCACTGATAGCTACTTCCAATCGATGATGTTCATTAAATACGCTCATAGTTCATACCCTTTCTAAGTAATGCTTTTAGTATGAACCATTATTTAGAAATTATGTACTATTAGAATTATAGGAATAACTGCATTTTACACACGCATCATTGCATTATCTTATTAAGAATGTATAAGAGCTCCTTGTGTAGTTTTAATTACATGTCACACACAAACTCGCAAAACAGGGGATATTTTGATTGAGGCGAGCCTCAAAATGCGTCAGTCCTTATGGGGCTAGCACTTTTAATAAGTGTTAGCCCCATTAGTACTGTTACGCATTTGGCGAGCGAAAGCATCTCGCCGAAACAAAATATCCCCTGTTTTGCTCAGACATTGTGTGTAACATGATTAAATCTCACAAGAAGCCCTAACACATTCTAAAATAAGAAAATGAGATAATGCCATGTGTAAAATGCAGTTATTCCTGTAAATTCTGAAGTACAATGAGTTCTTGGTTATATATATGCTTCCGCATAATTTCAATGGCTGCTTCTTTATTACGCTCTACCACTGCCTTTGTTATCTCATCATGCTCTTTCACCAATACATCATGGTAGGTAAAATCCTTCACATACTCCACGCGGTAACGGTATACCTGCTCCCGTAGTGACTGTGCTACAGATATGAGTCTTTGGTTTCCGGTTATCTGGAAAATCACATCATGGAAATTCACATCCTGTGCCACGATATCCGGCACTTTTTTATTGATAATCGCTGTGTGAAATGCATTATTTGCCTGAATCAACTGCATTTTCTGTTCGTCCGTAATTCTGTCACAAGCCAAAGTCACTGCCAGTTCTTCTATGGCAAGTCGCACCTCTAAGGAGTCCTTTAAATCCTTTAAGGTAATACGGGCAACCTCCGCACCGCGTCTTGGCACCATCACCACCAAGCCTTCCAACTCCAACATTCGAATGGCCTCTCTGACAGGAGTTCTACTAACTCCAAGCTTATTGGCAAGTTTTACTTCCATCAATCGCTCGCCAGGCTCAAAGTCACCTCTTATAATCGCACTTCTAAGGGTTTGAAAAACCACATCCCGCAATGGCAAAAATGAATTGTTATCTAATTGCAATTCCATAAGCTGCCTCCTATACCGGTCTGACTACATATACTTCCTTTGACAAACCTTTTTGCAAAATACTATTTCTTCCATCCTCGGCCAACTCCGGATTCGTAAAGATACCAAATACCGTAGGACCACTTCCTGTCATCATCGCATTCTTCGCTCCGGCTGTTCGCATAACATCCACCAATGTCTGTACCTCCGGATGCATCGGAATCGTAACCTGTTCTAATACATTTCCCAATCTAGTGACAACGCCTTCCAAATTATCATCCTGCAACGCCTTCACCATGCCATCAATATCTGGATGGTCAATATTTTTGCAAGCATCAAATGCACAATATACTTCCTTGGTAGAGACATCTATTGGAGGCTTTGCAATCAAAATGTAACACTCTGGTAAGGCTGTGAGTTTTGTCAATTTCTCTCCGATACCTTCTGCCAAAGCCGTGCCACCCATAATGCAGTATGGTACATCTGCTCCTAGTTTCACTCCGTATTCCATCAATGCATTTTCTGATAAATGCAAATCAAACAGCTCATTACAAGCCTTTAATGCCGCAGCACAATCTGTACTGCCTCCTGCCATACCGGCAGCCATTGGTATGTTCTTTTCTAAAAATACTTCCATACCTTTTTTTACACCAAATTCCCGCTTCATCAGTGCAATTGCTTTATACACCAAATTGCGGTCATCACATTCCAAATCAGAACGACTGGTTGTCATCACAATCTTATCTTCCTGCAACAATTTAAACTTCAACGTATCATGCAAATCCACTGTCTGCATAACCATCTTCACATCGTGATAGCCGTTCGGTCTTGTTCCCAACACATCTAACCCAAGATTAATCTTAGCATATGCTTTCTTTGTTACAGTATTCATGTGATCACAACCTCCTAATATATCTTAATATAATTCTTTTTTATATGTTATACTATCTTCTTTTGTAATCTTTCGAATCACCCGGCACGGATTGCCTGCTGCTAGAGAGTTTGGTGGAATATCTCTCGTTACCACACTGCCGGCACCAATCACGCATCCCTCGCCTATGGTAACGCCACCACACACCACAACATTACTGGCAAACCAACAGTCGTTTCCAATCGTCACCAGTTTTCCATACTCCAAATTATAAAGAGAGCCATCCTCCCGCTGTCTAAAATTACGTTCTTCTGGCAGATACGGATGCATCGGCGTAGCTATGGTACAATTCGGTCCAAAGAAAACATTGTCCCCAATGGTGACCGGACAAATATCCAACACTACGAAATTAAAATTTGCATAGCAACGCTTACCAAATGTAGTAAACAAACCATAGTCAAACTGAATCGGCCCCTGCAAATAAGTCCCTTCTCCCATGTTGGGAATCAGTTCCTCTAATATGTCTTTCCTTTTTTTATCATCTTCATATAACTCATTATAATCCTTACACAACTTATGTGCTCTCACTCTAATGGTTTCCAACTCCTGAGCTGAAGGATCATATAATTTTCCTGATAACATTTTTTCACGTTCCATACTACTACTCCTTGTACCTAAATTCCCCCCCGTATGCAACATCTTGACCTTTCTCAATATTATACAAAAATGACTCCAATTATTCAACGAAAACATACTTGATAAAAAATGGTTTTTCCCTTGAAAAACTTAGAATCTATGCTAAAATTATTAGTATATAGGAGGGGTTATCATGAGTTTAAGTGGAGTAACAAGTCAAGCAACAAGTACATATCAGACAAAGTTAGATAACATTTCTACAGAAAAAGCGGCAGAGACTACTGCTACTGCAAATGTACAAAATGACACTGCGGTTGTATATGAGAAATCAGCCAGTGCCAGTGAGATTAAGGGTACCTATGGCAATGCTAAGAGCAACAAGGCTATCGTGGAGCAGTTAAAGGCAGATGCGGCTGCTAGAAAAGAATCCTTAGTGAACATGGTTCAGCAGATGATGGGCAAGCAGTCATCTACATTCCAGATTGCTTTTTCTGCTAATCCAGACAGCATTTGGAACGAGATTCGCCAGGGTAATTTCCAGGCAGATGCACAGACTATCGCACAGGCACAGAAGGATGTTTCTGAAGATGGATACTGGGGTGTAAAGCAGACCTCTGAGCGTATCTTAGATTTTGCTAAGGCAATTTCTGGTGGAGATTCCAGCAAAATTGATGAATTAACAGAAGCTATCAAGAAGGGCTTTAAGCAGGCAGAAGGTCTTTGGGGAGATAAGCTTCCTGAGATTAGCCAGAAGACATACGATGCTGTTATGGAAGGCATGGATGCTTGGAAGGCTGAGGTAACAAGTCCAACTGTGGAGCAGTAATAGTCATCACGAATAAAGAGTCGTATTTAAAAAACCGACTGGGAAACCAGTCGGTTTTTTTGTGCATAAGAAAAGGCCAGCAACCGCTGACCTCTTCTATCATAATTACTCAGCCTTACCAACAGAACCGAATAATTCCATCTTTTCCTTAACTGTAGCCTTAATAGCCTCAGCACCTGGAGCTAATAACTTACGTGGGTCAAATCCCTTACCCTCTAAGTCCTTACCAGCCTCGATGTACTTACGTGTAGCATCCTGGAATGCTAACTGACACTCTGTGTTAACGTTAATCTTAGCAACACCAAGTGAGATAGCCTTCTTAATCATATCCTCAGGAATACCTGTACCACCGTGTAATACTAATGGCATATCGCCTGTCTTAGCCTGGATAGCATCCAATGTCTCGAAGCTTAAACCTTCCCAGTTCTCTGGATACTTACCATGAATGTTACCGATACCTGCAGCTAACATAGTAACACCTAAATCTGCAACAGCCTTACACTCGTCTGGATCAGCACACTCGCCCTTACCAACAACGCCATCTTCCTCGCCGCCGATAGAACCAACTTCTGCCTCGATAGAGATACCCTTCTCCTCGCAGATAGCAACTAATTCCTTTGTCTTAGCAATGTTCTCTTCGATTGGATAGTGTGAACCATCGAACATGATAGAAGAGAAACCAGCCTCGATACAAGCCTTAGCGCCTTCGTATGAACCGTGGTCTAAGTGAAGTGCTACAGGAACTGTGATGTTTAACTCCTCAACCATAGCCTTAACCATAGCTGCAACTGTCTTATAACCTGTCATATACTTACCTGCACCCTCAGATACACCTAAGATAACAGGACTCTTTAACTCCTGAGCTGTTAAAAGAATAGACTTTGTCCACTCTAAGTTGTTGATATTGAACTGACCTACTGCATAATGACCAGCCTTAGCCTTTGTCAACATTTCTTTTGCTGAAACTAACATGAAAATAATCCTCCGTATCTAAAATAATTTTTGAACGCATGCGCGTACCTACTCATATTATACTCTATTTGTTTATAAAAAGGAAGTAGGAAAAATCACGGTTCCTCACGCATTTTTCAAAAATGCCACATATCCCTTCTTCGCCTCATAAACATCCGCCTTACTGGTAATCTCCCAAGGAGCGTGCATATTAAGCACTGCCACACCGCTGTCAATAACCTCCATGCCATAAAGTGACATGATGTAAGCGATAGTACCGCCACCACCGACATCTACCTTACCAAGCTCTGCTGTCTGGAAATTCACCTTGTTATCATCCATCATCTTGCGTATTCTGCCCATATACTCAGCATTGGCATCGTTAGAGCCAGACTTGCCACCACGTCCGGTAAACTTAGAAAATACCAGACCACGTCCAAAGTAAGAGGCATTCTTCTTCTCAAATGCAGAAGCATAAAGCGGGTCAAATGCTGCATTTACATCAGACGAAAGCATAGAAGAATTTGCAAGACATCTTCTGAGTGCCAACTCAGAATACTGACCGGCAAGCTCCATCACCTCTGCCACCATATTTTCGAAGAACTTTGACTGCATACCAGTAGCACCCACACTACCGATTTCCTCCTTGTCCACTAACAGACAGCAGGAAGTCTTTTCCGGTGCATCTACCTCTAACATAGCCACTAAAGAAGTATACGCACAAACTCTGTCATCCTGTCCGTAGGACATAATCATGCTTCTGTCTATGCCTGCCTCTCTAGCACGTCCGCTAGGTACAATCTCCAACTCAGCAGATAAGAAATCCTCTTCCTCAATGTCATACTGCTTCTTCAAAAGAGCAAGTACACCCTTCTTGACGCCTTCCTTATCTTCCTTTGGAAGTGGCATACTGCCAAACAGCAAGTCCAGATTCTCGGCTTCAATTACCTTGCTTGCCTTCTTTTCCTGCTGTTCCCCTGCCAAATGAATGAGCAAATCTGTTACACAAAATACTGGGTCCTCGTCCTTATCGCCGATAGCGATTTCCACAACGGAACCATCCTTCTTTACTACCACGCCATAAAGTGCCAATGGAATGGTTACCCACTGATACTTCTTGATACCTCCATAATAATGGGTATCCAAATATGCCAAATCCGTATCCTCATATAGCGGATTCTGCTTTACATCCAATCTTGGAGAATCGATATGAGCACCCAATATATTCATGCCCTGCTCCAATGGCTGTTTTCCAATCTGGAACATCACTACAGTTTTATTCATACAGACAGCATATACCTTGTCGCCTACTTTTAATTTCTTTTTCTTTCCAATCTTCTTTTCCAAATTCACATATCCGGCAGCCTCTGCCATCTCAATGGTTCGCTTTACACAGAGACGCTCTGTCTTTCCATATGACAAGAATTCAATATAGCCCTTATTCAGTGTTTCTAATTCCTTTAAATCCTTTTTGCTATAAGTCTTCCAAGCATTTGGTCTTTCCATCATTTTTCCTTGCACGGCCAAGGCCAACCAGCCTCACCAAACATTTTCCTTTCTTGAATATTTACTATACATCCGCTCATTTTAATACTCTACTATTTACTATATTTTCCAAAGTGTCGTTCGTCAAGTTGTATTTTTCTGCTTTTCAATTGACGCACTTCTACTCGCATCCTATAATCAACATATAATATCATTATCTGTAAAATAGGAGAAAGCATACATGCAATTACGAATCACACCGGAAGAAATTAAGACTACAGAACAACATATGGAACAGCCTTCAGAAAAAGAATTTGAATATATAAAAAGCTCCTTGCAAAAAGATTTAACGCTAGTATTAGACCAATATGAAAGCCAGTTGGCAAGCATTCCGAAACGTTTACAAAGCAGAAAAAATAGCATGATAGCTGCTATATTAACATTCACATTTATGGTATTGGTAGACCTGTATTTTGAATTTCTGTTAAATCTACCTGGCGGTTCTATCCTTGCTGGAACCATTGAGATGTGGGTTGCTGTCATCGCTGTTTTTATTGCTTTATGGAAATCCTTCTTTTGGATGATGGATAGTATCATCGAATACAATACGCAAAATGAGACTCTGCGTTTTCTTAAATTCAAGCACAAATATAAGGTGTTCACCCTACGAGATGAAGAACGTTTCTGTAAGCAGAAAATTGATGAATACCGCGAAATGATGGTAGACCTAAAAAACACTACATCATCGGATAATTTAGACGCCTACCAAAACCACAGATACATCGACAAAAGGGGTTATAGCATGGAGTTTTCATTTTTTCAGGAACATCAAATTGGATGCTTTGCTGCAATTACAATATGCTTACTATTTACACTGTTCTTATAAATTTGTAAAATATTAAAGTTACATATTGACATCTTCAAGAAAAACGTACACAATCTGCTTTTGTAATCACAGGCCCACTGCCGTTGATTTCTGTCTCATTTTCAGAGCGAAGCTTCACATTAATTCTGGAACAACCTTCGCTAAGACGAATGCACAACTGACACATCAATTCCTTTGCCACCAGGAAGGGTGAACTCGCCATAAGAACGGTTCACGCTTCCTGGGGTCAGACTATCAACAGATGCAATATAATCCAAAGACGGATTCAAAGTTACTGTATATATCATATGTATTTCCAGCCTTTCAATACTAACTTTCTTTTACCACAAGTAATTTTTGTCCCGGCATCAACTTATCACTCTCTAACTGATTTACCTTTCTGATACCATCGATTGTGGTGTAATATCGCTTAGCAATACTCCAAAGGGTGTCTCCATCCTTTACCACATATCCTGCCATCGCTGGCAACGCTTTTATTTTATCATAAGAAAGAGGCGCTGTCTCTATACTTTCAATGCCCTTCATCGTTCCCCTTGCAAATGCCACAATATTCAAATCCACCTGCGCCTTCAACTCAACCTCATCTCCATCAATCATAATGGCTGAAAGCTGAAGCAGTTGTGGACAAATCTCATATCTATCATCTTCACTGAGATGCTCCATCTCCACCAGATAAGAAAATGGCACCATCGCCTCCATAGAGCACACCGGATGGGCATCATTTGCAGAAATATAAATGATGGTGGCAAGAACAACGCCCTCTATCTGCAAACCGTCATCCGTCACCAGTTCATCGTCAATTTTCACACTACCCTCTACCTGGCAAATCTGCATCATTTTATCCTGTGTATTATTTAATCGAATACGCTCTGATACCCTAGTCTTTGCGGCGTTTTTCATCAGAATACTCTCATAAGCAAAATCCACCGTCTGTTCCGTAAGTTCTACATTTGGTGCAAATACATCCTCTAACAAAAGCACCTCCGTGTCATCGTAAACCTGAATATCCAAATCCATGGAAACAGCCACTTCAAGCTTGCGTTCCTCTCCATCCAAATCCGGACGGATAAACACTTCAACCTCTGAAAGTTTTGTATTCATGACAGATACCATATCCGATGCCGCCTCTGGCAAATCCAATGCCCCCGAAAATGGTAAATCCATTGACAAATACTGCAACGGTTGCCCCGCTTCATCCCCCTGATAAATGACAAAGAGACTCAAGTCTCCATTCAGCAATATTTCCTGTTCTGATAGTTTTGTATCCAACGAATCCACATTGACACTATACCAAATCAGCTCACCGATATTAGGCTTCGCTTGTGGCAACTCCACCTCCTGCTTCACCCGGAACATATCCTTTTTATCCACCACTTTTTTAGAATAGGTTAGCTTCTTGTAAAGACACTCAAAGCCATTTGCATTGCTAAGCTCCGTGGTAATCTCTGCATGGTCATCCCCGTACACATGAATCTTATATCCCAACAATGCCTTGGCGATAATCTTTCTGGAATTAATCAGCGATACATTCAAATCTTCTAATTCCAGTTGTACGCGACAATCATCAGTTGGAAACACACCTTCCATATGTACACTTTCCGTAAATGGAATCACACCCTCCAAAAAAGAAAGAGGACGTTCCGGATTCTGCGTCATATAAAGCACCTGAAAATGCAAATGCCCTTTTACCTTTACCCGGTCTACAAGACATTCACACTCCTCCATTACCGGAGTGCCTTTCACCACAATGACCTTATCCATGTCCTCTTTCAAATCCGGCACATTAAAATCCTTATCTAAGGTCAGCTTGCCCACTGCCTCAGCCTTTACCAGATTACTTTCTATGTTTTGCTTCATAAGCTGCATATCTATTCCTCCCGCCTATTCATACTACTAATAGTATATGCGGAAGTCATTTCAATATGACAACTTCGCCTGCTTGTTTCTTTTACAGTAAACTCCTCAACCATTCCAAGAGTCCCTTATAATCCTCCATAAATATAGGATGCTGTTCCTCAACATATGCAATATCACCTTCATTCACAGCAACTTCCAGTTTCTTTGCCTGTTCAGAAATCTCCACAGCTCCAATACCTAAAGATGTGCTCTTCAAGGAATGTACTTTAATCCCATAATTATGCCAATCCTGTTTTTGGAAATATTCTTCCAACAACTCATCCTGATTGCTCTGGGCATACATAGTTACCATTTCCGTATACATACGCTCATCGCCACCACAATAGGAAAGACCTAATTTTGTATCAAGATAATGTAATTCAGCTACCAGAGACTTCTTTTCAGTTGCCTTTTCAGAAGTCTTCTCAGTTGTCTTTACCACAGGTTCTGCCTGCTTTGGTTTCTCCTCTAATTTCTGCTTAGGCAAATATTTAACAATCATTTTCTCCAACTTGCTGCCTTGAATCGGTTTTGTCATGTAATCATGAAATCCCTCTGACAAATAATCATCCTTGGCACCTACCATAGCATTTGCAGTCAGCATAATCACAGGCGTATCGATGTATTCCATCAATTCCTTCATTTGCTTTAATGTCTCTACTCCATCCATTTCCGGCATCATATGATCTAGGAAAATGATATCATACTGATTCTTTCGTACCAGCTGCAGACAGCGCTCGCCACTTTCTGCCACATCAATATACAAACCGGTACCCTTTAGTAACCCGGTAAATACCTTCAAATTCATTAACACATCATCTACCACAAGAATTCTGCCCTTTGGTGCATAAAATGAATGACGATAGCCACTGATTTTTACATCATGGTCATAATTACCCACAAAGTCTCCCATCGGCTTATCCGATACAACCTTTTGCGGGATTCGGATGCTAAATGTAGAACCCACATTTACTTCACTGTTTACTGTGATAGTACCTTCCATTAACTCTACCAACTGTTTTGTCAAAGGCAGACCAAGTCCGGTACCCTCCACATTACGATTTTTCAAAATATCTACACGCTGGAATGCGTCAAACAATTGCTGTTGATCTTCCTCTGAAATTCCCATTCCGGTATCGCTGACGATAATATCCAACCAAACAATATCCTCTTCCTTTGGTTCAAATTTTACAGTCAAACGGACTGAACCTTCTTTGGTATATTTCACTGCATTGGTTAACAAATTAATAATTATCTGTTTGACACGGAGTTCATCACCAAACAGCATACTTGGAAGCTCTGCATCGGTGTCCACTTCAAGAAACAGTCCTTTTTCTTCGGCTCGCATAACCACCATGCTATAGCAATCATTCAACAACGAAGACATAGAATACTCTACTGGAACAATTTCCACATGTCCCGCCTCCATCTTGGAAAAATCCAAAATGTCGTTAATCAAAGACAACAAGCTTCTTCCGGCATTTTGTATATCCTGCGCATATTCAACTACATTCGGCTCCTGACTCTCTCTTAATATCATTTCATCCATACCAAGGATGGCATTAATTGGAGTACGAATTTCATGAGACATATTGGCAAGAAAACGGGCTCTCGCCTCGCTCTCTGAAATAGCTCTCTGTTTTTCCTTTTCCAAATACAACATGTCTTTTACGGTATTGTATCCGGAAATAATTAAAAGAAACATCAAGCCAAAGCTTAAAATGGCACCAGAAAACGGTACATCTCTCTGCAGATAATACAAAGCAAATTGCAAAATTACTGCAAACGCCGCACCACAAATACCAATTGCGGAATACTTATAATTCTTAATATAGCCAGTCTTAACGTCCAATATCATAGTAACAACAGCAATTAGTATAACAAAAATACATATAATCGTTGTATAAATTAAGCTAGAACTAAAATCCATAATACCGGTTATGTGCATTCCAACGCAAATGACTACACTAATAACCACTATGGTTTCCATTGCAGAGTACCATTTCTGGTAACGAGCCTTTTGAATACCGTTGAAATAAATCAAAAATGGCAATGGCAACACCATAACCGTAAGGAATGTCAAATCACTTACTGTTGACAGATTCGGGAACAACAACTGTCTAAACATAGAATTATCGATAATCCAGGCTGAACACAAGGTTACACTCCAACCCAGATATTCCATAATTACCGGTCGCTTGTAAGTCGCTTGTAGCACAAAACTGCAAACGATACTTGCCAGGCCACACAGCATGGTAAACAATGCTACCAGCATTTCCACACCATTTTCCTGAAATGTAATGCCCCACAAATCCAGTTTATCGCCATAATAAATCGCTCGCAATTCTCCTGAATAGGACGAGTCTGTCATGTACTCCACTGTAATCGGCTTACCACTATCTTCCGAAGATAATTCCAACATAATGTAATATGCTGAGCTAGTTAGACCAAACAGTCTTGTATCCTTCGTGGAATAGCTCTTTCGCAGTTCACCATCAATATAAATATTCATATCCTGACGAAGACTATAAAAACGAAGATATGTATTCTGCTCTACGCCTTCTGGAAGACGACCTTCCACAGTCATCACGTCGCCTTTTGGCACGGAATAACTACCCGGAATGGTAATTGCTTCTCGCATACCATCTTCGTGTACCCACTCCCAATCAATCTGCAAAAGTTCCGCATCACCGATAACCGGCTCACTTTCCCTTGGCAAACAAATTTGACCAAACAAAAAATATATGATCATGATTCCCAATAGAACCTTAAAGACCTTTTTATCCATAAAATACCTCCCCAAATCGTACCTTATATGTTCCCATTATATAAGGAAATGCTTTACTTCGTCAAATTATTTCCAGAAACCATTGCTAATTATTGGATTTTAGGTTATAATAGTTCAACACGTTAAAGCGTGTTAGCAACAAATGAGTTTTATGTTAGAGGGAAGAAACATGCCAATTACAAAGATACTTGAGAAGAATTGTCAGGAGTTCGGCGATGACGTTTGTCTCGTTGAGATTAATCCTGAAGTAAAAGAAATAAGACGTGTTACCTGGAAAGAATACGAGCTCATGGAGCCGAATCCGGTAACCCATTACCGCCGTGAAATTACATGGCGCGTATTTAATGAAAAAGCAAACCGCTTTGCTAACTTGCTTACCGAACGAGGTATTAAAAAGGGTGACAAGGTTGCTATTTTGTTAATGAACTGCTTAGAGTGGTTACCAATTTATTTTGGTATTTTAAAGACTGGCGCTGTGGCAGTGCCATTGAATTTCAGATATGCTTCAGACGAGATTGAATATTGTGTGAATTTATCAGATACAGACATTTTGGTATTTGGTCCGGAATTTATCGGACGTATCGAGGAGATTGCCGGCAAGATTAGCAAGAATCGTTTATTGTTCTACGTAGGCGATAACTGCCCAACCTTCGCAGAAGATTACAATTCTTTGACAGCAAACTGCTCTAGTTATTTTGAAGATGTTCCTGTTACAGATGAAGATGATGCTGCTATCTATTTCTCATCAGGAACAACTGGCTTCCCTAAAGCCATTTTACATAATCATGAAAGTTTATTGCATTCCTGCAAGGTGGAGCAGAACCATCACGGTCAGACAAAGGACGACGTATTCCTTTGCATTCCACCACTTTACCACACAGGTGCTAAGATGCACTGGTTTGGTAGTTTCCTTGTAGGTGCTAAGGCAGTTCTTTTAAAGGGTACAAAGCCTGAATTTATTTTAGATGCTGTATCCAAGGAAAAATGTACTATCGTTTGGTTGTTGGTACCATGGGCACAAGATTTATTAGAAGCTCTTGATAGTGGCAAGTTGAATAAAGATGATTATGAGCTTGATCAGTGGAGATTGATGCACATTGGTGCACAGCCAGTTCCACCAAGCTTGATTAAACATTGGAAGACCTATTTCCCTAACCATCAGTACGATACCAACTACGGTTTGAGTGAGTCTATCGGACCAGGTTGTGTACACTTGGGTGTTGAGAATATCCATAAGGTAGGTGCTATCGGTAAAGCAGGCTACGGTTGGGAAACCAAGATTGTTGACGAAAACGGTAACACCTTAGGACGTGGTGAAGTTGGAGAACTTTGCGTAAAGGGACCTGGTGTGATGACTTGTTATTATCACGATGAGCAGGCTACTAACGATGTATTAAAGGATGGCTGGTTATTTACCGGCGATATGGCAGAGGAAGATGAGGATGGATTTATCTTCTTAGTAGACCGTAAGAAGGATGTCATCATTAGTGGTGGTGAGAATCTTTATCCGGTACAGATTGAAGATTTCATCCGTAACCACAACGCCGTACATGATATCGCAGTTATCGGTTTACCAGACAAACGTCTTGGTGAGATTGCTGCAGCGATTATTGAATTAAAGGAAGGTTATACCTGTACAGAAGAAGAAATCAACAACTTCTGCCAGACACTTCCACGATATAAAAGACCTCGTAAGATTATCTTTGCGGATATCCCAAGAAATCCTACGGGTAAGATTGAAAAACCAAAGCTTCGTTCTATTTACTGCGGTGCAAGCTTAGTTGAACAGCAGATTGAGATGAGCGAGAATAAGTAATCATGTTATAAGAAGGGCTGATGAAACTTGGTATTCAAACAGCCCTTGCTTATGGGATAAATGCTTTATTGCGTTGAAGCGTTGCGTTTTAAAGCGTAACACTTTAAAGCAAATCAAAATACAAAATCATTAACTAACATAAAAGGAGAGAAAACTATGTTAATCAAAATTTTAATGTTGGTTGTATTCTTCGGTTCCATGATTGGAATCGGCTTATACTGCCGCAAACATGCAACTGATGTAAATGGCTTCGTACTGGGAGGTCGTAGCGTAGGTCCATGGCTGACTGCTTTTGCGTATGGTACATCCTACTTTTCAGCCGTTATCTTTGTAGGTTACGCTGGACAGTTCGGTTGGAAGTACGGTCTTGCATCTTCCTTAATTGGTATTGGTAATGCAGTCATTGGTACGCTGCTTCCTTGGCTTATTTTAGGAAAGAAAACCCGTTTAATGTCACAAAAGTTAGAAAGTGCTACTATGCCTGAATTCTTTGGAAAACGTTTTGGTAGCAGCGCCTTAAAGATTGGTGCATCCTTCATCGTATTTATTTTCCTGATTCCATACACCGCATCTTTATACAATGGACTTTCCCGTCTATTCGGTATGGCATTTGACATTGACTACACTGTATGTATTATTATCATGGCAATTCTGACCGCCATCTATGTTATCGCCGGAGGTTACATGGCTACTGCGATTAACGATTTTATTCAGGGTATCATCATGTTAGTTGGTATTGTTGTTATTATTGTCGCAGTACTTAAGACACAAGGTGGTCTCGGTGCTGCAGTTGAAAGTCTGTCTCAGGTTGTTGACCCAGCAGTATCTGAAGAAGCCGGTGCATTTACGAAGGTTCTTGGCCCAGACCCAATCAACTTAATTGGTGTTGTTATTTTAACTTCGCTTGGTACTTGGGGACTTCCTCAGATGGTACAAAAGTTCTATGCAATCAAGGATGAGTCCGCAATCAAAAAGGGAACTATTATTTCTACTGTATTCTCATTGATTGTTGCCGGAGGTTGCTACTTCTTAGGTGGTTTTGGTCGTTTGTTCTCAGACAAGGTTGATGTGGCAAAGGACGGATTTGATGCAATTATTCCAGCAATGCTTTCAACACTTTCACCAGTGTTAATCGGTTTGGTAGTGATACTCGTATTATCAGCTTCCATGTCAACACTTTCTTCTTTGGTTATGGCGTCTAGTTCAACCTTAACCATCGACGTTATCAAAGGACATGTGATTAAAGATATGGATGAAAAGAAACAGGTATTTGTTATGCGTGTGTTAATTGCTATTTTCATCGTTATTTCTGTTGTCCTTGCTATCATCCAGTACAAGCAGAATGTAACCTTTATCGCACAGCTCATGGGTGTTTCATGGGGTGCTCTTGCTGGTTCTTTCCTTGCACCATTTATCTACGGACTTTACTGGAAAAAGACAACAAAGGCTTCTGTTTGGGCAAGCTTTATCTTCGGTTCTGTACTGATGATTGCAAATATGCTCTTTAGAAGTTCATTCCCAACATTGTTACAGTCACCAATCAATGCCGGTGCCTTCGCAATGATTGCAGGACTTATCATCGTGCCTATTGTAAGTTTAATTACAAAGAAGCCAGATGATAGTATTGTGGAAGAAGCGTTTTCAGCATATAAATAACAAATAGAAAAAGCCTATACAAGGACTGTTCTCACTTACTGCGCCTCGCAGTGGTACATAGGATTGCACATTACGCAATCCAAGTACCAGCGGGCACAGATGTCCTTGGATAGGCTTTTTTATTTTCCGCTAATTGTTTCTAATACTCTTAAAAAGGTCTCAGAATCCAATACATCATGCAAATATAACAACATCGGCTCAAACCAATCCTCTGTATGGGTTTTCATCAACTCAGTTTTGTATCGTTGCAAATATGCATCATTTAAACTATTCGTATTATGCTTCGTACTCATACTATTTTGTTCCGCAACAATCTCTTCACTTGATGCTGCATATTCCTGCATTCTTTTTAGTTCCATTGAGTTGCGAACCGCATCCCTAAGTGATTTCGCCTCGCCCTGTGGCTGATGAATCTTACGTTCTTCTGTTATACTTTCTCCCGTTTGCGACATACTGTCAGTGACTCCTAATAATACACCAGTCATAGCACAATGTGGACATTCAACAAATTTGTCCTTATCATAATAATGTGCTCTTTTACATCTAGTCATATTCATAATTTTATCCCCATCCATACTTCTTTTTTGATGTCACATGCTATCATTTTCTAGCCTAATTTAAACACATGCCCTGCTTGACCTAAAGAAAACATATCTCCTGACCTTAGTATTATCGTCTGATTCATTTTCATATGTCCAACTCCGTCTACAAAAACACTGTTTCCTGATATATTGGACAATTCATATTCTTCGTCCCTTTTATGATATACCAACAAGCAATGCTGCCTGCTGATATCTACATCAGAAAGTATAAAATCAGCCAACTCATCATCTCTGCCAAATACAATTTTTACTTCTGGCTGAATATGAACAATTACTCCTGCAAATTTCCCAGAGATACCAATAACTGATCCACTCTCCTTACAGAAAGCATTTTTCATATTGATAGATTTTCTTCGAACATCATTATATAATCCTCTGGATTTTAACATTAAGTAATATTTACGACTTATGGGCAGTTGCTTGCCATGAATACTCAATTCCTCTCGCGTCAATTTTTCTATCAAAATCTCATTTACCAAAAATGACTGATGACAACGTATAAACCCCCTGCTGGACAATTCCATTTCTAACTTATCCATTTTTTCATAAAATCTTATCGTCTCACCTTCACAATGTGCAATAATCACTCTGACATCACTTTCAAAATAATATACTTTTTCCAAATTCAGCCTTTTTAAACTTCCTGACACAACGACATTGTAAAATGAATTTTTCATTCTCCAGTCTTTAATATATCGTAATAACAATTCTTGAAACAAGTCATGTCCCACCGGTTTTACCATATATGCATACACATTTTCTAAATTTCCCTCATATACCAATTTGGGTGAATCGGCTAATAAAATAATACTAGTATCAGGAAACTTTTCTCTCACACACTGCATCCTTTGCGTAGCTAAATCTCCACCAAATGAAATTGAAAGATATAACAAATCAAGATTATCTTCTTCACTTTGACGCATTTCATCTACGGATGCGTATGTGGAAACATGATACCGAATCTCATCATGGGTTGCTTTCCGAATCAGTCCTTCTATGTATTTTGCATTTTCCACATTTTCATCGCAAATACCTATGTGTAACATATTACACACCTCCACCACTTACATTAGCAGAATATCAATGCCCGATACTCCAATTGTGATTACCGTCCCTGGAGATAACTCATAGATTTTTTCTGCTTGCAATCGCTCGCCCGAAGACAAGTATGTCCCATTATTAGAATAATCCGTTACTTGATACTGTGTCTTTTCCCAGTTATATGATACTGTGCAATGCTTTCTACTTATCCACGAGGCTGATAGCACTAAATTACTGGCATTAGGGTCCCGTCCTATTACTAATGACTCATCTTTGCATAATTCTATCAGTGCATTCGCATATTTCCCCGATAATATCTTTACAAAACCACCAACATATTCATTCTCTTTTTGTATTTTTTTCTCATTCACTAATCAACGACTTCCTTTTTTGATATTACTATACATACTCTTATAGGTTTTCCCTTTTACTTTTTTATAGGCAACCACCTTATAATAATACTTTTTCCCCTTTTTTGCTTTTCTGTCATAATAGATGCAAAGTTTCTTATTCTTTATAGTGGCAAGTTTTTTGTAGACTCCCTTTTTAGATGTTGCCCTATACACTTCATATCCTGTACAATTCGTCACTTTTTTCCATTTTAGTTTGACAGTCTTTCCACTTTTCTTGGCAGATAAAAGTTTTGTAGTTTTAGGAACAATTTGAAATTGTTTTTTTACAGTCCCATTATAATTTCCTTTAAAACGATATGTAATCGTAGCCACACCAATCAGTTTATTGTTTTTGTATGATATGCTGTAATCGCTTCCTGCTTTTGGTTGCAAATAAATTATTTTACCGTTGAATTTGTATTTCAATCTAAATGCAGTTGACAGTTTAATTTTTTTACCGGTATATGCAGTCTTGTATATTTTTCCATCATCACCTTTTAACTGTTTCGACAATCCAGATACTTTGTAAGGTTCAATCTTAAATGTACAAGTCTTACTGCCCTGATATTTTCCTAATCCTGTTACGGTTATAGTTGCTATTCCTACATTAACGTTATTGTCATAGGCAACTAAATAATCGACACCCTGAATAAGACTTTTACCCGCATGCGTCACATGGACAGCTGGCATTAATCCTTCGCTACAATATGTTTGTACAGGAATTTCAGAGACTGTACTCTCCTCTATGCGAAATATATCTATATCCGGCAACTGTGCTTCTGTAGTTTCGTCTGCTGTCGATGCCTCGGTATTGACTTCAATACTAGTAGAAGCCGTCGTCTCTTCTGTATCAACTTCACTACTATCTTCCTCTGTTGGCACAATTTGAATTGTCGCCTCTGTTGTTATGGCCTCGATTTCTTCTATCTTTTTATCTGTGCACACAGTACCAGCCTGTGACCAATACTCTGATTCCAAGTCCAAAACAATTACAGGACAAATTCCAATATATGCACCATAACCCGAAACAAAGTCATCCTGTTCTACATTTCGATTCATAAAACTAGTTGTAGACGTTGCCCCTTTTGCAATTGCATATGTACTAATACCATGCGTATTACTGGTATCTGGTCTTAATGTCGTTCTCAGTGCAAAACCATAGTCATATGCAGCACGTGATTTTACAGCATGTGTAATATCCGATTTTTCTAATACAAAAACTAGATCTGGATTTTCATCTTCTGCTGCTGTTCCTACCCAAGAATTGGCACCAGTCGTATGATATGTAATATTGGTGTTCTGTGGAACAAGTGCCCCTTTTTCTTCTGTAGTAAAGGCAAAATCTAAAAATCCTTTATCAGCGTAATCTTTTCCAGCAATATTATTATCTGTTCCATAACCGTTTAACCAGCTTCTCAAGGTACTTTGCTTCCACAAAACAGATTCCTCTGTGCTCGCCTCATGAAAACAATTCACATCTAATGTTTTATCTGATAACAATAATACTTGATTATCTTCTATCTTCAATACTCGCCACTTAATTGGCTCCCAACGGAAATAATGATATCTGATATCCTCGGTCCATTGATAATATCTTATATTTTTTTGCATGGCTTCTTCTACTCGACGGTATCGTACGCCATCTATAATCACATCTCCATTTGCATCCCATTCCGTTGCATTGGATAACGTGTTATAGATTTCATCTGAAACAACCAAACTATCTTCCTCTATCAACTCCGACTTCGTAACATATGTATAATTATCAAACATTTTCTGTGTAACCACCTCTGCCTGTGGATAATTACCATACCAGACACAGTCGTATGTTACGCTTTGTCCACTTGCTAGCGTTGTATCTTCCACTACAGTAGGTCTCTTTAACTGATACTCATTATCTGTAACACGTCCCGTATTTTCAATACTGGCATCTGTACCATCAGAACATATTGTTCCTGCCACCTGCCAACAGGATGCGTCTGAAAGGTTCAAATTCAATGCCACACGAACACCTTTTACATTCTGCGCCCTTGTTTCAAACCATGCACCGTTGTAATCGATTGACATGGAGCGAGTCGAAGTATTTCCATTAGAACGCAACCACCAATTACAGCTACTATTTCCTTCCCCCAATTCGTAATAGGTAATTCCCATCGCCTTGGCATATGTACTACTACCACATATCCGCGCCTCATCTTTTACTTGATCATCAAATACAAAACCAAAGTCCTCCGCTGTTTCACTTGCAGAAATTTCTCTTTCTGACAACAAAAACAGCCTATCCTCAGTATCATTTCCTGTATGTACAAACCATGATTTTAAAGCTGTTAATTGCTTCAATTTTGTTAATTGAATAAGCGTCTGTTCTTGCGAGTTAAATGCACAATCCATGAAATTATACTCTGCATATGTACTATCATCTCCTGTGGCATATCCATTCATCCAATACCGAAGGTCACAATTTTCCCAATAATTGTCCGCATCGTTACTTTGACTATCCAACAAACTTCTTGGTCTTGAGTCTAGGCAAATATCTGACAACAGTAATGCATTATTTCCATCAACCTTTAGCACTCTCCATTTGATAGGCTGGTATTGAAAGTAATGATATGTACTAGCATCTTCCCATTTATAATATGCATCATTTGCCACAAGAGCATCACTGTTATTAATAGCCGCTGCATCACCTCTAAGCACACGTCGATATTTTAAGCCATCTATTTCGATGTCTCCCCTCGCATCCCAATCCGTTGCTGTCTGTAATTTTTCATATACACCGTCATCTACAATTAGGTCGCCATTCTGAAGATACTTTTTCTCCACAGCTGTATAATTTGCATATATGTCAACGCTAACCACCTCTGCTTGAGGATAATTTCCAAAATAGATACAATCCCAAGATACCTTTTGCCCGGCTTCCATAGCAGAATCTTTTGCCATACGAGGGTTAGATATCCCCCATTTTGCACTGGCATTTTCCTCTGCTACCACGGACATGAATGTCTGCCCGGCAAACACATTACTAACAATCAATGTTAACGTTAAAAATATGGCAACTATTTTATTGGTATTCAGCTTTTCTTTTCGCATATGTTATCCCTCAATCTTCAATGATAATTAGTTCTGTGCTTTCTTCTGACGTCTTTTCTTCTTCCGTAGTCTTTTTCTCTTCTGTCGTCTTTTCTTCCTCAGTGGTCTTTTTCTCTTCTGTCGTCTTTTCTTCCTCAGTAGTCTTCTTCTCTTCTGTAGTCTTTTCTTTCTCAGTACTCTTCTTTTTTTTCTTTTTTCTTTCCTCTGTAGTATCCTGCTCTGTTATGTCCTCAGTAGTAACATCATTTATTTCACGTTCTGTTCCTGTCGTTGTAATTGATTTCTCTACCACTACCACAGATATACTCATGCCTTCTGAAATCACCGTTCCACACGGAATATTCTGGCTTAATATAGTTCCCTCATCCAATTCATCTGCTGTAATAACTTTGACCTTCTGAAGAGTAACACCTAGTGATTTTGCTATGTTGGAAGCCTCTTGCACAGTTAATCCAACCATATCGGGCACTTGCCGATACTGACTGACATCTGTACCAAACACCCTCTGCTTATTTTGTCCAATCTCAGCAAACAATAGGTATAAAACACATATAATTGATATCACACTGCATATCAAAATCAACTTCAAACACGATGACGCTTTTGAAAAAAGACTATATTTAGATACTGGATTCTTTTCTCCTCTGTGTTCCCGTAATTCTGCTAAAAATTGTTCCATCGTCATTGTTCTCTCTGACGCATCGCACTGCAATGCATGTATAATGGCAGCATCTACTGACGGCGAAACATGAATCCCATACAACGACGGTCTTTTTAGCGTATCTGCACCAATACGGTCAATAGACTCGTCTGGCAATTCTCCAGTAATCATTCGATATAAGGTTGCCGCAAGAGCATAAACATCTGTCCAGGTTCCCTGATTTCCACCACTGCGGTACTGTTCTTCTGGTGCATAGCCTGGTTTTACAATGACAGACAAACTTTTTGTCGTTCCAATTGTAGCAGTTCTGGCTGCTCCAAAATTCATGAGTTTGATATCGTTTTGTATGGTAATAAAGATATTATCAGGTGCAATATTACGATGAATAATACCCTGTGCATGCACCTTACATAATGCCTCTCCCACAGAAAATACAATCTGCAATGCCCGATTAACATCTATTCGTCCTTCTCTACTAAGATACTCCTCCAAGGTCTCACCTTCCAAATATTCCATCACAATGTATGCTGTCATATTGGCTTCAAAGGCATCATATATCTGTACAATACCATTAATATCACGACATTTTGCTAATCGCTTGGCTTCGGATACAAATTTTTCCTTTCCTTGCTGAAATTGTAACGCACACTCTTCCATGTATAAGGAGACATTCTGCTCTCCTACTACTCTGGTAGCATACTCTATCGGAAGGTATTCCTTGATTGCTACCTTTTTATCGAGCACTTTATCCCACCCAATATAAGTAACACCAAAACCACCTCTACCTAATGCCTTTCCCAATAGATAGCGATTTTCCAGCCAGCTTCCCGGAGCAAGATGATACCCTTCTTTGCAATCCACAATCGAACCACTTCCACAGTGGGGACATCTTCCATTCTGCTCACTATATTCTTCCAAACATCCCAGACAACGCTTTAACACCCTTGTCCCTCCTACGCAGTATTCTATTCATCCGCCTTTTCAATGTCGTCATCCAAATTTAACAACGCTGTGCAAATCTCATGTCGATACTTCTTGTCAGCCAGTTCATGTAAAGATAGCATTCTGGATTCACGTACAAACTCACTATGCACACCTGCATGTAATAACAACTGTCCTTCATATGATAACAACGTCTGCAACAATTGTACCGCCATATCATACTCACGACCATCACAAGCCTTATGAACACTCAATAATGTAGAATAAGTATATCTTGGCTCATCGCTTGACATAATCGCCAATTCTCCTTGCAACCGCTGTTGTATATTCGCAAATGTTCCGTATGACATTTCTTTAGCAATGTCATACTCGGACACCCATGACAAATCTTTAAACTCCTTTATAATGCGACCATTTCTGTTCATATCCCGCAAAACATACTTCACCGACAAATCAAATCCAATCGGTAATTGTTTGTTCCCAGGAAAGTCTAGGTAATCATCATTCAAACAATAATACATTTCACCATTCAAAGTACTCATACTATCTGTCAGTTCTTTTGCCTGCAATAGTAAAGCGTCAGACACAAACGTACTATCAAAAATTATATTCGACGATTCTTCCATGGCGGTAATCAATTCAGTCTCATACGTGTGAATAGTAGCAACCTCCACCGAAATATCCACATTTTCAGTCTCAGACAATATCAGTTTATCACATATTTCCTGATAGTATTTTTGTAAAATCTGTGGCTCCTCGCCTTCCTTAGCGCACACCCATAATTCCAATTCAACGTTATCATCTTGATACATATGCACCATCGTATATGCCACCAAAAAAACACATAATAGACATGCAAACACACCTACTATAAAACTATATGATTTCTTTTCATTTACTTTCTGTTTTCTCTTTTTCTGAACAGGTATTTTAACTACCTTACGGTGTAGTAAAACATCTGTAAATTCTCCCACCGTATGAAAGCGTTCATTTACATCCAAAGCCATTGCCTTCATTATTGCCGCATCCATATATTCTGGCAGTTCAGAATTATATTGACTAGGTCTGGCCAAAGTATCATCTCTTTGACGATCAACTGCCTCCAACGGAGCTTTCCCTGTAACAGCTCTATAGAAGGTAGCTCCCAAAGCATATATATCTGTCCATGCCCCTTGCTTACTTTGTCTTTGATATTGTTCTGGCGGCGCATATCCCGGCTTCACGACAACACGTCTATTTGCCTCCGGCATCCTCGACAATCTAGATGCACCAAAATCGATTAGTTTTATTTTGCCATCGCTACACAGAAAAATATTGTCAGGACTAATATCTCTATGCAAAATATTCTCCTTATGCAAAGTATCTAAGGCTTGTGCTGTTGCTAGGATAATCTCCTTAGCATACAATATAGATATTTTCCCATCGTTCGTCTCTAAAAAGTATTTCATAGAAATACCATCTAAATACTCCATAATGATATAACAGGTTTGGTTTTCTTGAAAAAAATTGTAAACATTTACGATGTTCTCATGCTTCGAGAATTTTGCAAGATTTCTGGCTTCCTCTAAAAAACGACGTACTCCTGCCTTGTATTCTTCCTCCCTATCGCTGTAGCACACCTTCACATCACATGACTCTGTAGCTCTACATACAATTCCGGATGGGTAAAACTCCTTTATGGCAACTACTACATTTAATTGTGTATCCCATGCCTTATATGTAATACCAAAACCACCAAAACCCACCACAATGCCAATCCAATATCTGTTTTGAAGCATTGTGCCGGGTTTCAAAGCAGGTGCAAATTGCCCTTTTGCGGTCACGATATATCCACAATGTGGGCATATCTCATATTCATCATTAAATTCTTTCATGCAACGATAGCAACGCATATTCTTAAGTAATACTCCCTGTATTCTTTTTTATAGTATACCACAATTTATAGTTGTAGAAAATCAATATACACACAAAAGGTCTTCTATAATGCTGATATCTCATAGAAGACCTTTGTGTGTTGATTGCTAATGTTCCCATTGTTTAGCAATCTGCACGAATTTTAAGTTTGTCTGATAAACTGCTCTATCCACTATTTCACTTTAATTTTCTTAACCTTGCTATATGTACTATAAATCTTTGTCTTTCCTGAAGTCTTAAAACTTCTAATTTTTACATAATAAGTTTTCTTTGACTTCAATTTAGTTATAGTTTTAGATACTGTTTTGTATGACTTAACAGTAATGACCTTTTTATTTTTCTTAAACTTTTTGTCTGTAGCAATTACAATTTGATAACCACTTGCTTTAGAATCCTTTTTCCATGTCAGTTTCAAGGTTTTCTTCTTTGGAGAAGACAGTTTCTTGATGGAAGCTTGCTTTGGCTTCACTGTGATGGTTACTTTCTGAGTTACAGCCTTATACTGTTCCGTTTCTGGTGCTTCTATTGTGATGGTTGCTTTTCCGGTTCCCTTAATCGTAACCTTGCCCTTTGAATTTACTTTGACTACTTTAGTATTGGAAGACTGATATGTTAAAACGCCATCTCCATTTGACTTTGCATTTAAATTAAAAGCTTTATTCCCATATGTTTTTGTCCATGACTTAATTACAGTGATAATCTGTTCCTGTTTCTCTGGCTCCGGCGGTAATTCTTCTATAATTGGTACAAATTTAATTCCATATTTATTTGCAAATTGTTCGGCGCAACTACCTGTGTATCCATGTATTGTAACTAGTGACCCAGATGCCTTAAATGCCGCGTCAGTAGCTATATTAGTTACACTCTTTGGTATCGTAATGATGCCATCAAAATACACTATCTCATAAGGGTCCTCAATTATTTCTACACCCTCAGGAATTAGTAGTGTTCCACTCATACCACTCGGAATGCAAAGAAGTTTCTTCATATCTTTAGAATATATTACACCGCTATTTTCCGCATATATCGGATTGGCCGCATCTACATGAAAGATTTTTATATCATCGGAATTACATATTATTTCCTGATAACTGGCACCAATTGTAATCTCATTAAAACCACAATAAAACATACTGCGGTCTGCCAAAACAATCGTGTTAGGCATAATATATGCACCACTTTTTCCATCTAAACATAGTAATATCTTTGTTAAATCTTTACTATATACAACATTGTCAACACTTATCATATAAGGGTTTTGTTCGGATACATGAAGAAATTCTAATTTACTAGAGTCGTAAACTTCTCCCTGATAACTAGCACCTATGGTAATTTCATTAAAACCACAATAAAACATACTACTATCTGCTGATACAACTGCGTCAGGCATTACATAAGTACCGCTCTTTCCATCTAAACACAGTAATATCTTCGTTAAATCTTTGCTGTATACAATGTTGTCAATACTTGTCATATAAGAATTTTCTTCTGATATCATTATTGTTTTTAGCATTCCTGCGGACTTCAAATCATTTAACAAGTAGTCCGCACTTTTGGTATATTCCTCATTCACAAGATTTTTTCCTATGGTAATACTTTCTAACAAATTGCATTGATAAAAAGCATAACTATCAACAAAACTAACTGCGTCTGGAAGTATTATTTCTTTTGCACTACTATATGAAAATGCACTATATCCTATTTTTGTAACCGTATCAAGAATTTCGATTTTTCCTGTTTTTGCACAAGGACATATCTCTAAACGCGTCTTATCTTTATTATATAGCACACCATCTACACTGGAATATAATGGATTTCCTTCATCAACCTCTATACCGCTTAACTGCTTAGCATTCACAAAGGTTGTATTGTCTATATACATATCATCCTGCAATGTAAATGTCCCACTTTTACCACCAGGATATGCAAGGACTCGTGTATTCAAATTATGCTTAACATCGTTTGCATCTGTGTATACATACGAATCCACTTCACACAAAACACCATCAATATCAAAATACTTTTCATTACTATCAGCAACATAAATACCAGTAGCACTCCAGCAATCAAAAAATGCATAATCTCCAATTTCTGATACACTAGCAGGTATAGTAATACCTTCTAAAGACGTGCAGCCATTAAATGCCATATATCCAATGCCTTCCAAACCCTCCGGTAACACAATTGCCTTAAGACCACTACATTTATAAAAAGCCCATGACCGAATAGTTTTAACAGTTGTCGGTATAGAAACATTGATAATATTATCAAGCTCACTAAATGTATTAGAGCCAATATAAACTAACCCTTCCGGTAGAATTACACTCTTTGTTAAAGCATCAATATTAGATACATATTCACGGTCAATATATTCGCCATCTACATTATCAATGTAGCCGCTAAAATCACCGATTCCAACCACTTGTAAACCATTTAAAGTTGAAGGGATTGACCATGATTCAATGACCTCATCAGCCTCTCCGTCATAATCATAGTCTACACCGTCATCATAACCTATAATCCACGCGCCTCCGTCATACTCAACATACGTGTAATTACCACATGTTTTTTCGTAATCATCAGCATTAACTACATTACAATTGATTAAAATAACTAATAGTATTCCTAACACAAATGATAGTTTTTTAAATTTCATGCTACATCTCTCCTCATTTATTTAACCACTTTATTTTATAATTTTAACCCTTTTGCCCTGTCCTTTATTCTTTAGCAGTTTCTTATATGCCTTTAACTTTGATGAAGGCACTTTTATTCTTGCAGTAGATCTGATGCCTTTGAATGCATTTTTCCCTACCGTCTTCAATTTCTTAGATTTAATAGTGATTTGCTTTAATCTACTACAACCCCTTAACGCCTCTTTTCCTATTGTTTTCACGGACGAACCAAATGTTATACTTGTTAATTTCTTGCAATTTTTGAATGCGTAGGAGCCTAT
>JAZSEY010000021.1:0-108955 GCA_045531905.1 Lachnospiraceae bacterium
CTCGTCAGGTAGGTGTTCCTTACATCGTTGTATTCATGAACAAATGTGATATGGTAGACGATGAAGAGTTACTTGAATTAGTAGAAATGGAAATCACAGAGCAGTTAGAAGAATATGAATTCACAGATTGCCCAATCGTTAAAGGTTCTGCATTAAAAGCTCTTGAAGATCCTCAGGGTGAATGGGGTGACAAGATCATGGAATTAATGGCAGCAGTTGACTCCCATATTCCAGATCCACAGCGTGCTACAGATCAGCCATTCTTAATGCCAGTAGAGGACGTATTCACAATTACAGGTCGTGGTACTGTTGCTACAGGTAGAGTAGAGCGTGGTGTGTTACACCTTAATGATGAAGTTGAAATCATCGGTGTTAAGGAAGATGTACAGAAGACAGTTATTACAGGTATCGAGATGTTCCGTAAGTTGTTAGACGAGGCTCAGGCTGGTGATAACATCGGTGCATTACTTCGTGGTATCCAGAGAACAGACATCGTTCGTGGTCAGGTTTTAGCTAAGCCAGGTACAGTAAAGTGTCATACAAAGTTTACTGCTCAGGTTTACGTTTTAACTAAGGACGAGGGTGGTCGTCATACACCATTCTTCAACAACTATCGTCCACAGTTCTACTTCAGAACAACAGACGTTACTGGTGTTTGTAACTTACCAGAGGGTACAGAGATGTGTATGCCTGGCGATAACGTAGAGATGTCAATCGAGTTGATTCATCCAATCGCTATGGAGCAGGGTCTTACATTCGCTATCCGTGAGGGTGGTAGAACAGTAGGTTCTGGTCGTGTTGCTACAATCGTAGAGTAATCACATCACTTTAAGTAAATTCAAGGCTTTCGAGGATTTCCTCGAAAGCCTTTTTTACGTTTTGGAGTTTGTGTTTTGGGGCTGTGGTTCTAGAATGGTTCTAAAATATTGTTGATTGTAGTCATTTTTTGTAGATGGTATAATGTGTGGCATAGGATTTAGTTTTCTGTTTTATGTTAGAAAAGATAATCTAAGACCTAGAAAAAAGGAAGAAAGACGAAAATGAGTTTAGTGACAAGGATTGAAAAAGCAAAAAATAGAGCGAATGCATTAGCAAATTGTACTGTTGAAAAATATAAGGAATTTGTGTGGAATTATAGTTTTCAGTCAGATTTAAAAAAGATAATTAATGATGATTTGATGCACAGTAATCCGGATAATTTATTTGAGGAATATAAAGAGTATTTCCTAACAAAAAAGTTGCCGACCAAAATAATTGATACTAACACAGTTTTCTATCGTGGACGAATAGGAAATGAGGTATTATATGGTGCAGAGGATGATTATAATAAAAGCTTTATTCTGCCATATTATCGTAGCGGAATAGAAGCACCACCGCCAATATATACAGAAGGCGGAAGATTTAACAGACAGGGAATATCTTATTTATATTTGGCAGATACCATAGAAACTTGTTTGGCGGAGGTACATTTACAGATTGGACAGAATTGTAGTGTGGGTGAGTTTAAATGTAAGAAAGAGATAGAAGTAATTGATTTAACAAAGTTTTGTGGCGATACAGAAATGGAGGTATGGCTTAAAATTTTGACACAACCTGTACATAATGGAACAAAACATATATATAATATGACACGTTTTCTAGCAGATATATTTAAGAGCATAAATAGTAATGGGTTGTATTTTGAAAGTGTTCAAGCGGAGGGGAATAATATTGTTTGTTTTAATCCAGCTTTATTTGAACTTGTGGAATATAGTGAAAGAATTTATGCTGCTACTAAAATAAAATACAATTATCAGCAAGTGGAAGATTCGATACGAGAGTATGCTAAGAAAAGTGCGGGAAAAAGCATTAATTCATACAATGAGGAAGAAGAGGAAAAGAATAACAAGAAGTTTGAACATTTAAATGATTGGATAGAGTATGAGAGCGAAAAAATAAAGAGGAAAGCTGAAGATAATTGATATTATAGTGTTTACATTGTGGAGAAAATTGCTGAATTATATTTTGGGTTTTATGATGACAATCGCTATGGTATCTGTGCATAAAACCGGCAGGTTGTTTACAAAAAATACATTTCATAGGTAAGGTTTCTCCTAGATAGATTATAGTATGAAAAAATGCAGCCAGCGTATGATTTTGTAAAATCATAGGCGGTTGCAAAATAAATTTTTTATGTTAGAGAGAAAGTAATATGTGTAAATAAAAAATAGTCTATTATTTTATTGAAAGCGGTTGAAAACGGTAGTAAAATGTAGATAAAGGTAGCTTGTTTGAAAGGAGTATGAAATGGCTAAAACAAAGAAGAATGGAACGTATTTGAATATTTGTATAGAAACTCCTATTTATGAAAAATTAGAAGCTTTATGCGTAGATGCAGGACAGACAAAAACAAAGGCTGTTGAAAGGGCATTGATGGCATATTTTGATGATTATGAGAGAACGCAACAGAGACTTAAGGCAATCGATATGGAGAGAAAAGAATAGTTTCTGGAGGGGAGTAGTATGGCAAGAAAATTGAAAGTGATAGAGAACAAGGCTCTTCCTAAAGGTGGCAATTCTATTTTGAATAATGCGAAGTATTCATCAGCGAATACAGATGAATGGTATACCACATATGAAACAATAGCTGAAGAATTAGAACATTATAGAGAACAGTTTAGGAATAAAGTAGTTCTTTGTAATTGTGATGACCCATATGAATCAAATTTTTGTTATTATTTTTTGAAACATTTTAATCAGCTTCAATTAAAAAAACTAATATGTACATCATATGCAGGTTCAAAAATCACTCAAATACAAGCAAATAGTAAATTATCAGCAAATACAAAAAATGTTAAAGATAAAAATAAATATTCTAAGAATGGTTATGTATTAATTGTAACTGAAATGCCGGGAAAAGCTGGGGAAGAAATAAGTGATGAAATAATCAAAACTGTAATAGAAAAAGAAGGTACAATTAACAAACTAAATGGTAGTGGAGATTTTAGTTCTGATGAATGTATAGAATATTTGAAAGAATGTGATATATGTTGTACAAATCCGCCATTTAGTTTGTTTGCATCATTGTTTTCATTATTGACTAAATATGAAAAACAATATTTATTGATTGGAAATCAAAATGCCATAACATATAAAGAGATTTTTCCATACATAAAAGAGAATAAGGCATGGGTTGGATATCGTTTTGGAGATATGTCTTTTAGAGTACCAGATGATACAGAACCACGAAATACACGTTTTTGGGTAGATGAGTCGGGACAAAAGTGGAGAAGTTTAGGTAATGCAATGTGGTTGACAAATCTTGATATGCCGAAAAGACATCAGGAGTTAATATTGACTGCACATTATGAACCGGAAAAACATCCTAAATATGATGATTTTGATGGAATAAATGTTCAAAAGGTTGCAGATATTCCGATGGATTATTTTGGTATTATGGGAGTACCTATAACGTATTTAAAATATCATAACGGAGAACAATTTGAAATAGTGGGTGAAGCAAATCATGGTTCGGATAATGAGTTTGATTTGTTTAAGCCAAGAGTAAATGGAAAGGAGCTGTTTAAACGTATTTTGATTAAGCGAATAGATAAAAAACCATCAGAATTTAAGATTCTTGATTTATTTTGTGGTGCGGGAGGATTGTCTTGGGGAATGGATAAAAATCCATATTTTAAGACAATGGTAGCATTAGATTTTGATGAGAATGCGGCAAATACTTTTAAAAAGAATATGCCTTATGCAGAAGTTGTTGTAGGGGATATTACAGATTCTAAGATAAAAGAGAATATAGTATCATTGGCAAAAAAGACGGGTGTAAATATGATAGTCGGTGGACCGCCGTGCCAAGGATATTCGATGAAAGGAAAAAAACTAGGATTGCAGGATCCACGTAATTTTTTGTTTAGAGAATATTTGGATTTGGTTCAAAGATTGCAACCGGATGTGTTTGTTATTGAAAATGTTAAAGGATTGCTTTTGTCTGCTAATGGATGGTTTAAGGATCAGATAGTTAGCACTATAGAAAACTTGGGATATACGGTAAGGTTTGGTATATTAAACGCGGCAAATTTTGGGGTGCCTCAAGCAAGAGAAAGGGCTATCTTTATTTGTTCAAAACATGGTGCGATTGAATTGCCGGAAGCAACCGTTAATAGTAAAGTGACGGTACGAGATGCAATTGAAGATTTGGCCTATTTAGAATCGAATGAAGGTGATTTTCAACAGGAGTACATTACAGAACCTAAAAGTGATTATCAAATTATGATGAGGGCCGGAAGCAAAAAGTTGTATAATCACAAAGCTTCTAATCATAAACAAATTGCTATTGATAAGTTAAAGCTGATTCCACCTGAGCAGGGTAAAGAATTTTTGCCAGAAGAGCTGCATGGTAAGCAGAAATTTAAAACGACATGGGGAAGATTAAAATGGGATGAAGTATCACCAACTATTGATACAAGATTTGATGCATCCTCAAATGGAACGAATAATCACCCATTTTTGCACAGAGCCATTACTCCTAGAGAAGCAGCTAGAATACAGTCATTTGATGATAAGTTTATTTTTTATGGTTCTAAGGTGTATGTAAGAAAACAAGTAGGAAATGCAGTTCCGCCACTGCTTGCAAAGGCTATTGCGGATAAGATTGCAAAAACATTTGAATTGGGGGAGTAGCATATGAACAATGAAATGGCGTATTTGCTAGGAATGATTACTGGTAATGGAGAAATACAACGCGGGCCGACAGAGACAACGATTTCTATAGATATTCCTCATAAAAAAATGGAAACTGAATTTCAAAAAGATGTCGGAATATATGTTAAGGCGAGTATAACGGATATGCGTTCAATTCTTGAACCGTTATTGGGGACAAGCTTGTGTTTTTCACAAAGTCCTAATGTATCCCTTTTATCTTTTAGAAAGCCAAACGAAGATTATTTGATGCGTGAGATAATGAGATATATTGGCAATGCAACATCAGCAGACAATATTCGTATTTCGCCAGAAGTTTTTGAATTTGCGATGGATGAGAGAAAGCAATTTGTGAAGGGATTTGCAGATGTTACGGGGTATATTAGGCGAAGTAATTATGCGTTCACTGAGCCTAATTATAGAGTGTATTTTGAGATACCGCAGAATTGGGGATTGGTAACAGATTTTTCTAATTTATTAAAGAGTATAGACATTCCGGTTCAAAATATAGATTGGGCTCATCCAAATATGAGGGATGGAAATCTTAAGAAGCATAATTCTGGATACCCGGATTTTTGGAAGAAAGAGCATCAAGTTAAAGTGTGGGCAGTTGAGTATCAACCGGTTGGATTTGCGGTTATACATAAGCAAGAGGCACTTGACTATTTTGCGGACAAACAAAGAATACATATAGAGATGGATAGACAAAAAACGGTTAATGAAGTGACTCATAGATATTATTGGGAGTTGACTGGTAGGCATAAAGACAAGCCAATTCATCCGGGAGAAGGGGATGAGTTTATTCCAGAACAGATTAGAGGTATTCATTTTAATAGTTGGACAGAAATAGCAGAAGCACTCGGATATAAGAAGGATATTGAGGAATGAAAGAATCAGATTTATATGGCCCTATGAGGCAATGGTTAGAGCAATATTTGAAGGATAAGTACAAAGGGTATGAAATAATAGTCGAAGATACATCACTTGAACGGTTGGACAGAGCTTTAGCCCGGCATGGCATAGTACGTGAAATGGCAAATGGTGTAGATATTCAAATTGATGTGCTTGGGATTGCAAAGAAAAAGGGTGATATAAAAATAATATTTATCGAAGCCAAAAAGACAAAGCTTACATTGAGAGATTTAGGACAACTTTGGGCATATTGCAAATTGGTTGATCCTGATGAGGCGTTTTTATTAACGTCGGATGGCTTAGGTTCGTTAAATAAATTACTTAATTCATTCAGAAGAGAAGATTTGCTTGATTTTGGCGATAAGAAAAAAATAAAGAAAATGTGTGTGGGTAGATGGGACGTCAAGACGAATAGCATTGACTTCCCTTCATTGATACCCAAAATATAATAGGAGGAAAAAACTATGGAGAGTATTGCAAAACAGTTGGATATGTTAATTAGAAGCAATGGGTTACCGGTATTTATCGAGGCGGAAGGTAGACCGTCAAGATTGGCCAATTTTTATGCGGATTATAATGCAAGGTATAGTCCGGCGGTTAATGGAAATACGGATGGGATTATTGTGCTTGAAAAAGATGCTAATAAGTGGGGATTGGAACTTCGTTTATATTTGCACTTTTGTCCTAGTGGCATTCAAGTAACTCGTAATAGAGTTTATAGAAAAGAATACGAATATCGAATTAATGATGTTGATGTAATTTGGGAGTTGTTTGATTTAGGATATAGAATAGGGTTAAACTAAGCAGTAATATATTTTAAAGAAGTTTTACTTAAGTGAGGTGACAAAATGCTGACTCTTGTAGTATTTGAAACAGAAGAAGAACTCTGTGAGTTAACCGGGCTGACAGAACATGAACTGTGGCAAAAAGGTTTTAATCTTGATGATTGGGAAATTGGTTTTCAATCAGAAGTTAAATTGCATAAGACACCAACGAAAAAAGACATAGAGAATGGATATCGTGAGAATGAATTAATTGCGTTATTCGATTTGCCGGCACATTGGTTGATGAGTCAAATGAACGCTTACTGTGTTGGTGCAAATTATGTATTTCTGGATGGGAAACATTACTATACAGTTCATCATGCATAATGTTATTAAAAAATGGCGACGTGTCGCCATTTTTTAGACTGTGGTTATACAATGAAGCTTGCAATAAAAGGATAGAATCTGTAATATGCGAAAGAATATAATTGACATAGTTTTTGTCAGCGAATATAATATACTTAATAAAATAGAACAAATATATCCAAAATGTTAAGAGAGGAGAAGAGACGATGCTATACAATTATATAAAAGAACATTACAAAGAAGCGGAGCCGATTTTCTTTTCGGATTTGGAGCGTGAGGATATTACGAAGTCGGCGTTAAATCAGCAGTTGAAGAAACTCTGTGATAAAGGTTTGCTGCAGAAGTATGATACCGGAGTATATTTTATACCTAAGAAGTCTTTGCTAAATTCTACCATAGGCCCTAATGCGGATATGGTGGCAAGATATCGTTTTATTTCCAAAGGAGATAATGTTGATGGTTTTTATGGCGGCAATTCTTTTGCGAACCAGATAGGGATTACTACACAGGTTCCGCGGGTAGTTGAGATTGTGAGTAACAACACTAACTCGTCAGATAGAGAAGTCCGGATTGGCAACAGAAGATTTTATGTGAGAAAACCAATCGTACAGATAACAAAAGAGAATGTGTATGTACTACAGATGTTGGATCTTTTAAAAAATCTTGATGCATATTTAGATTATTCTTATGATGAGGCACGGGAGAAATTTGCTGAGTATATAACGGTTCATGGAATAAAGAGAAGTGATGTGGATTTGTACATCAGAAAATACCCGCTGGCGACATTTAAATTTTATTATGAATTGGGGTTAGATCATGTACTTGCATAAAGAAAATAGAGAACTGTTTCGCGATGCAATTTTGCTGACTTCACAGAGGCTTGAAGTCAGTGAAGATATCGTAGAGAAAGATTATTACGTCACATTGATTTTGAAGAAGCTTTCTGCAATTGAATATCCGGTTGTGTTTAAAGGTGGTACATCTCTTTCCAAAGCATTTCAAGTTATAGACCGATTTTCGGAAGATATTGATATTACTTTTACAGAACATCTGGGAGAAGCAAGAAGGAAGAAGTTGAAGTATAGCATATTGAAGCCGATTGCTGATGAATTAGGACTTGTGATTCGTAACTTTGATTCTATCGAAAGTGATAAAAATCTGAATCATTATGATTTCTATTATGAGTCGGTGGTGGGGGATAGAGTTATCAATGCCATTCCACCCTATGTTAAAATGGAAACTTCTTTAATGTCCTATGCATTTCCGACAGAAGAACGGGAACTTGGAAATTATTTATTAGATGCTCTGGGAGCAGAGGAAGAGGAGCTTATTGCAACATATGATTTGGGTACATTTCCTATGCGTGTTCAGTCATTGAATCGTACATTGATTGATAAAGTTTTTGCTGTATGTGATTACTATTTGCAGGACAAGCCCCACAGAAATGCAAGACACCTCTATGATATTTACAAACTGACAGAGCATGTGGATATAGATAGTGATTTCTTGGAACTTGTCAAAGAAGTTCGTGCGCACAGAATCGCTATGGGAAGCGAAATTGCTCCGGCAGCCCCTTTGGATGTGGATATTTTAGAGTTGGTTCAAAAGATTTGTGATGATGATTTTTACAAAGAAGATTACCGGGAAACTACGCTTAAGTTGATTTCGGATTCTTTGGAGTATGAGATGTTGAAAAAGCATTATAAGGAATTGGTGGAGAGAATATTTGGCTAATATCTTTTCTACCCCAAAAGGTACAAAATGGGGTAGAAAACAAAGAGTGGGGTAGAATAAATAGTTGGTGCTAAGGAAGTCGGATACGTCCGGCTTCTTTTTTTATCCTAAAATATCAAAATAAAATAAAGATTAAAAAAAACCTTGCTTTGCCCCAAGGACAATGTTGTATATTGTAATAAAGGAGGTAGTACTGATGGGATATAAAGTAAAATGGGTAGAAGATAATCTTGGTGTGACAAGGAAGGCGCTTCGAGGATTTGAAAAGGCAGGGCTTATGCCGGAAAACAGAGATAGAAAATATCGAGATTATGATGATGACGATATTGACCGAATCTGGACTATCCGAGTATTACAGGGTATGGGATATTCAATAAAAGAAATTGTCGATATGGTCAACGATGAGGAATTTGATTTCGATGAATCTATAGGGCAAAAGGTTTTGGAATTAGAAGCGGAAAAACAAAAAATTGAACGCCATTTGGGTTATGCAAAGATGATTAAATTAACGGGGCGTTTTCCAGTAAGACCGAAAGAAATGGGGAAAGTGAAGTTTGAGGAATTTCAGAGGAAAGCTATTGAAGGTTGGAATATAGTAGACGATCCGCAAGAAGCAGAATATGCGAGATTGGCAGAGACAATATTATCTAAAACACCTGAAGAGTGGGAAAATAGTGATTTGGGATGTATGTTTTCGAGTCTGGAATCAATGATGAACTTGGATGCAGATTTACTTTTGGCAGAATATGTTCTTCCGAAGGCAATAGTAAAGCGTAAGAATCTAGGAGCAGATCATTCTGATATTCAATTACTGGTAAAATTAATTTATGAAAATCAGAGTTTAATAAGAACTGCATATGGTATGAAAGATAATATGACAAAGAAGCAATTCTCGCGATTTTATGCATCTAGTTATTTGGCAGGTGATGTCGCAAAATTGAAGGAACGCGACTTTACAAAAGAAGAATGTGAGTTTATTGCGGAAGCAGTTTCAATTTTTGGCGGTTATGATAGTTATGAAAAATTGGTTGAAGATGAATTGCGATACGGCAGAGAAATAAAAAAGGATGGTGATGTAGTATTATGAGTAATCTGGGAGGATATCAATTGCTTACTACAGCTGCAAAAAAGTGGGAGGACCTGGAAATCTGGTGTTACTAATTGCTGGAGCCGGCGCTTTGGTATATAAATGCGGTGAAATTGTCGTATCTAAAGTGGCTACGGAAGTAATCAAGACGAAATATTCAAAGAATAGGTTGGGGAATGAATTAGGCGGTGAGGTGTATATAGTAAAAAGTTTTGGTATTAGTGACGAAGGTTTACAATTTAAAGTGAATGAGCGGTTTAAGGTACTTGAGGCAGATGGTGACGCAGTGTTAATTGAGAAAATAGGAGATATGAATAATCCATATTTTATATCTGGCGATTTTCTGAAAGAGATATCAGATTATACAAATTAGGAGGTAAAGGTTATGGGACTGTTTGGCAATTTGTTTAAAAGTGAATTTGAAAAGTGGGTTGAAGGTGCTTCGCATGAGGAGCTGTCAGATGCATATGAGGATGAAAGGCAACAATGGATAAAAGATGGATTTAACGGTGGTACAGGAGAAAAGACTGCGAAAATGAACAGGCTAAATGAGGAAATCAACAAGCGTGTAGAGGAAGAATGGGAGAATAATCCTAAGCGTAACAGAGATCCGAATTACCGATGGACAGATGCAAACAGATGGGATAAGGATTAGATATTGTGAATTTGAGTAAAGATACACACAATAGCCTTTCGTGTGTACTTTTACTTGAATGTGTATCACGCCACAGTGTTATGGCACCTGTGTCACATTAAAAACCGGAACACGGTGTCCTCTGATACATAAAAACGCGTATCACACCCACTAAAACGTGTATCACAATCTGCGAAATATGTATCATATCTAAATTTTTGTAAAAAATGCCGATTTACATTGTTTTTCGTCCATGCTATATTATGGCTATGGTGGACGAAAAAGCGTGATACGTTTTTGATACTTTTCCCCGGAAAAAGGCTAAAAAATAGGTAAAATACCCATAAAATGAGTCAAAAAACGGCAAAAACCGTAACAAATAAGTTTCTAAATAAGCAAAATCGGACCGTGAGGGTGGACGTACTGTAGGTTCAGGCCGTGTTGCTACAATCATCGAATAGTTGTAAATAATACAGTAAAATCAAGGCTCCCGAGAGTTTTCTCGGGAGTCTTTTATGTTCTGAAACGGAGAAAATAAGCGCAAACAGTGCTAAGAATATATTCGCTTTTTATCAAGAACTAAAGTGAAATCTATTTTGTAGGTGGATTTTAGAAGGTGATATGATATAATATATTATAATAGATAGTCTAAATGGATACATACTAAGCGAGAAGTACATGTTTAATGTGAGGATTGATTATGTTAAGCCAAGAGAAAATCATAGAAGCAATTAATAATGGTGAAATCGAAATTTCCATTTCTTTTTGTTATGATGAGGGAAAAATTGTTTTTTGTGAGAGTGAACAAAAATTATTAGAGAGCCCATTGAAAGATAATTTGTATTCTGATAGGTTAAAATTGACGATGGGGCCTATTATAAAGATACTAAACAGAAAAAGAATTAAGTCTAAATATAGATTCAAATCGCTACCGGATTGTTTTGATTTAAGGCAATCTGATAATAAATATATTATTAATCCGGGAGAATCTATAACAGTATTAACTAATGAGAAAATTAGACTTAATGGAAAATATGCTTGTATAGTTATTCCTAGAATATCGTTATCTGATGTTGGAATTGTTGTAACAACTGCATATGTAGATCCGTTCTATCATGGAGTGATGCGATTACATCTATCAAATTTGTCCGACCAAAAATATGAATTATCATCTCTTGAGGCTGTTGCACAATGTTTTTTCTTTGAATTGTCGGATAATGTTTCGGAAATTTATAAAGATGAATTTTCGATGAAAAGTGTTTTTTTTGGACAAACTTGGAAAGGGATATTAAGCAGTGATAGAAATCCTTTTCCTATAAAAAAACAATCAGTTATAGTTGATAAATTCTTGAGTTTGAAAGCCCAAATGAATTTAATAGGTTCATATATTAAGCAACATTCATTGATTTTTGTGTTTATTACAAATTTGGTTGTAATTCTTAGTGGTTATTCAGCATTTAAGCAAGAGTTTATGCAATATACAACTGCAATGCAACAAATTGAAGATTTTTTGGAGCCTACAGCTAGTGAAATAGTAATTAATGCTGGTGAATTGTATGGAGAAAAAGAAATTGTTGTGCCTTATGAAAAGTCAGATATTGTATCAGTATTATCAAATAATGACGAGATACAATATAAGATATTGAGTAGTGATATAAAAAGTGAAACTAAAATTGTTTTTTCATATTCATTATCTTCTGCATTAGCTGAAAATTATGAATTGAATTTCACATATGTAATTATTAGGAGAATCAAATAATGAGTTATTCATTTATTTCTACGAGGGATGAAAGGATACAAATTGATAAATTATCATATTTATATTGTTTAGAACATAAAGAGGAATTGATTGAGATAATAAATATAATTCCTCATATACAATGGACACCTGATGAGTTATTGTCTCAAGCTCAGGATTACTACGGAAACAAGTGGAATTATAGCTATGTAATTAAGAATGGAGAAAATAAGATAATAGGTGTTCTAATTGCATATTTTAGATTAGCAGATGAAAAGCATATTTTTGATTCATTATATATTCATAGATTTGCAATTATACCAGAATATCAGAATATTGGTATTGGGACAAAGACTTTGAAGTATTTCATTAAGAAATCATTTATGGATATTCCATGGCTTCTTAATATTTCAGGTCAAACAAATGATTGTATAGAAAATGAGCATGTAATAAATTTTTATAGAAATATTGGTTTTAAGGATATGTATAACGTCACATATCCAGATAAAACAGATATATTATTGCTTTTAGAGCGTAATTCATATGTCATTGATGATATTGGGAATATAGATAAGGAAAAAATAAGATTAAAACATCCACGCTTTAATGTTTCTATTATTGGGTATGAATTTCAAGATGTATTACCAGTAATATATTTTTCATCGTCAAATGGAAAGAAGAAAGAAATAGTTAAATTTATTTTCAATAATTATAATATAGATGTAAGTTTTGTTACTCCGCCCATTGAATTAACGGAGCCTCAAATTGAGAAACCAGAATTGGAGGAAGAACGAAAGTTAGTGAGTTTACCGCTGAAATCGGTCTCTCGTTTTATAAATACAGTACCATATACAATAGAAGATACGATGTTATTTGTTGAATTTTTTAATAGAAATGGTAAAAATTGGGAACTTCCCGGTCTTGATACAAAGAGATGGCTAAGACAGATGGGATTAGATGGATTTTTAGAAATAATGGGGAATACTAATAAAAGAAAAGCTAAATTTGTATCTCAAACAGGCGCATATGTAAAAGCCAATAAATATTATTATGGGCGTGGTGAAATTGCTGGAACAATCGCTTATAAAAAAACAGAGGTAATTGTGCCAAAGTACGGGACTTATCCATATTTTTTTCATTTGTTATTTGTTCCAGAAGGGGCAGATAAAACGCTGGCGGAAATGAATATGTATGAATATGCTCAATATGATTATATGAGAAAAAGTATAGTTCAACTTATTGAAGAATTATCAAAAGATTCTTTTCAGAGACAGATTACATTGTTTGATCTTGTTGAGGGGAGATGTAGATTATGATTATTATTTCAGGACCTTCTACGGTAGGAAAAAATCCTTTTATATTTCAAGCCTGTAAATTATATGATTTAAAGTTTGTAATACCATATACGACGAGAACGATAAGAAGTGATGAGGTAGACGGGAAAGATTATTTCTTTTTATCAAAAACAGAATTTCAATCTAAAATACAGGCAAATAAAATAAGAGAATGGGATTATTGTTTGAGTAATTATTATGGGTATTCTTATGAATCTCCAGGGAGTGGTAGGTTGATAACACATGGTCTGTCGCGTTTAGCATTAAGGATAAAGGACAAATATCCACAAAATATTACTACAATATTTCTAATGCCTAGCAATAAAGATAAGATACTTAAAAATCTTAAAAAAATATATAGTGGAAGAGATTTATTATTGAGAGAGGCTTTGGTAGAAGAGGAAATTTGTCACTCTAAACTATTTGATAAAGTTTTTATGGTCTCTGATACTGCCTTGGACTTATTTTATGACGAGGAAGTTAAAAAAGTTTTGTTATCTGAGGTAAAGAATATGTCTCTTTAAGGAAGAGGTAACAAAGAGGCTGTTTTGCCTTCTATCATTAGTGATTGAAATCCTTAGAGCAATGGACTTGAAAATTGTGTATAAAAATGATATGATGTACATAGAATAAAACTGTAATGCGTTACAGTTTGGGCTGGTCGAAAGACCCGGGTCCATCAGCGGATGGGGAGGTTCCCCATTATTGGCGGGTGTATACCCGCCATTTTTTATACAAAATTTAAAGTAAGAAGGCGTTATATGAAAGAACTAAGTATTTTTATAGATGAATCCGGGGATTTTGGTGAATATGATTACCATTCTCCTTGGTATATAGTTACCATGGTATTTCATGAACAAGATGCGTCAATTCAAGAGCCAATGGAATATTTAAATAGAGAACTATCACTTCTAGGATTAGAGAATCATTGTATACATACGGGACCAATTATTCGAAAAGAGGAAGAATATTCTCAGATGGATTATTTGGAACGTAGAAAGATATTTAATAAAATGGTTACATTTATGAGACAGAGTGGTGTAAAATATAAATCTTTCTATATCGAGAAAAAGCATATCGAGGATATTGTTGAGGCAACGGGTAAACTTTCAAAGCAAATATCTATTTTTATTAGGGAACACTATGATTTCTTGCTTTCCTTCGATTTGGTTAAAATATACTATGATAATGGACAAGTAGAGTTGAACAAAATATTGTCGACCTTGTTTAATGCATTTCTGCCAAGAGTAGAGTTTCGAAAAGTAAAACCATCGGATTACAGATTGTTTCAGGTGGCTGATATGATATGCACTTTTGAACTGTTGAAGCTAAAAATACAGAACCATTCGTTTTCTAAATCGGAGCAGATATTCTTTGGATCAGTTAATGATTTGAAGAGAAACTATTTGAAAATTGTCAATAGACAGGATATTGATCATTAGATAAAAACAATTCGTATCACACTCCCTACTCTTCCATTCCTGTTTTCCATCTAAGAACATTTGAGGTATGATACAACGGCAAAACCGTAACAATTAAGTTTCTGAATAAGCAAAATCGGACCGTGAAGGCAAACGATATATAAAATATTAAGTCCGGAGAGTGAACCGACCCCCAAAAGTTAGACCAAAAATCTAACGATTGGGAGGTCGGTTTTTTCATGGCAAAATATTCATTTGAATTCAAAAAACAAATAGTTCTTGAATATTTATCTGGAGGTGGTGGCTCTGATTTTTTGGCAAAAAAATATAATCTTCCACAAGGTAAGATGATCCGAAATTGGATAAAGAACTATATCGAACTTGGGGAGGATGGATTAAAGCGTTCCAGAGAAAAGAAAAACTATTCTTTTGAATTTAAACTTCATGTAGTAGAATTGTATTTATCAAGTGAAGTCTCGTATCAGGAATTGGCAATATCGCAAGGTATTAATAATTACGCGATGATTGTTAAATGGGTAAATGATTTTAGAATCGCCGGACCTGATGCCTTGAGACCTAAAAAGAAAGGTCGGAAGAAATCATTGGATTCAAAAAAAGTAAGTAAAACGGCAACGCAAGCCACAGATGTAACACCGGTAGATACCAGTGCAGAACACATCAAACAGCTAGAAGATGAATTGTTGAAACTCAGAATAGAGAATGCATATTTAAAAGAACTGAGGAGACTGCGTTTAGAGGAGGAAGCTCTTCTGAAAAGACAGCGAGAGTCATCCACAGCCTCCGAGGAGAATTCAAACTGAAAGATATTCTCGCAGTAGTTGGTTTTCCTAAGGCGACATATATGTATTGGCAAAAACGCTTTGATAGAGTCAACCCCAATAAGGAGTTAGAAGAAAAGATTCTTGCTATACATAATGAACACAAGAATTTTGGATATCGCCGAATGCAGGCTATTCTTCGAAAAGAAGGAATCAATGTAAACAAAAAGAAAGTTCAAAGAATTATGCAAAAACTCGGATTACAAGTAACATCATACACACGCAAGAGTCGACGTTATAATTCTTATAAAGGGAATATCGGAAGAATTGCACCAAATAGAATTCATAGACGATTTCATACTACCATTCCACATCAGATAATTACTACTGATACTACAGAATTTAAGTATTATGAGATTGATGAAAAAGGACGTATGATAATTAAGAAACTATATCTGGATCCATTCCTAGATATGTTTAACGGTGAAATATTAAGTTATGGGATTAGTAAAACACCATCTGCGGTAAGTGTATTATCTGCACAAAAGAAGGCTATCGAAATCACTTCTGACTGTCCTTATAGAAGAACTTTTCATTCCGACAGAGGATGGGCGTATCAAATGCCTGCGTACTCGTGTAAATTAAAAGAAAATAAAATCTTTCAGAGTATGTCTCGAAAAGGTAATTGCTATGATAATTCTGTTATGGAAAATTTCTTTGGACTTTTAAAACAAGAGATGTATTACGGAATTACATACTACAGTTTTGATGAACTGAAAGAGGCTATTGAAAAATACATTTTGTATTACAATGAAAAACGTATTAAAGAGAAACTTGGATGGATGAGTCCTGTGGAATACAGGCTCTCTGCCTTGGCTGCATAAAAATAGCGTAGCAGCCAATAAAACTGCTACGCTTAAAAGTCTAACTTTTTGGGGTCACCTCAGAGTGCTTGCACTCTTCCGGGCTTTTTTGTTGTAGTAACATTTTGGAGATGATATAATTGTTTCAGCTTTGAAACGTGTGGAGGAAACTATGGTATTCGAAAAGGCAACCAACAAAGATATCAATATGCTAACTGAATTGCGAATAGCATATCTGCAAGAAGATTTAGGGGAAATTACAGATGCAGATTTGGAATTGATAAGTTCATCATTGCCAAGTTATTATGAAAAACACCTAAACAAAGATTTGATAGCTTATGTTGCAAGGGACGAGATAGATATTGTTTCATGTGCATTTTTGTTGATAGTGGAAAAGCCTATGAGTCCGCCATTTATTACCGGGAAGACTGGAACTGTTTTAAATGTTTATACGAAGCCGGAGTATAGGAAGAAAGGTTGTGCAAAGAAACTAATGACTATGATGTTGGAAGACGCCAAAGCAGAAGGTGTGAACGTTATTGAATTAAAAGCAACAGAGGATGGATATTCTCTTTATAAATCTGTTGGGTTTGATGAGACTGTTGCTAAGTATCATAATATGAAAATTGTGCTAAAATGATTAAGGGAATGAAAGGGTAAGAACCGAATGGTAGGAGTGTATTTTAGCGGAACAGGCAATTCCCAATACGCAGTGGAATTCTTTTGCAATGAATATGATAAAGCGGCTAAAGCATTTTCTATAGAGGACGGTAACGTTATTGAGGCTGTGAGAAATGAGGAAATGCTTGTATTTGCATATCCTGTGCAATACAGTACCGTTCCGAAAATAATGCGTGATTTTATAATTGAGAATAAAGAGCTTTGGGGGAATAAGAAGGTTTTTGTTATCGCCACAATGGGATTGTTTAGTGGTGATGGAGCAGGAATTCTTGGGCGACTTTTACAGCAGTATGGAGCAGAAATAATAGGTGGATTGCATTTGAAAATGCCGGATAGTATAGGCGATGAAAAAGTGTTGAAGCGTCCATTGGAAAAGAACAAGGAGCTTGTGAAGAAAGCGGAGCAAAAGATTAGCAAGTCGGTTCAACTTTTGAAATCAGGGAAACCAACCCAGGAGGGAATTGGTGTATTATATCGCATGGCTGGCTTCTTTGGACAAAGATTGTATTTTGGGCATAAGACAAAGAACTATTCTGATAAGCTTCGAGTGGATACGGATAAGTGCGCAGGATGTGGCGTGTGTGAAAAGTTATGTCCGATGAATAACATCAAGATTGTCGATAAGAAAGTGATACAAAATAACCAGTGTACTATGTGTTATAGGTGTATTAATAATTGCCCGAAGCAAGCTATGACGTTGCTTGGGAAAAAGGTTGTGGAGCAGAGTGTGATAGAGAAGTATATTTGATAGTTTGATATGAAGATATATTTTTTGCTTAGAAACACTTAATTGCAATTTGATGGTGAAGATATATGGTAAGTAAATTAAGATATGGCAATACTAATACTTTTTTAATTCATGGGACAAATGGTAATGTATTGATTGATACCGATTATGCAGGAACAATGCCGGCATTTTATGGAGCTATCAAAAAGCATAATATAAGACTAAGTGACATTTCTTATGTTTTAGCTACACATTATCATCCGGACCACATTGGTTTAGTGAGTGAATTGATGAAGCAAGGTGTGAAGCTTCTTGTGGTTGATACACAGTGTTCACACATTCATTATTCCGATGAAATCTTTGGCAGAGATGAGCGATTAAAATGTGAGCCGATAAATGAAGAAGATGCAATCGTGATTAGCTGTAATGAGAGCAGAGGATTCCTGAAGGCAATCGGCATCGAGGGCGAAATCATATCTACAAACAGTCATAGTGAGGATAGCATATCGTTGGTATTGGACGATGGTGTATGTATTGTGGGGGATTTAGAACCGATTGAATATTTGGGGGCTTACGAGGAAAATGCCAGATTGGAAGCTGATTGGGAACTGGTGATGAGTTATCATCCTAAGTGCATTTATTATGCCCATGCAAATGAAAAAGTATTTGTGTAGATGCTGTGAATGAAACTGTCAATCATTTGATGTTAATGATTGGCATTGATAATTTTAGAAAATGCTACTATACCTACCCATTTTTGCCCATAAGTGTGGGGACTTTTTATTAGTCATAAGCTATAATGTCCTCAAGTGTGGTCAAAAAACATGAATATATGTAACAGGAGGTATAAAGTATGAAAAGGAAAACAACACGAAAAATACATCATTGGTTATCAATTGTGATGACGCTGGCTCTTATGTTTTCTATGGTTCCGGTGATGCCGGGAAAGATGAAGGTATACGCAGCAGAGGCAACAGCGCTTTATATCAAGGATGTACCAGGTGGTGGTTCTCAATTAGTTCAAGAGGATACTACCGATTTACAAGGCGGTTGGAGTTGGGATACAGAAACGTCAACTTTAACATTGAATGAATTGTAGTAGATGTTTATAAATGGTATAATTATTCTGTTAGTGTTGAATGAAACGTATATCGGAATTGTTATAGAGGAGAGTTTTAATGGGACAATTGATTAATGCCAGTTTACTAATACTAGGCACTATCGCAATTTTATCAGGTTATTCTTTCTATGTGAAAGAAAAAAAGGCAGGTATCATTCGTAGTTATCTTTTGATATCTGGATTTTTTGCGGCCTTGTGGTGCTATGGTTTTGGCTTGATGGGTATGTATTCTGACATGAACAGCATTTTTTGGACCCGTGCTTTAGGTTTGGTTGCGATTGTGGGATATCTGCTTTGTTTAATGATTCTGATTGCGAAGTTGATTCATTTCAAAAAGTTATATATACGAATTTTTGTTGGTGTATATCTGATACTGGCATTTTGGGATGTAGTGCTGTTTTCTTCCCTGGATTGTCATCATTTCGTGCAGATTGATGGTCGTACGTCCTTTACGACGGAGACTTCTTTTGCAAGCACTTATCATAAAGTCTTTTTAGCAGTTGCGATATTAATGTTATTCCTAGTTGGGTTTACGTGGTTGTTTAGCCGTAAGACTACTCAGAACCGAAAACTGGTGCTTGTGATGGTGTGTGCACATCTATGTCTGTTAGTTTCTATGATCCCAGATACGATTTTAACGGTGTTTGGAATTCCTTATTTTCCATCAACCTGTTATGGCGTAATGGTTTCATATCTGATTACCTGGTACAACTGTGTACATAACAACGCCCTTACAATCACCTTACAAAATATCAGTGATTACGTTTATCAAGGAACGAACGTGAACATTTTGGTGTTCGACATGGCAAAGAGATACTACATAGGTAATGAATCTGCCAATCAGTTCTTTGCCATTGCAGAAAATGCAGATATCGGATTGGCTGACTTGTTTGATATTTCAGTAGAACAGGCGGAACAATGCTTAGACGATGTGCTTGCGGGGAAAATGGATGAAATCAAACTGCGCACAATTAAGGATAACAAGAGTTGTGCACTTCAGTTTACGGTAGGTCGGGATAAAAAGAATACAGCATTTTGTATTGTAGTTTTCGTGTATGATTTAACAAAAGAAGAGGAAATGTTGGGGAATCTTCAAAAGGCAAATGAAGCAAAAAATGATTTTTTATCTAACATGTCGCATGAAATCAGAACGCCGATTAACGCAATTATTGGTATGAACGAAATGGTGTTGAGAGAGTCGGAGGATGAGAATGTGATTGAATATTCTCATGCCATTCGTTCTGCTTCTCAGTCTCTTTTAACCATTATAAATGATGTATTAGATATTTCTAAGATTGAATCGGGAAAGATGGAAATCGTAGAGACCAAATATGAATTGTCCTCTTTGGTTGTGGATTGTTATAACATGATTATTGAGAAGGTAAAGGAAAAAGGATTGTCGCTCCATATCGAGTGTGACGAAAACAATCCGAATTTGCTTTATGGAGATGTATCTCATATTAGACAAGTTGTTTTAAATTTGCTTACTAATGCTGCGAAGTATACGAATGAAGGAAATATCTATTTTCGCATATTGGGAGAACAACAGAAGGAGCAGTGGTTCCTTAAAATTGTTGTAGAGGATACCGGAATTGGTATTGCGAAAGAAAATTTGGACAGACTATATGAGAAATTTGAGAGATTTGATTTACAGAACAATCGCAATGTAGAAGGTACCGGTTTGGGATTGAATATTGTAAAAAGTTTCGTGGATTTGATGAATGGTGATATATCAGTTGAAAGTGAATATGGAAAAGGTTCTACATTTACAATATGTATTCCACAACATGTCTTAGATTCTACCGCTGTGGGTAAAATTGATATTGGTTCTGCACCTACAAGCAAAAATACCTACAAGCAAAACTTTGATTTTACTGCACCACAGGCAAAGATTCTGGTGGTAGATGATGTTTCAGCTAATTTGAATGTATTTGTTAATTTGATTAAGGGGTACAAAATGCAGGTGGATACTGCGCAAAGCGGAGAAGAATGTTTGGAACTTACCGAGAAGAAACGATATGATATTATTTTTATGGTCCACATGATGCCGGAAATGGATGGTATCGAAACACTTGGTAAGTTGAAGGAAAATCCAAAGAACTTAAATCAAAATACGACAGTAATCATGCTGACTGCAAATGCACTGATTGGTATGAAGGAAATGTATCTGAAAAAGGGATTTACCGATTATCTGTCTAAGCCTATTGTGTCTGAAAAACTGGACAAGCTGATAAAGGAGTATTTACCTGAAAGTAAGAGAATTATTGCATCTGATGATGAGAAAGTGCAAGTCACAGAGTCTTCAGATATCCTTGCAGTATCACAAGAGACCGATGATAACACATATGAAAACGCAAAAACTCCTTTGCAAAAACTGAAAGTGTTCATACCAGATGTGAATTTGGAAAAGGGACTCCTTTATTGTGCAAACAGTGAAGAAGTATATATGGAATTTATGAAGGATTATGCTGAAAATGGAAGATATGAGCGAATTGCAACGGCTTATGAACATACAGATTGGCACCAGTATGCAATAGAGGTTCATACCTTAAAGAGTTCATCCAGAACCTTAGGATTTGATGAATTGGCGGAATATGCAGAGCGTTTACAGTTTGCGACTGATCAAAATGCAGTGGATGATATTCATGATATGCACGAAGATATGATGAAACTATATCAGGATATATTGAATAAATTGGAACAGGTTGTTTGAATTAAAAATGGAGGAAACTATAGATTTATAAGGAGAAGTGTGAATGCAAGACAAATCGGATATCTTTTATGGAGAAATTAAAAAGCATAGTATTAGGTTCCTGGGCTTTTTGAAGTGGGTTTTGATTTCTGGCATTATCGGTGTGGCTATGGGCTTGGTTGGTACTGCATTTTATCATGGGTTGCATTGGGTTACAGATTTTCGAAATGCGAATCCCTTGATTGTTTTAGGATTGCCCCTTGGCGGTTTGGCTATTGTGTATTTTTATCGTGCAGCGGGTAGAGCGGATGACCATGGTACCAACAGTGTCATTGCAGCAGTGCGTTCCGAGGAAAAACTGAGATTTAGAACAGCACCGTTGATTTTTGTCAGTAGTTTAATTACGCATTTGTTTGGTGGTTCTGCAGGCAGAGAAGGAGCAGCCCTGCAAATGGGTGGAAGTGTGGGTAATGGTATCGGCAAGTTATTCCGCTTAAATGAAAAGGACATGCATGTGGCGGTGATGTGTGGAATGAGTGCTTGTTTTGCTGCACTATTCGGCACACCGATTGCAGCTACGTTCTTTTCTATGGAAGTAGTCAGCGTAGGCATCATGTATTATTCAGCATTGGTTCCTTGTGTTGTTTCCAGTTTGATAGCCATAGAAATTGCACAGTTTTTTGGAGTAGGAAGTGAAACCATGACCATTGCCTTTGTGCCGGAATTTACGCTGGCAAGAGCGGGTGGCATTATATTGGTATCGATTCTCTGTGCGGCACTTAGTATTCTGTTTTGTATTGCTATGCACACCGCGTCAAAATATACAAAAAGGTGGATACCAAATGCATATTTGAGAATATTTGTGTTTGGTATTGTGATTGCAGTGATACAATTGCTAACTGGTTCTACAGACTATATGGGAGCTGGCATGGAGGTCATTGAACGTGCCGTACATGGTGAAGTCAATGGAGAGGCGTTTATTTTAAAGATATTACTGACTGCCATTACGCTGGGAGTTGGTTTTAAAGGTGGAGAAATCGTACCTTCTTTCTTTGTTGGAGCTACATTTGGTTGTTTGCTTGGTCATCTGTTTGGTATTTCACCATCCCTGTGTGCGGCAGTTGGTATGATTGCTATTTTTTGTGGTGTTACCAACAGTCCAATCACATCCGTTTTACTCGGCTTTGAAATCTTTGGTATGGAAGGAATCAACTATATATTGATTGGTGTTGCTGTTAGTTATATGCTGTCTGGCTACTATAGCCTATATAATTCTCAGAAAATTATGTATTCTAAATTTGATGCAGCCTACAGAGGAAATATTTGGAAGGATGGTAAAATTATGATGGATAACGAAAACGTGCATAAATAATGAAGAAGGGGGGATGTGCATGAGAAAGTATTTGAAACAAATAATCTGGTGTGTGACATTGTTTTTAATGATAGGCGTTACTTTGCAAATGGCTGATAAAAAAGCATTTGCTACGTCTGGTGATTGGTATTTGGAATATAACTATACGTTGGTGCCAGCGAGTGCCGACAATGTTGAAAATTATATTCTAATTCAGGAGTATACAGGAACGGCAAAGTCCCTTTATATACCGGCAACTGCCGTGATTGAAGGTGTGACATATCGCACGAAACTTTTGGAGAACAACAAAAGTATTTGGGACGGAACAAAGGATACATTAGAAAAATTGACTTTTGAGGATGGTATCCTTGCAGAGGGTGGTTTCCTGTTTTGCAAATTGAAAAAACTAAAGTCTGTGAATGTTGAGGCATTAGATATGTCCCAGGCTACATCGACTGCGTGGATGTTTAGTCAATGTAAAAGTCTTACGAAACTAAATGTGTCGGATTGGGACATTTCAAATGTAACAAATATGTTCAATATGTTTGGAGGTTGTGAGAAATTATCCAGTCTGGATGTCAGTAAATGGAATACCTCCAAGGTGACAGTGATGACTTCTGTGTTTGACCACTGTCAGTGCTTATACAAGATTGATGTGGAAGATTGGGATGTGTCGAACGTAACCATGATGGAGTCCATGTTCTACAAATGTGAAAAGTTGGATTCCTTGGATTTGCACAAATGGGACACCTCAAAGGTGACAACCATGTGGGAAATGTTTGGTAGATGTTATAGTTTAAGGTCTATCAACGTAAAAGGCTGGAATACGTCACAGGTTACTTCCATGGCAGGATTGTTTTGTTGTAATTACAGTCTGACATCTTTGGATTTAAGTAGTTTTGATATGTCCAAGGTGGTTATAGGACAATATGACGATGGACTTTTTACCAGATGTGCCAGTTTGAAGACGATTAAGACACCGAAGAACGCGCCACAGAAATTAACGATTGACTCTGGTCTTACATATGTGAAAAAGACAAATGGCAAACTGGGAAAAAAGACCTATAAATACATTCCGAAAACAAAGAAAAGTATTACCATGGTTTGCACGCAGTCAAGAAGCAAGAGTACGAAAATTACCAGTATAACCACTTCTGGTAATAAGATAAAACTGAAATGGAAAAAAGTGAGTGCTCCGATGTTTAAACCGGTGCAGTATGAGGTGCAATGTTCTACTAAGAAGAATTTTTCAGATGCAGTGGGTAAAATGACTAATACCACTGATTCTACTTATAGTGTGCAGGATAATGTTACTGATAAGACTAGTACGACCATTAAGGGACTGACCAAAGGAAAGACCTATTATGTTCGTATTCGTGTGTATACCTATGGAACAACCTTGTCTAAATGGAGTGCGGTGAAGAAAATAAAAGTAAAGTAGGATGCGATGTTATTCTGTTACGAAGGAGTGTGTGTTTGATGAATCAGGATTATACTTTGTTTTTTGTGATTGGGTTAATGCTATGTGTAATAGCCATTCCATCGATTATTATTTTAGTGGTACATAAAGCGGATTTGAATAAAACAAAGGATATGATTTATAAATTTCCTACGGATGTTCAACATAAATTGCAGAATGCTGTATATAGGCAAGAGGTAGTAGGAAAAAGGAGATGGCAACAAGCATTTAAGAGCCTTGGGTATGGATTGTTGATTTATGTCGTCATTTTGCTTGCTAGTATTTTTAAATTGTTTAGTGAGGGTATTTGTGTGGACTGGAAGACGTTTTTGATAGCGACTTCGATTATTTTTGTTTTCATTGTAGTATTTATACTGCGTGATTTTCTTAGGGTGGCACCATGGAGAAAGGTTTGCGAAATTAGCGCCATAATTTATAACACCACGCCATACAATAAAGGTCAATATAATGTAATCTATTATGATTATATTAAAGGGGATTATGCGGTAGATACATTAGCTGGTTCTGCGGTGAAAAAATCAAAGATGGGACCGAATGGCACTAGTCTTCGTGTGTTAGTTGTGGAGAGAGCTAATAGCATTAAAGTGATTGGAGTATCATAAATGAAAAGAAAACAATTGTGTGCATTTACGAGTTTGTTTTTGGCAGGTATCCTTTGTACCGGTTGTTTCGGGAAGTCGAGAAGCGATAAAGATGCTATGAAATTCGTAGAAGAAAAATACAATATTGATGTTGAGTACCATGGTTCAGATGAATATACATGGTGCTATACGAAGGAAATGGAACAGGAAGGCTTATTTATCAAGGTAGCCTGGGACCCGGAGACGAAGACCTATGGCGACACGTATTTTCATTATATGGTTCGTGAGGATGAAGAGGCATACGTGAAGGATGTGTGTCAGGAAGTATTTCCAGAGGTTAAGGTGTACAATACATACTACAATGAATGGCTACCTGATGAATATGATGGAAATGCTACGTTTGAGGATGTCTTAAATGGCTATGACAAATACACCTTAGAAGTTGCGGTTTATATCTGTTATCAGGATGGATGGACGACAGAGGACATAGAAAGTCGGATAGCAGAGGTTGAGAAAGAACTGCAAAGTCGGGAGCATGATTATTGGTTGACTTTTATTGTGCTAAATGATGACTTGTATTCCTCCATGACGAGAAGTGATATAGATGCATATTGGGATCTGTTATTAGACCCTGATGGCTATGGAGTGGATTATGAACATATTTATTATGAGGACTCCAGACAGTATTATCGTGATTTTAAAGAATAGTTGTAAAATGGACTATTCATAAGCATATGCTACATGGTATAATTGACACATGTTGAATATTGACTTGCGAATTCGGAGGGGAGAATGATGAAACAAATCAATAAACAGAAAATGCCTTTTATATTGTTAGCTTTGGCGTTGGTGATTACAAGTTTATTACTTGTGGTGGTATATTTTTCAGTGCAACATGAGAACCGGCAGATGCAGAGTGTGACATTTTCTAAGGATGTTTTTGACGGAGAGCAGTACGTTTTTTCAGATTTTACTGCAGTGATTAAACCGAGAGGTGGAGACTCAGGGGCTTGGTTAAAGGATCCTATTTTGGATGATGTAGGAAACGAAGAACACGGACCAAGTGTTGGTACGATTTATGAATTGACTTTGACCAATACTTCAAATGCAATGATTACCGATTGGACGATGGAACTACATATTCCAGAATTGATGTGGTTGAATAATGCATGGAATGGAACCATGGAGTTGCATCAATTTCGTGGTACAGATGAGATTGCTCAGGAATTAAATTTAAAGGAATACAATGACAAAGATATTATTTTGGATCATTATTTTGATCATACAGGTCCGATGCTTACCTTGAACCAAGGAGATTACATAGTATATCATCCGAGTAAAGCATATAGTGAATTTCCGTTGGAACCGGATGATGGTTCAGGTGAAACAAATAGCTCTGCGTTGGTAGGATTTATCATGTATATTCCAAACCAAGGATTGGATTATGTAACCGATTTTGCAGAGGCAACAATCAACTATCATGTGCATCGTAGTGTTTTTCAGATGCCGGTATTTATCTTGTTGATGTGTCTGGATTTGATTTGGTTTATCCTGTTAATTGCATTCGTGATTTCACATTTTAGAATTCGAAAATTACTGGCACAGCAAAAGCATGATGCCATGATTATTGAACAATCCATTAGTACATTCATTAATTTTATTGAGGCAAAGGATCCGCATACAAAGGGACATTCTGAGCGCGTGGCAAAGATTTCTTATGCCTTGGCAAAAGAGATGGGGTATTCAGAGTTAGAGTGTAATCGAATATACTATGTGGCTCTGATGCATGACTGTGGAAAGATTTCCGTTCCGGTTACTATTTTGCAGAAGCCAAGCAGATTAACAGACGAAGAATATGAAGTGATTAAAAGTCATACTGTGTATGGTGATAAGATGCTTCGTGATTTTAATTCCATTGAGGGTATTAATTTAGGCGCATTGTACCATCACGAGCGATATGATGGAACTGGTTATCCGCAGCAGTTGTCAGGAGAAGACATTCCTTTAATTGCCAGAATCATCTGTGTGGCTGATTCTTTAGACGCCATGAATAGTAATAGATGTTATCGTCCTCGTCTTTCAAAAGAAGTAATCATGGAGGAATTGATAAAGAATAAAGGTAAACAATTTGATCCGGGCGTAATTGAGTGTCTGATTAAATTGATTAAACAGAATGTGATTGTGATAGGAGAAGAAAACAATTCATAACAAAAGATTTGTACAATTTCGAAAAGATAATATAGCGAAGGATATTTTATCAGGCGTGGTCATTGCACTGGTGTCTATTCCAATTTCCATGGGGTATGCACAGGTTGCTGGATTGCCTGCAGTGTATGGATTATATGGGTCTGTGTTGCCTGTGTTGTTATACTGTCTATTCACCACATCGCCACAATTGATATTTGGCGTGGATGCGACCCCGGCTGCTTTGGTAGGCGGTGCACTTTCGGGTTTTGGTATTATGGCAGGAACGCCAGCTGCCATGGAAATCGTCCCGATTATTACATTGGCGACTTCCGTTTGGTTATTGATTTTTCATTTTATTAAGGCTGGAAAACTGGTGGATTATATTTCAAAGCCTGTGATGAGTGGTTTTATATCCGGTATTGGATGTACGATTATTCTGATGCAACTTCCAAAATTGTTTGGCGGTAGTGCAGGAACCGGAGAATTGGTGGTACTATTGATGAATATAATCGAACAGACATCAAAGTTTCACGGTCTGTCAGCAGTGATTGGTATCGGAACAGTGATTATCATTTTGTTGGCGAAGAAATGGTTTCCAAAGTTTCCAATGTCGGTTGTATTGATGATTGTTGGCGTGTGCTTGAGTGTGTGGTGTAACCTTGACCAGTATGGAGTTGCATTGTTGCCCAATGTGGAAGCCGGGTTACCGTCTATTGTATTCCCTCAGGTTTATTGGCTTTTTAAATATAGTGTGGATATCGTGATGTTGTCCTTTACGATTGCGTTGGTAATTGTTGCACAGACTTTATTGACTGCAAATCGCTATGCATTGCGGGATAATTATCGCATTAACAATAACCGTGAGATTTTAGCATATGCAATTAGTAATTTGAGCGGTGCATTTATGGGCTGTTGTCCGATTAACGGTAGCGTTTCCAGAACAGGACTGAGTGACCAATATGGTGGCAAGTCTCAGGTGATGTCAATTGTTGCAGCCATCACGATGGTGTTGGTTTTGTTGTTTGGTACGGAATTGTTATCTTATCTTCCTGTGCCTTTGTTAACAGGCATTGTGATTGCAGCATTGATAGGTATTGTGGATTTTGACGTGGCACGTGTGGCGTGGCGTTCAGACAAGAAAGAGTTCATCAATTATGTGGCAGCATTTTTAGGCGTGCTGTTACTGGGAACCATTTACGGTGTAATCATTGGTGTGATGCTGTCCTTTGTAGCGGTAATTATTAGGGCAGTCATTCCACCGAAGGCGTTTTTGGGTGTTATTCCTGGACATGAGGATTTTTATACCCTAAAGCGAAATAAAAATGCAAAACCAATTCAAAACACAGTGATTTACCGATTTAGTGGCAATTTGTTTTTTGCTAATATCAATACATTTCAACAGGATATCGAAAATGCTATAACACCAGATATTAAGCAAGTAATTATTGATGCCAGAGGCATTGGTAGTGTGGATATGACGGCGGCAGAGCGTTTGGTTATTATAAATCAGAACTTGCGCAAACGAGGCATTCATTTTTATATTACTGAGCATGTGGGGGCGGTGAATGACCAGTTGAGGCTACATGGTGCAGGAAGTCTAATTGAAGATGGTGTAGTAAGACGTACTATCTCCTTGGCATTGCGTGCGGCTGGAGTATCGAAACCATATCCTTTGTCAGGTGTGGATGGCAATGAAACCTATGAATATGTGGAAGTCAATGAACGGTTGGCTGAGTTCGAATGGGCATTTGGTGAAAATGCTGAAGAGAAGATGGAACAGTTGGCAGCTAAGGTTGCAGACAAATTAGTGCATACCAAAGACCATAGTATGGAACAGCTTGTGGAGGCAGAACAGGAGTCTTCTTGGGGACGCATGGGTCTGTTTGATGAAGATGAGTTGTTAGAGCGTTTGGAGATGCATCTGACTGAATTAGAAGAACAGGGCTTCGATGATGTGGATGAGATTGAACAGCGAATTGAGCAGAGACGTCGAATTATTGAATCAAAGATTAGCAATTTGAGTCCGGAAGCGTTAGAATTATTAAAACGTCATAGACAAGAGATTGAAGAACATTTAAAGGAACAGCATCCAGAGTATTATCAGCGAATGATAGAACTTAGAACACAAGCGGAAGAATAGCTGTATATGCTTTTTATAGAAATTGGTGTGTGTAATCATGTTATCTAATTATATTGGGGGTATATGAATGCGAAGTAAGGTGCGAAGAATTAAACTTAGTGGAAAAATTACAATCACAACTATGGTGATTGCTTTGATTGCCAGTTTGCTGATAAGTGTAATTAGTATTCGTTATATGAAAGATTATTTGTTGAATGTCAGTCGTTCACAGACAATGTCAGTGGCACAGACGGCTGCTGCCATTGTGGATGGAGACCAGATTGCTGGCATTCAGGTGGGGGAAGAAGAATCAGAGGCCTATCAGGATATTTTGGCACAGCTTCAGACATTTTTGATTGATGAGGATGTGGCATATATCTACACCATGCGGCAGGTAGATGATGAAGTTCAGTTTGTGGTAGATGCTGATACAGAAGAGGGAGCTGCCATAGGTGAGGTGTATGAGACTTATGACAAGATTGATATTGCTTTTGGTGGCGAGGCATCTATGGATGATGAGGTGACTACCGATGAATGGGGAAGCTTCTATAGTGCTTTTGCACCTATAGTCAATGATAGTGGTGAAGTCGTAGCTATTGTAGGTGTGGATTGCACGGTGGACAGCATTGATGAAAAAGTGAATCATATGATGAAAACGCTGTTATATGCTGAGTTGCTTTGTGTTGTGTTTGCGCTTTTGGTGTCCATGATTATTGGACACCTTATGTCTCGCAATGTGTTGGCAATCAATAAAAAAATGGAGGAGTTAGCAGGTAGTGAAGGTGATTTGACGCAGGAAATTTCTATTCGTAGTGGTGATGAAATTGAGAATGTCGCCAATAGTTTTAATTCCTTCATGGAGAAGTTGAGAAATATGATGTTGTCTGTGAAAGATAGTGGTGAGAAATTAGAGATGTCTACTAGTCAGACAAATCAAGGATTACAAGATGCCACAGAGGGATTAAATAGGATTTCATCTTCTCTAAATGAATTAACAGATACTATGCAAGCAACGAATGACGCAATTATTGAGATAAAAGAAGTTGCTGTTTCCGTAAAAACTATGTCAGAACAGTTATACGAGGAGACGAAGGCTGGTGCAGATTATGCAGGTGAAGTCAGTGTAACTGCAGATGAAGCAAGGAATACATGTCAAGCATCGAAGGCGCGTATGCATGAAGTGATGGATGGCATTTCTGATGCTTTGGCAGAAAAAATTGAGGAATCTGCGCAGATATCTAAGATTGTGGATTTGACTAAGGATATTCTTGCGATTTCAGACCAGACCAGAATGCTTGCGTTAAATGCCAGTATTGAAGCTGCAAGAGCAGGCGAAGAAGGCAAGGGCTTTGCTGTTGTTGCAACGGAGGTAGGTAGCCTTGCTGATGCTACGGCACATACAGCTAAAGAAATTGAAGCTATCAATCAGTTTACGGTGGATACGGTAAATGATTTGGTGGATATTTCGAAAAAGATGGTAGATTTTGTGAAAACAGAGATTAGCGGTGACTATGATGATATGGTTGGTATTGGTCAGTCCTATCATAATGACATTCTGGGATTTATGAGGAAGTATGAGCAGTTTTATGCCTTGGCAGAACAGTTGTCGCAAAAGATGGATGCTATTGAAGAAAATATTGGTCAGATTACAGAAGTGATTGAAGAAGAAACTGCTAGTATATCAGATATGGCTGGAGTTTCAGATGACATTTGCAACCAGATGCAGACAGCTAGTGCCAACGGTGAAATTAATGAAGAAATTGTTAGTGAATTAGGAGACATGTTGGATAAGTTTATCGTATAGATGCGTGTTTGAAATTCCTAGAACGAAGGCGATTCGTTCTAGGAATTTTTTGTGTTCAATGATATAATGGGTATATTGTAAAATGCTTGTGAAACGAGGAGATTTGAGATGAGCAGTGTGAAGCGACATGTATGGTTTATATGTCTTATATTAATTTTATGTATGTATCCCGTGAATGCCAATGCGGCAGAGAGTGAGGGCGATGGATATGTAGTTACAGTTTATAACGATAGAAATGGTCTTCCAACCGGAGAGGCAAACACCATTATTCAAACCCAGGATGGTTACATCTGGATAGGGAGCTACGGTGGATTGATTCGGTATGATGGTACAAAATTTAGAAATTATAGCTTAGAAGGACAAATCACATCATCTTCTATACGTGCATTGTTTGAAGATTCGAAAGGACGGCTATGGATTGGTACAAATGACCAAGGTGTGGTCTGTCTTGAAAATGATGTATTTACAGAGATTTCCAGTCCGGAGGATTTTTCCTTTTTGTGTATTCGTGATTTTACGGAGACCAGTGACGGCACCATTTATGTGGCATCCAACTCTGGTGTTGCTGCCGTTTCTGATAATCAATTGCTTCCGATAGTAGACCGTTTTGTAAATGGAAATACGGTTTATAATGTGAAAGCAGATAGATATGACAGATTGTGGGTGGCATTGGATTCTGGTCGCATTGGTGTCATTCATGATGGAATGGTAGATTCCATCATGGAGTCAGATGTATTTTTCGATGAGGAGGAAATCTACTCTTTAGCTTGTTATGATAAGTACCTATACCTTGGAACCAATGGAAATGTATTGGCAAGAATTGACATCTCGGAAGAGACTTTGGACATGTCAAAATTACCGATGAAATGCTATACGACGGGTGCAGTTACTACACACAATCGCATCGACATCACCAAGGCGGGCGACGTTTTGGTAAGTGGTTTGACAGGACATTATACGTTGCGGGCAGACGGTAATGTTACAAAGTTTGATAGTGAACAAAATGCTACGTCAGTGAATTGTTCTATTATGGATTATGAAGGGAATCTGTGGTTGGCATCATCCAGTACTGGTGTTATCCGCTATTCAAAGGGCTATTTTACAACACCAAATGCGGTGGCAGGCTTAGAGGATTTGTCGTTAAATACCATTTGCAAGTCTGGAAACAATTATTATATTGGTACAGATGATGGGGTGATTGTCTGTAATAACAAATGGGAGCAGATTCATAATCAATTGACCTCGGAATTAGAAGGCGTGCGTATCAGATTTATTCTGGCTGATTCTAAGAATCAAATTTGGTTTGCTACATATGCAGGTGTATACTGCTATGACCCTGCGACAAACGAATTGCAGAACTACACATTAGAACAGGGATTGTTGAATGACAGAACAAGAACGTTGCTGGAATTATCAGATGGCCGTATTGCAGTAGGTACACAAGCCGGTGTTAATATTATTAAAAATGGAATCATTACAGAATCCTTTGATATAGATGATGGTTTGGTGAATCCGGCCATTCTCTGTATGTACGAATCAGCAGATGGTACATTATATGCAGGTAGTGATGGTGATGGTGTCTATGCTATCAAAGATGGAAAGATAACGAATCATGGTTTTAACGAGGGGCTCTCAGAAGGTGTCATTTTGCGTATTGTTGCAAATGCAGATGATGATGGGTTCTTTGTGAGTGCCGGCAGTAGTTTGTATTATTGGAAGGATAATGCATTTCACAAATTGACGAACTGGGATAAAGCAGCCGGCAGTGTCTTTGATATGTATGATCGAGATGGAAAACTTTGGCTTCTGCAAAACAAAGGTGTTCTTTCGGTAGATAAAGGTGCATTGCTTTCCGGAGCGACAGCCTCTACGATTAGTTATAGTTTCCAGCATGGTCTGACGGGTTCTTTGAATGCCAATACTTGGAATTATCTCAGTGAAGATGGTAAATTATACATGGTAACCAGAAATGGTGTGAGTATTTTTGCCTTTGAAGATATACACAATTCAGAGCCGAAAGCGATTGTGAATAGTGTGGTAGTGGATGATGTGACCTATGAACATCCTAATGAGTTAAAATTGGACGATAATGTGAATCGTATCACATTCAATTTTGCGGAGTTGTCCTATTCCGGTACATCAACCTTGTTAATGAGCTATCAATTAGTGAACTTTGATAAAGAGGAAATTCTTTTTGGAGTAAATCCGAGTGGAAGCGTCAGTTATACAAACCTGCCGGGTGGAAATTATACCTTTGTATTTAGAATATATGATCCAAAGGATATGGAAAATCAAAAAGTCTATCAGGTTGCAATCCATAAGGATAAACGTCTCACAGAATATACGTTATTCTGGGTTGGAATTGGCGTATTGATTCTGCTCTGCGTGGCAGGCGTGATTCTTTTGTTTTACCGTCGTAAGTTGGCGCGTATGCAGGAATTCCAGGATGAATATAAAGATATCATTGAACAGTCTTTGCAGACATTTGCAAGAACGATTGATGCGAAAGATACATACACCAATGGACATTCTATCCGTGTAGCACAATACTCTCGAGAAATTGCAAAGAAACTCGGATTGTCAGAAAAGGAGCAGGAGCGAATTTACTATTTAGCGATGCTTCATGACATTGGAAAGATTGGTATACCGGATAGTATTTTAACAAAGCCAGGTAAGCTGACAGATGAAGAACGTGCAATTATTCAGACACATCCAGCTATTGGTGGTGAGATATTAAAGGATTTTACAGCGTTAGACGGTATCGCAGAAGGTGCGAAATATCACCATGAGCGATATGATGGAAACGGTTATGGAGAAGGTATTGCAGGCGAAGACATTCCACTGGTTGCCAGAATCATCGGTGTGGCAGATACCTATGATGCAATGTCTAGTGATCGTTGTTATAGAAAAGCATTGTCCCGCGAGACGATTTTGAAAGAGTTACAGGATGGAAAGAATACACAGTTTGATCCTGAGATTGTTGAAGTTATGCTTCAGTTGTTGGAAGAAGGCTTGGGGGCAGACAATCAATAATAATTTAAAGGTGATTGGTTTTTATGGAGAATCAAGAAAAGCAACACAAGAGACGCGTGCGTTATTCCGGCACGCATCCTAAGAGCTACAAAGAAAAGTATAAAGAACACAATCCTGAGAAATATGCTGATACCATAGAAAAGGTAATCAGCAAAGGTGGAACACCCGCTGGCATGCATATTTCTATTTGCGTGAATGAGATATTAGATTTCTTAAAGATTCAACCGGGACAGGTGGGATTAGACGCAACACTGGGGTATGGCGGACATACAAAGGCTATGTTGGAGTGTCTAAACGGCCAAGGTCACATTTACGCGTTAGATGTGGACCCGATAGAATCGGCTAAAACCAAGGAGCGACTTTTGACTCAGGGATTTGGCGAAGATATCTTAACGGTGCGATTACAGAATTTTGCAGATTTGGATTTGGTGGTAAAGGAGACGGGCAGGAAGTTTGATTTTGTGCTGGCTGATTTGGGTGTATCTTCCATGCAGATTGACAATCCGGAACGAGGATTCTCATATAAAGTGGAAGGTCCATTGGATTTGCGCATGAATCCACAAAAAGGTGTTTCGGCAGCAGAACGACTGAAAGAAGTGTCGCAGGAAGAATTGGTTGGTATGTTGGTTGAGAATTCAGATGAACCATATGCTGAGGAAATTGCGGAAACCGTTATGAAATGGTTCCGTAAGGGAAAAGAGATTGAGACCACCACCCATTTGCGGCAGGTGATTGAACAGGCTTTGGTATATGTGCCAAAGGCGGAACGGGAAGAGGCTGTGAAGAAATCCTGTGCAAGAACCTTTCAGGCATTGCGTATTGATGTAAATAGTGAGTTTGAAGTGTTATATACATTTTTGGAGAAGCTTCCACAGGTGTTAGCACCACAGGGAAGAGTGGCTATCTTGACATTTCATTCGGGAGAAGACCGTCTGGTAAAACGTTCCTTTAAGCAATTGGAAGCTGAAGGCATTTACAGTGAGGTTTGTAAGGAAGTAATCCGACCATCGGCGAAGGAATGTGCAAGAAATCCTCGCGCCAAGAGTACAAAAATGCGTTGGGCGATACGGGCATAGAAAAGGGTGATGTGAATGACAAACATGTTATTGCGGTTGTTTGTGAAGAATCATGAAGATAATCAAAATAAAGAAGTGCGAGCCAGCATTGGAAAGTTTTCCGGTATGGTGGGGATTATTTGTAATTTGCTTTTGGCAGTGGGAAAGTTTATCGCAGGTACCATTGCAGGTTCTGTGGCGATTACAGCAGATGCACTGAATAATTTTTCTGACGCGGGAAGTTCTATTATTACATTGCTTGGTTTTAAGTTGGCGGAGAAGCCTGCGGATAAAGACCATCCCTTTGGGCATGCACGCTATGAATATTTGTCCGGTTTGCTGGTATCCGAAATCATCATTGTAATCGGATTTGAATTGGCAAGAAGCTCCGTAGATAAAATTAAGCATCCTGTAGCCGTGGAGTTTACGCTGATTACAGCGATTGTGCTGTTAGCGTCCATTTTGGTAAAATTGTGGCTTGCGCTATTCAATCGTAAACTGGGGAAAATGATAAATTCCTCCACCTTGATTGCCACTGCGGCAGATAGCCGAAATGATGTGGTTGCCACGAGCGTGGTATTGATTGCGGCTTTGGTGGAGTATGGCACCTCTGTATGCGTGGATGGATATATGGGTTTGGCAGTGGCTATTTTCATTCTTTATAGTGGTATGAATATGGCGCGGGAAACCATTTCACCATTGCTTGGAGAAGCTACCAATCCGGAGTTGAAGGCTGAGATTGTGGATTATATCAGCGAACAGCCGATGGTGTTGGGGTATCATGATTTGATGGTGCATGACTATGGACCGGGACAACGATTTGCCAGTCTTCATGTGGAAATGGATAAGGATGAGGACCCACTTGTTTGTCATGAATTGATTGATGATATGGAAAGGGAGTGCTTTGAGAATCACGGCGTCCATTTGGTAATCCATTATGATCCGGTTGTGACCAACAATCCTGTGATGGATCGACTTAGAAACATGGTAACGTCTATTTTGAAGGTGAAGGATGAAAGGTTGTCCATTCATGATTTTCGTATGGTTCCGGGACAGGGACATACCAATTTGATATTCGATGTGGTGTTACCTTCAGAACTTCGCGGACAGGAACAGGCAATCAAAAATGCTTTGGAAAGTGCGTTAAATGAGTTGGGGGAAGGTACATATTATACGGTGATTACCTTTGATTCAGATGCATTTAATTAATGAGGTATCGGTATGTTTTCTCGAAAAACTCCTTTGGAAAAGGAAAAAGCAAAATTACATAAACAGGAATTGGCGTTTTTAGAAAAGCGCGAGCATAAGACGGATTCTAAGCTAACGCAAGTATTGGCTGAGAAGGTTCCTGACAACTTACAAAACACCTTGGATACAGCGTTTTCCAAGGCTTTTTGTATTGTGTTTGAAAAGGGTGTAGGTGTGATTGAAAAGACCTACAAAAAAGATGAGATAAAACAGGCTTATCAGGTGAACGAGTATGCAACACATTTAAATCCAAATCGAAAGAGTTTGAAAGCATTTTCGAAAAAAGCATCTACCTCCGGCAATGTGAATTTGATGTTGTCCGGGGTGTCCGGCATTGGTCTTGGTATCCTTGGAATCGGTATTCCAGACATTGTAGTCTTTACCGGACTGCTACTTCGAAGTGTATATGAAATTGCATTGAACTATGGTTTTGAATATGAATCGGAATCGGAAAAACGTTTTATTTTATTGTTGATACAGGGTGCACTTTCTCATGGGGAAGAACTGTATCGTATCAATGGAGATATTAATCATTATATTGCAACAGGTAGTTTTCGTGAGGATGTTACAATGCAATCCAGTATCGATAAAACGGCAGGTTGTTTGTCAAAGGAACTGCTGTATATGAAATTTCTGCAGGGCATTCCGATTGTGGGCGCTGCCGGCGGTGCCTTTGATGCCATTTACATGAAACAGGTCGTAAAATATGCGGAATTAAAATATCGACGTCGCTTTTTGATGAATAGATAGGAGTAGATAAATTTGGAAGTTGCAAAGTATAAAAAATACATGCTGTTTGTGCGGATTCTAATTGTGCTTATAGGCGTGGCTTGCATGACTGTATTTGTGGTGCCTTTATCGTTGTCAGTCAATTTGAATATTGGTAATGCAACGGGTATCGCAGTGTCTGGTGTTATAATTCTATACGGATTGTTTATGCCTATCCTTCATAAGATGCTTCGGAAATGGCGTCAGGACAAAGTCAAACGTTTTTTTGTGTATGGATTGGAAGGCGTGGTAATTGTCATAACTATTCTGGTTGTGATTCTAACAGGTTGTATGGTGAAAGGTGCCACGAATGCACCTAAGGGCAATGAAACGTTAATTGTTTTAGGTTGCAAGGTATATGGAGAACGTGCCAGTCTGTCCTTGATGGAACGTTTAGAGGCAGCGTATGACTATATGGAAACATATCCAAATACGGTTTGTGTGGTGTCTGGTGGACAGGGAATTGGCGAAAACATTTCAGAGGCTGAGTGCATGTATCGATATCTGGTAAACAAGGGAATTGATGGTAGCAGAATCTATAAGGAAGAACAGTCCACCTCTACCAGAGAAAATATAGAGTTTAGCTTGCAGGTCATCAAGGGAAATGATTTGCCACAGGATATTGCAATCGCTACAAGTGAGTATCATCAATACAGAGCCGGATTGATTGCGAAACAGTGTGGTGTAGATAATACCGCCGTGTGTGGCAAGACGGCTAAATGGTTATTCCCTACCCATTATGTAAGGGAACTATATGGAATATTGTATGAGTGGGTGTTTTAAGAAAAAAAACGGTGTAATGTCTTGACTATTCAATAAAGACGTTACACCGTAGATAATGATTGATAGTTACAATTATGTTTCATGAGAGGCGTTGGTTGGTGGAGTAACCATGACGCCTTTGTTTTTTGCAAATTCCAGAAGACTGTTTAAGTCGTCGTATAAGTGATTGTTTAATAGTAATTGACATGCATAAGCGAAAACTGCTAATTCATTCTGATTCAATTCCTCATCTCCCATAGTATCACCACCTTTTCAAGTGGTATTATATCATAGCGTAAAGTCTTTATTCAATTGTCAATATGCTTAAAAATGTTTTTTGTTTCTAATTTGTTAATGACAAATAAAAACGGTGTAATGTCTTGACCATTCAATAAAGACGTTACACCGTAGATATTATTTATAAAGTTTATGATTGCTTGCTTTTTAGTTGCTCTTCAGTTAATCTATTCTCTTCAACAAACTTGATGATTTCAATAATTTTATCGGAACTCATACCTTCACTTTCAAGTTTGATGATAAGGTTATACATTTCTCTACTTGTCATGGTATCATCTCCCATAGTATCACCACCTTTTCAAGTGGTATTATATCATAGCGTAAAGTCTTTATTCAATTGTCAATATGTCTAAAAATGGTTTTGTTTGTAAAATATAATGTGATATAATTACAATAGCAAAGAAGAATATGAATGTCAAGTAAAAATGTACAATTTGATTTACTGTTATGTTGATTTAACGTATTATAGCTAGAACACTTTTGATACCTTGATTTTTGGTGTTGTTTTTCTCTGTGTTTTCGGCGGGCAAGTGCTTAGACGAGATTGGGATCGTTGCAGAAAATTTAAGTAGATTAAAATGAAAAAATTCATCTGGTAGGGTGGGGGTTTTTGAGAATGCAAAAAGAAGAAAATAGTTTATAAATTGTACAGGTTATGTTATAATGGTAATTAGTATATATCATGCAAGATATTGTATTGATTTGAGTGATAATTTTTAGTTATCTATCAGTTTTTTCATGAAAAGCTAGTGGGTAATTTAATATTATCCCTTATTAATAACACATGTGATGAATGGTAACTTCTAACTCGTTAATTGATGAAAAGTTTCAATGGAGATACAAATATGCAGATTAAAAGATTAAATAACATTGAGCAAATTATATCATTACAAGAAAATTTCTATAAAGCAAATGGCATATATCCTTTTAATGTCTCAAATTGGACAGTTTCATCTTATTTCAGAAAAAATATGGAAAACCATTTTGAATATAATTTTTCTAATTCTCCAATTGACTATTTGTACAGCTATAGCATCACAGATGAAGTAAAACATAATGTTATGCAAAAATTAGGCATTTCAGAATTCGAACAGACAAATAAAGTGTGTATTTTCTTCCCAAACAATAGTATATCCATTGTAAATGTATGCAATCTTTTACAGAAAATACATTGTAAGAATGTAGGAATATTATACCCCGCTTATTTTTCTATAGAATCATGTTTGAATACATATGGAGTTACTCATACTTCTTTTTATGTTACACGGCATAATGGACATTATAGAATACCCATTGAAGAAATAATGAACTCAAATGTTGATTCTATTTGGATAACATCTCCCATTTATTCAACCGGAACTACATATTGTTCTGATGATATCATTGCAATAGAATTTATGTTAAAACATAATATTTTGGTAATTGCTGATGAAAGTTTTTGTGTTTTAAATCATGAACTTATTAGGCATTTTACAAAATACGATAACTTTATAGGTATTTATAGCCCTCATAAAGCAATATCCTTTAATAGTTACAAATTTTCTGCCATAGTATGTGATGACTCATATGAAGATTTTTTTGATCAATGGCTTGATGTTTTTTGCGGAAACTTACCTCAAACAAGTATAGCTGCTATTTATCATTATTTATCGGACAATTATACCACCTGTTACAATGCATTCAAAACTTTTATATATAAAGCCCAAAAAGACGTTCTGGCAATATTAAAAAATTTTCCCAATATTGAAACAGATAGTCGCATATGTGGTAATTTAATGACCCTATATATTAAAAATTTAGATTTTAAATTTTCGAAGGATATAAATTTTTTAAATGAAATTATTCAACACACCCATACACTATTTTATCCTAGTTACTTAAATGGTTTTCCTGAAGAATTAGGATTCAGTTTTCGAATAAATCTTGCATTATATGGTCCGGATTTTCTTGCTAGTCTCCAGAGGTTGTTAGTATACCTTAGTGATGGTATTAATTCTTATGATGATATTTAGCTTCTATTGAGCGCAAGTTTGTAGCATTATAGCCATGTTTATCATCTACTGCAACAAAATTGTTGTTCAAAATAAACTTAACAGTTTTATTGACATTATTCTGTAATACAGGATCAATAGAATTTTTTATTATATCCGGTAATATTTGCATTTGTTTTTTCGATAATCTAGAAATATCTATATTATTATTTATTTCAATAACATAGTCTTTATCTGAAGTGGGTTTCTTTAGTTGTTTTTTCTTTTCATTAGACTTTGTAATAACAATAGGAACTACAATACCTAATAGTGCCAAAAATGTATCAATGTATGGCAGTACATCAGATAGGCATTCAATCCATTCAATAAAGGAACCGACTTCTGTTTTGATAACATTTATTTCTTTTGTGTTATCAATTTCTTTTATGATATGTGTCAAACGATAGGTTGGCTCTTTTTCATAAATAATTTTCAACTCGACTTCACTATTCTTTGGATAACATGATATACGTGTAGCTAATTCATCAGAAAAAGTGTAATAATGTGTCAAAACGTTATTCTTAATAGATATAAGTCCTGTTCTTGCTTTTTTTAAAGCAACATTTTCTTCTAAACTTAATATTGCATTGATAGCGTTCAATAAATAAACAAGTAAAATAGGCGCAATTTGTTTCTTACAATACATTACAGAAATAATGGTATTCAAAAAAATAATTTGTTCATTCTGAATCAGGTAGTCATTTTCAATATACTTATATACACACTCAAAACATTTAACGATTGCATTCTCTGGATTCAGCTGCGGGTCTAATAGATACAAAATCCCTAAATTAATCATCATTTTTCTTTTTTTATAAATAGTTTCAACCTCAGTGCAGATTTCTTGATATGTATCACCACAAGGTTCTCCCATTAATAAAAACTTTATCGATTCTAAATTTGCAACAGTTAAACCATATGTGTATCCTAAAAGATAAGCCTCTAAAATAACATTCTCAAATACGCACTCATCAAAATGTGTATAGTAGAAAACATTTTTGAAACAATTGTTTTGAAACATACACTTCTTAAACGTATTCATAATGTAAGACCCCCTTGCAAAAAGGGGTTCTTCTAAAATACAATTTTCAAACACAGATTCTTTTAGTGCCGCGCCAGTAAAATCACATTTTATAAATTTGCAATTGATAAAAGTGCAATCTGTAATATCTGTGTTTTTAAATGAAACCTCATAAAAGCTGGAATTGACTGCCAAAATTGAATGTATGTCTGCATTTTTGAATGAAGTATTTTTTATTGTACTATGTAGTATACGTATTGCCTCTAAATCAGAATTGTCTATTTTCACATTTTCCCATTTATTTTCTTCTATAATTGTTCCATGAAAAAGAGACGATTCTGCATAATCATTTATATGTTCTTCCCTATACAAATGTAATAAGCTAAAGTTTTGATTAGTAGTCCATTTCTTTTTTGAAAGTGTATTCATTGCATCACCTTAAATATCATATACCTTTTTTACTTGTTCATTAACAGTTACCATTCATCACATGTGTTATCACTAAGGGATAATATTAAATTACCCACTAGCTTTTCATGAAAAAACTGATAGATAACTAAAAATTATCACTCACTCTCCCCTACAACCGAAACCCCTTCCTTGGATGCTTCGTGCTCAATATATCTCTCTGTTTAGCCACCGTAACATGCGTATAAATCTCCGTGACAGTAATAGAACTATGCCCTAGCATTTCCTGAATGTAGCGGATATCAACATCAGCCTCCAATAGACTGGTTGCAAAAGTGTGACGGAACATATGCGGTGTAATATGTAGCTCTATGGATGCTAGTTGGCAATATTTGTGAATCATGCGGCGTACGGCCTGGTCGGATAGTGCACGTCCGGATTGATTTGCAAAAAAGTGGTGGCAGGAGCGAATTTCTTTAGAATACTCCTGCTGATATTCCTTCAAAATGTTGATGACGTCGTCATTTCCGATTTGCATCCGTCTTTCCTTTGAGCCTTTTCCATAAATCAAAATTGTCCTATCAACTAAATTCACATCTTCATATTTCAAAGTGCAGAGCTCAGAGATACGTATGCCTGTGGCAAATAGTAGCTCGGCTACGGCAACATCCCGGAGTGCATTTCGTTTTTGATAAACGGTCTTTGCGTCATTGCGCTGACGGTATATAGTAGCTAAAAATGTTTCCATTACATTTAAGGGGATTGTTTTAGGCAAAATGACCGGCTCACGGAATTTGATTTGCATTTTATTAAACGGATTTCTGTCGATAATTTCCCGATATTCCAGATAACGAAAAAACGCCTTTAATGAGGCGATTTTTCGTTTTACGGTTTTCGGTTTGTATTGTTGATGCAGTAAAGTGAAATAATCTTCTAAAACAAAGGTCGTGATATTTGAAAGAACAGGTGTTGCAACTTGACTGGCAAATTGATTTAAGTCGATGCGATATGCTCGCAATGTCTTTGCATCTAATCGTTTTTGATGTTGGCAGTAGGATATGTAATTTTCAATATTTGTTTGTACGTCGTTCATGGTATAATCTCCTTTTATTTTTGCTATATTCTATCAAAAGTACTATTGTAGAAGTTTTTCGTTTGTTCTATACTTAGAAATATTAGAAAATTTAAGGAGGTCACAACATGCAATATCGCAAGGACAAACAGGGAAATGACATATCCATTCTTGGGTATGGTTGCATGCGTTTTAGTCAAAAGGCAGGCAAAATAGATATGGAAAAAACTGAGCAGGAAATCATGGAGGCATATAATGCAGGCGTAAATTACTATGATACTGCGTACATTTACCCGGGCAGTGAGGTTGCCCTTGGTGAGATATTAGAGAAGAATCAGATTCGTGATAAGGTTTGCATTGCCACGAAGCTGCCACAATATTTGGTAAAACAACCAGCTAGCATGGAGAAGTACTTTAATGAGCAGTTAAAGCGATTGAAGACAGATTACATTGATTTTTATCTGATGCACATGTTAACTGACATCGTAGCTTGGGAGAATTTGAAAAAATTGGGTGTGGTGGAATGGTTAGAAGAAAAGAAAAAGAGTGGCGCCATTCGTCAGGTTGGTTTTTCTTATCATGGAAATACGGATATGTTCTGTCAGTTGGTAGATGCCTACGATTGGGACTTTTGTCAGATACAATATAACTACTTAGATGAGCATTCTCAGGCAGGGAGAAAAGGTCTTGACTATGCGGCGGCAAAAGGAATACCAGTCATTATTATGGAGCCACTTCGTGGAGGTCGATTAGTAAATAATTTGCCACAGGAGGCACAAAATCAATTTGACAGTTATGCCGTAAAACGCAGTCCGGCGGAATGGGCATTTCGTTGGTTGTGGGATCAGCCAGAGGTTACCTGCGTGTTATCCGGCATGAATTCTTTAGAAATGGTACAGGAAAATATCCGTGTTGCTTCTGAAGTGCAGATTGGTGAATTTGGTGATACAGAAAAGAAGATAATTGAAAATGTAGTGAACGCCATCCGTTCCAGTGTGAAGGTTGGTTGTACAGGCTGTGGTTACTGTATGCCATGTCCGAAAAATGTAGATATTCCTGGGGTGTTTGCTGCATATAACAGAAGTGCAACAGAAGGAAAAATCAATGCACTTCGTGAGCATATTATGTGTACCTTAATGCGCAAGGAACCGACTTGTGCCTCTAATTGTATCGAGTGTGGAAAGTGTGAACAGCATTGTCCGCAGGGAATTGAAATTCGCAAAGAACTAAAAAATGCAAAAAGAGCATTAGAGGGACCAATCTATCAGATAGCAAAAAAGGTAATTAAGGTGTTTATGAAGTTTTAATTTGCCATAGTTTGGCATCCTGGTATGAGATAATATAGATACTATATTGGAAGGGAGGACTTGTAATGAAGTTTTTACATCTCGGTGACATTCATCTTGGGAAAAGTGTGAATGAATTCAGCATGCTGGAAGATCAGGCATACATTCTGAACCAGATACTGGATATTGCAAGGGAACAGAGTGTCGATGCCATTTTGATAGCGGGAGATATTTATGACAAGTCGGTGCCAAGTGAGGGTGCAGTGGCATTATTTGACTCGTTTTTAAATCAGGTAAGCGAGGCGGGAATTTCGTTGATTGCCATCAGTGGTAATCACGATTCGGATGAACGTTTGCAGTACGGAAGTAAATTGTTTGAGTCAAATCATATTTATATAACCGGAAAATATACTGGTACGGTGCCTCAGGTAACATTGGAGGACGACCATGGGCCTGTGCATTTTTATATGATGCCATTTGTGAAGGCATCCCTAGTGCGACATTTTTATGAGGAGGATGATACTTCTACCTATGATGCAGCATTGCGGACGGTGTTGGCGCATATGGATGTGGACGAGAAGGAGAGAAATGTTATCCTGGCCCATCAGTTTGTAACGGGTGGAGATGCTGACCCGGAACTTGCCGGTTCCGAGAAGGCAGTGCTGAATGTGGGAACGATAGACAAGGTGCATTATAGCTGCTTTGATGCTTTTGATTATGTGGCACTGGGACACATTCATTCAGGACAGAAGATTGGACGGGATACCTGTCGTTATTCCGGTTCTCCATTAAAGTATTCACTCAAAGAGATTCATCATGTGAAGAGCGTGCCTGTAGTAACCCTTTTGGAAAAAGGCAATGTTGAGATTGAACTGATTGAGTTAAAACCAAGACGGGAAATGCGAAAGATACAGGGACCGCTGTTAGAACTCATTTCCGAGAAAAATGTGTGTGATAGTGATGATTATATATATGCAGTTTTGACAGATGAAACCATGCAATATGATGCCATGAGAAGACTGCAGGAGGTCTATCCCAATACCATGAAGTTAGATTATGCAAATGTCAATCAGCATGGTGCAGCATCAGATGATATGTATGATACAGAGAATAAAAGTTTCCAGGAATTGATGGGGGATTTTTACCAGTTGATTTTGGGGACTGAGCCGACGGACGAAGAATGGGCAATTCTAAATGACGTTGCCAGAGAGGCAGGTGTATTAGAATGAAACCAATTAAATTAGTAATGAGTGCTTTTGGTCCATATGCAGGTGTGGAGGAAGTGGATTTTTCTAAGTTTGGTGAAAATGGTGTATTTCTGATTACCGGTGATACGGGAGCGGGAAAGACCATTATTTTTGATGCCATTGCCTTTGCTTTGTATGGGCGTACCAGTGGCAGTTCCAGAGATGTGAGTTCTTTGCGAAGTGATTTTGCTGAGCCGGATGCAGAGACCTATGTGGATTTTACATTTTCGCATAAGGGAAGAGAATATCGGGTAATACGAACACCTCAGCATGAGCGTATGAAAAAACGTGGAGAAGGCACCTTGATTACCCAGGCGAAAGCAGATTTTTATCGAGAACCGGAACCACCAATCTCTAAGACCACTGAGGTTACAAAAGCCATAGAGGAATTGTTGCGAATTGATTTTGCACAGTTTAAACAAATTTCTATGATTGCACAGGGTGAGTTCAGAGAGGTCCTGGAAGCAGATACCAATGAGCGCACCAAGATTTTACAGAAGATTTTTATGACTCAGGGCTACAGTAGAATGGCGGACATTTTAAAACGTCGTAGAGATCAGGCAGAAGTAGCGCTGAGTGATTGCTATAAGAGTATTACACAGTATTTTGATGGTGTAGTATTTGCAGAGGATAGTCAATATGCAGATGCTATTCGTGATATGCAGGCTGCAGGGGACAAGACTAAAAATGATTATCAGGTTGATGAGAAAACGCAGGTATTAGAGAAACTGTTGCAAGAGGATGAAGCACGAAAAGACGAGGCGATAAAACAGGTTTCTGACAGACAGTCTATTTTAGAAAAAGCCACTCAGGATTACAATTTAGCTACCAGCGTGAAGGCAGCCTTTGATAGATTGGAACAGTTATTGGCGGAACAGGCAGAACTGCATGCAAAACAGGATGACATGAAGGCACAATCAGAAAAGGTGGTTTTGTGGAAAAAAGCAGTATATACCGTGGGGCCTGCCTATGATGCGTTGCAAAAAGAGATTTCAACAAAGGAACAGGTTGCCAAAGCAAAAGAAAACGCAGAGAAACAATTGCTGTCTGCCAAAGAACAGGTGCAGAAAGCGGAACAAGCATTTTTAACTGCAAAAGAACAGGAAGAACAAGCAAATGTTGCCCGTACGAATGCAGAGTTATTAAAACAGAAGGAAGATAAATATGCTTTGCGGGACGAGTTGCTTGCAAAGCAGAAATCATATCAAGCTTCCATTGCTTCCTTGCAGGAGCGCATTGCAAATGGGCAAAACGAGATTCTTATATTACAGCAACATATGAAAACTGCTGAGACCGAGATGGGCACCTTAAAAGATAGCGAAGTGAAACTGGCCACAGAAAAGGCGAAGCAGGATAAATTGTTGACCAAATGTGAGGCGTTAGCGTCTCTTTGCGATATAGAGATTCCGGAATATCAAGAATGTGAAAAAGTATATTTGGATGCACAAAAAACTCTGATGGAAAAGAGAGAAATTCACGACGAAAGTGTGCAAACTTATAACCATATGAGAACATTACTGGAAAATGCCAGAGCGGGCATTTTGGCAGCAGATTTGCAGGAGGGAGAATCATGTCCTGTTTGTGGTTCCATTCATCATCCAAATTTGGCGTCAATGCCAGAAGAGTCTGTTGATGAGGAAACTTTGAAACAGTGTGAACAAGCGATGCAGCTTGCCAATGCTTCCAGAGAACAAGCAAATGCTGTTGTTGTCAATGCAAAGACTGTTTTTGAAGAACGAGGAAAGCAACTGGACAAAAATATTACCCAATTGCTAGGAGTATCAGAAGAGCATTTTGCACTTCGTTTTGAGCAGGCAAAGGTTGCCTTTGTGGAAATGAAAACAAAGAAACAAGAATATGTTACGAGAATTCAACAACTGGAGCAGGATGCAACCAGACTGAAAGTGTTAGAACAGGATATTTTGGAGGATAGTAAAAAATTGACTGACTGCCAAGGACAGTTAGAAGAAGTGAAAAAGCAAAAGAGTGAGCAGGAGCAGGCTTTGGCCAGTGTGCAGGGGCAGTCGCAGAATTTTGCTGATTTGCAGTATAACAATCTGCAGGAAGCGCAGAAGGCTCGAATGGCATTGGAGACCGAGGCGGAAACAATCCTACAGAATATTAAAACTACGGAAAGTGCATATGCAAAGTCTAAAGAGAATCTTTCTGCATGCAATGCCACTTTAAAAGAAGCGAGCAATACATTGAAGCAACAGGAAGACAAGGTTGCATTAGAACAGACAACATTCCGTCAGGTGTTGGAGGAGAATTCTTTTGAAAATGCCAATACCTTTTTGGCTCACCGTGTGGATGAGTTAAGGATTGTGGAATCGGAACAGCAATTGCAAGATTATCATCAAAAATTGCATGCAAATGAAGTGCAACTTTTAGATGCGAAAAAGGCTTGCGAAGGAAAAACTTCTGTAAACATGGAGGAGATTAATCAGGCATATCAGAACGCGAAGCAGATGGCAGATGCAGCAAAGGAATTACTAACGAAGATTTCTCATCGTATAGAGGAGAATACAAGAACGCTTTCTAATATTCAACGTACCGCTAAAAAAGCTGGCAATGATATTCAGAAATTGAATACCTTGGAACACCTTTACTATCTTGTAAATGGTAAAATGAAAGGCAAGAATAAGACAACTTTTGAACAGTATGTGCAGACGGCAGGCTTTGATGGTATTATTGCAGCAGCCAATCAACGTCTGGCACCTATGAGTGGTGGACAATATGTGCTCTATCGACATGAAGATGCCAATGACAAGGATGGTAAAAAAGCATTGTCATTAGATATCTTGGACCACTATACTGGAAAGAAGCGGTCGGTTACAACACTGTCTGGTGGAGAAAGTTTTAAGGCTTCGCTGAGTCTTGCCCTCGGTCTATCTGACCGAGTGACTGCCCGGGCAGGCGGTATCAGCGTAGATGCGCTATTTATCGATGAGGGATTTGGAACCTTGGATGAGAAATCCTTAGACGATGCAATGGAAATGCTGATTTCTCTTTCTGACAGTAATAAGACAATCGGTATCATCAGCCATCGTGAAGAATTGATGGAAGTAATACCAAAGAAGTTAAACATTGTAAAAACACTGGATGGAAGTAAGGTTGAGATTGAGTTGGGAGAGTGAAATTGTGATTATTAGTGAACGTATTTTTTTATATATTCATGAAAAGGGAATGACACAAAAAGAGTTTTCTAAGCTTACGGGTATTTCCCAAAGTACTATTAGTGATTGGAAAACCAAGAAAACCAATCCGGCTGCAGACAAGATTATGTGCATATGTGAGGTGCTTCATGTCTCGCCACAGGAACTGTTAACAGGTTCGGAGCAGGATTATATTTTGGTGAATAAGAATTCTAAGGAGTATACCTTGATAGAGAATTATGAAAAGTTTGATGAAGAGAATCGATTACGGTTGTTATCATATATGAAAGGTTTGGATACTAATAAATGATATGATAAAAATAATTTGACAACTTTGTCGGAATGTGATAGACTAATCGTAATACAAAACATTGCATGTCGAGAGACATGCATTGTTTTTGATACAAGAATACGTATATACGTATTAAAAGGAGGAATTATCATAATGGTATTTCAAATTAAGCAATGTTTTACGGATTATGCAAAGCGTATGATGATTTATGCATTACGGGTTGGTGTTATACATTTTGCTACTATGTTCGGTGGTAATTGCAAGGAACATAATCAAATCAGTTGTGTTAGAGAAGACAGTTTTTTGTACAATGTGCAGAATGCAACGAGAGCATTTGAAAACTTCTATCATGAACAGGTTGCGTTAGATAAAAATCGTATTCAGAATTATTGTCTGTTTGATGATTTATTTATGAGAAGAGTTTTGGCGGATAATACTAAGTTAGTAGAATTTATGCTGCGGATTATTCTTTCGGATGAGAATTTGCATCTTGTATATTCTGAGACACAAAAGGATGTGGTGAGCCTTCTTGGCCATTCGGTGCGCCTGGATGTGTTTGCAAAAGATGATAAGAATCAGCTTTATGGAATTGAAGTGCAACGAGATGTGGAAGGGGCGGATGAGCATCGGGCCAGATATCACAGTAGTATGATTGATGTTAATTCTTTAAGGAGACAGCAACCATTTCAGACATTACCTAATGTTACTAATATATTTATAACAGAACGAGATGTGTTGAAGGGTGGTTTGCCTATTTATCATATTAGACGTGTCATAGATGAGAATGGAGAAGAATTTGTTGATGGAGCAGAGATAATATACGTAAATGGTGAGATAAAGTCAGATTCACCATTAGGAAGGATGATGCATGATTTCTCGTGTGTTGATCCTAAGGATATGTATTATGAGTTTATAGCAGAGGCAGTAGAACGTTACAAGAATAATGATAAGGAGGAGCAGGCTATGGTGAGTGATTTGGAACAGTACAAAAGGGATATTGCTTATTATGCTGAGCGAGTTGGCTTGGCAAAGGGATGGCATGAAGGAAAAACAGAAGGAAAAGCAGAAGGAAAAGCAGAAGGAAAAGCAGAAGGTAGAGCAGAAGGTAGAGCAGAGGGAATTCGAGAAGGGCAGTTGATGGCTATGATACGTATGATATGTAAGAAAATTCAAAACAATAAGAGTGTTGAAATGATAGCTGAAGAAATGGAAGAAACTCTTGACATTGTTAGGATAATTTACAATGTAGCCATCACTTGTGCACCTGATTTTGATGAAGGGAAAATATACCGATTATTATCCGGAGAAGAAAGTGGTATATAGAGGCAATATTTCATTGGTAAAGAGAAAACTTTGTTTGCATAATCCATCACCATATAATATACTGAATTAGATGCAAAAGATGAATTTTGAAAGGATAAGGGTTATGAAGATTAGTAAACAAAGAATTCTGATGAGCGTTCTCGTGGCGCTATTCATTGTGTTGGTGGCAATTACCTATAACACACCAGGGCAGGTGGAAGATATCACGACGTACACACCGAATGTTTATGCAACAGCATGGGCATTGTTGCCACCGGTGATTGCCATTGTACTGGCGTTACTTACAAAGGAAGTGTATTCTTCGCTTTTTGTAGGAATTCTCACTGGAGGTTTGCTGTATGCGAACTTCAATTTAGAGTTTATGATGAATACGATTTTCTTCCATAGCAGTGATGCTGGTGGTGGTATGGTAACAAAATTGGCTGATGCGTGGAATGTTGGTATTCTGATTTTCTTAGTTGTATTAGGTATTTTGGTTGCATTGATGAATAAAGCAGGTGGTTCTGCCGCATTTGGTAACTGGGCATCTAAGAGAATTAAGAATCGTGTGGGTGCACAGCTTGCAACTATGGCACTTGGTGTCTTGATTTTCGTGGATGATTATTTCAACTGTTTAACTGTTGGAAATGTTATGCGTCCGGTAACAGATACCCATAAGGTATCAAGAGCCAAATTGTCGTATATTATAGATGCGACCGCAGCTCCTATATGTATTATTGCACCAATTAGTTCTTGGGCAGCGGCAGTTACTTCATCTGTTCCAGAAGGTGCAGGTATCAATGGGTTTACTACATTTTTGAAGACCATTCCTAGTAACTATTATGCGTTATTCTCGCTAATTGCTTTAGTATTCTTTATTGTAACTAAGACTGATTTTGGACCAATGAAGAAGCATGAGCAGAATGCATTGAGTGGTGATTTATATACCACACCTGAGCGTCCATTTGCAGATGCAAAAACAGAAAGCATTAGTACAAAGGGAAAAGTGATTGATTTGATTTTGCCAGTGGCAGTTTTGATTGTAGCTTGCGTGATTTCAATGATTTATACAGGTGGCTTCTTTGAAGGCGAGACTTTTGTGGATGCGTTTGCTAATTCGGATGCATCTATGAGTTTGGTTATGGGTTCCTTTGTGGCTTTGATGTTTACGTTTGTATTTTATATGTTTAGAGAAGTGATGACATTTGGTGAGTTTATGGAGTGTATCCCGGAAGGCTTTAAGGCGATGGTATCTCCAATTTTGATTTTGACATTTGCATGGACCTTGTCAGGTATGACAGGAATTCTTGGCGCAGACGTGTATGTAGCGGAATTGGTAGAAGGTTCGGCTACTGGATTACAGATGATGCTTCCTGCTATTATCTTCCTGGTAGCAGTAGGACTTGCATTTGCCACAGGTACATCATGGGGAACTTTTGGTATTTTGATACCTATTGTATTAGGCGTATTTAGTAGTGGAGATATGATGGTTATTTCTATTGCTGCCTGTCTTGCAGGTGCTGTTTGTGGTGACCATTGTTCACCTATTTCAGATACTACGATTTTGGCTTCGGCAGGTGGTCAGTGTCATCATGTAAATCATGTATCTACTCAGCTTCCATATGCTATCATGGTTGCAATTGTATCCTTCTTTGCATATGTTGTAGCAGGTTTTACAAGTAATGTATGGGCAGGCTTAGTTGTAGGTTTGGTTATTTTGATGATTGTTCTGTTTGTAATCAAGGCTCTGAATAAAAAGGATATGCCAAAGGAACAAGGAGCTAATTAACTATGCATAATAAAAGGTTGCTTGCAAATATAGCATTGCTACTCACTGCATTTATATGGGGTAGCACCTTTGTAGCACAAAGTGTAGGAATGGACCATGTTGGTCCATTCACCTTTTTATGGACACGTAGCTTTATTGGTGCAGCTGCTTTATTGCCAGTGATAGCTGTATTGGACAGAATTAAAAAGAAAAATGGAACATATATTAGTAATACACCTGAACGGACAAAACAGCTCATCATAGGAGGAATCTGTTGTGGTATTGCGCTTTGTGTGGCCAGTGCATTTCAGCAGATTGGTATTCAATATACCTCCGTGGGCAATGCGGGATTTATTACTTCAATGTATATGATTTTGGTGCCTATCTTGAGCATGTTTTTAGGCAAAAAAGTCAAAGCAAAAATATGGCTTTGCGTAGTGATATCAGCATTTGGAATTTATTTTTTGAGTGTGTCAGATTCATTGACCATTGGAAAAGGTGATTTGCTGGTTGGTGTATGTGCCATCTTTTTTGCTATTCAAATTATGGTAATCGATTACTATTCTCCGAAGGTAGATGGAGTGAAACTATCCTGCCTCCAGTTTTTGGTAACAGGCGTGTTATCCTTAATTGCGGCATTAATTTATGAAGGTTGTGATTGGAGCGCAATCCTGTCAGCGATAGTTCCAATTCTATATGCAGGTTTGTTATCCAGTGGAGTAGCATACACTTTACAGATTGTGGCGCAAAAATATACTGAGCCAACAGTGGCAACCCTCTTTATGAGTTTGGAGTCGGTATTTTCCTTGTTGGGAGGAATCGTTATTTTAAAACAGATTCCTACGGGCAGAGAGTTGTTTGGTTGTGCTTTGGTGTTTTCTGCGGTTTTGATGTCGCAGATTAGTTTGCCTAAGAAATCATAACTATGAAGTAAAGAAGGAAAAGTACATGAAAAAGCGCATTGGGAAACAACAGCATTTTCAAAATGAAGAGTCTTACGAAGGATTTCTGGGAATTGAAAGCGAACAGGTGGTGCACAATAATCGTTATAATGATGAATATCATCGCTATGAGCCAAGTAGCTATGAAGGGTTAGAATGTGCATTTGATGCATTGGAAAAAGAGATAAAATCAGGTGCTAGGTTTGTGGATTTTGGTTGTGGAAAAGGACGTGTTCTATTTTACGCATACCAAAGATTTCAAATTCCAGTGTGTGGCATAGAGGTAGATGAAGAGATTCTGGATATTGCCAAAGAAAACAGACAACATTTTTTAAAAAGGTTTAAGGGAAAAGTGGATGATATAGAATTGGTATTGCAGAAGGCAGAGGATTATTTGGTTCGTCCTTCGGATGCATATTTTTACTTTTTTAATCCTTTTAGTATTCCCGTTTTTGAAACAGTATTGGATAACATCATTGAAAGTGTGAAGTCTCATCCGAGACAGGTTTATATCATGATGTACTATGCGAATACTGAGTATCAAAATTGCATGAAGAAGAAGTTATTTCAACTTTACCAGATTATAAAATTGCCGGCATACGACAAAGATTCTTTAGAAAAAATGATTATTTATATGTATCCTATGGAGAAATAGACATAAGGGAGCTTAGGCTCCTTTTTTCTTTGTCGAAAAAGACAATTATTTTGGAAAAAACTGTTGACATATACTGTGCAGATGTTATAATGAGAATATCATGAAACGGGTTTCAAAAGTAAATATAAACAATTGTGGACAGGGGGGATGTGCATGGCAAGTATCAGAGATGTTGCACAACTGGCGAATGTATCACCGGCTACAGTGTCGAGAGTGATGAATGGCACAGCGAATGTGGATGCGGATAAGAAGGAGCGTGTGTTAAGGGCGATAGAAGAGACCGGATTTGTCCCGAATGCAGTTGCGAGATCCTTATTTAAAAAGTCGGCAAAAACGATAGGCTTGATTGTACCAAATATCGAGAATCCTTTTTTTACGCAGTTAGCGAATGTGATTGAACAGACAGCAGATGCTGGTGGATTTCGTATCCTGTTATGTAGCTCGAATAATGATCTGGAAAAAGAGAAGTCGATGATTCAGTTGCTAACCTCAATGAATGCAGATGGTATTATTATTTCCACAAATAATGAGGAATTGATTCCGATCATCGATGCTTGTGAGATTCCTGTAGTGATAACTGACCGTCGTATTGAAAAGGTTATGAGTAGTGATTATGTACACTGTGATCATTATGAGGGTGGCAGAATGGCCATGGAGCATTTGCTGGAATGTGGTTGTAAGAATATTGTGTGTATGAGAGCTTCCCAGGATATTTCCAGTGCAAGAGCGAGATATGATGGATATGCCGATGTGTGTCGGGAACGTGGAATCAAGCGACAGATTATTGATTGCAATTATGTCTATGAAGAAGGTATTGAGAAGACGGAACTATTGCTAGAAAAATACCCTGATGTGGATGGTATTGTAGCTTGTAATGATATGGTGGCATTGGCTGCATACAAGGTGTTGCATAGTAAGGGGATAAAGGTACCGGAACAGGTACAGATTATCGGATTTGATGATATCAAGTGGGCAAGCTTGATGACTCCTGCATTGACTACCATTTCACAACCGATTGAGGAAATCGGACAAAAGGTTGCAGAACTAATTATTCATAAGGATGAATATATTGGGATAAAGAAAGAATATATTTTTCAGGCTAAACTGGTTGAACGTGAAACAACAAGAAGAAAGAAGAATTAAGGGGGCGTTTGTGTGAAGAAACAAGGCATTTTAAACAGTGACATTTCAAGAGTTCTTTCCTATCTGGGACATACAGATTGCATCTGTGTAGGCGATTGTGGATTGCCGATTCCGGATGCAGTGGAACGAATTGATTTGGCACTCAAGTTCGGTGTTCCAACCTTTATGGATACTCTGAAGGTAGTAGAAGAAGACATGAAGGTGGAAAAGATTGTTTTGGCAGAAGAGATTAAAACTGCCAATCCAAAAGTGCTTGCAGAGATTGAAGAATTATTTGCAGGTAAGAGCATAGAAGTAGAGTTTGTGTCCCATGTGGAGTTAAAGAAGCAGACTGAGAACTGCAAGGCAGTGATTCGAACCGGAGAGATAACCCCATATGCAAATGTTATTTTGCAGTCAGGTTGCATCTTTGGCTAGAGGGAAGGGGGTTAAAAGACTATGAACATTGAAATGAAGGGCATCGATAAGTCCTTCGGCACCAATCAGGTTTTAAAGGGAGCCGGATTTGTGCTTAAGGATGGTGAGGTTCATGCACTGATGGGTGAAAATGGTGCAGGAAAATCTACATTGATGAAGATTCTGACAGGTGTTTACACAAGAGATGCGGGTACGGTGATTGTGGACGGAGAAGAGGTGGTTTACAAATCTCCTCAGGAAGCTGAGAAGGCAGGTATCGTATTCATCTATCAGGAAATTAACAGTCTCTTTGACATGACGGTAGAGGAAAACCTGTTTATGGGTAAAGAGATTACCAAGGGCTTTGGCATTGTTGATAAGAAGGCTATGCGCGTAAAAGCACAGGAAATTATGGATAAGATGGGCGTAAAGATTCCTGTTGATGCAGTAATGTCAGACTTATCTGTAGGACAGCAACAGATGGTTGAAATCTGTAAAGCACTTATGGTGGACGCAAAGGTAATTATCATGGACGAGCCGACAGCTGCGCTTACTCAGAGTGAGACAGAAGGTTTATTCAAGGTGATTGAGTCTCTCCGTAAGAAGGGGGTATCCATTGTATACATCTCACACAGAATGGAAGAAATTTTCGAGCTCTGTGACAGAATTACTATTTTGAGAGATGGTACTTACATTGATACAAAATATATCAAAGACATCACAATGGACGATGTAGTTCAGATGATGATTGGTCGTGAAATCGGTGAACGTTTCCCTAAGAGAGATGTTAAGATTGGCGATGAAGTATTAAAGGTTGAAGGACTTACAAAGAATAAAGTGTTTAATGACGTTAACTTCTCTGTAAGAGCCGGTGAGGTGCTTGGTGTATCCGGACTTATGGGTGCAGGAAGAACCGAGATTATGCAGTCTATCTTTGGTAACCTTTCCAGAGAAAGTGGTAAGATTTTCATTGAAGGAAAGGAAGTTACCATTAAGAATCCAAGACAGGCAATTGCGGCAGGTATCGGATTTGTAACTGAGGACCGTAAGACAGAAGGTCTTTTATTGGAAAAGAGTATTGCAGAAAATATAGAGATTGCAAACCTTAAGAAAGTATCCAATAAGGGTGTGCTGAATAAGAAGAAGCAGGAAGAAATTGTAAAACAAGGCATTGAAGAATTTAGAGTAAAATGCTTTGGTCCATGGCATGAATGTACAAACCTAAGTGGTGGTAATCAGCAAAAAGTAGTTCTTGCAAAATGGATTTATACGGATCCTAAGATTTTAATATTAGATGAGCCGACACGAGGCGTAGATATCGGAGCAAAGAAAGAAATCTATGATGTAATCAATCAGATGGCAGCAAAGGGTGTAGCAGTTATCATGGTTTCTTCAGAATTGCCTGAGGTATTAGGAATGAGTGACCGCATTATGGTTGTTCATGAAGGTAAGGTAACAGGAATTATAGATGCTGCAGATGCAGATCAGGCTAAGGTAATGACATTAGCGACGGGAGGTAGTTTATAATGGAGAAGAATAAGAAGAGTTTTTCATCCTTTTTAGGTGAATATGGTGCATTTGTAGCACTGGTATTATTAGTAATCGTAATCAGCTGTATCAGTCCAGAGTTCAGAACAGCTAGCAACTTTTTAAACTTATTGCGTCAGGCAACATTTAACGGCTTGATTGCATTTGGTATGACATGTGTAATTTTATCAGATGGTATTGACCTTTCAGTAGGTTCCACATTTGCTTTAAGTGCAATTATTTGCGCAGAGTTAATCATGGGTGGAACTCCTGCAGCGTTGGCAATCTTGATTTCATTGGTTGCAGGTACATTACTTGGCGTTGTCAGTGGTTTGCTGGTAACAAAGGGAAGATTACAGCCATTCATCGCTACATTGATTACAATGACAGCGTATAGAGGTTTAGCTCTTATTTTAACAAATGGTAAGCCAATCTCAAGACTTGCAGCAAGTATTGAGGGAGAAGGTGGACAGTTCTTATTCAAGGTGCTTGGTAAAGGTAATATCGTATTCGGACCAAATGACATGTTCAGAATTCCGATTCCTGCAATCATCCTTGTATTAGCTTTAATCATTTTCTACTTTGTATTACATCACACAACCTTTGGTAGAAAGATTTATGCAACAGGTAGTAATGCAAAATGTGCAAATTTAGTAGGTGTAAATACAACAAAGACAAAGATTGCTGTATATGCAATTTCAGGTTTTATGGCAGCACTTGCCGGATTAATCATGATTTCCCGTGTAGACTCTGCACAGCCTACATTAGGTGAAGGCTTCGAGTTGGATGCCATCGCAGCAGTAGCGCTTGGTGGTACTAGTATGAGCGGTGGTCGTGGTAAAATCATGGGTACACTTGCAGGTGTATTGATTATCGCAGTACTTAACAATGGTTTGAACATCTTAGAGGTTTCTACGTATTATCAGGAAGTAATTAAGGCAATCGTAATTTTAGTTGCTGTATTATCTGACCGTAAGAGATAAGAGACTTCACAATCTGAAATGGAGGTATATAGCATGAAAAAGTTATTAGTATTAGCATTAAGCTTAGCATTGATGTTATCACTTGTTGGTTGCCGTATCGTAATCGATGGTGAAGAGACATCAACACAGAAATATTCAGGAAGTGGTTCCATTGGTTTATCTATTTCTACACAGAACAACCCATTCTTCGTAACATTAGCAGAGGGTGCAAAGAAAGCAGCAAATGAAATCGGCGTTCCTTTAACAGTGGTAGATGCCGGTGATGATGCAACAAAGCAGGTAAGTGACATCGAGGATTTGGTTTCTAAGAATGTCAGCGTATTAATCGTAAATCCAGTAGACTCAGATGCAGTAACAGGTGCAGTACAAGCAGCTGTAGCAAAGGGTGTAAAGGTTATTTCAGTAGACCGTGCAGTAAACGGTGTTGATATTGATTGTCAGATTGCTTCTGATAACGTGGCAGGAGCAGAACTTGCAACACAGTATATTGTTGATACTCTTGGTGAGGGTGTGAAGGTAGCAGAGTTAGTCGGTACATCAGGTGCTTCTGCAGCAATCGACCGTTCACAGGGCTTCCACAATGTAGCAGATGCTAAGATGGAAGTGGTAGCAAGCCAGACAGCAAACTTCGACAGAGCAGAAGGTATGACTGTAATGGAGAACATGCTTCAGGCAAATGGAGATATCCAGGCAGTATTTGCAGCAAATGATGAGATGGCACTTGGTGCTATGGAAGCTATCTTAGGTGCTGGTAAGGACATCATGGTAGTAGGTTTTGATGCAACAGATGATGCTATCGCTTCTATTAAGGAAGGTAAGATGGCAGCAACTATCGCACAGCAGCCTGCATTGATTGGTGCTACTGCAGTTAAGAATGCTATGGAATTAATCGAAGGCAAGACCATCGAGAAGAACATTCCAGTTGAGGTTACATTGGTAACAAAGGATAACGTAGACACTTATGGAGCAGACGCTGAGTCTGGTTCTACAGAGGTAGTTGGAAATGGAAGCATTGGTTTGTCTGTATCTACACAGAATAATCCGTTCTTCGTAACATTGGTTGAGGGTGCTAAGGAAGCAGCAGATAAGGCTGGCGTATCTCTTACAGTAGTAGATGCCGGTGATGATGTAACAAAACAGGTAAGTGATATCGAGGACTTAATTTCAAAAGATATCAGTGTATTAATCGTAAATCCAGTAGACTCAGATGCAGTAACAGGTGCAGTACAGGCAGCAGTAGAGAAGGGTGTAAAGGTTATTTCAGTAGACCGTGCAGTAAATGGTGTTGACATTGATTGTCAGATTGCTTCTGATAACGTAGCAGGTGCAGAACTTGCAACACAGTATATTGTTGACACGCTTGGTGAAGGTGTGAAGGTAGCAGAGTTAGTTGGTACATCAGGTGCTTCTGCAGCAATCGACCGTTCACAGGGCTTCCACAACGTAGCAGATGCTAAGTTAGAGTTAGTAGCAAGCCAGACAGCAAACTTCGACAGAGCAGAAGGTATGACTGTAATGGAGAACATGCTTCAGGCAAATGGAGATATCCAGGCAGTATTTGCAGCAAATGATGAGATGGCACTTGGTGCTATGGAAGCAATCTTAGGTGCTGGCAAGACTATCATGGTAGTAGGTTTCGATGCAACAGATGATGCTATCGCTTCTATCAAGGAAGGAAAGATGGCAGCGACAATTGCACAGCAGCCTGCATTGATTGGTTCTACAGCTGTAGAAAATGCAATTAAGTTAATCAATGGCGAGTCAATTGCCAAGAGCATTCCAGTAGAGGTTACTTTGATTACAAAGGAAAATGCACAGTAATTGGAGGTAATAGTATGAAGGTTTTAAATATTGGTTCTATGAATATAGACCATGTATATAGTGTGGATCATATTATCCAACCGGGTGAGACTCAGGCTACCGGAGATATGAACATTTTCCTTGGTGGAAAAGGTATGAATCAATCCATCTCTTTAGCAAAGGCTGGTGTGGACGTATATCACGGCGGTATGATTGGAAAAGATGGTCAGGTTTTTATCGATGCTTGCAGGGAGCATGGCGTACATGCTGATTACATCCAGACAATTCCGGGAAAGACCGGACACACAATTATCCAGGTTGATAAAAATGCACAGAACAGTATCTTGTTATTCGGTGGTGCAAATGAACAGCTTACTGAAGCATATGTAGATGAAGTGTTAAGTCATTTTGATGCAGAAGATATTTTGCTTTTGCAAAATGAAGTAAATATGCTTCCTTACATCATTGATAAGGCATATGAAAAGGGAATGCAGATTGCATTAAATCCATCTCCATTCAACGAGAAGTTATCTGCCTGCGATATGACTAAGATTAGTGTGTTCCTTTTAAATGAAATCGAAGGTGGACAGATTACCGGATTGACAGACCCGGATGAGATTATCAAGAAGATGCAGGAAATGTATCCAAAGGCAAAGATTGTACTTACCTTAGGTAAAGATGGTGCTATCTACGCAGAGGGTGATACAAAATATCATCAGCCAATCTTCAAGGTACAAGCAGTTGATACCACAGCAGCAGGCGATACCTTTACAGGATATTTCTTAGCGGGATTACTTGAGAAAATGCCAATACCGGAAGTGTTAAAGATGAGTGCAAAGGCTTCTTCCATCGCGGTTACAAGACCTGGTGCAGTACAGTCAATTCCACTTCGTGAAGAGGTTATTGCGGCATTAAATGAGGCATAATATATTAGATAGAAAGTGAGGAATGGAATCATGAAGTTTTTTATAGATACAGCGAATGTAGAAGATATTCGTAAGGCAAATGAGATGGGTGTGATTTGTGGTGTAACAACCAATCCTTCCTTAATTGCAAAAGAAGGAAGGGATTTCAATGAGGTAATCAAGGAAATCACTACTATCGTAGATGGTCCTATCAGTGGAGAAGTAAAAGCAACTACTGTAAATGCAGAGGGTATGATTGCAGAGGGTAGAGAAATCGCAGCAATTCATCCGAACATGGTAGTGAAAATTCCTATGACTGTGGAAGGATTAAAGGCAGTTAAGGTGTTAGCATCTGAGGGAATTAAGACAAATGTGACATTAATCTTCACAGCAGCGCAGGCATTGCTTGCAGCAAAGGCTGGTGCAACATATGTTTCACCATTCCTTGGCAGATTGGATGATATCAGCACAACTGGTATCAGCCTCATCCAGGATATCGTAACTATCTTTGAGAACTATCAATTGCCAACAGAGATTATCTGTGCTTCTGTTCGTAATCCAATTCACGTAACAGATTGTGCATTGGCTGGTGCGGATATTGCCACTGTTCCATACAGTGTAATTGAGCAGATGACAAAGCATCCTCTTACAGATCAGGGTATTGAGAAATTTAAGAAGGATTACTTGGCAGTATTTGGCGAGTAATGAAAGTGCGATGAATAAGCGTCGGTTTCTTTTGAAACCGGCGTTTTTTCATTTTAGATGACCTCTTATTGTGATATAATAAACAGATAAGGAAAGAATCTGAAAGTGAGTAATATAATGACAAAGAAAGGGAAAAGGGTGAAAAGAATGATGGGAATATTTGCGGCATGTGCAATCATATTGCTTTGCCTTTTCTTTGGCTATAGAGAAAAATTGTTTTGCGAAACAAGCACTGATTTTAGATACCCAATGCGTTTTCAAAAAACATTAGGTAAATATGATATGTTTCATCGTTTATTGGATGAGGAAAATGGTTTTGCTATTCCTGGGCTTTGCGTAACCAATGTGACCCCTGATGTTGAGGTAACAAAAAATGGTGAGGTTATCCGCTATGCAGATGTTGAAAACCAGATGTCTGAGCATATGGTTCCACAGGGTATTTGCTTTGCTGATGACTACGTTGTGTTATCAGCTTACGATAGCGAAGGTAAGCATAATTCCGTATTGTATGTGCTTTCTAAGGAGAACCGAGAATATCTGACGACGATAGTACTTGAGGACAAAAACCACGTAGGTGGTGTTGCCTATGATGGCGAGCATTTGTGGATTGCAAAAAGTGGAGACAATGCATTAAGCTGTATTTCCTATGAGCGGATTCATGCGGCGGTAAATCTAAAGGAAGACAGTGTTGGTGTTGTATATGATGCAACCTATGCCATTAGTTGCAGGGCTTCTTTTGTGGATTATTATGATGGCATGCTCTGGGTTGGGGTGTTCGAAAAAGAAGGACAAGGTGTTAGTGTGCTCAGAGGTTTTTCCTTAGAAAAACACGAAGGCACAACGGGGCTTTTTCCGAAGGATGAATTGTTTTTACCTGAACTTGCAAATGGTGCCGCAATTTTAGATGTTGCAGGGGCGACCTATTTGATGGTGGATTCTTCCCATGGCCGCAATCGGGATTCAAAGGTTCGTATTTATAAGTTGAATATGAATGGTGATGATTACGAAAATGCCATATGTCAGTTCTGTACAGAATATGTATTTCCACCTATGGTGGAGGAAGTGTCGGTTGATGGTGATGTGGCTTACTTTGTTTTTGAGTCTGCTGCTACAAAGTACAGTGGTGATTGGTTCTATCGATGCAAATATCCTGTGGACAGGGTTTGTGCTATGCCACTTGAAAAACTACTCAGTTGGATAGATGAAAAGCCACAGATAGAACAGGTGTTGGCAACAGCAGAAAAAGAGTTAGATCCTCGGTTACAATATCATATAACCGCTTCTGCAGAAGCGAAACAGATTCCTACCTATTACCTAACATTAAAGAACAAAGTACAGATGTTATACAATCCGGATACAGCCCATTTGTTGTCTAATGTCACCAGGGATATGGTAGATGTGCAGGCTGGAATACAGATTGGTGACGCAGGTTGGCACGATACCATGGCAAAAAATGGATATGGCAGCTTGCAAAGCTTTCGACATGACGATTTAAAGATGACTGATACGCTGATATCCACCATAGATGTGGTAATGGGAATTGTAAGAAAATCCTCTTATAATGGCAAGGAGAAATTCAACATTTTGATAGGTATCGAGGGACAGGATCAAGATGTGTTAATTGAATACGAGAAACAGCAAAACTATGCATATCAGAATGATGTTGTTGCAGGATTTTATGATAACGCATGGGCCTTATATGAGCGTTTACAGAGCTTGACTTTCGATGTTCCTGTTATTGTGTCAGAAGAAAATGGGATGCAATCTGTTCAGTATCAAAAAATGCTGTTGGCAGACATGATGAATCTTATGAAGTCAGAAGACAGTCGTTTTACACTGACAGTAACTGGTGCGGGAATTGGTGGTGGCCTTGCTGATATTTTGGTAGGTAAGATTTTGATGCCACAAGGCTTGTATGAAGGAAATGTGAATTGTTATACCTTTGATGCCTGTGCTACTGTAAAACACAACGATTATAATGGTACTAATATCTTTAATATTGTAAAGCAGGAGACATCAAGACGTTATTTACAAGGAAAGGCAGTATATGGAAGAACTGTTCTGCCGGCAGCAGATGGATATATGACCAATAGCACATATGGTATTTTAAGTGCTACTGAGGGCATGAAGCTAAACCGTAATTGCTTTGGTGATTATCAAACAATACGGTCAGATTTGAGCGTGATTGTGGAATCAGACGCCTGTGCTGTGATCAGTGAGAGATTACAGAGTAAATCCTTAAAAGTGCAGGGTGAATTGGTTGTGCATGGAGATTTGGTAGCAGATGCTGTGAGCATTGAAAATGGACTTGTATACGTGGATGGTATTTGTGCTATTGCAAAAGATGTGGAAAATCCAGTAGAAGCATTGACAATATTCGGAGAACATGCAAGATTAGAGGTGTCGGGAACAATGGACACTTCCTATTACTGTTATACAGCGAAGACAGGACAGCACGTTTTTTATTACCCTGACAAAAACGATGAATGAGATAGATTGGAAGCAAAATGAAGAAAATTGTAATTGGAATGTTGGCACATGTAGATGCGGGAAAAACAACATTATCAGAGGGAATTTTATATACGGCAGGTGCCATTCGCAAGGTGGGAAGAGTGGACCATCAAGATGCATTTTTGGATAACATTTCTTTGGAAAGAGAACGTGGCATTACTATCTTTTCCAAGCAGGCTATGTTTACCTGGGAGGATATGGAAGTGACACTGTTAGACACTCCGGGACATGTGGATTTTTCTGCGGAGATGGAACGGACTTTGCAGGTGTTGGATTATGCCGTGCTGGTGATTAGTGGAACAGATGGCGTACAAAGTCATACGAGAACACTCTGGGAATTATTGCACCGATACGGAATCCCGACATTTCTGTTCATCAATAAAATGGACATGCAGGGAACAGAAAAAGAAGCACTAATGGAAACTCTGACTAAGCAGTTAGACGGTATGTGTGTGGATTTTTCTGATACAGAAACAGAGGATTTTTATGAGCATTGCGCCATGGGAAGTGAAACTTGCCTGGAACATTTTTTAGAGCACGGTCATTTGGAACAATCTCAGATTGTAGAATTGATTGCAGAGCGAAAACTATTTCCATGTCTGTTTGGTTCTGCCCTCAAATTAGAAGGCGTAGACACCTTGTTAAACTGTCTGTATACATATACCAGACAACCTGTTTATGGTGCAGAATTTAGTGCTCGCGTGTTTAAGATTAGTAGAGATGAAGCAGGAAATGTATTGGCATATATGAAAGTGACTGGTGGTTGTCTGTCAGTAAAAGATGTATTGCAGATAGGCGAACAATCAGAAAAGGTGGACCAGCTTCGGGCGTATTCCGGTGCAAAATACACATTGTTAGATAAGGCTGAGGCGGGGACTATTTGCGCGGCCAAAGGTCTAGAGCATGTAAGTTGCGGCATGGGGCTGGGAGCGACAACGGACCACATAGGGACCGTGTTGGAGCCGGTGCTTGACTATCGTGTCATATTGCCTGACGGTGTGGATGCATTTATTTTTATGAAAAAACTAAATGTATTACAACAAGAAGATCCAACTCTTCGTGTGTCATGGAAGGAAAACACAAAAGAAATTCATGTTCGCCTGATGGGTATGATACAGTTGGAGATTTTAAAACGTGTGATTTTAGAGCGGTTTGATACGGAGGTTACTTTTGATGCCGGAAGTATTATGTATAAAGAGACGTTAAAGTCGGCAGTGGAAGGCGTTGGACATTACGAACCATTAAAACATTATGCAGAAGTGCATTTGTGGATGGAACCTTTACCAAAGGGGAGTGGTTTGGAGTTTGCTTTAGATTGCAGAGAAGATGTGTTGGATAAAAATTGGCAACGGCTGATTTATACGCATTTGATGGAAAAGGAACATTTAGGCGTATTAACTGGTTCCCCTCTGACAGATATGCGAGTGACTGTGATTGCCGGAAAGGCGCATTTGAAGCATACAGAAGGTGGCGATTTTAGACAGGCTACATACCGTGCCATTCGTCAGGGCATGATGATGGCGGAGAGTGTATTGTTGGAGCCTGTGTATCGGTTCTATTTAGAACTGCCAACAGAAAATGTGGGACGCGCAATGGCAGATATTGAACAAATGCATGGTAGTTTTGAAGCACCTATGATTGATGGTGAACTGGCGATATTAAAAGGAACTGCTCCGGTGGCGACTATGCAAAACTATCAGGCGACGGTTGCATCTTATACCAAAGGTTTGGGAAAATGTGCACTGACCTTGGATGGCTATGCACCATGCCATAATCAGGATGAAGTGATTGCCAAGAAAGGTTATCATCCGGATGAGGATATGGAAAATCCGAGTTGTTCTGTGTTCTGTGCTCACGGAGCTGGCTATCTTGTGCCTTGGCATGATGTCTATGACAATATGCATGTGGAAGGCAGAATGGCAAAGGAGAACGCCAAACTGACAGAACCAAAGCAGGAAATGATCAACGAAATGCGCAGGAAAAAATCCATCATCGATGATTTGGATTATCGTGGTGGAGCTGTATTAGATCAAGAATTGGAGGCGATTTTTAATCGCACCTACGGTGGTGGCAAGGATGACAAACGTAAGAAATATGCTAATACATCAAAGGCATTAGGTCACGAAACAGTAAAGTCGTCGTATAAGCCGAAACCGAAACTGCCGGAATGTCTTCTTGTAGATGGATACAATGTAATTTTTGCTTGGGAACAGTTAAAGACTTTGGCTGAGCAGGATTTAGGTGCTGCCAGGGATGAATTGATTTCCATATTGTCTAATTATCATGGATTTCGCAGTGGACTGTTAATATTGGTATTTGATGCTTACAAGGTAAAGGGCAATCCAGGTGAGGTGTATTACCAGGATAATATTTATGTTGTGTATACGAAGGAAGCAGAGACCGCAGATATGTATATAGAACGCGCTACCCATGAAAAAGCGAAGGATTATGATATTACAGTTGCGACCTCAGATGCATTAGAACAGTTGATTGTGATGGGGCAGGGAGCAAAGCGTATTTCATCTCGTGAGTTGGCATACGAGATTGAACAAACTATAGCAAGTCATATGGCGCAATTTGAAGAAAAAAAGAAGGAAGAATTTGTAAAAATATTAACAGAAGTGAAACCGTTTGTGGTATAATATGAACACTTGGCGAGGTGTTTGCGAGCCTAGTGAGAATATATGCCCTTGTGGTATAATGTAATTTAGTGACTGTTGTATGATGTTTGTAATATGGAGAGAAGGTTACAATGGGTATGGGAAAGAGAATGGTGAATAGAATAACGGCAGTTGTGTTAGCTGGAATACTGGCGTTTAGTGGTGCAGGCATGCCTGTTCGAGCTGAAGAAGTAGCTGCGTCAAATGTACCAGTGGTAGATACAGTGAGTAGACATATTTACGCCAACGGTCTTCCGATTGTTCTGGAGAGTGCTGGTGAGAGCCAAGGTGCTGTCCTGACCATGATTAAGTATTATGATGGAGAGGGTGCGGTGCCTTTGGATTTGGATCCTGATACAGATGGTGTTCAGACACAGGCTAATTTGAGTGCGTACACAGTCTTTGGTGGTGGTACAGCTGATATTGATGGCGGTACTTCGGTAACGATGACAGGTGGTGCAGTCATGGCGATTTATGGTGGTGGTGCCAGTGATACAACAGTTGGCAGTTCGACGATAGAAATTACAGGTGGAACAGTAGGTTCCAGTGTATGTGCAGGTTCTCATAACGGTACTGCTGACAACACATATGGTGTTACTGGACAGAAGAATGGATTTATCTATATCGGTGCTCCTGGTGTGGTAAATGCAAATAGTTTTGACAATGTGTTCTACAAGTTGGATGGACAGGCATGGACTGTAAAAGGTAATGTTACAGCTCCATCAAACTGTAGCATTAGTATTGCAGAAAATGAAGTGTTAAAGATTGCGTATGGCAATGTATTGTCATTGCCTTCCGGTGCAGGTTTGAACAACTCTGGAGTTGTGACCATTGAGAATGAGAATTGTCTTATCGGTGATGGTAACGTATATGGAACAGGTAAATTTTATCTCAATCAGGTGATAGAAGATATGATAACTGTTCCAGTTGATTTAGAGTATACAGGTGAAGATTTAACAGAACTTGCTATGTCTCAGATTGGTTGTGTTGCACCTAACGAGGGCTTTACGATTATGAACGCTAAGTTTGCATATAACATCTCTAATTGGGAGATGAGCATTGCTCCAAACATGGTAAAAGATGCAGGCGATTATGTGGTTACATACTCTGACGGAACACAATCGGTTTCTAAATTATTTTCGGTGATAATCAGAGAGAAAGAAAAAACCGTAATTACAAATGCAAAAACATATGCAACAAGTTATGTGTATTCTGGAGAGGCGATACCTTCCCCTAAGGCTACAGATTTTACTGTCAGTGCAGGTGCCGGAGAGATATCGTTTGAGTGGTATGATAAGAATGGTTTGAAGTTAGAAAAGGCACCAGTGATGGCTGGTAATTATACATTGCGAATAGTAGTAGCAGAGAGTGTTTTTTTGGCTGCAAACGCATTAAATGTGGATGTGGTTATCAGAAAGGCAGGTATGCCAAAGGAATTACCGGCGTTTGCGATGACTGTGACGAATGATGTCACAACCGTTTCAGAAGTGGCACTTCCAGACAATTGGACTTGGGATTCGACATCAGCAAAAATGGCGATTCCATCCGGCGGTCGTGTGGAGGCAACAGCCAATTATGTAGGTAGTGATGCTGCAAACTATCAGAATACTACAGCACAGATTATTATTCGTAGAGATGCTTGTACATTGGTTCAGGTGGAGAAGGTAGCACCAACTGCCACGACAAGTGGTCGGGAAGCGTATTGGACATGTACAGTGTGTGGAAAGAATTTTGCTGATGCAGAAGGTACAACAGAGATTTCGGATTTGACTGTGTTAGATATCCCTGCATTGGGTGCTCCTGCAAAGGGTACAATGATTTCTGATGAAGATGGTCATGTGACATATCGAGTTACCAAGGCTGGACTTACAGGTGGTACGGTAGAATATGTGATGTCTACCAATAAGAAACTGAAAAAGGCAATCATCCAAGATGTTGTGACAATAGATGGTATTACCTATCAAATTACTAGCATAGCGAAGGATGCTTTTAAGAATAGTAGTATTACTTCAGTGGTAATTGGAAAGAATGTAAAGACCATTGGTGCAAATGCATTTTACGGTTGTAAGAAACTTGCAAAGGTAACCATCGGTAATGCGGTAACAGCGATTGACAGTAAGGCATTTTATAAGTGTATTGCATTAACTAAGTTGACGATTCCGAGCAAGGTTAAGAGTATTGGCGCAAATGCATTTAATGGTTGTAAAAAACTTAAGACCATTACCATTAAGACAACAAAACTTACTAAGAAAAATATTGGAAAAAATGCATTTAAGGGTGTATACAGTAAGGCTACCGTAAAGGTTCCAAAAAAGAAATATAAGACCTATGTTAACATTCTAAAGACTAAAGGTTTTGGAAAGAAAGTAAAATATAAGAAGTTTTAATCAGTAAACAACAAGAACCTCTTCAATTGATGAAGAGGTTCTTATTATTATAATAAATATGTAATTGTTTAAAACATCGGGGTGACGCGATTCGAACGCGCGACCTCTTAGTCCCGAACCAAGCGCTCTACCAAGCTGAGCCACACCCCGTCGATTGCTACGTCATATTATAAGACCGATTGGCAAGTTTTGCAAGGGGCATGTGAATTCGCAGGGTTGTCATTCCATTGCAAATAAGATATAATAAAAATGTTGTGAGAAGGGTTACAACAAAGGAGGACGCATTATGGAGAACGTAAGAGAACAGGAAGTAGAATGTCCTGAGTGTGGTAAAAAACATACAGTTAAGATGTATGAAAGAATCAATGTGACAGAGAATCCACATTTAAAGAGAAGTATTTTAAAGAATGAATTATTCATGTTTAGATGTCCAGATTGTGGTATTGCGATGCCTATGACATACCCTTGTTTGATACAGGATACAGAACGAGGATATATGGTTTGGTACGTACCTGCTTTTGAGAGAACACAGATGGAGAAGATATTTGCGTTCAATGATTCCGGTATGCAGTCAGATGAATATAAGGATTTTAATCATTACTATAGAACCCGTGTGGTAAGCAATACAAACTCTCTGATTGAGAAGATGTTAATCTTTGACGAAGATATGGATGACCGTGTTGTTGAAGTGTTAAAGGTAATGCTTGCTATGCAACTTCAGAACAAATATAAAGCGGATACAGTTAGAATTATATTGTTTGAAAGACTTGCCGATGGCAATTATGCTTTAACAGCACTTTTAAAGAATCATGAACCAGTTACCGTTGCCATGGATATGGATGAGTATTACAAACTCTATACCCGACATAAGGATTTCTTAATCGAGAATACTCCGGCTGGTTTCTCTATCATTCAGAGCAAGTGGGCAACAGAACGATATATAGAAATTATGAAAAAAGCCTCTAAGGGTAAAGGCAAAGGGAAGAAATAGAGATATAAGTTCTGCAAGTATCATCTCTTTTTTATCATAGTATACTTTTGTGTTGCTTTCTCATTTTTGATACCACGCACAAAAGTTTCGCAAATAGGGTTACAAGTGTTTCGGTGTAGCGTTTGCACTCTCCAAAATGCGTAACAGTACATAATGCCGTAAAATACACGGCATAAGTGCTGACGCATTTTGAGGTACACCTCAATCACTTGCAACCCTATTTGCGTATTTATGTGTGGAATCAAATCAAGATAAAGCAACACAATAGTATTTTTAATAGAAAAGGAGATGATACTTTAGTACTTATTTCTCTTAATAGTATTAAAATATATTTGCTGTGTGATGGTATGAGACTTTTATTATCATATCACACACAAAACTTTCGAAACAAGAGGAGAGAATTTGATTGAGGTGAGCCTCAAAATGCGTCAGTCCTTATGGGGCTAGTGCATCTTTAGTAGATGTATTAGCCCCATTAGTACTGTTACGCATTTTGGGAGCGAAAGCATCTCACCGAAACAAATTACTCTCCTCCTGTTTCGCATAGCCTTTGTGTGTAATATGAAAAAAGTCATTATTTCTTCATTTTTATTCCCCACATTACATGATATGATATAGAGGAAATACTAAAGATATGGGGTGTGGGTATGAATATATTGGTATGTGATGATGACAAAGAAATCGTAGAAGCGATTTCAATATATTTGCAGCAGGAAGGATATACAATTTTTCCTGCCTATAACGGAAAAGAAGCCTTAGATATCATTCGGGAGGAGAATATTCAGCTTGCCATTATGGATATTATGATGCCGGTGTTGGATGGCATACATGCAGTAATGGAGTTGCGTAAGACAAGTAGTATACCGGTGATTATGCTTTCGGCAAAGTCCGAGGATATGGATAAGATATTAGGGTTAAATGTGGGGGCAGATGATTATGTGACAAAACCGTTTAACCCTCTAGAACTTACTGCAAGGGTGAAATCCCAGCTTCGGAGATATACAAAGTTTGGAAGCATTTCAGAGGAACAAATAAATGTGATTAAAAACGGTGATTTGACTTTGGACGATGAAAAGAAGCAGGTGTTGCTTTTTGATGAACCACTGAAATTGACTCCTACGGAATACAAGATTGTGCGATTATTGATGCAGAATCTTGGAACGGTGTTTTCATCCAGTGCAATTTATGAGCGTATCTGGGGAGATGATGCCTATGCTACGGATAATGTGGTTTCCGTGCACATCAAAAGAATTCGCGACAAATTGGAGATAGATACAAAGAATCCAAGATACATTAAGGTAATGTGGGGCGTGGGATATCGCATGGATAAGATTGATTAGTAGAAAAGGGTGTGAGTTTATGCATTTGTATTCTAGAACAACAAAATGTCTGTTGATAATACTGATGTTGCTAAGTTTGTGCATGGGTGCTTATTATGGTGTTCGCATTGCGGTTGCCGTTGATTTGGTTGGAACTGGTGTGTTAAAGGGAGAAGCGATTCCTGCAACCTATGAAAAAACCGAGAGTTTTGTGAAGGATTTAGCCTATGAAGCGGGTGAGGCCATCTATCAGGAATATCTTGCTACATTACATAATCCGGAATTCTATGAACAATATGTAGCGTTTAAAGTATATACACCCGATTACACGCAATTACAGAATATGTTATCTTCACCTGATGCCAAAACCTTTCATTGGGTGGAATCTGACCTTTTAGGGGAAGTAAGGATACATGAATATGACGATATCATAAGTTATGGCGTGAAGAACAATATTGAGACGAAGTACGTGATTGAGGTGGGTGTAGATGGTAAAATAGCATCCTGGAATGGTTTTTCCACAGAATACATTGCTATTTCAAGAGCTTTTCTGATTAAAGCTATAGAGGAATATGGAGTGATTCGTGGCGATGAAATTGTCTATGGAACTGGACAGAATATGTGGCGGTACAATAAAAGCAAAGATGCATTTTACCGTTCTGAATCTGAAGAAGTGAAAGTGCCAGGAATGGTGTATTATTTGTACGACACCTTGCAGAATGAAAAGGTAAACGCTACTGTGCTTTTAGAAAAGCCATTCTTTAGCTATGATGAAATCGTTACTTCCGTAATGGAAATGCGCAATCAATCCCAGGCGTTATTAGATAGAGTAAAGGAACAACGTGCTGCATATAACAATTGGAGTTATCGCGTGAATGTCAGTGGAACTTCTGCCTGGGGAGATAGAAGTTATAGCTACATCAGGCAGCAACCTGTGTACTGGGTATATGAAGTGAAAACAGGAACAATAGTAACCAGTTTGTCAGACCATTTAAGTGACATGCTTTTAGAAAATTTATTTCACAGAAAAGATGTAGTTACGTTAGATAATGGCACTTTGCATGACTCCTTGGAAAACTATATTAAAAAGAATGCGGTTACGATATCCATTGGTTTGGGAACCAATTACATATATGAGGATAAATTTAGTGAAAAGTCAAAACAGTATGCATCCTCAAAATTACAGTTAAATGGGGTGGAAAAGGAATTATATGGCTTAATTGTTTTTTCTGTGATATTTCTCATTTGTCTGATTATGCTGACATTGGTTGTGGGGTATCAAGATAAGACAAGGACACTTACAGAAATGCAGATGTCCTTCTTTGTTCCTACAGAAGGAATGGTGTTGCTTCCTGCTTTGTTGGCGGTGATACTGTGGATGCTTTCCAAGACGTATGTGTTGCCGATAGATAATACAGACATCAGTGTCAGTATCGCCTGCTATGTGTCCATGACTGTGATGGTGTGTGGTGCAATCGCATTTGTGCTTTTGGAATTGGTGTCCAGAGCGCGACACAAATTGTTTTTAAAGAAGAGTATCATAGCGAAACTGATTGACACATTTATTTGTCTACCGTTTCGTATGATTCGTAGTTTCTGTTCCGGTGCTGTGATGGAAGGTGTGCGAGAAATGGAAGCTGGTAATCTGGACTATCAGATTGATACGAAAAAACTTTGGGGGCAGAAAAAACAATTGGCAGAAAGTATCAACAATCTGCAAAATGGTTTAAAGGTTGCAGTGGAACAGAGTGTGCGGGATGAACGGCTAAAAACAGAGTTGATTACAAATGTGTCTCATGATATTAAAACGCCGTTGACATCTATTATTAACTATGTTGACCTATTGAAAAAAGAGACCATGCCAAATGAACAGGCTGAGCATTACTTAGAAGTGTTAGACCAAAAATCACAACGCTTAAAGCAGTTGATGGAGGATTTGATAGAGGCATCAAAGGCAGCTAGTGGCAATCTCCAGTGTAATCCGGAAAGAATTGATTTGGCAGAATTGCTAAGGCAGACCTTTGGTGAATTCGAAGATAAATTCTCTAGTCGGAATCTGCAGCTGATAGAGAATTTTCATCAGGAATCGGTTATGGTGATGCTGGATAGTCGTCATACCTTCCGAGTATTTGAAAATCTTTGTCAGAACGCGTACAAATACGCTATGCCACAGTCAAGAATATATGTGGATTTAGATGTTACTGAAGATGCGGTAACCGTATGCATGAAAAATGTTTCGGAGGAGCCGCTCAATATTTCTCCAGAGGAATTGACAGAGCGGTTTGTGAGAGGGGACCAGTCCCGTAATACCAGTGGTTCCGGTCTCGGTTTGTCCATTGCAAAGAATTTGGTGTTGTTACAAAAGGGAGAGTTTGATATCATATTAGATGGAGATTTATTTAAGGTAAATGTGACCTTCCCACTTAGCAACGAGGAGGAAGCGTAATTCTTTCGGGGGACATATTATGGATAAAATATTACTGGTAGAAGATGACATGCCACTGGCAACTGCCACAGCCTTTGCCTTGCAGGCGGAAGGCTTTGATGTGGTGCATGCAGAAAGTCTGGCTACAGCAAGAATATATATAGAGCAGGAACAGGTTGCTTTGGTGCTTCTGGATGTGAACCTGCCGGATGGTGTAGGATATACATTTTGTAAAGAACTGAGAGATGGAGGAAAGACGATACCTGTCATCTTTTTAACCGCACTTGGAGAAGAGGTAAATGTAGTACAAGGCTTAGATGTGGGTGGCGATGATTATGTCACAAAACCATTTCGGGTCAGAGAGTTGATATCGAGAATTAAGGCGAACCTAAGAAGAGTGCAAGCGACAGTTGGCACAAGTGAAGTATTGGCGTGTGGACCATTTTCCGCACAATTGAACAAACACATTGTGTTACATCACGGTGTGGATATCCGTTTAACACCCAGTGAGTTTAGGCTATTTGTGAAACTTATGCAGAATAAGAATTCTGTACTGACAAGAAATCAATTATTGGAAGAACTTTGGGACATTGACGGAGATTTTATAGACGACAATACATTGTCGGTTTATGTGCGAAGATTGCGAGAAAAACTGGGGGACGACAAAGAGTATATCAGTACCGTTCGCGGTGTGGGATATATGTTTGTAGATAAAGATTGATGCATAGCTATGAAGTAAAACGATATTCAATTATATATTGGTGTACAGTGGTTGTGGTGGGCATTGGTCTCGGTTTTTTGTTACAGTTTGTAATTGATAGATTGGACCGTGCATACATAGCGGAGTTATTTCGCATGGTCAATGACCAGGAAGGCTTAAAAGAAACAGGGTATTTAACCTATATGCCCTCTGATTACAATGTGGCAGTCCGAGAGGTGATTGCATCGTTATATGGGATCATGTATGGTTGTCTGATTCTTATTTCCATTTTTGGTTATATCATGGGACTTTTTCTTTACAAACTGCCGATTCGCGCCCTGAAAGATGTGGGCATGCGTACAAAGGTGCTATTGGAAAATGATACAGAAGAAGCATTTTCTTTTGATGTGTATGAAGGTGACATTGGACAATTTTATAGTATATATGGCAAGGTTGTAATGGCTATCAGACAGAGCCGTGAGGACGAGCGAAAAGAGAAGATGTTTTTGCAGGATCTGATTGCAGATATTTCCCATCAGTTAAAAACGCCATTGGCAACTCTCACTATTTATCAGGATTTGCTAGATAATCCAGATTTGCCTGATGAACAGAGAACAACCATGTTAAAGGCAATGGGAGAACAGCTCACTAGAATGGAGTGGCTTGTATTGTCTCTCTTGAAGCTTGCCAGATTAGAGGCAGGTAGTATTCTCTTTGACAAACAGGAATTGCCTATGCTTAGCACCTTGGAACTGGCGGCAAATAATGTAAAGACTTTGAGTGATGCAAAAGGTCAGAATATTACTATTTCCTGTGATAAGGACATGGTTGTCAATCATGATCCGGAGTGGTTGGCAGAGGCCATCACGAACATTTTGAAAAATGCGACAGAATATGCACCACAAAATAGTACAATTGAGGTGTGGGCAGAACAGTCTCCGGTTACCACAATGATATATATTAAGGATTATGGTATTGGTATTTCGCCGGAGGATTGTCATAAAGTGTTTAAGCGATTTTATCGTGCGAAAAGTAAAGTGAATGAAAATAGTATTGGTATTGGTCTGGCTCTATCTAAGAGTATTGTGGAAGGCCAGGGCGGAGATATTGCAGTGGAAAGTGAGCTTGGAAGTTATACTTGTTTTGTAATCACATTGTATCGGTTTGTAGAATAGAGTAAAGGTAGGAAGGAGCTGAAGAATATGAATAATCAAAGAAACTTTGGGAAAAAGGTAATGAGCATTCTGCTTTGTATGACACTTATACTGTCAGGATTTATGGTTCCGGCAAAACAAGTCAAGGCAGACAATCAGGCTACTCCATATGCAGGGGAGTTGTTATCGGTGTCTACGGCGGATTTTACATTTACAGCCCCTACAAATCTTGTACATACAGGCTATGAACTTGATATACCGAACGATATGGTAACTGGGAAGGATGGAATGGGTGCGATTACTTATAAGTTCTATCATGAAACGGCACCAGATATAGCGCTTGATGCACCTTTGAACGCAGGAACCTATCGGGTGGCAATTGATGTTGCAGCTGGTACGACATATGCAAGTGCAACGGACATTACGTCTGATGATTGGATATTTACTGTGGGAAAGGCTAATTTTAATTCAACGTATATAATTAGCATTCAGTGCGATGGAGCTAATTGGTATTACGATGGGACAGATAAATCAGAATTCGTCATGATAACAACGATGGATGGCATTACAGGTTATGGAGAGGTGACAAAGAGGTTTTATAAAGATGGCGTAGAAACCCCTTTGGTGAATGTAGGAACCTATCAGGTGGTATTTGATGTGGCAGAAGGAATAAATTATAATGCAGTTACAGGTTTAACATGGCAGTACTGCGAAGTTGTAATTTACAAAGCACCAACTGCTCCCAATATGCCAGACGCAACAATGGATGTATTATACAGTAAAAAAACGGTAGATGCAGTGACATTGCCAGATGGCTGGGTATGGAGCGAAAATGACAGTGCACAAGAATTATCCGTAGGAGAAGTGGTAGAAGCAGCAGCAATCTACAATGGTGCAGATAAGGGTAACTATGTGACAGAAAGTGTTACCATTTCGATTACCCGTCAGGATTGTGTGCATGAAGAAAGTGAAATTCTATACACTGGTGACGGAGAAAAATCGCCTACCTGTAAAGAGGATGGTATCGGACATACAGAGTGTATAAAGTGTCAGGAACTTATGCAGACGCAGGTGAGTGTAGAAGCAAGCGGACATACTGGCGGCACAGCAACATGTAAGAATAAAGCGGAGTGTTCTGTCTGTCATGAAGCATATGGAGAATTTGATAAAAATAAGCATGTGGGCGAAACGCTGGTGAAGGACGCGAAGGAAGCAACCTGTGCAGTGGAAGGCTATACGGGAGATACATGTTGTAAGGATTGTGGTGCAAAGATTGCTTCCGGTACAGTTATTCCAAAGTCTACTGTTCATACTTGGGATGAAGGGGTTGTTACAAAAGAACCGACTCCATTAGAGAAGGGCGAGAAAACACATACCTGTACAGTTTGTAAGATAACAAGAACTGAAGAAATTGCGGCTCTTGGTGCACCTGATGTTGGTACAAAGCATGTATCCGATGATGGAAAAGCTACTTATAAAGTAACAAAGTCTGATTTGAAAAAGGGTACAGTTACCTATGTTGCACCGACAAATAAGAAAGCGACAGTAGCAACTATCCCGGCAACAGTTCAGATTGATGGAGTGACTTATAAGGTAACTGCGATAGAAAAGAATGCATTCAAGAAGAATAAGAACCTAAAGACTGTAACCATTGGAAAGAATGTAAAGACCATTGGCAAAAGTGCATTTGAAGGTTGTAAGAAGGTAACTTCTGTAACCATTGGAAAGAGTGTAGAAAAGATTGGAGAAAAAGCCTTTTATAGCTGTAGTAAAGTAAAAACACTTACAATTCACTCCACGAAATTAACAACTAAGAAGATTGGGAATAAGGCATTTACAAAGACACCAAAGACTATGACAGTGAAAGTACCTAAGAAGAAATTCAAGACTTACAAGTCAATGCTGATCAAAAAAGGTGTAAATAAGAAGGCGAAGTTTAAAAAGAATTAGAAATTATATATTTGATGCCTATTTTATGTTGTTGAAGGGAATCTTACAAAACTGTAAGGTTCCCTTTCACTATTTTGTAAGGTTGCTTTGTTAAAGTGTACTCAGTTACAAAAGCATTATCATATTATTTTGAAGGAGAATGAAATATGGAAATTATTAAAGTAGAAGATTTATGTAAGATTTATGGTGAAGGCGATAGTGAAGTCAGAGCAAATGATGGTATTAGTTTTTCGGTAGAAAAGGGAGAATTTGTTGCCATTATCGGTAGTTCAGGTTCTGGTAAATCTACATTATTACATATGCTTGGTGGTCTGGATAAGCCAACTAGTGGAAAGATTATCATCGATGGCAATGAGGTTGCAGATTATAACGACAATGCACTCTCCATCATGCGAAGAAGAAAAATTGGATTTGTATTCCAGTCATACAATTTGATTCCAGTTTTAACTGTAAGAGAAAATATCGAAATGCCAATTTTGTTAGATGGACAGAAGCCGGATAAGGAATATATTGATGAATTATTAGAAATGCTCGGCATTGCTGATAGACAGGAACATTTACCAAATCAGTTGTCTGGTGGTCAGCAGCAGAGAGTATCTATTGCAAGAGCTTTGGCAAATAAGCCTGCGATTGTCCTTGCAGATGAACCAACTGGTAACTTGGATAAGCAGAACAGTTTAGAGGTTATGGAGCTTTTGAAGGCATCTGTTAAGAAATATGAGCAGACATTGATTTTGATTACCCATGAGATGAGTGTAGCTAATATGGCAGACCGTATTATTCAAATTTCAGACGGTAAGATTGAGAGCGACACGAAGGAATCATAGTAAAAAGGGGAATGCGATATGAATCATTATAAAGAATTAGGAAAGAGATATTTTAAGTTTAGAAAAAAACGAGCTGCACTTGTTATGACAAGTATGGTATTTGCCACCATCTTTCTCTATGTGGCAGCTACCTTTGCTGTAAACTACTATAAAAATGGTCTTGCAACGCAGAAGGGCTATGCCGATTACCAGGGTGTAGTATATTTTCCAACTGCGGAGCAACATGAGAAAATTGCCAAGCACGTAAATGTAGCACAAGCTGAACGGGCATTGGTTCAATACAATGTGGAGTTCGATGGTTATTACGGCTGGGAAGCATTTCAAATGATCTATGTGGAAAAACCAGAGCAAAAGACCTTTGGTTACAATATCGATGAAGGTAGATTTCCGCAGAATGCTTCTGAGGTTATGATTAATTCTTATGCCAGTCATATGTTTGAAAAGACCGTTTCGTTGGGGGACAAAATAACCATCAGTGATATTGATGAAGAAACTCAGGAAAGATATGTGGTAAAAGAGTATACTATCGTTGGTTTTTACACCCGTGATAATGAAAATGACATGAACCGTTACTATTCTGCTTTTACCATTGCAGAACAGGATATGCCATTAGATACCTATGTATGTTTTCATGAAGCAACGGTATGGCGGACTGCTATTAGAAATATGTTAAAGGATGTAGGAATTAAGTTAGATGCAAATCCAGCTACTCACAATGTGAATTTTGAACTGGGTCTTTACTATGGTCAGGTGACAGATTTTATGTCAGTTATCCTTGCCTTGATTTTGGGTGTTACCATGTTGTTGGTGTATCTGTGTACTGTCATGGTGCGTAGTTTATTTAGCACCAATATGATTGACAAAATGCGTGATTTCAGCATTTTAAAGAGTATGGGTGCTACTAATAAGCAGTTAAAGAAGATTTTTAAGACAGAATGTTATGCAGAAGGTGCCATTGCATTTGTCATTGGCGTAGCATTGTCTCATTTGCTGATTCAAGTTGGATTTATTGAGATTGCGAAGATTTATACTTTGAAATTTGACTTCTCTCTTGTGGCTTTGATTGTGTCTGCGTTGTTAATGTGGGCAACCATTAGCCTGGCTGTCTTAGAACCATTTGGATTGTTAAAGAAGGTATCTATTGTAGAAGGTGTAGGAGAGAATTACACCTTAAAGAGTGTCAAGATGAAAAAGAGAAAAAGTCGTATCTGGAAGCTTCTTGGTGTGGAAGGTGATTATGCATATAAGAATATTCGCCGTAACAGTCGTTCTTTCTGGGGAGCAGTGGCATCCTTTACCATCAGTGTGCTTTTGATTACCGCATTGGCAACCGTATTAAAAAATGTTTCGTCTATGGTGGGAATTGAGATGTCGGACTTCAGCTCCGGTGAGCCTACATTTGATATTTATTGTATGTATACGTCTACGGATATGGGAGAGGATATTTACAAAAAGGCGGAAGAACTCTTCGAATCGAAGGAGTATATTACAGATTATTATCCAGATTGCAACTATCTGAATCTTTTTGCTGAAGATGAGTTTCCGTTACAACTTTCTGAAGATGTAATTGCAAAACTATCATCGGAAAGTAATCTTAGAACACAAAATAGAATTATTGATATCAAAATTTATACAAGAGAAGAACTGGAACTTTTAAATCCATATATGGCAGATGGGGTGGATGCTGTAGAAGCCCTAAAGGATGGCGGTATCATTCTTGTGAATCAATCAAATGAGTACAACGAAACGACGGAAAAATTCGAGGATGTCCTTCTTTATGATTTAAAAGTTGGTGATACCATTTCGCTTACCAAAATGTCTTATGTGCATGACAAAATAGAGAAAAACCAAGGCGATATGAGCAATATTGCAATTGCGAAGGATTCCTTGGAGGACCCTGCTTCCAGAGGAGCAGAAGAGATTAAGGGCCTTGCGAGTCAGACATTAACAACAACTAATTTGCTTGCACCTACTGTTATTATGTCATATGACTATCTTGTAAGAGAGTATGGAAAAGAATTTGCAAATGTGTTCTGTGGTGGTTATCATGTGAATATTAATGACAAAACCTTTGATCAGCACGATTTTGTAACTACCGTTTATCAGGAAGCAAAGTTCAGTGAATGGATGTTTTATGATATGGAGCGCATGGTGAATGCAGAAACCCGTGGCGTGAAAATCGTTATATACGTTATTGTTGTATTCTGTATCCTTATGGGTATCGTGAGTGTGCTTCATAGTATGATTAATGAGCAGCTGGCAAGAAGAAAAGAAGTGTCTCTGCTTCGAGCAATCGGCATGAGCAAGAAAAAACTCAACAAGATGCTGATATTGGAAAAACTCATAGTCGGCATCACAGCATGGGTAATCGGAACCTTGCTTGGTGTAGGTCTATCAGCATTATTTATCATTCCGATGATGTACATGGCTGAGATGAAATTTGTATTTGCTTGGGATATGTATTTGATAACGTTAGTAGGATTGTTGGTTGTAATGCTTCTGCTATCATGGGTTATGATAAACAGTATGGGCAAAATGAATTTGACGGATAGCATTAGAAATAACGAATAAACAAAAAGGTTATAGTGTTTTACTAAACACTATAACCTTTTTTGACTCCATCGGCCTGACGCTCCACATGGAAGCACCAGTCCATTTTTCTTTACTGGCAATCCGATTTCTTCTGCTTCTACTGTACCACCGAACTTTGGCACTAAGGCTGTGTGTATCATATAAGTTAGTACCGCTGGCTGCAATCCGGTTGTATAAGAATTGACCAAAAAGAACAATGGATCGTCTGTCAATATTTCAGTGCACAGTTTAATCAAGTCGTATACTTTTTCTTCGATTTTCCAGATTTCACCCTTTGGTCCTCTTCCATAAGAAGGTGGATCCATGATAATTCCGTCATATTTGTTACCACGGCGGATTTCTCGCTCCACAAATTTTACACAGTCATCCACTAGCCAGCGAATTGGTGCATCACCGAGATCAGAAGAGACAGCATTTTCCTTGGCCCAACCAACCATGCCTTTCGATGCATCTACATGGGTAACCTGTGCGCCTGCAGCCGCAGCCGCTAAAGTAGCACCTCCGGTATAAGCAAACAGATTCAATACTTTCACTGGTCTTCCAGCGGTTCTGATTTTTTCTGAAAACCAATCCCAGTTTACTGCCTGCTCTGGAAATAATCCTGTGTGTTTGAAGCTAAATGGCTTTAAGTTAAAAGTTAGTTTATTTTCCTTGGAAAAAGCATGAGAGGCAATGTCATAAGAAATGGTCCATTGTTCCGGAAGCTTGAAAAACTCCCATTCGCCACCGCCTTTTTGGCTACGGTGATAATGACCGTTTAATTTTTTCCAATTGCCATCCTTTGGAGTATCCCAAATAACCTGTGGGTCAGGACGCAGTAATTTGTACGGTCCCCACATTTCCAATTTTTCGCCGGCAGAACAATCCAATACTTGATAATCTTTCCAATTATTTGCAATCCACATAATGAACTCCTTTTGTATTTCTTCTATATATAATGTAGAAAATTCCTTTTCTTGTGATTTCGCTTAGATTATGATAGCATAAATGCGAAGGATAGGAAAGGCGGATTTTTTATGGATGGATTATTACCTATTATAGAAGAGATTATTTCTGAAAAACCGTATAAGTTAGTGATTAGCAATCCGAGACAAAAAATCGAAGAGCAGCTTGCTACAGACAACCAGCAGATTATAAAGATTCAGATTAAATTAGTTGAAATGAAGCAGGGAGAAGTATATCAGATAGAGAAGTTTAGCAAGACCCAGGCATTTCACATGAATATTGCCATTTCTGATTTGCAGGAAGCACTTCTTACTTATATGAAAGAATTCCGTCAAATGAATGTCTGGTGTGAGACAAAAGAATATGATGTGAAACTTTCGAAAAAAGAGAAACTACTTATTAATAAAAGAAACGCCAGCAATCAAAAAGCAGCAACCTCTCATAATAAGAAGAAACACTACCTATTAGAAGAAGGTAAAGTGGTGCCAGCACTGGTAGACCTAGGTGTGTTAACTAAGGATGGCAAGGTTGTACATGCTATGTACGATAAGTTTAAACAGATTAACCGTTTTTTGGAAATGGTGGAAGATGTAATCAAGGATTATAAAAAAGATACATTACACATCATTGATTTTGGTTGCGGAAAATCTTATCTGACATTCATCTTGTATTACTATCTCACAGAAATAAAGAAACTTCATGTGAAAATGACAGGATTGGATTTGAAACAGACTGTCATTGATAAATGTAATGAGACAGCTCATAAATACCATTATGATGGTTTGCAGTTTGCGATGGGCGATATCAATGGGTATCAGACTACGGAACCTGTGGACATGGTAGTCACCTTGCATGCTTGTGACACAGCAACAGATTATGCGATCTATAATGCGATTACCTGGGGAGCCAATATTATTTTATCTGTACCTTGCTGTCAACACGAATTGAACAAGCAAATGATATCAGAAGAATTTGCACTGTTAACTAAGTATGGCATTATAAAGGAAAGAACGACCGCATTGATGACAGATGCCATCCGGGCAAATGTTTTGGAGTACTGTGGCTACAAAACCCAGTTGTTGGAATTTATTGATATTGCACATTCACCAAAGAACATTTTGATTCGAGCCGTGAAAAGCAATATATCCAATGAAAAGAAAGAAAAAGCGAAAGCAGAAGTGGAAAGAGTGTGTGAGGCCTTTCGGTTGGAGCAAAAGTTGGCGGAGCTGGTATTCAAATAACAAGATGTCATTGTGCTCATGCAAGCATGTTACAACAACATCTTGTTATTTTTTGCAGGGCTTGTAGCTTCGTGAAAATTTTTTAAAAAAAGGTATTGCATTCCAATAAATTATGGGTTATACTAGCAAATGCTGTGACATTGATAGCGTGGAAGCGCGAGGTTGCTACCGATTTTTGGTAGGTTTTCCGTGGAGCGAATGTCAAGTTAAGAAACTGGCGACAAGTCACTGTACTAAAAACCATCTGCCAGAGGCAGAGATGACGTGTAGGTTCTGTATAATAATAGGACACACACGGGAGAGTGTACAGTCACCACTTGTCGTACTGAAATTAAGTGCGAAAAGGAGGCGGCTTTTTTTATGGCAAGTCAAGTAATGAGAATTACACTCAAGGCGTATGATCACAAGTTAATCGATCAGGCTGCAAAGAACATCATCGAAACTGCAAAAAAGACAGGATCAAAGGTGAGCGGACCTGTACCTATGCCAACTAAGGTTGAGAAGATTACAATTCTTAGAGCGGTTCATAAGTATAAGGACTCTAGAGAACAGTTCGAGCAGAGAACACACAAGAGATTAATCGACATCATTGCCCCAACACCAGAGACCATGAAGGCATTACACAACTTAGATATGTCAGCTGGTGTTTACATCGACGTAAAGATGAAGCAGAAGTAAGAAAAAGAAAACAAAAATGTTAGGAGTTACAGTACCTAACGCATTGAAGTATTAAACTCTCAATGAATTTAGTATGATTGGAAACAATCCGCTGTAGATTAATTAGGAGGAAAAATTAAAATGAAGAAAGCAATTTTAGCAACAAAAGTCGGAATGACTCAAATCTTCAACGATGACGGTGTTTTAACACCAGTAACAGTATTACAGGCTGGTCCATGTGTCGTAACACAGGTTAAGACAGTAGAGAACGATGGATACAGCGCAGTTCAGGTTGGTTTTGGCGAGAAGAAGGAAAGAGTAACAACAAAGGATGTTTCAGGTAAGAAGGTTATCAGAAATCCACATGGCGCTGGCAAGGCAGAGCAGGGTCACTTCAAGAAGGCTAACACAACACCTAAGAAGTATGTAAGAGAGTTCAGATTAGAGAACGCTGAAGAATATGTAGCTGGTGAGAGCGTTATCAAGGCTGACATCTTCGCAGAAGGTGACAAGATTGATGTTACTGCTAAGTCAAAAGGTAAGGGCTTCGAGTCAGGTATCAAGAGATACGGTATGAGAACAGGTCCTAAGACTCACGGTTCTAAGTATCATCGTCATGCAGGTTCTAACGGTTCTGCAACAACTCCAGGTAGAGTATTCAAGGGTAAGAAGATGCCTGGTCATATGGGTGCAGTAAGAGTTACTGTTCAGAACTTAGAGATTGTTAAAATAGATGTAGAAAACAACATTATCTTAGTAAAGGGCGCTGTTCCTGGACCTAAGAAATCATTAGTCATGATTAAGGAAACAGTAAAAGCTGGTAAGTAGGCTTTTAAGGAAGGAGGAACTGAGTAATGAGTACAGTTAAGGTTTACAACACTGACGGTAAGGAAGTTGGACAGTTAGAGTTAAACGATTCCGTATTCGGTGTAGAAATAAACGAGCACTTAGTGCATATGGCAGTTGTTAGCCAGTTAGCTAACAATCGTCAGGGTACACAGAGCGCAAAGACACGTTCTGAAGTATCTGGTGGTGGTAGAAAGCCATGGAGACAGAAGGGAACTGGTCACGCAAGACAGGGTTCTACACGTTCACCACAGTGGACAGGCGGTGGTGTAGTATTCGCACCAAAGCCAAGAGATTACTCTATGAAGATGAACAAGAAGGAGAAGCAGTTAGCATTAAAGTCTGCATTAACTTCTAAGGTTCAGGATGAGAAGTTCATCGTATTAGATGAGTTAAAGTTAGATGAGGCAAAGACAAGCAAGTTCGCAGGTATCCTTAAGAACTTAGAAGTGCATAAGGCACTTGTAGTAACAAAGGATGTTGACAAGAACGTTGTACTTTCAGCAAGAAACATTCCTGAGGTAAAGACAACAATGTCTACTTCATTAAACGTATTTGACGTATTAAAGTATGACACAGTAGTGATTACTAAGGATGCTGTTGCAGCAATCGAGGAGGTGTACGCATAATGGCAGATTTAAAATACTATGACGTGATTATGAAGCCGGTTATTACTGAGAAGAGTATGAACGCTATGGCCGAGAAGAAGTACACATTTATGGTACAGCCAACTGCTACAAAGTCTCAGATTAAGGAAGCAGTTGAGAAGATGTTCGAAGGCACAAAGGTTGCTAAGGTTAACACAATGAACTACGACGGTAAGACAAAGAGACGTGGTAATGTGTTTGGTAAGACTGCTAAGTACAAGAAGGCTGTTGTTCAGCTTACAGCAGATAGCAAGGACATCGAGATTTTTGAGGGATTATAAAATAACCTTGAAAAGTGTTATACGCAAAAAAGCGTGATGATAAATTGAGTTTGAAAGGAGAACGAAAATGGGAATTAAGACATATAACCCATATACACCTTCCAGAAGAAATATGACTGGTTTGGATTTCTCAGAGATTACAACTGACAAGCCAGAGAAGTCATTGGTTGTTTCTTTGAAGAAGAACTCTGGTCGTAACAATCAGGGTAAGATTACAGTAAGACACCACGGTGGTGGTTCAAGAAGAAAATATAGACTTGTAGATTTCAAGAGAAAGAAAGATGGTATTCCAGCAACAGTTGCTACTATCGAGTATGATCCAAATAGAACAGCAAACATCGCATTAATCAACTATGCTGATGGTGAGAAGGCATATATCCTTGCTCCTGTTGGTTTAAAGGTTGGCGATGTGCTTATGAACGGACCAGAGGCTGAAATCAAGGTTGGTAACTGCTTACCACTTGAGAACATTCCTGTTGGTACAGAGCTTCATAACATTGAGTTATATCCTGGTAAGGGTGGTCAGTTGGTTCGTGCCGCTGGTAACTCTGCACAGTTAATGGCTAAGGAAGGCAAGTATGCTACACTCAGATTACCTTCTGGTGAAATGAGAATGGTTCCAATCATCTGCCGTGCAACAATCGGTCAGGTTGGTAACATTGAGCATGGTCTTGTAAATATCGGTAAGGCTGGACGTAAGCGTCACATGGGTATCCGCCCAACAGTTCGTGGTTCTGTTATGAACCCTAATGACCATCCACACGGTGGTGGTGAAGGTAGAGCACCAATCGGTCGTTCAGGCCCTTCTACTCCATGGGGTAAGCCAGCACTTGGTTTGAAGACAAGAAAGAAGAACAAGAAGTCTAACAAGCTGATCGTCAGAAGAAGAGACGGACGCAGCATTAAGTAGTATAAGGAGGTAACCAAATGGCTCGTTCAGTAAAAAAAGGACCATTCGCAGACGCAAGTTTGCTTAAGAAGGTAGATGCGATGAATGCAGCAAATGATAAGGCTGTTATTAAGACTTGGTCACGTCGTTCTACTATTTTCCCAACATTCGTGGGACATACAATTGCTGTTTATGACGGAAGAAGACATGTGCCTGTATATGTTACAGAGGATATGGTAGGTCACAAACTCGGTGAGTTCGTAGCTACAAGAACATATAGAGGACATGAGAAACAGGAAAAGAAGTCAAAGGTTAGATAATTTCGATTTGGAAGGAGGTTCATCCCATGGCGAAAGGACATAGATCCCAGATTAAGAGAGAGAGAAATGCGAACAAGGATACCAGACCATCAGCTAAGGTTTCTTACGCTAGAGTATCTGTTACTAAGGCTTGTTTCGTATTAGATGCCATTAGAGGTAAGGATGTACAGACAGCACTTGCTATTTTGGCTTACAATCCAAGATATGCATCAAGTGTTATAGAGAAACTGTTAAAGTCTGCGATTGCAAATGCAGAGAACAACAACGGTATGAAGGCTGAGGACCTTTACATTGCAGAGTGTTATGCAAATAAGGGACCAACAATGAAGAGAGTTCACCCAAGAGCACAGGGTAGAGCTTATAGAATTGAGAAGAGAACCAGTCACATCACAATCGTGCTTGATGAAAGATAAGGAGGTCAAAAATGGGACAGAAAGTTAATCCTCATGGTTTGAGAGTTGGCGTTATCAAGGATTGGGATTCTAGATGGTACGCTGATACAAAGGACTCCGAGTTTTCTAATAATCTTGTAGAAGATTACAAGCTTCGTGAGTTTTTGGGTAAGAGATTAGAGAATGCTATGGTTTCTAAGATTGAGATCGAGAGACCAGCAGGTAGAGTAAAGATTATCGTTCACACTGCTAAGCCAGGTCTTGTTATCGGTAAGGGCGGTGCTGAGATTGAAAAGCTTAAGGTTGAGCTTGCAAAGCTTACAAGCAAGAAGCTTATGTTAGATGTTAAGGAAATCAAGAGACCTAACGTTGATGCAACATTAGTAGCTGAAAACATCGCTGCACAGTTAGAGAACCGTGTTGCTTTCAGAAGAGCTGTAAAGAGCACAATGCAGAGAACAATGCAGAGTGGCGCACTTGGTATCAAGGTTGCAGTTTCTGGTCGTTTAAACGGTGCTGATATGGCTCGTTCAGAGTTCTACAACGAGGGAACAATTCCTCTTCAGACACTTCGTGCAGACATCGATTATGGTTTTGCTGAGGCTGATACAACATACGGTAAGGTTGGTATCAAGGCTTGGGTTTACCACGGTGAAGTACTTCCTGTAAAAGGAGATAAGGAAGGGAGCGATAAATAATGTTAATGCCAAAGAGAGTTAAGCGTCGTAAGCAGTTCAGAGGTACTATGACTGGTAAGGCGTTAAGAGGTAATAAAATTACAAATGGCGAATATGGTATCGTTGCTATGGAACCGGCTTGGATTAAGTCAAACCAGATTGAGGCAGCCCGTATCGCTATGACACGTTACATTAAGCGTGGTGGTAAAGTTTGGATTAAGATTTTCCCTGATAAGCCAGTTACAGCTAAGCCAGCTGAAACTCGTATGGGTTCTGGTAAGGGAACATTAGAATATTGGGTAGCAGTAGTTAAGCCGGGTCGTGTAATGTTCGAGATCGCTGGTGTATCTGAAGAGGTTGCCAGAGAAGCGTTACGTCTTGCTACACACAAGTTACCAGTTAAGTGTAAAATCGTATCTCGTGCAGATTTAGAGGGAGGTGCTGGCAGTGAAAACTAAGGATTTCATGAAAGATTTGAGAACAAAGTCTGTTGAAGAATTAAATAGCGAGTTAGTAGCTGCTAAGAAGGAATTATTTAACTTAAGATTCCAGAACGCTACTAATCAGTTAGAGAATACAAGCAGAATTAAGGAAGTTAGAAAGAATATTGCTAGAATTCAGTCAATCATGGCTGAGAAGGCTAATGCATAGTTCTCTTGGAAGGAGGAATTATTGTGGAGAGAAATCTTAGAAAGACACGTGTGGGTATTGTCACAAGTGATAAGATGGACAAAACTATAGTTGTTGCAATCAAGGATAACGTTAAGCATCCTCTGTACGGCAAGATCGTAAAGAGAACTTACAAGTTAAAGGCTCATGATGAGAAGAATGAGTGCAACATCGGTGATAGAGTAAAAGTTATGGAGACAAGACCATTATCAAAGGATAAGAGATGGAGACTTGTTGAGATTATTGAGAAAGCTAAATAAGGAGGCAAAGCAATCATGGTTCAACAGGAAACAAGACTTAAGGTCGCTGATAATACCGGAGCAAAAGAATTACTTTGCATCCGTGTTTTAGGCGGTTCTACAAGAAGATATGCGAACATTGGTGACATCATCGTTGCTTCAGTTAAAGATGCAACACCAGGCGGTGTTGTAAAGAAGGGTGACGTTGTTAAGGCTGTAGTTGTTCGTTCAGTAAAGGGTGCTCGTCGTAAGGACGGCTCTTATATCAAGTTCGATGAGAATGCTGCTGTAATTATTAAGGATGATATGAATCCTAGAGGAACTCGTATTTTTGGACCAGTAGCAAGAGAGCTGAGAGATAAGAAGTTTATGAAGATCGTTTCATTAGCTCCAGAAGTTTTATAAGGAGGTGTCGACTGTGTCAACAATGAAGATTAAGAAAGATGACTTAGTTAAGGTCATCGCCGGTAAGGATAAAGGCAAAGAAGGCAAGGTATTATCTGTAGACGTGAAGAACCACACTGTATTAGTTGAAGGTGTAAACATGGTATTCAGACATACAAAGCCAAACATGCAGAATCAGCAGGGCGGTATCATCGAGAAGGAAGCTCCAATCGACATTTCTAACGTAATGTACCTTTACAAGGGTAAGCCTGTTAGAGTAGGCTTCCAGGGTGAGAAGAAGGACAAGGTTCGTGTTGCCAAAGTAAACGGCAAGTTAGAGAAGATTGATTAGTGAGAGAGGAGGTCGCCAAGTTGAGTAGATTAAAGGATCAGTATAACAGCGAAATCGTAGCTGCTATGACTAAGAAATTTGGATATAAAAACGTAATGCAGGTACCAAAGATCGAGAAGATCGTTATTAACATGGGTGTTGGTGAAGCCAAGGATAACGCTAAGGTTTTGGATGCTGCAGTTAAGGATCTTGAGACAATCACAGGTCAGAAGGCTGTATTAACACGTGCTAAGAATTCAGTGGCTAACTTCAAGATTAGAGAGGGTATGCCAATCGGATGTAAGGTTACTTTAAGAGGCGAGAGAATGTATGAGTTCGCTGATCGTCTTATCAACCTTGCTTTACCTCGAGTACGTGACTTTAGAGGTGTTAACCCTAACGCTTTCGACGGAAGAGGTAACTATGCTTTAGGTATTAAAGAGCAGATCATCTTCCCTGAGATTGAGTACGACAAGATTGACAAGGTAAGAGGTATGGATATCATTTTCGTAACTACTGCCGAGACAGATGAGGAAGCTCGTGAGCTCTTAACTCAGTTCGGTATGCCATTTAAGAAATAATAGGAGGGTTTTCCATGGCTAAAAAAGCAATGGTGTTGAAACAGCAGAAGAAGCAGAAGTTTTCAACCAGAGAATATAGTCGTTGTAAAATTTGTGGACGTCCACATGCATACTTGAGAAAATACGGAATTTGCAGAATTTGCTTCCGTGAGTTAGCATACAAGGGACAGATTCCAGGCGTTAAGAAGTCAAGCTGGTAGAATTTAGGAAGGAGGATATTCACAATGACAATGAGCGATCCAATTGCAGATATGCTTACAAGAATTCGTAATGCAAATACAGCAAAACATGATACAGTAGATATCCCAGCTTCTAAGATGAAGATTGCTATTGCAAACATCCTTTTAAACGAGGGTTATGTAAAGGCTGTTGACATCGTAGAGGATGGCGATTTTAAGACAATCCGTATTACATTAAAGTACGGTAAGGATAAGAACGAGAAGATTATTACTGGTATTAAGAGAATTTCTAAGCCAGGTCTTCGTATTTACGCTGACGTTGAGAACCTTCCAAAGGTTTTAAACGGTTTAGGTGTAGCTATCATTTCAACAAACAAGGGTGTATTAACAGATAAGGAAGCAAGAAAGGCTAACGTAGGTGGCGAGGTTCTTGCATTCATCTGGTAAGATGCACAGTATTTAAGAATATTTAGGAGGTAACGGCATATGTCACGTATCGGAAGAATGCCTATCGCGGTACCAGCAGGCGTAACTGTTGATATTGCAGAAAATAATAAAGTGACTGTAAAGGGTCCAAAGGGAACATTAGAGAGAGTGTTGCCTGCAGAGATGGACATTAAGTTAGAAGGCGATGAAATCATCGTTACAAGACCAAATGACTTAAAGAAGATGAAGTCATTACATGGTTTAACAAGAACATTGGTTAACAACATGGTAGTAGGTGTTACTGCTGGCTACGAGAAGAAGCTTGAAGTAAACGGTGTTGGTTACAAGGTTCAGAAGCAGGGAAAGAAGTTAGTTCTTTCTTTAGGTTTTTCACATCCAGTAGAGATGGAAGATCCAGAAGGTGTAGAATCAGTAGTTGAAGGTAACAACATTACTGTTAAAGGTATAGATAAAGAAAAAGTTGGCCAATACGCAGCTGAAATCAGAGATAAGAGAAGACCTGAGCCATACAAGGGTAAAGGTATTAAGTATGCTGATGAAGTTATCAGACGTAAGGTTGGTAAGACTGGTAAGAAATAATTAAAGGAGTGAATAAGATGATTAAGAAAGAGTCAAGAAGTGAAGTACGTGCGAAGAAGCATTTAAGAATTCGTAATCGTTTTAGCGGCACTGCTGAGAGACCTCGTTTAGCTGTTTTCAGAAGTAATAATCATATGTACGCTCAGATTATTGATGATACAGTTGGTAATACTTTAGTGTCTGCTTCTACAGTACAGAAGGAAGTTAATGCTGATTTAGATAAGACTAATAACGTTGAGGCTGCAAGCCATTTAGGTACAGTAATTGCAAAGAAGGCTTTGGAAAAGGGTATCACAACTGTTGTTTTCGATAGAGGCGGTTTTATCTATCAGGGTAAGATTAAGGCGTTAGCAGATGCAGCTCGTGAAGCTGGTCTCGAATTCTAATAAGGAGGAAAAACAACATATGAAGCATACAATTATTGATCCAAGTCAGTTGGAATTACAAGATACCATCGTAACAATCAAGCGTGTAACAAAGGTTGTTAAAGGTGGACGTAATATGAGATTTGCTGCACTTGTCGTTGTAGGTGACAAGAATGGTCATGTTGGTGTTGGTCTTGGTAAGGCTGCTGAAGTTCCAGAAGCTATCCGTAAGGCTAAAGAGGATGCTACAAAGAAGCTTGTAGCGGTTCCAATCAATGAGAATGGCAGTATTCCTCATGACTACACTGGTAAATTCGGTAGTGCAACAGTATTAATGAAGACATCTCCAGAAGGTACTGGTATCATCGCAGGTGGTCCTGCCCGTGCCGTACTTGAGCTTGCTGGATATAAGAATATCCGTACAAAGTCTTTAGGTTCAAACAATAAGCAGAACGTAGTATTAGCTACAATCGAAGGTCTTACAAGCATTAAGACTCCAGAAGAGGTTGCTAAGCTTCGTGGCAAGTCTGTTGCAGAGATCCTAGGCTAAGGAGGGAAATAAAAATGGCAGATAAAGTAAAGGTTACATTAGTAAAGTCTACTATCGGTGCTATTCCAAAGCATAAGGCTACAGTTGCTGCATTAGGTCTCAAGAAGTTAAACAAGTCTGTTGAGCTTCCTAACAATGCTGCAACACAGGGTATGGTACAGCAGGTTAGACATTTGGTTAAGGTAGAAGAGATTTAATTTAGACAAGGAGGTGTTAGGTCATGGATTTATCAACATTAAAGCCTGCAGAGGGTTCTAAGCATAGCGATAATTTCAGAAAAGGCCGTGGACACGGATCAGGAAATGGTAAGACTGCTGGTAAGGGTCACAAGGGTCAGAAGGCTCGTTCAGGTGCACCTAGACCAGGTTTCGAAGGCGGTCAGATGCCTTTATACAGAAGAATACCAAAGAGAGGTTTCAAGTGTAGAAACTCTAAGGATATCGTAGCTATCAATCTTTCAGCTCTTGAGAAGTTTGAGAATGGTGCTGAGGTATCAGTAGCAACTTTGGTTGAAGCTGGTGTTATTAGCAATCCTAGGGATGGCGTTAAGATTCTGGGAAATGGAGAATTAACTAAGAAGCTTACCGTAAAGGCAAATGCATTCAGTGCATCAGCTAAAGAAAAAATCGAGGCTCTTGGTGGAAATGCTGAGGTGATCTAGTATGTTTAAGACATTTTTCAATGCACTTAAAGTTAAGGACATTAGAAAAAAATTACTGTTTACATTCTGGATTATGATTATTGTTCGTATTGGTTGTCAGATTCCTGCACCAGGCATTGATAGTGCTGCGGTGCAGACTTTCCTGACCAGTACATTGGGTGATTCATTTAGCTTTTTGAATTCAATCACTGGTGGTTCGTTCTCTAACATGTCAATTTTTGCATTGAACGTAACACCATACATTACTTCATCCATTATTATGCAGTTGTTAACAATTGCGATTCCTGCATTAGAGGAAATGCATAAGGATGGCGAAGATGGTCGTAAGAAGATTCAGAAGATTACAAGATATTTAACTGTAGCACTCGCTATGTTAGAGGCGACAGGTCTTGTTATCGGTTTTAGTCGTGAGGGATTATTAACTTCAAACAGCTTCTTCACATGCTTTGTTATCGTTGTTGTATTGGCAGCAGGTGCATGTGCAGTAATGTGGTTGGGTGAAAGAATTTCTGAGCGTGGTATCGGTAACGGTATCTCGATTGTGTTGTTAATCAACATTGTTTCCAGAATGCCAAGTGATATTTCAAACCTTTATGTACAGTTTGTACAGGGTAAGGAAATAGTAAAGGCAGTTGCGGCAGCTTTGATTATCATCTTTGTTATTGTAGTAACTACTATGTTAGTAATCGTACTTCAGGGTGCTGAACGTAAGATTCCAGTACAGTATGCAAAGAAGACACAGGGACGTAGAATGGTTGGCGGACAGGCAACATACATCCCTATCAAAGTAAATACAGCAAATGTTATCCCAATTATTTTTGCAGGATCTCTGTTATCAGTTCCATCAATTATAGTGAACCTGTTTAATATTCAGACAAATGATTTTTGGTCGAAGGTATTGATTGGTATGAACCAGAATTACTGGTTTAACCCTTCATATCCATATGCATACATTGGTTTGGTTGTTTACCTTTTACTTGTTATTATGTTTGCTTATTTTTATACATCGATTACATTCAATCCGATGGAGATTGCAAACAACATGAAGAAGAGTGGTGGTTTTATTCCTGGTATCAGACCTGGTAAGCCAACACAGGATTACTTAAATAAGATTCTTAACTATGTCGTATTTATCGGCGTATGTGGTTTGATTATTATTGCCGTGATTCCAATGTTCTTCAACGGTAGATTTGGTGCAAATGTTTCCTTTGGTGGAACATCCCTCATCATTATTGCCGGTGTTATCATTGAGACAGTAAAACAGATTGAATCTATGATGTTAGTTCGCCATTATTCAGGCTTTTTAAATGATTAATAACGATTAAGCTGTAGATTTTTCTACAGCTTATTCGTGTCTAAGGAAAAATGTAGAATGTATTATAACAGTACGGAGGTTATTGAGTATGAAGATTATTATGTTAGGTGCACCTGGTGCAGGTAAGGGAACTCAGGCAAAAATGATCGCAGAGAAGTATGGAATTCCACACATCTCAACAGGCGATATTTTCCGTGCAAACATCAAGAATGGAACAGAGCTTGGTGCAAAGGCAAAGGAATACATGGATAAGGGACTTCTTGTTCCAGATGAATTAGTAGTAGATTTAGTAATTGACAGATTTAAGGCAGATGATTGTAAGAAGGGTTATATCTTAGATGGTTTCCCACGTACAATTCCACAGGCTGAGGCACTTGATAAGGCATTAGAGGCAATTGGTGATAGCGTGGATTACGCAATCAACGTGGAAGTGCCAGATGAGAACATCATTAACAGAATGGGTGGCCGTCGTGCATGTGTAGGTTGTGGAGCAACATATCACATCGTATACAACCCAACTAAAGAAGAAGGCAAGTGCGACACATGTGGTGCAGAGTTAATTCTTCGTGATGACGATAAGCCAGAGACAGTTGAGAAGAGATTGAATGTTTACCATGAGCAGACACAGCCATTGATTGACTATTATAACAACAAGGGTATTATGAAAGAGGTTGATGGAACTGTGGATATGCAGGACGTATTCCAGGCAATCATTGACATTTTAGGAGCATAATATAGATGTCAGTTCGTGCGAAAACACAAGAAGAGATAGAATTAATGAAAGAAGCCGGCAGAATCCTTGCAATCACCCATGAGGAGATTCGCAAGGCGTTGAAGCCGGGAATGACTACGCTTGATATTGATCGGCTTGGAGAACAGATTATTCGTGATTTTGGATGTATACCGTCATTTTTGAATTATAATGGTTATCCGGCGTCGATATGCGTATCAGTAAATGATGAAGTGGTGCACGGCATTCCAAACGATAAACGCATCATCCAGGAAGGCGATTTAGTCAGCCTGGATGCAGGCGTTATCTACAAAGGATACCATTCTGATGCAGCGAGAAGCTATGTTGCCGGAGGTGGCAATGAAGAAGCACAACATCTCATCGATGTGACAAAACAAAGTTTTTTCGAAGGCATCAAGTTTGCAAAACCTGGTTATCGAATCAGAGATATTGCAAGGGGTATTCAAAGATATGCTGAAAGTCATGGTTATTCCGTTGTTCGAGATTTGGTAGGACATGGAATTGGAGCAGCATTGCACGAGGAACCTGAAGTTCCAAACTTTGTAAAAAGATTTCGAAGAGGCGAAAAACTAAAGCCGGGAATGACATTGGCAATTGAACCAATGATTAATCAAGGAGAGTACGATGTTGTTTTGTTGGATGATGACTGGACAGTAGCTACATATGATGGATGCCTATCGGCACATTATGAAAACACCATTTTGATTACAGAAGGCGAACCTATTATATTATCCCAAGCAGACAATATTAAATTGTAGGAGGAAGAGATATGTCAAAAGCAGACGTTATTGAAATAGAAGGAAAAGTAATTGAGAAGTTGCCAAATGCCATGTTCAGAGTAGAACTTGAGAACGGACATGTAGTATTGGCACACATCAGCGGTAAGCTCAGAATGAACTACATTAAAATTTTACCGGGTGATACAGTAACTATCGAATTGTCACCATATGATTTGACAAAGGGTAGAATCATTTGGAGAGATAAATAAATCTAAAAAATTCGCTTGCAATGCATTGTAATATATGGTACAATGCTCTCTTGTAGCGGACTTTATTGAAAGGAGAGAATTTTAATGAAGGTTAGAGCATCAGTAAAACCTATTTGCGATAAGTGCAAAGTCATTAAAAGAAAGGGTGCTATCAGAATTATCTGTGAGAACCCAAAGCACAAACAGCGTCAGGGATAATTTCATATTCTCTCGTATTCAAGGTGTTTTGCCAAGTGGCATAGGATGATAGCCCATCTGAAAAGGATACCTTGATTTTGTGCGTCTAACATTCTGTATTCCCAGAGTGTTATTAAATTAGAAAGCGGCTGTGGCAATTTAATTGTCATTATTAAATAAAAGTAGAAATCGCGGAATGAATTTGCGCCGTATGCATTTCACCCCATGACTTTGTCATGCGGATACGGGCGAGTTATTTACGCAGGAAAAGAATTTTAGTGGAGGTGCAAGAATGGCACGTATTTCAGGTGTTGATTTACCAAGAGAAAAGCGCGTTGAGATTGGTCTTACCTATATTTATGGTATTGGTCTTCCATCTTCTCAGCGTATTCTGAAGGATGCAAATGTTGATCCTAATACTCGTGTTAGAGACTTAACAGATGACGAGGTTCGTAGAATCAGTGAAGTTATCAACGAGACACAGACAGTTGAAGGTGATTTACGTAGAGAAATCGCATTAAACATCAAGCGTTTACAGGAGATCGGTTGCTACCGTGGTATCCGTCATAGAAAGGGACTTCCAGTTCGTGGACAGAAGACCAAGACAAACGCTAGAACTCGTAAGGGTCCAAAGAGAACAGTAGCTAATAAGAAGAAATAATAATAGATAAAACCAGGGAGGTTTCGTAATGGCAAAGGTTACTAAGAAAGTGACTAAGAAGCGTGTCAAGAAGAACGTTGAGCACGGTCAGGCACACATTCAGTCATCATTCAATAATACAATCGTTACATTAACTGATGCAGAAGGTAATGCTTTATCTTGGGCAAGTGCTGGTGGTTTAGGCTTTAGAGGTTCAAAGAAGTCTACTCCTTATGCTGCTCAGATGGCTGCTGAGACAGCTACAAAGGCTGCATTAGTTCATGGTTTAAAGAAAGTAGATGTTATGGTTAAGGGACCAGGTTCAGGTCGTGAGGCAGCAATTCGTGCACTTCAGGCATGTGGTCTTGAGGTATTAAGTATTCAGGATGTAACTCCAGTTCCACACAATGGATGTCGTCCACCAAAGCGTAGAAGAGTCTAATTAGGAGGTGCACAGAGATGGCAGTAGATAGAACACCGGTTCTTAAGAGATGCAGATCTTTAGGCATGGAGCCTCAAGTTCTCGGAATTGATAAGAAGTCAAATAGAAAGTTAAATAGAGCAGGCAGAAAGGTTAGTGAGTACGGCTTACAGCTTCGTGAGAAGCAGAAGGCTAAATTCATCTATGGTGTATTAGAGAAGCCTTTCCGTAATTTATATGAAGTAGCTAAGAAGCAGAGCGGTTTAGCTGGTCCTAACTTAATGATTTTATTAGAGTTAAGATTAGATAACGTTATCTTCAGATTAGGTTTAGCTAGAACTCGTAAGGAAGCTAGACAGATTGTTGACCACAAGCACGTATTAGTAAACGGTAAGTGTGTAAACATTCCTTCTTACAGAGTGAAGGCTGGCGACAAGATTGAAATCAGAGAAAAGAGTAAAGATTCACAGAGATATAAGGATATTTTGGATGCAACAGCTGGCAGAACAGTACCAGCTTGGTTAGAGGCAGACCAGGAGAATCTTTGTGGTACAGTATTAGAGAGACCACTTAGAGAGCAGATTGATGTACCTGTAAACGAAACCCTTATCGTCGAGTTATATTCTAAATAATAATTTCATTATTTAAAGTATCGTCCTCAATGGGTTATGATCAAAAAGGAGGATCTTACCATGTTTGATTTTAAAGTACCTAAAATTGAAATTAGTGAAATGTCAAGTGACAACAAGTATGGACGATTTGTCGTAGAGCCTTTAGAGAGAGGCTATGGCACAACTCTTGGTAATTCATTAAGAAGAATTATGCTTTCTTCATTACCAGGTTCTGCTGTAAGCGCAATCTCAATTAAGGGTGTATTACACGAGTTTAGTTCAATTCCTGGCGTAAAGGAAGATGTAACTGAAATCGTCATGAACATCAAGGAATTATCAATTAAGAATAGCAGTACAACAAATGAGCCAAAGCAGGCATACATTGACTTCCACGGCGAAGGTGTTGTAACAGCAGCTGATATTCATGTTGACAGTGATATTGAGATTATTAATCCTGATTTAGTTATCGCAACCTTAAGCGGTGCAGATGCAAAGCTTGAGATGGAACTTACCATTACAAAGGGTAGAGGATATGTTGGCTCAGACAAGAACAAGTCTGATGATCAGTCAATCGATGTCATTGCAGTAGATTCTATTTATACTCCTGTTGAGAGAGTAAACATGACAGTAGAGAATACTCGTGTTGGTCAGGTGACTGATTACGATAAGTTGACATTAGACGTTTATACAAACGGCACACTTGCTCCAGATGAGGCAGTGAGTTTAGCAGCTAAGGTATTAAGTGAGCATTTGAATTTGTTCATCGATTTATCTGAGAATGCTAAGTCTGCTGAAGTTATGGTTGAGCAGGAAGAAACAGGAAAAGTAAAAGCATTAGAGATGAGCATTGATGAGTTAGAGTTATCAGTTCGTTCATTCAACTGCTTGAAGAGAGCTGGAATCAACACTGTTGAGGAGTTAATTAACAAGACTCCAGAAGACATGATGAAGGTTCGTAACTTAGGACGTAAGTCTTTAGAAGAAGTATTAGAGAAGTTAAAGGAGTTAGGTCTTTCATTAAATAGCAGTGAGGACTAAACTACCGATAAGCCATACACACACGCCGAATAATAGTAAGCACTGTGAAAATATCTAAGGAGGAAAAGATAATGGCAATGTATAGAAAGCTTGGTAAGAAAGCTGATCAGAGAAAGGCTTTATTACGTAATCAGGTAACACAGTTAATTTACACAGGAAAGATTAAGACTACCGAGGCTCGTGCTAAGGAAGTTAGAAAGATTGCTGAGCATTTAATCACTCTTGCAATCGCTGAGAAGGATAACTTTGAAGAAGTTACAGTTTCAGCTAAGGTTGCCAAGAAGGATAAAGATGGCAAGAGAATCAAGGAAGTTGTAGACGGTAAGAAAGTTACTCAGTACGACACAGTTGAGAAGAAGATTAAGAAGGATATGCCATCAAGATTAGCAGTTAGAAGACAGATGTTAAAGGTATTATATCCTGTAACAGAAGTTCCTACAGAAGCAGCTGGTAAGAAGGCTGGTACAAAGAAAGTAGATTTAACTGAGAAGTTATTTACAGAGTATGCTACAAAGTATGCAGACCGTAAGGGTGGTTACACAAGAATCGTTAAGATTGGACCACGTAAGGGTGATGCAGCTATGGAAGTATTCCTTGAGCTTGTATAATTAAGCAATAAAAGGGGTTGTCTAATATAAGACAACCTCTTTTTTGTTTTGTGAATTTATGTTATATTTAATCCGTTACGGTATAGTGACATTGTTTATGTAATAGAAAGGAGATACTATGGCTTTTATTCGGGTAAAAAATTTAATATTTGATTACTTTAGAAGAGACGATAGTGGAACTGTCCAAGAAGTCATAGAAGCTCTATCAGATATCAATATGAATATACGGGCTGGCAGTTATATTTCTATTGTTGGCGGAAATGGTTCAGGGAAGTCTACATTGGCTAAGAATCTCAATGCACTCCTAACTCCAACAGAAGGAACTGTTTTGATAGATGGGATATCTACTGATGAAGAAGAAAAGCGAATTGCTATTCGTAAACAGGCGGGTATGGTATTTCAGAATCCGGATAATCAATTGGTGGCATCAGTGGTGGAAGAAGATGTGGCATTTGGTCCGGAAAACCTTGGAATAGAAAGTGAAGAGATTGTAAAACGAGTAAATGAAGTACTGGATATAGTTGGATTATCAGACTGCAAAAAGCATTTAGTATCAAATTTGTCCGGCGGTCAAAAACAAAAGGTGGCAATCGCAGGGACATTGGCTATGAGTCCTAAATGCATGATACTAGATGAGGCGACAGCTATGTTGCCGCCGCAGGACAGAACCAAGATATTAGATTTAACCCATGAGTTAAATCAAAAATACAACATGACTATCATTCATATCACTCACCACATGGAAGAGATTATACAGTCTGATTATGTGTATGCTATGGCAGAAGGGAAAATTCTGTTTGAAGGCAAGCCTGAAATATTATTTTCAAAGCCAGACATTGTGGCGGCATGCAATTTGACGCTTCCATTACATGCGCAACTGAAACAGTATTTTCCAGTATCAGTGGTTTTATCAGAAGTTGTAAAGAATGATGATACATTGGCACAAGCAATTGCAAAGAAGGTAGTTACACCAAGAAGTTTGACATTCCATGAGACAAAAAAAGAGATAGATTTTGCCAATAGCTTAATTTTAGATCATGTAAGCTATCAATATGCTAACAGTCGTCAAAATGCGATTTCTGACGTTTCTGTGGCTGTACAGAAGGGTGAATGCCTAGGAATAGTAGGTAGCGCTGGTGCGGGAAAATCCACATTGCTCCAAATCATGAATGGGTTGTTAAAACCGACATCCGGAACTGTATATTATGAAAGCAAAGACGTTCATGATGAAGATTATAATTTGACTGACCTTAGACAACGCGTGGGTTTGGTGTTTCAGTATCCAGAGTATCAATTATTTGGTGAAACAGTATTTCAGGATGTGGTGTATGGGCCGTATCAGCAAGATATCAAAAAAGTAGAAGCTGAGAAGAGAGCCTTTCAGGCAATCAAAGATATGCATTTAGATGAAAGTATTTATGATTTATCACCATTTACCTTATCAGGCGGAGTAAAGCGTAAGGTGGCTATTGCTGGCGTTTTAGCAATGCAACCGGATTTTTTGATTTTGGATGAGCCAACAGTTGGGTTGGATCCAAAGAGCAGAATTGAAATACTAGAATATATAACAGCTTTGCGTGAAAAAAGAAATATTGGGATTGTTATTGTATCCCACTCTATGGAGGATATTGCTGAGTATACGGATAGAGTGCTTGTCATGCATGAAGGCAGATTGTTGTTAGATGCAACCACAAGAGAATTGTTTATGAATGAGGCGATTTTGGCAGAAGCAGGTTTGGCATTGCCGGATACCATGCAAATGGCAAAAGCGCTAAGAAAACAGGGGTTAAGATTACAGCCGGATATCATGAAAGAGCGAGAATTGTTGTATGCGCTAGGAATAGAAAGATAAAGGGTTTAGGTATGATAAGAGATATCACTTTGGGACAATATTATAGTGGAGATTCTGTGATACACAGATTGGATCCTCGGACAAAATTGCTATGGACATTTTTGTTCTTGATATCTTTGTTCATTGAGGATAATTTGTGGTATATGCTGGGACTTGCGGTACTTGTGATGATTTATATCATGTTATCAAAAGTGCCGGTAGGATATATGGTCAAAGGGTTAAAGCCTGTTTGGTTTTTGGTTGCATTTTCTGTGATTATGAATTTGTTTTCTGGTGGAGGAGAAGCCTTGTTTACCTTCTGGAAAATAAAGATAACCAACGAAGGAATGCACCATGCCATACTAATTGGAATGCGGATGATTATGATGGTACTAGGTAGTTCAGTTATGACATATACCACAAAACCAACAGATTTGGCGGATGGTTTAGAAAGTAGTTTAAAATGGTTATCCATATTCAAGGTGCCGGTACATGATTTGGCAATGATGATGTCTATAGCCTTACGGTTTATTCCTGTGCTTACAGAGGAGTTAAATCGTATCATGAAAGCACAGGCGGCAAGAGGGATGGATTTTTCTAAGGCAAAATGGAAAGATAAATTAAAAGCAATTCTTCCTATTCTCATACCAATGTTTGTATCTGCGGTAAAAAGAGCAGAGGAATTGGCATTTGCCATGGAGGCAAGATGTTATCAGGGTGGAAAAGGCAGGACTCGTATGTACCCACTTAAGAGACGGTTTTCTGACTATTGTTTTATAGTTGGAGCTTGGGGCATACTGATTGTGGGGATTTTGATTTAGATAGATTTGGTAGGAGGACGCATAATGAAGCGTATTAAACTTACGATTGCATATGATGGAACAAATTACTGCGGTTGGCAGATACAAAATAATGGAATTACAATTGAACAGGTAATCAATGAGAGTTTAACGGAGTTGCTTGGAGAAAAAATTGCGGTGATAGGTGCCAGCAGAACAGATTCAGGTGTGCATGCTTTGGGAAATGTGGCAGTATTTGATACTGAGACACGGATTCCTCCAGAAAAGATTTCCTTTGCCTTGAATCAGAGATTGCCTAAAGATATCCGGGTGCAAGATTCCTGTGAGGTGGCAGCGGATTTTCATCCGCGATTTTGCGATACAAGAAAAACCTATGCATATCGAATTGTAAATAGGACTTTTGAAGACCCGATTAGAAGATTGTATGCACATTTCTGTTATTTCAAATTAGATGTGGGGAAGATGCAGCAAGCAGCTAATTATTTAGTGGGCGAGCATGATTTTGCCAGTTTTTGTTCAGCAAATGGACAGGCGCTAACTACGGTGAGAACCATTTACTATATCAATGTAACAAAGGATGGAGATATGATTACCGTTCGTATCAATGGCAATGGTTTCTTATATAATATGGTACGCATTATTGTCGGCACTTTAATGAAGGTTGGTATGGGCGTATATCCGCCAGAGTATGTGAAAGAGATTCTAGAAGCGAAGGATCGTTCTAAGGCTGGACAAACTGCGGAAGCAAGAGGCTTAACGTTGGAAGAAATTGAGTATCTTTAATCAAATTTTAAATTTGACATGTTAATGTGATAATGCTAAACTTTCGAATGGCGAGATTTACATGTGAAAAGAGGAAGATTTTAATGAAAAGAAAGTGTATGAGAATATTTAGTATATGGATGGTTCTGTGCCTGTTTTTGTCGGGTTTTGCGACTGTGCCTTGTCAGGCAATGACAGAGGATGTGCCTATAGCATTGAGTCAGACAGAAGAAGAGGAAGAAGGAGACATCAGTGATGATGTGGTAAAAGAACCGTCAAGTATTGTATTTAAGGTGGATGGTGAAACACCGACTTTCGTTGCGGCTGCTGATTTGCCTGGTAGAGAGATTGTGGCAGGCAGAACCTTGCAATTGTTTCCATACATCCAGTATTCTGATGATTCTTATGACAATACAAATATAGTGTTTACATATGCTTCTTCGGACGAGTCTGTAGCGACAGTAGATGGGGCAGGTATGGTAACAAGTAAAAATATTACAACAGATGATACTGCCGATATCACTGTAACCTATTCATGGACAGATGCAGAGGGTAATAGTAGCACAATTGACGCCACTGTTAGTATTACTGTTAAAGCGGTAGCAATCGAATCTGTTAAGTTGGAGAAAACTGAAAAGACACTTAAACTTAAAGAATCTTATAAAATTACAGCGAAAGTGCTTCCGGCAGAAGCTCCACAGGAACTGTTATACAAAAGTAGTGATGAAACAGTCGTATCTGTCACCACTGAAGGTGTTGTGACCGCATTGAAGGAGGGTGTTGCTACTATCAATATTACACCTGCGGGAAAGGAAGATATGACGGTGACGTTGCAGATTACGGTTATTGATGTGCCAGTTATGCTGGAGTTAAGTGATGCAACTAAATCGATTATGGCTACAGAAACATATCAGATAACAGCCAACCTATTGTATATGTCAGGAAAAAAAGTGCCGATAACAGGAGATCTGTTACAGAAACTCATATTTGAATCTGAAAATAAGACTGTAGCTACAGTATCGGATACCGGTTTGGTGACCGCTTTGGAGCAGACTAAGTATCCGCAGACAGTGGGAATTACTGTTACATATACATTTTCTTATATCTATGATGGAGAAGTAAAAGAAGAAAAGGTGAGCAATGTCTGCTTGATTACAGTTACCGAAATTCCAGTAACAAGCATTGCCTTGTTAAATCCGGAAACAAGTATTACAGTGGAGATTGCAGACACATATACATTATTACCTGTGATTTCACCAGCAAATGCATCGAATCAGACAGTGAAATTTAAGAGTAGTGAATCTTCTGTTGCATCTGTTGATAAGAAAGGTGTGATTACAGCAAAGGATATTGGTACAGCGGTAATCACTGCTTACTCTGATGAGGATTCGAGTATTTCGGTTACATTTACCGTTACGGTGTATCAGACCTATTTTGATGTTACAAAGCTTGGTGCAGACGGAACGGACACAGATTCCGATGTTACCCCAATCAGAAAAGCGTTGAAAGCGGCTAGCAAAGTAAATGAACCGATTCATGTATATATACCAGGTGGTACATATTATCTGACTACATCGTTGATTATGTATTCGAACACAACCTTGGAATTAGCTCCAGACGCAACTATTATTCGTAAATCCAGCGCAGGAGACTCTCCTATGCTACGTTCCAATATTGATAGCAGTATTGGTGGATACGGTCAGATTCAAAATGTAGTAATATCCGGTGGTGTTTGGGATGGAAATGCGAATGGAAAGAACAACTTCAATAACATGTATTTTGGGCATGGACAGAATATCACCATTCAAAATACCACAATTAAAAATAATAGTGGTGCCCATTTGATTGAGATGGCAGGTATCAACAATGCGGTAATCGATAATGTTACATTAACTGGTTTTAAGGTTTGTACGAAGAAAGGGTATAATACAAGCCAGACAGTAAAAGAAGCAATTCAGTTGGATTATTGTTCTAAGAGTTCTGCTTCATCCATGAAACCACATGACAACACACCAAGTCAGAATATTACCATCCAGAATTGCAGGATTAGCGATTACATGTGTGGTATTGGAGCCCATGGATATAAGTCAGGTGTATACTTGAATAACATTACAATTCAGAACAATAAGTTTACCAATATTACCAATGCTTGTATTGATGCTCGTAATTTCAGAAATCTGAATATCACAAAGAATACTGTATCTGGTTATACAACATTTTTATATGCTTATAATTCAAAGGGCAAGGTTACAAGTAATACTGTTAAGAATAAGACATTTACGAAGATTAGAACAGGTGGCTTACTCAGTGCCAATGGAATGACCTTGTCTGGAAAGAGCAACTTTACTGTAAGCAAGAACAAGATATATAATGCTAAGTCCAATGGTATTTGCGTATGGGGAGGTAGTACTGCCACCATCAAGAGTAATACTATTAAGAATAGCGGCCTTTATGGTATCCGTACAAATGCATCAACCATCAAGTTATCTAAAAATAAATTTTCTAAAAACAAAGAAGGTTTATATGATACCTATTCTACAGCTAAGGTAAAATCTTCGGACGATATCAGAGCCTATTATGTGGAATTAGAAGAAACCTATGATTATACCGGAAAGGCAATTAAACCGAAGATTAAGATTAAAGGTTTAAAGAAGAATAAGCATTATAAGGTTTCTTATAAGAATAATAAAAAGGTGGGAACAGCCACTGTTATTATTAAAGGTAAGGGAAAATACAAGGGAACCTTGAAACTTACCTTTGAGATTGTGAAGAAAAAGAAATAATCTCTCAAAAAATGGCGTATTTTACGCCATTTTTTGGTTGACACTGAAAAAAGATTGTAATATAATATACAACTGTGACAGTGAATAAATATGCTCGAGCCAAAGCCCCGGTAGGAGCATATTATCATAAACAAACATTGAGAATTTAAGGAGGAACAACCATGAAGAGTTATATGGCAAGCCCATCAACAATTAACAGAGAATGGTATGTAGTTGACGCTACAGGACATACATTAGGACGTTTAGCATCAGAGGTAGCAAGCATTTTAAGAGGTAAGAACAAGCCAACTTACACACCTCACATTGATACAGGTGATTACGTAATTATCGTAAACGCTGACAAGATTAAGGTTACTGGTAAGAAGATGGATCAGAAGATCTACTACAATCACTCAGATTACGTAGGTGGTATGAGAGAGACTACATTACGTGAGAAGATGGCAAAGAAGCCTGAGGATGTTATGTACTTAGCAGTTAAGGGTATGCTTCCAAAGGGACCTTTGGGAAGACAGATGATCAAGAAGCTTCATGTTTACGCTGGTCCAGAGCACAAGCAGCAGGCTCAGCAGCCAAAGACTTTAGAGATTAAGTATTAATAGGAGGAGGACAGTAACATGGCTAAAACAACTAAGTATTACGGAACTGGTAGAAGAAAAAGCAGTATTGCAAGAGTATATTTAATTCCTGGTACAGGAAAAGTTACTATCAACAAGAAGGATATGAACGATTACTTCGGTTTAGATACATTGAAGATTATCGTTAATCAGCCATTCGTAGCAACTGGTACAGAGGGTAAGTTCGACGTATTAGTTAACGTTCACGGTGGTGGATTTACAGGACAGGCTGGTGCCATCAGACATGGTATCTCAAGAGCTTTATTAAAGGCTGATGCAGAGAACAGACCAGCATTAAAGAAGGCTGGATACTTAACAAGAGATCCTCGTATGAAGGAGAGAAAGAAGTACGGTTTGAAGAAAGCTCGTCGTGCTCCTCAGTTCTCAAAGCGTTAATCAACGTTATATGGAAATTACAAGCTCCCTTGCTTATGCAAGGGAGTTTTTTTATTGTGTAATATTTGCATATTGGTGTAGACTACTTTTTCAATAAATGATAAAATGTAAGAAAAAAATAGGAAGGTGATAATATTAATCTACATCCAAATAATTTTGTTCCAGAATCTACTACACTCTGGTCTTTTCCCGTTAGAGGTAATTGGGCAACTCATTCGGGCAAATACCGAGGTAATTGGTCTCCTTACGTTCCTAGAAATCTGATACTTCGTTACACTAAGCCGGGGGACTGGATATTAGATCAATTTGTGGGAAGTGGAACAACTTTAGTAGAAGCTAAATTGTTAAATCGCAATGCAGTGGGAGTTGACATTAATCCACAATCGGTTCAGCTTGCTGAAAAAAATTTGCAATTTAATTGTGATACGAGCTCAAATATATTTGTACGGAATGGTGATGCAACTAATCTTTATGAATTAAAAAATAATCGCATTGATTTTATATGTACCCATCCGCCATACGCTGATATTATTAATTACAGTAGAAATATTGAGGGCGACTTATCACTTCATAACGTAGAGTTGTTTTTGGAAGATATGCTAAAAGTTGCAAAAGAGTCTTATCGAGTTTTAAAAAAAGGAAAAACATGTGCGGTTATGATGGGAGACATTAGGAAACATGGCGCAGTTGTGCCGCTAGGTTTTCGTGTGATGGATTGCTTTTTGAAAATGGGGTTTAAGAATAAAGAGATTATTATTAAGGAACAACACAATTGCCGTTCTACAGAAATTTGGCAAAAGAAGAGTAATGGCTTTTTGCTGTTAGCACATGAGTATATTTTTGTTTTTTATAAATGATTATTGCAGAATTAAAAAAATAATTGAAACTCTTTGGAATGTTGGTATAATGAAATAAATAGTTTCTATAGAGAACTATATTTTATATACATTGTGTTTTGAGGAGGTAATTATGAAATTATTAAAACAGTTTGAAGATGGAACGACTATTGAGCAAGGCAGAGGTAGCTTTGATGATTATTGTGTTTTTTTGAGTAGACCTAATAGGGATAAGTATGCTCCTACTGATGAAGAGTATTTTTCATTTTTTATCGAAATGGCTAGAAAGTATACACCTGAAAGGATATATGACGATTTTGTACAGATATACGATAGAACATCTGGTGAAATTGATATGCGAGTATTGAGCGACATTAATGCAATTAGTGATAATTATGAGGAAGAAGATAGTTTGGATTTTAATATATGGTATTCTGTGATTTATCTTGCAATGGTGGCGGAAGAGAGAAAGAAGAATGCAATTCTAAAAAAGAGAATCAAAAGATTAGGAGTATATCAAATATTGTTTGACGATATGTCAGCAAAAAATGCAGCATGTTATAGTGTAGGGAAAAGGGTGTCTGAATTGGATCCATTATGTAAAAGCAAAGGATTTTAACTACAATTACAGTTTTTTTCAGAAGTAGACATTGTTCCTTTCTGCATTTCGGAGTATAATAAACAGGTTAGGTTGGTTATTATGATGTGTAGAGAGGGTCATTATGCATAATTCTAATTTGGCTCCATTTGTGAAATGGGCTGGCGGAAAGCGTCAGTTGCTTCCACAGATAAAGGAGAGAATGCCTGAAAAATATAATAATTATTTTGAGCCATTTGTAGGTGGCGGTGCGGTGATATTCGAATTGCTACCTGCAAATGCTCTGATAAACGATATCAACAAAGCGTTAATAAATGCTTACAAGCAGATATGTAATGCACCGGAAACATTTCTGAAAGCTGTAAAGAAGCTTGATGAAGAAATGTGGGAAGATGGAAAAGAGTATTACTATTCTCTTAGAGAGCATTACAATGATAAGCTGATGAAAGCAGAGTTTGATGTAGAGTTAGCTGCATTGTTTGTGTTTATCAATAAGCACTGTTTTAATGGCTTGTATCGTGTAAATGGCAAGGGACTTTTCAATGTTCCGTATAACAATAGCCGTAGAGTTTCCGTTGATGAAAATGCCATTATGAAGATTTCGGAATATCTTAAAGAGGTAACAATTATTGATGGAGATTTCGAGCTCGCCTGTAAGGATGCTAGGAAGGGCGATTTTGTATTTATTGATAGCCCTTATGCACCTTTGAATCCTACTTCTTTTGAATCATATACAAAAGAAGGCTTTGATATAGAGAGTCACAAACGATTGGCAAAATTTTATGATGAATTGACGGCAAGAGGTTGCTACTGTATGCTCACCAATCACAATACGGATTTAATAAACGATTTATATGGAAATAAAGGTTACAAGATAGATGTAGTAAGTGTAAGAAGGATGATTAACTCGGATGCGTTAAATCGTGTCGGAGAAGAAGTTATTATATGTAACTATTAAAGGAGTCGATATAATGGAGAACTTATTCACAAAAAAAGTGCCATTATACTTCGAGACAGAAGAATCACAATTGATACTAGGTGATTCCTTTAAAATTCTAACCAAAATGGAACCGGAATCTGTGGATATGATATTTGCAGATCCGCCTTACTTTTTAAGTAATGATGGCATTACTTGTCAGGGTGGGAAGATGGTTTCAGTAAATAAAGGCTCATGGGATAAGCTTTCGGAAAGTGGAACCAGCGTCGAAGAGAAACACAAGTTTAACAGAAAGTGGATTAAGTTATGTAAGAAAGTACTAAAGCCTAACGGCACGATTTGGATATCGGGAACATTACACAATATATATTCGATTGGTATGGCATTGGAGCAGGAAGGCTTCAAAATAATCAACAACATAACCTGGCAGAAAACAAATCCACCACCAAACTTAGCATGTCGATGCTTCACACATTCTACGGAAACCATTTTATGGGCAAAGAAGAATGAAAAGAAGTCTCGGCATTTTTTTGATTATCAGAAGATGAAAGAAATGAATGATGGTAAGCAGATGAAGGATGTGTGGAC
>JAZSEY010000017.1:0-83655 GCA_045531905.1 Lachnospiraceae bacterium
GGTAGATGTGATTTTTACAGCGACACCGCAGGGATTTTTAGCAGGTGTTTTGACAGAAGAAATCTTACAGAAGACAAAAATCATTGATTTAAGTGCAGATTTTCGTATTAAAGATGTAAAGGTTTATGAAGAATGGTACAAAATTGAGCATAAGAGTCCACAGTTTATTGAAGAAGCAGTATATGGACTTTGTGAAATTAATCGTGATAAAGTAAAGAATGCAAGACTGGTAGCAAATCCGGGGTGTTATACAACTTGTTCGATTTTAACAGCGTATCCGTTGGTAAAAGAAGGATTGATTGATGCCAATACTTTGATTATTGATGCGAAATCCGGTACCTCCGGTGCAGGCCGTGGTGCAAAGGTGCAGAATCTGTTCTGTGAAGTAAATGAGAATATGAAGGCATATGGTGTATTAAGTCACAGACATACTCCTGAGATTGAGGAGCAGTTGGGATATGCAGCAGGCGAAGATATGAAGATTATTTTCACACCACACCTTGTTCCGATGAATAGAGGTATCTTGGTAACTGCTTATGCAAATCTTGCCAAGGATGTAGATTATGATACTGTTCGTGCAGCATATGACAAGTATTATGCAGATGAGAAGTTTATTCGTGTGTTAGATAAGGGTGTATGTCCGGAGACCAGATGGGTTGAGGGAAGTAACTACGTGGATGTAAACTTTAAGTTAGATGAAAGAACAAACCGTATTGTAGTGATGGGCGCTTTAGATAATGTAGTGAAGGGTGCCGCTGGTCAGGCAGTACAGAATATGAACTTGATGTTTGGGCTTCCAGAGACAGAAGGTCTCTTAATGGCTCCAATGTTCCCTTAAGGGAGACTTACATATAAGAAAGAGAGTGTGAGGAATATGAGTATTCAGGTAATAGATGGTGGCGTTACTGCTCCAAAAGGATATAAGGCATTTGGTTTAAGAGCCGGAATTAAGGCTGGTAAGACCAATAAAGATATGGCAATGGTATATTCAGAACAGCCTGCAACGGTAGCCGGAACATTTACATTAAATGTGGTAAAGGCAGCACCAGTACTTTGGGATAAGAAGATTGTGGAAGAGCAGGAAACTGCACAGGCGATTGTGGTAAATAGTGGTATTGCCAATGCCTGTACAGGGGACGTTGGTTATGAGAATGCAAAGACAATGGCTGAGGAGACAGGAAAGTTGTTGGGGCTTTCACCAGAGGCGGTTATCGTAGCTTCTACAGGTGTAATTGGTAAACAGTTAGATATGGATATCATTAACAACGGTATTAAAGCGTTTGAAGGAAAACTCTTAGATACAAGAGAAGGTGCTGTGCTTGCGGCAGAGGCTATCATGACAACAGATACCCATAAGAAGGAAATTGCAGTGGAGACTGTTATCGGTGGTAAAACAGTTACTATCGGTGCTATGTGCAAGGGTTCCGGTATGATTCATCCAAACATGGGTACCATGCTAGGTTTCATTACCTCTGATGTGGCAATTAGCAAAGATTTGTTAGTTCAGGCTTTAAAGGCAAATGTTAAAGATACCTTTAATATGGTTTCTGTTGATGGAGATACTTCAACCAATGATACGGTTGTAATTTTGGCAAATGGTATGGCAGAAAATGCTGTTATCACAGAAGAGAATGAAGATTATCATACATTTTGTGAGGCGTTAAATACCGTGAATACCTATCTTGCAAAACAGATAGCAGGTGACGGTGAGGGTGCTACCAGATTGTTAGAGGCAGTGGTGGTGAATGCACCGGATAAAGAAACTGCAGTGACATTAAGTAAGGCAATCATCACTTCCAATCTGACAAAGGCTGCGGTGTTTGGTAAGGATGCAAACTGGGGACGTATTCTTTGTGCAATGGGATATTCTGGAGCACAGTTTGATCCATATAAGGTTGATATTACAATCAAGAGTGCAAATGGTGAGGCGATGCTCGTACAAAATGGTATGGCCACAGATTATGATGAGGCCTATGCAACGGAAATTTTATCACCAGAGCAGGTAAATATTTTGGCAGATATCAAGTCAGGTGATGCCACAGCTACAGCTTGGGGTTGTGATTTAACCTATGACTATGTTAAAATAAACGCTGATTATCGCTCATAGAAAGCGGAAGAGGAGTGAATATAATGAACAATAAAGAAATGGATCATGTAATTGTAAAAGCACAAACTCTGATTGAGGCATTGCCATATATTAAGAAATTCAATGGCAAGAAAATCGTAGTAAAATACGGTGGAAGTGCTATGTTAGATGAAAATTTAAAGTATAATGTAATCAAAGACGTGGCATTACTAAAGTTAATCGGATTAAAGCCAATCATCGTCCATGGTGGTGGTAAGGAAATTAGTTCATGGGTAAAAAAGGTTGGAAAAGAGCCTGAATTTATCAATGGTCTGCGTGTTACAGATTTAGAGACCATGGAGATTGCCGAGATGGTACTTTCTAAGGTAAATAAAGGTCTTGTACAGATGATGCAGGAGCTTGGTTTAAATGCTGTCGGTATCAGTGGTAAGGACGGCGATTTGATGAAGGTTAGAAAGAAACTTTCAAACGGTAAGGATATCGGATTTGTTGGCGAGGTAACAGAGGTGGATAGCAGACTGTTAGATACCTTGATTGACAATGATTTTATCCCGGTTATTGCCCCTATCGGTTCCAGTGATGATTATGAAAGCTACAATATCAATGCAGATGATGCGGCTTGCGCAATTGCCACATCTATCAATGCAGAAAAACTTGTATTCCTGACTGATATCGAGGGTATCTTTGTAGACCCTACTGATAAGTCTACCTTGATTTCTGAAATGGATATACAGCAGGCACAGGAATATATTGATAAGGGAATTGTTGGTGGCGGAATGCTTCCAAAACTTACCAACTGTATCGATGCCATTAAGAATGGTGTATCCCGTGTCCACGTATTAGATGGACGTGTAGAGCATTGTTTATTGCTTGAGTTCTTTACTGAAAAGGGTATTGGTACTGCGATTTTGAAGGAGCCATTGTTTTAATATTTTATAATGGGATGAATATGAGAATTAAAAAGAATGTAATACAGTCTGTATTCTTATTAGGGTGTGCAATGTTACTTTCCGGCTGTGGAAAACAGGAGGAAGCCACCACCACAGAAGAAGTTTATGTTCCTGTGACATATGAGTCTATGGAACAGACATTACTTGCTGAGATGGAACAGGAACTGGCTGAAAAGGAAACATTTTCATCGGGGAATGCAGATGAAACAGACACAACAGAACAATTGGTTACAGATGTAACTGAGGCTGACACAAGTGCTAGCGAGGATTCTACTACAGAGACTTTGGCTGTCAAGGATAGTATTGAGTTTTGGTATGAGGATGTAAATGACTTAGAGTATATCAAAGCGGCAGCGTTAGCATTTGAGGAAAGATACGGCATTCATGTAGACTACATTTTACATGAGGATGCGGATATTTTAGCAGCCATAAATGATGCAAATGCGGTGGGAATAGGACCTGATGCATATATGTTGTCAAATGATTTGCTTCAAAAAGCACGTCTTTCTGGCTTGGTGGATAAAAATGCTTATTACGATGAGCAATTTTGGGCAGATAATTTCCCTCAAGTGGCAAAAAATGCATTATCCAGTGGAATTGGTGTATATGGATATCCGGTTTATTTAGATACCTATTTTATGCTGTATGACCAGGATTTAGCAGGCGAGCCTGTTACCATTGAGAACGTATTAGAGTTTTCCGAGAAGTTTGTGGATGATGAAAACAAAAAAGAGATTTTTAAATGGGATATCTCAGATCCATTTTATAATTTCATGTTCTTAGGAGGATATGCCAGTCTTTTAGGTGCGTCGGGTGAAGATGCTTCTCAGTTTGATGTTACCAATGAGTATGTGGTTGAGTCCATGACGTATTTCCAGTCCATGCATGAGATACTGTCCATGGAAATAGAAGATAGCAGTTACGCTAAAATTAAGAACAAAATTAAAAAGCATAAGTTGATATATGCCATTTGTAAAACAGATATTTTACCGATTTTGGCATCTACGGAGAATTCCTACAAATTATCAAAATTACCAAAATTGACAGAGAAACTGGATTCTGGTTCTTTGTCAATCACATATGCGGCATGTGTGAATCCTTATGCAGATAGTTTGTCTGCGGCAAATTTGTTTAGCATTTTCTTGTCCTACGAATATAGTCAGGAAATGTTTGCATTAAACAGAAAGATTGCCACCAGAAGTTCAATTACAAGAACTGATGAAAATGATATTTTGATTTACGAGCAGTATACACAATCCAATACCATACCAAAGGCTTTGGAAATGGGGGACTTTTGGACCTACAGTGAGCTAGCATTTTCGAAAATTTGGGAAGGTGAGGATGTGAAGACTGAGCTCACTAATTTGCAGGAATTGATTCGACAACGTTTGAATTGATAGAATAAAAAACTATAGATTTCATACAATAAAGGCAGAAGCTTAGGTTTCTGTCTTTTTATATTGCATGAAATGAGGTGGAAATTGTGTGGGGTATTGTGATTGCATTGATATCCGGAGTGCTGATGAGTATTCAGGGCGTATTTAATACAGGTGTTACAAAACAAACAGGAATGTGGATTACTAACAGTTGGGTGCAGTTTACCGGGTTTCTTGTTTGTGTGGTAGGTTGGTTTATTATGGAGAAAAATAAGACTTCCATTGGCAGTTTATTTCAGGTGGATAATAAGTACATGTTGCTGGGTGGTGTGATCGGAGCATTTATTACTTTAACTGTGATTCAAAGTATGGGGCAATTAGGACCGGCAAAGGCTGTGTTAATTATCGTGATCTCCCAAGTGGCAGCGGCTTATCTGATAGAACTATTTGGTTGGTTCGGTGTGGAGAAGGCGATGTTCTCAGTACGAAAACTAATTGGGATTTTAATAGCAGTTGGAGGACTTGTTTTGTTTAAATGGGAATAATTATAAAAATTGCCATGAAAAGAAATGAAATTGTAAGATATTTCGTGGATTTTATGAGTTGTCAAATTGTTACAAATTGATTACAATAAATTAAGGTTCTAATTCTATGCTTGCATATAGTGGGAGGTTTGTATGAATATACGATATGCGATCATAGAGATGATGATTTGTCTGTGCTTTGTTTTTTGTACAGGGTGTCAGACAACAGAGAAAATTCATGTGGAATTCAAAACTGAAGAATGGAGTACGCAGTATGCCACAGAGGAGAATGATTCTGCGGAGCGTGCTGTCATTTGCGTGGATGTCTGTGGTGAGGTTTTGTCACCGGGAGTTTATGTGTTGGCAGAAGGTTCCAGGGTATGCGATGCCATAGAGGCTGCAGGCGGATTAACTGCTGATGCGGCTAGAGAATCTGTGAATATGGCCAGAATCATTGCAGATGGTGAACAGATTATTGTGACTGCAAAGACACAGGCAGGCATTACGGATAGCAAGGTGAATATTAATACTGCAACAATAGAGGAACTTTGTGCATTGCCAGGATTAGGAGAGGCGAAGGCAGAAGCAATAATTTCCTATCGGAAGTCACATGGATATTTTCGAACAATAGAAGATTTAATGAAGGTAACCGGCATAAAAGAAGGTTTATTTCAAAAGATAAAGGATAAGATTAGAGTATAGCGAGGTATTGTAATGAAGAAGGTTTTGGTTGTTGATGATGAAAAGTTAATTGTAAAGGGTATTAAGTTCAGTTTAGAACAGGATGATATGGTAGTAGATGCGGCTTATGATGGAGAGACCGCATTAGAGATGATTAAGCAGAATTCCTACGATATTATTTTGTTGGACATCATGCTTCCGGGATTAACAGGTTTGGAAATTTGCCAACAGGTTCGTGAATTTTCCAATGTTCCAATCATCATGTTGACAGCCAAGGGCGATGATATGGACAAGATTATCGGTTTTGATTATGGTGCCGATGATTACATTACAAAGCCTTTCAATATTATGGTAGTAAAGGCGAGAATTAAAGCGCTTCTTAGAAGAAATGGCAGAAAAGAGGTTGCTGCAAAACCTACAAATCAAATTGTAGCAGGTGAATTAAAATTAGATTGTGATAGCAGAAGAGCTTACATAGGTGAAAAAGAAGTAAACTTGACTGCGAAGGAATTTGACATACTTGTGTTGTTGTTAAATAATCCGAATAAAGTCTATTCAAGAGAGGCATTGCTAAAGGCAATTTGGGGAGAGGATTATCCTGGTGATGCAAGAACCGTAGATGTTCATGTTAGAAGACTTCGTGAGAAGATTGAAACGAATCCAGGAGATCCAAAGTATGTATATACAAAATGGGGAGTAGGATACTATTTCCGTGGCTAATGACAGATGACAGGATGGGTTTATCATGAAAACCTTTTTTAAGAATAAAAAGTGGATATCTCGTGTACGTAGTATGGAATATGTATTGTTTTGGACATTTTTACTGGTGTCCGTTGTCATGCATATGGCATATTCCTATTACACATTTTATTCCTACAACAAGAAAAGTGAAGAATTGTTGTTTGCACAGATGACGAGTGAATGTAATATTTTGTCAGATCAGATTATGGCAAATAGTTTTGCAATCCAGAATTCTCAAGATAACTTAGCGATTGAGATTGACCAGATGGCAAATGTAATGGATGGACGAATTGTCGTTGTAGATGCCACATATAAGATCGTCAAAGATACATACACCATTGAGCAGGATAAGTATATGATTTCGCCGGATGTATTTCGTGTGATGTCAGGCAAAGAGCCGATGATTACACATAGTACCGACGAGTATCTGGAAATTATTCTTCCAATTGATAATGCGGATAAAGTAATTTATGGCGCTATTATCATGACGACATCTACTCAGGACATTGTTGCAACGAATGAATATATCGCACAGCAGGGTAATACGCTGAATGCGATTTTTGTTGTTTTGTCATTTATGCTGGCGTTGGCGTTATCTAAGATGTTAACGAAAGGTCTTGTAAAGGTAAACAAAAAACTGGAATATCTTTGTAATGGACATATGGATGAGATGGTTGAGGTAACCGGTTTTGAAGAGGTTGAAAACATCAGCGAAGCCATTGATCAGTTGATTACAAAGATGCAGGTTTTGGAAGAATCGCGTCAGGAATTTGTTTCTAACGTGTCACATGAGTTGAAGACACCAATTACCTCCATGAAGGTATTAGCTGATTCCCTTCTGATGCAGGAGGATGTACCTGCAATTACCTATCGTGAATTTTTGGTGGACATTGTAGAAGAGATTGAACGAGAAAATGCGATTATCAATGATTTATTAACATTGGTGAAAACAGACAAGAAGTCAGCAGCACTGGATATTGAACCAGTGAATATGAATGCGTTGTTGGAGTTATTGTTAAAACGCTTGCGTCCATTGGCGGCAAGAAGAAATATTGAATTGGAGTATGAAAGCGTAAGAGAAGTTGTGGCAGAGGTAGATGAGGTGAAGCTTTCTCTTGCAATTTCAAATCTCATTGAAAATGCAATTAAATATAACAAGGATAACGGCTGGGTGAAGGTGTATCTTAATGCTGACCACAAGTACTTTTATATAAAAGTACAGGATTCCGGTGTTGGTATTCCGGAGGATTGCCAGGATCAGATATTTGAACGTTTTTATCGTGTGGATAAGGCGAGAACCAGACAAACAGGTGGTACCGGTTTAGGTTTGGCGATTACACGTAATGCAATTCTTTTACACAAGGGTGCCGTAAAGGTGTACTCAGAGGTTGGTGAGGGAACGACATTTACGGTTAGAATCCCTCTGAATTATATTGCATAGCAGGTGATGAGATGAAAAAGAGACTTTATGTATTGATATATTGTTTGGTATTACTTTTGACAGGTTGTAATACCGGCAATACTACAACAGAAGCAACTGAAAATCCAAATGACGTCATTCTTTATTATATTGATGATGAAGAAATGAAACTCAAGGAAATGTCATATCGTTGTGCTGATATCACAGATGCAAACAAGACGATTGACGAGTTGATTAAGCAGTTATTTACAGTGACGGAACGTAATAAAAAGCAGACACTTCCTTTGCCGGAATTTATGTCGTATAAAAGCTATGAACTGTTGGATAGAGGCGTGTTGTCTTTCCACATGGATATCACATATCAAGACGGTATGAAGGGATTAGAAACGCTTTGTAAAGCGGCCATAGTAAAAAGCTTTTGTCAGTTGGAGTATGTGGATGTTGTGGTTTTTAATATGAATAATTTGGCAATTAGTGATGAAACTGGGCTAATCGTGGAAACGTATCAAGGAGATGACTTTGTAATTGCTTCTGCATCAGACGGATATTTGCAAAAGGGTCAAATCATGATTTATTTTGCAAATGAGGATGCTTCAGCGCTGAAAGCGTACGCAAAATCAGTAGAGATTACGAATAACGTATCGTTGGAACAGGTTGTCATTGATGCGTTGCTGACAGGTCCGCTACGAGAAGGCTATATGGCGACGATGCCGGCAGGAACTGTACTAAATAAGATTTCTGTTAAGGACGGTACAGCTTATGTGAATTTTAATGAGAGTTTTACAGGGAGTGTTGATAATGTAACCAGTGAGCTTACAATCTACTCTGTGGTGAATTCTTTAGTAGAATTACCTACCATTAGCAGAGTGCAAATTTTGATTGGTGGACAAAAACAAGAGCTTTATAGAGAGACGGTGGATATATCTACAACTCTAGAGCGTAATTTAGATATTATTGAAATCGAGGAGTAAAAATTGAATAGAAAAATACTGTGTTTCATGGTTTTGTATGTGCTTGGAGGGCTGATAATACAAAATGCTGGCATAACAGTATCATCATCGGAGCGTGTGTATCAGAAACTGGAACAGCGCTTTACAGGTGAGGTGATAGGAGAGGTAACCGGATTTTCTAAGGGTGCCTCTTCTTTTATTTTATATGCAAATATAGTGATGGAAACGGATGATACAAAAGAACAATATCAGTATGGCGTGGCATGCTATTTAAAGGAGCAGTCGTTCTATGTGATTGGTCAAATGATAAAGATATCCGGCGAATTCTATAAACCCAAAGTGGCAACAAATGCTGGAGAGTTTAATCAGTATATTTATTACCGGGCAAGAGGTGTGGATTGGTTAATCAGTGAACCGGATATTTATTCGGTGCAGGGAGAGCAAGTGGCATTCTGCAGTAAATACATAAATCAAGCAAAGACTTGGCTGATGGAGTTACGAAACAGCATTTCTCAGGTGTATGAAAAATTATTAGATAATCATAGTTGTGGCTTGGTAACTGCCATGGTATTAGGCGATAAAAGTGGTATTGCAGATGAAACGAAAAGCTTGTATCAAAAGAACAACATATCACATTTGCTGGCGATATCAGGTTTGCATGTGGGGTTACTCAGCGGTTTGTTTTATAAATTGTTACGAAAAATAGGATTCTCCTATGTGCTATCCGGCATGGTAGGGATGGTAGTTACCTTTAGTTATGGATATATGACTGGAAATGCAGACGCAACTCTTCGTGCTGCTATTATGCTTTCGGTATCTATGATAGCGGGTATGCTAGGAAGAACTTATGATATGTTGACTGCAATGAGTGTATCCGTATTGGTGTTATGTTCAGGAAATATATGGAAACTCTATGATGGCGGTTTTCTCTTTTCCTACGGTGCGGTGCTAGGTATAGGTGGAATATATCCGTTGTTGCACCAATTGTTTCCAGTTAAGAAGAAAATTGGTAAGACGGTGCTTCTAAATATCTCTATTACAGTGGTGACATTCCCGATTGCACTGCATTTTTATGGCACTTATTCACCTTATAGCATTTTTGTCAATATGTTAGTGATACCACCTATGAGCATTTTGTTGGTGGTTTCTTTGTTGGCCGGTGTGATTGGCTTGTGGAATCTGGAATTGGCAGGACTGCTATTATATATTCCAAAAGGAATACTGTGGATGTATGAGTGGATTTGTGAGACGTGTTTAGCGTTGCCTGGTTCCTATGTGATACTGGGGGCAATGGACCAATGGGCGCTGGTTTGCTATGTCGTACTATTGTTGGTGGTTTTGGTGATATGCTTTGTAGCAAAACGTCGTGAGAAAAAAGGTCTTTCTATATCGAAAGGGGTATGCAGAGTAGCTGTGTTAGTATGTGTTTCATTGATGGTGGTATTGGGGATATACAGAATTCCTGAGGACTCCTTATTGATGATGGATGTGGGACAGGGGCAGTGCGTGCTATTAGAGACGAAGAATGGATTGCACATCATGGTTGATGGTGGTAGTACCAACAGGCAGGATGTGGGGGAATATGTCTTGTTGCCAGTGCTAAAACACCAAGGAATTCAAAGGTTAGATTACGTGGTGGTGTCTCATGCAGATACCGACCACATCAGCGGTATTACATATTTGTTGGAGCAAAGTGATAACAGGGAAGTGGAAATTGGTTCCTTGGTTATTGCAGGTTGTTGTAGGAAGGATGAAAGATATCTGGAACTAGAGAATCTGGCACGAAAACATGGTGTGAAGGTGATTTATGCAAGCAGTGGGGATGGTATTCGTAGTGGGGATTTTTCGTTTACATGTCTGTATCCGGTGCTGAATCAGCAGTCGGAAGATGTGAATGACTTATCTTTGGTGTTTTTAGCACAGTATGGAGATATAAAAATTTTGCTTCCGGGAGATATCGGCATGGAGCCAGAAAAGGATTTGTTGCGATATGATGAATTGTTAGCTGATTTGGACGTGCTTCTAGTGGCACATCACGGGTCAAAGTATTCCAGTTCAGAAGCATTTTTAGAGTTGACAAAACCAAAGTGGGCATTGATTTCTTGTGGTGAGGGGAACTTTTACGGGCATCCTCATGAGGCGTTGCTTAGAAGATTAGGACAAATAGGAAGTAAAACAATCGTGACGACTGATTATGGGGCAGTTACAGTAAAAGTTGGGAAGGAGATTGAGGTGTATGGGTGTGAACAATAAGGAAAGAAGAGTTGAAATCGTCAAAGACGAAAATGGTAAAAGTGTTGTAATTATTAAGGATATTCTGTTTAAAGGTAGACGTAATATTAATTGGAGAGAAGTGGAGGAATATTTGAAAGAATATATTGGGAATTGTTATGAGATTATTGAAACTTCGGAAAATGTGTATATTGGTAGTGATTTTCCGGATGAATTCTGTCATTCAAGAGATACTAAGGTGCTGAAAGGTACGAATGCAAAGGCAAAAGCTAATGTTACTCAAGTGATTGGAGAATTGATTCAAATAGCTTCCAATAGAAGTGTTTCTAACGATTTCGATAACAAGCATGGTAAACGGGCGAGAAATGGATGGTATCGATATGATTCTAGTTTTGCTTTACCGATATATGACGAAACGGGGAAAATATATAGGTATAATGTTTTTTCAGTAAGATTGCTTGTTAGATGTTCAAGTAACGGGAAACTTTATTTATATGATATTTTGAGGACAAAAAAAGAGACATATAAACCGCTTTGAGCACACTGGCTAAACGGTCGTAAAACACGCCTCTTTTCGTAACAATGATATCTTTGTTGTGTGAAAATGTCAAGCATTTTTTGAAAAACAACGCTATGTAAGTGGTGGACGTTTTTGTAGAAGAATAGTGTCTTTTGTGTTATAATAAGCGTGTTAACAGTGTAGTTTGTAATGTTGGGAGAGGTATTATATGGTAATGTTTCGAAGTAACTTCTCGGTGCAGTTTCGTAATCTGACAACAGATTGTGCCGAGTAAGTGATGTTGTCAGTTAACTGCACCTTTCAGAAATGATTATACATAAAAAGGAGTAGTTATCATGAACATAGAAAAATTAAAGGAATTTTGGAAAAGAGAAGAGGCACTTGCACACATAAAGGGGTGGGATTTTTCTCATATAGATGATAGGTACAAATCAGAAGAAGATGATATGCCATGGAATTATAAGCAGGTTATCCAAAAGTATATAAAATGTACGGATAAGATTTTGGATATTGATACTGGTGGTGGTGAGTTTCTATTATCTTTGCATCATCCATATGAACTGACAAGTGCGACGGAAGGATATGCCCCAAATGTGGATTTGTGTCAACGGTCATTAGGAACGTTGGGCATTGATTTTCATGAGATGAACAATTATTCATGCATGCCATTTGAGGATGAGGAATTTGATATAGTTATCAATCGGCATGGAGCATATGATGCGAAGGAAATTTACCGTATATTGAAACCGGGCGGTATATTTATAACCCAACAGGTAGGGGAAGATAATGACTGGAATTTGGTGAATAAACTGTTGCCAGATATAAATAAACAATCATTGGGACACAATCTGAAAAATCAGATTGAATTGTTTCAATCTAATGGGTTTCATTTACTAGAGCAAGGGGAAGTACATAAACCAATTTATTTTTATGATACAGGTGCTTTGGTATGGTTTGCCAGAATTATTGAATGGGAATTTGTTGGCTTTTCGGTAGAACGTTGCTTTGAACAATTGCTAGCAGTGGAACAAGAAATTAACAAACAAGGTTATGTTAAAGGAGAAGTACACAGATTTTATTTAGTAGCAAGAAAGTAGAAAATGTATTTTAGAGGAACATGGGATTACATATAAGTCCTATACATGGTAAAGAGATTACAATATGAAGACATTACAAGAAGACGTAAAACTAAATAGTTTCAAGAAGGTATATTTGTTGTTTGGTGAAGAGGCATACCTACGACGAACCTGGAGAGATAAACTGATTGCAGCTATGCTACCGGAAGGGGACACCATGAACCTTACAAAATATGTGGGAAAAGGTGTCAAGCTGGATGAAGTGCTTGCTATGTCACAAACGATGCCTTTTTTTGCCGAGCGAAGAGTGCTCGTGTTAGAGGATACAGGCTATTTCAAAAATGCCACAGAAGGCTTGAAGGAAGGAATTGAGGCGCTTCCAGAGAGTACCTGTATGATTTTTGTGGAGAGCGAAGTGGACAAGCGAGGAAAGGCGTTTAAGTCAGTGAAGCAGGAAGGTTATGCAGCTGAACTGAACACACCAGATAGCAAGATGCTGGTAACATGGTTAATTCGTATTGCCAATGATGCCCAGAAACAGATGGACCCAAAGACTGCATCTATGATATTGGAGTATTGTGGCATGGATATGTTACAGTTATCCCATGAGATGGACAAATTGATTTCCTATGCCTACGAACGGCCTGTGATTTCGGTTGCAGATGTGGAGGAAATTTGTGTCAGTCAGATTACAGGAAAGATATTTGAAATGATGGATGCCATTACTGCAAGACAGCCGGAAAGAACCTTGATGCTCTATCATGATTTATTGACATTGCGTGAGGCACCATTGAAGATATTGAGTCTGCTTACCAGACAGATTCGCATTTTGACAGAGATAAAAGGTTTGTTAGATGATAAAGTGGAGTATGGTCAATTGGCATCCAAGGTAGGAATCCCTCCGTTTACCGTGAAAAAATATACCAGTCAGTGTAAGAACTATCCGTATTCGGAATTGCTTTCTATGTTTGAGGCATGCCAGCAGACAGAGGAACAGATTAAGACCGGTCAGGTGGGAGATGTCATAGGTGTGGAGCTACTAATTGTTGGATTTTCCAAGAAAAAGTAGAAGTATGGATAATTTCATAAAATAATAAAAAAAAGAGTTGACAAAGACAATCTTTTCCACTAGAATACAAGGGTATGTTTACATTAGATTGTCCGTGTCCGGTTTTAATGAAAACTATCATATATTATAAAAAGATGGAGGTGTACGATTTGGCTAATATCAAATCTGCAAAGAAGAGAATTAAAGTTATCGAGAAGAAGACTTTAAGAAACAAGATGATTAAATCAGAAGTTAAGACAGAGATTAAGAAGGTTGAGGCTGCAATTGCTGCTGGTGATAAGGCTGCCGCTAGCGCTGCATTGTTAGTTGTTACTTCTAAGCTTGATAAGGCTGCTGCTAAGGGTGTATACCATAAGAACATGGTTTCAAGAAAGGTATCTCGTTTAGCTAACGCAGTGAATAAATTAGCATAATTATTCAATCTCATATATATAAAGAAAGACATCGCTCTAACCCAAGCGATGTCTTTTTTTGTGCTTACATAAGATTTCCAAATCTGGTTATAACTATGACAAGATAGTTTTGTGGCAGGAGGGTTATATGGGATTAGGAAGAACGGATTTAGCGGTAGAATTAAAAGAAGATGTGGAAGAACAGCTGTTAGGACAGGGGGTATCTGTGTCCACGAAGCAATATGACAACACAGGGATTACGGAAACCGTAATCCGTGTGGAAAATGAGATGGGCTCCAAGACATTAGGCAAAGCGATTGGTACGTACATTACAATAGAAAGTAATGAAATGGAGTGCATGGATACCTCCTATCATGTGCCTATGATGGAGATATTGCAACAACACTTACGGGAAAGTTTAAAGGGATATCGACATGTGTTGTTCGTGGGGCTGGGGAACCGAATGGTGACACCGGATGCCTTGGGTCCTTTGGTGGTGGATAATTTGTGTATTACCAGACACCTAATTATGGAAAAACTGTTAGATGCAAATTATATGTACTCGTCATTGGCTCCGGGGGTGATGGCACAGACCGGTATGGAAACCAGTAGTCTTTTAAAAGGCGTGGTAAAGGCAGAAAAACCGGATGTGATTGTAGCGATTGATGCTTTGGCAGCTAGAAATGTCAATCGATTAAATAAGACGATTCAGTTGTCAGATACAGGAATTTCGCCAGGCTCCGGTGTTGGTAATCACAGAGCAGCAATCAATCAAGCAAGTTTAGGCGTGCCGGTCATAGCGATTGGTGTTCCCACGGTGATATCAGTGCCGGCAATTGTGGATGAGGCCATGGATTCTATTTTGAATCAGTTGGGGAAAACGGGCATGAAAGAAGCGTTAAGTAGTTTTTCGGACAAAGAACGATATGATTTGGCAAAGGAAATGCTGACGCCGGAATTGGCTGAAATGTTTGTAACTCCCAAAAATGTAGATGATGCGGTAAAGAGAATCAGTTATACCATATCGGAAGCCTTTAATCAATTGCTTGGTCTAGACGATGAAATTTTAGCATATATTCATTAGTATGAAGAAGTCAGGAACCGTGCGCAAACAATCGTATAGCAGGAAATTAGGTATTTGTTATTATGTATTGCTAATTGTCTTTTCAATTTTTATTATTGGAAAATCCATAGCAGTTTGTATGGATGTAGCAGATATCAATCAGTTGGAGTTATCTATGAAGGAGACGATAGTTGATTTTGCAGATGGTTTAATCGCGCAGCTGTTTCCGAATCTGCGTTATGTTGAACAGTATGGCGTAGACGATACATTGGTTTATGAAAATGAAATTCCGGAATATTTTTATGAGGATGAAGATACAAAAAGCATTGAAACACTGATGGCTTTAGAAAATCAGCAGGCAAGTGTCTCGGCTCCACAAGTCAGCGCGGAAAAAATGGGGACGACCTTTTCTATGGAACAGCTTGCTGATGTAGATTTTATGCGAAATAACTTTTATGTGGTGGATAGTGCAGCAGAAATTTTGAATTCTGAATTAAAAGCAGAAAACTTGTTGCAAAAAAATATGACAATAGACGTCAGTAGCACGGATTATAAAGTGTTGATATATCACACCCATGGAAGTGAAGCCTTTGCGGATAGTAGAGAGGGGGTATTGGAAGATACGATTATTGGGGTAGGAGATACCTTAACCGAAATACTGGAAACCCAATATGGTATTCATGTCTATCATGATAGAACGGTATATGACATGGTAGATGGTAAATTGGATAGAAGTTATGCTTATCATCTTTCGAAGAAGGGGGTGCAAAAAATATTGGAAGCACACCCTTCTATTGAAGTAATTATAGATTTACATAGAGATGGTGTGTCGGAAGGGACACATTTAGTAACTACTATTAATGGAAAACCAACGGCGAAGGTAATGTTGTTAAATGGTGTCAGCCGTTTTAAAAAGTCTGGAGATATCAGTCATTTATACAATCCCTATAAGGAGGATAATTTGGCGTTTAGCTTGCAGTTATATTTAAAAGGTAGAGAACTATATGCAGATTTTTTTCGCAAGATTTATATTCGTTCCTATTGTTACAATTTAAATCTGATGCCAAAGGCAACTTTAGTGGAGGCGGGAGCACAGACAAATACCTTGGAGGAAATGAAAAATGCTATGGAACCCTTAGCAACAGTGCTTTATCAAGTCTTGAGCGGTGGAAAATAATGTGTTATACTTGGTAGAGATTTTTGCTTTATAGGATATTCCTAAGGAAAAAGCAAGTTTTAGGAGGAACAACAATGGCCGGTTATGACCAGAAGAAAATTAGAAATTTCTGTATCGTAGCACATATCGACCACGGTAAGTCTACATTGGCAGATAGAATTATAGAGAAGACAGGCTTGCTTACCAGCAGAGAGATGCAGGAGCAGGTTTTGGATAATATGGACTTGGAACGTGAGCGAGGCATTACCATTAAGGCGCAGACTGTCCGTACCATTTACAAGGCGAAGGATGGAGAGGAATATGTCTTTAACTTAATTGATACCCCAGGACATGTGGATTTCAATTATGAGGTTTCCAGAAGTTTGGCAGCTTGTGAAGGTGCAATTTTGGTAGTAGATGCGGCGCAGGGTATTGAGGCCCAGACGCTTGCTAACGTGTATCTGGCATTAGACCATGATTTGGACGTTATGCCGGTTATCAATAAGATTGATTTGCCAAGCGCAGACCCAGAACGTGTCATCAACGAGATTGAAGACGTTATTGGAATTGAGGCACAGGATGCACCGTTGGTTTCTGCAAAGAATGGCTTGAACATTGAGGAAGTATTAGAGCAGATAGTAGAAAAGATTCCGGCTCCGGAAGGGGACTACGATGCACCTTTAAAGGCGTTAATTTTTGATAGTATTTATGATTCTTATAAGGGTGTTATCATCTTTTGTCGTTTGATGGATGGCAATGTAAAGAAAGGTACCCGCATTCGCATGATGGCAACTGGTGCAGAAGCAGAAGTAGTTGAGGTTGGTATTTTTGGTGCAGGTCAGTTTATTCCATGTGATGAGCTGGGAGCAGGCATGGTTGGTTATATCACAGCCAGTTTGAAAAATGTACAGGATACCCGTGTGGGTGATACAGTAACGCAGGCGGACAACCCATGTGCAGAGGTGTTGCCAGGATACAAAAAGGTAAATCCAATGGTATACTGTGGTCTTTATCCAGCGGATGGTGCGAAGTATCCGGATTTGAGAGATGCTTTGGAAAAACTCCAGTTAAATGACGCGTCGCTAAGTTTTGAACCAGAGACTTCTTTGGCACTTGGTTTTGGTTTCCGTTGTGGTTTCCTTGGCTTGTTGCATTTGGAGATTATTCAGGAACGTTTGGAAAGAGAATATAATTTGGATTTGGTAACTACCGCACCGGGCGTTATTTACAAGGTGCATAAGACTGATGGTGAAGTGATTGATTTGACCAATCCATCTAACTTGCCAGATCCTTCTACGATTGATTATATGGAAGAACCATATGTTTCCGCAGAGATTATGGTAACCACTGAATATGTGGGTTCTATCATGCAGCTTTGCCAGGAGCGTAGAGGTGTATATATCAGTATGGAATATATGGAAGCAACCCGTGCGCTATTGAAGTATGATTTGCCTCTCAATGAGATTATTTACGATTTCTTTGATGCCTTAAAATCCCGTTCCAGAGGATATGCGTCTTTCGACTACGAGATGAAGGGCTATGAGCGTTCAGAACTTGTGAAGTTAGATATTTTAATCAATAAAGAAGAAGTGGATGCATTATCCTTTATCGTACACAAAGAAACTGCCTATGAAAGAGGTAGAAAAATGTGCGAGAAGTTAAAGGGTGAGATTCCAAGACATTTATTTGAGATTCCGATTCAGGCTGCTATCGGTGGCAAGGTCATTGCCAGAGAGACTGTTAAGGCAATGCGTAAGGACGTGCTTGCAAAATGTTACGGTGGTGATATTTCACGTAAGCGTAAGCTTCTGGAGAAACAGAAGGAAGGAAAGAAGCGTATGCGTCAGATTGGTAACGTAGAGATTCCACAGAAGGCATTTATGAGTGTGTTGAAACTGGATGAAGAATAGAAAGGATACTTATGAAGAAGGATATTAGTCTATATTTGCATATTCCATTTTGTGTTAAGAAATGCAATTACTGTGACTTTTTGTCCTTTGGCGGGTGTTCTCATAAGGACATGAAGACTTATGTGGAGGCTTTGTGCCGGGAAATTTATGCATATAAGGAAGTAGGAAGTGGTCAACGTGTCATCTCCATATTTATTGGAGGTGGTACGCCTTCTCTTCTGGAATTAGAGGATATGGAAGCAATTTTCCATGCACTAAACAGTGTGTGGGAGATTGCTTCTTTTGCGGAAACCACAATCGAAGCAAATCCGGGAACTGTTACATTAAAAAATCTGATTGGATATCGACAGTTGGGTATTAACCGTATCAGCTTTGGATTACAAAGTGCCAATAGGCAGGAATTGGAACTGCTTGGACGGATACATACCTATGAGAAGTTTGTGGCCTCTTTTCAGTGGGCAAGAGAAGCGGGTTTTCAAAATATCAATGTGGATTTGATGTTTGGTATTCCGGGGCAGACATTAGAAAGTTTTCGGCATACTTTAAGCAAAATCTTGAAACTAAAGCCTGAACACATTTCTGCGTATAGTCTCATTGTGGAGGAAGGGACTCCATTTTATGAAAATGAAGCGATTCTATCTATGGTTCCCGATGAGGATACAGAGCAAAAAATGTATCGTCACATGAAGACGATGTTGCGAGGCTATGGCTATGGACAATACGAGATTTCCAATTACAGTTTGAAGGGATATGAATGTGAACACAATCAGGTTTATTGGAAATGTCAGGAATATCTTGGTTTTGGCTTAGGGGCGGCTTCCTATTATGAGGGATATCGTTTTCATAATGTAGTGGATTATGAAATGTATTTAGAGACATTACAGAGTGGAAAGACAGCGATGGATTTGATAGAGACGTTGCGTCAGGATATAGAGTTAATAGATCAGAATAAAGCGATGGAAGAGTATATGTTTCTTGGACTTCGTATGATGCAGGGTGTGTCAATAGCGGAATTTCAACGTCGCTTTGGAAATACAATTCAGCAGATTTATGAGCAGGCAATTGCGACAAATGTGGAAAGAGGATTGTTGGAGTTGGAAGGAGATTACCTGCGTCTTTCAGAAAAAGGAATTTGGCTCAGTAATCAAGTAATGGCAGATTTTATCTTATAAAATAATAAGAAAAATCACGAATAATTTTATAGAAAATGTGTTGACAAATCATAGGGCGAGTGCTACATTAAATACAGATGTTAGCACTCGTTTTGTTTGAGTGCTAATAGAGAAAAAACGATTCACTGATTTAGTGAGGGAAAAGGGATGATAGCATGGAGTTAGACAATCGTAAGCTGAAGATTCTGCAAGCGATTATCGCCAACTATTTAGAGACAGGTGAACCTGTTGGTTCCAGAACAATTTCAAAATATACAGACTTGAATTTAAGCTCGGCTACCATTCGTAATGAGATGGCTGATTTGGAGGAACTGGGATATATTGTTCAGCCACATACCTCAGCCGGTCGTATTCCTACAGATGCCGGATATCGACTCTATGTTGACCAGTTGATGGCGGAGAAGGATACAGAGTACGAAGAGATTCGAGAATCAAGGAATGAACTACTCCAGAGAGTTGACCGCTTAGAAGAGATGCTAAAGCAGGTAGCGAAGGTATTGGCATCCAATACCAATTACGCAACCATGATTACCGCACCACAGTATAAGGATACTAAGGTAAAGTTCATTCAGCTTTCTCAGGTTGATGCAAATTCAATGTTGGCAGTGATTGTTGTGGATGGCAATGTCATTAAGAACAAGATGATACGTGTGGAACAGGAACTTGCCAATGATGAAGTGCTAAAACTGAACATACTGATTAATACATTTTTGCAAGGGGCATCATTGACAGATATCAATGTTGAGATGATTGCCATGATGAAACAGCAGGCAGGTATCTATGCGAATGTGTTAGAAGGTATTTTCCAGGGTGTTGTTGAGGCGATACATGAAGCTGAGGAATTGCAGATTTACACCAGTGGTGGTACGAATTTCTTGAAGTATCCGGAACTTGGTGACATTGAGAAGACCACGAAACTGCTGGAAGCATTTGAGGAAAAAAAGGTGCTGACTGAACTGGCTGACGGTGCAATGAATAAAGAAGATGCTACTGGTATTCAGATTTACATCGGTGAAGAAGCACCGGTGAAAGATGACAACATGCAAGACTTAAGCGTGGTAACAGCGACATATCAGCTTCAGGAAGGTGCAAAGGGAACTATTGGTATTATTGGTCCAAAGCGTATGGATTATAAGAAAGTGGTAAAGACCTTAAAGGACCTGACTGAAGAGTTAGATGATATATTTAATAAAAAGAAAGATTAGAGGTGCAGAACATGGCAGAAAAGAATACACCTGATACAGAAAAACAAACAAAAACTTCCAGAAGGTCCGGTAAGTCAGATAGTAGCAAAAAGACTACAAAGGCTGCAAAGGAAACAGTAGAAGTAAATGAAACCTTGGAGCAGGCCGAAACCGTGTGTGAGGCTGCTGCTGAGGAAGTGAGTGCAGAGGCAGTAAAAGCGGCACCGAAGAAGGCCGGCAGACGCAGTGCAAACGTAAAAGCCTTAGAAATGGAAATTGAAAAGCAGAAAGCATTGGCAGAAGAAGCACAAGACAGATATAAGAGATTGTTAGCAGAATTTGAGAATGCCAGAGCGAGAGAAGCAAAAGAAGCAACCAAGATGTATGACATTGGTGCAAAAGAAGTGTTAGAAGCGTTGCTTCCTGTAGTGGATAACTTTGAAAGAGCTTTAGATTCCATTCCAGAAGAGGATAAGGAAAGAGGCTTTGAGCAGGGCGTTGATAAGATTTACCGTCAATTGATGACATCTTTAGAGACCATTGGTGTAAAACAGATGAATGCAGTTGGCGAACAATTTGATCCAAATCTTCATAATGCGGTAATGCATGTGGAAGATGAGAATTTAGGAGACAATGTAGTTGCTGAGGAGATGCAGAAGGGTTACTTATATAAAGAATCTGTTCTTCGTTACAGCATGGTAAAGGTAGCTAATTAATCAGTTAACAAATGCAAGCGCATTTATTATAAAGTATTTAATAATTTGAAGTATATAGGAGGAAAAAGAAAATGGGAAAGATTATTGGTATTGACTTAGGTACAACAAACTCATGTGTAGCCGTTATGGAAGGTGGTAAGCCAGTTGTTATCACAAACGCAGAGGGTGCAAGAACAACTCCATCAGTTGTAGCATTTACAAAATCTGGTGAAAGAGTAGTTGGTGAGCCTGCTAAGCGTCAGGCTGTAACAAACGCAGATAAGCCAATCGCTTCTATCAAGAGACATATGGGTTCTGATTACAAGGTAGAAATTGATGACAAGAAGTATACTCCACAGGAGATTTCTGCTATGACTTTACAGAAGTTAAAAGCAGATGCTGAGGCTTATCTTGGTGAGAAGGTTACAGAGGCAGTTATCACTGTTCCTGCTTACTTCTCAGATGCTCAGCGTCAGGCTACAAAGGATGCTGGTCGTATTGCGGGTCTTGATGTAAAGCGTATTATCAACGAGCCAACAGCTGCTGCACTTTCATATGGTCTTGACAATGAGAATGAGCAGAAGATTATGGTATATGACTTAGGTGGTGGTACATTTGATGTATCTATCATTGAGATTGGTGATGGCGTTATCGAAGTATTAGCTACAGCAGGTGATAACCAGCTCGGTGGTGATGACTTTGATGATGTAATTACAAAGTATATGTTAGAGGACTTTAAGGCAAAAGAGGGTGTTGACTTATCTGGTGATAAGATGGCAATGCAGAGATTAAAGGAAGCAGCAGAGAAGGCTAAGAAGGAATTATCTTCTTCTACAACAACCAATATCAACCTTCCTTTCATTACAGCAACAGCTGAGGGTCCAAAGCATTTTGATATGGATTTAACAAGAGCGAAGTTTGATGAATTAACATCTGAGCTTGTAGAGAGAACAGCTAAGCCTGTACAGTCTGCTCTTTCAGATGCAGGATTATCTGCTTCAGAACTTGATAAGGTATTATTGGTAGGTGGTTCTACACGTATCATCGCTGTTCAGGATAAGGTTAAGCAGTTAACAGGTAAGGAGCCATTCAAGGGTATCAATCCTGATGAGTGTGTTGCTATCGGTGCTTCTATCCAGGGTGGTAAGCTTGCGGGTGATGCAGGTGCTGGTGAAATCCTTCTTTTGGATGTTACTCCGCTTACACTTTCAATTGAGACAATGGGTGGTATTGCTACTCACTTAATCGAGCGTAACACAACGATTCCTACAAAGAAGAGCCAGATCTTCTCTACAGCACAGGATAATCAGGATGCAGTAGATATCAATGTAGTACAGGGTGAGCGTCAGTTTGCTAAGGATAACAAGAGCTTAGGACGTTTCCGTTTAGATGGTATCGCTCCTGCAAGACGTGGTGTGCCACAGATTGAAGTTACATTCGATATTGATGCAAATGGTATTGTTAACGTATCTGCTAAGGACCTTGGAACAGGAAGAGAACAGCATATCACAATTACAGCTGGTTCTAACATGTCAGATGATGATATCGAAAAGGCAGTAAGAGAAGCTGCTGAGTACGAAGCTCAGGATAAGAAGCGTAAAGAGGCTGTTGAGACAAGAAATGAAGCTGACTCAATGGTATTCCAGACAGAGAAGGCATTACAGGAGGTTGGTGATAAGCTTCCTGCAGCTGACAAGACAAAGGTTGAGGCTGACTTAAAGGCATTAAAGGATATCTTAGAGAGCGTTGATGTTGAGAATATGACAGATGCTCAGGTTGACCAGATTAAGGCTGGTAAAGAAACATTGATGAACAGTGCTCAGGAGTTATTCTCTAAACTTTATGAGCAGAATGGACCTGGTGCAAATGCTGGTACAGGTGCTGGTTCTCCAGACTTTTCAGAGGGTGACGTAGTTGACGGAGATTACACAGAACTGTAAGAACACTTCGGAAATGACGGGGGACATTTCAAAATGTCCCCATTTCCCATACATGAAAGGTGAAGGAAATGGCAGATAAGAGAGATTACTATGAAGTCTTAGGCGTTGATAAAAGCGTTACTGAGGCGGAATTAAAGAAAGCCTACAGAAAAGTAGCAAAGAAGTATCACCCTGATACCAATCCGGGGAATGCGGAAGCGGAAGCGAAGTTCAAAGAGGCAGCGGAAGCCTATGCAGTATTAAGTGACCCTCAAAAGAGAGCACAGTATGATCAATTTGGCCATGCTGCATTTGATCAGAATGGCGGCGGTGGCGGCTTCGGCGGTTTTGGTTTTGATATGGGCGATATGACAGATATCTTTGGTGATATCTTTGGTGATATGTTTGGCGGTGGATCATCTAGAAGACAGTCAAACGGTCCTACTAAGGGTGCGAATATCAAGACAACAGTCAGAGTGCATTTTGAAGAGGCTGTATTTGGTACAACAAAGGAATTGGAACTTCCATTAAAGGATGAGTGTGTGGTTTGTCATGCAACTGGTGCACAGCCGGGACATCAGCCAGAGACTTGTTCAAAGTGTGGCGGTAAAGGTCAGGTTGTATATACACAGCAGTCATTATTTGGTGTTGTTCGTAATGTACAGGTATGTCCGGAATGTAGTGGTTCTGGTAAGGTGATTCGCTATAAGTGTAGCCAGTGTGCCGGTACAGGATATATTAAGAGTAAGAAAAAGATTCAGGTACAGGTACCTGCCGGTATTGATAACGGACAGAGTATTCGTATTCGTGGAAAGGGTGAACCAGGAACCAATGGTGGCGAACGAGGTGATTTGCTCGTTACAGTATTGGTTGACAGACATCCTAACTTCCAGAGACAGGAATATGATTTGTTCTCAACTGAGCCAATTACATTTACACAGGCAGCACTTGGTGGTACGATTACCATTAAGACTGTAGATGGTGAGATTGAGCAACAGATTCCAGCAGGAACACAGACAGATACGAAACTGAAATTAAAAGGCAAGGGTGTTCCAACTCTTCGTAACAAAAATGTTCGTGGTGATCATTATGTTACATTGGTAGTTCAGGTTCCTGATAATCTGACAGAAGAACAGAAGAGTATTCTAAGTGAGTATGACGAAGCGACAGGTTCTACTGCAAGACGTTCTACGGATTCAGCAGGTGGATTTAGCTTTGGCGATCACAAGAAGAAATTTGGAAAAAGAAAATAAATTCTTAAAAAGCGTCTTGGTTTCCTGAGGAAACGGAGACGCTTTTTTGTGATGGCGATGAGGCGAGCACCATCGTGTTTGCAAGTAGAAGTTTGCAAACAAAATGATTTGTGATAAAATAGGTCTGTTCATTACTAAGAAAGTTTGGGAAAGGAAATAACATGATTTATACAAAGATTACAATAGATACAACTGTAGAAGCGATAGACATGATTAGTTATACGCTCGGTGAATTGGGTGTAGAAGGTATCGAGGTAGATGACAAGATTCCGCTGACAGAAGAAGAAAAAGAGGCAATGTTTATTGATATTATGCCGGAGCAAACTGCAGAGTATGATGGTTTTGCTAAGATTTCATGTTATATACCTATGGGGGATGATGGCAGTATTGTTTCAGAGGATGAAAGTATGGAAATACACAATATCCCAGAATTGATTGCTAACATACAGGCGGAATTGGAAAAGATTTCTGAGTTTATGGATGTTGGTCCAAAGACGATTACGGTTGATCAGTCAGATGATGCAGATTGGCTGCACAAGTGGAAAGAGTTCTTTAAACCATTTAAACTGGAAGAAAATATTATTATCAAGCCATCTTGGGAAGACCTTGAGGATGTGAGACCAGAGGATATTGTCATTGAAATAGACCCAGGTATTGCATTTGGAACAGGTTCTCATAACACTACAAAACTTTGTATCACACAGCTTAAAAAGCATGTAACTCCGGAAACAACGGTGCTGGATTTAGGTTGTGGAAGTGGTATTTTATCAATGCTTGCAGTGAAATTAGGGGCAAAGTCTGCCTTGGGAATTGATATCGATTCTATAGCCGTAGATGTGAGTAAAGAAAACAGAGAAATGAATCACTTGACTGAGGAACAGTTTGAGGTACGTCAGGGTGATGTGATAGGGGATGCGGGTTTTGCGTCATCTATCACAGAAAAATATGATATTGTAGTGGCTAATATTTTGGCAGATGTTATCATTCCGCTTTCGGGCGTTGCAGGCCAGTTTATGAAAGAGGATGGTGTGTTTGTTACATCGGGTATTATTGATGCAAAAGAGGATGCTGTTCGTGAGGCGTTGGTATCCAATGGATTTCAGATTGTAGAGACCACATACATGGGAGATTGGGTTTCCTTCACAGCGAAGAAAGGATAATTAGATGTATCGTTTTTTTGTAGATAAAGCGGATTGTCTCAGTGATGAAATTATCATTACAGGGCAGGATGTAAATCATATTAAAAATGTATTACGACTGAAAGTCGGTGAAGAAATATCAGTTAGTGATGGTGCTGATAAAGAGTACATTTGCTCGATTCGGGAGTTGACGGAGGATAAGGTTTTCGCTAAGATAGAGGATGTGCTTGGAAGCAATCGAGAACTTCCTGTGGAAATCTACTTGTTTCAAGGATTCCCGAAGGGCGATAAATTAGAGACAATCATCCAAAAAACTGTAGAGTTAGGTGTGGCTAAAATTGTGCCGGTGATGACGAAAAGAAGTATTGTAAAGTTGGACGATAAAAAAGCCGCAAAAAAAGTGGAACGATATAATGCCATTTCGCTGGCAGCGGCAAAGCAATCAAAGCGTAGCGTAATACCGGAAGTATTGCCGGTTATGAGTTTTAAGGAAGCGTTGAAATTGGCGGAAACGTTGGATATGAACATCATTCCTTATGAAAAAGCAGAAGGAATTGCAGCGTCAAAAGCAGTTATAAAAGAAATTGCTTCCCAAAAGTCTTTGGGTATTTTTATTGGTCCGGAAGGTGGATTTGATCAGGCAGAGGTGGATGATGTGTTGGCAATAGGTGGAAAGAGTATTACCCTCGGTCATCGCATTTTGCGCACGGAGACAGCGGGAATGACTGTGTTGTCTATTATCATGTTTGAGTTAGAGCAAGATTAGTTTGTACGATATTAGAAGAAAGAAGTAATTGAATGGAAGCATATTTTGATAATGCGGCTACAACCTATGTGTTACCAGAAGTTGTAGCGTTAATGACAAAGATAATGGAAGAAGATTATGGCAATCCGTCGTCCAAACATAGAAAAGGTATGGTTGCTGAGCAGTATGTAAAAACGGCTGCAGAACAGATTGCATCTTGTTTGAAAGTGGAGCCGAAAAACATTGTATTTACTTCCGGTGGTACAGAGTCCAATAATATGGCACTGATTGGTGCCGCCATGGCGAATAAGCGTGCAGGTATGCACATTATTTCTTCGCCGATTGAACATGCATCTGTATATAATCCGCTGTTGTACTTGGAAAAACAGGGATTTGAACTTACCATACTTGATGTAGATGAGAATGGTTTGGTAACAATGGATTCTCTAAAATCGGCTATGAGAGAGGATACTATTTTGGTTTCTATCATGGCGGTAAATAATGAAATTGGTGCGGTGGAGCCTATTGAAGAATATGCAAAAATCATTCACAGCGTGAATCCAAAAGCAGTTTTTCATGTGGATGGTATACAGGCATTTGGTAAATACAATATTTATCCAAAACGCATGGGAATTGATTTGTATTCTATAAGTGGACATAAACTACATGCGTCAAAGGGTGTAGGTGCATTATATATGAACCCATCTATCAAGATACATCCGATGATGTTAGGTGGAGGACAACAAAAAGATATGCGTTCTGGAACCGAAAATGTACCGGGAATCGCAGGTCTTGGACTTGCGGCGAAAATAGCCTATGATAATTTGAATGGACGCATGGAACATTTGCGTGAACTAAAACAACATATGATTGCTGGTGCTACGGCTTTGGAAGGAGTTACAGATAATTCCGGTGAAGCACCTCATATTGTCAGTTTGAGCTTCAGAGGAGTTAAAAGTGAAGTGTTGTTGCACGCATTGGAAGATAAAGGAATTTATGTGTCATCCGGTTCTGCATGTTCTTCCAATCATCCAAGTATCAGCGGAGTGTTGTCAGCAATTGGTTTAGAGCAGGAACTTTTAGATTCTACTTTAAGATTTAGTTTTGCAGAGCGCAACACCATAGAAGAAGTGGATTATACAGTGCAGACATTAGGGCAATTGTTGCCGGTTTTAAGAAGATTTGTTAGAAAATAATTAGAAAGTGGGAAATGAGATGGAATATCGTGCATTTATCATAAAGTACGCAGAGATTGGAACAAAAGGAAAAAATCGATATGTCTTTGAGGATATTCTCTGTAAAAACATTAGAAATAGAATCAAACGTTTTGGTGAATTCTCGGTGATTAGAGAATATGGTCGCATTTACGTTATGGCAGAAGGTGAGTATGATTACGAAGACACTGTAGCGGCATTGCAGACTGTATTTGGTATTGTTGGTATCTGTCCTGTTGTAATTGTGGAAGATACTTCCTTTGAGAATTTGAAGAAGTCAGTGTTAGAATATATGGACGTATGTTATCCAAATAAGAAACAGACTTTTAAGGTACATGCAAGAAGAGCGGATAAGCACTATCCTATGGAATCCATGCAGATTAATGCAGAACTGGGACATCATATATTAGAGACTTATCCGGAATTTTCTGTAGATGTACACAATCCTGATATATTGTTACAGGTAGAGATTCGTAATACGATTTATTTATACTCTGTTGTAATTCCTGGACCTGGTGGACTTCCAATTGGAACAAATGGAAAAGCAATGCTTTGTCTGTCCGGCGGAATTGATAGTCCTGTAGCAGGCTATATGATTTCAAAACGAGGTGTAGCTTTGGAAGCGACTTATTTCCATGCACCTCCATATACCAGTGATAGAGCAAAACAGAAGGTTGTGGATTTAGCGAAAAAAGTATCAAAGTATACAGGTCCAATCAAATTGCATGTTGTAAACTTTACTGACATTCAGCTGGCTATTTATGAGAAATGTCCTCATGAGGAACTTACGATTATCATGCGTAGATATATGATGAGAATTGCTGAGGAATTGGCAAAAAAGGATGATTGTCTTGCATTGATTACAGGTGAGAGTATTGGCCAGGTGGCTTCTCAGACTATGCATAGTTTGTTAGTTACAAATGAAGTGTGTGAGTTGCCTGTGTTTAGACCATGTATTGGTATGGATAAACAGGAGATAGTGGATATCTCTGAAAAAATTGATACCTATGAGACTTCGATTCAGCCATTTGAAGACTGTTGTACCATTTTTGTGGCAAAGCATCCGGTGACTAAGCCGAAGTTAGAGACTATCAAGAAGTCAGAGGAAAACCTCGCTGATGTCATTGATGAACTTTACAAACAGGCGATGGAGTCAGTAGAAGTGATTCATGTGAGACCATAAATAAGCAATAAAAAAGAGTCGCAAGCGACTCTTTTTTATAATATCAATCTTATGCTTCAACGATGTATGGCTTTAATGCCTCTAAAATCTCTGTCACATCAGACTCTGTATGAATGTTTAATGTGATTGGCTTAGAAATATCTAAGCTGAAGATTCCCATGATAGACTTTGCGTCGATTACGTATCTTCCTGATACCAAATCAAACTCAGCATCAAACTTGGTAATATCGTTTACGAAGCTTTTCACCTTATCAATTGAGTTTAATGAAATCTGAACAGTTTTCATGTTTCTTCCTCCTTTTTCTTCCATATCATGTATAGTTATATAGTACATTTTTGGGTATTAAAAGTCAAGGGAAAACGTAGAAAACCAACCATAGAAAGGTAAAAAATATGGATAACAATTTGAATAATCTAAAAGTGGCGACTCTGACCTTGGGTTGTAAGGTAAATCAATATGAAACCGATGCCATGATTGGGCTTTTGAAAAATGCAGGATGTAAGATTGTGGATTTTCAGGCACATGCAGATGTATACATTATCAATACCTGCTCTGTTACGAATATGGCTGATAGAAAATCCAGACAAATGCTACACCGGGCAAAAAAAGAAAATCCAGAAGCGATTGTAGTAGCTGCGGGATGTTATGTGCAGACAGATAAGGATAGAGTGATGGAGGATTATGCTGTAGACATCATTCTCGGAAATAATGTAAAGAAAAACATCGTGGAAGCACTGATAGAGTATTTTGAGTCCAAGAAGACATGTCGGGAGCATTTTTTGGATATTGGTCAAACAAAAGAATATGAAGAAATGAAATTGCAGGAGACAAACGAAACCACGCGAGCTTATGTGAAGGTACAGGATGGATGTAATCAGTTTTGCTCCTATTGTATCATTCCGTATGCCAGAGGTAGAGTGCGTAGCCGCGTGCTGGAAGATGTCATGTTGGAGGTTCAAAAACTGGCGCAAAATGGATACAAAGAAATCGTGCTTACCGGTATCCATTTGTCTTCGTATGGTGTAGATCAGAATGATAAGAAAGAATCCATGTTGGGTAACTTAATCGAGGAGGTGTCCACCGTCAATGGAATTGAACGCGTGAGACTTGGTTCCTTGGAACCTCGTATTATTACAGATGACTTTTTGTCTGATTTGGCAAATAATACGAAGTTTTGTCCGCATTTTCATTTGTCTTTGCAAAGTGCTTGCAATGCTACTTTGAAAAGAATGAATCGAAAGTATACAATTGAAGAATATATGGAAAAATGTGAATTGATTCGCAAGTATTTTGATATGCCGGCTATTACTACGGATGTAATTGTTGGATTTCCGGGGGAAACAGACGAAGAATTTGGTGTAACCGTTAAAAATTTGGAAACACTGAATTTATATGAGATGCACATTTTTAAATTCTCACCAAGAAGGGGGACTGTGGCTGAGAAGATGACAGATCAGGTTCCAGAGTATGTCAAGTCTGAACGAAGTGATGTGTTACTTGCTATGTCAAAGGAGCATCAAAAAATTTACGAGAATATATTCGTTGGTAAAGAAATTTCAGTGTTGGTGGAAGAAGAGATTACCATAGAGGGTAAACGATATGTTGTTGGCCACACTCCGAATTATATGCGTGTATTTTTCGAGGGGACGCCTAAAATGTTAAATACTATCGTAAAAGTGTTGTATCAGGGTGCCGAGGTGCCAGCTATAGTAATATAAATCTTAGGTTGATATTTTTGCCTGTTTATATTATTATGAATGTATATGTGATAAGGACGTGATAAAATGAACAATCAAAACACACAGTACATTAATGTACCAAAGAATGATGTAATTGAAGTAACAGATATTTTAGCAGAAGTTTATTCTGCGTTGTCAGAAAAAGGATATAATCCTGTCAGTCAGATTGTGGGTTATGTGATGAGTGGTGATCCAACTTATATCACCAGTTATCGTAATGCCAGAAGTTTGATTATGAAAGCAGAACGTGACGAGATTATTGAGGTGCTCTTAGAGAATTATATTGAGACACGCTTGAAGTAATAAGAGGTACCATATGAGAATATTAGGACTTGACTATGGAACAAAGACGGTAGGCGTTGCAGTTAGCGATGCTTTGCAGATTACAGCGCAGCCACTTGAGACCATAACCAGGAAACAGGAGAATAAACTCCGCCAGACCTATGCCCGTATTGAAGAGATTTGTGAGGAGTATGAGGTTGGAACAATTGTGCTCGGATATCCAAAGAATATGAATAATACCCTTGGGGAGAGAGCTGAGGCCTGTACTTCTTTCAAAGAAGATCTTGAGAGAAGAACAGGCTTAGATGTTGTGTTGTGGGACGAGCGTCTTACAACGGTGGAATCAAATCGCATTTTGATGGAGAGTGGTGTACGCCGTGAGAATCGCAAAGAAGTGATTGATAAGATGGCGGCTGCCATTATTTTACAGAGTTATTTAGATATGCAGGAGAATGGAACACATGAATCAGAATAGTATGATTACATTTACCGATGAAAATAATAACGAGATCACCTATGAAGTTCTGGAAGAAACTGTGCTACAGGGTAAGACCTATTTGTTGGTAGCAGAGGAAAGTGACGATGCTGAGGAAGCAGAGTGTTATATTATGGTTCGCATGGACGATAATGAAGATGACAATTACTGTACGTATGAATTTGTTGAAGATGAAAATGAATTAGAGAGTGTTTTTAAGATATTTGAGACGCTTCTTTCGGAAGAAGATTTGGAGGGTTAATATTGAAGAAAGATGCAAAAAGACCATCAGAACAAAAGAGGGTCAAAGTAATACCGCTTGGCGGTTTAGAACAGATTGGAATGAATATTACTGCAATAGAATACGACGATTCCATTATTGTTATTGATTGTGGTTTATCATTTCCGGAGGATGACATGTTGGGAATTGATTTGGTCATTCCGGATGTCACATATTTGAAAGAAAATGCAGATAAGGTAAAAGGCTTGGTGATTACCCATGGTCATGAGGATCACATTGGTGCCATTCCTTATATAGAAAAAGAATTGAACATGCCTATTTATGCAACGAAGCTTACTATGGGCATTATTGAGAACAAATTGAGAGAACACAATTTGATGAACACTACAAAGAGAAAGGTCATCAAATATGGCCAAATCATCAATTTGGGTTGCTTTAGAATTGAGTTTATTCGTACAAACCATTCCATTGCGGATTCAGCAGCGCTAGCTATTTATACACCAAGTGGTATTATTGTGCATACCGGTGATTTTAAGGTGGATTTTACACCAGTGTTTGGCGATGCGATTGATTTGCAGAGATTCGGTGAGCTTGGTAAAAAAGGTGTTATGCTGTTAATGGCAGATAGTACAAATGTAGAGCGTCCGGGCTATACCATGTCTGAGCGTACTGTAGGAAAGACCTTTGATCATTTGTTTGCGGATTATACAAAGAATAGAATTATTATTGCTACATTTGCTTCCAATGTAGACCGAGTGCAGCAGATTATCAATTATGCGGCAAAGTACGGTCGAAAAGTGGTTGTGGACGGTAGAAGTATGGTTAATATTATTGAGACGGCCAGTGAACTTGGGTATTTGGATATTCCGGAGAATACATTGATTCAGATTGATCAGATGAATAATTATACGGACGACCAGATTGTGTTAGTTACAACTGGTAGTCAGGGCGAAAATATGGCAGCTCTTTCCAGAATGGCAGCGAATATCCATAACCGTGTATCTATTAAGCCAAATGATGTAGTTATTTTCAGTTCAAAACCGATTCCGGGCAATGAAAAAGCTGTATCCAGAGTGATTAATGAATTAGAGCAAAAGGGTGCACGCGTTATTTTTGAAGATACGCATGTATCAGCACATGCATGTCAGGAAGAATTAAAGTTGATATATTCTCTGACAAAGCCGAAGTATGCTGTGCCTGTACACGGAGAGTTCCGTCATTTGAAGAGACATGCAGAACTTGCCATGGATATGGGAATACCGAAAGAGAATGTTAAGATACTAACTTCGGGTGATGTGTTAGAATTAGATGATAATTATTTTGAGGTTACAGGAAAGGTACCGGCTCAGGGTATTTTTGTAGATGGCCTAGGTGTTGGTGATGTAGGTAACATTGTTCTGCGTGACAGACAGCATCTGTCTGAAAATGGATTGATGATTGTTGTCATTACGTTAGAACGTTATAGTAATATGATTTTAGCTGGACCTGATATTGTGTCCCGTGGATTTGTATATGTGCGGGAATCAGAGACTTTGATTGATGATTGTAAGTTTGTTGTGGAAGAAACTTTGACAAGATGCTTTGACCGTAACATCACAGATTGGGGCAAGTTAAAGATGAGCATAAAGGATGCGCTTAGTGATTTCTTGTGGAAAAAGATGAAGCGTAATCCGATGATATTACCGATTATTACAGAGGTAGAGTAAAGTGAAAACAATTTTTCGATTGAGTGAGGAATTGAATAAGGCATTGCTTGACAGCAAAGAATATCAGGTGTATAAGAATGCAGAGAAAGCATTAAAGGAACAGCGGGAGTTGTATGATGCTGTAAATGCATTTCGAAAGAGAAATCGTCAGATTCAGATGTATGCTTCCGATGAAACAGTGTTTGATGAAATGAATCAATTGACCACGGAGTATGGTACAGTTCTTCGTAATCATTTGGTGGAAGAATTTTTGATTGCAGAACAACGTCTTTGCAGAATGATGCAGGATGTATATGTATTGATTGGTAAGAATCTGGAGTTTGATGACGAGTACATGGAAGGGTAGGAAACAGGTATGGCAGGAAAGACAAATCCGGTAATGAAAGGCTTGAAGTTTGTCTTTGGTCTTTTAGTGAATTTAATAATTGTAATTTTGATTATCCAAGGTTTTACCTTCTCATTTGAATTTGGTAATGCGATTTTTGCTGACTTACCTAAAAATGGAGCTGATACATCTAAAGTAACAGTAACGATCTTGGCAGATTCTTCTTCGAAAGAAGTCATTGATCAAATATATGATTCAGGTGTTATTGATGATAAGTATGTGTTTATGGTGAGAACTTATGTAGAAAAATACTACAAGCAGATGATGCCTGGCACATATGAATTGAGTCCTTCCATGAGTACTACTGAGATATTACAGACGATTACGGGACAGGTAGCGGAGGAATAGCATGTTGGTAGAGGAAAGAGCGGCTTCTTATGTACGGTCTTTGATTCGTGATGAAGATGATATAGTGGAAGAGATTGGAAAACAGGCAATTGCTGATTTTGTTCCCATCATCAGACCTGAGACACGAGAATTTTTAAAAGTGCTGTTCAAACAGAAGAAACCGTTACGTGTGTTAGAGATTGGAACCGCGGTGGGTTATTCTGCTATATGTATGAGTAGATGGCTGCCGAAGGATGGACATATTACTACAATTGAAAACTATCCGCCTCGTATAGAACAGGCAAAAGAGAATTTTGTAAAAGCGGGTGCGGAGTCTAGAATTACCTTGCTTGAAGGTGATGCAAAAGATGTGTTGAAGGAACTGACGGGATGCTATGATTTCATTTTTATGGATGCGGCAAAAGGTCAGTATCTTCATTTTTTGGATGATGTTTTGCGATTATTGGCGCCGGAAGGTGTGCTGGTTTCAGATAATGTGCTACAGGAAGGGGAGATTTTGGAATCTCATTTTACTGTGCCTAAGCGAAATCGGACAATTCATCACAGATTAAGAGAGTATTTATATACCATTAAGAATCATCCTATATTGGATACTGCAGTGTTGACCGTAGGGGATGGAATGGCAGTTAGCGTAAAGAAAAATGAAAGTGGAGAATAACATGAAAAAGCCAGAGTTGTTAATTCCGGCAGGAAGCCTGGAAGTTTTGAAAACGGCAGTACGATATGGTGCGGATGCTGTATATATTGGTGGAGAGCAGTTTGGTTTGCGGGCAAAGGCGCGGAATTTTTCCAAAGAAGATATGATTGCCGGTGTAGAGTTTGCTCATCAACACGGTGTCAAAGTGCATGTGACAGTGAATATTTTAGCGCACAATGAAGATTTGGCAGGTGTTGAGGCATATTTACAGGAATTAAAAGAGGTAAAACCAGATGCACTGATTATTGCAGATCCTGCAATATTCATGATGGCTAGAAGGATTGTACCGGAGATTGATATTCACGTCAGTACCCAGGCAAATAATACCAATTATGGTACTTATCAGTTTTGGTATGAATTGGGTGCCAAGCGCGTGGTTTCGGCTAGAGAGTTATCCTTGAAAGAAATTAAGGAAATTCGTGAGCATATCCCGTCAGATATGGAGATTGAATCCTTTATTCACGGCGCTATGTGTATTTCTTATTCCGGACGATGTCTGCTTAGTCATTATTTTACAGGGCGAGATGCCAATCAAGGTGCTTGTACCCATCCATGCAGATGGAAATATGCGGTGGTGGAGGCTACCAGACCTGGGGAGTATTTACCTGTAGAGGAAACAGACCGGGGCACATACATTTTCAATTCCAAGGATTTATGTATGATTGAACATATTCCGGATATGGTAGATGCGGGTATTGATAGTTTTAAGATTGAAGGCAGAATGAAGACTGCACTTTATGTGGCAACGGTAGCAAGAACTTATAGAAAGGCAATCGATGATTTATTTGAAGGTGTAGATACCTATCAGGATAACATGGCCTATTATCAGGAAGAAATTGCGAAATGCACATATAGGCAGTTTACAACCGGTTTTTACTATGGAAAGACGGATGAAACAAGTCAAATATATGACAATAACACATATATTCGTGAATATACTTATATTGGTACCGTAGAACCGACTGAGACAACAGGGTTATATACCTGGGAGCAGAAGAATAAGTTCACAGTAGGGGAAGAGTTGGAAGCAATGTTGTTTGATGGCAATAATCTTTCTGTGCAGGTAAAAGCTATTTATGATGAAAAAATGAGACCGATGGAAAGTGCACCGCATCCACAGCAGCAACTGTTTGTGGAATTGGATGCAGACCTTCCAAGTGGTACCATTATCAGAAAAAAAGGATAATACACTTATGACAAGAGGGCACGAAGCTTTAGCAGTGCCTTCTTTTCTATTCTGGACACATAGGAGCGAGAAATGTTTAGGCTATCTGCCACTTCTTTTTGTGTATGGGGGTGGTAACCTAAAATACCATATCGCATCGAGATTACTAACTGTTCCTGTTCATTTAGTGTTATGGGGATGCTTTCGTATAATTGTTTAATACAGTCTTTTTGAATGAATTGGTTTGGAATGCTTTCGCTTTGATTATCTATGATGTCAAGTAGGCTGATTTCGTTTCCTTCTTTGTCGGTGCCGATTGGTTCATATAGGGAAATATCTCTTGCATTTTTCTTTTCTTGTCGTAGCAACATGAGAATTTCATTTTCTATACAACGACTGGCATAGGTGACTAATCGGTGTCCTTTTTCTATGTCGTAGGTATTGATTGCTTTAATGAGACCGATGGTGCCGATAGAAATCATATCATCGATATCCCGTTCCGGGGACATGTATTTTTTTACAATATGAGCGACTAAGCGCAGATTGTATTCCACCAGTATATTTCTTGCAGAGATATCACCAGCTTTGTTTTGCTTAAGATAATACAATTCTTCTTCCTTTGACAAGGGCTTTTTAAATGTATGCAAGAGGGCACCTGCTGGAACTTTTTTTCTATTTTATGTATGGTGATTGAAAAATGTGCTTTTCCAAATAGAATCCCTTTCGTCAGAATTACTAAAACAAGTTAATAATATCGCTGAAAAAATATTAATTGTTTTCATTTGTAATGTTTTGTGGTACAATATAACAAGCTAAATTTATCAGGAGAAGAGGTATCAGAATATGCGACTAGGTGTTGGAAGAAAAAAGATTCGTATTGGTGATTTGCTGGTAGCGGCAGGAGCGATTACAGAAGAACAGTTACAGGAAGCTCTGACTGCACAGAAAGAAACCGGACAAAAACTTGCGGAGACATTATTGTCATTGGGGTATATCAGCCGTGAGTTATACATAGCTACATTGACGCAGCAGTTAGGAATTGAGGCAATTGAATTAAAAGCATGTAAGTTGTCAGATGACATTTTGCATTTGATTCCAGAGCCTTTGATTCAGAAGTATCATGTAGTGCCAATTGGATTTGATGAGATGAATCCGAACGTGTTAAAGATTGCCACATCTGATCCGATGGATATTATTGCGATTGATGATATTGGTATTGCAACCAATTATCAGATTGAGCCAATGTTTGCCATGGAAGATGATATTACTGAGACAATCGGAAAGTACTTTGGTAATCAACAGGCGATGGAGGCAGCTGAGGCATATCGTAAAGAGCGTGAAGCTGATATGTTATCAGAAGCAGAAGAAGAACAACTGAATGAAGATATTGAGAATTCACCTATCGTATTACTGGTTAAACAGATTATTGAGGGTGGTGTAAGACAGAGAGCGTCCGATATTCATATTGAACCATTAGAGTCTAGTGTTCGTGTCCGTTATCGTATTGACGGTGCTTTGAAGCAGGTTATGAGTTATGACTACAGTTTGTTAAGTGGTATCTGTGCTCGTATCAAGATTATCGGTGGTATGGATATCTCAGAAAAGAGAAAACCACAGGATGGTCGTATTACTATCATGGTTGATAGAAGAGAGTATGATGTCCGTGTATCTATTCTTCCTACTGTATACGGCGAGAAGACAGTTATGAGACTTACTTCCAAGGACGGTCTTACAAAGCCTAAGAGTGCCCTTGGTTTCGGTCCACAGGAGTTAAAAGCCTTCGATGGTATCTTGAGTAATCCGCATGGTATTATTCTTGTTACAGGTCCTACAGGTTCCGGTAAGTCAACTACACTGTATACTGCACTTAGTGAATTGAATACTGAAGATGTTAATATTATCACTGTAGAGGATCCGGTTGAGGCGAATATTGATGGTATCAATCAGGTTCAGACAAATGACAAAGCAGAATTGACCTTCGCGTCAGCTCTTCGTTCTATTCTTCGTCAGGACCCGGATATTATCATGATCGGTGAGATCCGTGATGGCGAGACTGCTGGTATTGCTACCCAGGCGGCGATTACAGGTCACTTGGTTGTTAGTACATTGCATACCAACTCAGCAGCCAGTACAGTAACCCGTTTGATTGATATGGGTATTGAGCCATACGTTGCAGGTGATGCGCTTGTTGGTGTTATCGCTCAGCGTCTGGTAAGAAGATTATGTACATGTAAGCAACCGCGTTTGGCTGAGCCACACGAAGTGAAGACGTTGGGTGCAGACCCGGATGATGATGTAGTTATTTATGAGCCACAAGGTTGTCCAATCTGTAATGAGACCGGTTATGTTGGACGTATTGGTGTATACGAGATTATGCCGGTATCCAGAGACTTGGCGGCTGTTATTGCAAAGGGAGCAACAGCAGACTTGATTGAGAAGCAGGCATTGAATGAAGGTATGATTACATTAAAGATGGGTGCTTCCAGATTGGTATTAGATGGAGTTACTTCTATCTATGAGATGAAGAAGATTGTATACTCAACAGAAGATGAGTATTAAGATGAGATGCTAAGTTTGATATAAGGAGGACACATAACAATGATTAACATGAAAGAATTGCTTGCGTTTGCAGTAGAACAGAGAGCTTCTGATATTCATATTGCAGCAGGTATTCCACCAAAACTTCGTATTCATGGTCGTTTGGTAGATGTTGAGGCTGACAAGATGACACCGGCAGATGTTGCAGCGTGTATTGGTTCTACCATGAATGACAGACACAAAGAAGTTTTAAGAAATAAAGGTGAGGTCGATTTCTCTTATGCATCTGCCGAAACCGGACGTTTCCGTGTAAATGTATTCATGGATAGAGGTAACATGGCTGCAGCATATAGACGAGTTGATACTGAGATACCAAGACCTGATATGTTAGGTATCCCACAGGCCGTAGTTGACTTATATAAGAAGAAAAGAGGTCTGGTTTTGGTAACAGGTCCTACCGGTTCCGGAAAATCAACCACCCTTGCTTCTATTATTAATAAGGCAAATGAGAATCTGACAGACCATATTATTACATTGGAAGATCCGATTGAGTATGTACATAGACACAAGAAGTCAGTTGTTAACCAGCGAGAGGTTGGTATGGATACATTAAGTTATGCGAATGCGTTAAGAGCCGCACTTCGTGAGGATCCGGACATTATCCTTCTTGGTGAGATGCGTGACTTGGAAACAATTTCTACAGCGATTACCGCTGCCGAGACTGGACACTTGGTATTTTCTACATTACATACAATTGGTGCAGCGAGTACGATTGACCGTATTATCGACGTATTCCCAACCAGTCAGCAACAGCAGACACGTATCCAGCTGGCGATGATTTTGGAAGGTGTTATTTCTCAGCAATTGCTTCCTACGGTAGATGGCAATGGTCGAGTAGCTGCCTTTGAGGTAATGCTTGGCTCACCTGCGATTCGAAGTTTGATTCGTGATGCGAAGACCCATCAGATTCAATCAACGATTCAGACATCTAAGCAGTTAGGTATGATTACCATGGACGATTATCTGTATGATTTGTTCCAGGCTGGTACAATTTCGAGAGATATGGCACTTACATATGCCCAGGATCAACAGGCGATGCGTAAGAAAATGTAGTTGCACAAGATGTTTTGTATAAATTTAACAAAATTTGTGGATTTTTACAAAAAATAATTGCACTTTTTGTAAAATTAGTGTAATATCATGAATAGATACAATTTGTTCACGAATTGTTCATAAATTAAAATTGATTTCATGTGCATTTTTGTGAACAATACTATATCAATAAGGTTGGAGGAGTAATATGGCTCAATTTAATTACAAAGTCATCGATAAAGATGGCAAGAACAAAAAGGGTGTCCTCGAAGCCTCAAGTACAGAGCAAGCATCTAATAAGCTGAAAGCGGAAGGCTATACAGTTGTAGATGTTCGCGAGCAGGGCTTGATGGACAAAGATATTCAGATTGGCATGAAGAAGAAAGTTAAGAGTAGAGATTTGAGTGTATTCTGTAAGCAGTTTGCCAGTATCTTGAATGCCGGTGTTACTATTATTGCGGCGTTAGATATGATTGCAGAATCTGTTGAGAATCCTACTATGAAGCAGGCGTTAAAGGAAGCGCAGGCGTATGTAGAGAAGGGTGGTACCTTGGCGGATGCGTTCAGACTGAGCCCAAAGGTATTTCCGCCTATGCTAACAAACATGGTTGCTGCCGGTGAAGTTTCCGGTAGTATGGAGATTGCATTTAATCGTCTTTCTACCCACTTTGAGAAAGAGAATTCTTTGCAAGGTAAGATTAAGAGTGCATTAACATATCCAATCGTAGTATTGCTCGTTATGTTAATTGTAGTAATTGTTATGTTGGTTGCTGTTATTCCTACATTCTCTAGTATGTTTGCGGAGATGGGTGCAGAACTTCCGTTTGCTACACGTGCATTGGTTTGGTTAAGTGAGTTTTTAGTACAAAAGTGGTATTTATGTGTAATTATCGTGGTTGCGATAGTATCATTTTATAAGTGGTTTGGAACTACAGAGACTGGCGATCAGTTGTATTCTACTATAGCTATTAAGGTTCCGATTTTTGGTAATTTGACAGTAAAGCAGGCAAGTGCTCGTTTTGCTCGTAATATGAGTACATTGATGTCTTCAGGTATTTCGTTGATTGATGCCTTAGAACAGGTTGCTAAGATGTTAGATAATAAACTGTTCAGAGATGGTTTGTTAGATGCTAAGGTTCAGATTTCAAAGGGTATTCCGCTTTCAAAGCCACTTAAAGATATGGGAGTATTCCCTGCCATGCTTGTTCAGATGGTTAAGATTGGTGAGGAAACTGGTAATATTGAAGATATGTTAGATAAGGTTGCTGACTTCTATGATGAAGAAGTAGATGATGCAACAACCTCTTTAACAGCGGCCATGGAGCCTCTTACCATGGTGCTTTTGGCAGGCGTTGTAGGTATTATCATCGCTGCCGTATACGGTCCTATTATTTCTATGTATGACAACATGGATAACTTATAGGATAATACATAATATTAAGTTGGTTAAATTTTGTCAGCCATGAAACCACTGACAAATTTTAATAAAAATAATTAAAATAAAAGGAGAGAATAATTATGAAGAAAATGAACAACAAAGGTTTCTCTATGGTTGAGCTTATTATCGTTATTGCGATCATGGCTATCTTAGCAGGTGCTATCGCTCCTACATTGATCAAGTATGTTAATAAGTCAAGAATGTCATCTGACGTTTCTAACGCTCAGACAATTGCTACATCTGTACAGTCTGCTTTAGCTAATCAGGCTGCCAACGATGATTTCCAGAACAACATTGCAACAGGCGGAAGTTATTCTGGTGCTATTTCAACTTTGGCTGGTAGCACAGGTTCATTTGGCGTTGAGTTAAAGGGTATCCTTGGTAACGCTCCATCTGTTAAGTATACAAAGGGATTAGAGTCTTCTCCTAAGTTCTATGTATATATTCAGTCTGGTGGATCAAGTGCTGACAAGGTAAAGGTATACGTGAAAGACAGCTCTAATGGTGAAATTGAGCTTTATCCTAATGTTAACGCTGCTTACGAATAAGATGTAAGACTGTATTCTTAGGGATATCTTAGGATATCCCTAAGTTTGATGAAATGAGATTTGTGCATTTTATGTAGGTTTCAACAAGTTTCATTTTCTTGTATTGGTAGGGGCAGAGGATGTTGTCCTCTGCTGTATGCCTGCCAAATTTTCATATTTTAATTATTTGATTTTAGAGCTAATGTAGAAACGCATAAGCACTTGTCATTGGTGCTGGTGCGGGGATTGGCTTTTTTGCGGTCAGCGGTTTTTTGTTTTGCCGTTGGCAAAATAGGAGGCGCGACGTTATATTTTTAATGGCAGCAGCTGGCTTACGAATAGGCTGTACTATAACAAAATATTAGCAATGATATGGGGTTAACAGCTTGTAAGCTGGTACCTGAGTATGTATACACAGAAGTATGACATACTTTATAAAACTACTGATTAGCGAGGGAGGCTATAAAATGGCAAAGAATAATAAGGTCTTAACAATAGACATTACTAACGAAAGCATTACTGTGTTAGAGATTACTGCCTCTGCAAAGAAGCAGACACAGATTCATAATGCGATTATTTTTGAGACACCTGAGGATGCTTATGAGGATGGAAACATCAAGGATAAGGATAAGGTGGCAAGTGCAATTCGTGATAATTTAAATGCAAATGGTATTACAAATAAGAATGTTATTTTTGTTCTTTCATCTACAAAGGTTGTAAACAGAGAAGTTTTAATTCCTGCAGTAAAGCCTGGTAAGATTAAAGACATCATTAATGCGAATTCAGCAGAGTATTTTCCTGTTAATATAGACGATTATATCGTTTCACACTCTGTATTAGAGACAGTAGTGGGAGAGGATAAGTCAAAACAGTTAAGAGTACTTGCTGTGGCAGCACCTACATATATGGTAAAAACATACTATGATGTAGCAGCAATGGCTGGTTTGAATGTAGTTTCTATCGATTACATCGGTAACTCTATGTTACAGTTGATTAAGACACAGACAAGTGCAAATGCAACAACAATGGTTATTCAGTTAGGTAGTGATTCTACTGTATTGAATATTGTTAAGGGAGACACATTATTATTACAGCGTACAGTTCCATATGGTACCAATGCAGCTGTAAATGAGGTTATGGATGAGAAGGGTGTAGACGCAGCTACAGCTATGACCATGTTACAGAACGAAAGAATGGTTACTGTTGATTTTGATGAAAATGCTGTAACAGGTGCGTTCCGTTACTTAATTAACAATATTGGTCGTGTTATGGATTACTATGCAACTAAGAATCCAGATAAGCCTATTGAAGAGGTTTATTTGACAGGTGATGGTGCGTTAATCCGTGGTTTGGATGGTTTGTTCAAGATTCAGTTAAATATTGCAACCAGAATCATGGATAGCTTATATAATGTTAAGTTTGATCCAAAGATTGATTTGAAGATTTATAATCCAGTATATTTGATTGCTCCAATTGGTGCGGCATATGCTCCTATGGGCTTCTCTATTGCTGCAGGTAAAGCCAAGAAAGAAGCTAGCGCAGGCATGGGAGTTGCTGTTTTTGCTTTGTGCTTGATTGGTGCTGTTGCCGGTGTTGGTGTTACATACTATATGAAGGATCAATCTCAGAAAGAGAAAGATAAGCTTAATCAGCAGATTGCTGCTATTGCAGAGATCGATCAGATTGTTGCTGATTATGATGCGGCTAAGGCAAAATATACAGATATGTACAATATGTATTCTATGACAAACAACTTAAATGAGAATTTGATTACATTTATTGGTAATTTGGAAGAGGCAATGCCAAGCAATATGTTAGTGCAAGGTTTCTCTTCGTCAGAATCAGGTGTAGATATTTCTGCTACAACTGATACATATGATGAGATTGCAGCATTTATCATTAATCTTAAGAAGATTCCATGTATTACAGATGCGTTTGTTAGTTCAATTACAGAGAAGAAGGATGAGACAACAGGTGAAATTGAATATACAATCGCTTTGAGATGCTTATATGTATCTATGGTAGAAGAAGAAGACTTGAATGTAGTAGCAGAGGATGCAGCAACTGATAGTACAGAGGCTACTACAGCTGCACAGTAAGGAGGGATAGATTATGAATATGTCATCATCAAATAAAAATATGCTTTTGGTATTTCTCGGCTTAATTATTGTAGCAGCAGCTTGGTTTTTAGGCATGAGTCCTATGATGGAAGATAAAGAGAAGATTGATACAGAAGTGAAGTCTTTGCAGGCAAAATATACAGATTTATTAGCGAAGAGTGCAAAACAGGCTGATTATGAAAAGGGGATTGCTGTATATAATGAGAAGTTTGAAGAAAAGTTAGCAAAGTTTCCAGCTACTTTGGATCAGGAATATACAGTTGAGTTTATCGATGGTATTCGTGAAGCGTATGAATTTAATGCAACAAGTTTGGCATTAGGTAGACCAGTACAGTTTTATGTACTAGGTAGCTCAAATACAGCAACAGATGCAGCAGCAACAGATGCAGCAGCAACAGATGCTACAACAACAGATGCTACAGCAGTAGATCCGGCAACAACTAATATTTGTTATACAGCAGCGTTTCCAGTTGCATACAAAGGTAGTTATGATGGTATTAAGGATTTCTTAAACTATATTGCTGGATACAAGTATAGAATGACAGTAGATACAGCGACTATTGCTTATAATGTTGGTACACAGGAATATACGGGTTCCGTATTATTAACTATGTATTCAGTTGCAGGTCCTGATCGTTCGGATGCTCCACTTAGCATTGATGTTGAGACTGGTGTCTCTAATATCTTTACAGGTGAGGGTGGTTCATCTTCAAGTTCAACTCTGAATAAGTATGATGAGAATGATGGTGCTGCTATTGCGTCTGATTATGACTTTTATGTAATGTTAAATCCTGCAACAAGCGATGTTTCTCCAATTGTAGTAGGACAGGATGGTAAGGATGCTTCTCAGGTGTCAAGTGATGCAAATGAAGCAGTAGCGTTAAAGTTTGACTTCTATGAAAAAGAAGGTAAAAAGTATGTAACTTATACATTAGGCGATAAGTCATACGAAGCTGAGGTAACATCACCTGACGATGTAACTATCTTTGTGAATTCAACTGATAGAGTTGATGGTGATGATAAGGCTGCAGTTAAGGTAGTCATTTCAAATTCAATGGGTATCCCAGTATATGTTAAGGTTGATGGAGATGATGCAACTTCTCCAAGATTTAGTGTAACAAGTAAGACAGGACAGGTTAAGATTTATTAGTAGAATGGAGTGATTCTCTGTATGAAGAAATTGAATAACAAAGGATTCAGTTTAATTGAGATTATCATTGCCATTGCCATTTTTGTGGTTTTGATTGTTCCAGTAATCAAGCAAATCGCGACCGGTATGAATATAAGCGCAACATCTAAACAGAAGCAGTTGGCTTCAGAGTATGCAGAATATATAATGGAGTACTTTAAGAGTACTCCATTAGATAAGATTGGTAAAGATGACTTGTTTAATGGTGAAAATAAGTTTTATGAAACCACATCCGGTTCTGCAGAAAAGACAGCTACTGTTGGGGGTACAACTATCACATATATTCAGCGTACATTTGCAACATCTAGTTCAGATCCAATCACTATTGGTGGTGTCGACAAAGAGTATTTTGTAACTGTGTCAGCTGATACTAGAGATTATGCGATGGAACAGATAGGTTATCGACGTATGACATCATCTGATCCAAATGATGGTAGTCTTACAGTTGCTACTGTAGATGGTATCAAGTACGTTGAAGATAGTTCTTTAGTAGGTAAGCAGGATCCAAACAAACAGAATGTTGCAGGCTTAACTAATTTAGACAGTAGCGATGTGGCGATTATCGCAGGCTCGGTTGCTAATATGGATGAAACAGCATCGGATGCGTTTTTTGCTGCAAAAGCAGAAGCGTTAAAGAAGATTAGTGAAGATAAATGGCTACAGTTGATGTATGGTTCAGGTCAGAACGATTTTCAATATGATACAGTAAAGAAAATGACTCGTATCTCAATTAAAAACGAGGGAACTGATGATAATCCGAAGTATGTAGTATCTTGCGATTTGGAGTATAAGGATGAACCTGATAGTTCCAATACAACAGGCATTACTGTGTCAAACTTAAGTTATAATGTATATACGAAGAGTTTTTCACAGTCACAGGTGCCAGAGATTTTCTTAATGTACAATCCATGTGTATATAATGGTGAATATGCTATAGCAGATTACATTGTTATGGATGTGGATGCAAGCATTGATGAAGAAGTGAAATTATATATGATTCAGACAGCAGATGAATTACCTGATAAGGTAAAAGATGTTGTAGATAGCAATAACATTGAGTTTAAGAATCATAATCTGATTCAGTCTGGCATTACAGGAACAAGAGAAAATGTTAAACTGAAATTTAATACCTGTGGTGATATCAGTAAATTGAAAGTTTATACTAATGTGGATTTAACACAGGTGAATGATGATACAGCTTTTGCTGCTGGTGACTTTGCAAAATTGACCGGCAACTCAGCACCGGGAGCTGGATTCGTTAAGTCATTAGCTGACGATACAGAGTATGAGGGTCGTTTGTATACTTTGAAAGTTTTCTTGTATGATGAGACGACTAATCAGTTAGTTGCAGAGTTCCATGGAACAAGGGGGGCAGATTAATGTTAGAAAAGATAATAAAGAAACTAAATAATCGTGGCTCCAGTTTTGTCGTAATGATTGTGTCTATGTCATTTTTGGCTATTTTAGCAGCTTCTATATTGACTGCTGTAGGATACACTTATCAGATGAAACTTTACAACTTGAATTCAAAAAACAACTTCTATTATGTAGAAGAGGCTATGGATGAGATACAAGCTGGAGTAGGTAGTATCGCTATGAAATACTTACAGAAGGCTTATGACGACACAATTAAGGTTATGGTTTATTATGATGCAAGTTTGAAGGCATACGTAACTAGAGATGATGAAGATGCCAATGTAATCATGAAACAGACCTTTTTAAAGTATTTATCTGAATGTGATGAATTGTCTAATGAAGAGACTGTTGCAGGAAGTGGAGTAACTAAACTGGCAAGTACGTTGGATTCATTTATTCAGGAATCAGATATTACATTAGATATGTCAGCTGCTAATTTAAAGAGAGTTGATGCATCTGATTCAGTAATTATTAAAAATGTTACTGTTAAGAGAACAGCAACATATTCAATTGGTGGAAATAGTGAGAACTATGTGCAGTCTATCACAACGGATCTTGTGTTAGGCGAACCAGGATATGATGTTTCTTTTGCAGGAGAGAAAGATGCATTTAGTACGATTTATGATTATGCATTAATTGCAGATGCAGGTATCGAAATTACTGGAAGTACAAGTAATGTAAATATTTCCGGTGATGTATATGGTGCAAACGATTTCTATAACAAGGTCTACAATAAATATGATGGTGGTACAACTTCTGTTACATCGTATCAGAAGAATACAGCACCATATAAAGATTGTAATGGTTTGCTTGATACTAGTATGTATTCCGGATTGTATGTTGCAGGTGCGACAGTTACAATGCAGTCTAATCGTGTAGTTGTTCCAGGTACCATTGGTGTATTTAATGATGGTAGTTTGGTTGTATCGGCTAAAGAAAATGGAATGGTAGTTCCATCTGACGTTTGGGCAGATAGTATTGTATTAGGCGGATATACTACAACAGCAGGTGCATCTGATGTGAATTTATATGCAAATGCTTATATTTATGACGATTTGGAATTAAATGCGGATTTAGCTACATTTAAGATGCAGGGTAAGTATTATGGATACAACTATAGTCAGGCTAAGGATTCACGAGTATTTATCGATGCAGTAGATGGTGATACCTATTCTGAAAATGATGGACATTTCAACAGTAGTTCTATCATTTTGAATGGTCAGGGAACTACTTTAGACTTTGAATATCTTGATGCACTTTATATTGCAGGTCGTTCATATGTAGAAATGTCTAAAAAAGTATCTGCAGCAGATTCTACTATCACAACACCAGATGGTGAAGAGACAGTATCTGTAAAGTCATATGTGTATGATAATACAATTGATGATTATGTAACAGGTGAATCGTTATCTGTTAAGAGTAATCAGTTAGCGTATATGCCATTAAAGTCATGGGTTGAAGAAGATGATGGGGATTATTATGTCAATATTAGAAGTGATATTGCAGAACCATATACAGGCTTCTTTAAGGATTTATCTAAGGTTCCGTTGATTAAACAGACAATTGATGGTAATGATTTCTATTTCTTTGATTTTGATGAGGCATATTTGTCTGGTTTAAGTGTAGGTATGGATGACTTCATCGTTGCATATGCTAATTTCTTTGAGACTGATGATGAAAAAGATGGAAAATATGTTAATGAGAGTGCTAAAAACTTAAAAGATATCACAAATTACAAGAAGTTTAAGGTTGATAAGATTATTCTGCCTGACGATACAGCAAATGATAAGATATATTCAACAGGTGCTTTGACTGTAATGAATGGCACTAAATTCTCACTTGTTACTGATAAGAGTGCAGAAGATGTGTTTGATAATATGTTAAAGAATCAGGCTGCTGGAACTACATTTACTTGGATGCAGGCAACAGAAGAGTTAGATTTGAATTATAAGATGATGAAATACTTCTTAACTCCTGATGTTGATTCTGAGTTAAAGCAGGGCTTTAAGAATATTTTAAATGGTAATTTGGATTCTGTACGTTCAGTATCAGAAGATTGTAATGATATGTGTGATGATTTTGTAAAAATGATGGATAGCAATGATTTAGATACTTTATCATTAACACCAATGTATCGTTATTTCAATGTTGCTTCTATCAGAGATATTTCAACAACAGGTTATGCAAAGTTGGATTCTGGTTACGAAGTATGGATTAGTGATAAGAATGTTACCGTATCAGCAAGTAGTGCTGATGGACGTATTCAAGGTATTGTAATTTGTAAGGGTGATGTTACATTTGACAGTTCTGTAAAATCTTTCGAAGGCATGATTGTATCAGGTAGTAAGATTTATATTGGTCAAAGCATTAACTTTATTGCTAACCCTGAGATTCCAAAGGCTATTTTAAGAGAGTGCTCTGGTATGAGTGGTTCAACAACTGCAAGCAGTATTATTGCTTGTTTCAAAGATTACAACGACGTTATTTCCGGTGGCGGTGGTGCCGGCGGCGGTGGCGGCGGTGGCGGTGGTGGCGCTACCGGTGTAATCGATCTTGAAAAACCAATTACAGAAGTAAATTACAAAGATGTCCTTTACTTTGAAAATTGGAAGAAGAACGTAGAGTAGGTGGTGATTGTATGAAGAACAATAATAAAGGTTACTCTATGGTTGAGATGATTATCTGTGTTGCTATCATTTCAGTTCTTGGTGCACTTGGTTTTCTTACAATGAATATTGTGTATACAGCAAAAGCTAATTCTGCCGTGAATACATTCAAAACACAATATGCAACATTGAAGACTGTGACAGAGGCTCAAGATGCTAAAACTGCATTTAGATTATACTATGATGATACTGAAGAGCAATATTATATAGAGTATGGTACTTGGAATGGCAGTGTATTTACGGCATCAACCACAAAAGCTGAAGTTGCATTATCTGATAGAGTGGCAATCTATTATAAAGCAGCATCAGGTTCAACAGAATCTATTATAGATACAACAGGTGTTGTCGTTCAGTACAATAAGTCTGATGGATCTGTGTTAAAAGGTGCGGGTACTTATCGTTTTGCAAAATCAAACAATAAGGCAATTACCGATTTGGTTCTAGGCAACACTTCAGATGCTGTAGGTTCTACAGTGGATACTTTGAAACTGAATAAAAACAGTGGTAACTTAACTAGATAAGGAGTTGATAAATGGTGAGACAAAAATTAAATAATAATGGTTTTACATTTATAGAGCTGGTTATCACAGTGGCTATATTAGCGATTATCATGGTTTCTATTTCTACTTTCATGGCTTCCACAACTGCAGTTTATACTAGAACAACGAAGGATAATGAGGTGCAGATAGAAGCACAGGAAGTCTACAATACGATTAATACCAGTATTATGCAGGCGAATGTAGTAAAGTTGCTTGCAAAGAGTTCAGGTGGTGGTTCATTATGGTATGCCTCCGATGAGCAGGCGGGAGTTACTGGTTATAAGGAAGGCACTGGAGTACTAGTAAATGATACAGGTAGTACAGTATCTTTTGGTGAAGATTTTGTAACTACAGCTGGATCACAATCACATAGATCAGGTAACTATCGTGCATTCAAAATTTTAAAAGAGGTAGATTCTACTGATCCGACAAAAGTGGTTTATAAGGATTTATTGGTAGATGCACTTTACATTGAGTATCAGACTAAAAAGTCTGATGGCACATATACTACAGCTTATGTAACTTATGTTGTGGATCCTAGTACCGGTAAGTTATATATGAACCGTCACTTAGAGGGCGAGACCAATGCAGGTATTATTGATAAGTCAATTAGTGCCGAAAATCTTTTGAGTGATAAGCTTTTGTATACAAGTGGTACAGATTATGGTTTTAAGGTTAACGTTGATGCAGATGCTAATAGTATTGGTGTGATTTTAGATTTTAAGAATGCAACTATGACATATAAAACTTTGGGTATGACAAAGATTCGTAATTCAAACGTTTTGACACGTAAGTAATGGGAAAGGAGAGAACTAAATGTTAAACAAGAAGAAGGTTTTAATATTATCTTTAACACTGATGCTATTTGCAATTGCTTCGACTGCATTGGTTTCATTCTCATTAGCTGGTGATTCATTACGTGATAGCGAGGCTTCTAAAGCGAGCAAATCTGCTACAACAGATTTGTCCCTTGCAGATTCCCTTGCAGATAGTTTGACAAATGTGGATCATATTATTGAAAAATCTAATGATACATCTTTGTCGGCTGATGAGAGAGTGTTTAAGATTGTTCAGATTGTATCTGACACAAACAAAGAGACTTCTTTAAAGAAGTATATTGACGATGGTAGTTTTCGTACTCATGTCATCAACAACAATAAGAGTGCTTCATGTACTCAAGAGATGTTGGCAACATTAGACGGTGCAGGGCTTACACCAAGTATTAGTTTACAGGTGTTTACAATTGCTGAGTTAAATGCTTTGGTATCAGCGGAAGTTCCAGATTATACAGCATTAACAACTGCAGATTTGTTTTATGTGAATAATGTTGCATCAGCACCTTTTGCAGATGGTAATGATATTCCAAATGAAGTATATGAACAGTTAAAAACATATGTAGATGGTGATTATAAGCCATTGATTGTAGATTATGTAAAGAGTAGTTCTGGTGGTACTGGTTCAAATACTACTGAGAATCAGTATACAATGGCGAAGTTGACTAAGAATGTATTATCAAAGAACTTTATTAAGTTTAATACATTCTCATGGCAGCAGGATGCGACTTTAGTTGAGTTTTTAACTCGTGCAAAATCAGTTTTCGTTTCTTATAAATTAAAGTATACAGAAGAAGAAAAAGCAGCTGATCCAAAACCTGCTCGTAAGGTGTTATTTGTTACAGGTGATACAGGTGCTAGTGCTATGAAGGCTGCTGTAGATGCAGATAATGCTAACTTTATTAAGTATGCATATTATAGAAAGTCTGATGTTCCTACAGCAATTGAGACAGCTCAGATTTCATATACAGCATTAACAGAAACTTCTTTTGATGGTTATGATTTTGTGTTCATTGAGAATGATACTTATGCAAATATGACTGCTGATATTTACAACATTATATCAACAGCATCATATGCGAAGAAGCACGTAATCTATGCAAAACAGCTTGAAACAAGCGAGGATAGTAGTTCTAGTGATAAAGATGATGAAATGACTGGTAATATTTTTACTACAAATTATGATCAGTTATTAGCATTGGTGGCACCTGCAGATGGTATTTCTATTTATTCTAATGTAATGCTTTCAACGAGCACTATGTTCGAGACAATGGCTGCAAATCCTACTGGAACTCAGGAACTTGCTAATGAGATTGCTGATTTGTTAAAGAGTAGTACATATCGTGAGTATGGTAAGAATTCTGCTTCAGGAAAATTGTTTACAGTATTAGAGATTCAACCTGCTTATCCGATTGATCAAGAGTTGGCTACAAAGAATAATAATTATTATTCGAGACCAGATGCTGTATATAAGCAATCTAAGGAAATGGTTCCTGAAGGTAGTGAGTATTATGCATTTGAAATGACGATGGAAAAACTCTGTGCTTTAACTGGATTAGAATCAAGTCAAATTAATCTTGTTCAGGTTTCTACAGAAGAATTGCAGGGTATGAAAGATGCTATTCTTGGAACATACGATTTGATTTATATTGGTGGTAACATGTCTGCTTTAAGAACTGAGGCAGAGTATCAGGCTGGTAATTGGGCTACTGTTGCATCCAATATTAACAGTTACAATTGGACTTTCTATCGTATGTTTTCACACTCAGGTACATTACAGTATTTAGGTGCTGATGGTACAATGGGTGTTACTGGAGGATTCTATGGCTCTAAATATGGTAACTATGTAAATGGTGGTGGTAATGACATCTCATATGCTAATTTCGAGAATTTGAAAGCATATGTGGATGCAGGAATGCCATTAATTATTAGTGATGATGTTACAGATGCATATGTGGGGTTAAAGGCATATGGAGATAATCCTTATAAGAATTTATTAATTGATCCTGATTGTAATATGCTTAAATTTTTAGGATATGCGTTGGAGCAAAAGGATCTTGAAACAGATGGAACTACACTAAGTTATGATATCAGTGGTGCTTTTTCAAATGTTTTGGCAGGATTTGATAAGGATGATATTATTCAAGTAGATAATATCGATAAAAAATATGGTGGCACCATTACACCATATGCGGTTGTATTTAATGACGGTGTGTTAGTACCAGAAGCTATTTTGAATAATGGTGTATGGGAAGAATATGAGGGCTCAAAGAGTCCTGTGGCTGATGATAAGAAAGCATCGACAGCGGGACAGAGAATTATTCAATTATTGGATAAAGCATCAAAACGCCCAATTTTGAATATATCTAATATGCCGGCTGAGTACAAAATGAATACTCCTACTACATATCTTCAGAAGGATGTATTGAATTTTGAGTTTACCGTATTGTCAAATGGTAATACTGCTATTACAGGATATACAGTAAATCTGTATATTGATGATAATTCAAATGGTTTATATACTGATAAAGACGAATTGGTGTTAACTAAAAAACTTCCAGCTGGTACTGAGGTTAAAGACACTATAAGTTATGACATTGATCCAAACGATGAGTTCTATGGTCCGGTTAGTTGGAAGTTAGAAATTGTAGCAAACCCTACAGGTATGAGTATTAGTTATGATGCGGTTTCTTATGTTGAAAGATTAACACGTGAAAAAACAGAAATCAGAGTTTTGCAAATTAATACAACTCCAACATCTAGAGATGGTGGTAATAATAGTTTTGAAACATTGTATTTCTGTCCAATTTGTCAGTTATCGGGTCATATAGCTAGATATAATCCAATTAGTGATAATGCTGGCTTTGATGTAAATATTCCATATGCGGATCGTATTGATGATCCTGCAGGATATACAGCATGGTCAAATAGTGCAACTCAGTTGTATGAAGGTTATGCACATAGTGCTGAAGAGGCATATAATATTGGTGGAAAATATCATTTTGGTTTACATGACCACGAATTTGGTATTTGGAAGTATGATCAGACGGTTAAGTATGATGATTGGACTTCTAACTTAGCAGATCAGATTACTGGTGAAGATGGTAATTTTAATATTGATATTGATATTTTTTCACCTGCAGATATGGATGCGTATATTGAGAAGTACAATAACAATGAGATCGCTGATTTACAGAAAACATATGAAAAACTCGCAGAGGATTTACCTGATTTAGAGAAGCAGTATAAGGCTAAAGTTGCAGAGCTAACTGAGTTAGAAAAAGAATTAGCTGATTTAACGGATAGTGAATCTGCGACCGAAGAAGAGATTAAAGAAAAGCAGAATGATGTTGCAAAGGCTCAAAAAGAATTAGAAGATATTCAGGTTGAAATTACTGCAATTGAAAATGCGGAAGCAGAGATGAATACTGCTATTTCTGATGCTTTAACAGCTGCAGAAGATTATATGAATGCGGACGCATATAAAGATTTAGTAGCAGCAGAAGAAGCAGCTGAGAAAAACTTGAGGGCTGCATTGGAGGTGCTAGCAGCACATCCAGAGTGGCAGAAAGAATTAAATGTTAAAGAGTATTCTGTATTCCAAAAAGCTTTAGATACGAAGTTCTATTTTGATATTTTTTCAGCTCAGTATGCGACAACATTTAGAGACAAAGATGATCGTACAGCTGGTAAATTTGCAGATGTATTAGGTAGTAATATTACTTTAAATGAACTTTATATTATTTGGGCTGATGCATCTAGTGAGCGTATTCTTTATGAAGAAAAATATTGGGATATGAAGCGTGCAGCTTATGGTAAAAATTGGCTGAAAGAACTTTATGGTATTGTTTTAATTGGTGCATCTGAGAATTTTTCTAATAAGGATTTATCATTAGCATCATGTGATTACTTGGAACAGTATGAAAGTGAAGGCGGTAATATGCTTATGTTCCATGATACAATGACAAGATCACAAGGTGGCGGTGCAATTAATTTAACAGACACATTAAAAGAATGTTTCGGCTTGGATCGTTATCATATGGAATTATCTGCTGACGAAAATTCGTATGTGCTGAAGGAAGGCTATGATTCTAAAAAGTATTTTATGACACATGTAGATTTTAATAATACAGCAGTTGATAATTTGCGTGTTGTCAAACCAAATGCATGGTCTAATTTCACAAGAACTATGGTGGCTGTCACACCGAATTTCTCAGTAGTTCGTCATACTGCAGAAAATCAAGGACGTTCATCTATTCCACATAAATATGTGACTTTGGAGATGAATACTACGGCGTTTATGTACTCTCAAAGTAATAGTACATTTTTGGAACGTGTAAAAGATGGTATGTATGGAACGAACCGTGCAAAACGGATAAATGATAGTGTTGTAACAAGTTATCCATTTACAGTTAGTGATACTTTGTGGATTTCTAATACGCATAATCAGTATTTAACATTAGATATTGAGGATGGAGAAGTAATTCCATTGTACACATTATCAGCAACAAACAACCATCACAATGGTTCATCTATTTACGCAGCAAATCCTGGTGATTCGGCAGACAATTATTTCATTTACTCTAAGGGCAATGTTACATATTGTGGTGCTGGACATTCAAAGGTAACAGGTGCATTGACAAATAACAATGACGAGAGAATGTTGTTTATCAATATTATCTGTAATTCAGCTAGAAAGAGTGCATTAAATGTTACTATTAAGCCTGAAATCACATTGTATGATCCAGATACTGAAAAGATCGTACCTCATGATGACAATGAGTACATTTTAGTACATGAGGAAGAGGATGAAGTAATTCCATACATTGAGGTCGCTAATTCTAAGGAAGAAGTGAAGTTTGGTTTCAAGATTGATATTGCAGATGAAACTTTAACTACTGTTGAAAATGTAAAGATTTACTTCAAGTATACCAATGATGATGGTGATGAAGTTAAGACCATTATTCATGAGTATCCATATGATGATAAAGATGCTTTAGAGTATGGTGAAACCTATTTTGTAGAGACTGCAAATGATGATAAGTTAGAGGCAAGTATTCCATTGAAGGATGAATACTTTGATGCGGAAGATTATGCATATCTCTATATTGAGGCAACGCAGGATGGTGAAACAACAACACAATTGATTCGAATTGAATTAGCTGAGAGTTTGTTTGACTTAACGCAAAATGATGTGACACCAGACGCAACAGATGTAATTAAAGAATTTTAATTCTTTGGGGAACAGCGAATGCTGTTCCCCTTTTTATGTTTAAAGAGGTAGATATGTACTTTACCAATTTGCATTTTTGTGCTATTCTGTAGTCAGAAACGGCTATTTGTATAAGGGGATTGTTCGAGGAGGAGCGTTCTATGAGGAATAATAAAGGTTTTTCCATGGTGGAATTAATTATTGTAATTGCGGTCATGGCAATTTTAGCAGGTGCTATAGCACCTACCTTAATTAAATATGTTAGTAAGTCGCGTATGTCTGCTGATATTAAGAATGCAAATGAAATTGCAAACTGTACACAGATTGCATTGGCAGAAAGTGAGATTGCTGATTATGTATTTTCTCAGACTATGCCATATTCAGTATATACAGATGCATTGGATTCCACAGACATTTTTGAAGCTTTTATTTTAGAACATATGTCAGCTAGTATTCCATGTAAGTATAGGAAGAATGGTGCAGAAAAGTTTCAGATTACTATTTATCCTAATGATGCGGGTACAGGATTTGCAGTAGAAGTGACTGCTACTGCTAATGGTATGACGGCAAAGACTGCAGGAATTAAGGGTACAGGATATTTGTTGTTCCCTAATGTTGACCCATCTTATGAGTAGGAGTTATTATGATTCAGACGTTTTATCCAAATGCAGAATATAAAAGTACATATGACATAGATTTTCAGGCATATTATGATGAAGGATATAGGGGTGTTATCTTTGATATAGATAACACCCTTGTGCCGCATAATGCGGGTCCTACGGAACAGGTGATTTCTTTGATGCAGAAGTTAAAAGAGATTGGGTTTTCAGTATGTCTGTTATCGAATAATAAAGAGCCTAGAGTGGCGAGCTTTAATGAACCATTACAGGTGCAGTATATTTATAAGGCGAACAAGCCGAGCCGGGTAGGTTATATTAAGGCAGTTGATTTGATGGATACTAGACTGGATACTACTTTATTTGTAGGAGACCAGTTGTTTACAGATGTTTGGGGTGCTAAGAGAACCGGGATTTATAGCATATTGGTGCATCCAATTCATCCAAAGGAAGAGATTCAGATTGTATTAAAGCGATTTTTAGAAAAGCCGATTTTGTGGGCATATCATAGAGGACAGAAAAAAGATGAAGGTTAATGGATTAACAAAGACAATTGGATTGATTGGTTGTCCTGTGGAGCATACTTTGTCGCCAATGATTCACAACCATTTGAGTGAAGTGTGTTGTGATAACTATGTGTATTTGCCGTTTCATGTGGAAAAAGATAATGTGGAAGCGGCTGTGAAAGGGGCAAAGGCCTTGTCGGTGCAGGGCTTGAATGTGACAGTTCCGCACAAGCAGGCAGTGATGCCATATCTGGTGGATATTGACGAGGCAGCCAGAGTAATTGGTGCTGTGAATACTCTAGTTCCAGTGGATGGTGGATACAAGGGCTATAATACGGATATGGAAGGTTTACGACAGGCGATTCATTCTGAGCATATTGCATTGCAGGGAAGAACTGTGGTGATTCTTGGAGCTGGAGGGGCATCGAAGGCTGTGGTTTATATGTGTATGTTAGAGGGCGCTAAGAAGGTATATTTATTAAATCGTACCGTGAACAAGGCAGAAGAGATTGCAATTGCTATGAATGCTCATTTTGGCAAAGGTGATGTGATTGTACCGATGGCACTAGAAGCATATGGTGATATCCATGAGAATGACATGATTGTGTTTCAGGCAACTTCTATTGGATTAGCCCCAAATGTAGATGATGTTGTGCTTTCAGATGTGAGTTTTTATAAAAAAGTAGCAGTTGGTGTGGATTTGATATATAACCCGGCAGAGACGCAATTTATGAAGTTGGTAAAAGCAGCAGGAGGCGTTGCTTATAATGGGTTAAAGATGTTGCTTTATCAAGGCGTGATTGCTTATGGGTATTGGACAAATCGAAGTTTTGAAAGTTTGCAGCCATATTGCAATGAGATTTATGAGAAAATGTATCACAGTATTCATAAACTGGATAACATTGTGCTGATTGGGTTCATGGGGTCCGGAAAGTCCACTGTGGGAATGGCTTTGGCAGAAAAAATGGGTTTTGCATTTTTGGATACAGATGCATATATAGAGAAAAAAGCGGGAATGTCTATATCTGAGATTTTTGAAAATCATGGAGAAGGTTACTTTAGAGAGCTAGAAACCAATGTGATTCGAGAATTGATGGAGACAACGAATCACACTGTTTTTTCTACAGGTGGCGGAATGCCGTTAAGAGATGAGAATGCAAGTCTGTTAAGATTGTTGGGGACAACAGTATATTTACAGGCATCTGCTAAGGAGACTTATGAGCGAGTAAAGGATGACGATAAACGACCTTTATTGCAATGTGAGGATCCGTATGGAAGAATTGTGGCATTGCTGGAAGAAAGAAGACCACTTTATGAACGGGCATCGCATCTTTGCATGCAAACAGATGGTAAGACTGTGGAGAGTATCGTAGATGAAGTGATAAAGCAGATGGAGGATTTGGTATGAAGATTTTAGTTATCAATGGACCAAATATTAATTTTTTGGGAATTCGTGAAAAAGGAATCTATGGAGAGGCAAATTACCAGGCTCTTTGTGATATGATTCAAGAAAAAGCGAAAGATATGGGAGATGTTACAGTTGATGTTTTCCAGAGTAACTGTGAAGGTGCGATTATTGACCGTATTCAGGCTGCATACACAGATGGAACAGAAGGGATTGTGATTAATCCGGGTGCATATACCCATTATAGTTATGCCATTCGTGATGCACTGGCTTCTATTCAGATGCCAAAGATTGAGGTGCACATTTCTAATGTACATAAGCGTGAAGAATTCCGTCACGTTTCTGTGACTGCACCGGTTTGTGATGGACAGGTAGTTGGTCTTGGCTTGAAGGGATATTTGTATGCTATGCAGGCAATAAAGGATATGCTTGCGTAAGCATATTGTGAATAAGACATTTTCACAGAATGGAGAGGTTTATGTTTGATTTTCAGAGTCGAATCAATCGATTGCTTTATCATATGCAGGAACAGGTGGATGGCGTTTTGCTATCCAGTCCATTTTCCATGCGATATTATACGGGTTTTACCGGTGGTGAAGGCTATGTATTCATTGGGCGAGATGGAAAGTCTGTGGTGTTTACGGACTTTCGATATACTGAGATGGTAGAAAAACAGTGTCCAATTGCTTCCTGTGTAGAGATAAAAGGTGGCAAAAAAGGTCTGGAAATGATGAGAGACTGGATGAATCAGTCAAAGTTTTGTTTTGAGAATGTTGGAATAGAGGAAGGGCATTTATCAGTAGCGTCTTTTAGTCGGTTACAGGAGGTATTTCCTTGTACCAATTGGGCACAGGCGAATGGTATTATTGATGCTGCACGTGCGATAAAGGATGCTAAGGAAATAGAGTTGATTGCAAAGGCTGAAGAGATTGGAGATAAAGCATTTACCCATATTTTGGAGTTTATGAAACCAGGCATGACAGAAAGGGAAATCGCTTTGGAATTGGAGTTCTTTATGCGTAAGCAAGGGGCAGAAGGTTTAAGTTTTGATACCATAGTTGCTTCTGGAGAGAATTCTTCCATGCCACATGCTGGGGTATCCGATAGGGTGCTTCAAGATGGCGATTTGGTTACCATGGATTTTGGTTGTGTCTATGATGGATATTGTTCAGATATGACAAGAACAGTTGCTGTAGGGACACTGTCAGAAAAGCAAAGACACGTGTATGATACAGTTCTTGAAGCACAGAAAATGGCACTAGAGGGTATCAGACCTGGAAGAAAGTGTTCTGAGATTGATGCGATTGCCAGAAAGCATATTTATGATGCGGGTTATGAAGGTTGCTTTGGACATAGTCTTGGGCATAGTGTGGGCTTATATATTCATGAGGAACCAAGATTTGCAGAGGGCTGTGATACTGTTCTGGCACCGGGCATGGTCATTACCGTAGAACCTGGGATTTATTTATCCGGTCAGTATGGTGTGAGAATCGAGGATGTGATTGTGGTGACGGAAGATGGGTATCGTAACCTGACACATTCCGAAAAGGCATTATTGTTTATAAAAAATAGTTGAAAAATGTGGCTGTTTGTTATATCATGTTGGGTATGAGAGTTGTGGAATATGACTATTTCCCAACATTTTGAATTCAAATATGATTCCCATAAGATAAAGGGGTACATTAAGGAGGATTTTTTATATGGTTTCAGCAGGCGATTTTAGAAATGGTGTTACAATTGAGTTAGAAGGTAACATTTATCAGATTATTGAGTTCCAGCATGTTAAGCCTGGTAAGGGTGCAGCTTTCGTTAGAACAAAGCTTAAGAATATCAAGACTGGTGGCGTAATCGAGAAGACATTCCGTCCAACAGAGAAGTGTCCAAAGGCTCATATCGAGAGAACAGATATGCAGTATTTATATTCTGATGGTGAGTTGTTCCACTTTATGGATGTTAACACATATGATCAGATTGCTTTAAATGCAGACCAGATTGGTGATTCTTTGAAGTTCGTTAAGGAGAACGAGATGGTGAAGATGATGTCTCACAACGGTCAGGTATTCGCTGTTGAACCACCATTGTTCGTAGAGTTAGAGATTACAGAGTGTGAGCCAGGTGTTAAGGGTGATACTGCTACAGGTGCTACAAAACCATGTACAGTTGAGACTGGTGCTACATTACTTGTACCTTTATTTGTCAACCAGGGCGATATCATCAAGATTGATACCAGAACTGGTGAGTACTTATCAAGAGTGTAAGTATTTTGAATTGAATTCTAGGAGGGGTGATTGCATAGCAGTTGCCCCTTTTTTCATTGTAGAGAGGTTGACAGAAGATGAGTATAGAAGAGAAAAAACAAAAATGGCAGAAACCGATGGTGTTTACTCTGCTTTATATATTGCAGTGTGTGGTAGGTGTGATTACTTTTCATGCGTTGTCAGTAGGCAACTTGTCGGCAACAGATATATGGGTGCTAGAACATCCTGGTTATTTTATCTATAGCACTGTGCTGGTTGCATGGTTGCTATGGCTTTTTTATGCGTGCTTTCATGACCTTCGATGGAGTTATCTTGTAGTGCAGCTCATTCTTACAGTGTTTGGTGTTGCAGAATATATTAAATATGGTCAAAGAAAAGAGTATATTGAGTTTGCTGACTTTTTGATTAGTGGTGAATGGGGTGATGCTACATCAGATATCCATTTTTCAAATTGGAAGATAGTTGTGTTTACCGTAGTGGCAACATTGGTTGTAAGCGTTGTATGCTGGATGACAAAATCAATTTGGAAAAGCAAACGAACAAGTAAGAAAATTGTGCTGGAACTGGTCAGTATTTTGGTGTTATTAGCGACTATGGCAGGCATCATCATTTATCCTGCTGTAAAAAATGGTATTTCCAGATACGTGGTGCTGGGAGCCGAAGGTGAGAAAAAAGGTGGCCTGGTGTGCTTTGTAGAGAGTTTTGGATACTATTTTTATAACACACATAATAATGATATATATGATGTGGCTCTTAAGGATTTTGAAGAGGATGAGGCAGCAAAGGAACAGGGCTTGCAGTTGGCTACAAAAGAGACTGTAGAAGACATTGCAGTCAAGCCTAATATTATCGTAATTATGAGCGAGGCGTTGTGGGATATCAATCAGATATCTGAAGTGGCAACATTTTCGGAAAATCCGATGGCAGAATTTGACGCCATTCAATCAGAATTTACCGGTGGCAGTGTCAATGCAAATATATTTGGTGGTGGAACGGACAAGTCAGAGTTTGAGTTTTTGACCGGATGGAATTCCAAGTATTTGATTGAGCGTTCTGCTTATCGTTCTTTTTTCAATGAGACACAGCCGTCTATGGTGGAGTATTTGAACGCGCTGGGCTATAATTCCTATGCTATTCATCCGTATAAGCCGAATTTTTGGAATCGCGATGTGGCATATATGAACATGGGATTTCAGGATTTTTATGATTGGGATAAAATGCAAAATCAGGAAAAGTATGACGTATTTATTTCTGATGATGCGTTGACACAGGAAATTATTGACAGATATGAGGAGCGCAGAACCTTTACGGATGCTCCGGTGTTTTCTTTTTCTACTTCCATTGCCAATCATGTTATTAAGATTGTAGATGGACCTAAGGCACCGATAAATACAGATATTTCGGTTAATTACAATATCGATTATTGGAATGTTGAGAATATTGATAGAAAGCAATTAACAGAATATGTGAATGGTGTTAGTGTGTCGGGAAAGGCATTCAAACGTTTAGTAGAATACTTTGAAAATGTGGATGAGCCAACAGTGATTTTATTGTTCGGTGACCACGCTCCAAGTTTCTTGTCTGGATTTGAAGAGTATTTGCCGGAAAAGACTGTAAAAGAAGCGTTTTATCATACACCATTTATTGTATGGAACAATTATGGTCTGGGTGACTTTGGTGTGGAAGAATGTAACATTGCATATTTGCAGGAAGCACTAATGGAATATATTGGTTTTCCTTTGACCAAGCAAAATGTGTTGAACCGATATTTGAGATTGCAGAGTCCGATAGATACGCGATTTGTCAATAAGTATGCTGATGGTAGCCAGATAGATATTACCAATCAGGAATTTGTAGACCAGTGTTATGGCGTATATAGTGCCATGTACTACTATTTAAAACGGGCAGAAGAGAATCCAGATATTTGGTCGGTTCAGGAATAAAAAACAAGTAATTATATATATATCCTCTTGTTAGTATATATATATGAGTTCTTGTATATTGATGTATCACACATAACTAACAACACAGGGGCATATATTTGATAGAGGCGTGCCTCAAAATGCGTCAGTTCTTATGGGGGCATTGTATCGTAAGATGCAATGCCCCCATTATGTACTGTTACGCATTTTGGAGAACGAGAGTGTCACGCCGAAACAAATATATGCCCTTGTGTTGTTTGATGGTGTGTGAAACATGAATATATATCTCAAGGAACTCATATAAATAGTAAAAGGAGGCGGTTGAATGGATAAGGAAAATGAAATTGTAAGGATTTTATCAAGAAATCTGAGATGCATTCTTCGTAAACTTGTTATTTCTTATGACAAGCTATATGAGTTAAGACTGCGGATTCGGGAACCATTTTTGATTATATATGATGGAGAAGAGTATTTTGTAACAGAAAAGGGGGAATTGGAAAAATCCAGGACGAATGCATACATAGTAACAGAGACGGATGTAAAGGAGACATTGGAATTTGTAAGTAATTATTCCTTGTATGCGTATGAGGATGAGATCCGGCAGGGGTTTATCACTGTGCAGGGCGGACATAGGATTGGACTTGCCGGTACGGTAGTGTTAGAGCGTGGAAGGATTAAAAGTGTCAGACATATTTCTTTTATCAATATTCGGGTGTCGCATCAGGTGAAGGGGTGTGCCAGTAAGGTGTTACCGTATCTTTGGGAGGATGGATATGTGTATCATACATTGATTATTTCGCCTCCGAGGTGTGGAAAGACTACGTTACTTCGCGATATTATCAGGTCTGTTTCTGATGGTGATGACGACAAAGAGGGGATGACGGTTGGCGTAGTGGACGAGCGTTCGGAAATTGGGGCTTGTTATAGAGGGTTGCCTCAAAATGATTTGGGGATGCGGACGGATGTGTTGGATTGCTGTCCTAAGGTGGATGGCATGATGATGCTGATTCGTTCCATGTCTCCACAGGTGATTGCTGTGGATGAAATTGGAAGTATTGAGGATATTGAAGCCATTGCATATGTCATTAATTGTGGTTGTAAGATTTTGGCCACAGTGCACGGAAAATCCATTGATGATATTAAGAATAAACCGGTTCTCCGAAAATTAGTGGAGGAAAAGACCTTTGAAAGATACATTGTATTGAACGGAAGTAAAAAGGCCGGACAAGTAGAAAGTATTTTTGATGCTATGGGGAATCAGTTGTTTGATGTGAAGCGAAATTTATGTCATTAGGAAGAAGGTGTTATCATGCTCAAAATTTTGGGGTGTGTGATTGTGTTGGCGTCTTCCTTTGGACTTGGCATGTTTTATTATAGGCAGGAACAATGGCATTTGATATCGCTTAGACGGTTGTATCAATGTATTTTACAGTTGCAAGGTGAAATTTGTTATCATTTGACAACTTTGCCGGAGGCATTTTGCAATGTAGGTCGAAAACAGGAAAATGAGATTGGCGATTGGTGGCGTGATGTGGGTTTGTTATTGGATACGGGCGAAGAGCAGTTAGTGGAGGTAATTTCCGGTACTATGTCTACGTTACAAGATGTCGGACATTTTCAAGGTGAGGATATGCAGATCTTGAGGGAATTGATGAGAAGTCTTGGTTATTTGGACGTGACTATGCAGGAAAGAGGATTGACGCTCAGTTTGCAGCGGTTGGAAGAAGTGATACAGAGGGCAGAAGCTGCCACGCGGGAAAAAAGGAAACTATATACCATGCTAGGCATTCTTGGTGGTTGCTTTCTTGTAATCATATTGCTATAGCTGAAAGGGGGACAAGATATGTCGGTACAACTAATATTTAAAATTGCAGCGGTGGGAATATTGGTTTCCCTGTTAAATCAAGTGTTGAAGCATTCAGGACGGGATGACCAGGCATATCTGTTGAGTCTGGTTGGTTTGGTTATCGTGCTATCCTGGGTGATTCCGTACATATATGAACTGTTTGAATCCATTTCAACCTTGTTTCAGTTGTAATGCAAAAAGCATAGGGGGTAGGGTATGAGCATCATTAAACTTTCAATCGTTGCAGTGTTGGGGGTGGTGCTAGCGTTAAATGTAAAGAGTCAGAAAGCAGAATATAGTGTATTTGTTAGTATGGGTTTGTGTCTGTTTATACTGTCTTTTGCACTAGAGCGTTTGCATTATATTGTAGAAATGATACATGAATTGACTGCGATGATTGCTATCGATAAGAGTTATATTCTTCTGATACTGAAATTGATTGGCATTTCCTATATTAGTGAATTTGCTTCTGCCTTGTGTAAGGAGGCAGGCTTTGGTGCTATTTCAGGTCAAATTGAGCTTGCTGGAAAACTTACTATGGTGTTTATGAGTATTCCTATTGTATTTACTGTATTAGAAACGATTCAGCATTTTTTAAAAGGGAGCCTATGATGGCAATGGCTTGCATAAGGGGAACGTATATGAATCAGATAGATGGGTTTATGGAGTTGCTTCAAAAATTGTTGGCAGGAGATGTGAATGGTGCGTGCATGGACATGCTTGCAGGCGTAAAAGCAGCGTTACTTAGCAGTATTTCCGAGAATCAGGAGTATTTGATTGCGTTACTTTCGGTGGCAGTTCTGGCAGCATTTTTTACCAACTTAACCAGTGCATTTGGCGGAGGTTTACTGGGAGAACAGGGATTTTATGTTTCATTTGTGTTGATATTTACGTTGGCTATCAAAGCCTTTGGAGTGTTTTTTTCAGTGGCTGAGGATGTGGTTCGACAGATATTAGAAGTAATGCAACTGTTAGTACCGGCTTATATTGTATCTGTAACCGGTGCTGCAGGCAGTATCACGGGAACTGCCGCTTATGAGTTGATATGTTTGGTGCTTACCTGTATTCAGTATGGTGTGTTATATATCATGTTTCCATTACTGCAAACCTTCTTTTTATTTCAGTTTATCAACCAGTTAAATGAGGAGCAGTATTTTACCAGATGGATTGCTTTGATAAAGGATTTGATTGGTTGGGGACTGAAAATGATTACAGTCTTTGTGGTGGGCATGCATTTATTAAAAGGAATGATAACGCCAGTGTTGGATTCTGTAAAGGTGGGAATGGTACAAAAGGGAATTAACGCTATACCTGGAGGTTCATTTGTGGCGGCGTTTACTGGTGTTTTTCTTGGTTGTAGTATTTTGATAAAAAATAGTATTGGTGTGGCAGGTATTTTAATTTTACTTGGTATTGTGGCTGTTCCCTTTGTGCAAATGGGTGTCATGGTGGTCAGTTATTATGTGTTGGCTGCGCTGTTGGAACCTATTTTGGACAAACGTTTAATCAAGGCAATATCCGGAATGGCAGAGGCGGCTACCTTGACATTTCGAACGGCATTTACCTCGGTAGTGCTGTTAATCGTCAGTATAGCTATGATTGCAAGTTGTACCAATATGCGATGGAGTTGATGTATGTGGAGAGAATGGGTATTTCAGATTACGGTATTTGGGGTATTGGCAACCTTAGTGTTAAATATGCTTCCGAAGGAGGTGTACAAGAAGTACGTGAAACTGTCTTTGGGCTTTTTATTGATTTTGATTATGTTAAAACCATTGATGCAGGTGTTGGATTTTGAAGATGGCGTCAATCAAATCTTTTCAGACCTGTATATTGAGATGGAGGAAATGGAGCGTACTGATGATTTTCGGGAAGCAGAGGAAACATATCAACGGCTTTTGCAGGAGTTATATGAAGAAAGTGTGTTGGAATTAGGCGAGTCTCCGTATATAACGGAGGAAGAGTAAGGGAGGCGTTATGGAAGATAACAAACTGAAGCAGATGATGGAGGCATTGCAAAATAAAGAAAAAATCAGAAAATGGTTTGCTCCGGATAAATTGGTCATTGGTTTGCTTTTGGGCGCACTATTGCTGGTTGTTGCAATTCCCACTGAACCAAAGAAAAATACTGACACAACGTCTGAATCTACGTCATCTTCAGAACGTGAACAGGCTTCCTTTGAGACAGACTATGTGAAACAAATGGAGGAAAAGTTGGAGAATACGTTGATGGGGCTTTCTGGTGTCCAGCAGATTAGAGTGATGATAACCTTGAAGGCATCTAAGGAAGAAGTGATTAATAAGGACACCCCTTATAGTCAGACAGTTGTCAGTGAGACTGGCGAAGGAACCAATAGGGAGCAGACAGATGTGGAAAATAAAGAAGAAACCGTGCTCATTAGTGAAAATGGAGATACGAAGCCATACGTAGTAAAAGAATTGTATCCGGAGGTAGAGGGGATTTTAGTGGTGGTGCAGGGAAAAATGGACATTATGTTAAAAAGTGAAATAACTGAGGTGGTAGAGGTATTATTTGATGTGGAACCGCATAAAGTGAAAGTATTAGGAACAAATTAATAATTGGGAGGGTATTATGAAAGCAATTTTAAAGAAGAATCAAATGATGATTTTTGCCTTGACGTTGATGATAGCTGTTGCCGGATATTTGAATTTTAACAGCGGTGATTTGGCGGTAGACAACCCAGATGCGATGGCTTCTACTGAGGAAAGCCAAGATGTGTCAGATATGATGTATGAAGGTGCTGTTGGAAATATGGATGATGCCATTGTCAGTGCCAATGTGGAAGATACCATTGAGGAGGCCAGCACATCTGATGTTGCGGATGCGAATGAAGCAGAGGATAGTACATACGAGGATAGTATAGATACCGAAAATATTGGGGAAACTATTCTTACTTCCGGTCAGGCAACTGCCAATTTTTTAGTGGAGGCGAAACTGAATCGGGAGCAGATGCGTGCCAAGTCCAAGGAGATTTTAAATGGTATTATTGAAAATGACACGCTTTCTGAAGATGCCAAAAAAGATGCAGTGGCAGCATTGGTAAAAATGACTGAGAATATGGAACTGGAATATAGTGCGGAACAGCAATTAGGTGTGAAGGGGTTTGCCAATGCCATTGTTAGTATTAGTGAAAATAGTGTAGATGTAACCATTGCAAAAACGGAACTTACCGACACGGAAAAAGCGCAGATTGAAGACATTGTGGTTCGTAAGACAAATTGTAAAGTGTCCGATATCGTAATCACTACCATGGAAAGTGAAAATTGATTGCATTCTTTATAGAATTTAGGTATACTATACACAGATACGTTTGAATAATAAACTGGTTAACAGGAGGAATATTATGGGAGCGCAGATGAGAGAAGATAATGAATATCCTGTAAAGGAAGTTGTACAGAATGGTGATGTACAGATTGCTGATGAAGTAGTGGCTATTATTGCAGGTCTTGCTGCAACTGAGGTTGACGGTGTTGCAAAGATGGCTGGCAATATTTCTAATGAATTGATTAGTAAGCTTGGCATGAAGAACTTATCGAAGGGTGTGAAGGTTGAAGTTGTTCCGCCTGAGGTAGGTGTAGAGCTTAGATTAGTATTAAAATATGGATACAGCATTCCTGAGGTATCTAAGACTGTACAGGACAAGGTGCGTAGTGCCATTGAGACTATGACAGGATTACATGTGTCAGAGGTAAATGTTAAGATTGCCGGAGTAGCAATTAACGAGGACTAACCCAGAAGGGATTTATAGGTTTCATTCCATGGGAATGTATATGGATGGAAGGCTGTTGCGAAAGTGACAGCCTATCTATCTTTAGGAAGAAAGGATTGTACCATGATAAGAGCAAAGATGAGAGAACAGATTTTCAAGATACTATTTCGTGTGGAGTTTACGGATACTGCCGAATTTGATGAGCAGTTGACATTTGCGATGGAAGAGATTGCAGAGGAATTTCAGCCGAAGGATGAAGATGCAGCATATATTCGTGACAAGGTGACTGCTATTGTAGAGAAGTTAGCAGACATTGATGCATGTATTGAAAAGTATGCAGAGGGATGGAAACTCAATCGAATCGGCAAGCCTGAGCTTACCATTTTGCGTCTTGCTATTTATGAGATGCAGTACGATGAGGATATTCCTGCAAAGGTAGCAATCAATGAGGCAGTGGAGTTAACAAAGCAATTCTGTAATGAAGATGCAAAGGGCTTTGTAAATGCAGTATTAGGTAAGATTGAAAGAGATTCATGAATAAACGTGTATACCCTGTAGGAAAAGTAAATATCTACGTTAAGAGGATGTTTGATAGCGATTACTTGCTGAAGCATCTTTTTGTGAAGGGTGAGGTTTCCAATTGCAAGTATCATTCTTCAGGTCATATATATTTTACGCTGAAGGACGATGAGGGAACTTTGAACTGTGTGATGTTCCGTTCTAATCAACGAACCGGTTTGACATTTCCTATGACGAATGGTCAGGAGGTTATCGTTGAAGGATCCATTTCTTTATATGAACGGGAAGGTAAGTACCAGTTATATGCGAATCAGATTACACTGTCAGGTGCAGGGGATTTACATGCGCGCTATGAGGCATTGAAGCAAAAACTGTATGAAGAAGGGTTATTTGAGTTTGATATCAAAAGACCGATTTGTAAATATCCAAAACGAGTAGGAATTGTAACTGCGAAAACGGGTGCTGCCATTGAGGATATTAAGAATATAGCAAAAAGAAGAAATCCTTATGTGCAGCTTATTTTGTATCCTGCAAAGGTGCAGGGAGATGGAGCTGCAGAAACAATTGTAAAAGGTATTGAAACCTTGGACAAGTTGGGTGTGGATACCATTATTATTGGCCGTGGTGGCGGTTCCATGGAGGATTTGTGGGCATTTAACGAAGAGATAGTGGCACGAGCCATTCGTGCAAGTCATACACCGATTATTTCGGGCACCGGACATGAGATTGATAATACCATTGCGGATTATGCATCTGATTTGCGTGCTCCAACACCGTCGGCGGCTTGTGAATTGGCGATTCCGGATGTGATGAGTACCATTACTTTGTTAGATAGCCAGTTACAACAAATGGGACGTTCCATGTCTAAAAAGGTTTCCTATGCAGATATGCGTTTGGAATCTTTAAGCCGACATTTGCAGTCACTGAGTCCAAAACAAAAAGTGGTGCTGCAACAAAAACGCTTGCAGGAGCTTACCGACAAATTAAAGCATGGATGGCAGGAAAAACTATCAGATAGAAAACAGCGATTAGTGCTTATGAATGCAAAGTTGGATGGACTATCACCTACAGCCAAATTAAAAAATGGATTTGGCTATATTTCAGACAAAGCAGACAAGCCTGTGTTATCGGCAAAACAGGTGCAAGTTGGAGATTCGTTACAGGTTACTTTACATGATGGTGCAATCATAGCACAGATTACTGATATGACAGAGTAGTCTAAAGAGGTGAAGAGATGGAGAATATGAAAGAACAACAGAACATTTCCATTGAGGAATCATTGGATAAGATAGATGATATTATCAAGGCATTAGAAAATCCGGAGGTTCCCCTTGCAGAGTCCTTAAAACTCTATTCCGAAGGCGCTATGCTGGTGTCTCAGTGTAAAGAGGCCATTAGCGGTATCGAAAAGGAAATTCAAGTGTTAGAGGAACAAGGTGAAGTGTAATGGATACAAACTTAAAGAAAAGAATAGAAGAAGTTGAACAGATTGTATATCAGTATCTTCCAAAGGAAGAGGGATATCAAAAGACTGTTTTGGAGGCAATGAATTATACTATGACGGCAGGGGGTAAGCGTATTCGTCCTTTGATGATGTATGAGACTTACCAGATGTTTGGAGGCAACACAGAAGTTGTGCATCCTTTTATGGCAGCCTTGGAGATGATTCATACATACTCTTTGATACATGATGATTTACCTGCTTTAGATAATGATGATTATCGAAGAGGCAGACCGACTGCACATAAGAAGTTCAATGAAGCCATGGCGATTTTGGCTGGCGATGGCTTGCTGAATTATGCCTTTGAAGTTGCTGCAGAAGCATTTACTGAGGATTATGCCAATGCGAACGTTGCAAAGGCCTTACAGGTGCTCACAAGAAAACCGGGTATCTATGGCATGATTGGTGGACAGGTAGCTGATGTGGAATTAACCGGAACAAAGCTTTCAGATGACCAGTTGGCATTTATCTATAAGAATAAAACCGGTGCCTTGATTGAGGCTGCCATGATGATTGGTGGTATATTGGCAGGTGCTACAGATGAAGAGGTTGCCACATTAGAGCAGATTGCAGCAAAAGTAGGTTTAGCATTCCAGATTCAGGATGATATTTTGGATATGGTGGGAGAGCAGGAAAAGCTTGGTAAGCCAATTCACAGTGACGAAAAGAATGAAAAGGTTACTTATGTAACACTATATGGATTAGAGCAGTCTCGTAAAAAGGTTGAGGATTTATCAGGGGAAGCAGTTCAGTTATTGCATTCTTTTGGAAAGAACTGCGATGCGTTACAGTATTTGATAACCTGGTTAATACATAGGGACTTGTAGAAAAGAGGGATTTTCTTGAAAATTCTAGATAGAATCAATCAATCAAATGACATAAAGAGTATTGAACCAGAAGATTATGAAGGGTTAGCAGCTGAGATTAGACAGTTTTTGGTGGAGCATGTGGCGGTAACAGGCGGCCATTTGGCATCCAATTTGGGTGTGGTGGAGCTTACCATGGCTCTTCATTTGTGCATGCAGTTTCCAGAGGATAAGTTGATATTTGATGTGGGGCATCAGGCGTATACACATAAGATTTTGACTGGACGAAAGGAAGATTTTGCCACACTTAGACAGTTGGATGGTATGAGTGGATTTCCGAAGCGTGAGGAAAGTGACACGGATGTGTTTGATACAGGACATAGTTCTACTTCCATTTCTGCGGCTGTCGGACTTGCGGAGGCAAGAAAAATCAAAGGCACAAAAGAAAGAATTGTGGCTGTGATAGGTGATGGTGCGTGTTCTGGTGGTCTTGCATTTGAGGCATTAAATAATATGGAGCATGTAAAAGGTAGTCTGATTGTTATTTTAAATGACAATGAGATGTCTATTTCCCAAAATGTTGGTGGTATGTCAAGATATTTGAACCGCATTCGTTTGGGACATGCTTATAATGATTTAAAGACTGGAGTTGAGCAGACATTGCTTTCTATTCCGAAAGCAGGTCTTAGCATAGCAAAGAAAATCAAACGCTCTAAGGATAGTATCAAGCAGCTCTTTGTTCCTGGTAATTTATTTGAGGAGTTAGGGATTACCTACATTGGTCCGGTGGATGGCCATGATGTGGAGTCTTTGGTGGAGACCATTTCTTCCGCTATGGAATTGAATAAGCCGATTTTAATTCATGTAAAGACTTGTAAGGGTAAGGGATACGGTTATGCAGAAAAGTACCCTTCTTATTTCCATGGAATTGAGCCGTTTAACCCAGACACAGGTAAAGTGCTTGCAAAACGGGATAAGATGAGTTATACAGGCGTGTTTGGTAGAAAACTATGTAGTTTGGCAACAGAGAATAAGGATATTGTTGCGATTACAGCAGCAATGCCGGATGGTACAGGATTAAAGAACTTCCAAAAGGAATATCCGAACCGTTTCTTTGACGTGGGTATTGCTGAAGCCCATGCGGTGACCTTTGCAGCGGGCTTGGCTACTTCAGGATTGATACCAGTGGTTGCCGTGTATTCATCATTTTTACAGAGAGCCTATGATCAGATATTACATGATGTGTGTATGCAGAATTTGCATGTTATTTTTGCTGTAGACAGGGCAGGTCTTGTGGGTGCAGATGGAGAGACGCATCAAGGTGTATTTGACTTATCATATCTTTCTAATATTCCCAATATGACAGTCTTGGCACCAAAGAACCGATATGAGCTATCTAGAATGCTTGAGTATGCGGTGGCATATGATGGACCGATTGCCATTCGATATCCAAGAGGAGATGCCTATTACGGTTTGAAGAACAAGATACAATATCTGGATTATGGTAAGAGTGAGATATTAGAAGAAGGAAGTAAGATTGCGATTTTAGCAGTGGGCAGTATGGTAGAGTCGGCGGAACAGGTTTGCGAGAACCTAAAGGCTCAGGGATACGAGCCAACTCTTGTAAATGTTAGATTTGTGAAGCCATTTGATAAGGAACTGTTTGTTTCTTTATGCAAGAATCACAGATACATTTGTACCATGGAAGAAAATGTGCTAGAAGGCGGATTTGGACAGGCAGTAGCAACCAGTTTGTTAAAAGAAGGCTGTCAGTTCAAATGGATTCCTTTTGCAATTGATGATAATTTTGTTAAGCAAGGCAAGCGACAGGAGTTGTTAGAACAACTAGGAATGGATGTAGAATCCATGACAAAGCGTATTGTTGCTTGTGTTTCGGAGGAAGTATGAAGGAACGGTTAGACGTTTTATTAGTGAAAAGAGGACTGGCACAGTCCAGAGAAAAAGCGAAAGCAATCATTATGTCCGGTATTGTCTTTGTGGATAACCAGCGAGAAGATAAGGCTGGCACCACATTCGATGAAAAGGTGAATATTGAGGTTCGCGGTAAAACATTAAAATACGTTGGCAGAGGCGGATTAAAACTAGAGAAAGCGATCGAGACCTTTCAGGTGGATTTGCAAGATAAGATTTGTATGGATGTGGGAGCATCTACAGGTGGATTTACAGACTGTATGCTACAGAATGGGGTCTCTAAGGTATATTCTGTAGATGTGGGACATGGTCAGTTGGACTGGAAACTGAGAAATGACGAGAGAGTGGTTTGCATGGAAAGTACCAATATTCGATATGTAACACCGGAGGATATTGCGGAACTTTTGGATTTTGCTTCTATTGATGTTTCATTCATTTCTTTGACAAAGGTTCTTGGACCTGTGAAGGACTTGCTTACAGATGTGGGTGAAATTGTATGTCTGATTAAGCCACAGTTTGAGGCAGGAAGAGAAAAGGTAGGCAAGAAGGGTGTTGTCAGAGATAAAAATGTACATAAAGAAGTCATTGAGATGGTAATGGATTTTGCCAGAGGTATGGATTTCAAATTGTTGCATTTGGATTTTTCTCCGATTAAAGGCCCGGAGGGCAATATTGAATATTTATTACATATGACAAAGAATGTAGAAGCTTCTGACGTGGATTTGGATGCGGATATGGTGGTAGAGGCTTCCCATGCACAGCTTGATTAGTAGGTGAGAGAATGAAATCATTTGTGATTATTACCAATAGCATAAAGGACCCGAATTTGGAAGTGACGAAAAAGATTGAGGGGTACATTGAGAATTATGGTGCGACCTGTACAGTTGCCATGGATGCAGATACGTTAGAGCATATGGATGCAGATGCGGTTATTGTATTGGGTGGTGACGGTACCATTCTTCGGGTTGCGAACACATTTAAGGGGACATCCATTCCAATTGTAGGTGTCAATCTTGGTACCCTTGGTTTCTTGGCTGAGGTAGATTCCGCCAATATAGAGGAAATGGTAAAGCGTTTGGTTGCGGGAGATTATGAAATCGAGAACCGTATACATATTGCCGGTAAGGTAATGCGTGGAGATGAGTGCATTTTCCAAGGGGATTCGTTAAATGATATTACCATTACGAGAGCAGGTTTTTCCAGGTTAATTGGTGTCAAAATCTTTGTAAATGATGACTTGTTAGACATTTATGAAGGTGATGGTATTATTGTGGCTACTCCAACGGGTTCAACCGGTTATAACTTATCAGCTGGTGGTCCCATTGTCAGTCCCAATACAGATTTGATTATTGTTACACCGGTATCACCACATTCTCTGACTTCTAAGAGTATTGTGCTTTCCAGTCAGGATCGCATCCGTATTGAGGTAATTAGCAATCGTCCAAATGTGGACATTGAAGCCTATGCAAACTACGATGGCAATAGCGGATTGAAGATTGAAAAGGGAGATTGCATTGAAATCTGCCGTTCTAAGGTGGAAACAAAGTTGATTAAACTTCATAAAGTTGGTTTTTATGAGATTTTGAGAAATAAGATTATGGGTTAGACGGGTAGTAGCATTACCCGGTGAGGTGAATAGATGAAAAGTCGCAGACAAGAAAAAATTGTGGAATTGATTAATGAATATGATATTGAAACACAGGAAGAGCTGACTGCCAGATTGGTTGAAGCAGGATTCTCTGCCACACAGGCGACAGTTTCCCGTGATATGCGTGAATTGAAACTGACAAAAGTAGCAACTGAAGGTGGCAGACAAAAGTATGCTGCCATGACAGGACAACCGGTGGATGTCATTGGAAAATACAAAAAGGTATTGGCTGCCGGTATTATTTCAATGGATACTGCAGAAAATATGATAGTCATTAAAACCGTATCCGGTATGGCAATGGCGGTGGCTGCGGCTCTGGATAATTTAGAACTTGCAGGTTTTATGGGTTGCATTGCAGGCGATGATACCATTTTTTGTGTTGCAAAAACAAAACAAATGGCACCAGAAATTATAACCAACATCAAGAAAGTAGCATATTAATGAAAGGAGATTATTATGTTACTGAATTTACATGTGAAAAATCTGGCGTTGATTGATAATTTAGACGTTAGTTTTCAGGATCATTTGAATATTTTAACCGGTGAAACAGGTGCCGGTAAATCTATCATTATTGGGTCTATCGCACTGGCCTTAGGAAGCAGAGTGAATAAGGATTTTGTGAGAGCAGGGGCAGAGTATGGCTTGGTAGAGTTATTGTTTTCTATTGAAAAGGAAAGCACAAGACAGGCGTTAGAAGCGTTGGAGATTTCTCCTACGGAGGATGGCGAGCTCTTAATATCCAGAAAAATCATGGATAACCGGGTAATAAATAAGCTGAATGACCAGACTGTTACGGTGGGCAAATTAAAGGAAGTAGCATCTGTTCTTTTAGATTTGCACGCTCAGCATGAACAACAATCATTAAAGCAGTCCGGATATCAGTTGGATATTGTGGACCGTTTTGGAAAAGATAAAATTAGCGAAGTGAAGGCACAGGTGGCCTCTGCTTATGCGACTTATCGTGATGTTTTTGATAAACTGGAAGAAGAGAATTTAAGTGAAAATGAACAAAAGCGTACGATGGATTTGTTAAAGTACGAATTGGAAGAGATACAGGCTGCCCAGTTAACACCAGGCGAGGATGAGGTCGTTCAAAAGCAGTATCGCCGCATGAAGAATAGTAAGGATATCATGCAGGATATTGGTCAATTGCATAGCATTTGTGGTTATGAGGAACATACCAGTGCGGGTTCCATGATTGGAGCTGCCATGTCCATGATGGAACGGGCTACAGGCTTGGATGAAGAGTTATCCGGTTTGCTTTCTCAGATTACAGATATTGATGCGTTGCTTTCAGATTTTAACCGTGAACTTTCGGATTATATTGATTCCATGCAGTTCGATGGGGAAGCCTTTGCGCAGTTAGAGGAGCGTTTGGATGTCATCAATACCTTGAAGGTGAAGTATGGCAATTCCATCGAGGCAATTTTAACTTATGCAGAGAAAAATGAAGAAAAATACAATCAGTTGCTACATTATTCTGAATATATTGAAGATTTAAAGATGCAGTATGAGGTAGCGAAGGATGCGTACTTGTCACAGGCAGAACTATTACATAAGCTCCGTGTGGAGTATGCAAAGTTACTAGAGAAAGAAATTCACGATGCACTGGTTGATTTGAACTTTTTGGATGTGGATTTCTCCATTGCGGTGGAGAAGTTGGATACATTTACAAAAAATGGTTCTGATGAGGTTTCTTTTATGATTTCTACCAATGTGGGAGAGAAGAAGCGATTATTATCAGAAGTTGCATCCGGCGGTGAATTATCCAGAATCATGTTGGCGGTGAAATCTGTACTAGCTGATGAGGATGAGATTGATACCTTGATTTTTGATGAAATCGACGTGGGTATCAGTGGTCGAACTGCGCAGAAGGTTTCAGAAAAACTCTGTAAGATTGCCAATCGTCATCAGGTTATCAGTATTACCCATTTACCACAGATTGCAGCAATGGCGGATGCTCATTACAAGATTGAAAAACAGGTAATCGATGGAAAAACCATAACAGATATTAAGCCACTATCTGAGGATAGTTCTGTAGAGGAACTGGCAAGATTGCTTGGTGGCGTGGAGATTACAGACACTGTTTTGATGAACGCCAAAGAGATGAAAGATATGGCAGTACAGTCAAAAAAATACTGATTTACAATTTTATAATGACACATACTAAAAGCAGTTTCACATGAATTGGTGAAGCTGCTTTTGATTTTGTTTGGAGGTGTCGTTATGAAGGAATACAGACGATTGTTATATATTGTGTTGATATTGGATGTATTTGCAATAACAGCAGCATTTTATTTATATATGCAGGAAAAAATTCCGGCAGAGGTAAACGTGATTGCAGGGGAACAGTCTGACTTTTCTCTGGCTGTGCCGGCCAGTGCAAATGTGTATACTGCGGACTCTGACACATGGGTGAAGAGTGTAGATTTGCGTCAACCATTTTCTATTATTTCAAATGATACTGCGCTTCGAATGGAGGTAGAGTTATTTGGAGTGATTCCATTTAAAACCATTCATGTAAATGTAGTTGACCCGCAAAATGTCATAGCAGGTGGATTTCCTGTGGGCATTTATGCGAAGGTAAAGGGCGTCATGGTAGTAGATTGCGGTGTGGTTGAGGATGTGAATCAGGGAACTGTGTCCCCGGCAGAATTCATTTTAAAACCCGGGGATTATATTTTGGAGGTAAATGGGGAAGAGATTGATAGCAGAAAAGCGTTGATGCGGTATTTGGAGGATATGGAACATAAGGAACTGGTATTGCAAATATTGCGCGGAGAGAAAGAAATTCAGGTAAAGGTTGACTGTGCTTTGACAAAGGATGGGTACAAGCTGGGTGTATGGGTGCGTGATGATATGCAGGGAATTGGTACGCTTACTTATGTGAAGGGAAAGGAATATGCGGCACTCGGACACAGCATTACGGACCAGGATACAGGCAAAATTGTGGAGCTTGGAGAAGGCAAATTATTCCAGGCGACTATTTTGCAAATCCAAAAGGGGAAAGTTGGAAAACCGGGAGAACTTTCGGGTATGATTAGTTACGGCAATCAATATGCCATTGCCAATATTGAAGAGAATACATCTTATGGCATATTTGGCACTATCAATGGTGATGTGCTTATGGCTGGAGATGTCTTGGCAGTCGGTTATAAGCAAGATGTGAAGGAAGGTAAGGCGTTTATTCGGTCCTGGGTAAGCGGTGAGCAAAAGGATTATGAGATTCGGATTACCAAGTTGAATATGGGAAAGGCAGATGCAACCAAGAGTATTGAGATTGAAATTGTGGACAAAGAGTTGTTGGCTTTGACAGGTGGAATCGTGCAGGGAATGAGTGGAACCCCCATTATTCAGGACGGGAAGTTGGTTGGTGCGGTGACGCATGTGTTTGTGAATTCTCCGGAGAAGGGGTATGGGGTGTTTGTGGAGGAGATGTTGGAACACTAAGAAAAGTATTCCCTTGATTTTAAACGGATGCTACGAAAAGTAGCGTCCGTTTTTTGTATTTGCAAACAAGTGTTGGTGGTGCGTTCGTTTCGTTTTGTGTAATGTGTGGTTGTAAATCAAAACAGACGGAGGTATTGCTATGAGCAACGAAAAGGAAATTATAATTAAGGCGACTAAATTGAAAAAGAGTTTTATTACAGGAGACACAGAACAGACGATATTTGAAAATCTGGACCTTAATATATATAAGGGGGACTTCACAGTCATTATGGGAAGTTCGGGTGCAGGCAAGTCTACGCTGATGTACGCACTTTCTGGGATGGATCGACCGACTGCGGGTGAGATTGTTTGGGATGGCAAAACGATAACCTCTCTCAATGATGATAAACTGGCAATTTTCAGACGAAAGAATTGTGGTTTTGTTTTCCAGCAGATATATCTTCTTGATAAGATGAGTCTTATGGATAATGTGCTTACGGCGAGCGCATTATCAGAAACGAGCAAGAAGGATTCGGTGAAATATGCTAACGAGCTTTTCGCTCTTGTTAATATTCCTGAGATAACACGAAAAAAGTTCCCATCTCAAGTGTCGGGCGGCGAGGCGCAGCGTGCAGGCATTGTCAGAGCGGTTATAAATAAACCGAAGATTCTCTTTGCTGATGAGCCAACAGGGGCACTGAACTCAAATAACTCAACAGCAGTTCTTGATGTTTTCACAAAACTTCATAGTGCTGGTCAGAGCGTTATCATGGTAACCCATGACAAGAAAACTGCTTTAAGAGGCAACCGTGTGTTGTATGTGAAGGACGGTAAAATTTACGGTGAGTGTGAGCTTGGGGATTACACAAGTGACAGTCAAGACCGGGAAGCAAAGCTAAACAACTTTTTAACAGAAATGGGATGGTAATATGAAAAGAATAGCAAATCAGATTATATACAACTTAAAAAAGGAGAAATCATCCTTTATATCTTTTGGCGTTATCATTCTGATAACTGCTCTAATATTGAACTGTGCGGCAGTTTTACTACGTCAGGTAGATAGTGCTTATGATAGAAAATTTGAAGCGTTAAGCACCGCAACGCTCAATGCAATTGTTCCAGAGGTTCAAAATAGTGGTGAACTCGAAAATGCAATGAATGAACTTGAAGCGGTAGAGAACTGTGAAAGTCATAATGCTATTATGACGGAAGTTACCGTCAAGGATTTTAATGGTGCAGATTTTTCAATGAACACAGTGTTTTATAACATTGACGACAAGCGTACGCTTAACCGTTTTGAGATTGTGAGTGAAAGCGAAAAGGATGTTGTCAATCCAATCTATATACCACTTTATGTTTCCAACTTTGGTGGATTTGACTTGAATGACGAAATTGTTTATGTAATTGACGGCAAGGCCCATAATTTCACTGTAGCAGGTGTAATAGAAGAAATGCAGTACGGTAATTACGGTTCAGGTTTGTTGTGTGCATATTTGCCTGAAGAATCGTTTGCAGAGCTTGCAGAGTCTTATAATAGCAAAGCTGTGGTTGAGTATTCAATGAACGTAAAGAATGGTGCAAGCCTTGATAAAGTAAAAAATGATGTCAGCCAAGCAATTGATAATAAAAGTGTTATGGCGTTATCAATCCTGGATAGCGAAAATGTAAAGGGTGCACGAACAATGGTTACAGATTTGCTTGTGTTGATTTTAGCCACTTTTGCACTAATCATCCTTGCAGTCAGTGTGTTCCTCAGTAATTTCAAAGTTAAAAATGCAATTGAGTCAGAAATTACGAATATGAGTGTACTGAAAGCGTTGGGTTACACAAGTGCTCAGATTGTAGCGAGTATCACGCTTCCTTATACAATTGTTTCGCTATTGTTTGCAATTCTTGGTGCTGGGTTGTCTTATGCTATGTTGCCTGGTCTTTGCTCAGTGCTTACTGTTCAGTCTGGTTTTTCCTTTGGTATTCGCTTTGATTTGACAAGTTTTGTATTTGTGGCTTGTATTCTTTGCGGTATTGTTACATTATTTACTTTTATGGCAGCACGACAAATCAAGAAAACGCAACCGATTGATGGTTTAAGAGGTAACACAAACTCAAAGCATACAAAAAAAAATCATTTTCCACTTGAAGAAACCAAGGGTAATACAAGATTCCTGCTTGTCTTAAAGCAGATGACAGCATCTAAAAAGCAGAATATAATGCTCTTTTTAGTGTCTTTTGTGTTGACGGTTCTCATAGCATTTTCGGGCACTTTGTTCTACAACGTTGTAGTTAAGCCAGATAACTTTATGTCCGCGTTATCAGACGAAATAGCTGATGTGATTATTTATCCTAAAAGCGACAGTTTGAGTGAACTTGAGTTAAAACTCGATAAGGATGACCGTGTGCAGTGTTCGTTGAAATATATATCCGCAACTGTTAAAATAGAAGGCAAAACGGTAACCGTATTTGCGTGCGAGGATTTCTCTAAGGTCAGAAATGATGTGTGCTATCTTGGTGAAAATCCGAAAGAAGCAGATGAAATTGCTTTGTGCAGTGTTTTTGAAGGAAAATATAAAATCGGCGATGTGGTCAGAGTGACCATTGATGACATCACAAAAAGTTTTCAGGTAACAGGCTTTGTGCAAAGTATAAACTTACAAGGTGAGTTATGTGAACTTAGCTTGGAGGGATACAACAGCCTCTTTGCAAATAAGCAGATGCCATTCCTTTATGTGTATCTTGAAAATCCTGAAAATGCTGAAGAAATTTCGAAGGAATACAAATCCGATTATGTTGAACTGGTAGCGGATACAGTGAACGCCTATAAACTTCAAAAGGAAGCGCAGGATATGTATATGGGCATTACAGTAGTGCTTGTGGTGGCAATTTTTGTGGTAACCATTCTGATTGTGCTTTTCATTTTGTATATTGTAATCAAGTCCTTACTTGTAAAAAGAAGACAGGAGCTGGGGATTTATAAAGCAATGGGCTACACAAGTTCACAGCTCATTTTACAAACAACAGGCTCGTTTATGCCTGTGTCGATAGTAGCAATTGTGCTTTCAAGCATCTTGGCACTTTTCTATATGCCGGCTATCTACCAGTTTATATTTGAATCTTTAGGCGTTATGAAAAACAACATTGAGATTTCATTTGGGTTTTTAATGCTGTTTGCAATCGTTCAGATTATAGTAAACATTATGATAAGTATTATTTTGTGTATGCCGATAAGAAAGATTTCAGCATATTCACTCATTAAGGAATAAGGAGAGAAAAAAATGGATTTTGGAGATAAATTAAAGCAATATAGATTAAATGAAGGACTTTCTCAGGAGCAGTTGGCTGAGAAAATCGGAGTAAGCCGTCAGGCAATCACAAAGTGGGAGACCAAGCGAGGTTTGCCTGATGTTGAAAATATGATTATCCTCGCAGAGCTTTTCAAACTCACTCTCGACGAGTTGGTGCTTGAAGAAGTCAAAAAACAGGAAGAAAAGCCTGTTGTTTTCGAAAGTGAAACAGTTTATGATATCGATACGGGGAAGCATTTTGACATAAACTTGGGTGGAGCAAGGAAAGTTACTATCAAAACGGGCGTGGATGAGAAAATTCACATCGTTCTTTTTTCCGAAATACTTGCTGAAATTGGCTCCCTGTTTAAGGTAAAACTTGACGAAAAGCGTAATAAGTTGGATGTGGAACTGGTAAACATAAAGGGTGTTAGCCGTTTTGAGGCGCAGGAAAGCGTGGATATTACACTCTTGCTTCCAGAAAAGTTTACCGAGCACACAGAGGTGGGCGCAACCGTTAAGGAACTTTATATTGAAGATTTACGTCTCAGCCAACTTGAGTATGACGGCGATGCAGAAAAGATTTTTATCCGCGACGCCAAGGGAAGTCTGGAGTTTACTGCAAAGACTGATTACGAAATCTTTATTTCAGGCAACTGCGAAAAACTTGATGTCAATCAGTTCAAAGCGAAAGCGATTGTTCACCTTGAAAATGCAGATAACTACAAATTCTCAAATAACGGCAGAAAATGTAAACTTATCACCCGCATAAACGGTGAAGCCGTTGAACTTGAGAATAACGAAACTGCCCAAAATTCAATCAGCACATCAGGTATATTCTCTGAATTGATTGTTGAGATTGAGAAATGATACGGAAGGAAAAACTATGCTGGATATATTAATCGTTGAAGATAATAAAGAAATAGGGGATTTGCTGTGTGATTTCTTGCGAAAGGAAAATTACACAGTTAGTGTGGCTCAGACGGGAGAAAAGGCGTTGGAATTGTATGAGGCATACGGCGCAAAAGTGATTGTGCTAGATATTATGCTTCCGGGAATGGATGGATTTGCTGTTTGTTCTAAAATCAGGGAGACCTCCAATACTCATATTTTAATTGCCAGTGCCAGGGTAGAGAAGAATGACAAGTTAAAGGGCTTAAATCTTGGTGCGGATGATTACATCGAGAAACCTTATGACGTAGATATCTTAATTGCAAAGATTAATGGTATTTTTAAACGGAAATACGGTCAGACAGAGATTGTATGTGGCAATATCCGTTTAAATACTGTACATCAGGCATTGTATGTTGATGAGCAGAAGAAAAAAGTCACTGAGAAGGAATTTGAACTTTTAAAACTGCTGATTGAAAATAAGAACGTGACTATGAAGAAGGAATACTTGTTCCAGACGGTCTGGGGAAGCGACAGTGATTCGGAGCTACAGACACTGACGGTACATATTAAGTGGCTTAGAGAGAAGATAGAGAAAGACCCGAAAAAGCCTGAGCATATTATTACAGAGTGGGGAGTAGGATACCGGTTTGAGTAAATTTAAACTTTTTGCATTTGTGATTATCATAACTGAATGTTTGCTTATATTCCTTGTGAATGGACTGTATTTCTATCAAAACAGTGATAGTACTGCAAGAATGTACCTTGTGGAAGCAAAACGCGTTGTCCGTGAAATTGAAGAGAAGCAGCTAAAAGGAACCGAAATAGAAGCAATGGATTTAGAGGCGTATTCGACGATTGTTAGAATCAGTGTTTTTGAACCGGGACAGACATGTGAGCATGACTATCTGGTGGAAGAAATAGACGGTAAGCTTTATCGCATCGAATATGTGGACGGGAAAAGTGTATACTTGCCGTTTTATATGAATTTGCTCCTGCTAGGTATGTTGCTTGTGACAATGATTGTGCTTTTTTATGTGTATCGTAAAGTATTAAAACCGTTTCACGATATGAGCAATTTATCTTTGGAACTGGCGAAAGGAAATCTGTCCATGCCAATCAAAGAGGAAAAGAGCAAGTTGTTTGGGCGCTTTTTGTGGGGAATGGACATGCTTCGGGAAAAATTGGAGGATAATAAGGAAAAAGAACTTGAACTTCAGAGAGAACGTAAGACCTTAATTCTTTCACTGTCCCATGATATTAAGACGCCTCTTTCTTCAATTGAGTTGTATGCAAAAGCATTGTCAGAGAATTTGTATGACACAGAGGAGAAAAAAGACGAGGCACTACAAGGAATTGCAAGAAATGTGAAGGAAATCAAGGGGTATGTGAATGAAATTGTGACTGCATCCAGAGAAGATTTTCTGAATTTGGATGTTGTGATGGGAGAGTATTACCTGTCAGAGGTTATGAAAGTGACCGAAAGTTATTATAGGGACAAGTTATCTGTGCTTCATACAGAATTTCAGGTGGATTCACCGGAGGAGTGTCTGCTGAAAGGAGATACGAACCGTATGGTGGAGGTATTGCAAAATGTCATGGAAAATGCTATAAAGTACGGCGACGGCAAGAGGATTCATATTTCATTTGGAGAAGAAGAGGATTGCAAATTAATACATATCGAAAACTCGGGCTGTACCCTGAAACAAGAGGAACTTCCAAATCTTTTCGATTCCTTTTATCGTGGAAGCAATAGTACCGGTATGAAAGGGAGCGGTCTGGGGCTTGATATTTGCAAAACACTGATGCGCAAAATGGATGGTGAAATCTTTGCACAAATAAAGGAAGACGGTTTTTGTGTGACGATAGTAGTTAGAAAAGCATAATGGGTATGAAAACTTCAGAGTTATATTTAGTGACTCTGAAGTTTTTGTATTTAATGATTATTTAATAATTTCTCTTATAAAATCAATTTAGAAATAAACAGAAAGGAGTAAAAAAATGTATCTAAACATACTAAAAAAAGACTTAAAACGAAAAAGGGCAATGAATATTATTCTACTATCATTTATTATTCTTGCCACAATGTTTGTGTCATCAAGTGTAA
>JAZSEY010000014.1:0-44864 GCA_045531905.1 Lachnospiraceae bacterium
AATCAAGCATAGTTTAGTGATAAAAGGGTAAATTTTATAAAAACTAAAAGTACAACAAACTATTCTACTTTCTAAAATACTAATGAAAATAAACTTTTGTATTATAAGGAAAGTGGGTGAAGAGAGGTGTTAAAGGTGAAATTAGATTGGATAGAATTTGAAAACTTAAGAACAGGGTTGAAGATTGAAAAGGTGTCATTCAATGAGGATATTACTTTATTAGTTGGATTATCAGGAGTTGGAAAAACACAAATTTTGAATGCTGTAGAATATTCTTTGAAATTAGCAATTAATAAGAATTTGAGATTAGAACCATATGACGTTAGTATGGGTTTTCATATTGGCGATAAAGAGTATGTTTGGTCATATAGGATTGAGCAAGATATAAAAGAAGATTTTATCGAGTCTAAAGAAATAAAGTATGCATTTACATGTGAAGAGTTATTCGAAAATGGTAAAAATATTATAAGTAGAAAACTTGATAGTGTACGAGTGATTGGTTATGATAAAATTCCTACACCTAAAAAAGATGAAAGTTTGTTGGTTCAGTATTCCGAGGATGATTTTATTAGACCAATAATTGTTGAAATGTCAAAGTTATATCCGATTGAGATAGAAATGGATGTTCGTGGAGCTATAGATAGAGAAAGTTTTAATATGTTTAAGGCGAAGGTAAAAGAAATTATTCAAAATAGTGATAAGCCTAGTTTTGAAAAATTTTCACATCTACCTGTTCCAATTAAATTATATATTACTAAAGAGTATTATCCAGAAATGTTTGCTCATATTTTTTCAGCTGTAAAAGAGTTATTTTATGAGATAAATGACATAGATATAGTTGAGGATGCTGTAAGAGACATATCAATGGTTGGTATTGATGTATACGGTAAGAACTTAAAGCAACACGAAATATCAAATGGTATGTTAAAGACGATATATTATGTTGTTGAGTTGATTACAATGTCAGAAAATTCATTAGTTTTGATAGATGAATTTGAAAATGGTTTAGGTGTAAATTGTATTGATGTTTTAGCAGAAATTTTACTTAATGAGAGAAAGGACTTACAATTTATAATTACAAGTCATCATCCAAAAATAATTAATCAAATTTCAAATAGAAAGTGGAAAATTGTTGAAAGAGATATTGCTCTGGTAAGAAATCTTACTGCAGAGGAATATGGAATATCACATAGTCAGCATGATGCTTATTTTAATCTATTAAATAGATGGGAGTATGAAGGGAAAATTTAGATGAATTACTATTTTTTACTTGAAGATGAAAAATCGTTTATAAAAGTATTACCAGAATGGTTTTCATATATGGGTTTTTCGAATGCTAGAGTGCCAGATATTTCGTACGTCACCCAAGATTCTTACGTTTTGCAAAGTGGACAAGGGGTTACGCAACTAATTACACGAGTATTGTTTCAAACTATAGATACATTAGTTAATAACCAAGGAAAGATAGACGAGTTGATAATACTATTAGATTCAGAAGAATATGACGCAGATTTTAGGAAAAAACAGGTATTAGATTTAATAGAAGAATATATAAAAAATAATAATTTGAGTATTGATTTTTCGTACAAAGTGTTTGTGTGTAACCATTGTTTTGAAACGTGGCTTTTAGGAAATGGTACTTTGTATCCCCCAATTAGACCAAATGATGATTTTCAGAAGTACTATGACGCATATAATATTCAATTAAATGATCCTGAGAAGATGACTCCTCCCGAGGGTGTTGATGAAACTATTGGGAATTATCATTTTCATTATTTACATGAGATGTGTAGACATAATAAGATTCGATATAGTAAGAAGAAACCTATGAATTTAGCGACAGAACAGTACTTTAAAGAAATTGTTGCTAGAGTACATACGACCAATGATTTACCATCTTTTTTGGAATTTTATAACTATTTCATCAATTTGCAAGCCGAGCATGTTTAATATTGAGAATACTATGTAATGATTTGCAAATAGGTTGTTTGTGATTTACACTAAGATACACTTTACAGAAACGGTGACTGACATGGGCTGTGGTTTGGTGTGGTTTGTCTGCTATAAGACCCGCGTAAGTCCCAATTGGCTCTAAACCCTTGATTTTACGGGACTTCAACGCTTCTATCCAGGAAGCAGCTGACGCTGGTAAGTTCTAGATAGTGAGCAATGCAAATTCATAGCATATTGCTTGTGCAAGTTTACTTGCAAACAAGCGATAATGCTTATGAATTTATAGTGCGAATGCACGTGACTGAGTCGAAGCGAAGCGGAGATGAAGTCGCATTGCGAATGTAATAAATGAAAGTGAAGTTAGACACGTCATATTGAGCAAAATGCTCATGACGTGTCTAACTTTTTTGTGTTTGAGGGGAGAGACTTTCTAAACTTTATTGTAATTTATCTAAATAGGGTATATTAATAACCAAAGATGATTATGATTTGTCGGATTCATAATCGGAGGTTCCGCCGTAAGTATGGTTCACTTACACCGAATAGGCGATGCCGAAAAAAGAGAACCATTATAAAGATGATAAATGCTTCTGGTGTGAGCCGGAAGCATTTTTCTTTTCCTAGTGCAACTTACCCCTTAATTTGTGTCACTTACCTTGCCTGGTATTGCATTAAAATCCAGTGCTTGTTAAAATCACAGCATATCATACGCATGGGAGGAAACAATGAAATACACCATGAATCATATATCTACCGGTGAGGATGAGGTAATCGTGAATTATCTTGCCATGACGCCGGAGATAGAGAGAATCGTTAATTTCATAAAGGGAGAACAGGCAAAACTTGTAGGCTGGAAGGATAAGGAGCAGAAGGTGATAGACATAAAATCCATACTTTACATAGAGACTGTGGATGGAAACACCTTTGCATATACAGAGACGGATGTGTTGAAGTTAGATTATACATTGGCACAGCTGGAGCAATTGCTAAATGATATCAATTTCTTTCGATGCAGCAAGTCTATGATTATCAATATTGATAAGGTGGATAGTCTGAAGAGTTTGCCATCTAATCGTATAGACGCACAGATGGTGAACGGGGAGCACATCATCATTTCCCGTACCTACGCAGCGGATTTTAGAAGAATACTTAGGAAAGGAGCACAACATGGATAAATCAAATGGATTAACCAAATTAGAGAGATATTTGTTAGAGGAAATTAGGGTGGAATTTAAAGCCTGTATCTATTTCTTCTGTTATTTGTTTTATTACAGTCTGTATAAGCTCCTTGGAGGCGATACTAGTGCTAATATCATACATATGGCAGAAATGATTTTTCTGACATATGGTATGTGCTATCTTCAGATTTACATCATGAAGAATTTTGATGAGGGTGAGGAGTTTAAACTGAGAGAACTGTTGCTGAGTATGGTGTGCAGTGGGATTTACACACTGGTATCCTGGTTTTGTAATTGGTTTGATGGAAATGTATCAGCCACTGTAGGTTTTTCCTTATATGTAATTTTGGCTTATGTATGTGGATTTTTGGTATATAAAATCAGAAGAACACTAGAATCCAAGGCTTTAAATGAAGAGTTGAAAGCATTCAAGGGGAGGGGAGAAACAAATGAGTAGGGTAATTGAGATTGAGAATTTGACAAAATCTTATGGCAAGCACAGAGGTGCAGAGAATGTAACATTTTCTGTAGAAGAGGGGGACATCTTTGGATTTCTGGGACCCAATGGAGCCGGTAAAAGCACCACGATTCGCTCGATGCTTGGATTGATACAATTTGAAAAGGGCAACGTTAGAATTCTTGGCAAGGAGCTTAAGAGTGCCAAAGAAGAGATACTTTCTCAGGTGGGCTACATGCCATCAGAGGCTATGTTTTATCCGGATATGAAAGTGAAGGATGTCATTAAAATGGCTGCCGATATACGGAAACTTGACTGCAAAGAGGAGGCGGCCATGCTCTGCGAGAGATTGAAAATGGATACTGAAAAAAGGATTCATGAACTTTCTTTAGGTAATCGAAAGAAGGTAAGTATTGTATGTGCTATGCAACACAAACCAAAGCTATTTGTATTTGATGAACCAACCAGTGGTTTGGACCCGCTTATGCAAACTGAGTTCTTTCAGCTGATTCAGGAGTATGTTGAAAAGGGTGCTACCTGTATGCTTTCTACCCATGTGCTGTCCGAGGTCAAGAATTATTGCAAAAATGTTGCCATCATGCGAGAAGGTAAGTTGATTAAGGTAGATACTGTGGCAGAGATAACCAAGACCAATGCCAAGAGAATCAAAATGCTTCGAGACGGCAAACAAGAGGATTTCTTATATCAGGGAGATTTGAATAAAATTGCAGATGAATTGGTTGGTCATAATATAGAAGATATCTTAATTGAGGATCCATCCCTAGATGAGATATTTATGCATTATTATGAGAAATAGGAGGTGCGGGTATGCCAACGATATTTAAGCATGAAATGAAATTATTATATAAAACACTGTTAATTTGGACCTTGGCAGTTGGGGGAATGTGCTTTGTTTGTATCTTGCTCTTCAACTCCATGAAGGAGGAAATGTCGGGAATGGCTGAGAGTTTTTCACAGATGGGGGCTTTTGCGGATGCATTTGGTATGAGTCAGTTAAGCATTGCAACGCTTGAAGGTTTCTATTCCACAGAGGTGGGAACGGTACATAGTCTTGGTGCCGCGATGTTTGCTGCTATTATCAGTATGATTATGTTGTCAAAGGAAGAGGATGGACATACCAGTGAGTTCTTATTCACGCTTCCTGTGTCTAGGGCAAAGGTGATGACTGCCAAGCTTCTGGCTGTTATCACAAATATAATTGTGTTCAATGCAATTACGGTGGGTGCATATACATTGGGCATCGTTATTTTAGGTGAGGATATAGACTTTCAAAGATTCTTCCTGTATCATGGAATGCAGTTCCTTATGCATCTTGAAATAGCAGGAATCTGCTTCGGGTTATCAGCATTTATGCGGAAGAATAAACTCGGTTTGGGGCTTGGAATCGTAATGATATTTTATGCCTATGATTTGATGGCTAGGGTAATACCGGATTTGTCAGATTATAAGTTGCTTAGTCCATATGCTTATTCCAATGCGGCAGATATATTTAGTACTGGAGAGGTTGCAGTGTCAGCATTGGTTCTAGGAATGATTGTTATGGTAGTATGTGTGATTGCTGCTTACGTGAGATATGGGAAACGTGACTTGGCAGCGTAGGATATAGAGAGTGCTTTTGCCGGAATGTAAAGGAAAATAGCATTGTCAAACACCTTTTACATGCGAAAAAAGACCCATGTAAAAGCCCTTTGATTGATAAATAGCCTCGCATAACATATGGTGAGGGAGAAAGGAGATGCAGAAAATGAATCTTGGTTCACAAATAAAAAAATATCGCAATGAATTGTCCATGTCTCAGGATGAACTGGCAGAAAAAGTATTTGTTTCACGTCAGTCCATTTCTAATTGGGAAAATGACAAGACCTATCCTGATATTAAAAGTTTGCTGCTCTTAAGTGAAGTTTTCCAAGTGTCCCTTGATCAATTAGTCAAAGGAGATTTAGAAATTATGAAAAAAGAGATTAGTACGCAGGAATTTGTAAAATTTGAAAAGGATGCTTCGATTATGACAGTATTCTTTCTACTTATGCTGATTACGCCTATCCCATTGGCACACTATTTAGAATGGATTGGGTTGGCGGTGTATCTGGTAATTTGTGCAATTGGCTTGTACTTTGCGTTTCGTGTAGAGAAGCATAAGAAGAAACACGATATCCAGACATACAAGGAAATTAGTGCATTTATGGAAGGAAAGAGTCTGGATGAAATTGAAAAGGCAAGAGAATCCGGAAAACGACCATACCAAAAACTGTTACTGGCAGTTGGCTCCGCTATACTTGCGTTGGTTGTATGTGGAATGATGACGCTGCTTTTTAGATAGCATGAATAAATGGGGATTTGGTAGAAAATAAGATTATTTGTATGGGGATTTGAGTAAAAAACGTGTTTACATGAAAGGGGATTCGGGTTATACTATGCTCTGAGAGGTGATTCGGTATGGCTAAAACAGTATTTAAAAGAAAAATATATAATGAAATGCTTGAATGGAAAGAAAAACGTAGCGATAAATATGCACTTCTAATAAAGGGAGCTAGGCGGGTTGGAAAATCAACTATAGCGGAAGAATTTGCTAAGAATGAGTTTAAATCATATATTTTAATTGATTTTGCACATACAAGTAAAGCAATCATAGAATTGTTTGATGATACGTATAACTTGGATTTTTTCTTTCTGCAATTGCAGCAGTTAACAGGAATTAGATTATATAAGAATGAATCTGTAATAATATTTGATGAGGTTCAACTGCTTCCAAAGGCCAGACAAGCCATCAAGTATCTTGTAGCTGACGGCAGATATAAGTATATTGAAACAGGTTCTCTTTTATCAATTAAAAAGAATACAAAAGATATATTAATTCCGAGTGAAGAGCACAAGATATCAATGTATCCGATGGATTTTGAAGAGTTCTTATGGGCAATTGGTGATGAAATTACAGCCGATACAATTAGGTTGCTATTAAAAAGTAGAAAGACTGCTGGAAATGCAATGCATAGAAATCTGATGCGTATTTTTAGACTGTATATGCTTATCGGCGGAATGCCACAGGCAGTGGAAACATATTTGGAGCAAAATAATCTGCAAGCAGTTGATGAAGTAAAAAGAGAAATAATAGATTTATATGAAGAAGATTTTACCAAGATCGATGGTACTGGACTTGCAGGGGATATATATGATGCGATTCCAGCAAGCCTTAGTGGAAATGCATCCAGATATATATTATCAAATGCGAGAGAAGGGACTCGTTCAGAGCAAGTGCGTGAGTTAGTGCCAGATATACTTAGTTCTTACACGGTAAATATTGCATATCATGCAAATAATCCAGGTGTTGGAATGGCATTAGAAAAGGATATAGGACGATATAAGCTATTTACATCTGATGTGGGATTGTTTGTGACACTTGCGTTTAAGGATAAGAATTATACTGAAAATATAATCTATAATAAACTGCTTTCAGATAAATTAGAAACCAATTTAGGTTATGTTTACGAAAGCGTTGTGGCACAAATATTGACAGTTAAGGGAAATCATTTGTTTTATTATACAATGCAGAGTGATACATCCAATCATTTGTATGAGATAGATTTTTTAACTTCGAAGGGGGACAAAATTAATCCAATTGAAGTGAAGTCTGGAAATTATAGGGAACATAAATCTTTAAATGTATTTTGTGACAAGTTCAATAGTCGTATTAAAGACAAATACGTTGTTCATACCAAGGATTATAAATGGGAAAATGGTATTCACTATTTACCAGTATATATGGTACCGTTTTTATGGGAGGAAGGTTGATTATGAAACACATAAGATGTATTTGTATGTTAATGGTATCGTTGCTATTAAGTACATGTTTTACCGTTCGTGTTATGGCAGAAGAGGAGATTTCTGCATCCGATATCGGAAGTGAAATCGAAGCCTATGTTGCTGAACATGCAGACACAACTGCGGGAATGAGTGTGGCTGTGTTTGATGAGCAGGAAACAATCTACAGAAATTGTTTCGGGTATATGGATGTGCAGAATCAGGTACCTGTTACCGAAGATACGGTAATGGAATGGGGCTCTGTTTCAAAACTGTTGGTATGGGTTAGTGCCATGCAGTTGGCAGAACAGGGGATGATAGACTTAGAGGCCGATATTGATACATATTTACCGGAAGGCTTTTTGAAAAACATTGAGTATGATATTCCTATTACCATGCTGAATTTGATGAACCATAATGCTGGTTTCGAAGAATCTATTATTGGAATGGCGACGGGAAAAGAAGAAAGAATCATGTCTTTGGAAGCATATCTGATAAAGTATCAACCTAAGCAGGTGTTTGAACCAGGGACAGTCTGTGCATACAGCAACTGGAGCACTACGTTAGCGGCTTATATTGTAGAGCGTGTTACCGGCGTTCCTTATTATGAGTATGTGAAAAAGAATATTTTTGAACCATTAGAGATGCACGACACTTCTCTCTATGCAGATTTAAGTGATAATGAAAGTGTCAAAGAAAGAAGAAAGTCGTTAAAAATATATACAACTAATATGGTTGAGATTACTCCTAATATGTCTTATGTTGTCATGTATCCTGCTGGAATGTGTGTTTCAACAATTGGAGATATGCAGAAATTTGCACAATCGCTTTTGTCGGAGAATTCGGTTTTATTCCAGAAGAAAGAGACCTATCATGAATTGTTTTCTCCGTCGTTATGCTTTGAGGGAACTGAAACGCCAAAGAACTGTCATGGTTTTTGGTCTTTGGAATCATACGGCACCAGAGTGATTGGACACAATGGCAATACGGCAGGCTGCAGTAGTAGTTTGCTATTGGATTTGGAAAATCACGTGGGAATGGTTGTTCAGACAAATCAGTCTTCGGAACAATTATATAACAATGAAATGCCGGAGCTGTTATTTGGCAAGTATGCCGGAACTGCCTCAGATTATGCAGGTTTGGTTAGGGCTGCAAGAACAATATTTCATGGTCCCTTAAAATTTTATAGCCTGATGTCGGTATATTATATTGAGCCGGAAAACCCAGCTACATCCTATAGTGTTAGAACAACTGCATTTGGTGTGGATCGACTTTCCTTGCCATATGGCGATTACCTGGTTATAGGTGTCAAAGACATTTTATTGGATTTAATAGTTGCAGGGTTGTATGTGTTAGGTTTGATATATTGCGTGATAAATATTGTGAGATGTCTGATTCAGGGATTGCTTGGTAAGATTAAGGGGGAAAATGAGAAAAAAGCATTAAGCCTATGGTGTGCAGTGGGGCTTTTACTTCCATTCTTTCCAGTTGTCGTATTTGCGCTGATAGTCCCTACTTTGTTTAATTTTCAACAGTGGTCTACCTTGGGCTATGGTATTGCATTTTTCTTAATTCTTGTATCTGCGTTAGTAATGCTCGCAATGACAATATACGGTTTTATGAAACAGAAAAATGACATTACGAAAACATCAAGAAAGATATATATCCATTCTATAAATATTTGTATGCTGATAACGATAATAAACATCTTTTACTGGAATTGGGGAATGTTTTGGATGTTATAAAACAGGAGGTCCCATTATGCAATTTCGCATGCCAAATTATTATAAAAAATTTCAATGTATAGCAGATAAATGTCCAGATACCTGTTGTGCAGGTTGGGCAATTGTGATAGATGATAAAACTTTTGATGGCTACATGGATATGCAGGGAGAAAAAGGGGATTATGTTCGAGAACATTTGATAGAAGAAGAACGGGTGTACAAGCGTTGTGGGGAACGGTGCTCCTTTTTGAACGAAAGCAATCTCTGCGATTTGTATATCAATGTGGGAGAAGATAAACTCTGTAAGACCTGTGCCAGATATCCAAGACATTTTGAAGAATATGGAAATCTGGTGGAAGCAGCACTTTCTATATCGTGTCCTGTAGCAGCTGAGCTCATTATTGACTCTCAGGAACCGGACAAGTTTCTTGTCAAAAATGATGACAGAACATCGCCACATGCAAAGGAAGTGGATGCACATTTGTTGGAGGCCTTGTTGAAAGTTAGAAAAGACATGTTTAAAATTATGTCTGATAGAACGGTTAATGTGTGGGAGCGGGCAAGACGCATTTTAGAACTGGGAGAAATAATACAGCCAACGGTTTATGAATATGAAAAACTTGGTTGGAAACGATATGTGAAAGTAGCGCGGGATTCGGTTTTAGACAACATGCGTGCACAACATATTATTCCCGTTGATGTTAGTTTTGATGCAGAGGCACTATATCAATACATGCAACAGTTTATGGATATGCTTTTGGGGTTAGAGAATATCAATAAAGAATGGCCGGAAAGAATTCGCAGTGTGCAGTCAGCGTTATATGAGAATATCAATTGTGACGAATATCTGAAACTGCGAGATGAGTTTAATCAATATATGGAATCTCGTCAGTATGAGTATGAGCATATTATCAATTATTTTATTTATACGTATTTTTTAGGTGGAGTTTATGACTATCATGTGCAGGCAATGGTGAAAATGTCTGTTTTGAGTGCGTTGATAATCAGAGAAATGGGATTTGCACGCTGGTTGACACAGGATAAAGTATTTACTGTGGAGGACCAGATTTGCGTTGCATATTTGTATTCCAGACAGTTGGAACATTCCGATAACAATTTAATGTCTTTGGAGGGCTTGCTAGTGGCACATCCGACCTTTGATAAAGACAAGATTTGTAGTGTGTGCTAGCATTTACTTACTTGTCAGTTTTACCCTACTATGTTAACATATTATCAGGTGTGAATAATTATTCACATCTGATATTTGTTTGATTTAAAACATCATTGGGTTAGGAGGGACATCATGCAATATAATATTGATTTTGCGGTTTGTGCGCTTTTGTTTATTGTTGTATTGATGGTCAATTTCTTCACAAAAAGGCAGATTCCAAGCCGTCAGTCCAGAATGTTTCGATTATATATGATTGTCACATTTTTTGATGTGGTGCTAGATATTACCTCTTGTATAGCGGTAGAGTTTTATCAAGACCTACCGATGCTCGTGAACTATGGAATTAATATGTTGTTTTTGTCTATGCAGCTGTTGGTTCCTGTTGTATGTACATTGTATGTAGATACGTTGTTGCACGTTCGCGATAAAGAACAGGCAACCCGGTTTTATATGTTTGCCCCGGCGATGCTTGTGTGGGTATTATTAATGTCTACTCCAATCACAAAGTTGATTTTTTACTTTGATGAGGCTGGATATCAGCATGGCTCACTACATATACTACTGTATGCTTCCATGGCAACGTACGTTGTGGTTGCGTTAGCGAAGATATTGCATATTCGGAAGGAACTGGCATATCGACAATTTGGTCTAACTATTGCCATGATTGTGTCAGCAACCAGTATGGCTGTTGCACAATATTTTCTGCCGAATTATAGCTTGTCCGGTGTAGGATTGGCACTATCCTTATATATTATGTATATGACAATTGAAGATCCTACGATATATATCGATGCCGTAACCAATGCGATGAATCGTGATGGTTTCATTACGAGTATGCGTTATTTAAGAAAGACCAGTGTAGAACATCAGCTTTTGGTGGTTGCTTTGGATAATTTTAAGATTATCAATGAAGTGTTCGGTATGGATGGCGGCAACCGATTGCTAGAGATGTTGGCAAAGAAACTACAGTCTATGTTTAGACGAGATATGGTGTATCGTTACAATGGTGATATTTTTGTTGTGGTTTTAGAGGCTAAACAAGATGGTGAAGCTGCTGCAAAGTCTGTTCAGAATATGTTGCAACAGAATTGGGAGATGAACGGTGTTGAATTAAATCTCACTGCGTGCGTGTGTGTGATTCCTCCACATCTTCGTATGGAGAGTGCTTCTGAACTAATTAAAACAGTAGACTACAGTGTGCAATTCGCAAAAGCTAGGGGCAAAGGACAGTTGATTGTGATGGATGATGTTGCAACAGATTCTATGACTAGAAATGCTGCCATAGAACAGGCGATGCTGGCAGATATTGCAACCGGTAGTTTTGAAGTGCACTATCAACCAATTTTTGATACCAAAGCTGGAAGATTTCACTCTATGGAGGCGTTAGCAAGACTAAATGTTCCTGGTTATGGTTATGTACCACCAGATGAGTTTATCCAGATTGCTGAGAAGAATGGCATGATTATGGATATCGGTATTTTGGTTTTGGAAGCGGTATGTAAATTCTACAAAGACAATAATCTGAAAGAAAAGGGAATTGATTTTATTGAGGTCAATCTTTCGGTAGTGCAATGCATGCAGGATAATTACCATAAGGTTTTGTTGAATGTGTTGGATAAATATGCAATATCTCCGAAGATGATTAATCTGGAGATTACGGAAAGTGCCGCTGCGTATTCGGAAAAAACTTTAGTAGAAAATATGGAAAAAATGTATCATGCAAATTTATCATTCTCCATGGATGATTATGGTTCGGGTTATTCCAATGTAAATAATTTGATTAATATGCCATTTGCAATCATCAAGTTGGATAAGCAGTTTGTATGGTCTGCATTTAAAAATGAAAAAATGCTTAAGGTGTTACAGAATACAATTTCTATGTTCCATGATATCGATTTAAAGGTAGTTGCAGAAGGTGTTGAAACGATAGAAATGGCAGAGAAATTAACGAAATTGGGTGTGGAGTATTTGCAGGGATATTACTATGCCAAACCGATGGCACCGGAAAATGTTATGGAGATGTTGGAACGTAAATAAGAGGGGTTGATGTGAATGAGGAAACTCATGAAAAGAATGCTTGTGATGTTATTGACGTTTTCTTTCGTGTTCAGTGGCACTACGAATATGGTCAATGCAGCTAAGGTTGAGACTGTTAAGTTTACTGTCGAATTCAGACAATCTGAGGTTCGTGAAATGCTTTCTATGATTAATGAATTTCGAACAGGTAAGGATGCATGGTACTGGAATTCGGATGATAAAACTAAGACAGTATGTTCTGGATTGGAAGAGTTTGTATATGATTATGAATTAGAACAGATAGCCATGCAAAGAGCAGCAGAACTTGCATTATCTTTTTCTCATGCCAGACCAGATGGTTCCAGATGTTTTACTGCATATACTGATTCTTATAATTATGGTTCTAAGGCTGAAAATGTTGCTGTTGGATTTACATCTGTTAAAGATGTTTTCGTTGCGCTCTGTGAAGAGGATGAAAACTATGCAGGTCAGGGACACAGACGTAATATGCTAGCTAGTGGCTACCGAGCTGTTGGATTAGGTCATGTGTATTATAATGGTGTGCATTTTTGGGCGCAGGAATTTTCTTCTGTAATTGGAAATGACGAAGAGACAGAAGCCATGGATGAAGAAGGCGAAGTGACGACAAAGATCGATACCTCTAAGATTGTGGAAGCGAGTGCTTCTGCTGATGCATCAGCCGTATCGGTTCAGTTAGGTAAGAAAATAGCACTGCCAACTGTATCTGGCAAAGTGAGATTGGATACTGGTTGGGGTGGTAGTTGTCGTGTTACTGTTGCATGCAAATGGAAAGTGACAGATACCAGTATTGCCAAGATTTCAAGTGGTAAGATTGTGCCAAAGAAAGTGGGCGTGACAAAACTAACCACCACAGCGTTAGGTAAGAAGATTACAGTGAAGTTGACGGTGAAGCCGAAGACTACTTCAATCGTATCTTTAAAAGCAAAGCTGGAAGGGTTCAAGGTGACTTGGAAGAAACAGACAAAGCAGGTGTCTGGATATCAATTGCAGTATGCGACCAATAAGAGTTTTAAAAATGCGACTAAGATAACGGTAAAAAAGAATAGCGCTGTATCAAAGACTGTGAAATCGTTATCCCCAAATAAAACCTATTATGTGCGTGTGCGCACTTATAAGACTGTGAAGGTAAATGGAAAGAGTAAGAATATTTATTCTTCCTGGTCCAAGTCAAAGACAATAAAGACAAATTAGAATGATGAAACAGGCTACTGAAGGAAGTAGCCTGTTTTGTTTTCCTGTGATATAATGAATTATTCATTTTTAGGAGGCAATTATGGAATTTAAGGGTATTGAAAAGATTCATGAGGGTAATTTTATAACCAGATACAATCTCACTTATGAGACAGTAGACGGACAGGAAAAGATATATGAAATCATTAGCCGAGATAAAGCGTTGGATTCCTACGAGAAGTTATCCAATCACGAGGTAGATGCGGTAGTTTTGATAATGCACGACGAAACCGGAGAAAAAGTGTTGTTGAATAAGGAGTATCGCATGGCTGTTGGAGGTTTTGTTTACAACTTCCCTGCGGGACTGATTGACCCAGGTGAGGAACCATTAGAAAGTGCGAGAAGAGAATTAAAGGAAGAGACTGGTTTGGATGTACTTGAAGTAAAGGATGTTATCGGTGCAAGCTACAGTGCAGTGGGATTTTCCAATGAAAAGAATATTTGTGTTGTTGGTGTTGCCGGAGGTGATTTTGCCCCAAGTACTTCTACATTGGAGGAAATTGAAGCTGGATGGTTTACCAAAGAAGAGGTAAAGAAACTGCTGAAAACGGAGTTTTTTGCAGCTAGAACGCAAGCATATTGCTATGTGTGGAGTCATTCTTTATAATTGTTTGAATTTTATTAAAAATATGCACAATTTAATTGAAAATTAGGAAATAAAATACAAATATTATCAACAATTTGGTTGATTAATTGCGAGTTGTATGGTAAAATATAGTCTATAGCGAGGGAGTTAAGTCATGAGATTTGTAGTACAGCGTGTAGCCCATGCATCGGTTACTGTAGAAGGTGAATGCATCGGCAGAATCGGCAAAGGTTTTTTGGTTCTGGTTGGTGTGGAAAGTGAAGATACGAAGGAGATTGCAGACAAGTTAATTAGCAAACTTGTGAATATGCGAATTTTTCGAGATGCAGAGGGAAAGACCAATTTAGCGTTAAAGGACGTGGATGGTGAGTTGTTGATTGTTTCTCAATTTACCTTGTATGCCGATTGTAAAAAGGGTAATCGACCATCATTTACAAAGGCTGGCGGAGCAGAATTGGCGAATACACTATATGAGTACGTTATTGCAGAGTGTGAAAAGCACATCGATGTGGTAGAACATGGCAGCTTCGGCGCAGACATGAAGGTAGAGCTGTTGAATGATGGCCCCTTTACCATTATTCTGGACAGCAAGGAGTTAATGTAATTTTTGAAAGGAGAGGATAAAATTGGCAAACAGATTCATATTGAACGAGACATCCTATCACGGAGCTGGAGCGATTCAGAGTATAGCGGATGAGGTAAAAGCACGTGGCCTTAAGAAGGCATTGGTTTGTTCGGATCCTGATTTGGTAAAGTTCGGAGTTACCAAGAAGGTGTTGGACGTGTTAGATGGTGCCAATTTAACCTACGAGTTATATTCAAATATCAAACCGAATCCTACGATAGAGAATGTTCAGGCTGGTGTAGCTGCGTACAAAGCCGCAGAGGCTGATTACCTCATTGCGATTGGCGGAGGCTCATCTATGGATACTGCAAAGGCAGTGGGCATTATCATTGCGAATCCAGAGTTCGCAGATGTTCGTAGTTTAGAGGGTGTTGCAGATACCAAGAATAAGAGCGTACCAATCCTGGCTGTTCCAACGACAGCAGGTACAGCAGCAGAAGTTACTATCAACTATGTTATTACAGATGTAGAGAAGAACCGTAAGATGGTTTGCGTTGATCCGCACGATATTCCTGTTGTGGCTTTTGTGGATCCGGATATGATGGAAAGTATGCCAAAAGGCTTGACGGCCGCTACCGGAATGGATGCATTAACACATGCTATTGAGGGTTACATAACAGCTGGCGCTTGGGAACTTTCAGATATGTTCCATTTGAAAGCAATTGAGATTATCGCACGTTCGTTGAGAGGTGCTGTTGCGAATACCAAAGAAGGTAGAGCAGATATGGCACTGGGCCAGTATGTAGCAGGTATGGGCTTCTCTAATGTTGGACTTGGCATTGTGCACTCTATGGCACATCCATTAGGTGCTTTATATGATACTCCTCACGGTGTTGCAAATGCGATTATTCTTCCTACGGTTATGGAATACAATGCAGAGGCAACAGGCGATAAGTATAAGTATATTGCGCAGGCTATGGGTGTTCAGGGCACAGAGAATATGAGCCAGGAAGAGTATAGAAAGGCTGCTATAGATGCGGTAAAACAGTTATCGATTGACGTTGGAATCCCAACAGATTTAAAGGAGATTGTGAAAGAAGAGGATATTCCATTCCTCGCACAGTCAGCATATGACGATGCTTGTCGTCCGGGTAATCCAAAGGAAACTTCGGTAGAGGACATTACTGCATTGTACAAGTCGTTAATCTAACATAGATATAATTTCATAATAGATAGTAAAAGGGGTTGTCGCAAGACAATCCCTTTTTACTTTTATTTAATGGGTCTTTAATGTTATAATGATATCTTAATGTGGGTAGTTGTGTTACATAACATCTGATTTTTTTGAAGAGGTGACGGCATTGCGCATATTGGTAGTAGAAGATGAGAAAAATATGAATAAAATCATAACCCAAAGGTTGGAACTGGAAAACTATTGTGTGGATAGTTGTTATGATGGTCAGGCGGCATTAGATTATCTTTTGTTGGCGGAATATGACGGCGTTATTATGGATATCATGCTTCCGCAGATGGATGGGTATGAAGTGTTAAGAAAAATGCGAGAACAAGGGGTACAGACTCCGGTTATGTTTTTATCTGCGAAGGATGAGACAGATGATATCGTAAAAGGTTTGGATATTGGCGCTGATGATTATATGGTAAAGCCATTTGAGTTTTCGGAATTGATGGCAAGACTACGTGTAATGATGCGCAAACAAACCGGAGTAAAAGAAAATGTTTATCGCTGCGGCAGTCTTGAGGTGGATATCAATACCCAGACAGTAACCAGAGAAGGAAAGAAGATTGCCTTATCTCCAAAAGAATTTGCGATTTTAGTGTTTTTGATTCGTAATCAGAATATGGTGGTAACTAGACAGCAGATTGAGGATAATATATGGAGTGTTGGGAACGAAACATCTTCCAATGTAGTGGATGTGTACATACGGTATTTGCGTAAGAAAATTGATGCAGATTATTATGTGAAGATGATTCAGACTATTAGAGGAGTAGGATACATATTAAAATGCGACAAGGAAGAAAAAAGATAACAACTGCAAAGTTTTTATGGCTTTGGTGTGCGGTCGTGTTTTTAGTAATTGCGATTGCTATGCTAGTGGTAGTAAATCATTTGGTAGAATTGGCAACACAGGAAGCCGTGCGAAGAGAATTAAATACATTGATGCGACAGGTGGTGAATTCTGTTGAGATTACAGATGGAATGCCTCGTATTCCTGAAACATTTCGCATAAAAAAAGAAGAGTACTATGTTGTCGTACTAGATGAATATGGCAACTGGCTGGACGGTGATTTTCCAGAGAACTTTAATATGGATGTGGAGGTTCAGCCGAAATTAGGTATTCATAGTGTTACTTGTGGTGAAGAACAGTATTTTGTATTCGATAGGAATAAAAAGTATTATTTGAATGATGATAAACATAGATACTATGTGCGGGGAATCGTCAATAAGAAGGATGTTGACACCGTTTATCATCAAATTGAGGAAACCTTTTATGTGCTGCTCATCATTATGGCGTTGGCTTTGGTGTTGTTTGGGTTCTATTTAAGAAAACGTATTTCGAAACCAATGCAAAAAATGTGTGAGCAGGCTGCGGATATCGAAAAGGATTTGAATTATTCAAAGCGTATTGAATACGAGGGATACTTTTATGAAATGGATACGCTTATCAATGCATATAATAATCTTTTGGATAAAACAGAGCATTTACTTCGTAGACAGGAACAATTTAATGGGGATGTTTCTCATGAACTTCGCACGCCGGTAGCGGTAATCCGTGCCCAATGCCAACTAACAAAAGAGAAGAATTTTGATCAATTGGATGCTGAAACGAAAGAGGCATTTTCCATTATCGAAAGTCAGACAAACCGCATGAACGGTATGATTGAATTGTTAATTCATCTATCGCGAATTGACCAGGATAAAACCAAATTAGACTTGGAAGAAGTAGATTTGGTGGATATTGTGGAATCTGTATGCGAGGATGCCGAGGATTTGTCTGAAGGAAAACAAGTATTTCAATATCATTTACAAGAAGCAATCACAAAGGTGGATATTGGATTGATTACTATGGCAATCCGCAATCTGGTGTCAAATGCTATGAAGTATAGTCCGGATGATTCAGAGATTCATGTATACAGTGGATGTCGGGAGAATACCATCTATGTCACAGTTGAGGATTTTGGTTGTGGTATCGCAAAAGAGGATTATGAAAAGATATTTGAGTATTATTATAGAGCCGAGAAATCAAGGAACTCAGAGGGATTTGGTCTTGGACTCACGTTGGCTATGAAGGTGGCAAAGAAACATGGTGGAACAATCGAAATAGAGAGTGAGATTGGTAAGGGTAGTAAGTTTACTTTGATTTTGCCGAAAATATGAAATTTTGGGAGACTGCGTGCAGGTCTCCCTTTTCAGTTGCTATTTTTTATGCTTTCGTTTATAATAACAAGATATGTGGCGAACGTTTGGTCTGCCACAAAATGTAGTGTTTTATTAAGTTGTTGGAGGAGGAACTGTATGGCTTCATATAGTGCAAAGGATATTGAAACATTGGAGGGCTTAGACCCTGTCAGAAAACGTCCGGGAATGTATATTGGTTCGACGTCGGTGAAGGGCTTAAACCATTTAGTATATGAGATTTTGGATAATAGTGTGGACGAGCATCTAGCAGGATATTGCGATGAGATACATGTTACCATTAATAAAGATGGTACAGCCACGGTGGAAGATAATGGTCGAGGTATCCCTGTAGACATGCATGCAAAGGGTGTGCCTGCGGTCCGTGTGATTTTGACCACTCTGCATGCCGGAGGTAAGTTTGATAGTGGTGCCTATAAGGTGTCTGGCGGTTTGCACGGTGTCGGTTCCTCAGCGGTAAATGCGTTGTCTGAGTATTTAGAGGTTGAAGTATTTAGAGATGGCAAGATTCATTATGACCGTTATGAGCAGGGTGTGCCTGTTGCTGAATTGGTGGATGGCTTGCTTCCTGTAACTGGAAAGACAAGAAAGAAGGGCACAAAGATTACCTTTAAGCCGGATGCAACCATTTTTGATACGGTGAAATTTAAGGTATCCAGTATCAAGAGACGTCTGCATGAGACCGCTTATCTGAATCCGAATTTGACAATTCATTTTACAAATGCAAGAGATGATGAGGAGACTATCGTATATCATGAACCGGATGGACTAAAGGGATTCGTGCAGGATTTGATTACCGAATTTGAACCATTGACGGAGATTGTATATATTCATGATAATCGTGACGGTATGGAATTGGAGGCTGCCTTTGCCTATACAGGTGAGCCGGGAGATAATGTATTAGGCTTCTGTAATAACATTCATACTGCTGAAGGCGGTACACATTTACAGGGCTTCAAGACTGGATTTACAAAGATTATTAACCAGTATGCCAGAGAACTTGGTGTGTTAAAGGATAAGGATGTGAATTATACCGGTAATGACACTAGAAATGGTATGACCTGTGTTATCGCAGTGAAGCATCCAGAACCAAGATTTGAAGGTCAGACAAAGACAAAACTGGACAATCAGGATGCCTTAAAAGCTTCGGAAGCCATGGTAGTTGAAAAGGCACAGCTCTATTTTGATAGAAATTTAGAACAGTTAAAGACCGTGATTGACTGTGCACAGAAGGCTGCGAACAGAAGAAAGAATGAAGAGAAAGCAAAGATTAATCTGAATGATAAGAAGTTTGCATTTGAGGGAAATGGCAAGCTAGCCCGTCAGGAATCCAATGACCCTAAGGAATGTGAAATTTTTATCGTTGAGGGTGATTCTGCCGGCGGCTCAGCGAAGATGGCAAGAGACAGAAGAACCCAGGCGATTATGCCAATTCGTGGTAAGATTTTGAATGTTGAAAAGCAGTCCCTTAACAAGGTTTTGGAAAATGCAGAAATTCAATCCATGATTATTGCTTTTGGTACAGGTATTCAGGATGATTTTGACATTTCTAAATTGAAGTACGACAAGATAGTAATTATGACAGATGCGGATGTGGATGGTGCGCATATTTCTACATTGCTTCTGACATTTTTCTATCGTTTTATGCCGGAACTTATTTATCAGGGACATGTGTATATTGCCATGCCACCACTTTATAGAGCGGAGCATAATGGCAAGTTTACATACTTATATAATGACAGAGAATTAGAAGACTTTAAGAAGAAGCATAAAGGAACCATCGGATTGCAACGTTATAAAGGTCTTGGTGAAATGGATGCCAGCCAACTTTGGGAGACAACACTGGACCCTTCTGTTCGAAAGATGAAACGTGTGGAGATTGAAGACAGTATTACTGCGAATCAGATAACCTCTATGCTGATGGGCTCAGAGGTTCCACCGAGACGTGCGTTTATTGAACAGAATGCAGTGTATGCTACCGTAGATTTATAGGAGGGTCATTATGGAGAATATTATAGATGTAACCTATTCGGACGAGATGCAGCAATCCTATCTGGATTACTCTGTCAGCGTCCTTACAGATAGAGCCCTCCCGGATATTAGGGATGGTTTAAAACCAGTACAGCGTAAGATTATTTACGATATGAGTAAGCTGGGGATTACCAGCGACAAACCATATCGAAAGTCTGCCCGTATAGTGGGTGATACCATGGGTCGCTTTCATCCTCATGGTGATTCTTCGATTTACGAGGCAATGGTACATTTAGAGCGAGATTGGCTCTATGCCTTTCCTTTGATTGACGGACACGGTAACTTTGGTTCCATCGAAGGTGACGGTCCGGCTGCTATGCGTTATACAGAAGCGAGACTGGCGCAGATTGTGACTGACCTTTATATTAAGGATTTAGATAAGGGAACTGTTGTATTTAGAGATAATTACGAAAATACTGAAAAAGAACCGGAAACACTTCCGGTTGCAATACCAGGACTTCTTCTTACAGGTAGCGAAGGTATTGCTGTTGGTATGGCTTGTAAGATTCCTACTCACAACATGGGTGAGATAATAGATGGCCTTATGGCATATATGGATAATCCAAAGATTGATACTGCTGGATTGATGGAGTATATTAAGGGACCGGATTTTGCCACAGGTGGTCAGATTGCCAACCAGGCAGATTTGGTAGCCGCCTATGAAGAAGGTAAAGGCCGTATTCGTGTCCGTGGTACTTTGGTAGAAGAGGATGCGGGATATGGAAAGAAGAATCTGGTTGTAACAGAAATACCACCAACGATGATTGGTAGTATTGATAAGTTCATGACTAAGATTGCAGATATGGTTCGTGATAAAACTGCAGCGGATATTACTGACATTAAGAATTTGTCTGGTAAAGATGGTATCCGTATTGTGATTGAATTGAAAAAGGGAGCCAATGTTGAGCGTATCAAGAGTTTGATTTACAAGCAGGCAAAATTAGAAGATACATATGGCCTAAATATGGTTGCCATTGTAAATGGTGCGCCAAGACAGTGTCCGCTAAAACTGGTGCTTTCGGAATTCCATAAGTATCAGTTGCAGTTATACAAGAATAAATATGAGCATTTATTGCAGAAGGAAAGAGACAAAGAGGAGATTCAGTCAGGCTTAATTGAGGCTGTGGATGTCATTGACTTGATTATCGAGATTCTTCGTGGTTCTCAAAAGAGAGCGGATGCAAAGGAATGTCTCATGTATGGTAAGACAGATAAGATTAAATTCCGTTTTAAGGGTTCTGAGGCAGATGCGAAACAGCTTTGCTTTACAGAACGACAGACGGATGCGATTTTAGATATGAAACTTTCCCGTTTGATTGGTTTGGAACTTGATTTATTGAAGAAGGAATTGGACCAGGCTAGAAAGAATATTGCATTATACGAAGGGCTTTTGGAAAGTGACCGCAAGATGAAGAATCAGATTAAGCGGGACTTGAAGGAAGTAAAGGAAACATACGCAAGTGAAAGAAAGACCAGATTGAATGATTTAGAGGAAGTTGTTGTTGCAAAAGAGGCTGTTAAGGAGCAACTTTACTATGCGTTGGTTGACCGCTTCCATTACATTAAACTTGTAGATGAGGCAACCTATCAGAGAAACCAGGAAAGCATTGCTAAGGACTTCCGTGCTTGTATTCCAATCATGAATACAGATAAGCTTTATGTATTTACCGGCACCTCAAAACGTGCTGCGGTAAAGGCGTCTGCAATTCCATGTACAAAATACAAAGAAAAGGGTGTGCCTTTGGATACGCTTTGTGGTTTGGATTCACAGGATGAGATATTGTTGATGATTCCTGAAAAGGATATTGCAGATCAGAAATTGTTCTTCGCATCCGAGACAGGTTTAGTGAAATTAGTAGATGGCTCCGAATTTGTTTCTGCAAAGAAACTGATAGATGCATATAAGAAAGATATTCGCCTGGTTGCAGTGGCGGTATCTGATAAGTCAGATGTATTATTAGAGTCTGAAAATGGCTTTGTTCTTCGGTTCAAGATGGAAGAAATTCCGCTTCAGAAGAAGACTGCTGCCGGTGTAAGAGGTATGAAACTTTCAGAGGGAGATTTGCTTCGACATGCCTATGTGGCAGATACGCAGGATGAGGTTACCATGCAGGAAAAGACAGTACAGGTAACCAGATTCAAACTTTCAAAGAGAGATGCAAAACCAACAAAGATTCGATTGTAGAATAAGCAGGAGGTAATCATGACAAAGGAAGAATTTAGAAGTCTTTTAAATAGTCATATTATAGTTTTAGATGGTGCTACTGGAACCAACTTGCAAAAGGCGGGTATGCCAGTGGGTGTTTGTCCGGAAGAGTGGATTTTGAAGCATCCGGAAACCATGATTACTTTACAGAGAGAATACATCTGTTCCGGAACTAACATTTTGTATGCACCAACCTTTTCTGCCAATCGGATTAAATTGGCAGAGTATGGCTTGGTGGATCAGATTGAGACAATCAACAAGGAATTAGTTGCTCTTTCTAAAGAGGCGATTGCGAAGGAAGGTAATAGAGGATATGTGGCCGGTGATTTAACAATGACTGGTCAGATGTTGTATCCAATGGGCAAACTTCGCATGGAAGAGTTAATTGACATTTATAAAGAACAGGCCGGTTATTTGCTGGAAGCTGGCGTGGATTTGTTTGTAGTGGAGACAATGATGAGTCTTGCTGAAACGAGAGCTGCGGTGATTGCCATTCGTGAGATTTGCGATTTGCCGATTATGGCGAGCCTTACCTTCCAGGAAAATGGTCGTACACTTTATGGAACAGACCCTAAGACTGCAGTGGTAACTTTGCAGTCCTTGGGAGTGGATGTTGTTGGTGTTAACTGTTCAACAGGACCGGAAGAAATGGTTCCGATTATTTCAGAGATGAAGGAATATGCCAATATTCCGATTATGGCAAAGCCAAATGCAGGTATGCCTGTGTTGGTAGATGGTGCTACGATTTATGAAATGACACCAGAGGCCTTTGCTGCTGCAGGCAGAAAACTGGTGGAGGCTGGTGCGAATATTGTGGGTGGCTGTTGTGGAACAACTCCAAAGCATATTGCGGCGCTTTCCAGACAGGTAAAGACTATGGATATTCCAGAGATAAATACTGTAAAGCGCAGAGTGTTAAGCTCTGAGCGTCAGACTGTGGAAATCGATTTAAATGGTCCATTTATGGTGGTTGGAGAACGAATCAATCCTACCGGAAAGAAAAAATTGCAGGCAGAGTTGCGAGAAGGAAAACTAGACATGGTTCTTACCATGGCAGAGGAACAAGAGCAATTAGGTGCTTCTGTGTTAGATATCAACATGGGCATGAATGGCATCGACGAGAAGGAGATGCTCATCAAAGTGCTTCATGAGGTAGGCAGTTTGGTGAATTTACCTCTTTGTATTGATTGTAGTCATGTGGATATTATAGAAGCAGCGCTTCGAGAGTATCCGGGTCGTGCCTTGATCAATTCCATTTCTTTGGAAAAAGAAAAATTCGAAAAACTGTTACCAATTGCGAAAAAATATGGTGCAATGTTTGTGTTGCTTCCGCTTTCAGATGAAGGATTGCCAAAATCAAAAGATGAAAAGATTAGCATTATTCATACTGTTATGGAAGAGGCATTTAGACTTGGCTTTACCAAGGAAGATATGATTGTGGATGGTTTGGTTACAACGGTTGGAGCCAATAAGATGGCGGCCATCGAAACCTTAGAGACGATTTCCTATTGCAAAAATGAATTGGAATTGGCTACGGTATGTGGACTTTCCAACATCTCTTTTGGTTTGCCTGAGCGAATCAATGTGAATACTGCATTTTTAACGATGGCAATTCAGGCGGGACTTACCATGGCGATTGCAAATCCTTCGCAGGACATGTTGGTTAATGCGGCATATGCGTCTGATTTGTTACTCAACAAAGATACTGCTGATGTTCGATATATCAATCGGATGAATCAGCTTCGAGAGCAGGCAGGAGAACTGGATGCAGGCATGGCGACTGATGCAAAAGCAGATAAGCAAGACCGTCCCGTTGTTGTGGAAGATGTTTTAAAGGGAAAGAAAAGCAAGATAATAGAAGATGTAGAACTATTGCTTTCAGAAGGTGCAAAGCCACAATCTATCATTGATGATATGTTAATCCCTGCAATTAACGAAGTTGGAGAATTGTTTAATAAAAAGATTTATTTCCTGCCACAGTTAATAGCCAGCGCAGAGACTATGGAACTAGCAATCGAAAAATTAGAACCGCTTTTGTTGGCAGATAGAACAGGAGATGAAAAGGCAACTATCGTGATAGCCACCGTTGAGGGAGATATTCATGATATTGGCAAAAATTTGGTTGCTTTGATGTTAAAGAATTATGGTTATAAAGTAATCGATATGGGTAAAGATGTTCCTGCTGATGATATCATTGATGCGGCACTGGAAAATCAGGCTCAGATCATTGCGCTTTCTGCACTAATGACAACTACCATGATGCGTATGAAGGATGTGGTGGATAGAGTGAAGGAAAGAAAAGTGGATATCAAGATAATGATTGGTGGAGCTGTTATTACACAAGAGTTCTGTGAAGAAATTGGTGCTTCTGGTTACTCCACAGATGCAGCTGATGCGGTGAAATTAGTTGAAAAACTCTTGTAGCCTTGGGTTTTTCCTAGGTAAATCGTTGACAAGGTTAGACAGAATTGGTACAATGACAGTCAGCAATTATTCAAAATGAGAAAGGTGATAGTATGAAAAGAAGAGTGCTCTCATTATTAGTTGAAAACACCGCTGGTGTTTTGGGACGTGTATCCGGCCTGTTTGCCAGAAGAGGTTATAATATTGATAGTGTAACTGTAGGCGAGACAGAGGATCCAAAGTTTTCCCGTATGACAGTTGTTGTACGTGGTGATGACAGAATATTAGACCAGATTGAAAAGCAGATTTTAAAGCTTGTTGATGTGGTTGAAGTAAAAGAATTAAAGGATGGCGTATCTGTTTGTCGTGAGCTTGTGTTAATCAAAGTAGCAGCAAGCAAGGAAGAGAAGCAGCAGATTATTGCGATTGCTGATGTATTCCGTGCGAAGATTGTTGACGTTGCAGTAGATTCTCTTATGATTGAGATTACAGGTAACGTGAATAAGGTAGATGCGTTTATTAAACTGTTAGACGGATTCAAGGTAACAGAGATGGTAAGAACCGGATTAACCGGTTTACCAAGAGGTAATTTTGATGAGTAATTGTCTGTAGCGATGGCGCAGATGGTACTACATATATTTTAGGAGGAAGAAAAGAAATGGCAAAGATTTTTTACCAGGAAGATTGTAACTTATCATTATTAGATGGCAAGACTATCGCCGTTATTGGTTATGGTAGCCAGGGTCATGCACATGCATTGAATGCAAAGGAGTCAGGCTGCAACGTTATCATCGGCTTATACGAAGGAAGTAAGTCATGGGCTAAGGCTGAGAAGCAGGGCTTTGAAGTATTTACAGCTGCAGAAGCTGCAAAGAAGGCTGATATCATCATGATTTTGATTAACGATGAGTTACAGGCTGATTTATATAAGAAGGATATTGAGCCAAACCTTGAGGCAGGTAATATGTTAATGTTCGCTCACGGTTTCAACGTTCATTTTGGTTGTATCACACCTCCAAGTGATGTTGACGTTACTATGATCGCTCCAAAGGGACCTGGTCATACAGTTCGTTCAGAGTATCAGGTAGGTAAGGGTGTTCCTTGTCTTGTTGCTGTACATCAGGATGCTACAGGCAAGGCTCAGGATATGGCATTGGCTTATGCTGCTGCAATTGGTGGTGCAAGAGCTGGTGTTCTTGAGACAGATTTCAGAACTGAGACAGAGACAGACCTTTTCGGTGAGCAGGCTGTACTTTGTGGTGGTGTTTGTGCATTAATGCAGGCTGGTTTCGAGACATTAACAGAGGCTGGTTATGACCCACGTAATGCATACTTTGAGTGTATCCATGAGATGAAGTTAATCGTAGACTTAATTTACCAGAGTGGTTTCGAGGGTATGAGATACTCTATCTCTAACACAGCTGAGTATGGTGATTACATCACTGGACCAAAGATTATCACAGATGAGACTAAGAAGGCTATGAAGAAGGTTCTTTCTGACATTCAGGATGGTTCTTTCGCAAAGGAATTCTTATTAGATATGTCTGGTGCTGGTCGTCAGGTTCATTTCAAGGCTATGCGTAAGTTAGCTACTGAGCATCCATCAGAGAAGGTTGGTGCTGAGATTCGTAAGCTTTACAGCTGGAACAATGAAGAAGATAAGTTAATTAACAACTAATCATATGTGATATGAAAGAGGCACCTTCGGGTGTCTCTTTTGTTTGCAATCAAAAAATGTATATGCTATACTATAATATCTATGAGATATTGTAGTTTTATGAATATCCGATAAGGAGTATATATGGCTAACCAGAAAAAAAGACGGAAAAGAAAATTAAAGAAATGGGTTGTGTGTGCCATTTGGTTCTTGATTGCAGCTTTGGTGCTTGCAGTTTTGTGGGCTGTGCTAGCAGGCAAGAAAAAGAAGGTATTTACCATTGGTAATGAAACTGTATATACAGATGAATTGGCATTTTATGCATTGCAGTATGCCATGAATTATCATATTTCCAATGTGGATATGTTGTATGAGATGTATGACGGTACTACATCATATGAAGAGTATTACAAAGAACAATTAAAACAATATATTATTGATACGAAGGTAATGTATATTTGTGCAAATCAACATGGTGTTACGCTGACAGATGATGAGCGGACAGAGATTGATGCGCAGGTTACCTCGACGATTACAACGCTCGCTGATTATCTAGAGCAATATGAAGTGGAAGATAAACTGGTGAAGCGTGTACTGACTGAACAGTATCTGGCAAACAAACTAAAAACGCAAACCTTCAAAAGTGAAGAAGAGGGGCGTAAGTTCTTTCACACTTACAATCTGTTGTTTTCAACGGTGGATACTAATGCAGATGGCACTATGAAGTTGAATGAGGATGGTTCCATCCGAATGGTAAATGCTGCCACAAAGGAACAGAAGTATGCGCTTGCCATGAAAGCACTTGAACTTTCCCGGACGGGAAAGTCTTTAGAGGATATTGCGGAAGAGATGTCTACAGATGTGACAGCCAGTGATATCTACGGTGATATTGAAAATTATGATTCCAAAGTGTATTTGGATGCAGTATTAAGTATGCAGGATGGCGATATCAGCGGAGTGGTTGAAACAGTATATGGTTATAATGTATTTCAACTGATTTCTGCCGATGACCAGGAATATGCTGCAACTCAAATGCAACAGGAACAGACGATATATGCCTCAGAACAGTATACAGAGCAGATGGAAATCTGGTGTCTAGAGGCTGAGTTGGATTCTAGTCGATTGATTGGAAAAGGCTGGGAAAATTTCACTATGAAAGAGTATGTGGTGAAACAGCTGGAAAGTAAGCAGTGACAACGATTTGCTTGCCTATCCAACATGAAAATGATACAATACACATGTATGTGAATTTGAGAAATAAGTAGGAGATTTGAAATGGGAATTTTTGAGAAGATTTTTGGTACGCATAGCGAAAAAGAATTAAAGCGTATCAATCCGATTGTAGATAAGATTGAAGCTCTTGATGAGACAATGCAGAAACTTTCAGATACAGAGTTAAGAGCGAAGACTGATGAGTTTAAAAAGAGATTATCTGAAGGTGAAACTTTAGATGATATTTTAGTAGAGGCATTTGCTACCGTCAGAGAAGCTGCTGCGAGAACATTGCATATGAAGCATTATCGCGTACAGTTAATCGGTGGTGTTATTTTGCATCAGGGCCGTATTCCTGAGATGCGTACTGGTGAGGGTAAGACTTTGGTGTCAACACTTCCAGCATACTTGAATGCATTAGAGGGAAAGGGTGTGCACATTGTAACTGTCAATGATTATCTTGCAAAGCGTGATGCTGAGTGGATGGGACAGGTGCATGAATTTTTAGGCTTGAAGGTTGGCGTAATTTTGAATAGTTCAACTAATGATGAGCGTAGAGAGGCATATAATTGTGATATCACATATGTTACCAATAACGAATTAGGTTTCGATTATTTGCGTGACAATATGGTTATATACAAGGAACAGTTGGTTCAGAGAGAATTGCATTATGCCATCGTGGATGAGGTCGATTCCGTATTAATTGATGAGGCACGTACTCCGCTTATCATTTCCGGTCAGAGTGGTAAGTCTACTGAACTTTATAAGATGTGCGATTATTTAGCAAGAAGAATGAAGAGAGGTTCGTCTGATGGTGAGATTTCTAAGATGGACTTGCTTATGCGTGTAGATATCGAAGAAGATGGCGATTTCCTTGTAAATGAAAAAGATAAGCAGGTTATGCTTACTGCACAGGGTGTCAAGGAAGTGGAGCAGTTCTTCCACATCGAGAACCTGGCAGATCCAGAGAATTTGGAGATTCAGCACAACATTATCCTTGCTTTACGTGCACATAATCTGATGTTCAGAGATAAGGATTATGTTGTTAAGGATGATGAAGTGTTAATCGTTGATGAGTTTACCGGTCGTATTATGCCTGGTAGACGTTATTCTGATGGATTACATCAGGCGATTGAAGCAAAGGAGAATGTAAAGGTTAAGAGAGAAAGCAAGACTCTTGCAACCATTACATTCCAGAACTTCTTCAATAAGTATTACAAGAAAGCTGGTATGACTGGTACCGCGCTTACAGAGGAGCAGGAATTCAGAGAGATTTATGGTATGGATGTTATCGTTGTGCCTACGAATCTTCCTGTTCAGCGTATCGATCGCGATGATTCTATTTATAAGACTAAGAAAGAGAAATTAAAAGCGATTGTAGATGAGATTGCTGAGGCAAATGAAAAGGGACAACCAGTCTTGGTTGGTACGATTACAATTGAGTCCTCAGAAGAGTTATCTAAGTTATTAACAAAGAGACGTATTGATCATAAAGTGTTGAATGCGAAGTTCCATGAGTTAGAGGCTGAGATTGTTGCACAGGCTGGCCAGATGGGTGCTGTTACAATTGCAACTAACATGGCTGGTCGTGGTACTGATATTAAACTTGGTGATGGTGTCAAAGAACTTGGTGGTTTAAAGATTATTGGTACTGAGAGACATGAGTCAAGACGTATTGATAATCAGCTTCGTGGTCGTGCCGGACGTCAGGGTGATCCGGGTGAATCAAAGTTCTATCTTTCTTTGGAAGATGATTTGATGAGACTCTTCGGTTCAGAGCGATTAATGTCTATTTATGATACGCTTAATATTGCCGAGGGTGAAGAGATTCAGCATAAGACAATTACAAACTTCATTGAAAAAGCACAGAAGAAGATTGAGAGTAATAACTTTGCCATTCGTAAGAATTTGATGGATTACGATCAGGTCAACAACGAGCAAAGAGAGATTATTTATGCCGAGCGTCGTCGTGTATTAGACGGTGAAAGCATGCGTGATGTTATCTGTAAGATGATTACTGAAACAGTAGAAGGTTGTGTAAATCAGTGTATTTCAGATGAATTGTCTGTTGAGGAATGGGATTTACAGGAACTCAATCAGTTGTTAACACCATTGATTCCAATTGAACCGGTTCGTTTGACTGAGGAAGAGAAGAAGCGCGGACGTGTTAAGGATTTGATTCAGCGTTTGAAGGAATCTGCAATTAAACTTTATGAGGAGAAAGAAGCAGAATTCCCTGAGCCAGAGCATATTAGAGAACTTGAACGTGTCATTCTTTTGAAAGTAATTGATAGAAAATGGATGGATCATATCGATGATATGGTTCAGCTTCGACAGGGTATTACATTACAGGCATACGGCCAGAGAGATCCTGTTGTGGAATATAAGTTTGCTGGTTATGATATGTTCCAGTCTATGACAGATGCGATTCGTGAAGATACAGTAAGAGCGTTGATGCATGTTAAGATTGAACAAAAGGTAGAGAGAGAACAGGTTGCAAAGGTAACAGGAACAAACAAAGATGATTCTGTTAAGAAGGGACCTGTGAAAAAGGCCGCAAAGGTTGGAAGAAATGATCCATGTCCATGCGGAAGTGGATTAAAGTATAAGCAGTGTTGTGGAAAATAACACAACAAATTCATTTGAAAGAGGTGATTTCGGTGCTTGAATTAGATCAGTATAAATATACACTTTCTGAGTACAAGACACCGCTGGCTGAAGTGAGGGATTCACTTTGACATCGACAACAAGAAAAATGAGATAGAAAAATACGAAAATGAGATGGAACAGCCAGGCTTCTGGGATGATATTACACATTCACAGGAGGTCATGAAATTAGTAAAAAATATGAAGGATGAGTTGGCTCGATATGAGACAGTTCGTACTGAATATGAAGACATAGAGACTATGATTATCATGGCTATTGAAGAAGATGATGAAGAATTAGTGGCTGAGATTGGTCCTATGCTAGATAGCTTTGTGGAGGATTTTGAAGAACTGCGAATTAACACATTGCTATCAGGAGAGTTTGATAAAAACAATGCAGTGTTAACATTGCATGCAGGTGCCGGCGGAACAGAATCCTGTGATTGGTCCGGAATGTTGTATCGTATGTACATGCGATGGGCTGACAAACACGGCTTTCAGACAGAGGTTTTAGATTATCTGGAAGGTGAAGAAGCTGGTATCAAATCGGTTACCGTACAAATTAATGGAGAAAACGCATACGGATATTTAAAATCTGAAAAAGGCGTACACCGTCTGGTTCGCATTTCTCCGTTTAATGCAGCAGGCAAGAGACAAACATCCTTTGCATCCTGCGATGTTATGCCGGATTTACCGGATGACATTGAGGTGGAAATTCGGGATGAGGATTTGCGAATTGACACGTATCGGGCATCTGGTGCCGGCGGTCAGCACGTAAACAAAACGTCGTCTGCTATTAGAATTACACATATTCCGACAGGTGTAGTTGTACAATGTCAAAATGAGCGTTCACAACATCAAAACAAGGATAAGGCCATGAAAATGCTGGCATCTAAGTTGTATCTGATGAAACAGCAGGAAAATATGGAAAAGATTTCTGATATCCGAGGTGAAGTTGTGGATAATGGCTGGGGAAGTCAGATACGTTCTTATGTTATGCAGCCGTATACCATGGTCAAAGACCATAGAACCAATACGGAAATCAGTAATGTACAGGGCGTTTTAGATGGAACGATTGAGCCATTCATCAATGCATATCTCAAGTGGATTAATTTGGGAAAAGAGGAGGACTAAGATGGGCGAAACAAGGTATATTGTATTTGGATTAGAAAATGAACGGTATAGTATGGATTTGCGTTTTGTTAAGGCGATTGAGGATAACTATGTTATTATTCCAGTGCCAAATGGTCCAGAAGATATTAAGGGTATCATTAGTCTAAGAGGGGATGTTATTCCTGTTTATAGTCTGCGTTCTCGTTTTGGTAAGGACGAGTTTCGTGGAGAAGGCAAGTTATTAATTACGTATGTGTGCAATACTGTAATCGGATTTGAAGTGGATGTCGTTGAAGGTATTGAGACAATTGAAGATGAGGATGTGTTGCCTGTTCCTCAGGTGGTTAAGAGCGATGAAACTGCATATATTGATTGTATTGTCAATACATCAAAAGGAATCGTGATTAACATTTCTGTGGAACACATACTCACAGATGGCGAACTTGCAAATATCGAGGATATGATTGCTCAAAATCAAATTTAACAAACAAGGGAGAAAAATAATGGTAAACATTGCAGTCTTAGGATATGGTACAGTTGGTTCAGGTGTTGTGGAAGTAATCAATACCAATCAGAATATTGTAAATAAAAGATCAGGTCAGGATATTAACATTAAGTATGTATTAGATTTAAGAGATTTTCCGGGAGATCCTGTTGAAAAGATTTTGGTACACGACTTTAATGTGATTTTAGAAGATTCTGATGTTCAGGTTGTTGTTGAAGTAATGGGTGGCGTGAATCCAGCTTATGAGTTTGTGAAAAAATGCTTGGAGGCTGGCAAGAGCGTATGTACTTCTAACAAAGAATTGGTTGCAAAACATGGTGCTGAATTATTAGCAATTGCAAAGGAAAAGAATATTAATTTCTTGTTTGAAGCAAGTGTTGGTGGCGGTATTCCAATTATTCGTCCATTGAACACATCTTTAACTGCAGATGATATCACAGAGATTACTGGTATTTTAAATGGAACCACTAACTATATTTTGACAGAGATGTCTGACAATGGTTCGGATTTTGCTACTGTGTTAAAGGATGCACAGGATAAGGGATATGCTGAGCGTAATCCTGAGGCAGATGTTGAAGGATATGATGCGTGTAGAAAGATTGCAATTCTTACATCTCTTGTGACAGGTAAGCAAGTAGATTATGAAGATATACATACAGAGGGTATTACTAAGATTACAGATACGGATATTAAGTATGCCAAGGAATTACAGGCATCCATCAAGTTGTTTGGAACCAGCTGGAAGGAAGATGGCGCTGTATATGCCATGGTTGCTCCGATGATGATTAAGAAGGAGCATCCATTATTCAATGTAAATGGTGTATTTAACGGCATTTTTGTGCATGGAAATATGTTGGATGACGCTATGTTCTACGGACGTGGAGCAGGAAAACTGCCAACCGCCAGTGCTGTTGTATCAGATGTAGTTGATGCCGTAAAGAATTTGGATAACAACATGATGACTATCTGGGATACGGATAAATTAACATTGGGTAATTTTGATGATGCAAAGCATAAGTTTTTTGTACGCTTATCTGGATATGAATTAGATGACATGGAGTTAATCAATGAAACATTTGGTAATGTTATCTATGTAAAGGCGGCTGGTATTGCAGAAGAAACAGCATTTATTACAGACACAATGACAGAGGGCAGCTTTAAGGAAGCTATTGCAAAGTTTGATAATGTATTGAGTACAATCAGAGTTGCATTTTAATGAATTATGATACCGCTGGCGTTTGTCCGGCGGTATTTCCTATTATGAAGCAGGAGGATATAAACATGAAATATGTAGTAGTATTAGGTGATGGTATGGCAGATTATCCAATTGATGAGATTGGAGGAAAGACGCCACTAGAGCATGCCGTAACTCCAACTATGGATGAGATGGCGAAGGTATCTGAGATTGGACTTGTACATACAATTCCAGAAGGAATGAGTCCTGGTAGTGATACAGCAAATTTATCAGTCATTGGATATGATCCAAAGAAATACTATTCTGGTCGTTCTCCATTGGAAGCCTTAAGTATCGGCGTAGATATGAAACCATCAGATATATCATTTAGATGCAACATTGTGACGATTAGTGAAGAAGATGGTATTGCCTATGAGGACAGAACTATTATTGATCATAGTTCTGACGAGATTTCAACAGAAGATGCTGCCGTGTTGTTAGATGCAGTAAAAAAAGAGTTGGAAACTGAGGAATATAAATTTTATGTTGGCACAAGTTATCGTCATTTAACAATATGGGACAATGGTGAAGTGATTGACTTGACTCCTCCTCATGATGTATTGGGGCAAAGAATTGGTGAGCATTTACCTAAGGATCAGACTCTTTATGATATGATGAAAAAGAGTTACGACATTTTAGAGAATCATCCAATCAATGTAGAGAGAAGAAATAAGGGATTGAAACCGGCAAATTCTATTTGGTTCTGGGGAGCCGGTACAAGACCTGCACTTACATCTTTTGAAGCAGAACATCATAAAAAGGGCGTTATGATTTCGGCGGTAGATTTGTTAAAAGGTATTGCAGTTGGTGCTGAATTGACTAACATTGAAGTGGAAGGTGCCAATGGTGGTTTGCATACCAATTATCAGGGTAAAGCTATGGCGGCAGTAAAAGCTCTTTGTGAAGATGGATATGATTTTGCATATATTCATGTGGAAGCACCGGATGAAATGGGGCATCAGGGAAGTTTGCCAAAGAAGATAGAAGCGATTGAAAGTTTAGATGCAAAAGTAATTAAAATTGTGAAGGAAGAGTTTGAAAAACGTGGTGAGGCGGTTCGTATTTTGGTATTGCCAGATCACCCAACACCGATTTGCAAGAGAACACATACCAGTGACCCGGTACCTTATATGTTATATGATAGTTCCAAGCAAGTAGACAGTTCTGTTTTGTATCATGAAAAGGGCGCAAAAGAGACAGGTGTGTTTGTTGCAAACGGATGCGAAATGATGACTAAGTTGTTTTCAGAATAATTAGAATGGGGAAAGTATATGAAGCAAAGCCGTATTGTTCAAAATTTATTTGAAACCTTATTGAAAAAAACTGAAAATATGGCAAAAGGGGAATTGATTCGAACAAAAGGTGCAGTGAATCTTGTGGATTTGCTGAAGATTGATTTGTTAAATTTCCTCTTATATTTGAGTATTGCGGATGGTGATGTTCAAAAGGAAGAAATCGCTTACATCAATAAAATGTTGGGGTATAGTTTTGATATTACATCGGCAAATCGATATATTGCCAAGAATAAACTGGACACGGATGAATATCTGAAGCAGGTACCAGGTTCATTGCCATATTTTGTACGACAAAGTGGTGGTATTGAATATGCTATGGGTACGCAATCCTTTGATTTGAAGAGTTTGTATAATGCTACCTTTTACAATATGGGAAGAGCGTTAATCGCCAGCAATAAAGATGTATGTCAGAAAGAAGTAGACGCCTTGACGCAATACGGTATCTTGCTGGATGTTTATACAAAGCAGATTCAGACGGCAGATGCAAATACTCGTGTGGTGTTACCATATCGGCAAGGCGAGACTCCGGAAAAAGCAGAAGATGCTGAAGTGGAGTTTGAAGGCGTGATTGTAGAACCGACACCGGATATTTCTCTTGATACTTTGTATGAAGAATTGATGGGATTAACGGGATTGCAGTCTGTGAAAAAAGAAGTTGGTAATATTATCAACCTTTTGAAGATTTCTAAGATTCGTAAAGAACAGGGATTAAAAGCACCTGAAGTATCCAGACACTTGGTATTTTTGGGAAATCCGGGAACGGGTAAGACTACGGTTGCCAGAATCTTGGCAAAGATTTATTACGCTCTTGGAATTCTTTCCAAAGGTCAGATGGTGGAAGTGGACCGTTCTGGTTTAGTTGCTGGGTATATGGGGCAAACTGCTGTCAAGACGAGACAGGTTTTGGATGCTGCTAAGGGTGGTGTATTGTTCATTGATGAAGCATACGCATTGGCCAATAACAAAGGTGAAGGTGATTTTGGTCAAGAGGCAATCGATATTTTAAATAAATCTATGGAAGATAATCGAGCTGATTTGATTGTAATTGCTGCGGGATATGAAAAAGAAATGAACGTATTCTTAGATGCGAATCCAGGTTTGCGTTCCAGATTCACAAAATATATTAATTTCCCTGATTATACAGCAGATGAGTTGTTGATTATTTTCGAATACCAAGCTGGTAAACAGGATTATCATTTGTCAGATGAGGCGAAAGCGTATTTGGTAGAACGATTCCAGGCGTTGTTAGATAATCCACCAGAGAATTTTGGTAATGCCAGATCTGTTAGAAATTATTTAGAAGAAGCGATTTCACATCAGGCAAATCGTCTGCTAGAGACAGGAGAAATGGATGTGGATAAATTGACTACACTGGAAATGGCTGATATGGAGAAGGTGCTTTTTGCATAAAAACATAGGGTACGTTAGGAGGATACAATATGGATAACAATATGAAACGAGCAGATTACTTAAGTTGGGATCAATATTTTATGGGGATTGCTATGATGTCGGCAGAACGAAGTAAGGATCCAAATACACAAGTGGGTGCATGTATAGTTGACAACCATAACAAAATCTTATCCATGGGATATAACGGTATGCCATCAGGTTGTGATGATGACAAGATGCCTTGGGGCAAAGTGGGTTCAGCACTGGAAAATAAGTACTTTTTTGTTTGCCATGCAGAATTGAATGCTATTTTGAATTACAGTGGCGGTTCTTTGAAAGGGGCAACCTGTTATTCGACGTTGTTTCCATGTAATGAATGTGCAAAAGCGATTATTCAGAGTGGAATCAAAGAGGTAGTATATTTGTCAGATAAGTATGCTGATACGGAATCTACCATTGCATCCAAGCGGATGTTTGATATGGCAGGTGTGTCATATCGTGCCTATGAAGCCAGTGGCAAGAAGATTACACTGGGATTATAGAAAAATAGTGAATGAGGGTTAAAGATGATGATTGAAAAATTGATTGCGGAAGAATTAGGGATTAAAGTAAGTCAGGTAGAAGCTACCATTAAGTTGATTGATGAAGGTTGCACGATACCGTTTATTGCCAGATACCGAAAAGAAGTGACTGGAGCATTAAATGACGAAGTGCTCCGAAAATTAAGTGAGAGACTGACATATCTTCGCAATCTGGAGGATAGAAAAGAGACTGTATTAGAAAGTATTAGAGAACAGGAGAAATTGACTCCTGAGTTGGAAAAACAAATTAAAGAGGCAACTACATTAGTAGCGGTTGAAGATTTGTATCGTCCATACAAACAGAAACGTAGAACTCGCGCTACGATTGCAAAAGAAAAAGGCTTACAAGGGCTTGCGGATTTAATACAGTTACAGATGACAAAGAGACCAGTGTTAGAAGATGCTGCTGATTATGTATCAGAAGAAAAAGGTGTTGCGTCAGCAGAAGAGGCTGTTGCGGGAGCGTTAGATATTATTGCGGAAGTTGTATCAGATAATGCAGAATACCGTACTTACATCCGTGATTTTACCATGCGTGAAGGTGTAATGACTTCTGTGGCAAAGGATGACACTGTGCAGTCAGTATATGAAATGTATTATGATTTCAAGGAGCCTGTAAAAAAGGCTGCCGGATATCGTGTACTGGCGATGAACCGTGGTGAAAAAGAAAAGATTTTAACCATAAAGATTGAAGTTCCTGTGGAACGCGTGCTGGGATATTTGGAAAAACAGGTGATTTTTGCAGACAACGAATATACCACAGAGTTGTTAAAACAGGCAGTTGCTGATAGTTATGACAGATTGATTGCGCCATCTGTGGAACGTGATGTGAGAAATGAATTAACCGAAAAAGCGGAAGATAGTGCGATTACGGTGTTTGGTAAGAACTTGACACAGTTATTAATGCAACCACCAATCGCAGGACAAGTAGTGCTTGGTTGGGATCCAGCTTTTAGAACAGGATGTAAGCTTGCGGTTGTAGATGCAACCGGAAAGGTTTTGGATACGGTAGTAGTATATCCAACTGCGCCACAGAACAAGGTGGAGGAAGCAAAAAAGAAAGTACACGCATTGATTAAAAAGTATGGCATCACTCTGATTTCTGTTGGTAATGGTACTGCATCCCGTGAGTCAGAGCAGATTATCGTGGAGATGTTAAAGGAAATTCCGGAAAATGTTCATTACATGATTACCAATGAAGCAGGTGCTTCTGTATATTCTGCAAGTAAATTGGCAACAGAAGAGTTTCCTAATTTTGATGTGGGTCAGAGAAGTGCAGCTTCTATTGCAAGACGTGTGCAGGACCCATTGGCAGAGTTGGTAAAGATTGACCCAAAGGCTATTGGCGTTGGTCAATATCAGCATGATATGAATCAGAAGAAATTAGGAGAGACTTTAACTGGCGTAGTAGAGGATTGTGTAAACCGTGTTGGTGTTGATTTGAATACAGCTTCTGCATCCTTGTTGGAGTATGTATCCGGTATTAGCAAGACAATTGCTAAGAATATTATTGTATACAGAGAAGAAAATGGAAAATTCACTGAACGTGCACAGCTTTTGAAGGTTGCTAAATTAGGTCCAAAAGCCTATGAGCAGTGTGCTGGTTTCTTACGTATTGCGGATGGTGTGAATCCATTGGATGCTACAAGTGTTCATCCGGAAAGTTATGATATTACTAAGACATTATTAGATAAATTGGGATATGTACTTGCTGATGTAACCAGTCAGGGACTTGCTGGAATTTCTCTCATGGTTAAGGATGTTGCAAAAATGGCAAAAGAACTTGGTATTGGCGAGATAACCTTAACGGATATCCTGAAAGAATTAGAAAAGCCTGCAAGAGATCCACGTGAAGAAATGCCAAAACCAATTTTAAGAACTGATGTAATGACTATGGAAGATTTAAAAGAAGGTATGGTTTTAAAGGGAACTGTTAGAAATGTTATCGATTTCGGTGCATTTGTGGATATCGGTGTGCATGAAGATGGTTTGGTTCATATATCCCAGCTTACGGATAAGAAATTTGTAAAGCATCCTTTGGATGTGGTAAGTGTTGGTGATATTGTAGAAGTAAAAGTGATGTCAGTGGATATTCCAAGAAAACGTATTCAGTTAACGATGAAATTATAATCATTTGATGGCAAATAAAGGAGTAAACGATGGAGCAGACGATAGAGTTTGATGTCAAGATGAAAGTCAAAGATATGTATCAGTTTTTGTTATATCATACATATAGTAGATTTAGTGGTTGGTTTGGTGTGATTTTGAGCCTTTGGGCGATTGTTATGCTGGTAATGAACTATGAGACCTATGATGACCAGAGAAAACTGATTTTGTTTGTAATTGGTTTGCTCTTTACGATTGTGAATCCGATTATGTTGCTTTCTAAAGCACATCAGCAGGTAGTACTGAATCCTGTTTACAAGAAACCATTGCATTATAAAATATCAGATGCAGGTATTACCATTGCACAGGAAGACCAGGAACAAACAATGGAATGGAATCAAATGTATCAGTATCATGAGTTTTGTGGTAGTATTTTCGTATACACATCAAAGATTCATGCCTTCATCTTTCCTGCAAAACAAATGGGAGAGCAAAAAGGTGCAATCAAGCAATGTTTGATGGAACATTTTCAGAAAACAGATAAAGCATAATGGAGGTAACTATGCAGTTTGAAAGTAATAGTGCAGAGGAAACCTTTGATTTTGCAAAAGAATTGGCAAAGGATGCAAAGGCAGGAGATGTGTTTTGCCTACATGGTGATTTGGGTGTAGGAAAAACGGTGTTTTCGCAAGGTTTTGCTGCAGGGCTTGGAATAACGGAACCAATCAGTAGTCCGACATTTACCATTGTGCAACAATATGATGATGGCAGATTGCCTTTTTATCATATGGACGTATATCGCATTAGTGATGAAGAAGAAATGTTTGAGGTTGGTTTTGATGATATGGTAGAAGGAGAAGGCGTCTGTCTGATTGAATGGGCTAGTTTGATTGCAGGCATTCTTCCTATGCATTACACAAATGTAACGATTTTAAAAAATCCTGAGCAGGGATTTGATTATAGGATGATAGAGGTAGAAGCAGTATGAAAATGTTAGCTGTGGATAGTTCGGGCTTAGTAGCTTCTGTGGCATTATTAACAGAGAATACTATTGTTGCAGAATACAATGTGAATTACAAAAAGACGCATTCGCAGACCTTAATGCCAATGTTGGACACCATTATGAAGATGGTGGATATTTCGTTAGAGGAAATTGACTACATTGCTATCTCAGAAGGTCCCGGTTCCTTTACCGGATTAAGAATTGGTTCGGCAACAGTAAAAGGATTGGGGTTTGCTCTGAATAAGCCAATTGTATCTGTTCCTACATTAGAAGGACTGGCAATGAATTTATATGGCGTAGAGGATTATATCTGTCCAATTATGGATGCGCGTCGTAATCAAGTATATACAGGTGTGTATTGTTTCCTGGATGGAAAACTAGCGGTTGTGCAAGAGCAAGCACCGATGGATATGCAGGAATTGATTGCGAAACTTAATGACATGCAGAAATCGGTGATATTTGTAGGAGATGGTATTCCTGTTTATCAGGAACAGCTTGCAAATGATTTAACGGTACCGTATACTTTAGCTCCGGCACATTTGAATCGTCAAAGAGCGGCAGCTGTTGGTATGCGTGCATGGGATTATGTAGCAGAAGGAAGAATTCAAACTGCGACGGAACATGTTCCGGAGTACTTAAGATTATCTCAAGCGGAACGAGAATATGCAGAAAAACATAAGAGTTAATAAATGATATGGATAATGTGGTAATTCGAAAAATGGAACTCCCAGACTGTGAACAGGTTTATGCCTTGGAGTGCGCTTGCTTTGGTGCAGGTGGTTGGCAGCTCACAGACTATCAAGAAACAGTAAATATGGATAGCCATATTTGTTATGTGGCTGAACAGGCCGGATCAATTGTAGGTTTTGCGTTGGTGATTGTCATGGTAGATACAGCCGATTTGATAAATATCGCTGTAGCTAAGGACCATAGAGGTCTAGGCATATCAAAACTGTTAATGGAACAGTTGGATATGGAAGCAAAAAGGTTGTCTTTGGTCAATGTGACCTTAGAGGTGCGGGCATCAAATCAAGTGGCAATATCCTTGTATGAAAAGTTTGGATTTGTCAAAATTAGTGTTCGAAAGCAGTATTATAGCAATCCTACAGAGGATGCAGACATTATGCAAAAGCAATATGATATCCTATAATTACCACTAGGATTTTAAATTTACTTCTCATATACTTTAATTGGGTATCTGTATAAGTATGCCGAAAATTGCAGAAAAGTATAGTGAGGAGAAGTGATATGCAAAATGATACAGTATTAACCCGATGCAACAGCTGTGGAGAGATGCTTTATCGGGATTATGGACAGTATACAAAAGATTTTTTGATGGTGAAGAAAGATTGGGGCTTTTTCTCTGGAAATGATGGAATAACACATCAATTCTGTATATGTGAAAAATGCTACCGAAAGATGATTAAACAATTTCTGGTTCCTGTCACGGAAACAGAGACAACAGAATTGCTATAGCATTTGTTGTAGTAAGTGAGGGTATAAATGATTGATGTTTGTCTATTAGGAACTGGCGGTATGATGCCATTGCCTTATCGCGCATTGACATCCATGTTGTTGCGCTACAATGGAAAAAGCATATTGGTAGATTGTGGTGAAGGTACGCAGGTATCTATTAAACAATCTGGTTGGAGTGCAAAACCAATCGATGTGGTTTGCTTTACGCATTTTCATGCTGATCATATCAGTGGTTTGCCAGGTTTTTTATTGACCTTGGGCAATGCAGAAAAGCATACTCCATTAACGATTGTAGGGCCGAAGCGAGTAGAAAAGATTGTCAGTTCTCTTAGGGTAATCGCTCCAGAACTGCCTTTTCCAATAGAATTCATTGAACTGACTGGGGAGGAAGAAAACTTATCTTTGTGTGGGTTAGAAGTTTCAGCGTTTCGTGTTCAACACAATGTAACCTGTTATGGATATAGTTTTTCTCTGCCACGAGCTGGACAATTTGATGCACAAAGAGCAAAGGAACAAGAAATTCCTTTGCAATATTGGAATCGTTTGCAAAAGGGCGAGACGATAACAGATGGTGACAAAACTTATACGCAGGATATGGTGTTAGGTCCAGCGAGAAAAGGATTAAAAGTCACATATTGTACGGATAGCAGACCTGTGCCTATCATTGCGAAGCATGCAAAAGATTCAGATTTATTCATTTGTGAAGGTATGTATGGCGAACCGGAGAAACTTGCAAAGGCGAAAGAATATAAACATATGACATTTTATGAGGCTGCACAACTAGCGAAGGATGCAGAAGCAAAGCAAACATGGTTGACTCACTATAGCCCATCGTTGGTGCACCCAGAACAGTATATGAATGCTGTGCATGAAATATATGAACCGGTATATTTGGTAAAAGACCGACAGGAAATTACATTGCATTTTGAAGAAGATAGAAAATCGTAATTGTTAACAAGTTTTGATTCAGGAGGTGTTCTTTATGAAAAAACAGAATACAGCCCAAACCATAGGCGGTTTGGTTATTTTGGCATGTGTACTTCTATTTTTGTTTTTTAGGATGAGTCAAAGTTTGGGTAACCAGACAGAACAACAAAAGGAACAGACGGAGGTTGAGAAACTTGCAACTTATGATATGGAGAATAATTATCCAAAGACGGTTAGAGATGTAATCAAATTGTATACAAGATATTTAAAATGTCTATATAATGAAAAGTTGTCAGACGAAGACATAGAGGCTTTGAATAAAAAAATGCGTGAATTATATTGCGAAAAGTTGAAAAACTATAACGATGAATCTGCGCAATTAGTAGCTTTAAAAACAGAAATTGCTACATATAGAAAAGATGAAACAACCATGATTGGTTATACCATGTCAGAGGCAAGTCAGATTGAATATGAAAAAATAGATGAAGTTGAATTTGCAAAGTTAGATGTTATCTTTAATATGAAGGTTAAGACTGTGCCGATAAACAAAAGTGAAGAGTTTGTTTTGGAACAGGATGCTTTTGGAAGATGGAAGATTTATGGTTGGACGATTAATACCAACGATAATAATATAGAATCGGGAGATTAACATGAAGGATATTACAATATTGGGAATTGAAACTTCCTGTGACGAAACGGCCGCTGCGGTTGTGGTAAATGGAAGAGAAGTAAAATCGAATGTGATTTCATCTCAGATTGCCTTGCATACTTTGTATGGAGGAGTAGTACCTGAAATTGCTTCCAGAAAACATGTTGAAAAAATCAATCAGGTAATAGAAACTGCATTACAAGAAGCACAGGTCACATTAGAAGACTTAGATGCCATTGCAGTTACCTATGGACCGGGATTGGTAGGTGCATTGCTTGTGGGAGTATCGTCGGCGAAAGCGATTAGTTATGCAAAACAAATTCCGTTAGTAGGCGTGCATCATATAGAAGGGCATATTTCTGCAAATTACATAGAACATAAGACGTTGGAACCTCCTTTTGTGTGCTTAGTTGCATCGGGTGGTCATTCGCATCTTGTAAAAGTAATTGATTATGGCAAATATGAAATATTAGGAAGAACCAGAGATGATGCTGCGGGTGAGGCTTTTGATAAAGTTGCCCGCGCAATTGGTTTAGGATATCCTGGTGGACCGAAGATAGATGCATTATCCAAAGAAGGAAATCCGAATGCTATTGAATTTCCGAGAGCAAAAATCACTGATTCTGAATTTGATTTTAGTTTTAGTGGTTTGAAATCTGCTGTCCTAAATTATCTTAATCAGTGTGAAATGAAGGGGCAGGAAGTGAATACTGCTGATGTAGCGGCATCTTTCCAAAAGGCAGTGGTGGATGTATTGGTTGAACATACTATTTTGGCAGCAAAAAATAATGGCATGAATAAGGTTGCATTAGCGGGTGGCGTTGCGTCAAATTCAACATTAAGAACTGCTTTGCAAAAAGCGTGTGAAGACAATAAGATGGAATGTTACCATCCATCGCCAATTTTATGTACAGATAATGCGGCAATGATAGCAGCAGCAGGGTACTATGATTTTATAAATGGAACAAGACACGGATTGGATTTGAATGCAATTCCTAATTTAAAACTTGGCGAGCGATAGAATTTGCTAATTTGGAGGCATTATGGGAAAAGAAAAAGTAACTGCAATTGTATTAGCGGCAGGGCGAGGCAGCAGAATGGAAAGTGCTGTACAGAAACAGTATTTAATGTTGGGAAATTATCCTGTAATATATTATTCCTTAAAGTGTTTCCAGGATAGCGAAGTGGATGACATTGTTCTAGTAGTTGGCCAAGATGAAATTGCGTATTGTGAAAAGGAAATTGTAAAGGCATTTGGTTTTTCTAAAGTGTCTAAGATTATTGCAGGTGGAAGCGAACGTTATGAATCTGTATATAATGCAATTATGGCATTGGAAGAAACAGAATATGTTCTCATCCACGATGGTGCCAGACCTTTTGTGACAAAAGAAATGATTACACAATCTATACAAGACGTTAAAGATCATGGTGCATGCACAGTGGCTGTGCCAGTGAAGGATACTATTAAAGAAGTATCCGATAATGGTTTTGGTGAGAAGACATTAGATAGAAAGAAATTATGGAATGTACAGACCCCTCAGAGTTTCCAAGTAGAATTATTGCGAAAGGCATACTTGCAAATGATGAGTTCGGGCGATACAGATATAACAGATGATACAATGATTGTAGAACGCTATATGGGGCATAGTGTAAAGGTTCTAATGGGAGATTATAAGAACATAAAAATTACTACGCCTGAAGATATGAAAATCGCAGAAATATTTCTTTAAAAAATCGCTTAAAAAGTGCTTGACATCAAAAATGAATGATGATAATATAGTCAATGTCGCTGGCAACAACTAATTTGATAGCGATATAAAAAATTTAAAAAGTGCTTGACTTGATATATCGTACATGATATACTATTCAAGCGTTGTGCGTGGAGAGGTATCGAAGTGGTCATAACGAGGCGGTCTTGAAAACCGTTTGTCCGCAAGGGCGCGTGGGTTCGAATCCCACCCTCTCCGTTTACTCATGTATATGGGTAATTTGATACTACTTGGAGAAGTACCCAAGTGGTTGAAGGGGCTCCCCTGGAAAGGGAGTAGGTCGTTAATAGCGGCGCGAGGGTTCAAATCCCTCCTTCTCCGTTGACTTCTTAAGTAGAATCAGAAAGAACCTTGATAATCAAATACTAAGACAACCCTGAAAATTCTAAAGAATTTCAGAAAAGCGATAGATGATTTATCATCTACGAACCAAGAACAGTAAAAACAGGGATTATTAGCTAGACGTTGATATGACCTAGGATTTA
>JAZSEY010000024.1:0-140567 GCA_045531905.1 Lachnospiraceae bacterium
CTGACTATTGCGTATGGCATAGCTTACGTATTTATGATCATAATATGTGTACTTGTTTACAGAAAGATTTCAGATGCTTTTTACATGTAACATCTCTTAACTTCCAGTGATGGTTAAATATATATTGATTTAGAGAGATAACTTTCAGTTTGCACCTGCTTTTGGATGTAATTAAATAACGATTTGTGTAACCATAAATATTCAGGTATAAGTGTTATTGTCAAGCCCTTGCCGTGCTAACGGTGCGAAGCAGGCTTGATCATGACGCTTATACCTGAAATACTTTTATAAGCAAATTGAGGTTGCATTGTATAACGATTTTGGTATAATTGTAGTGACAACATTTTGACAACAGATGGTCAGTAAGTCAAAATATATTATGCAAAATAATAAAAAAATGGCAGTTGGAATAATACAAAACTTAAACAAAAAGAGTTAAGCTTGTGACCGACTTGACGAGTTCGAGTAGGATATGGACTGAGAGCAGTCAGAGAATAAAGGAAGTGCCAACTGCAAGATTGCTTGTAAGTTGGTGCTTTTTTTATTCTCTGGCTATTTGAAGGCATGACACGAGGCTTATCGACGAGCGAAGCGAAGTCGGTAAGATGAGTAGTCAGGACTGCTTTCAGTCTGTAATCATTATGTAGTATTTATGATGACAGGTAGTCTTTATAATGGTGAGTTTAACGGAATTATAGTTAAGCCAAGGTAGTTCGTATCTGCTAGAAATTTAGATTGGAAGCATGCACAGATTTCAGTCGGTAGGTGTATTGCCATGCCGACAATCACAAACTTGCGCTTGTTAGTTGTCGCGGCGAGAGTGAAAACATGTAGGAACTTATATGAATATGTAGGAAGGAGATTGATGTATGGAAGAAAAAGAGAAGTCTAAAAGATTGAAAAATCTTTTGATAGCGATTATTGCAATTGCGATTATAGCCGTACTCGTATGGTTGGTCCTTATTGTTCCAATTAGCAGATATTTTGAAAATAATACATGGGCAACAATTAGAATCACCGGAGAATCTCACACAGATACAGATGAAGCCTTTTATGAGGATAGAGAATGTTTGAAAGGTGATCGAATCTCTATGGGTAATATTAGCTTAGAGATAACTCAAATAACGCATGACGGAGACGTATACTTTGATGTAGTTAGAGGAACTATTACAGATAATCGTGGTAATGAAATTAATCAGGATTCTCTTACTAAAGGAGTAAAAAAAGATTATAAAAGTAAGGATATAGTATTTTCACTTGAAGTGATAGGCAACAGATATCGGTAAATTTCAGTCTTGTAGAGAGATTGAAAGCAACAGAAGATTTGAATTTTTAGAAGGGAACGATATTATGATTCGACATGCAACAATATCGGATGCATCAAGAGTAGCAGAAATATTGATTTTCACAAAGAGAATGAATTATAGAAAAATTTTTCAGAATGATAAAGTGTCATTCGGAGAAATGCAAGTATACACATTAGCGAAAAGTTATATTGATAATTCGGATGAATTAGAGGGAATATGGGTTTATGAAGATGAATTTGTTAAAGGAGTAATGCATATTGAGGGAAAAGAAATTGTAGAATTGTATGTTGATACATTTTTTGAAAATCAAGGTATTGGCAGTAAACTTATAAAATATGCTATTGAGCAGTTGGATTGTGATTTTTTATGGGTTCTTGAGAAGAATATAAAAGCAATACATTTTTATCAAAGGCATGATTTTCTGATAACAGAAGAAAGAAAGTATGAAGAAGGCACAACAGAATATATTGTCAAAATGAAGCGATAACTTTCAGGTTGCACCTTCTTTTGGATGTAATTAAGTAACGATTTTGGTATAATTTTGAGTGTGAGAGATTGCGAAGATTTGAATTTGACGGAGGTAAACTAATATGAATATTGAATATAAAGACACTCATAATTTTGATTGTGAAAAATTGGAAAGATTGTTTCTTTCTGTGGACTGGTCCTCGGGGCATTTTCCTGATAAACTTGTGGTTGCAATGAAAAACTTTAATACAGTTTATTCCGCTTGGGATGGGAATAAACTCGTTGGAATGATATGTGCTATGGATGACGGAATAATGAATGCCTATGTTCATTATCTTCTTGTTGATCCTAATTATCACGGAAAAACAATTGGAAGAACTCTTGTTAATATGGTAAGGGAAAAGTATAAGGAATATATGCGAATTGTGGTTGTCGCTTATAATGATGAACTGCACTTTTACGAAGCGTGTGGCTTTGAGAAAAGCAACGATACCTCGCCGATGTTTATAACATCGCTGTGGACATAAATTAAACAAATTTCAGTCTTGCAGAGAGATTGAAAGAACGCAAGAATTTGAATTTGTATAAGGAGTGAAATATGAATATACTTGTTATTGGTGGTACTAGATTTTTTGGCGTACATATGGTATCTGAACTTTTGGAAAAGGGTCATCATATAACCATTGCAACTAGAGGCTTAGCACAAGATCCATTCGGGGATAGAGTAGTGCGAATTGTTCTTGATCATACGGATTTTGAAGGTATGAAGAAAGCTCTTAGTGGATTGCATTTTGATGTGGCAATTGATAAGGTTGCATATTGTTCTAATGATATAAAATATGCGATGGATTCCATAAGTTGTGATAAGTATATTTATATGTCTAGTACAGCAGTTTATGAACTGAATCATCAGGATATTAAAGAAGATGAGTTTAATGGCATGTCTGGGAAATTAAAGTGGTGTAATAGAAATGATGATTCTTACAGTGAAGTAAAGAAACAGGCGGAGTATGCATTGTGGCAGAAATATAATGATAAGAAATGGATTGCAGTTAGATATCCTTTTGTTGTGGGTGTGGATGACTACACAAAGAGGCTTTTGTTTTATGTTAAAAATACAATAGAAGGAAATCCTATGTATATCGATAATCTAGATAATCAAATGAACTTCATTAACTCTGTTGAAGCAGGAAAATTCATGGCTCATTTGGCGGATAAAGATTTTACTGGTGCTGTTAATGGTTGCTCATATGGGACTATTTCTATAAGAGAAATTCTTGACTATATAGAGAAGAAAACTGGCAAAAAAGCAATTTTGAGTGATTTTGGTGAAGTAGCCTCTTACAATGGCACGTATGCACATAGTATTAATATTGAAAAGTCAGTAGAATTGGAATTTGAATTTTCAAATCTAAGAAATTGGATGTATGAGTTATTGGATACATATATTGAAACCATAAGATGAATCGCTGTTCATCAATGAGACAACTTTGAAGTTGCTGGAGGTACTAATGATATTAGTGATAGAATGTGTTGTATTGTGCATAGTGTTTACATTGATAATATTACCGGCTCAATATAAAGACCCTATGGTTATGATTATGTCATATCCGCCGAATGTTATAAAAAGAGTTGAGGAACTGCCACAATATGCTAGATGTATTAAAGAAAAAGAAAAGAAGCATATAAGCAAAAAAATATTCGGTGTATTCTTTTTTGCAATTCTATTGGCAATAGTTGCGTATTTCTCAGGTTGCAGAGAGTTTGCTGACACTTTTGTTCATGTGTTTATGCTTTTCTTTGTGGTAAATATATACGATATGTTGGTGCTGGATTGGGGGATTTTTTGCCATAGCCAAAAACTTAGAATACCCGGAACAGAAGATATGGATAAGGATTACAAGGATTATTTATTTCATGCCAAAGGTGCTATGAAGGGAACTGTGATTGGAATAATAGTAGCAATACTGTCCGGTGTAATTATGTTATTAGTTATATAAATATACTGGTGAATCTCTTGAAATATATAATCGAGCTTGTGCTGAGATTGAAAGAAAAAAGGAGTGTGATTGCAATGAATCATAAAGAAAAAGCAGTAGATTACTATAATCATAATTTCAATTGTTCCCAGGGTGTATTTACAGCATTTGCAACTGAAATGGGAATGGATGAGAAATTAGCTCTTAGGATAGCAACTAACTTTGGTGGTGGTGAAAGAAAAGGAGAACTGTGTGGTGCTGTTGCCGGTGCGTTAATGGTTCTTGGATTACGCTGTGGACATTGTGAGAGTGAGGATGTGGAAAGTAAATCAAAAGCATATGCTGTTTCTACAGAGTTTATGAATCGATTTATTGAGAAACATGGTAGTGTAGTGTGCCGGGAATTGCTTGGATATGATCTCACTAAGAAAGAAGATATGGTTGTGATTGAAGAGCAGAATTTGTTTAGAACATTTTGTCCTAAAATGGTGGAAAGTGCAGCTGCCATATTGGATGAGATGATTTCAGAAGGTTTATGTTAAGGGCATCCGAAAGGATGCTCTTTTTTGTGGTAGTAAAATAACAGTTACGATGGTATAATTTTATACAATATGGGCGGAGACAGAGGCTCATGAAAATTGGAAATTACAGGCGAGATTAAGAGGAGTGTTGTGAATGGAAAAAATACATAAACTAGATTTGATATTATTGGTTGGAATTGGATTGATAGCAATAGTAAGTGCACTTATCGATTGTTTTTATGTCGTTGTTTTTCCCGTGTGGTCTTGTGCAAGTGTATATTGTGCTTCTTATCCTCTGTGGATTATATTGTTCATATATTCTTCGATTAAATATAAAGATAAGGAAGAACAAGACAAACCTCAATATGTCAAGTGGTTTATGTTGTTTCTTCTACCGTTTTTACATATTGTGTTTGTAATAGTCGGCTTTATTATCGGTATTGGGTTGAAAAATATGTTTCATCTATAGTTTTACATAAGATAGGTGGAGCTGGAGGCTCATGAAAACTTGAATTTTTAGAGGAGATATATGGATGATACTAAATACAAACAGACTGATTCTTCGCCCATGGGAAGAATCAGACGCAGAAAATTTATATAGATATGCGAGTGCTCCCGAAGTTGGACCTATTGCCGGATGGCCTGTTCATACAAGCGTAGAAAACAGTCGTGATATTATCCGTAATGTTTTATCAGCACCAGAAACATACGCAGTTGTTGATAAATTAACTGGATGTGCTATTGGAAGTATTGGCTTAATGGTGGGACAAGCGAGTAACATAGGACTGCCTGATACAGAAGCAGAGGTTGGATATTGGATTGGTGTACAATATTGGGGGCAGGGCTTGATACCCGAAGCTTTGCAGGAAATACTACGCTATGCCTTTGAAGAATTGCATCTTGAAAAGGTGTGGTGTGGATACTTTGACGGAAATATCAAGTCAAAGAGAGTGCAGGAAAAATGTGGATTTAAATATCAGTATACAAAGGAAAATGTTTTATGCTCTATGCTGAACGAAGTAAGAACAGAGCATATAACTTGCTTAACGAAGGAAGAATACGCATAGTGCTGTGATAGAAAAATTTACAGGAGGTCTGTATGGTTAGCCAAGCGAAAACGATAATCCATGATTTAGAGGGAAAATATGATGTGATATTAGGAGAAAAATGCGAGAACATCATTAGCGCAAATGGTAAATATGCACCATGTCAAGGCTGTTTTGGTTGTTGGACGAAGCATCCGGCTCAATGTTATATGAAGGATACTTTGGAAACTGCTTGCCGAGTGGTTGGAAATGCGGATGAGTTAATCATTATTACAGAGAATTGTTATGGAGCATATAGTCCTGCGGTGAAAAATGTGTTGGATAGAAGTATCGGGCTTTCTACGCCATTTAGTACATATCGTGGTAAACAAATGCATCATACATTACGCTACGGCAAGAGAAATAAACTTACAGTGTATGTCTATGGGGATATAACGGAAAAGGAAAAAGAAACTTTCTGTTATATGGTGGAGCGTAATGCCATTAATTTCGGTTTTCAGGAATACGCATTCCAGTATATAGAATCACTTGATAAATTGGAGGAAACGATAGTATGAAGACAGTATTTATAAATTGCAGTCCCAAAAAGAAAATGAGCGTATCCTCTTATTTGTTAGGAAATGTCCGATTGCTGGTGAAGGGTAACGTTGTGACAGAACAAGTGCGCAATCGAAGCGATCACGAGAGAATATTAGAAAGTATCAAGGATGCCGATACGGTAGTGTTTGGTTTGCCCCTTTACGTGGACGGGGTCCCATCACATGCTTTGGCATTTATGAAGGATATGGAGAAGTATTGTTTGGAGCACAGGCTTAATTTGAAAGTGTATGCGCTTTCCAATGGTGGCTTTATTGAAGGCTGTCAGAACAAACCATTGATGCAAGTGCTTGAGAACTTCTGTATAAGAAGTAATATTGAATGGTGTGGCGGAATTGGAATTGGCGGCGGTGTTATGCTGAACGTATTACGCATTATGTTCTTTGTGTATCTTGGTATCTTTGCATTAAATGTAGTATCTGCTGGTACTCAGACTGGCAATTGGCTAACGATGGAAACAGTGTTAAGTTTCTTAGAACAATTATGCGTAATTTTATTTTTTAACTTAGGCGTGTTTTTTTATAGTTTCCGAATGGGAATTGCTATTAACAAAAGCGCGAATTGTGGGGTAAAATTTACGCGCGTACTCTTGCCGTCATTTATCTTCATATTAGTGGCGGATATATTTTTTACTATTATTTCAGTGTTCCAAGGTGGTATTTTTAGAGGCTGGTTGGCGAAGAAGGAGTGAGGATAGAATGTTGGGTCATTTCGGTTTTTCATATGTTGGGTTGATATTTCTGATTATGCTCATGGTCCCCAATATAATATGGACAAAAAAACAGCCGCAAGGTTATACTGCTGAGAACGAGAATAAAGTACTTGCTATTTTTGAACGAATAGGAGAAATGCTTGCCACCTGTTGCGCATTGGTGTTTTCAGATTTTAATCTGCGGGCGTGGTCTGGATGGTCCTTATGGCTTGTTGCTTCTTTTATTTTGATGATTATGTATGAATTATGGTGGATTAGATATTTTAGAAGCGAGATGAGATTATCCGATTTTTACAGCAGTTTCTGTGGAGTGCCACTTGCAGGGGCAACATTGCCGGTACTTGCTTTTTTTCTACTGGGAATATACGGAAAAGTAATATGGATGCTAATTGCGTGCGTGATTTTAGGAATAGGACATATAGGCATTCATTGGCAACATCGTAAAGAACTGTAGAAAGAAGGTTGTTATGAAGTATATGGATATGCTTTGTAGTGCAATCGAAAAGCGAGAATGTGAAGAAGGAGAGATATGAAGTGAAAGACGAAAGAAATATTAAAAATGAAGAGAACAATGAGAATAAAGAAGAATCTCAAGTGCAATGGACTCCTATTTGTATGTGTTTGGGGGTAAGCCTTGGTATGAGTATTGGAGGTTTATTGTTTGATAATATGTCTATGGGTATGTGTTTGGGTGTTGCTTTAGGTGTTGCTGTAGGTAGCATAATTGATGCCAATAACAGAGGGAATGGTAAGACGGATCAACAAAGCGTAAATGAAACGGAAGAGAATGAAGATGTGGATGAATAGAAGTAAAAGGATAATCGAAGCATGTTTACAGGAGAAGAGTACAAATCCTATAGACATTTTCATTAAGATAGCAAAAATGGATTTCGTTAGAATACATGGACCGGAGCATCATGTGCTAGATGGCGCAGCATTATTGACTGCTTTTTGGAATGCTGGTGGTCAAATTGACTTGCAGACAAGTTTGGAAGAACTCATGCAGAGAGGGTTACAAATGCCAGGGGCTACTTGTGGAATGTGGGGGATTTGTGGTGCTGTTAGTTCTATGGGGGCAGCGTTATCTATTATTGATGGCACGGGGCCGTTAAGTACTGATTCATCATGGGGAAAACACATGGAGTTCACGTCCAAGGCATTGTTTAGTTTGTCACAAGTGGGTGGACCTAGATGTTGCAAAAGAGATGCATTTTTGGCTTTTCAGAAGGCAATCGAATATGTAAACGAAAACTACAATGTAAAATTAGAAAGTAGCAGAATAGAATGTTCCTTTAGTGAGAAAAACGAACAATGTATTAGCAATAAGTGTCCATTTTACAAGAAAACAAAGAAAAAGGTAGCATTTATCTGTGTACATAATTCGTGCCGAAGTCAGATTGCAGAGGCGTTGGGACGGCATTTGGCATCGGATGTTTTCGAATCCTATTCAGCAGGAACAGAAACAAAACCACAGATTAATCAAGATGCAGTGCGCATTATGAAAGAGTTATATGGGATTGATATGGAGCAGACGCAGTATTCAAAACTAATTACAGATATTCCAAATCCTGATGTAGCAATTTCCATGGGATGTAATGTTGGATGTCCTTTTATTGGCAGGGCCTTTGATGATAATTGGGGATTGGAAGACCCTACTGGAAAGTCAGATGATGATTTTAAGATTATAATAAAAGAGATTGAAAACAAGATTTTGCAGTTGAAAAATGAATTGGTGTAAAAATGCATATGCAACTCTTGTAATACAACAGCGCTGATTACGATTGATGGAACTCTTGAGTCATTGCTTGATAAAGTGGCAAAAGGATGAAGCGAATCCAATTGCACAAAACCATACCCTAATGTTATCATGTAGGTGTGTGATTTATCTTATATTAAAGGGGGATATACATGAAGGTTGCAGTATTGAGTGCATCGCCTAAGCAACAACTCAGTTTGACGTTGCAAATTGTACGGGCATTGCAAAAAATGTGTAAAGAGGATGAATTTGATATCAGTTTTATTAAAAGTGTAGATGATTGTTCGGAGTTTGAGACAAAGGCAAAGGATGCAGATTTAGTCTTAATTTTATCATCTTTATATCATTTTAATACACATGGTCAGTTGATGCGTTATTTGAAGGGACTTCATCTACCGGAAAGTAAACCAATTACTTATGTTACATCGTCTGGTTGCAATATGGATGTTCCTGCGCACAACTATTTAAGATCTTATGCAAGACAAAATGGTTTAAAGTGGATTAGAAGTCTTAGCTTGTTGGACGAGGATGTGTTGGCGGAACGTGGTAGAGAGGAAGTATACCGTTGGTTCCAATATGTAAAAGATATAGTTATGAGTAAGCCTCTTACCAATCAGAGCCTAAAAGATATCAGAGTTGCTATATTAGATTGTGGTGATGAACCTAAAGAAACACAGGATAGCACTGCAGAAATTGCGAAGAAGTATGAGGATTTAGGTGCTACGGTTACAATATATAATCTGCGAGATAAGAATATCAAAGGCTGTATTGCATGCTTTGGTTGTTATACAAACAACAAATGTGTTATAAAGGATGATTTCGAGGTTTTAACAGACGAGTTGTATAGTAATTCCGATATGATTGTTACAGTAAGTGGAATTAATTATAATCAGTTTAGCACGAATTATAAATACTTTTTAGACCGCCATGTGAAGTTTGGACGATATGGACAGGATTTGGAGCATATAAAGGCATATGTGTATTGTGGTCAGATGGACCCTATGGATTTGGCAGAATTGGAGCAACACACGTTGGTGGTTGACAGTTTAGGCCATGATCTGTATGTAGGAACTTTTGCCGGGACGGAAGAGGGAATCAGTCAATTGATTCAGGAATCTGCTTATGCATGCATGAATGATTTGTATCCACAGAGAAATACCTATAGTTATGGATTGAGTCTTCAGTTTGCAAATCTAGCATACCGGCTTCAGAATATGACACCAAAGGATTATCAATACTTTAAGTCTAAAGGATACTATCAAATGCCTCAGATTCTCAGTCAGGTGAGACCAATTTCTGGTCTTGAGGAGGGCCGTATGTCTTGTCAGATGAGATTGATGGCATTTGAGGATATGCTATCCAATTTAGATGGTCCACCTAAAATGACGAAGAGAGGGGAGCGTGCAAAGCATATTACTATGATTGGGGCAGATTTATCTAAGACGGACGATGAGAAAACAAAAAAAGGGTTTTCTCTATTTCGAAAGAATTAAGTATTGAATTAAAATGAACGAGGAGGATTACACACAATGATTCAAAAGAAGGTAGGAAGATATATTAGTCTTCGAATGGGGATTGCAATGAGTATTACAATGTCGGTGGTGGGCTCTTTGTTGGGCGCAATAACTGCAGTTAAGTCAAGCGGGGCACCGTTTATTGCTGCTTTTTTACCATCCCTGCTAGCATCCATTGTCATTACAATGATTATTGCAATTGGATTAGGTTTTTTGATACCAATGAAAAAATTGAATGATGGTATTGAAAATGCAACAAAGACAAAGGGCTTTGTGCTACATTTATTGCAGAGTTTAGCATCAGATTTGATTTATACACCAGTTATTGGCATTGTCATGGCATTTTTCTCAACTGCAGTATTTGTGATTCCGAAAAATCCAAATCTGTCGATGGATATGTTCGTTCCTGTTTCAATGGGAAATTTTGCAAAGAGTTTTTTGCCTGAATTTATTATAGCACTAATTGTAATTATTATTATTGAACCAATCATTCAAAAGGCAGCTTTCAAAAAGTATATTCCAAACTATGGACAGATTGTGGAGGGTGATGAGGATATTTAAACTATATCCGGAAAACTTTTGATTATAGAATCATAAAAAATCCCGGCAGAATATTTAATCTGCCGGGATTTTTTCGAAATGAATTTTTCATTTAATCTTTGTTTTTGCTTTATCTTCATACATATTGGCATCAGCTCTTATACATAGCTGTTCTAATGTATCTCCTTCTTGTAAAAATGCTAATCCCATGGCACAAGTGTAAGGTGTTTTGTCCATTTCGGATTTCATTTTGTTAACCAGGTTCTCTATGGTTGCCTGATCCTGTTTGAAACAGAGTATTATGAATTCATCACCACCGATGCGATAAAGTCTGCAACTTACAGGCAATACTTTCTTTTAATGATTTGTGCATTGAAAAACAAATAATAAAAAATGAGTGATACTGCAAGCGTGGAATTAATAAAACCATCATACAAAAATGTGACTTCTAAGTATATTGAAAGAAGTGCAAAGAAGCCCATTAAGAAGAGGATATAGCTTTCGCAGATATTACGTTCTTTTATGTAAAGAAAGGCGAGTACTATCAGTGTTAGCAGATACAAGGCGCTGACAACATACGCTGTGCTTCCTAACGGACCGCGAACAAATTGATTGTCTGCGGAATAGGAAAAAGCAATGTCTGAGAATAAAGCTGAAAAGGCAACAATTCCGTTTATAATAGCAGGGCTATACAGTACTTTACGATTAATGCTTTTGTTTCGAACAAGAATTAGAATGGTATTTAGTATTACAAGCGGGCGAAATGTATAACCGATAGCAGAGTCAGAATAAATAAGATTTTTTAAAAATGGATGTCACATTTTCTCCAATCAAACGGAATAGTAAGATAGGAGCGAAAGGAGTGGAGTCAGAAGATGAGAATTCTCAAAGATGAAAAAATGATGCGCATGCTTAAAAAAGATCCTTCGGCAGGATTAGATTTGTTAATAGAAACATATGGAAGTTTGGTGGGATATATAATACGACACAAAATCTCCAGTGTTTGTAAACAAGAGGATATTGAAGAGTGTATTGCAGATGTTTTTGTTGACTTTTACAAGCAATTGGATAAAGTAGACCTTTCCAAAGGCACTCTCAAAACCTATATATCTACAATAGCAAGACGTCGGGCAGTTGACTATTATAATACGACAATGAAAGATGTCATTGCTGTTTCTGAGTTGGATGAAACGATGTATAACATGATTCCAGATGACGCTCCAAGTCCTTTGTCGGTGATGTTGATGAATGAGGAGAAATCCACATTGCTAAATGAAGTAGAGAATCTAGGGGAACCGGACAACGAAATTCTGTTTCGGAGATACTACTTAGAACAGTCTCTCAGCGAAATTGCAGATGCAATTGGTATGAAAAGGCCTACTGTTAGTAAACGAATAGAGAGGGCGCTTGACAAGTTGAGGTCTAGAATGGAGGGATATGTATGATGAAGGAAAAAGATATTGAAATAAAATTAGGAAGGGTGTTTGATGCGATGCCACTAGAGCAATTGAGTGAAACGTTAAATAACATACAGTTAGAACCGCTTTCTAGTGATAGTGAGCAGCGGATTAAAGATATGGTGAAAGAAAAAATGAGGAAAGAAAACCTAAATGTGAAAGGTAAGAAGAAATCAAAGAGATGGATTGCAGCAGCGGCAGCACTTGTTTTCACTTTAACAGGAACTGTCATCTTTAATGCTGACGATGTGAAAGCCGAATTGTCACGCTTGTTCGGATTTGTTCCCGGCGTAGGTGTCGTGGAGGTAGAGCATGAAGATAGTACTGTGGTACAAGAGGAGCAAAATACGAATGCAGATAAGTTGGAAGATGCAACAACAGAGTCGTCTCCTGTAAAAGCAACAAAATGGTATCTCTTAGAAAATGCAAATGCCACAACGAGTGATGATATGATTCAAGTTGAGTTGATGGATGCGGCTATTACAGGTGAAAAATTAGAAGTGCGATATACAGTTAATCTGCTACAGATTTCTGATGACGATGTGAATGCGGCCTTTTCTAAACTCAATAGTGGTGATATGGATGCGTTTGAAAACATGTATTTGGAGAAAGGATATGATAAGTATTTCGATTTAGCTGGAGCAGCAAGTTTTCAATTGGTACCACATTCTAGTATGGTAATGAATTCCAATACTGTAGAAGCTATCGATACAGTAGCGCAGGGCGTGGAGTCAATGGAAGGTATTCGTGAAATCTGTGTGAGTGAGGTCTATAATATAGCGGATGTGTTGAACGAGGAAGACCCAACAGGCGTGCTGAGTATTGCTGGTTTAGATCTTGAGTTTGGTATGAAGAATCTTGAGCTTGTAAGTTCTCCGGACGATTTACTAAAGAGCAGCGTCGTAACTGAAATGCATGGTATTAAAGTGTTGTGTGTTCCGACATGGAATGCGGATAAGGTTCAGGTGGAATTCTATACTTTGGATAGTGGCGATTACGAAAATGTTACGGGATTCCAGTTATTTGAGACTGACCAGTGTGTGTTGAAAGTGAACGAGAAAACATTAGAAAACTGTTCAGATTACAGCTATGTTTTTGATAAGTCAAATTCAGCATATATTGGAAGATGCGAGTATGATGTCAGTGAAATTGGTGGTGATATTACATCTGCTATTGTTCAGACTTCTGGTTTAGTGGCAAATAAGGTATTAGAGAATAAGAAAATTGATTTAACATCTGCAATCGCAGAAGGTAAGGCACTGAATGAGGTAATTGATATAGATGGAGCCAAGTTCGAATTTGTTGAGGCAAGTAGTCGTGCATTTGAATCGTCAGCTGACTATCACTATTCTGAACATGGTATGTTAGTGTTGAAATATAAGATGGATTCTACAGATGAGGATAAGATGTTTATGTTCTTTGATGAAATCAAGATTAATGGACAGAAGATGGAAGGTTATTCTACTGAATGGGTAGATGACACATATATCAATATGATGATTCCATTGTCAATGCCATATTCTGAGGTAACATCAATAGAATTTGGCAAAGCACAGTATCAGCTTTCCGGAACAATGGAATTTGATATTACCAATACAAAATAAACGTTTGATTAGACAGTCATTAAAAAATCCCGGTAGTATACAAGATACTGCCGGGATTTTTCTCAATTATACATGCAATCTGGTTTCAATGTCGGTGATGGTTTCGTTGTCAACATCCGTAGTAATGATAAAAAATAACCACCGGATAACTTGGATCAAATCGATAAGTATATACCTTGCTATCTTTGAAAGCTACGGAGTTGACGTCCTTGCTGATATCCACATCGCTATTTTAATTGTTTTCCGTCAAGACTGATATCTGGATGCACTAAAGTTCTGGTATATAAAAGTGCACCCACAATGATTGCAAAAGTTACTGCAAAGCACTTGTTCTATATTATAAAATGTTGTATAATCGCACCTGTATTTTGCATAATAAAGGAGTCACTATGAGAAAATTTAGAAAAGTATTCGTTAAAGGTTTCATTATCTGTGCCTTGTCATTATTAACTACAGGTTGTAACAGCACGAAAGTTAGTGTTAATAATAGTACTACAACCACTGAAATTACTACAGAGGCAGTAGTAGAATCTCAGACAACAGAAGTCACTGAGACGACAACAGAAACCACCACCGAGGCAGAAATTACGGATAATGATATCTTCAAAGATACCGGCTTGTCTACATTTACGGTATCATCAGAGGATTTGCAAGATGGGGTGTGGGATTCAGATATTGCACATACAAATGGTGGTTCTAACGTTTCGCCACAGTTATCTTGGGAGCCTGTTGCGGATGCTGCATGTTATGTGATATATATGGTAGACCGTTCTGCGTCTAATTGGATGCATTGGAAATCAAATGGTGTTACAGAAACTAATTTACCTCAGGGCTGGGCTTCCACAAAGGAATATATTGGACCATATCCACCGAGTGGAACACATACCTATGATGTGTATGTATTTGCACTGAAGCAGCCTATAGAGGAGATAAAAGGACTCTTTAACAGTTCTAACGAGTTGTTCTATAAGTCAGCATTGAAGCTTGATTCTGTGGAAGAAGGTTCTAGTGGAAATATCATTTCTTATGGATATATATCCGGCACATATACAAAATAGTGATGCGATTGTATGCGCATAAGGGATGAACGTCATGTTTAAAAATTTATGTTGAGGCTCTGGAAGCATTAAAGAATGACCTCCCTTATAAAGGAAATGAAAGCCAAGATAGATTTGCTTCTATCTTGGCTTTCTTCGTTACTAAAGATTCAATTTAATTTCAATGTTTGTGACGGTCACCTTGTCAACATCCGTTTCAATGATAAATGAATAACTTCCGGATTTGCCGGATAAAAATGCACGGTCGCCGTTTATAAATTCTTGTTTTTTGTTCTTATCAAATTTCACTCCTAAATCTTCAAATGCAGCAATTGCTTCCTCTTTGCTCATACCAACAAAATTAATATCATTTATTAATACGGAAGCCTTGCTAAGTTGGCAACTTGGATCAAAACGATAAGCATATACCTTGCTATCTTTAAACTCTACGGAATTTACATCCTTGTTAAATACATGGAAAACGATGTTCGCATATTCATAATATCCGTTCTGATCCTTTGTATAAAGATAATAGAATTCTGAAGTATAGCTCTCACCAGGGATATCCGGTTCCTTTGTGACATCTAAGTCGCCGTTTCCTACGATGGAGTCATCAATTGCAAAACCGGCATCTAATAATTCCTGTACCGTCATGTGAATGTCAATCTTCTTGCCATCAACGCTGATGTCTGGATCTACCAAAGTTCTGGTATACAAAAATGCTCCCACAATGATAGCAAGGATTAGTAAAGGCATGCCAAAACGAAATGATTTGTCACCTTTCTTCTGTTCCTGATTTGTTTCCTGTTCTTGAGTCATTTCTTGATTCTTTTCTTGTTCCATTATTTTCTCCTCCCTTAGTGTTTACGCTCTTTGTAGCTCTCCAGCGCAAGTGATTTTTGAATCACAGATATTATAAGTATAATAAGGTATAAAGTCAAATGCTCAAACAGAGCCTATTATTTATAATCGATATTACAAATGACATGATTGACCAAATGTATCTAATTAGTTATAATTTTAGGAGATAAAAATTGGGTCTTTTTATTATGTTGAGGTAGTACATGAAGAATAAGAAAATGAGTACAACGATAACGTTGGCGATATTTGTGGTAGTCACCATTTGTATAGCTTTGTTATATGTTATTGCAAATAAAAGTATGACCTCTCAGATGAAGGAATCTGAGATGGAGGCGTTACATAATTCTTTAAGTGTAGAGGCAAGCATTATCAAAGAATATATCGCTCACCAAGAGGATATGTTGATTGCGTTCAGTAATGAATCTGAAGTCATAGAATTTCTGAAGGATGTTGCTTCTACAGATAAGAAAAATCAAGCACAACAGCATACGGAGCAATACCACGCAAGACTTAAAAATTGGGAGGGACTATATATCGGAGAATGGAACACCCATGTAATTGCCCACTCCGATAAAAATATAGTAGGCATGACCACCCGTGAGGGAGAACCTTTAAAAGAATTACAGGATGCTATGCGGTCTAGTGACCGACTTTATAATGCCGGAATCATCGTATCACCGGCATCTAAAAAACTGATATTATCTATGTATTGTCCAGTGTACGATTATGATGGAGAGACGGTTATCGGATATGTAGGCGGTGGTCCGTTTGTTGAGGAATTAAAGGAGTTGTTGGCACCGGCAGAGAGAAAGGATGCCAACTATTACATGATAAATGTAGAAACACAGATGTGTTTGTTTGCACAAGACGAATCTTTGATAGCTACACAAATACAGGACAAGATGCTGCTTTCGGTAATTCAAAAGATTCATGAGAATCAGGATAAACAAGTAGGTGACATAGAATACTATGATGACGAGCAGGGGAAATCTGTAGCTGCCTACCAGTATATTGCTGATTATGGATGGGCACTAATATCCTGCAACAGTGAGACGGACATTTATGCTGATATTGACAGGAATATGATACTGTTGGCATATATTTGTATAGTTGCAGTTATTATCATTGTTATACTATGCTGGGTAGTGATAAGGGTAAGCACAAGACCATTAAAGCATGTGGAAAATGCTATCGTTCAACTAGAGAAAATGAATCTAGAAAAGAACCCAATGTTGAACAAATATATTCATGGTAAAAGTGAGGTGGGGCAGATTGCAACTGCCATAGACTCATTATATGATTCCATAGAGGATATGCTTACAGCAGAAAAAGAGAAACAAATAGCAGAGGCGAAGAATGAGTCAAAATCAAGATTCTTAGCAAGTATGTCTCATGAGATTAGAACACCTATGAATAGTATCATGGGTATGAATGAAATGATACTAAGAGAAGTCGAAGATCAGAATATTTATGATTATGCAATGAATATAAAGAGTTCTAGCAATCTTCTGTTAGGCATCATCAATGATATATTGGATTTTTCGAAAATAGATGCAGGAAAACTGCAATTAGTGGAAGTAGAGTATGATACCGCTGCTATGTTTAGGGATGCACTTCTAGGTGTTCAGTCTTATATCAGGGAAAAGGATCTAGATTTTGAAGTGGTGGTGGACGAGAACATTCCTAGCAGATTAAAGGGTGATGAGATAAGAATAAAGCAGATACTGAACAACTTGCTTTCAAATGCTGCCAAGTACACAGACACGGGAAAAATTTTATTTTCAACTAAAAGTGAAAAGATAGATGGTCAATTCTGTTTGGTTATGTCGGTTGAAGATACAGGTATTGGTATCAAGGAAGAAGATATAGACAAGCTATTTGACAGCTTTTCCAGATTGGACTTAGGAAAGAATAGATATAAGCAGGGTACAGGTCTGGGTTTAAATATAACCAAGCAATTGGTTGACCTTATGAAGGGAACCCTTAAGGTAACGAGTCAGTATGGTAAAGGTAGTTGTTTTACTGTGATACTTCCACAACAGGTCATTGATACCACACCAATAGAAAAGTTGGAGAATGTAAAAAGTAGTAGTTTTCAAGAACGTGAGAAGGGTGCAAAGAAAACCTTTGTAAGCACATCCAGAATTCTGGCAGTAGATGACAATGCTATGAATCTTAAAGTGATAGATGCGTGCTTAAAAAATACGGGTATACAGTATGAATTAGTCAACAGTGGGAAGGAATGTCTAAGGCTTACCAGAGAGAATAAATATGATTTGATATTGATGGATCACATGATGCCTGAGATGGATGGCATTGAAACATTCCATCATATGCAGGCGGATGATAAGAATTTGAACAAGGATACAAAGGTGATCGTTTTAACAGCAAATGCTATTGAAGGGGCCAAGGAAGAGTATCTAAAAGAAGGATTTACAGAATACCTAACAAAGCCAATACTGTCAGATAAATTTTACGAAATGTTATCTCGATATCTGCCAGTGGATGAATAAAAACCAAGATGGATTTCAATCCATCTTGGTTCTTTTTTGCCCCAACTAGGCGAATTTTCTCTTGCCTAAAACTTTTTTTTAAAATAATCTGTAATAAATGTATATGACCTGCGTCTTATTGATGTAAACGATAATCGATTATTGAGTCATAAAAACAATAAAGGAGGTGTGATATGAAGCTAACCAAAGAAATGGACCTGATTTATAAGCGTTACTACAATGATGTATATGCTTTTTGTGTGCGCTTATGTGAAGGCGGTCCGGATGTTGCAGAAGACATATGTCAGGAAACCTTTTTTAAAGCATTGAAAACTGTCAATTCCTTCCGTGGAGACTGCAAGGTTATGAGCTGGCTGTGTCAGATTGCTAAGAACACATACATATCATATCTTCGAAAAGACAAACATTTGCTGAAGTTAAAGGACATGGAAATACTATTAGAAAATGTAGCTTCTATAGAGGTTTCGACTCAGGAAAAACTAGAGGATAAGGAAAATGTCAAGATAATCAAGCGTATTATGGAGGAGTTGGAACCACCTTATGATGAGGTATTCCGTATGAAGGTGGTACAGGAAAAGTCCTATTCGGAAATTGCTGCTGTTTATCACAAGTCCGAAAACTGGGCGAGAGTAACATTTTTCAGAGCCAAGCAACGAATCGTAGAGCAAATGAAACAGGAGGGTCATTATGAGTAAACAGAAAATAACTTGTGAGATAATAAAAGACTTAATACCAAGCTATATGGATGATATTTTATCTAAGGAAAGTAAAGAGCTGGTTAAGGAGCATGTGGAAAACTGTAAAGAATGTCAGAAAATGTTGGAATCTATGGAGGTGGATTTGGCAGCGGGAGAAGACGAAGATGTTACCTTATTCAAAAAGGTGAGCAAGGGATTTCGAAAAATGTATTTTTTGAAGGCTTTTCTTGCAGTGCTTATTTTTCTGATTGTGTGGTTAGTGGCTTCCTTTTATGTAATTGAGACATACCATCCAATCTGGCCAAAGTCTTCGGTGGAAGGATTGCAGACCAATTTGAAAGTGGTAGAAATCAACGGAGAATACTACGTTCATCAGACAGATATGTACGCAATGGGTGATGTGTGTATATTAGATTTTGATTTCTCTGAGACTGGAATATACAATTTTTATTTGGGCGAACAGGGAATTCATACCATTATGCCGGGTGTAAGAGGTTATAGCTCAAGAGAAAAGTATCAGCACTTATGTAAGGTGGATGGCGTAAAGAAAATCAATTACTGCAAGCCGGACGGTACTGTTATTGTTACTCTCTGGGAAGAGGGCGATGAGATTCAAAGTTTTGTGCAAGAGTAGCGATACGAGCAGAATAGGAGGGCATGAATATGGATAAAAAGAAATGGATAATTGGTAGTGTGCTAGCGGTTGCGTTAATCCTTGTTGCGGTGGTTGGAATACAACTTTGCAGATATAACAATATTAAGGAATATAGGGCATTGTTGCATCAGTCAGATGAAGAATATGAAAAAGAAAATTTTAAAGCCGGATTAGGTGGATATATTAAGAATTTGGCAGTGAAGGATTCGGTGGGATATAGAATTGGTATCTATGGAATGTTATATAATAAGGAGAACTATCACAAATTGACAGAAGATTCGGCGCAGGAACGAAGTGATTATCAGTCATACGAAACCAATGACTATGCGTTGTATTATTATTCATTAGAGGAAGTGGAACCATTTTATGTGGGAATCTGTATTACTGATGAAAATGGTGAATTTTTGTATCGGGGTATATCGAATGTGAATCAAAGAGAGCCACTGGGAACCATTCATTTTGATGAATATAAAAGGTATGAGAGTAGAATCTTTTATTTGCTAGATGAAGCTACAATCAAGCAATATGAGGAATACAGTGGAGATACTGTACCAAAAGATAAGTATCCAAAACAGACCAATTATCGATGGGATATAATGGAAATGTTTGGTTGTAAGGAAGCAAAATAAAGTGAAGTTGTAGGGAAATTACATTCAGGATAAAATATATTGACATAGCCGTACGAACATAAGTGTAATGAGATTATATAAAAATGTTCGTTCGGCTATATTTTATGTGTTTTTGCATGATTTGTTCGTTCGGCTATGAGTGGAGGCGTTTGGCTATGAAATTAACAAATGCAGAAGATTTTGGATTAGCAATCAAAACAAGAAGAAAGAAATTAGGATATACGCAAGCCTATGTTTCAGAAGCGACAGGAATTAGCACAAGCTTTATTTCAGATTTGGAAAATGGTAAAAAGACCGCTGAACTGGGAAAATGATTATATAGCGTCCAACATAGAGGCTTGTCTGGAACCGGCTGCATATGAATTATTTGATGTAGGATTTCAGGATATTCAAGACATGAAACAAAGAATAATCAAATTAGTTAAGGAAAAGCAAATGCGTAAATAACTATTAAAATCAGTTTGCTACGCATCGTTGCCTTCTTGCTACAGCCCATTTCTTGCGGGTTTTGACCGATGGGATTATGGTGATGTTACAGGCGATGGCCGAGTAAAATTATCATGCATGGAACGACATGCAACATGGAGGAATGATTATGACATTAGGGGAAAAATTAAAGGAAGCAAGAAAAAATGCAGGACTCACGCAGTCAGATTTGGCAGAGAGTTTGTGTGTGTCAAGACAGGCAATTACGAAATGGGAGTCGGGGAAAGGCATTCCTGATGTGGAGAATCTTCGCATGCTGTCAAAGGCATTAGGTGTTAGCATTGATTTTCTGTTAGATGACGAAGAGACGATGGATAAAACTGTCATTAAGGAACAAATTAATCTTGATGATTACGAGAAAACCGGTAAACTTCGCAGTAAAAAAGATGCAGTGGTATTTGCCAAGTATCCGGGTGCAGACATTTATCCATTGTTGGCACAGAAAAAGAGTACCAAAGGACAAAAGGTATTTGCGGAGTTGCTTGGTTGGTTTACGGATGCGCCTTTTGGAACTGATGAATTGTTTAATCAATTGGCGGATATGAAAAATGCATACTATCTGGTGGAGCAGGATAACAAACAGATACTTGTGATGGTTACTGAGGATTTTGTAGAATCGAGAGTGTTATCAAAAAAGATTACTACAGATAAATTCGAGATAGGGGAATATGGTTATCAGAAGGTAGCTTATAAGGTGGAAATGTAAAGATATGTTGTGTATACAAAAAGCGTGTCATAGTAGTTATGGCACGCTTTTGTATGTTTTATTACATGTTTGTAATAGTCAAAACAACAATGGATACAATGATTGAAATAATATAAACAAAAGAAAAAATAATTGGAATCCGTTTCTCGCTGGCCGTAAAGGATTGATATTTTTTGCTATTTAGTTTGTCACTCATGATAATCCATTCACTGTCATACAGAGAAATCGGAAGCTGTTGTTCGATTAACCGAATCACTTTCATCTTACTGGCATTTAGGGTGCCATAGGAATCTAAAATATTGACCCAAGAGATATTTAATATGGTGCCAACAAATGAGAATGCAATGATGATGCATAATGTATTTGAAAGAGATGCACTCATTGTCAACAGAACACCTAGGAAACCGGTAATAGCACTATTGGCTGAAATATAAAAATTGCTGATGCTTTGTCTTCTTGATACAAGATTTTCGGATGTTTCCTGGTACAATTTGTATTGTTCAAATAATTCAGCTTTTCGAGCAGGATCTGCAAGAATCTTTTCGATGTCATCGGTGAAAACATTGTATTTTCCTAAATCGTAAGAACGAATACGCTCCTTAATTCCCTCAACATTGTCAATGATGCGAGCCTTTAGTTTTGGTAATTTCGAAAATGCATCAGGTTTTGTTAGCCATTGTGGAGAAGCCAGAGTAGTGTCTAATGGATGCAAAATTATTTCCTTGTTATGCTTTAATGCTGTTTCAATTTCCCAACGAATGTATGGACTTTCAGCAGAATGTTCTCCTTGTAAAAAGATGACTAGTTGTGCCTGTTTGATTAGTTTTTTTGCTTCGATTTTCCAAAAAGGACCACCATTTTCTAGAATTAAAACATTAGAGTGGGACGATTCATGAGGGTCGAGTTCTTTATTGTTCGCGTCGTGTGTTCCCTCCAATTGCTTGCGTAGCGATTGTGCTTCTTTATAATTGGATCCCGAGTGTACTATAAATACATTTACCATATTCATTTCCTTCTTTTGTTTGTTCTATCAATCTATATGAGAATAGTACCATCAGGACATTTAAAATGCAAGTTGCAGTATCGTCAGAAAAAATGTATATTAAATGGTGCAAGACAGGTTGCAAAAACATGGCTTATGAAGGGATTTGGACGACTGCACTTTAAATATACAGGAGATATCACAATGATAATTATTTTGCTTACTTGGTTTTTTATGATGGTAGCAGCCATCGGACTTATTTTGTTTCTTATTGGTTTGGTTTTAAAACTACGAAATAAAAAGAAAAAGGCAATCGTACCGACGATACTTATGGTGCTTGGTGCTTTGTTTATGGCGCCGTTTTTGATTATGTGGATTTATTCCATCTATGGAACTGCAAATATTGTCGATCGCAGGGCAGGAAGTCTTATGCATCAGGTGGAATTTGGGACTGTGGAAGATGTAGAGCGATTACTTGCGGAAGGTGCACCGGCTGAGTCAGATATACTACATGATGATGGAAATGTCATGGTGGAAGCTGGCGGACGCAGTGTGTTTTCTTTTATAACGTATGCTTCCCGTATCCCGGAGCGGTCAGAAAAAATGCAATTGCTTATTGATTATGGAGCAGATATAGAACGCCGTGTTTATAAATGTGATGGCACCAGGGATGAGCATGCCAGTGAAAATGATTATGAGAATCCTGATGGTTGTGGAACCACTCCGCTGATGATGGCTTGTAGAGCCGGGGTGTTAGAAGCAGTAGAAGTGTTGCTGGAAAATGGAGCAGATGTGAATGCTGTAGACCATTATGGAAAGACACCTTTGGTATATGTGGTAGAGTGTAAGAGTACGTTGTATCCAGAGGATATACAGGTGGAGATTGTAAAGCTGTTGTTGGAATACGGTGCCGACAAGGAGGTTGTTGGCAGATACAATGACACTGCATTAGAGGAAGCCCGTGAGCGCGAAAAATATCTGATTGAGCAGGTATTGTTAGAAGAATAGCAATATAAAAATAGGGAACTTTTTGATGTGAATGCACACCTAAAAGTTCCCTGTTTTTTTAGCATATTACTATTTTGTTGTATAAGAGAAGTCGCTGGTATCTACTGTTACCTTAGCGTCATCTTCGCTGTCAAAGGTAATTGTTAATTTACCATCATTTAATTCCATAGAAATAGGCCAGAAATAATCCTCAAAACTATCAATATTCTTCAATGTATTGCCATTTGCGTCAATTACTAACAGACCAGGATTATCGTAACCGGAAATATACAATACACCATTTTCATCCACAGTACTTACAGAACCTCCGCCGTTATAATCCTTGTTTTCCCAAACAACCTCGCCTGTCCTAGCGTCAAGCGCCTTCAATACACCACCTTCATTGAGATATACTCTCCAACTTGGAGAAGAGATGATTTCGGCACGACAGCACTGAGCAACTTCACATGGCTCTGATTCATAAGTCCAGATGACTTCATTGTTGAGAAGTCCCTTGATAACAAGGAATTCATATCCGCTAGTCTCATCTATTCTGTAATCATGCTGAATAGCGTAGTTTTCATCAGATTCTATTGTTGCTTCCGTTGTTTCGGTCATCACTTCAATCATCGCTTCGGTGGCGGTCTCAGTTGTTTCGGTTACCGCTTCTGTTGTTACTTCAGTAGGTGTTACGGCTTTTCCGGTTCCGACGGTTGTTACACCAGCTCCGCAACCTGTGCATAATACTGTACCCATCATAGCTACCATTGTTAAAATCATTGTCTTCTTTCTCATAATAAATTCCTCCATTCTGCACTTTGTGTGCACATTTGTTTTTTTGTCCTTCACTATACATGACGCAGAAGAAAACAAAACCTAACACAAAAATTATAAAAAATTAGAAATTGTTCAAGATAGATATATAGTTATTCGTTTTAAAAAGAAATATAACGAATAAAATATTCGACAGATTTGGGCATCTACATTTAGTGAGATGATTAATAACGTTAACGAGTATCTAACCGTCTTGAAAGATTCAAGGAAGTGATTCTTGAGTTTATGCCAATTAATATGAATGAACCAGTAACAAAAATGTACCAACACGTTAACGAGTGAAAGTTGATAGACCTAATTCTTCAGTTTGTAGGGAGTGTCACAGTTTTCTTGTGTCACTCCCTTTTTAGTTACTCCTCATCCTTCCGATACAACGATACCATTCTACCTATGATATAGTCCTGATCTTCGGCGGATAAGCGAGAGTAGTATTTTTGCAATCTCAGATTCTTAGATTGCATGGTTTCAGCCTGCACAACCCGCTTGTAGTTGGTACGGCCAAGAATATAGTCTATTGAGACGTTGTAAAAATCGGCAAGTAACTCTAACTTGTCGATGGGTATTTTGCGATCACCTTGCTCATAGAGATTATATTGCGGTTGTGTAATGCGGAGAACCTTAGCGATATCCTTTTGCGTATAATCATTATCTTCACGCAAATTACGGATTCTTGTAATTTTCATCGTAATCACCTACCTAATTTGCTTTTATCATAAGTGAATGCAAATGAAAACTAATGATATTCGAATGGATATATGATATATGTGTTTGTGGATATGTGTTTTGTAATTTGCACAAGCGATAATTGCCTTATCATTTCATTTTAGAATGTTTTATGATAAAATGCAGATAGTTATTACAATAGACAATATATACTAAAATGGAGGTATAGATTATGTCAAAATGGAATCAAATATTAAAAGAAATACCAATTACTTCCTTTGAGAATATTAAGATAGGAAATGCAGAAGATATAGAACATGCAACCGGATGTACGGTCATTCTATGTGAGGATGGCGCGCCTGCCGGTGTGGATGTGCGTGGTGGTGGACCTGCTTCCAGAGAATCAGAATTACTAAATCCATCTGCACAGTGTCAAGCAGTGCATGCAGTGCTATTAAGTGGCGGTAGTGCCTTTGGTTTAGATGCTGCAGGTGGTGTCATGGAATATCTGGCAGATAAGGGTGTCGGTCTTCCTGTGGGAGATGTACTTGTGCCTTTGGTAGTACAGTCTTGTATCTATGATTTAGGCTTTGTGACAGATAAGGTGAAGCCGGATAAAGCGATGGCAAAACTGGCTTGTGAAAATGCCCAGAAGAATTGTCCTACAGAAGGAAATGTAGGTGCCGGTTGTGGTGCCACAGTTGGCAAAATGGGCGGTATGGATTTTGCCATGAATTCCGGTTTGGGTATGTATGCTGTACAGCTTGGCGACTTGAAGGTGGGTGCCATTGTTGCAGTGAATGCCTGTGGTGATGTTTGCGATGATGAGACCGGAGAGGTTATTGCAGGTATGCTTACACCTGACAAACAACATTTTGCAGATAGTGAAATGGCGCTTTACCAAATGTATATGCAAATGACAGAGGCAGCCAAAGCGCAGGCAGCAAATGCACCTGTTACCAACACAACCATTGGTTGCATTTTGACCAATGCAAAGTTTGATAAAGCGCAATTAAATAAAATTGCGGCTCTCGCACAAAATGGATATGCCAGAACCATTCGTCCGGTACACACCATGATGGATGGCGATACCATTTACGCATTATCAACTGGAGATTTGGTTTCAGATATTAATATAGTAGGTACTTTGGCAGCTCGCGTGATGGCACAGGCAGTAAAAAATGCAGTGATGCATACGGAAAGTTTCCATGGATTGCCTAGTGCAAAGGAGATATCATGAAAAAATTACTATTTATATTTTGTATTGCATTTTTATTAACAGGTTGTACTAGTAAGGATAATGCCACCGAAGTAGATACAACGGAAGTCACAAGCACTGAGGCAGAAACCACAGAGGATGCGTCCTCACCATATGTTCTTACCTTTGAGGCAAAGACCATCGATGGTGAAACAATGACCTCTGACATTTTTGCCAAGTCAGAACTTACCATGATTAACGTGTGGGCAACCTATTGCAATCCTTGTCTTATGGAGATGCCGTATCTCGGGGAGATTGCAAATGCATATAATCAGTCAGAGTTTCAGATGATTGGAATAGTCAGTGATGTTACAGAAGAGGGCAAGGCAGACGATATTCAGACTGCAAAGGATTTGATAAAAGAGACAAAAGCAGACTATCCACATTTATTGTTAAGTCAATCGCTTTATACGAACCTGGTTGGTGCTGTGGAGGCTGTGCCGACGACCTTCTTTATCAATCAAAAAGGTGAAATGCTAGGCTATATTACCGGTGCCAATACAAAAGAAGGCTGGGAGGAAATTATCAATGATGTCAGAGAAAAAATGGAGCAGCAAAGTAAATAAAATCCCTCGTTGGTTCATTGGATTTGTGACTGGCATTTTGTGTTTAGTAGTTGGATTTTTTGGAGACCAGTTTGTAGACATTTTTCAAAAGGCTGTCATGATATGCCTTGAGTGTATCGGTATCGGATAAAGGCGGTGTAATATGGGGAAAATGTCATTTTCGAAGTTGAGGCTTGCCGTTCAGTTAGTATATACGGTTATTACCAACGGTTATGCCTATGGATTTATGCATGGAAAAATATATAAGGGGCCACTAAAGTATGCCTGCGTGCCAGGACTGAATTGCTATTCCTGTCCGGGAGCATTGGCGTCTTGTCCCTTGGGAGCATTGCAAAATGCCTTAAATGCGAGAAATATACAAATACCTTTTGCAGTATTGGGATTTTTCTTTGTGTTTGGCAGTATTTTTGGAAGATTTATATGTGGATGGCTGTGTCCCTTTGGTTTGTTACAGGATTTGCTACACAAGATTCCGTTATTCAAAAAGAAAAAGCAACTTCCTTATCATAATGTGTTAAAGTATGGTAAATATGTAGTGCTGATAGGATTGGTTTTGATTGGCTCTGCGTTTTTGTTTTCGGGATTTGTAAAAGTGCCGGCATTCTGCAAATATCTGTGCCCATCCGGAACCTTTATGGGGGCATTACCTTTGATGGCGGTCAATGAACAGCTCCGTGCACAGGCGGGGGGATTGTTCTACTGGAAATTAGGTGTTCTAATTTTGATAATGGTGATATCCATTAAGATATATCGACCGTTTTGTCAGTATTTGTGTCCTTTAGGTGCCATATATGGATGGTTTAACAAATGGTGTTTGGTACAGATCCATTGGGAACAGGAAACATGTATATCCTGCATGAATTGTCAAAAGGCCTGTCCGGTAAATTTAAGACCGGAACAGGTGTCAGTATCACCAGAATGTATCAAGTGTGGAAAATGCGTGGAAGTCTGTCCTAAGGACTGTTTGCGTCTATGAATTTGATGATTTCCCGATAGATTTGCAATGTGTCTGATTGTCTATTGGGAAGAACTTTCGACATATGTAGTGCAATTGCGTAAAATGCACCACGTCTTTTAGCACCATCGACATTTGCTTTTTGAATCTCGGTACGCATGTACGCAATGTCATTTTGGAGCAACTCTTCAATTGATATTTCAAATGTGTTACAAAGTAGGAGTAATCTGCGAAGGTCCGGGTAAATCTTGCCCGCCTCCCAATTGGATACTGTTTGTTTCGTAACAAATACACTTTCTGCTAATTCCTCTTCAGACAAATGCATCTGGGTGCGATACTTTTTTATCTGTGATTGTAGTTCCATGCTCAGTTGTCTCCTTGCAATGCTTACTCATTCTTGCGATACAAAGCCACCATCTGCCCCATGATATAATCTTGGTCTTCTTGCGATAAACGGTTGTAATACTCGGTAAGTCTTGCATTTTTAGAAGTCATCATTTCAGCCTGCACCACTTTTTTATAGTTGGTGCGTCCCATAATATAGTCAATAGAAACATCATAAAAGTCAGCAAGAATAAGCATTTTATCTAAAGGCATCTTGCGGTCACCTAATTCGTAAATATTATATTGTGGACGCGTGATGTGTAGCACTTCGGCTATTTCTCTTTGCGTATAATCATTATCTTCTCTTAAGTCGCGAATTCTCTTTATGTTCATAAATATTACCACCCCGAAAGATACTATCATAAGCATTGTTTGGATTTACTAAAGGAACTCGATACGATACACAATATATTCGTATGAATACATATTGGTGCATGCTGGTGTAACAGAGTTTGCAAAATACTATTTATAGTGCTAAATTAGATTGTGTAAATGCTTGTGTTATTGAAAGAAATAAATGAGGTAATCAATTATGGAAATGGTTTTGTTAACAGCTTTAGGCGTTGGTGGAGCAACTATTGTGGGTTCTGCCATTGGTTTTATATTTAAGGATTTGTCACATCGATTTACGGATATTATTCTGTCATTTGCGGCAGGCGTTATGCTTGCGGCAGCAGTGCTTGGGTTAGTACTTCCATCATTAGAATATGGTGGCGAATATGGCTTGTGGATTACCATCGCAGGCATATTTGTAGGTGCCCTGGCATTGAATGTGGTAGACAAATTGGTGCCACATGTACACAAATTAGTGGGTGTCGATGGCGAAACACATCCGGATACTGCCAATGTCAGTAAAGTATTATTGTTCGTGATGGCGATTGCTATTCACAATTTTCCAGAAGGAATTGCAGCAGGTGTAGGATTTGGTGCAGGCAATGTAGCGGAGGCGATGGTGATAGCAGGTGGTATTGCATTACAGAATATTCCTGAGGGTATGGTAATTATCGGTCCGATGCTTGCGGCAGGAATCTCACCGAAGAAAACCTTTATCTGTGCAATGATTACAGGACTTGTGGAAGTGGTAGGTACTTTGGTTGGCTATTGGGCAGTAAGTATAGCAACTGCCATTTTGCCATTTGCGTTAGCCTTTGCCGGTGGTACCATGCTTTATGTTATCAGTGATGAGATGATTCCAGAGACCCATGCCCATGGCAGTGAACGTGGTGCAACCTATGCGTTACTGGTTGGTTTTTGTGTGATGTTGGCATCAGATGTTTTGTTAGGATGATGGTATGAATAAGTGGAAAAAACAATGTGGTATTATCATAGTGGTGGTAGTGTTGATGGGATTGTTTTGCCTATGGCAGAACAACGCTTTGTCAGATAGTTATTTCACTATCACTCATAAAAAGATTGATGAAAACTTGGCAGGATTCAAAATTGTTCAAATATCGGATTTACACAATAAACAGTTTGGAAAGAACCAAGAACGCTTACTAAAGCAAATACAAGAATATAATCCAGACATGATAGTTGTGACTGGTGATTTGGTGGATGATAATCGCACGGATATCGAAGCGGCTATGGAATTCATTCGTGGAGCGGTGACAGTGGCAGATGTGTATTATGTCACTGGTAATCATGAACTTTGGTTAGAACCTTCTGAGAGAGAATTGTTACTACAACAATTAGAGCAGGCTGGGGTTTTTATTTTGAACAATACAAGTGTAGAAATTACTTATCAGAATACTTGTTTTACACTAATAGGATTAGATGATAAAAATCTGGCAGACGATACGTTGAAAAATATTATGAAACAAGTTGATGATAAGTCTTATACCGTGTTACTGGCCCACGAACCACAGTATATGGAGCGGTATGTTGAGTGTGATGTGGATTTGGTGTTGTCTGGTCATGCACATGGCGGACAATTTCGTATCCCTTTTATAGGTGGTTTGTTTGCACCGGATCAAGGCTTTTTTCCAGAATATGATGCAGGCCTGTATTCTGAAAATGAGACAGATATGATAGTTAGTAGAGGTCTTGGAAATAGTGTGATACCACTGAGACTTTTTAATCGACCTGAAATCGTATATGTAGAGTTGGAAACTGTGCAATGAACATGTAGTCATTGTACAGTTTTTTTGATTAAAAACCTAGTGGAAATCCTTGTACAAATGCTGGGAAAACATATATAATAATAGTATATTTTTTGTGCGTGAAAAAAGGAGAATATGACAACATGGGGATTACAATGATTTTATCTTTACTCAGTGGAGTGGCATTGTTTTTGTTTGGCATGTCACTGATGGGAGAAGGATTGCAAAAGGTAGCGGGCAATAAGCTGGAATCGATTTTGTATCGGCTTACAAGTTCGCCAATCAAAGGTATTTTGTTGGGAACGATTGTAACATCCGTGATTCAGTCTTCATCAGCCGCAACGGTTATGGTAATCGGGTTCGTGAATTCTGGTATGATGAAGGTGGCACAGGCGATTGGTACAATCATGGGAGCGAATATCGGTACGAGTATTACTGGTTGGATATTGTGTCTTTCGTACATAGAAGGTTCAGATGGTATAGCAAAACTGTTATCTACAGCAACCATATCAGCAGTGGTTGCTATTGTGGGTATTATATTAAAAATGTTTACCAAGCGTTCAGTTACAAGAAGTGTTGGTGACATCATGATGGGCTTTGCTATATTGATGTTCGGTATGCAGATGATGAGTGGTGCGGTGTCTCCTCTAAAGGAGAGTGAGACCTTTACCAATATGTTTACCATGTTTTCAAATCCGATTATGGGTATCTTACTTGGTATTGCGGTAACAGCAGTGATTCAGAGTGCATCTGCAGCAGTAGGTATTTTGCAGGCATTGTCTTTAACAGGAAGCATTACTTTTGCAGAGGCATTTCCGATTATCATGGGTATTGGAATTGGTGCAGCCTGTCCGGTATTGTTATCTTCCATTGGAACCAATAAGAATGGCAAGCGTACTGCCTTAGTGTACCTGCTCAATGATTTGTTTGGTATGATTGTTTGGACAACTGTATTTTACACCGTTCATTCTTTTGTTGATTTTTCGTTTATGGACATGACTATGGGACCGGTAACAATAGCATTGCTTAACACCATTTTCCGTGTGGCAACAACGATTGTGTTAGCTCCATTTATCAAACAAATTGAAAAGCTGGTATTTGTTCTTGTTAAGAGTTCGCCGGAAGATGAGAGGGATACAGATGATTTTGATTTGCTGGATGAGTCGTTGTTGATATTCCCTGATATTGCTATTAATCAGAGTCGCATTCTTATGAATCATATGGTTGATAAGGTGCAGAAAAATCTGAATCGGTCATACAAGCTGATGGATGATTATACCATTGACCGATACAAAAAAATACAGGAAAAGGAAACAGTGATTGACAAATACGAAGAGAAGCTTGTGGCTTATCTGGTGCAGTTGAACGGGCGAGAATTGTCAGAGGAACAAACGAAGCAGGTATCAAAACTGTTACATACCATGCATGATTTTGAACGACTAGGCGATTATGCAGTGAATATTTCTAATGTGGCAGGTGAGGTCCATGCCGGAGAAGATGCGTTTTCAGAAAAGGCGAAACATGAATTGGGAGTGCTTCGTAAAGCTGTTAAGGAAATTGTGAAACGTACAGCAGAGACTTTTCAAACAGACGATTTACAAAAGGTTAGCAAAATTATGGCTTTGCAAAAGACCGTCAGCAATATCTGCGATGAGGTAAAAATAAGACATGTAGAACGTATGCAGGCTGGAACCTGTGAGATTAAGAGAAGATTTGTATTCCATGATTTGCTAAATGATTTCGAGCGTATTGCTGACCACTGTGCAAATGTGGCCATGGCGATGGTAGAATTAGAGGCAGATACTGATAATTCCAGAGAATATTTAAAAGGTGTACGCCGCATGGAAAATGCGGAATATCAAGTGTATCTCAAAGAGTATGCGGAAAAGTACAACATAGAGTAACAGATAGAAGGGGGAAATAATAACATGAATTTGAAATGTTCCAAATGTGGTGGGCAAGTCATGTATGATCCGGCAACGGATTCCATGAAATGTGACAGATGTCAAGGATTAACCACATCAGATGCGTTTTCTACTTTGGATGGTAGAGATCCGACAGAACAAGTAACATATGCCAGTTTCAAATTAAATCAGGATGGCACCGGTGAGGTGATTACATCCGGAGCGGTAGGTGCATCCAAAACTGATGTAGAACTTCCGGAGGAAAAAACGGCAGAACCAGAAAAGAAGGGATTTCGCTTAGCAGGCGCAGCACCAGAGTCAACTGAGGAACCACCAAAGAAAATGGGACTCCGTCTGGCAGCAGATGCAGACGAGCCTAAGATGTCAGCTCCAATGGGAGCTGGTCCGGGAACCGTAGCAAAAGCCATGGGCTTTGGCGGCGGTGCAACCTTTGCACCGGATATTCCAGAGGAGGAGTTTCCTTCTTACCAGGAAGAATTGATGGAGACTAGAATTTATAAGTGTTCTTCCTGTGGTTCAGAGTTGATGTTGAATAATACAGAAGCATCCACCTTCTGTGGTTTCTGTGGTTCTCCAACTATTGTATTTGATCGTATTTCTAATGAGGTAAAACCACAAAAGATTATTCCGTTTAAAATTACAGAAGAGCAGGCTCTTCTCTGTATTAAAGATAGATTTGCGTATGGTGGATACATTCCAGAGGCAATTCGTAATTTAACAGTGGAAAAGATTCGTGGTATTTATATGCCATATTGGTTGTTTACAACTTATGCAAGAAAATCCATGAGTTTAAAACAAATCACAGATGATTATACACATTATGCGGAGCGTGATGGTGCCTGTCGTTTTGACAGAATTACCTTTGATGCTTCGTTGAAACTGAATAATCAATTAGCTTCCAGATTAGAACCATTTTATATGAATGAGTTAGTGGATTTTGATATGGCATATTTGTCTGGTTATTATGCGGATAGATATGATGTTCCGTATCATGCTATGAAGTCAAATGTTGCTCAGCGTGCGGATGAAATGATTGATAAAGAACTCATTGATACTACCAGATTTGCTGGTTTATTGAAATATCAATATCAGAAATCAAATGAAAACTTTCATTATAGGGTAGAACAGATTGAGTATGCGGCATTGCCGGCATATTTCGTGAATTTTAGATTTAAAGGAGAGAGTTATTCTATCATTGTAAATGGTCAGACGGGTAAAGTAGTGGGTAATATTCCAGAAGATAAAGGACAGCTTCGCTTGAAGTTTATGAAGAATATTATTCTTAGTTGTTTGATTTTTGCTGCTTTGTGTGGAGCCTTTTTCGCAATGGAACAATTGATGATAGTAACCATTTTACCTGTGCTTGTAGCATTTATTCAGTTCTTTGGTGGTATGAATGATTATAAGAAGCATAAAGAAGATAGGTTGCGCATGGCTTCAACCAGTATGCAGTCATATATTAATGAAAGGGAGGATTACTAATGCTTTGGTTAGGAATTGTTATTGGTATTATTCTTGGCGTATTTTTCGCAATTGGTCTTACAACATACAATATTGCAAAGTCCAATGTCATTGGTAATGCCACCGATGATAACGAAACATTTCGTGGAGATAATAGATTAGAACTCTTTGTAAAGCAAGACAGATCTGAGAGACGAGGAAGGAGATAACGATATGGTATGTACAAAATGTGGAAGACCTCATGCTGGATATCGTTGTCCATATTGTGGTCGCTTCGCTATTGACGAGGAAACGGCAGGTACACTATACAGTCGTGAGATGAAACGGCATGCACGCCAGAGTGCATTAGCGATATTTGGTGTAATTATGGTGTTTGGTTTGTTGATTGGTTCTATGGTTGTAGGTGTGTTTTTTCAAGGTGGCTATGCCAATGACTTAAAGAATCGGAAGAAGGCAAAAGAACAGGCACAGATAGAGAAGCAAAAGGAAGAACAGGCAAGCATTGCGGAATTGGAAATGGCAGATACCATAACCACAGGGGAAGTGTATAGCGATGAATTTTGTAGCGTTACAGTTGTGCAACTGAAGCGACAGGAGGATGGTGATTTGGACGTGATATTTCAAATTGCCAATCCAAGAGAAACATATATGCTGTACGACTTAGTACAATTTAAGGTAAACGGACAGGAGTTTGACTATTATGATGGTCTAGCTTACGAGGAATGGGCCGATGGAGAGACCAAGGAAGGGTTTATACGCATCTATTTAGAGGATTTACAAGCATCTGCCATTGAACATTTGAGTGAAATAGAAATGACCTATGAACCGGTTATTTGGAAAAAAACAGATATGGGTGGCAGTGGAACAAGACAGGAGCACATATCCTTCACTATCTCATGTAATTACGATGTGCCAACACCTTAAAGAAAGACAAAAAAATTGCTTACGCATGGTGCGTAAGCAATTTTTTTGATATTATCTATTGTTGATAAGCTTTGTTAATTCAACAGGGTCAACAATCTTGCCATCCTTGTATACACGCATGTTACCGGATGCAATTTCATCGATTAAGATAACTTCGTCGTTGTTGTAACCAAACTCGAACTTGATATCCCATAAATCAAGACCGATTGACTTTAAGTCATCAGCAACAATCTTAGTAATCTTTAATGTCTGCTCCTTCATGCTCTCGAACATAGCTGGTGTCATGATACCTAATGCATTTAAGCCTTCTCCAGTTACCAATGGATCACCCAAAGCATCGTTCTTAAATGTACACTCAACATATCCACCTTCTAATACAGTACCATCTTCGATGTACTCACCGTATCTGCGGATGAAACTACCTGTTGCAACTAAACGGCAGATTACCTCTAAACCATGTCCGAAAACTGTAGCAGGAAGAACTTCCATAGTAGCGTTATCAAGATCAGCGCTAACATAATGAGTCTTGATACCTGCGTTCTTTAATAACTCGAAATAGTGGATAGATGTCTGTAAGTTTGCCTTACCGATACCTTCGATAGTTAATCCAACGCTATTCTCGCCTGGATCAAAAACGCCATCCTTGCCTGTGCAATCGTCCTTGAACTTTAACATTACGTTACCGTTTTCAAGCTCGAATACGTCTTTGGTCTTTCCTTCGTATACCTTTTTCATCTGACATGTCTCCTTTTGTTTGATAGATTTTTTACAATAGTACTTTAGCACAGTTTTTTTCATATGAAAATAGTTTTTTTTAATATTCAGAGATTTTTTTGTAGTATGAAGTCATAGCAAAGTATGGTATGATAAATATGTATGGGGTATAAATTCAAAGGAGGGTTACTGTGAGCGTATTAAAGATTGATGAAGTAAAACCGGGTATGCGACTGGAGTCGCCTGTTTTTAAACCAAAATCCGACATTTGTTTGTTAAAGACAGGTACTATTTTAAGTAATCGTAATGTGGAGACATTACGGGAATTAGGAATTACTGAGGTTGGTATTGCTGATCGTCATACTATTTTGATTACGCCGATTGATAAGATGGAAGATTCTTTAGTAGCGGATTTTACCGAACTACTCAGAAAGATTGCACCGGAGCAACCAGAAGCCAACATGAATGACAATGTAGTTCGTGTTGCGGCAGAGTTGGAAGAACTTATCAAAAGGATTGCTAAGAATGAAGATGTATTAAACTTTTTGGTGGAACTTCGTATCATTGACAAACTTTGGCTTTATGATCATTGTATTTATACAGCAGTATTAAGTGGCTTGGTTGCAGGTAGTATGGGATTAAAGTCCAATGAAGTGTTGGCGGTTGTAGTGGGTGCATTATTGCATAACATTGGTGTAGGCGAAATGCCAATCTTAATACGTGGCACAGATTACACACCACAGCAACAAAAACTATGGGAAGAACATCCAACTTATGGTTATTATTTTGCCTTACAGAAAAATATTCCAAGGGTAATCGCGAATTGTATTCAGTCCCATCACGAACGATATGATGGCTCGGGATATCCAAAGGGGTTAAAGGGCGATGAGATACCACTGAATGCCCGCATTGTCAGTGTGTGTTCTAACTTTGCAGCAGCGGTAGTGTATCAGAATATTCCACCTTATATGGCAGTGGAGGAAATATACGGAACCAGTGGTATTTATTATGACCCAGAGGTAGTTAAGGCATTTGTTAAAAATATTCCAATTTATCCATTGGGAGTTATGGTTCGACTTTCGACAAAGGAAGTTGGTATTGTGTCAAATATCCGTCAGAATGATGGACCAAGACCAGTAGTTAAGATTTATTACAATCGTGTAAATCGTCCCATCACAGAGGAAAGAGTTGTAGATTTGGGAAAAGAGCGCACGATATTTATTGAGGAGATATTATAATCTATCTCATAGACATACGGAGGGAATTTTATGCGTTTAATGATTAAACAACGTGTATTTGCGTGGACAGACAGCTATGATGTTTATGATGAGAATCATAATGTAAAATATCAGGTGAAGGGTGAGTTCTTTTCTCTAGGGCATAAACTTCATGTTTATGATCAACATCAGAATGAGGTTGGTATTGTAAAACAACGTTTGCTTACACTGCTGCCAACCTTTGAAATTGAAGTGAATGGAAAAATAATGGGAAATATTCAGAAACGATTCACATTTTTTAAACCAAAGTATGATGTAGACTTTAATGGTTGGCATGTAGAAGGGGATTTTCTAGAGTGGGAATATGATGTGTATGATGGTTGCAGTTCTACCATTCACATTCATAAGGAATTCCTCAGTTGGGGCGATACCTATATGATAGATTATGCGAATCCTGAAGATGAGGTTATGGGATTGATGCTGGTGTTAGCTATTGATGCAGCAAATTGTTCAGAGGAGAATTCTCATTGAGCATGTTTAAGTAATACGGCGGATATGATAGACACGATTTATTAAACTACATATTACTAATCTATAAATAAAAAGCAAGGTACGCAGTTTGGGAGTGAAAACGACACAACGAAACAATTGTACCTTGTTTTTATTCTTTATGTATAGATTGTTTTTTAGGCTTCCTTACGTTTCAGGTTCTGTACCACAATAGCGGCAGCCAGAAAAGCAACTGCGAAGCATGTAATTACTAACCAGTTAAAACCAAGTGATTGCAAATTAGCACTTGCGATAGATTTAGTGCTGGCAATCAAGTCATTGCTCATAGCATACCAATAGGTTGGCGTAAACTTTGCCACGTTCACGATTTCGTTTCCGAATAATTCCAAAGGAACGAAGATGCCGCCGAGGAAGCAGAGCGCTAAGCTTAATACATTTACCATACCATTTACACTGTCCTTGGATGTTGAGACGATGCCGGTAAAGTAGCCAAGGCATAAACTGAACAAAAGCATTACAAATGCATTTCCGATAAAGAGCAATGCACGACTGTCAGTGAAGAGTTTACCACCGGTTAGGATGCCAGCAATGATACATACGGCAATCAGCAAGATGATTCCAGATGTAAATACGCCAGCAATCATGTAGGCGGAACGCTTCTGCAATGGAAGAGAACTGCATTCGATGCGGTTTTTTAGGTCCTTGTCATTGAAGGTAACCAATACATTTCCTATGCAGGACATGCAAAGGGAAATGAATAAATATGGTACATACATGAAGAAGTTCGATAACTTGTCGTTCTGATTTGTGTTGACATAGCTGGCCATCTTGATTTCTGATTTTTCTTCGCGGCTTTTTAATAGCATGTCAGTAGCTTCTGTCATGGAATAACCGGATTTCACAAGGCTGACCAACTTGGAAGCATACTGTGATAATTCTGTTTCAAAGTAGCTGGAATCAAAGTCCCCTGGGATTTTTCTGCACTGGAGGGCAAGTGGGGAATCTGTAGTCAGACTGTCTTCAAAACCTTCCGGTACGATTAACACATAATCAATTGCCTTCCAATAAAACTCTTCTAAAATGTAATCTTCATCATCCTTCACTTCTATGAATTCATGGACATCTCCAAAATGCGTTTTCACTGCTTCGCCAAACCCCTTGTTATCGTAGTCGATGACAGAAAGATTTAGTGAGGTGTAGCTGAATTCCTTGCCTCCCTCTGAAGATAATACACTGGTCATTACGATGGTCAGTGTCATGAAGATTCCAAAGTACAAGATAAGTATGAATTTCATGCTGAATAAGATTTTGAAATATGATTTAAATACTTGCATATTTGGTCCTCCTCATTTTTAAAATGCTGATAGTTAATAGAACAATACCAATTACCATCAGTGTTGCAAGATTGATGCCATATTGTGCAACATCTTCGTATACATACAAACTCTTAAAAGAATTCACAATTAAGGTAGCCGGATTGATGCGATTGACAATCGGACAGCCCTTTTCTAAGTAGTAAACAATCTCTGTCCACTGTAAGCCGGATAGGAATGAACTCACAAGGAAAAAACTTGTGCAGAGACCTTCTTTGGATGCTGCGTTGCCAGGCATTACACCAGAGATAAACATACCGGCAGATAATCCAGTAAAGTTACCTACTAACGTGCCAAGGAAAATCAAGCCGAAGTGATCCTTGTATTCCTGTTTATACACAATCATAAATACCAAAAGAACGATGGTAGTAAGCATCGAGTAAATGATGAATGCAGCAAAGAAATCTGTTAACAACTGCTTCATTTTCGATGTCGGTGCAACGTTTCTGCGGGCAGCAATATCGGAGAGGTTTGCTTGTGTTTTGTTTCCGATGCTGACACCAAACATGGATGCCATCAGACAAGTCATAGCGATTGCAGCGAAGAAATACTGTGCGTATACACTTTTGTCCTGCCCCTTGATTGGAAGTGTTTCAATGGTAACAGTATTTTCAAAAATAGATGTTACCAATGTCTGTAGTCTTTCTGGATGATTTTTGGCAACCTCTTCGATGATGTCTACATTTTGGAGATATTCATCTAAGAAGATTTTAATAATGGATGTAAATGGTCCGGCTTCCTTTGCCGTCATGGTGATATCCTTGCCAATTGTCATATAAGCCTGAATTGTATCGTCCTTTAACGCTTTGTCCGCATCTTCCTGATTATATTCTGTCACTGTAAACATAGAAGTGCCGTTTGTTGTCTCGATTTCCTTCATAATGTCTATAAATGCGTTTGACTGTTCGTTGTCCTCTGTGATCACTACTCCAACCGGAAGTTCAGAGAACTGTTCCTTGTTTTCCAAATCTGAAAACATGATGTAGAACATACCGCCTAAGAAAATGGGAAATACCAATGTCCAGAATAATGTTCCCGGAGAACGAAGTTGGATTTTTAACTGATAATATAGTTGTCTCATAAGGTTCTCCTTTCCTAATCACGAAGCTCTTTTCCTGTGATTTCCAAGAATACATCATTTAATGTTGGAAGCTCAGAATGCACATTTCCAAATCCCACGTTTTCTTCCTTCATTAAATCTAATAGACGAAGCAGGTTGTGACTTCCCTTTGAAAAACGTACATTTAATGTGCCATTTTCGTATGTGGTTTCCATCACATGTGGAAGTGCTTTTACTTTGTCTAGGGTTGAGTCCGGTAGTTCTAAAATGTCTAAGCTGATGACCTCGCCTAAGGCAATCATTTTCTTTAACTCTTCTTTAGTGCCTAAGGCCACATTTTTACCGCCATCCATGATGGCGATACGGGTACAAATCTGTTCGATTTCTTCCATATAATGGGAGGTGTAAATAATGGTTGCTCCCTGTTTGTTAAGTTCTGTAATGCCTTCTAAAATTTTGTTACGGCTTTGTGGGTCAACGGCGACGGTTGGCTCATCTAAGATGATTAGCTTTGGTTTGTGAGCAATGCCACAAGCGATATTTAATCTTCGGAGCAGACCACCAGAAAGCTTCTTTGGATAGAACTTCTTGTAATCCTGTAATTCCACAAATTCGATGGCTTCTTCTACTAACTGTTTTCTTTTTTCTTTGTCTGCCACATAAAGTCCGCAGAAATAATCAATATTGTCATATACTGTCAGTTCATTGAAAACTGCCACGTTCTGCATGATGACACCGATATCCTTTTTGATGTCGTAGCTACTTGGCTTCATTTCCTGTCCAAACACTTCGATAGTGCCCTTGTCATATTCTAATAGAGAAAGTAAGCAGTGGATGGTGGTTGACTTACCACTTCCGTTTGGGCCTAACAGACCAAATACCTCGCCTTCCTCAATGGTTAAATTGAAATGGTCCAATGCCACCAAATCTCCATATCGCTTTACTAGATTTTCAATCTTTACTACTGACATAATATCCTCTCCTTTAATGGTTTTCCTTTGGTTCATGCTGTCATATTACACTATCTTTTTCAAAATCTTTAGTGTAAAATGTAAGCAGCTGACATGACATTTGTCACATTTTTTAGGAGAGGAGATTTCACATGGTACGTTTTATAGATGCATTGCTTTTGTGGGTGATATGTTTAGGCTTGTATTTACATGACAATCTAAATGGTGTTGATTTGTGTATCATGTTGTTGGCTTTTTCTCTCATGTGTTTTTTATTAAATTATAAGAAACGTTGGGTACATATTAGTATTGGAATTGCATGCCTTATAGCAGCAGTGCTAATACCTCAAAGCACGGTGTTCTTGCCATTGTTTGTTTACAGTTTTTTCTATTATGATCATTTTGTGCTTGTGGGCATTTCATTTGTGTTAACTGCGCAATACTTCTATATAGAAGGTGGACATTATTGGTTGATTCCGGTGCTGGTGTTATTGGCAATCCATCTTGCCTGGCATTTGCGAAAACGCGAGGAAGCTGCAAAGGCATTATTAGAACTTCGGGATGCAGATGTGGAAAAGGAATTAACACTAAAGCAGACCAATCAAAAATTGTTGGAGAGCCAGAATACAGAGATTTATACGGCTACCTTAAAGGAGCGGAATCGTATTGCGAGAGAGATTCATGACAATGTGGGACACAGTTTATCCAGTAGTATCTTGCAGGTTGGGGCGATGATTGCCATTTGCAAGGATGGGCAAATGAAAGCCTTGTTAGAGACCTTGAAAGCAACGCTGGATAAGGCGATGAATAATATCAGAAGCAGTGTGCATGACTTGCATGATGAGTCCATTGACTTAGAAACTGCCTTAATGGATATGATAAATGACTTTTCTTTTTGTCATGCAGAATTACATTGTAATGCTTCCAAACATATAGATAAGAATGTGAAGTACTGTTTTATTGCTGTTGTGAAGGAGGCTCTTCACAATGTAACTAAACACAGCGATGCCAGCAAAGTTGCAATAACAGTGAAAGAACATCCTGGCTTTTATCAGTTGCTGATAGAGGATAATGGTACTGTAGGCTCGAAAAAGAATTTGGATAAGAAAGATACAGGTATTGGCTTAACCAATATGCAGGACCGTGTGGATGCGGTTCATGGAATTCTGAATATCAGTCATGATAAAGGCTTTCGTATATTTATATCTGTACCAAAAGAGACAGCGTAGGGGGATTGGAATATGAGAATTGTACTAATTGATGATGACCAACTTGTGTGTATGTCTTTGAAGATTATTTTAGAGGCAGATGATGAGATAGAAGTAGTAGCAGTCGGAAATGATGGAGCAGATGCGGTGCCACTTTATAATGAACATCAACCAGATGTGCTTTTGATGGATGTGCGCATGCAAAACATGAACGGAACAGAAGGCTTAGAAGCCTTGTTAAAAGTACAGCCTGACGCAAAGGTATTATTCCTAACCACATTTGTAGATGATGAATATATTATTAAAGCATTAGAATTAGGAGCGAAGGGATACATTATTAAACAAAATTATGAAAATATTGTCCCAGCAGTCAAAGCCGTATATTCTGGTCAAAATGTCTATGGTGATGAAATAATATCCAAGATACCGAAACTGATGCAAAATCAAGAAACCTTCGACTATAGCACTTATGACATAACAGAGAAAGAATATGAAATCATAGAAAAAGTAGCGGATGGCTTGAGCAACAAAGAAATCGCTGCAGAATTATATTTGAGCGAAGGAACCGTGCGAAACTATCTAAGTTCCATATTAGAAAAACTGGAACTACGAGACAGAACACAACTGGCAATCTTCTATTATAAAAACAAATAACTTAACAAAAACCACTTCGCACACAGGAAGCGAGAGCGACCTGTGCATTGAAGTGGTTTTTTTATTTCTAGAGCTGGAAATACTCCATACTCTGATCTAAATCTGATGAAATTGCAAGTAAGTCTGCAGCATTCTCTGCCAATACACTCAATGTAGCATTCAATTCTTCCATAGAAGCATTTGTTTCCTGTGTACTTGCAGCGTTCTCTTCTGAGATAGCAGATAAGTTCTGGATAACGTCCATAATCTTTGCTCTTGCGTCATCAACTGCAGCAGTGTGTCTTTCAATAACTCTGGTTTCATTTGTAGTAGAATTTACTCCAGTTGTAACCATATTGAACTTGTCTTGTGTCTGACGAAGTTTTGTTCTCTGTTCTTCAACGATAACATTTACCTCTGACATGACACGTACTGTCTGTTCAGAATCCTGTAATAGGTTATCGATGATAGTACGAATCTCTGCAGCTGACTTGTTAGACTCTTCAGCAAGCTTCTGAATCTGTGAAGCAACAACCGCGAAGCCACGTCCATGTTCACCTGCTCTAGCAGCCTCGATAGAAGCGTTTAATGATAAGAGGTTTGTTTCTGTTGCGATAGAAGTAATCATAGCAACTGCCTTACCAATCTCCTGAACAGATTCGTTTGTTGTGTTAACCTGCTCGCCAATCTTAACGATAGCCTCTGTAGTTCTATCATTAGAAATGCTTAATTCCTGAATAATCTCTGCTGATTCATCGCTAGCATTCTTCATGTTCTCTGATGCAATCATCAGCGCATCTACACTAGAAACGATATCAGTAATAATCTGTCCCATATCAGCGATGCTTGCAGAAGCAGATTCTGTTTCCTCTGCTTGTGTCATGGCACCACGGCTGACATCTTCAACGGCACTACTAATTTCGCTTGTTGTGCCACTTGTCTGGTTTGCCATTTCCTCAAGTGAGTGACCAGAATCAAATAAAACCTTGGAAGATTGCTTTACACTTCCAATGATTTCAGAAAGTTCCATAATCAACGCTTCTAAGGCTCTTGCGATAGAACCTAGCTCATCGTTACGCTTCTTTGCCTTTTCATGGACGGTAGTTGTAAGGTTACCCTGTTGGATATCGGTTACTACACGCTCGAGGCCTGCGATGGTGCTACCAAGTTGAATTGCGAAAAGTAAAATCAATACAACCATGATAATTAAAGCCAATACAGCTACGCCAATGATGGTTTTTACTTTATTCTCGATAAAGGTATCCATCTCTGTGCTTTCGAGACCGGCAAACGCCATACCAATTATTTCATCATTCTGTTTAATTGGTACATAGTAAGCATAGTATGGTGTTTCGTTGATGACTACGTTGGTGTCTGAATACTCTTCACCATTTTTTAATACAGCCTCGATAACAGCTTCAGATGCCTGTGTACCAATGAGACGTTCACCTGTTTTGTGGTCAGATAAAGAAGTTACCATACGGGTGTCACCAAAGAATAAGGTTACGTCATAACCGGATGTTGCCTTGATATCATCCACTATCTGGTAATTATCTGTAACAACATACTCACCCTTTTTTAGAGTACCATCATCCTCCAATACGAATTCGCCATCTGCAACCATCAGGTAAATCTCTTCAAAGGAATATGCCATACCCTTTAATCCGTGTAATGCCTCATCCTGCATACCGGCACGTAAATTTTTAGCAGCTATGAAGGTAATAATGAGACATAGTGCTAAAACCGGTAATAATGTAATGAGCAATAGTTTAAATTTGATAGAAAATGTAGCTTTGTTCATGCTTTGCCCTCCTCTTTTCATCATTTCTTAAACATAATATCACATTTTAATAAAAAATGCACGAAAAATTAAAGTAAATGAGTAAAAGTGCCGATACACTATATGGTTCATTAAAAATATTTACATGAGGAAAGGGGTATTTTGAAAATGGGATTTTTTGATCAACTTCTGGCTCAGGTGCCAAACATTGTTTATGCAATCGTTTTATTAGTAGTTGCGTTTGTAGTTGCTAAGATTGCAAAATCAGTAGTAACAAAATTGTTAAAGGCAGTGAAGGCAGAAAACTTCTTAAACAAGTTAGGTGTGAAGGATACTGTTACAAACAGTTCTATCGATTTTGTAGCTAAGCTTGTTTACTTCGTAGTATTCTTGTTGTTCTTACCTGGTGTGTTAGACAAGTTAGGTATGCAGAGTGTATCTTCACCTATTACTAATATGGTGAATTCATTCTTATCATTCATTCCAAAGCTTGTTGCAGCTGGTATCATCATTGCAGTTGGTGTGTTCATTGCAAATATTGTAAAGGACTTATTAACTTCAGTGTTAAAGGCTATCAAGGTAGATACACTTCAGGAGAAGGCTGGTATTGAGGCTTCTGAGTCTACATCATTCTCAGCAGTTATCGCAAACTTAGTATATGGTGTAATCCTTTTAGTAGTGATTACAACAGCACTCGATCAGCTTGGCATTGGTGCAATTTCTGCTCCAGCAAATGCAATCGTAGCTAAGATTTTTGCTTTAATTCCAAACGTACTTGGTGCTATCGTAATTATTGCAGTAGGCGTATTTATTGCTAAGCTAGTAGCTCAGTTATTACAGAGTTTATTAGCAGGTGTTGGTGCTGATGAACTTGTATCAAAGGTAACTGGCAATGCTGACAAGAAGGTTATGCTTTCTAAGATTATTGCAAATGTTGTACAGTACGTATTAGTAATCGTATTCTTAGTACAGGGTATCAATGTATTAAATCTTGCTATCTTAACAGGTATTGGTTCTGCAATTATCGGTTATATGCCAGCAGTAATTGCAGCAATTATCATTCTTGGTATTGGCTTGTTCGCAGCTAGCACAGCTGAAGCAGCAATCATCAAGAAGTTCCCAGAAGCAAAGGCTGGTGCACTTGTAGCAAAGATTGCTATCTATGTGTTCGTAGCATTTGTATGCTTTAACCAGTTAGGTGTTGCAATTGATATTGTTGAGAAGACATTTATCTTAATCGTAGCTGCAGTTTGTATCGCATTCGCTATCGCATTTGGTGTTGGTGGAAAGACATTTGCAGCAAATACTCTTGAAAAATTAGAGAAGAAGCTTGACAGTGACAAATAAGAACATACATAACAGATGAACCGATAACCGGTCACCTTCGGGTGGCCGGTTTTGTTTTCGCATATTTTAGAAAAGTATTTGCTTGAAGGATAAGACGTATCATGTTATTATTACATCGAGATAATCGACATATTTAGAAAAGTGTTGATTAACAAGAAAGAGATAAGGAGACTGGCATGGTACTAAAAGTATTAGCAGGTGCGGCTCTCGCAGGTGTTATAGGCGAGCTTGCTATTGTGAGATATTTTTATAATCGCACAATGATTCGCTCCAATGCAAAACGAGAAAAGACACAGGAAATGGCGGGAACTGATTGGGATTTATACATTCCTCATATTCGCGAATGTAAGGCGAAATTACAGGAAACGCCTCATGAGGATATGTACATAACATCTAACGATGGATTAAAGCTACATGCAACTTATTTTCCGACAGAAGGGTCCAAGAAGGTAGTTATCTGTTTTCACGGGTATACCAGTGAGGGCTTGAATGATTATTCTACATTGGCTATTTTCTACCAGAAGCATGGTTATAATCTATTGCTTGTAGACGAGAGAGCCCACGGTAAGAGTGAAGGTAAGTACATCGGATTTGGTTGCTTGGACAGACACGACGCAAAACTTTGGATTGAAAAGATGATAGAGGTGCTGGGCGAGGATTGCAAGATATTGTTGCATGGTGATTCTATGGGTGGTTCTACCGTATTGATGACCACAGGATTAGAACTCCCACCACAGGTAAAGGCTGCGGTATCTGATTGTGCATTTACATCTGCATGGGATGTGTTTACAGCAGTGTTGAAGAATCAGTATCATTTACCTGCATTTCCAATGATGCAGTTATCAAGCTGGTTAGTACATAAAAATGCAGGATATTATCTGGATGAATGCGACGCAAGAAAAGAAGTGGCAAAAGCAAAGATACCGATTTTGTTTTTGCATGGTGATGCAGATAGTTTTGTGCCATGTTCCATGGTGCAGGAGTTATACGATGCATGTAACACAGAAAAGAAACTGGTTATCATCGAGGGCGCAGGTCATGTGGAGTCTTGCTACCGGGATGCCAAGCTTTATGAGGGAACGATTGAGGAATTCATTTTCCCAATTATGGAACGAGAGTAATGATTTCAAATATACGCCGTAAGGCAGAATGGAGCATTTATGAAGACAAGAAATGGATGTAAGGTTTATCAGTTAACGTCAGCACAGAAACTGCATTATTACAGTATGAAGTACTGTCCGAAGAAGCAGGTGTTAAACATTGGTTCCGGTCTTACCATTCAGGTAGAGCTTGAGTGGGATTTGTTGAAGCAATGTATTCAGGAAGCAATTATGCGTTGTGAGGCAATGCGAGTGCAGTTTGCTGAGGACAAGGATGGCAATGTATATCAATACGTTGTGCAGGAGCCAACCACTGAGATTGAACACTTTGATTTTTCTCATTGGCATGAAGAAGATGCACATAACAAGATGACAGAGTGGACAAGCACTCCATTTGAAATGTATGATTCGCCGATGTATCAAATCGTTATGATTAAGATGCCGAACAATTTCCACGGTATGTATATAAAGGTGAATCATTTGATCATGGATGCACAGTCCTTGATTGTGTTCTTTAAGGATATTATTGAGTTATATAGTAGTAGAGTTTATGAAGAAGTTCCTGCTCCAAAGGAGATGGCTTCTTATTTGGCACAGTTAGAAAAAGATTTGGCATATGAAGCAGGTAATAAGGCAAGTCAGAGAGATAGAGAATTCTTTGAGAATTTGATTACCTCATCTGAGCCAATCTTTACAGATATTCATGGAACCGGAAAATTGATGGCAGAACGTGAGAGAACCGGCAATCCAAATCAGAGAGCCGTTATCAATACCTCTGACAACGTAGATGCCAATCTTGCTAACTTCCATTTGGAAGATGAGCCGGCAACACGCCTGGCAGAATTCTGTGCAGAGCATCATGTATCTATGACATGTCTGCTTTTGATGGGACTTCGTACCTATTTGCAGAAGGAAAATGAAGTAGATGACATTTCTGTATCAACCACCATTGCAAGACGTGCGACATTGTCCGAGAAACGTTGTGGTGGAACCAGAATTCACAGTTTCCCATTTAGAACCATTGTGTCTAGAGAGGATACCTTCTTAGAAGGTGTGTTCAAGATTCGTGATATGCAGAATCAGTATTTTAGACATGCGAATTACAGTCCATCAGAATACTATGCTTTCCGTAAGCAGCACTATGGATTGGAAAATGGACAGACATATGAAGCGATGGCACTTACTTATCAGCCACTTACCATGAAGTATGAAGGTCCCGGTTTAGACCAGCTTGGCGATATTCAGTACAATGTGCGCCGTTATTCCAACAGTGCCTGTGCTCATACGCTGTATTTAACAGTTAGTCACGAAGCAGCCGGTGGTTTGGATTTCTGTTTTGAGCACCAGACAGGTGTCGTAACCTATGAAAAATTACAGGAAGTATATTTCTACTTATGTAGAATCCTGTTCCACGGTATTGAAGACCCTTCAAGAACCGTTGGAGAAATTATAGATTGGTCATAAACAAGGAGGAAATAATTATGTTAGAAGAAATGAGAGAGATTATTTGTCAGTATGTAGACGTAGCACCTGAGAAGGTAACTGAGGATGCAAGATTTATGGAGGATTTGGGTTTTAACTCTTACGATTTCATGAGCCTTGTTGGTGAGGTTGAGGAGAAGTACGACATCGAGGTAGAAGAGCGCGAGGTTGTACAGATTAAGACTGTAAAGGATGCAATGGATTATATTTCATCTTTGATGTAGGAACATGATGAATGGAAAATGTTTTGAGAATGGGAGAAAACAATGGCATTTGAAACATTAAGAGATATTGTAAAATATAGTGCTGAGACCTATGGTGAGCAGGACGCTTATCGTTACAAAGTGAAAAAGGAAGTTGAAAGCAAGACTTACCTTGAAGTGAACAAGGATTCTATGGCAATCAGCCGTATGGTGGAAGACTTTGATATGAAGGGTAAGCATACAGCGTTGATTGGAACCACTACTTATCAGTGGATTACCAGTTATTTTGGTATTACAAATAGTGCCAGCGTGGCAGTGCCAATTGATGTACAGCTTCCGGCAGATGCAATTTGCGAATTGTTGAATCGTGCAGATGTAGAAATGCTGATTTTCGATACCATTCGTGCAGATGTGATTCCTGAGGTAAAGAAAAACTGTCCAGGTATTAAACAAATTATTTCCATGCAGGCAGAAGAAGAGCAGGATGGTATTCTTTCATGGAAACAGATGGTAGAAAAGTATCAGGGCGAGTACGAGACAGAGATTGATCCGGCTCAGCTTTGTACCATTTTGTTTACATCCGGTACAACCGGCAAGAGTAAGGGAGTTATGTTATCTCATCGTAATTTAGCACACAATGCTACTTGTTTAGATATGAAGATTCCTGTAGGAACTGTTACCATGACATTGCTTCCAATTAACCATGTATATTGTTTAACCATGGACATTATCAAGGGCTTACATGTAGGCGCAACTGTTTGTATCAACGATTCTATTATGCGTGTACAGAAGAACATGAAGTTGTTCGAGCCAGAGATGATTCTGATGGTGCCATTGGTAATCGAGTCTATTTATGCGAAGTTAAAGGCAGCAGGAAACTTGATTCCAAAGAAAATGATTGCAAAGCAGGCATTTGGCGGTAACTTAAAGACTATCTGTAGTGGTGGTGCATATCTGGATCCTGATTATGTGGAGAAGTTTGCTGAGTACGGCATTACCATTTTACAGGGCTATGGTATGACAGAGTGTTCGCCTGTTATCAGTAACAATTTGGAGTGGGATAACAGAAAGGGTTCTGTTGGTAAACTGCTTCCGAACTGTGAAGGTAAAATTGTGGATGAAGAAATCTGGGTTAAGGGTAGTAGCGTAATGATGGGTTACTACAACATGCCGGAAGAAACCGCAGAAGCATTAGAAGATGGCTGGTTAAAGACTGGTGATTTGGGTTATATTGACGAGGATAATTTCGTATATATTACTGGTAGAAAGAAGAACCTGATTATTCTTGCAAATGGTGAAAATGTATCACCGGAAGAAATTGAGAATCAGATTTGTAAGGCTGACCTGGTAAAAGAAATCATTGTCCGTGACAAGGATAAGGTAATCCAGGCTGAGATTTTCCCAGACTATGAATATGCAAAGAAGAAGCATATCAAGGATATTCCTGCAGCACTTCAGGGAATTATTGACCAGTACAATAGCGACGCACCAATTTACAGACGTGTCTTAGATTTGGTAGTGCGCGAGACAGAATTTGAGAAGAATACTTCAAAGAAAATTAAGAGATTCTAAATTAAAAGAGTTATTGGTGTTTCGATGTGACGTTTGCACTCTCAAGCACCAATAACTCTTTTTTTATTGTTTGCATGCGTATATACCGTATGGTATGATTACGACATAACCAACATTAAGAAGTTCTCCAGATTCTATTTCTGTGTGATAAGCGAGAAATTAAGAAGAAACGGAGGATATACGATGAACAATAAAAAATGCAGAGCAGAACAAATTGTAGATGCTTTACGGCCATTAGATGATGTATTCTGGCATAAACTTGCAGAAAGCCGTGAGTTTTGTCAGGAAGTGTTACAGATTATTTTGCAAAATAAAGATTTAACAATCATATCGTCTATACCACAGAAGTCATTGCGTAACATCGAAGGACGTTCCGTAATATTGGACGTCATGTGTGAAGATGCAACGGGTAAGTATTACAACATAGAAGTGCAGAAGGAAAATAATGACAATCATCAGAAACGGGTGCGATATAACGGTTCCAATATGGATACATACATTGCAGAAAAAGGAATCAAGTTTGATAATATTCCAGATGTTTATGTCATATATCTTTCTCAGTTCGATGTATTTCAAAGAGAAAAAACAACCTATCATGTAGACAGAATATTGCGGGAAACTGGTGAGATACTAGATAACGGTTATTATGAGATGTACGTAAACGCAACGGTGGATGATAAGACAGATATTGCAGCATTGATGAAAGCACTGGCAAGTAATAAAGTACCGAAGGATGACAGATTTCAGACTGTGTGCAAAATAATCGAAAATCTAAAGGTAGGAAAGGGGCGAAATGAGATGTGCCAATTAGTGGAAGAATATAAGGCAGAAGGTAAAAAAGAAGGTAGAGCAGAAGGTAGAGCAGAAGGTAAAATTGTTGCTTATAAAGAATGCGGATTGTCCGTAGAGGAGATTGCGGAAAAAGTATCGCTCACTGTCAAGGAAGTAGAGGATATTCTTGCTAATATCTAGGAAAGGTACTTTCATAAAGTTGTATCGTGAGTTATATAACTATTGAATAATCTGACAATTTGAAGTAAAATTGAATAAGGGTTAAACAACATTTGCGAATTGAGTTCGAAGTGTGACAAAAAACCGAGTAAAATCGTGCAGGAGGTAGCTAATATGAATGTGTATACAACTGACAAGATTAGAAATGTAGTGTTATTAGGTCATGGTGGCTCCGGTAAAACCAGTCTGGTAGAGTCCATGGCGTATCTGGCAGGTATTACATCCCGAATGGGTAAGGTTGAAGACGGCAATACCATTAGCGACTTTGGTAAAGAGGAGCAAAAGCGTCAGATATCCATTAGTACCTCTGTGGTGCCGATTGAGTGGAATGGCATTAAGGTGAATGTGCTGGATACTCCGGGATGTTTTGATTTTATTGGAGAAGTTGAGGAGGCCATCAGCGCGGCAGATGCGGCGATTATTGTTGTATCCGGTAAGGCTGGTGTGGAAGCAGGAACGGAGCGGGCATGGGAACTCTGTGAGAAGTATAAGCTTCCGAGAATGATTTATGTAACGGGCATGGATGTGGATAATGCATCCTTCAAAAATGTAGTAGAGACATTGACGGAGATGTATGGTAAGAAGATTGCCCCATTCCATTTCCCAATTCGTGAGAATGAAAAGTTTGTAGGATATATCAACGTAATTACGGAGAATGCAAATCGTTGGCAGGGCAAGGAAGTTGTGGACTGCGAGGTGCCTGATTATAGTAAGGAGAACCTTGCACTCTATAAGGATACCTTAATGGAAGCAGTGGCAGAGACCAGCGAGGAATTCATGGAGAGATATTTTAGTGGTGATACCTTCTCTGAAAATGAAATCCGTGCGGCACTCCGGGCAAATGTTATAGATGGTTCTCTGGTTCCGATTACCATGGGTTCTAACATTTTATGCCAGGGTACATATGCATTGATGGACGATATCGTGAAGTATTTGCCAAGTCCGGAGAATAAGGAAATCGTTGGTTTTAACATGAAGACAAACGAAGTATTCATGGCGAATTACGATTTCGCAAAGCCAAAATCTGCATACGTGTTTAAGACTATAGTGGATCCGTTTATTGGCAAGTATTCGTTGATTAAAGTTTGCTCAGGTGTATTTAAGGCAGATGATGTGATCTATAACAAGGATAAGGATATTGATGAGAAGGTCAGCAAGCTTTATGTCCTTCGCGGTGGTAAGCCGATTGAAGTGGCAGAGCTGCATCCGGGCGACATTGGTGCTATACCGAAGCTGACAGCAGCAAGAACCGGTAATACATTGTCAACCAAGGCGACAGTTATCGAATATGGTAAATTCGAGATTTCAAAGCCATATACCTTCATGCGATATAAGGTTCCAAATAAGAGCAATATTGACAAGGTGGCACAGGCGTTGCAGAAACTGACCCATGAGGATCAGACCTTGAAGGTGGTAAATGATACAGAGAATAACCAGTTGTTGTTATATGGAATCGGTGAACAACAGTTAGAGATCATTCAGAGCAGATTGCTTAACGAATATAAATGCGAGATTGTGCTCAGTAAGCCAAAGGTTGCATTTAGAGAAACAATCAAGAAGAGTTCCGATGTAGAATATAAGTACAAAAAGCAGTCAGGCGGACATGGACAGTACGGTCATGTAAAAATGCGGTTCTCATCTTCTGGAGATAATGATACTGCATATGTATTTGAAGAAGAGGTTGTTGGCGGTGCAGTTCCAAAGAACTTCTTCCCGGCAGTGGAAAAGGGCTTGCAGGAATCTGTGCTAAAGGGACCGCTGGCAGCATACCCGGTAGTGGGCGTGAAGGCTGTATTATATGATGGTTCTTCCCATTCTGTAGACTCATCAGAAATGGCATTTAAGATGGCTACTAAGCAGGCATTTAAGAAGGGCTTCATGGAGGCTGGTCCAATCCTGTTAGAGCCGATTATGAGCTTAAAGGTTACCGTGCCTGACGAGTATACCGGTGACGTTATGGGAGATTTGAATAAGAGACGTGGTCGTGTGCTTGGCATGAACGTAACCGGAAAGGGAAAACAGTTAATTGAGGCAGATGTACCGATGCTGGAACTTCTTGGTTATTGTACAGTGCTTCGTTCCATCACAGGTGGTAGAGGGGATTTCTCTTATGAGTTTGCACGCTACGAACAGGCTCCAAGTGATATTCAAGCGGCAGAGGTAGAAGCAAGAGCAAAAAAGGTTGCAGAAAACGAAGAAGAGTAAGGAAAATGAAAGAGGACATCACAGAAATGTGGTGTCTTTTTTTATGAAATGTGATAATATTAATTTGGATAAGTTTAAATATTTCATTTTTTAATGAGGTGAGAGTATGAAAAAACAACAGAATACTGAAGATGATATTTTAGTATATCTGGAGGATAGAGAATATATTGCCAACAAGTATGTGCTGAAGTGTTTTTCTGTGGTAATTGCACTGTACTTTTTTGTTGTAATTCTGAACGTGTTAGGTATTTTTGTGGTGGAGCAGAGTTTGATGTGGAAGAGTTTTATCCCGTCCTTTATCATCTATCTCATTGTACAAATAGTAGCTAAACATGTGTCGTTGTCTAATGAAATGATGAAGTATTTCATTTCCACCGGTATTATATTAGTCTTTACGTTGATTGGTGTGTTTATTACATATCATGCAGTGTTACTTTCATTACTGCCATTTATGCATGCCACCTTATATTCTTCCAAAAAAATGATGGGGTTTGTGTATTCTATGACGGTACTTAGTACCATTTTGGTTGTGTATGGCGGATATTATTTTGGCCTTTGTGATGCCAATATGGTATTGCTGACTACGGACCTTTTGAAAAATTACGTGGTAGATGGACAGTTTATTCTATCCACAGTAAATCCAAACCCTCAGGTAACGCTGATGCTCTATTTTGTTGTGCCACGTTGTCTGATTTACATTTCTTATATGGCCATCTGTAACAGTATTTATAAGATTTTGAGTGGAAGCTTGGAAAGAGCGAAACTGACAGATGAATTGGCAAAGGCGAAGGAAGAAGCAGAAGAAGCCAATCGTGCAAAAACACAGTTTTTGGCGAGAATGTCCCATGAAATCAGAACTCCGATTAATGCCATTATGGGTATGAATGAATTGATTATGCGGGAATCCAAGGATGAGAATGTACAGCGTTATGCCAATGATTCTAAGGATTCCTCTATCGTGCTTTTAAATATTATCAATGAGATTTTGGATTCATCAAAGCTGGAATCCGGCATGATGGAATTAGTCCAAGTGGATTATAAGATACATAACATGTTGAATGATTTATATAACATGATTCATGTGAAGGCTGGCGAAAAACAGTTGAAGCTGGTGTTTGAGATAGACCCGAAAATACCGAGCGGATATCATGGTGACGACAAACGCATCAGCCAGGTATTAATCAATCTTTTGACCAATGCGGTGAAATATACTGAGCAGGGAACCGTTACAATGCAGGTGTCCGGTGTGGTGGAAAATGATGTGGCAAAACTCACATTTGCGGTAAAGGATACGGGTATTGGTATTCGAGAGGAGAACATTGACAAAATCTATGATGCATTCCATCGTATTGATTTGGAAAAGAATCGGAACATTGAAGGTACCGGTCTTGGTATGAATATCGTGAGACAGTTTTTGCGATTAATGGACAGTGATTTGAGCATTGAAAGCGAGTACGGAAAAGGAAGTACCTTCTCCTTTGTTTTGGAGCAGCCGGTAACGGATGCCACTCCACTTGGAGATTTCAATACAAAGAGAACAGAAAATGAAAAGAAAACAGCCTATGAGGTTCAATGCATTGCACCGGATGCGAAGATTCTTGTGGTAGATGATAACAAGATTAACTTAAAGGTGTTTACGAATTTGATGAAGCCGACTCAGATTCAGGTGTCTCAGGCAGATGGCGGACATGCATGTCTGCAAATGCTAAGAGAGAATACCTACGATATGGTATTTTTAGACCATATGATGCCGGATTTGGATGGTGTAGAAACCTTACACGTTATCCAGGAAGAGCATTTGTGTGATGATGTGCCGATTATCATGTTAACGGCAAATGCCCTTGTAGGGAATCGTGAGATGTATATTCAGGAAGGCTTCACAGATTTTCTGTCAAAGCCATTGGTTATGGAAAAGTTGGATAAGATGTTACTGCAATATTTACCAAAGCAGTTATTGTCAGAACAACAGTAGGTGAAAGATAAAAGATTAGTGAGAAACGAATGAGAAGGGAGACGCTATGATAGGAAAGAAAAAGAGTACAATGCAAGTGTTGTTGTGGATACTTCGTACATTTTTGGTTGCGACTGTCATCTTTTTCATATGGGGTGAGTTGACCATGCCTGTGGAGACAGCCATGGAGGAAAGTAAGTATACTGTGTTTCAAGCTAATTGGGAGCAGGTATTTGCGGATGGTAGCAGACAGCCAGTTGAGATTCCGGGACAGTGCGATAACGTAAAGGGCGAAATGGTTGCGATTGAGACTACCTTGTCTGGCTTGTCGGACAATACCTGGTTCTGTATCCGAGTTTCCCAGCAGGAATTAAATGTATATGTGGGAGATGAATTACGGGAAGCGTATTCCACTCTGGACACAGATTTGTTTGGTAAGACCAGTGCTATTACCTATGTATTTTTCAGAATAGATGCGGCAGATATGGGTAAGGTGCTTCGTTTGGAGACCATTAGTGATTCTGCCTATTCTGGATATTATGATGAGATTATTATTGGAGAAAAACAGGAGCTTTGGCAGCATCTGTTCCGAATGTATTTCCCATCTATTTTGGCGGCAGTTATTATGTTGTTAGTAGGCTTGGTTGCTTTTGCAATCTGTCTGTGCTATCGGGTTTATAGTGGTAGATATCTGGATATTGCATATTTGGCAGTGGGTGTTTGCATGGCATCCATGTGGTTGATTATGGAGTCAAGATTAAGACAATTTTTTATACCGAATATTTCCATCGCAACCAATATGGGATTTTTCATGATTATGCTGATACCGTATCCGTTCTTAGTATACTGCAACGTCATTCAGCGTCGTCGATATGAAAAAATATATATGCTTCTGGCTTTCCTTACGATAGGAAACACCGTGCTTGCTACTGTATTGCAGGTGCTTAATATCAAGGATTTCTTTGAGACAATGGGAATTTCTCATGTCATATTGGTATTGTTGTTTATTGCCATGATAGGAACCATATTGGCAGATTGCAAACGGGGATATGTGAAAGAATATCAGCCGGTTGCTATCGGCTTTGTGGCGATTATATTGGGTGGTGTCTTTGAGATTTATCAGACCTATGTGAATTCTGCCAGATACAATGGCGTTGGTCTTAGCATTTCCCTTGCATTCTTGCTATTTATGGCGGCTATGAAGAATTGTCAGGACATCATGAAGATTCATCAGGAGAAGCAGAATGCTTTGATTGCAAATGAGTCCAAGGCAATTTTTGTTGCCAATATGTCCCATGAGATTCGTACGCCGATTAATACCATCATTGGCATGAACCAGATTATCATGCGTGAAAATGAAGATGATGCCATTGCAGGCTATGCGAAAAATATAGATTCTGCCAGTCATATGCTTCTAAGCTTGATTAATGACGTTCTGGATTTTTCAAAGATGGAAGCCGGAAAATTGGAAATCATCAATCAACCATACAAATTGGCACAGGCTGTTAGAGATATCTATAATGGTATGGAAATGAAGGCACTGGATAAGGGACTTACCTTTACAGTGGATGTGGATGAAAATATGCCGAGTGAGTTAAAGGGTGATGAAATCCGCATTAAACAGATTATCAATAATCTGGTATCTAATGCTATCAAGTATACAGAAAAAGGTAGTGTTGCCGTGACTGTAAAGCCTGTGAAGAAGAGTGGCAACTTCTGCTTACAGGTGGCTGTAAAAGATACTGGTATCGGTATCCGTGAGGAAGATATTGATAGATTGTTTGACAGTTTTCAACGTCTGGAATTGAAGAAAAACAGATATATTGAAGGTACCGGTTTGGGCCTTAGTATTACACAACAGTTGGTGGAAGTAATGGGTGGAACCATTACCGTTGACAGTACCCATGGAAAGGGAAGCTGTTTCACGGTAACACTTCCGCAGGAGATTGTGGATGGAACTGCTGTCGGTAAGTTTAACTTAGTGGCAGGCAATGAGACCGGAGCACCAAAGGAGTTAGAAGTTACCTTACATGCACCAGAGGCTTCCGTGTTGGTTGTGGATGACAATGCCATGAATTTGAAGGTAATTGAGGCACTGTTGAAGCCAACAGAGATTAAACTGGATTTGGCATCCGGTGGTGAAGAATGTCTGGCAATGTGTCGTGAAAAGAAATATGATTTGATTATGATGGACCACATGATGCCGGAACCGGATGGTATCGAAACACTGCATCTGTTACGAGCAGATGAGACCAGTCTCAATCAGAATACCACCACCATTGTCCTGACGGCTAATGTCATCAGTGGTGCAAAGGAATTATATGAAAAAGAAGGCTTTGCGGACTATGTAACAAAGCCGGTAATGTATCAACGTTTAGAGGAGGTGCTGAAAATGCATTTGTTCTTTGGCAAGAAGAAAGCAGACAAAACAGAGAAAGTAGAAACAGTAGAGACCGTAGAGAAAGTGGAGACAATCCCGGTAATCGATAAGGCTTTGGCGTTGTCCTATTGTGCCGATGACGAAGCGTTATATCAGGAAATTGTTGAAATGTATATAGAGCAGGGACCTGAATACACAGAACAGCTACAGAAGTCTTTTGCAGAAGGTAGTTGGAAGGAGTATCGGACTGCTGCCCATACCATCAAGAACACATCCTTGAATGTAGGAGCAACAGCGTTCTCTGAGATGGCGAAACAGCATGAGTTTGCTGCCAGAGATGAGGATGTAGCCTTTTTGAAGGAGAATTTTGATACATTTATGGAGCAGTATCAGAACTTAATCAATTATCTCAAGGATAATAAATGAGGTTGGCAGTATGGCATATAGAAAAGCAAGTCATCAGTTGTATCCGGATTTGCAGGAATATATCGATCAGAATTATGTGAACGAAATAGTAGCGCCGGTTTGCTTTAGCAGGTGTGCCTCTGTGCCAATGCAGATGAACGCGGATGAAGCGGAAGAGGCGTATGAGGATTTCCTAGAGGAGAGTGCGCCCGCGATTCAGGAGCGTATGCAGCATTTATCAGATACCTTCCAGGAATATCTGTTTTATCTGATTGCGCAAAAAAGGCTCACCAATGCAGAGGTCTATAAAAATGCGATTATCTCAAAGCAGTTATTTTCCAAAATCAAAATGAATCCTGATTATCATCCGGATAAAGGCACCGCCATGCGTCTTTGTATCGGTGCAAAGCTTAACATGGATGAGACAAAGGATTTGCTGGCGAGAGCCGGTTATGCCTTGTCCCCTTGTGACAAGCGAGATATCATTTTTTCCTACTTCATAGAACGGGAAGTATATGATATGATTGAAATAGATATCGTACTGGAAGAATACGGTTTACCGTGCTTTATCGAGTAGATTTACAGGTCGCCTCCAGGGCGACCTTGATTTTATTGTCCTGTGATATAGTTACCTCAGTAACAAAAAACAAGCAAACAAACGGAGGTAGCTATTATGAAAAAAGGATTAACAGAACTTGTATTTATTTTGGACAGAAGTGGTTCTATGTCAGGACTTGAGAAGGACACCATCGGCGGATACAACTCTCTCATAGAAAAGCAGAAAAAAGAAGAGGGCGAAGTTATCGTATCCACAGTGTTATTTGATGATGTCTGTGAAGTGCTTCACGACAGAGAAGACTTGCAGGACATTTCACCGATGACGGACGAGACCTATTATGTGAGAGGCTGCACGGCATTATTAGATGCTCTGGGCGGAGCCATTCATCACATTGGAAATGTACACAAATATTCCAAGGAAAAGGATAGACCGGAAAAGACGTTATTTATCATAACCACAGATGGTCAGGAAAATGCCAGCAAGCATTACAACTATCGTCGTGTGCGCCGTATGGTACAGCGTCAGCAGGAAATGTTTGGTTGGGAATTCTTATTCTTAGGTGCAAACATCGATGCCATTTCAGAGGCGGCAAAGGTGGGTATCCGGGCAGAACGGGCTGTGAATTATGAGTGCGACAGCGAAGGCACAGAGGTAAACTACCGTGTACTCAGCAACACCGTAAGCCGCGTGCGTCAGTGCTCAGCACAGGAAATGGAACAGGCCCTTGATGCATCCTGGAAATTGGAAATCGAGGCGGATTATCAGAGCAGACATAAGTAAGAGAATCGCCATGCCATGGGAATGGATAGCGGAGGTAGCATATGAATGAGCAGTTTATTCAAAGTCTCATCATTGACTGGGACAAGATTCAACGAAATAGTTATCTGAGAAGAATTCCAGCGCTCAAGGGTTTGAATCAGTTGGAATTTGATAACCCAATCACATTTTTTGTAGGGGAAAATGGCAGTGGAAAGTCAACTTTGCTAGAAGCCATTGCTATCGCTTACGGCTTCAATCCTGAAGGTGGCACGCGAAACTATAGCTTCTCGACTTACGATTCTCACTCAGAATTATATGATGCCATGCGTCTGGTGCGTGGGTATCGCAGAGCTAGTTGGGGATATTTTTTGCGGGCGGAAAGCTTTTATAATGTGGCCACGAAGGAAGAGGAATATTTTAATTATGCTTCTGAGCATTATCATGAAAAATCCCATGGTGAAAGCTTCCTTGCCATAGCACAAAGTCAGTTAAAGCCGAATGGCTTATACATTTTCGATGAGCCAGAGGCTGCCCTTTCGCCCCAGAGACAGCTCACTTTGTTGAGGGAAATTCATGAATGCGCAAAGGCTGGTTCCCAGTTTATTATCGTTACCCATTCACCTATCCTGTTAGGAATGCCAGAGGCAGAAATTCTGTCTTTTGACGAGGGCTGTATTCACCCTTGCGAATATGAGGATACGGACAGTTACCGGGTGACCGAGCGTTTCATTAACGATAGGGAACAAATGTTAAGGAGGCTGCTATGAGAACAAGAGCGGAAGTATTGGCATATTGTTTAACCTTTCCTGATGCATATCAGGATGCTCCATTTCGAGATGAGAATTGGCAGTTGGTTCGATACAAGAAGAATAAGAAAGCATTTGCCTGGACCTATGAAAGAAACGGGCAGTTATGTATTAATGTGAAGGTAGACCCAGAATGGCGTGATGTGTGGAGACAGGTCTATGCCTCCGTTATACCAGGCTGGCATCAAAACAAGAAATATTGGAACACAATCATTCTGGACGGCACTGTGCCGGAGGAAGAAATCAAGCGAATGATAGCGGAAAGCTATGATTTGATTGTGGGGAAGAAGTCTTTGGGTTAACTGTTCAATGAAAAAATGTATTGTGCGGAAGTTAAAGAAATATCAATAATTTGAGAAAGAAAGGGTGAGGATTATGTACCCAACAATCAACCTCAGAGCAACCGGAGTCAATCTCCGACGTATTATGGACAAGCGTGGGATTACTCCGAAAGACATAAAAGAATTCTTAAATCTTGGAAGTATACAAACTGTATATAACTGGTGCAACGGTTTAAATATGCCTACAGTTGACAATCTGTATGCATTGAGCCAATTTCTTCAGGTGCCAATAGATGAAATTATTTGTGGAAATAGAAAAACAATTATACCGGAGCCAATTGTTATCATAGAAAATCCAAGAATCAGAAGATTGTATGCTTACTATAAACAACTAAATATGATGGTAGTAGCTTAAAAATTAAAGCACAGCTGGAATGACAAATGCAGAATCCTCTTACAAAATGAAAATATAACATTTTGTAGGAGGAAAAAACGTGAGCGAAAAGACAGAAGAATTGGTTGTGCAGGAAGCCAAAACGGAATTAAATATGGATACTAATGAAATAACAATTAAGAATTTAATATATGTGATTCGGGGACAACAGGTAATGTTGGATAGTGATTTGGCGATGTTGTATCAAGTGGAAACTAAACGTGTAAATGAAGGTGTAAAGAGAAATATAAAACGATTCCCGAAATCGTTTTGTTTTCAACTGAGTGAAGATGAGTTCTTAAACTTGAAGTCGCAAATTGCGACTTCAAGTTTGCAAGAAGGAAGTGGACATGGGGGCAAGAGAAAATTGCCATACGTCTTCACTGAACAAGGAATAGCCATGCTTTCAGCTGTATTGCGAAGTGATGTCGCGATACAAGTTAGCATAAAAATTATGAATACATTTGTAGAAATGCGCCGTTTTATGGCGAACAATTCTATAGTGTTAAACAGAATAAATGAGGTTGAAGTAAAACAGATGATATATCAAAAAGATGCGGATGAGAAATTCGATAAAATATTTACATACATATCCGAGCATGAAGAAGTGTCGCAGAAAATATTTTTTGAAGGTCAGATTTATGATGCGTTCAGCCTTTTGACTGAATTGGTTTTTAAAGCAAAAAAGGAAATTGTCCTGATAGATAATTACGTGGATGTCGGAACGCTTAATATATTAGCAAAGAAACAAGAAAATGTAAAAGTGCAGATATATACAGTGAAAAGGACAAGGTTATCGCTGACGGATATTAATAACTTCAATCAGCAGTATCCGCCATTGGGTGTAGATTATATGGAAGAATTTCATGATAGATTCTTAATCATAGATGGAACCTTGGCATATCATGTTGGCGCATCTCTTAAGGATGCCGGGAAAAAGTGTTTTGCAATTAATAGAATAGAGGACAGGGCCAATATAATTGATATTTTGAATCATATAAAAAAGACAGATAACGGAGGAACTGACGATGAAAGAGAATAAAATCACTGCAATCACCAAAGAAAAGACAGATGTGCTTAAAGATGCATATAAGGATACTTTGGAAATACTGGATGCATACGACCATCAAATGCTGACTCGTCCAGTGGGGACATATTATGATGAGAATGAAACCATTGAAGAAGCGGCGGTAAATATGTTGTATGACATGATAAAGAATCCGGTTTGGTATGACTGCAATAAGCAAATGGCAGCAATCAAGTTCTTGCTGTTTTTGGAGTGGAACAATGCGCTATTTGTTAATGGAGAAAAGAGAATCAGTGATACATTATTGGTTGCGATTATCCTTATGATAGAAAACTCTCGAGATGAGAATAAGGAGATGATAATTAGTACGGTGTTAAATTGTATATGCTAACATGAGGTCACGATTTGTGATTTCAAGTTGGGAGGCTGATTGTCAAGTAACCAGATGTGTATTACCTAAAAATCATTGAATAGTTGTGGAAAACACCTTGCTTAAAGCAGGGTGTTTTTTGTGCTGGCGACGAGGCGAGCGCCATCGTGCTTGCACGAAATGGCATTTGTCGACCGCTCATCAGAGCGAGATTTGTAAAGCGTATCAACCTCTGTCAAATACTGACAAATTATGGTTTTAAGTGTAGAAAAATGGGAGGAGGGGTGGTATAATGATAAACATAAATATTAGTTGGCAGGAATGTTGTTTGCATATTTGTGATATGCGCTGAAAGGATGGAATTGATAGGTTGAGATGAATGGCAAGAAGAACATGGTCATTATTAAAGGTGAAATTAAAACATCGGATGTCCAATATTGCAGATACTATGCAGAAACTAAAAAGACGGATGTACGATTCAATAATGGCAAGGTGTATTCATATGCATATGAGAATGTGGAATGGTTAAAAGAACCAAGGGTTCTAAACCCTAATATGTATCGGATTAGTAGAGAGGGACATGTTTTCAATAATATTGATGCAATATATGTTTTCAGTGGTGAAAAAGATAATTATTGGCATATATGTTTCTTTGATGGTAGTGAGAGAGACTATTCGCAACGCGAGCTAAATATTGTAAAATCTTGTTTGGATCAGAGTCAAGTTGAGAATGTATTTGCATATTTAAAGCAAATATCGAGTTTAAGTAACGTTAAGAATGAAGAAACAGGAGAAAAGATACTACCCAAAAAGTATGAGAAAATATCTTTTGTTGGAGAAGATGTTGCATTAGCCAAGTATTTAAATCCATCACCGTCATTTAAAAACAGAGTAAAAGGTGAATATATACCAATTTTTCCGTTTGGTTGTAATAACAGCCAATATCGTGCTGTTAAGAGTGCAATGGAAAACCAGATTAGTGTGATTCAAGGTCCTCCAGGAACAGGGAAAACACAGACAATACTAAATATCATTGCAAATATAGTAATGCAGGGAAAAACAGTTCAAATTGTTTCTAATAATAATTCTGCTACAGAAAATGTATATGAGAAATTAGCTTCATCAAAATATAATTTGGGATTTATTGCTGCCATGTTAGGTAAATCAGAAAATAAGAAAGCATTTATCCTTCAGCAAGATGCAAATTATCCGGATTTCTCATCTTGGAGGGTAAATGATGACTTAGTTTTGTTGCAGAGAGATGTAAAAGAAAAATCAATTAAGCTCAAAGATACTTTTGATAAACAAGAAGAGTTAGCGAATCTGAAACAAGAGCAAGCACAACTACTAACAGAACTTGAATATTTTAATCAGTATGTGCAAACATTGGATGTCAATGTTGATAGCATAAACGTTAAGAGGCAACTAAACGCAAAACGTTGGATGGAATTGTGGCAAGAGTGTCAGATGTTTTCTGAGGCAAATAAAAAGATAGGATTCATTTTTAAATTAAAAGGATTCTTTCGATATGGCATTTTTAATCTGGGTTTCTATAAGCAGGATATTGGGAAAATTATCACGACATTTCAAGCAATGTACTATCGTGCAAAACAAGTTGAAATATCTGAAAATATATCAAATATCGAAAAATATCTAAAAAATCAAGCGATAAGCTTGCTTGATGATTTGTGTAATCAGTCGATGGCGATATTAAAGGATAATTTAGCAAGAAAGTATGACGGTAGGGGTAACAGGCCTATATTTGATGAAGATGATTTATGGAAATATCCACAAAATGTATTAAAAGAATATCCAGTTGTGTTAAGTACAACGTTTTCTTCTAGAAGCAGCCTAAATTCAAATGTTGTATATGACTATTTGATTATGGATGAGGCATCACAGGTGGATATTGCGACGGGGGCATTGGCTTTGTCTTGTGCAAGAAATGTTGTCATAGTAGGCGACACAAAACAATTACCGAATGTGGTAAAAGGTGAAGATAAGGAAAGAGCAAAAGCAATATTTGATAGTTTTAATATTAGGGAAGGTTATCTATATACAAAAAGTTTTTTGCAATCAATATTAGAAATTTTGCCAGATGTAAAACAGACGATGCTACGGGAGCATTATAGATGTCATCCTAAAATTATCAATTTTTGTAATCAAAAGTTTTATGGTGGCGAATTGCTAATTATGACAGAGGATAAAGGTGAAGAAGACGTACTTGTTGCCGTAAAAACAGTGAAGGGAAATCATGTGCGCGATCACTATAGTCAACGACAAATAGATGTGATTAAGAATGAGATTATACCAAACTATGTGATAGATATACAAGAAACGGGAATCATAGCCCCTTATAAAAATCAAGTAGAAGCTTTGGCGAAAGAATTCAAAACTGTTAATACAGCGACCGTACATAGTTTTCAGGGAAAGGAAAAAGACACGATTATCATATCAACTGTAGATGATGAGATAACAGATTTTGTGGATGATCCGTATTTGCTTAATGTAGCAGTTTCAAGGGCAAAGAAAAAACTCATGGTGGTTGTTACTGGAAATGAGCAAAAGCAGGAACGCAATATTACTGATTTGATAGCATATATTCAGTACAATAATTTCGAAGTCACTGATAGCAAAGTGTATTCCATCTTTGATTACTTATATAAGCAATATGCTGAGGAACGGAAAGTGTATCTGCAAAAACATAAAAGAATTTCAGAATTTGATTCAGAAAATTTGATGCAAGCACTAATCGAAGAGGTGCTTTCTATGGACAAGTATGCATGCTTAAATGTAGTAAATCACTTTCCTATGAGAATGTTGATTAAAAATACTGAATTGCTAAATGAAAGGGAGAGCCGTTATGCGATGCATTCAGCTACACACATAGATTTCTTAATTTACAATAGAATTAGCAAGAAACCGGTGTTAGCTATAGAGGTGGATGGGTATGAATATCATAAGTCAGACACTGAGCAGGCGTTACGGGATGAAATGAAGAAGCAAATATTGAAATTATATGGAATTCGTCTGAAACGATTTAAAACGAATGGTAGCGGGGAGAAAGACCTGCTTGTGCAGTTGTTGGATGAGGTTGTTGGATAGGAGGAGAAGGACAAATGATAAAAGAAATTCACATGAAGGGATGTGCTACATATGATGCAGTGGGGGCTTCGCTTATAGATTGTAAGAAAGTCAATTTTGTGTATGGGGCTAATGGTAGTGGAAAATCAACGATTAGCTGTTTTCTTAGTGATCAAAAAAATGATAAATATGCCCAATCTTTTCTTGCATGGGACTCTGTTGGACCAATGGATATTAAGGTGTATAATCGTCAGTTTAGAGAGTCAAATTTTCAAAAGAGTGATATAGAAGGCGTGTTTACTTTAGGTGAAGCTACAATAGAAGATATTAAGATGCTGGAGGATTTAAAAAAGGAATTATCGCTACGTGAAAAAGAAGTAGCAAAAACCAGGGATTCCCTTATAAAACAAGAAGAAAAAAAGAGATTAAGAATTGAACGATTTAAAAACGATGTATGGGCTTCTATTTATAAACAACATGCTGAAGAATTTGGAGATGCTTTTGATGGTTGCAAGAAGAGTAAAGAAAAATTTTATCAAGCGGTTATTGAAAGATATCATAGTATAGGTACTAATGTGGAACCGTTAAGTGTTTTACAAGAAAGAGCTAGGGCTTTATATGTTTCAAAGCCGGAAATGTATAATCTTTTGGAAGTAGATATTTCTAGAGAACGAGCAATAATAGATGAAGTAACAAGTTCGTCACTATGGGATATGGTTATTGTTGGAAATGATAGTATTCCTATAGCCAAACTCATTAAAGAATTAGAGAATTCAGATTGGGTAAGATCTGGAAGAAAATATGTTTTGAACAATTCTGTCTGTCCATTTTGCCAAAAAGAGACCATTGATGAAGATTTTAGAAAGCAATTAGAACAGTTCTTTGCTGGAGAATATGAAAAAAATGTTCAGGCGATTACAGACTTATATAGTAAATATCAAAAGGCAGCAAATAGTATTATTGCAAAAATTGAGAACGTCTTATTATATAGTTCTAATATTATTGCAGATATAGTAGACAAAGAATTCTTGGAAGCGAAGAAGATTTTGTTGGAAAATCAATTTGATAGTAATGATGTACTAATGCAAAATAAGATAAAGGAACCAGGATCGAGAGTTAGTCTAGACAATATAAATGATTGTATAGAAGAAATACTTGTGTTATTTAATACGGCGAATCAAAAGATAAACGATCATAATGAATTAGTCAAGAATATTAAGAAGGAGAAGAATAGATTAGCTGATGATATCTGGACATATTGTTTATATGAACAGAAAACTTTGATAGATGGGTACTATAAGGATGTAGATGCTTTGGATAAAAGCATTGCAGGAATTACTAAAACATGCAATTCATTCTATAACAGAATAAAAGAGTTGAAAATGGAAGTTGCTGAAAAAGGGAAGAATATCACAAGTGTTCAACCGACGGTTGATGAAATGAATCGAAGTCTCAAAGCATATGGATTTACTAATTTTTGCATTGCACCTTCAGAAAAAAAGAACAATTGTTATCAGATACAGCGTAAAGACGGAACATTGGTTAGTAACACATTGAGCGAGGGTGAGGAAACATTTATTTCTTTTTTATATTTTATGCAATTGACCAAAGGTGCAATAGAGGCTACTAAGGTATCAGTAAAAAAGATAATTGTGTTAGATGATCCCATTTGTAGTTTAGATAGTACAATTCTTTATGTTGTTAGTTCGATGGTAAAACAATTAGCTACTGATATACGAGATGGCAAAGGTGATGTCGAGCAACTATTTGTGTTTACTCATAATGTATTTTTTCACAAGGAAGCATCTTTTGTCAATGGTCGAATAAAAGAATTAACTGATGTTAATTATTGGATAATACGGAAAGAAGCTGATGTTTCTAGAATTGATGAATATGGAACAATAAACCCAATTAGTACATCATATGAACTGCTTTGGAATGAATTAAGAGCAGATAGAGGAACGTCATTTGTAACTCTTCAAAATACGATGCGTCGTATTATTGAAAACTACTTTGGTATGCTTGGAGGTAGTAAGGAGGATTATATAAAAGGTAAATTTGAGACCATAGAAGAACAAACGATATGTGAGTCTCTTTTCTATTGGATTAATGATGGATCTCATACTATTCCAGATGATTTGTTTGTAGATAGTTATACAGATATTACGGAAAGATATAAAGATGTATTTTATAAAATATTTAAGACTACTGGTCATGAAGCTCATTATAATATGATGATGGGACTCAATAAATAATACTGTCTTTTCTATTTTTAGGAGGTAACATATGATTCAAGTATTAACATACAGTGGTAAGGATGATCAATATAAAGGGACTAATGTTGTAATTAGTAGCATACATGAACCTCGCTCATTAGATGAATTTGAAATTAATGTTATTTTTCTTGATGCTCCGGGAATATGGATGAACAATGCGGATAGTAAGGATAATTGTGTTATGCTTCCAGATTTTAAAAGTCTATCAATAATGATAGCTAATCGAAAACATACCAATGTTTTAATTGTTTATCCTCAGAATAATACATACTATTATGACAAATGGGGAAATCCGTCTCGTTATCATAAAAATTGTGAGTTGAAAAATATGCTTAATTCAATGACTAAGTATATTATAGGTTCCATTTATCGGTCATTAGAAATGATTAATGTTATGTATGAAAATACTCAGACACAGGTAGGTAAATTTGAAATTCCTGCTGCATTCAATTTTACATGTGGTGAGCCACTTTTATTGTCTCAACGCAGTAATAAAATTACGGCAGTGAAAGTAAATGATATTTATGCTACTACGCTTAGAATTAGCAATATAGATGAATTATTGGCACTATTAAAACAATTAAAGTTAATAAATGATAAACAAGATGTGCCTGAATGGCTTGATGAAATAAAAATGTTTGATGACGAAGAACAAACTGCAATTATTTATGACAATAAAAACATCATACAAACAGCAAATGATAAGATTAACCAAGCAAATAATATTCTTGATAAGAACAGACATTATAAGTCCATATTATATACAAATAGTGATGAACTTGTTAGTGTTACGTTTGAAATTTTGGAGCAACTATTAGGATGTGACTTATCGGAGTTTGTGGATGAAAAGAAAGAAGATTTTTTGTTTAGCCTTGAAAATCATGTGTTTATTGGCGAGATAAAAGGTGTAAATCACAATATAAGGAATGAAAATGTTTCACAATTAGATGTTCATTATCAGTCATATTTGGACGAGCATCCGGAAATAGATGAGAAGAATGTATTCGCATTGTTAATTATGAATCATCAAAAGAATAAGAAGCCAGATTTGAGAGAAGAAGTTCATGAAAATCAGATTAAATTGGCTCAAAGAAATGGTAGTTTAATTATAGAAACAACTACGTTGCTTAAGATGTATGAAATGTATTTGAATGGCGAAATGTCAAGAGAGCAGTGTGTCAATGTACTAAAGGACAACACTGGTTTACTTAAGTTATAACAGTGTGTTTGAAAGAAAAATATAACAAATAATCTTGAAAATCCTATGTGGTACGAATTAAAAATGTGCGATATTCAGGGAAGATAATTTGAACTTTCTGTAGATAAACTAAGTGAAAAGGGTGTAGATACACAGGAAAGGAATACAGTATGGGACTGTTTACAAAAGCAATTGGACCAGTGTTTTTAAAATCAAGTAATCAAGCTGCAGAGTATGTTGATAAATTGAAAAGTCTTCGAGATAAATGTTCAGGAGCTTTAAAAGAAGAAATTGAAAAGCAAATTACAATAGCGGAATATGGAATCAAGGGCGAAGAGAGTATTGCATTCGAACTTAAGAATAGTGGCATTGATATGTATATTCTGCAGGACATCTGCTTAGCACAAAATGAGTTATCGGCTCAGATAGATTATTTGATTGTGACGAGAAAAAGGATATATGTATTAGAATGCAAAAATCTTATTGGTGACATTGAAGTAAATACTGCCGGTGATTTCATCCGTACATATCAAATGTGTGGAAGAAAGATAAGAGAAGGTATTTATTCACCTATTACTCAAAATATAAGACATTTACAAATTTTAAAAGACATTCGAAAAAATGATAAGAGCAATCTTATTAGTAAGAAGCTTTTTGAAACTTATTTTGACTATAATTATAAAGCCATTGTTGTATTAGCGAATCCTAAAACTATTTTGAATGCAAAATATGCGAAAAAAGAAATAAAAGAGCAAATTGTGCGTGCAGATCAGCTTGTTCAAAAGATTAAAGAAATGGACATGCAAGTTAAGGAAGAAATATCTGAAAAAGAAATGCTTGAAGTAGCAAATTACTTTTTGGAAAAGAATCAGCCCAATAGATTAGACTATGCGGAAAAGTACGAGAGAATTCTTAAACAAATTAAAAATACAGAATCGAATGCTTCACAGGTAACGGATAATGCAAGGGACGCTTTGATTGCTAAATTGAAAGCATTTCGCCTAGAAAGAAGCAGACAAGAAAAGATTAAACCTTATTATATTTTCAATGATGCGCAAATGGAATCATTGATAGAGCAGAACCCTAAAAATGAAGAGGAATTGTGCCAGGTGCCTGGATTCGGAAAGAAAAAGGCAGATAAGTATGGGAAGGAAATTCTGGAAATATTAAGGGGCAAGTAAAAGATAAAACAATGCTATCTGTCACGGCAACAAGTTGCTTTTCTGAAAGAATGCAGGAAAAAACAGGGGTTGTGGGAGTTTGAGAGAGGTTTTTTATACCAAATTTAGCCCCGAAATTAAGGATTTTGGGCTGTTGCGTGGCTAATGTAATATTTAATTTTAAAGGGGAAAAGTGTTATTGTATATAAAGACATATAGAGAAAATATTGGTTTAGGAGGATGAGTAAATGGGGATTAAAGCAACAATCATAATAGATGACGACAGGTGGGCAAAACATCCTTATGGTGTGAAATTTGATGACGAGAAATGTAATCAGGAGTTTTATACAAACGGTGTGGATAGTCGAGAACAGTGTTATCGAGTTATCGATAGAGCGAGAGTAGCAGGCTATGATATTGACTCAGACATAGAGGAATATTTTTATTAGTATAACTAGAAATAGAAATTGCCTGCTGCAATAAATTATTTACAGAAAAAACAAAAAAGGAGAAGAAATATAAACTATGGAAATATCTATTTTCAATTTTGAAATAAAAGATTGGATGATTTTGTATGTGGTGTTTGTCGCTATGGGGCTTTTTGTTCGAGTGAATATTGTGAGCCCGTTAGTTGCAAGCTTTGAAGATACTCGTATGAAAACACTAATTCAGATTGGTGTGGTTGTAGTGATTACATTGCTTTGGAATATGGCTTCTAGGAATGACATAGCGAATGATTCATTTGCAGTTGCGCTTATAGTATTTACTTATGGTTATATTGCTTATGTGCTTTCACAAAAAGCAGAAAGGGATGGATATATTCATAGTCTTTTGCTTTTTATAAACGGCTTTTTTCTAACTGCTATAACTTTTATGTCATTACCAGGAAATATAATATTTGGAATTATTACAGTATGTTTGGCAGTATTGGTATACAAAAAGATTGAACCCGAACATAAAAGTGTATTGATAGAAATAATAGTAATGATTATTGAAACAATAGTTATTTCAATAGTTGTATGGATAAATTCATGGGATAGTGTATTGCAAACGACATTAGTTGTTCTTTTTGTAGAAACGGCAGTATATACAATAAATTTGTTTATAGGTTATTTTTGCGTGTTGGCATGTGGAGAAGATACTGATGAATACATAAATTCAATCAGAGGATTAAATGATTATTAAGGTACAAGGATTAAAGCTAAGTATGCACAAAAACAGCAGATACGCACCACGATTATACTCATTGCAAAAAACATTAAAGGAATCGGATTAAGTGTGTTGAGACGGAAGATATATAACATAAAGAATGTTATTGCATAAAAAAGACGTTGCAAAAAAGAAGCGAGTACCCATTTCAAGTCTAAAGACTTTACTCAGTCAAAAACTCGATTCTTTCTTAGAAATGAAACGAGCTACCCGTTTAAGATATATGGCTGTACACGACACAAAACCCGTTTCATGAATTTATATTATCCAGCTTTGGCGGAAGAATCAAGAGAAAAATTTGATAACACCGGATATATTAGGCGTTAATGAAAAATGTCTCGTTAGAAATAAAGAAAAAATCAGAAGTAACATAAAATGGCACAAAGTAACAGGAGTGATGTTACTATACATAAAAATATGTTACTAAGAAAAGTTTGTATTGAAGAAAATTGTCGCTTGCGTCAAAAATATTCAATATGTTTACTGGAGGAGGTAGTTGTGCTAGACTACTTCGCCGACAAGGCGCAGGTTTGTAGGACGATGTTCTGTGAGTCTGTGTCTTTTGTTGTTGCCTTGTAGTATGACTACGGGTGCCTACAGTCAACATATGTACCAAAGAAATTTATATACAAATGAGAAATACGGAGGTGGAGAAATGCCAGTAGCAGGAAACAAGTATATTGTAACAGTAGAACCGTCACATATTGATTGGGGTGAGTATAGGAATCCTACAAATCGAAGGCCAATAAAAGGAGAATCATATGTTAAAATACCATCACAGTATGCAAGATTGTATAATATTCGTCGTGGAGATATGTTTATCGCGTATTTTAAAAATGGGTGTCCGTCTATTCATATTAAAGCGTCTGGAAATGGACCGTATGAAATGGAGATACAATAAGCAAAACAATTTGAAGGTATAGGAGTAGGTGCATGTAAAGCATTTATACTTTGGTATCAAGCATGTGATGTAAAAGTAGGCGATCAGGTACTGGTTGAATTTTTATCGCCAACAGAAGTTGTTTTTGAAATTATCTAGGAGATTAGACGGGGCTTAATAAAAGGCACCGTCTTTTTGATATTATTGTTTTCTAGGACAGAGTAAATAGCTGATTAGAACATTGGATGTTGCTAAAAAAAATTTTGACTTTATAAAAATAAACGTTTATACTTATCTGAGGAGGGCGCTATTATGGCTACAATATCAGAACAGATAAAAGTTTTATGTATTAGAAGTAATATTAGTGTCGCAGAATTAGCGAGAAGACTTGGTAAATCACCGCAGAGTTTCAATTCGAAATTGAAAAGAGAAAGCTTTACGGTCAAGGATTTGGAAGAAATTGCATCAGCTACTGGGACCGAATTTATAAGAAATTATATTTTGCCGAATGGAGAGGAAATCTAATGAGTGACGTAAAAGAGTTTAAATTGGGCGAGTTATTCTGCGGACCTGGAGGATTGGCATTAGGAGCCATGTCTGCTCGAATTAGTAATCCAGAATATAGAATTATACATAAGTGGGCAAATGATTATGATGCAAGTACTTGTCAGACATATAGAAGGAATATTTGTCCTAATGATGAGGAAAGTGTAATTTGCGGAGATGTTAGACAGTTAGATATTGATTCTTTGGGTGATATAGACGCATTTGCATTCGGTTTTCCGTGTAATGATTTTTCGGTAGTGGGAGAGCAAAAGGGATTTGATGGTGTTTTTGGTCCATTATATTCATATGGTGTAAAAGTGCTAAAAAAATACAAACCATTATGGTTCTTGGCAGAAAATGTGGGCGGTTTAAAGAGTGCTAACGAAGGACAAGCATTTGAACGTATAAAGAAGGATTTAGTTGATGCGGGATATAGAATATATCCTAATTTGTATAAGTTCGAAGAATATGGTGTTCCACAGGCGAGACATCGAATGATTATTGTAGGAATCAGAAAAGATTTACCATTTGAGTATAAAGTGCCTAGCACGGAAAAGTATAAAAGTGTAGACGTGTCCTGTAAAACAGCAATAGAAGTTCCGCCAATTCCAATTGATGCGGCTAATAATGAATTAACAAGACAGTCTGCAACGGTCATTGAAAGATTAAAACATATAAAACCAGGACAGAATGCATTTACGGCTAATTTGCCAGAAGAATTACAGCTAAACGTTAAGGGAGCAAAGATAAGTCAGATATATAAAAGACTAGACCCAGCAAAACCAGCCTATACGGTTACAGGTTCTGGTGGTGGTGGAACACATATCTATCACTATAAAGAGCATAGAGCACTTACTAATCGAGAAAGAGCACGTTTACAGACATTTCCAGATGATTATGTTTTTGAAGGCTCAAAGGAATCTGTAAGAAAACAAATTGGTATGGCAGTTCCAGCAAAAGGTGCACAGGTTATTTTTGAAGCAATTTTAAATACGTTTGCTGGAATTGAATATGATAGCATGTCGGCATCAGAAAAGGAATAGGAGATACAAGATGACAGAGAAGATAGATATATTGAAATTGAATCCAGCACAACATCAGGCACTGGTGTGTATGTTTTTTGCAATGTTACCTGGTACTGATGATAGATACAAGAAACGTCATGAATATTGGGAGGTATTAGCAAAAAGGTTTAATAAGAGACCAAATACATATAAAAATGCGAGAGATGCGTTTGATTTCTATTTCCCAAATAATAATCGTGTGGGTTGGAGCAATGAAAGGCCGTTGGGAAGACGTGGAAAGGAATTTGAAGAAATATATGAAAGATATAAAGATTATAATGTTGATGTAGTAGAACAGGCAGTAGACGAGATAATAAATTTATATAAGAGCGAGAAATGTTCAATTGTCTCTTTGAAATGTGGATTCCCGGAAACCGTTCATGCAATGATAAGAGGCGAAAAAGAAATAGTAATAGATGGTGTTTATACGCTACAGGAGGAACTGCTTTTAAATAAAATTGTTTTTGTTACGCTAGGGGGAGATACGGGAAAATCAGAGGTGGATTGGGAACCCGGTTTTTTTGGTATTGCGCATATTATTAAAACTCCTTATGGGCACGGGTACAATGGGAAAGAAAAGTATTTCAAATTTGATATATGTATGGATTGCGTATTCGGACACACATATAAAAGAGAAGAGTTTTTAAATTATCGAGATGCTTTTGATGCAAGGTACATAGGACCAGAATTAACAAGAGATCCATCACAAGCAATTAGTAGTATGGACGATAGTAAGGCTGTGGCAGTAATTCGAGCAGTGCTAGATAAACAACCAGAATTGAAAGGAAAGTTTGAAGAGATATTTCCTGTAGATTTTATGGAACGAGTTTTAGGAGCTGTGAGAGTTTTAATACCCTCGGTTGCAGAGTTTGGAGATACAACAGAAGAAGTTATTCAGGCATACGTGGAAGAGAAAAAAGAAATAGAAGAAGATTATGAAGACGAAACTTATGATATCTATACAGTAGAGGACTTCTTGAGTGAAGTATTTATGAAGAAAGACGAATATGAATTATTGTCCGAACTGCTTTTGACGAAGAAAAATATTATTTTGCAAGGAGCACCAGGTGTTGGCAAAACGTTTATGGCAAAAAGATTGGCATATTCTATATTAGGTTGCAAGGATAAAAAGCGTGTTCAAATGGTTCAATTCCATCAGAGTTATAGCTATGAAGATTTTATTGTTGGATATAGACCAACTGGAAATGGATTTGAATTGGAATATGGACCGTTCTATAAATTCTGTAAACAGGCAGAAAAAGATAGTAGGCCACATTTTTTTATAATTGATGAAATTAACAGAGGAAATGTAAGTAAAATATTTGGTGAACTCCTTATGTTGATAGAAGCTGATAAAAGAGAGGAATCTTTAAAACTTTTGTATAAAAAGGAAGAGTTTTCAGTACCAAAGAATGTTTATATCATTGGTATGATGAATACTGCTGATAGAAGCTTGGCAATTATTGATTATGCTTTAAGACGTAGATTTGCATTTTATGATGTTAGACCGGCATTTAGTAATAGTATGTTTATAGAAATGACTGAGAAAAAGGAAAGTGAAAGTCTGAAAAGATTAATTTCTTATGTGAAGCTCTTGAATGATGATATAAGAAAAGACGATTCGCTTGGAAGTGGTTTTGAAGTTGGACACAGTTATTTCTGTACAACTGAAGATACACAGATAGATAAGAAATGGATTAAGTCTACTGTTGAGTATGAAATAATACCGTTGATTAATGAGTATTGGTTTGACGACAGAGAAAAAGTGGATGAATGGTCCGCAAAATTGCGTGGTGTTGAGAATGATTAAAATTCAAAATGTGTATTACATGCTATCTTATGCTTTTCAGAATTTGAATGAAGTAGAAGCAAAAAAATATTCTGCTGAAAAGTTTGAATTTATTGACGATTTGTTTACGGCTATTCTTGCAAAAGGAATAGCAAAACAGGTCAAAAGAGGACTCGGAAAAGAGTATGTTTATCATACAGAAGAACTAATGTCTCCTAGGGGTAGAATTAGTATTTCAGAGACATTGAAACTGAGAGCGGTTCAAAAGAATAGTATATGTTGCGATTTAGATGAGTTGGTAGAAAACACATATATGAATCAAATCCTTAAGTCTACATCGTTACTGCTACTTCATTCAAAGGATGTAGCAAAGGAAAATAAGAAGCAGTTAAAGAAAGTATTACTATTTTTCACGAATGTAGACACGATTAATTGCAGGAGTATTGATTGGAGTAGGCTACAGTATAATCGTAATAATGCGTCATATAAAATGCTTATGAATATCTGCTACCTAATAGTTAAAGGCATGTTGATATCGGAGAAAGAAGGAGACCTGAAGCTCAGTAGATATGTAGATGATCAGCAGATGCATGTGCTATATGAGAAGTTTATATTAGCATACTACAAAAAGCATTTTCCAGAGCTCAAAGTCACACAGTCACATATTCCATGGAATACAGATGATGGTATGATAGAGCTTTTACCTCGTATGCGGTCAGACATAATGATTGAATATAGAGGAAAAACATTAATTATTGATGCAAAATATTATGAATCGGCTATGCAAAGGAACAGTCGTTATGGTAACCAAACCATACATTCAAATAATTTGTATCAGATTTTTGCATATGTTAAAAATAAAGATACGGGGCACAGTGGTGACGTAAGTGGTATGTTACTTTATGCAAATACAGATGGAGAAAACCCTGATAAAGATTATTTGATGGATGGAAACAAGATAAGTGTAAAGACGTTGAATCTCGATTGTGACTTTGCGGATGTAAGAAGTCAATTAAATGCTATTATAGAAATTTGGTTAAAAGATAATGGTGTTATATATGATAATGTTTGTTAAGGACTTCTAATATTGGTTGAGGAGGTTTCCTATGTATAATCTGACAAAAGAGCAACGACATAAAAATATGAGGAATATCTATGCAAAGGATACCAAGATAGAGATTATATTGAGAAAGGCATTGTGGAATAAAGGTTATCGGTATCGTAAGAAGTATAAGATGTTACCGGGGAGCCGGATATAGTGCTGACAAAATATAGAATAGCTATTTTCTGTGATGGAGGTTTTTTCATGGAAAAGATTGGGAAGTTTTAAAACTAAGATTGGAGAAAAGTAATAACAGTGAATTTTGGATAAGTAAAATATCTCGAAATAGAGAGCGGGATGATGAAATAAATAAGTGGTTGTTGTTTGAAGGATGGACTGTTATCCGGTTTTGTGGTGATGATATAAAATAGCATGTGGATGAGTGTGTTAAGGTCGTAGAAGAAACAATATTTGATATTTTTACTAATGGTAAATTATAGAAGGAAATGGTGCTGATGAAATTTAAAATTTTTTCTTTCTTTTCTGGTGCAGGATTTTTAGATCTAGGATTTGAAAAAGAAGGATATGAAGTCGTTTTAGTTAATGAATTTAATAAAGAGTTTCTGCATGCATATCAATATGCTCGTAAAAGAATGAATATGAGAGAACCACAATTGGGATATTATTGTGGAGATATAAACGATTTTTTGCGTGGTGATTTAAAAAAACACTTGAAACAAAATATAATAAAAATAAAAGAGGATAGTTTAGTTGGATTTATTGGCGGACCGCCATGTCCAGATTTTTCAGTGGCTGGAAAGAATATGGGTATCGATGGTAAAAATGGTATGTTGACAACCAGTTATAAACGTATGATTCTGGAATATGAGCCAGATTTTTTCGTGTTCGAGAATGTAAAAGGATTGTGGTCAACAAAGAAACATCGATTAGAGTATGAGAAAATAAAAGTAGCATTCAGAAGGAAAGGCTATGTTTTAATAGATAAGTTGGTTAATTCATTAGACTATGGTGTGCCACAAGAAAGAGAGCGAGTTATTCTATTTGGGATCAAGAGCGAGCTTATTGATGATGACAAAAAGAGCGCTGTTAAAAAATTGAATGAGAAGTTTGAGTTTGGGGAGACTAAGGAATATACCAAAATAAATAGAGATAGATGCAAGTGGCCGGATACGGACATTTTTCAAGAAGATTTTGAAAGACAACAACCTGTGAATATAATTCCAGAAATTACAATTGAGTATTGGTTTAGGATAAATGACGTGTACAATCATTTTAATAGCGATGACTTTTTTGTGCCGCGCTCTGTTGAACGATTTTATACAATAGACGAAGGCGATGTAAGTAAAAAATCTTTTAAGCGGTTACATAGATGGCGTTATTCGCCTACAGCGGCCTATGGTAATAATGAGGTACATTTACACCCATATAAGGCACGGCGTATTTCTGTAGCAGAAGCATTGGCTATTCAATCGCTACCGAAAGAATATGTTATAAGTAAGGAATTATCAAAGAGCGATATGTTTAAGACAATAGGGAATGGTGTTCCATACTTGATGTCCAAGGGCTTGGCAAAATCGATTAACAGTTTTTTGAATGCAGAAGTTAAAGAAAGGTAATGTAAATGATATATACGATTGATGAAATAGTGCATGATCTATGCGAGATGACAGATAAACAGTTTTATACAAAACATATTATTAGGTCTGATAATTGGTATATTGAATCGTACTTGGGAAAAACGTCAGATGAAATCATTAAAATAATGGATGATTACCGATTGATAATTAGCGAGAATATGGGGGTAAGCTTTAATTCGGTAATGATGGTAGGAAGCGGGAAATTGGGTTTTAGTTTATCACCACCAGATTCTGCAAGACCAGATAATTCAAAAATGTTTCTTCCTTTTAACGACGACGAAAAGGTTAGAAAGGTTTCCGATTTGGATATTGCGATTATTTCTAGTGATATTTTCCATGCGTATTGGAAGTTGTTCAGAAAATCCTTTAAGATGAAATATATGAGTACATATTCACATTTATATCAAGAACTGTATAGAGGATATATAAATGAACGTAATATATTAGAAGTGGAAGAGTGCAGAAAAGAATGGAAGAAGACAGCAGATATATCGAAAAAGAAAATATATGAGCAGCTTTATTTTAAACATGATATAACCTATCGAATATATAGAAGCTGGGAAGATTTTGAGGATTATAACATTCAGAATATCAATAAGTTAAAAAGGAGTGTAAAGAGTGAAATATAATTTTAATAGAACAAACAGGGATATACAAAAAATTAATAAAGAGTTTATCGAGGGTAAATTGTTCGCAGATTCTAGTTATCAAAGAAGAAAGGTATGGAATGAACAAGACAAAGTTCGTTTGATAGAAACTATATTAATGGAGTATGTAATGCCTGAGGTGTATTTTTGGACGGCTGAAAGAGATCCTCAAACAGGTGATGCATCAACACATATTGTAGATGGACAGCAACGAATTAACACGATTGTTGAATATATTAATAATGAATTTAAGTTGAGTGAAAAGCATTTGTTGAATGATAAAATAAAGGAAGATTGTGCGGATAAATATTTTTCGGATTTAGATGAGGTTTATAAAACCATAATATGGGATTATCCTATTTCTATTGTAGAAATAGATAGAGATTGTACAAGAGAAGATATTAAACAGATGTTTTATAGGTTGAATTTAACAAATTATGATCTAAATCAGCAGGAAAAACGAAACAGTAAAGATAGTAAATTTGGTGATAAGAGTGAATCGCTTTCAAGGTATGACTTTTGGGAAAAAGTGAGGATTTTTAGTTCCGTAGATGCAAAACGCATGAAAGATGTTGAGTATTGCTGTGGAATATATATTTTGGCAAGTGAAGGGATTATAGACCAGACAAATGGTAAGAAAATAAATGATTACTATGATGATTATAAGGATTCATTTGATGAAGATAATAATTTGCAAAATAAAATAATGTTTGCAATGGAAATAATAGAGGGTATGCTCGATAAGTCTACAATTACTTTTATATCAAAAAAAGCACAGATTTATACGCTGTTCTGTGTTGTTTTTAAAATGATGGAAAATAGTGAAAGTAATTACGAAGAATTAAACGAAAAATTCATGCATTTTGTTGCTGCTTATAATAAATTCCGAAATGAATTTGATATTAGCTATGAGGATGAAAAGATGGCTGCTATGTATGCCGAGATAAAAAAATATAAATTGGCATCATCGGAGGGCGTAAACAAGTTATCAAATAGAATAATAAGGTTTGAAACGCTATACAAAATTTGTGTAGATAGTGATAATGAGGTTAAGGAACTGTTGCTGAGGCTTGAAAATGATTTTGAAGAGAAATTAAAATCAAAAAGTAAAAAGGATAAACTTGAACAGGATGATCTAGTAGATATGAAGGGAGAATAATTGATTAATGTTCAGACTGTTTGGGGGATCAGTGAGTGCGTGAAATAGTCTGTAAACTGGCTTTTTTATGATAATGATTGGGCAGAAAGTCTTGTGTTGAGAGTTTTCTGCCTTTGCTTTATGAGCATGTCAATAGCAGGCGAGCTGCCTGCTTGTAAAAAAAGCGTCTGATTTTATTCCGGTAAACGACCTTCATACATGATGCATAACTAATCATAAACAGATTTGGTTACGAATGGTTGAGGGGTACTTCTTGGCTACTTCGAATGTTACTGAGTATAAAGTTTTGAGCAGTGCCATATCATTTAGAAATATGCTTCTTTGAAGCTTCAGTACGAATCTGCTCTAGAATTATATTTTTCATAATTTATAATATATATGTGTTGCTATTATTAGAGCAATATCGCACCAGAAGGAGACAGGGCAGTATGAAAACAATACGCGTAGTAGCAGCGATAATGAAAGCAACAAATGAAAATGGGGAGCCAATCATCTTCGCAACCCAACGAGGCTATGGCGACCTGAAAGGTGGTTGGGAATTTCCAGGTGGAAAAATTGAAGATGGAGAGACCCCAAAGGAAGCCCTGAAACGTGAGATCATGGAAGAGTTGGAAACAGAAATTACAGTTGGCGATTTGATTGACACAATCGAATATGACTATCCAACATTTCATTTGTCTATGGATTGCTTCTGGGCAGAGATTGTGTCCGGTGATTTGGTTTTAACAGAACATGAAGCTGCAAGATGGCTAACGAAAGCGGAACTGGATTCTGTGGAGTGGTTACCTGCAGATATTACGTTGATTGATAAGATTAGAGAAGTGATGTAGGAATCAGCATAGGGAGGTTTCCAAATGAGCGAAAAGTTAGTTACATATTTCTCTGCCACTGGCACAACCGCCAAGGTTGCAGAGTTACTTGCCGATGCTATCGGTGCAGATATTTATAATATTATGCCAGCGGTGCCATATACAAAGGCGGATTTGAACTGGATGGATAAAAAGTCACGCAGTTCCGTGGAGATGAGCGATAAGTCATTTCGACCTGCCATTGCCGATGCGGATGCCGGTATTGAGAATTATGATGTTATTTTTGTTGGATTTCCGATTTGGTGGTATGTGGCTCCAACCATCATTAACACCTTCTTGGAAGCGTATGATTTTTCTGGTAAAAAGATTGTTCTGTTTGCAACCTCTGGTGGCAGTGGATTTGGCAAAACTGCTGAGGAACTGAAGGGTAGTGTAAGCGACACCGCAGAACTGATACCAGGCGGTCTTTTGAATGGAAACCAGAGCAGAGAGAGTCTGGTTGCATGGGAGGAGAGTCTGAAACTGTAATAATCCTATGCAGTACTGAAGAAAAAACATGGAGAACACAATGAGAAAACTATTTAGTAAATCAAAAAAAGAATATGTGATTATGGACATCCTGATAGGGCTTCTGCTGATAGCACTGATAGTTGTTGGGGAAAATGCATTTTTTCATTACTTCACAAGTATAGAAGAATACTTATTATTTGTGATTCCAGCGGGAAGCGAACTGGATTTGCTATTAAATCAGTATACGATAACCTTTTTGATTATTTCTTTGTTATCCTTGCTTTCGGGAAATCGGGAATGCATTTATTGGGTGGACATTTTAGAGTATAAAATTATATTGCCATTGCATAGAAATTTTATTTCTCTAACCATTTATTCCTTCCTTTCCATGTTGGCAGGGACAGTCGCTTATATTATGTGCGACAAATTATTGGTTTTAGAGTTCTTTGTCTATGATGTGGTGATTTTAATCATATTAACCTTGAAAATGGTTGGAGTGTATTTTGGAAAAGCCAAAATCCAACAAAGACTATATAAAGAAATCTTAAAAGATGTAAGGCGTTATCTAAATAATAAAGATGAGCAAACATTTGGTATAGTAAGCGATAAATTGAATGGAATGTATGAAAAGGCGTATCAATTGGCACAGGATGGAAAGTTTAATGAAATCATTAAAACAGACCTACAGCTGTTAATAGATTTAACTAAGCTGATGCCAAAGGAATATGATGAGAAGCTGGTTAAACTAATCTATAACTGTCTGCAAAAAATAATCATGTTATTCTCTGAAAATCCGGAAATTCTATTAAATGAGCTGTTTGAAAGCAAGAAGGTAATGCAATATGCTGATGATACGCATACAGAGATCATCTTAAACAGTGCAATGTGTGCGTTCTTTGAGAGTGTATTAAGTAAACATGAATACAAAGTATCTTATGATAGTTGGATTGCGAATACATACAATATACTAGTGGAGGCGTACCAAAAAGTTGAAGACGATTTGGGACATACATTAGTAGTATCTGAAGGATATGAGTATAACAATCTGTTAGTGGATATATGGTATAATCCAATAGAGAAGAGTTCAGAGGTTGATATTTGTAGAACTATTTTAGAAATTGACAAAAAAGTCGAAATAATGAAATCGCGATTAATTCATTTTTCCAAATTGATTTATGAGAATTCGCCGTTTCTATTTTTCTCTCTAGTATCGAAGAACAAGGTGAGCATACAGATTCAAAGAGAGCTGGAGCTGTTTCAAATGATTTGTAGTCATGGAGAAATGGTAGGTGTGAAGTCGGCATGCAAAAATGTATGTAAGCAGATGCATATATTTAAGATATCTAAGTATTTGGCAGAATACGATAAATATCAATATATACCCAATATCATGGAAGGCTTGGATGAAGATGTTCAAGCAAATCCATTTGATAAGGAGGAGTTTTATAGGATTAATGATAGATTCCTTGGGATGCTAAGATATGCAGCCGTGGAAATGAAGGCGCCGGAAATTGTTGAGTGCCTCCTGGGAATCTTAAATGAGGAAATTATTATCATTAGTCACAGAGTTGCTAACGAAGCTGATAAGTATCCAATGCTCATAAATAGTGAGAATTTGGAGAAATTGTTCTATGGTATCAGACTGTCAGGATTTGAATTGACCGAGTTACTGGAAACAATCGAAAGAGAGTATGCTTTGTATCATGGCATTATGTTATGGGTTCGTAAGATAAAACCATTATGTGAGGGCGGATATAATTTATCTGATTACGTACCACATATGAGAGTAAATGTATCTGAATTTGATTTTTATTAATATGGTGTTGAAATAATGAAACCAGAGTAGAGCAATCTGCTCTGGTATTCTTTTGCTTGCATATAACCCCAATTATGCTATAATAAAGGTATCAATTGATACCTTTTAGGAGGGTGTGTGATGAAAGTAATCGATTCCATTCATAAATTATGTATGTGTTGCATGGAAGAACATGAAGTAAAACTTGTTGAGCTAAAAGAACAAAATGTATTTAAAGGCGTGAAGGTAGAATATTTGACAAGATTGGAATACTGTGATGCCTCCGGTGAAACTCATGCAACAGAAGTGATGGTAGAGCAGAATGATTTGGCTATGAAGGATGCATATAGAAGGCGAATGCGTTTACTGACCTATTATGAACTGCTTAATATCCGTAAAAAATATGACATCAGCCAAAAGGACTTATCTAATTTGTTGGGATGGGGCGAAAAGACCATTACACGCTATGAAGGTCATCAGGTTCAGGATATGGCACACGATGCAGTGTTAAGAAAGATTGATAGTGACCCGGCTTGGTTTTTGGAGTTGTTGGAGCGTGGTAAAGATAAGATTTCTCAGTCGGCATACCAAAAGTGCAAACAACAAATAACCAAAGCTTATGCAGATATGCAGGACGATTATTTGCGCAAGTCCATTTTGGCGCAGTATGTAAACTATCAGGATGATTGCGAATTGACGGGTGATACCAAGCTTGATTTTGATAAGATTGTAGATGTTGTTTGCTATTTTGCTAATTCTCTTAAGGTAAAGAATCTGTTCAAAGTGAAGTTGATGAAAATGCTATGGTATGCAGACTTTTTATCTTACAAGAGATATCAGCATTCCATTACAGGTCTGGTATATCAGTCGTTGCCAATGGGGGCAGTGCCTATAGCCCACAAATCCATTATCGATTTAAAAGGGATTGCTTACGAAGAGATTGAGTATGAAGATGGTTGTGGATACCACTTTATTGAGAGTCATCGAGATAGTTATCCATTCCTTTTGCAAGATGATATTGATGTGCTGGATACCATTATTGAATTATTTAGCGCATTTTCGAAAAAACAAATTGTAGAAAGTATGCACAAAGAAAATGCCTATTCAAAAACGCCGCAAGGTGATATTATTAGCTATGAGTACGCAAAAGAAATAAGCATCAATTAAAGATAACTATAAAACCGAGGGGGTTATTATGAACAAAAGAAAACCTAACCATTATCTCGCATATACACTCTGTCTATGCATGCTGTGTGGCCTGTTGATTACCACTGGCTGTAGCAAAAAGACAGCTACAAATATAACAGATGATGTCAGCACGGAAGCGATGACTACTGTTGATACTACCGCTACCGATGTTACAGAACAGCAGGTTGAGACATTTGCACCTACCAGTATTGCCTATCAGGATTGGGCTGTGGAGGCAGAGCCTGTTTCTGGCATGGACAATCTGTATGAACTGAGTATTCCGGAATTATCGCAGGAGAATTCCCAGATTGTTAGTGTGAAGGGGTATCATGAGTATATGCTGATTGTGGTAGAACATGCAGATGCAAATGCTACATTATACAAGGTGCACCCTTTGGAGGAACGTATCGTTACCAGCTATGACTTACCACAGGGTTATTATTATGATTCCAATGAAATCTATGTGAATGCTGCAGATGAGATTATCGTTCGTGACATTACGAATGGTGAAATCTACATTTTAGATGAGAATCTAACAGAAAAAGAAGTGATTCATGTGAAGGGCAATATCGGATCAGAATTCTTTCTTTCAGAGGATCAGAATTACGTATATTATTTCGATTATACAAATCTGCAGTTTTATCAATATGATGTGCAGAAGGATGCATTGAATGTCATTTTGACAGATGTAGAGATTGCACCGGATGGCTACGGTAATCTTATAGGGTTATTGAACGGGGATACGTGTCTTGCTTTTACTTATTTGTCAAATGAGGATGAGAGTGACCGCTATGAGGTAAGAGATATCGCTACCGGAAAGGTTTACTATAGTGGTTTGGAAAGTATATCGGCTATTTACGAGTCTGCGGGTAAATATAGCCTGCGCCGTGCATTTGATGGAGTAGAGGAGGTTCTGTTTGGTGACATTCAAAATGAAGAGCCTACACTTTTGTTCTTTCAAGAATATGAGGAATATTATTGTGGTCGGGTGGATGTAAATTCTATGACCACAGTAACCGGATATTATAATGACTTACAAGATAACTATGTTTATAGACTTTATAATATGGAATCCGGTTTCTGTGAGAAACAGGTAGCTATATCAGACGCTGTTCTTTCTGAAAGTATGATTCTGGGAAAGGCGGCTTATAGTGCAGAGACAGATACTTGTGTATTTTTCCTAAATGGCACAGTTCCACGTTGTTTCGTATGGGATTTGACAAAGGATAGTAGTGCTTCAAAAGATGAGGTAACATATTCTTGCGCCTTAAGTGATGTAAAGCAAACGAATTCTGAACGCAGAAAAGAATTAGAAGAACGGGCAGCTGCCATGGGTGAGGAATACGGCGTTGTGATTATTATGGGTGACGGGATTCTTGAGTGCCCTACAGTGCAGTATGAATACGTCGTTTCGAATAACATATTGAGAATTGAGAAGACCTTGGATGTGTTAGATAAGACCTTGTCAAAATATCCGAAAGGCATGCTGGCACAATTAGAACAGAAAGAGTACGGTTGTAGCAAATTGCATATTTATCTTTCAGGTGGAATCGTTCCAAACGGAGAGGAAGCTATTGCTGCGGCAGGATTGTATAATTTGTACGACGGGTTTAATTATATGATGGTTGATATCACCCAATTTGCCACATTAGAAACTACGATTTATCATGAAATGTTCCATGCCTTTGAATACGCTACAGACTGGGAGCCTGGAGCCTGGGATGCGGATGTATGGAATGCGTTTAACCCCGAAGGCTTCGAATACGATAATAATTATATTGCCAATCAGGAGAATGCTGACATTTCTTATACTGCTGGAGCTGGTGAGGAAAATGCTTATTTTGTTGATACATATGCTAAAAGCTATGCGCATGAGGACCGGGCCCGCATTATGGAATATGCTATGTTAGATGCCAATGACAGTCAGAGAGACCTGATTTCTTCCGAGCCAATTCAGAAGAAACTTCGCTATATGTGTAAGGTGTTGCGTGAGTATTTTGACACCACTGGCTGGCCGGAGCAAACCGTTTGGGAGCAGGCTTGTGATTATAGGGCGGAATAAAATTTAAAAAATGTTTGAAAATGTTTGAAAATGTTCTTGACATGGATATATAATGTGTGATATATATCTTTGGTTACCCAAATGCAGGGTGCCGAATGGAATCCGAGTTTGGTTGATAAAAGGAGATGGGTATTATGGGGAGAAAAAGTAGGAGAGGAATTGCAGGTATTCTTGCTATTTTATTAGTGTTTCAGATTCTGGGCACACCGACAATCGTGCATGCAGCAAAGAGAGTTGAAGGTGAAACAGTGTATTCTTATGATGTGATTCCTGTATACAGCTTTATTATAGCTGACGGTGGAACATTGTATGCAAATTCGCCTGTAACTTCGGTAGAGATTTACAAAGGTACTTTTATAAATATGGATACCTGTGACTCACTGAAAATATGTGATGCTGGTATGATTAATAATACTAGCGGTCACATATACAATGCGACTGTTGAATACGAAGGAGCGACCATGACGGGTGGTTCTGTGAATGATTTGACAATTAGGAAAGCCGTGACTTTCAATAATGTAACCGTTAATGGACATTTAAACGTTTACGGTTCAAATATAAATATTAGCGGATTGATTCTTAATAGTCCTACTACTAATGTCAATATTAATAATGGCGGTAGTGCTACAGTAAGCTATGAGGGGGAAACTTATAATTTTACTGCTGATGATGGTTATACAAGTCTTACCAAAAAGTTCGGTACAATGCTAACAATTGATGCGTCAGCAGCGAGTGGTTTTACTTGTGTATCAGATGATGTATCAGGTACTAAGTATTGGAGTGGTGCGACATCCGCAGTGGCGCAATACGAACTGCAACCTGGATATGTTTTGCCGGCTAACTACATTAGTAGCATTACTGGAGGTAGTGGCATTGTAACGGCATCCTTTGACGAATCAACACATATTCTTTCTGTATCATATACAATGGGAGAGGCAGAGGCAGATGACGTAACAATTACGCTTCCGGCAGCAACTCCACTTGATTCCGGCACTGTTGCATTTTCTATACCTGATGTTTATGAAGGACAGGAGGTTTCATATACCTTTGGTGCGGCTACACAATATGATACTTCAACGGCAATTATAAAATATAAGCAGAACGCAGAAGATGATGCTGCATATACAACTGAAAAGCCAACTGCAGTTGGTGATTACACTGCGCTTGTTACATTTCCTGCAACTTATGAGTATGGTGCTTATTCTCAGACCTATAGTTTTTCTATTATGAATTTGGAAGATGGACATGCTGAAATTACGGTGGCGGATATTCTTGTTGGTGAAACTCTCAATCCACAGTATTCATCAACTACCAATGCTACGACACCTATTGTAGAGTATAAACTTGTAAATGACGATGATTCGGCATACTCGACTACTGTTCCAACTGTTGTAGGAAATTACAATGCGCGGGTTACCTTCCCGGCAACCGTATCCCATGCAGCAGCTGTTGCCACTACAAGTTTTCAGATTCATTATTTTCAGGGTGCAGGAAGTATTTCTGTAGCGGATGTCTATGTGGGCACAGAAATTAATCCTGTTTATGCTTCTGATAAGAATGGAATCACTGATATTGTTATTGAGTATAGACTTGTGGGTGACACCGAATACACAACTGAAAAGCCGACCGCAGTGGGAACATATGAGGTGAAAGCAACATTCCCTGCAACTGAGATTTATGATACATTTGTGGCAACTGATACATTTGAAATTAAGGATTTAGAAAATGGTATTGCAAGTATTACTGTGAAGGATGTTTTCTTTGGGCTTTCAGTTAAACCGGTTTATGAGTCAAGCACCAATAAGGGAGATCATGTTGTAATCCTTTACAAGGAGACTGCTGCTGATGATTCTACTTATTCCGCAACTGTACCTACACAAGTAGGAAAATACACTGTAAAAGCGATATTTGAACCATATGGAATATATAAAGAAGTTGTTGTTACAGATGATTTTATCATCGAATACTTAGATGCTCCTGAAGAGCCATATACCGTGACTGGTAAATTGGGAAATAACAATATCTATAGATCTAAGGTGACTGTGACTGCTAAGGAAGGATATCTGATTTCAGAAACACTTGGTGGAGAATATGTTGACAAATTGGTATATGATGCAACAACAACGAATGATACCATCTATCTTAAGAAGATTGATAACGGTGCTATGACAGATGGTATTGCAATTGATACTTTTTCTATAGACATGGCTGCACCGGTCATTGATCTTGAGGATAAAAAAGTCTATTATAAGGATTCGATAGAAGTTAAACTTGTAGATGATGATATTGTGAAGATTCTTGTAAATGACAAAAAATATACAGGAAAAGCATTAGAGAAACTTGGAAATTTGCTTGTTCTTACTTCGGATGGTGGTACTACAGAATACACAATTCAGGTTTGGGATAAGGCTGGCAACAAAACAAAGCGAGAGGTTACTGTTGCATCCAAGTGGACAGAAAAAGGAATTATTCCTTCGGGCAATAAAGTAAAACTTAAGGCTGGTAAAGCATATAGCTTTGGTCCGGGTAAATGGAAGGTAGAAGGTGACAAAACCGAATATGCTGGTGATATCACATTCTATGTGAATGAAGATGGTGATTATACGTTTGTGAAAGAATAAATATCAATCTCAAAACAGGAGACACATATTAAAATGTGCTCCTGTTTTTGGGTGTGAAAAAATGTGAGAATTATGGTTGTATTGTAAATTCAAGAGGAGAAAAACGATGATCAAAGTTTTATGTATCTGTCATGGGAATATATGTCGTAGCACCATGGCTCAGAGTGTACTCACTCATATGGTAAAAGAAAAAGGAATAGAGAACCAGTTTTATATAGACTCTGCTGCCACGAGCACAGAAGAGATTGGCAATCCACCCCACAGAGGTACCGTAGCAAAACTCCGTCAGGTTGGAATTCCGTTGGTGCCACATCGTGCCACCCAGGTAACCAAAGCAGACTATGCAAAATACGACTACCTACTATGCATGGATGATGCCAATGTACGCAATACCACCAGAATCTGCGGTGGAGACCCGGAAGGAAAAATAATTCCATTACTATCCTTTGCCGGAATCAGCCGAAGCATCGCAGACCCATGGTACACAGGCAATTTCGATGCCACCTACGATGACGTAGTATTAGGCCTCACACATTTCCTAGACCACATCAAAGATGAGTTATAATCAACCCTGATTTTATAGAAAACGTACCGTTTATCCATTTTATATAGAGACATGGGTTCATGAAGAAGCAACTCATTTGGTGGTGTTAGAATGGGTTAGTGTGTCTTTGGAGTTTTATCATGGAACATACATTGTTTGAGTGAAATAGGATATTTTGCCTAGCGAGCTTTAGCTCGTGAGAAATGCGTAACAGCACACCGGGGACTACCATGTTTTGGCAGTCCTCGGTGTGCTGTCGCATTTAGAGGCTTGCCTCTGGCAAAATGTCCTTAATTTCACGAGTTATGTGTGGGACATGAAAATAAAACTACAAAAGATGCACTTACCCCATCCTTTACCACCAAATGCCTGCTGCGTCGTGAACCCATGTCTCGCATCTTTAAAAATAATAGTAGCAACTTCCTGAAAAACATAGTAAAATAGATATATTATTGCTTAAAAGGAGATAACGAATGATAAAGCACGTAATTTTATGGAAAATAAAAGACGAATTTGATGATGCTAAAAAGGCAGAAATCAAGGCAAATGCTAAGCGCGAGTTAGAAGCCTTAGTTGGCAAGGTGCCTGGATTGACTGAAATGCACATTCAGATTGACAGCCTTGCAAGCTCAACTGCAGATTTAATGTTAGATTCTACTTTAGAGAGCGAAGAGGCATTAAAGGGTTACGCCGGACATCCGGCACATGTACATGTGGCAGACAATTTTGTGCGTCCATTTATGGAAGTACGACTTTGCTTAGATTATAACATTTAGTTAAAGGAGAAAGAGATGGAATTATACCAAGGAAGACCGGACGACGAGGACGGGCGACAGCCCCGGGAACTGAGAGTTTATGATTTGTTGGATGAGATAGGTGTGGAGTATCAGCGTACAGACCATCCGGCGGCAGATACCATGGAGGCTTGTCAGGAGATTGATAAGGTGTTGGAGGCGACAGTTTGTAAGAACTTGTTTCTTTGTAATCGCCAGAAGACACAGTTTTATTTGCTGATGATGCCGGGAGAGAAGCCATTTAAGACAAAGGAGATTACCTCCCAGCTCGGCTGTGCGAGATTGTCCTTTGCCTCAGCAGAGGATATGGAAAAGTATCTGGATATTAAGCCGGGAGCAGTTAGTGTGATGGGTCTGATGAATGACCATGACAATCAGGTGCAGCTGGTAGTGGATGAGGATATTTTGAGTGGCGAGTATGTGGGATGCCATCCATGCGTGAATACCTCCAGCTTGAAGATGAAAACCACAGATATTTTTGGAGCGTACTTGGATAAAGTAGAGCACACCATGATTCAGGTGAAACTGACAGGTGAAGCATAATAAAGGGAAAGGGATATAATGATGAAAAAGTGTAAGCTACTATGTCTGCTTGCCATGCTCTGTATGCTAACAGCATGTGGGCAAAAGGCACCAGCGTCAGAGGTGTATGGCGTAGACGATTTACCAGGTAAGATTATCGGCGTGCAGTTGAATACAACTGGTGATATTTATGTATCGGATTATGAAGGCGACGAGGCAGGAACTGTTATCGAGCGTTATAACAAGGGAAATGATGCGGTTACTTCTTTGAAGAATGGAAAAATTGACTGTGTAGTCATTGATGAAGAACCTGCGAAAGCATTTATCAAGAGAAATAGCGACCTGTCTATTTTGGATGAGGAGTTTGCCTTAGAGGAATATGCTATCTGTATTTCCAAAGAGAATACAGAGTTAAGAGAGAAGATTGATCAGGCATTAACTGAGATGAAGGAAGATGGCACATTGCAGTTGATTGTTGACCATTACATCAATGGGGCAACAGACAACTATGTAAGCCCGGAAGGTTTGACCTATGAGAATGGTGAGCTGATTATGGCAACAAATGCTTCCTTTCCACCATATGAGTATTATGAGCAGAATACCATCGTAGGTATTGATGCAGATATGGCGAGAGCCGTTGCAGATAAGCTCAATATGAAACTTGTGATTGAGGACATGGAGTTTGACTCTATCATCAATGCAGTGCAGGGTGGTAAGGCGCACATCGGTGTTGCAGGTATGACTGTAACAGAGGACAGATTAAAGAACATTGATTTTACCCAGTCTTATGCAACAGCAAAGCAGGTAATTATTGTACGTAATGGAAAGAGCAATGCGCTGCTTTCTATCAAGGATAGTTTCTATCAGAGTTTTATCGAGGACAATCGTTATGAGTATATTGTGACCGGTTTGATTAATACATTGATTATCGCATTGTTGGCGGTTATCCTTGGTGTTGTAATTGGTTTCCTTGTAGCGTTGGTACGTTCTACCCATGATAAGACTGGCAAGATGAAATTCTTAAACTTCATTTGCAAGATTTATTTAACTGTGATTAGAGGAACACCAGCTATGATTCAGCTGTTGATTATCTATTACGTAATTTTTGCATCTACCAATATCAATAAGATTTTGGTTGCTGCGATTTCCTTTGGTATCAACTCCGGCGCCTATGTGGCAGAGATTTTGCGTGGTGGTATCATGTCTTTGGATAATGGACAGTTTGAGGGTGCACGAAGCTTAGGTTTGACACATAGCCAGACCATGTTCTATATCATTTTGCCACAGACCTTTAAAAACACATTGCCATCTTTGGCAAATGAATTCATTGTATTGATTAAAGAGACTGCAATTAGTGGTTACATCGGATTGCAGGATTTGACAATGGCAGGAAATATCATTCGAGGAAATACCTTCCAGGCATTCTTCCCATTGGTTTCTGTTGCCATCATTTACCTGGTGATTGTCATGATTTTGACAGCAGGTGTAAATAAACTGGAAAGGAGTCTGAAGAAGAATGAGCGATAAGGAAGTAATTCTAAAAGTGGATTCCGTATCAAAAGCATACGGCGACAATGTTGTATTGGAAAATGTCAGCACAGAGGTTTGTCAGGGCGATGTGATTGCCATTATTGGACCATCCGGATGTGGTAAGTCAACCTTTATCAGAATGCTCAATATGCTTGAGACACCGGATTCTGGTACTGTGTTTATGAATGAAGTGGACTTGATGGACAAGAAGGTTGATATCAATAAAATGCGTGAGAAAATCGGTATGGTGTTCCAGCATTTTAACTTGTTCCCTAATTTGACAATCAAAGAAAATATTGCGTTGGCTCCGATTAAGACAAAGAGAATGTCTAAGGAAGAGGCGAACAAAAGAGCATTAGAGTTATTGGAGAGAGTAGGTTTATCTGATAAGGCAGATGCCTATCCGGATACTTTATCTGGTGGACAGAAGCAAAGAGTTGCCATTATCCGTTCGTTGGCTATGAATCCAGAAGTGATTTTGTTTGATGAGCCAACTTCGGCATTGGACCCTGAGATGGTAGGTGAGGTTTTGAATCTGATGAAGGACCTGACCAAGGAAGGTATGACCATGGTGGTGGTTACCCATGAGATGGGCTTTGCCAGAGAGGTGGCAAACCGTGTTATGTTCTTCGATGAGAAGGGCATTAAAGAGGAAGGAACACCTGAAGAAATCTTTGATTCTCCGAAAAGTCCTCGCTTACAGAGCTTCTTAGCGAGAGTAAATAGAGCATAATTTTACAATATATAGTGTTGTTAGAATTTCGATATCCCAAATGTTGATAAGTGTCAATATTTGGGATATTTTTTACATAAATAGGTAGAAAAATTGAACGATTTCTGTTAAAATATTAGTAACTATCCAATAAAAGCAAGAAAACGGTTTCAGAACGGGTTTTATAGGTGATTGGTATGAAAATACTACATTTAACACAATTAATTGATGTGAATATTTTACAACAGATACAGGATGGTTTTTCTGAGTTTACAGGGATGGCTGCATTGACGACGGATGCAGAAGGTATACCGGTAACAAAGGGAAGTGGCTTTACTGATTTTTGTACGAATCTTGTGCGGACTTCATCGGTTGGTTGCAAGCGTTGCGAAGAGTGTGACCGCATGGGTGCCATTCAGACTATGGATACGCAGAAGCCGTCTATTTATATGTGCCATGCAGGGTTGATGGATTTTGCGGCGCCTATCTTGTTGGAAGGGCGTATGATTGGAAGCTTCATTGGCGGACAGGTAAGACCAACTGATTTGGATGAGGAATTTATGCGGAAAAAAGCGGAAGAGCTAGACATTGACCCGGATGCTTATGTAGCTGCTGCGAAAGATACTTATATCCTCAGTATGGAACAAGTGGAAAAAGCAGCCGTGTATTTGTCTGAACTTGCACAGGTGCTTTCGGCGATGGCGTATCAGAATTTTGTAAAATTACAGGAAAGTAGGCGGTTAGAAAAAGCAGCCCGTGCACAGTCAAAGTTTATTACGAATTTGAGTATGACCATGAAGAATCAGCTGGAAAGTTGGTTGGAGACTATGGAGGCGGCTGTTGCCAGCAATGACAGTCAGACCATTCGAGATACCTTGCATAGATTATCCACCAATGGTATTGCAGTTGTGGATAATATGGAAGAGACGTTAGATTATGTACAACTGACTTTCGGCAAATTAGAACTATTGGAATCCGCATATAATGTACGTTTTATGTTAGAACAAATTGTTCAGAACGTGAAGAAGTATCTTCGTAATCAAGGTTCGGATATGCAGGTTTTGTTGCGCGTAGAGGAAGAGGTTCCGCAGATTTTATTGGGAGATTCCGGAAGAATTGGACAGGTTATCAATAAAATGTTGCGCGTGGGTATAGAATATGCCACTGGTGGTAATATTATGATTGAGGCATCGGTGAAGCGACATGCTTACGCAGTGGAATTGGTGCTTCATGTGTGGACAGAGAGTACGAGTTTACAACCAGTGCAGATAGATCGCATGCGGAAGTACATGAAGACAGAGCGCATAGAACCGGTAGTGGAAGGACATAGTGCTTACGTCGGTTTGTCTTCAGTTGTTTTAATGGTGAAACAATTAACAGGTAGGATTGAGATACCAGAAGATTTAGATGCAGGTTTGGCTGCAGTCGTATCCTTCCCACAGTTGGAAGTAAAGGGGGCTCAATAATAATGGCAATTGATATGCAACATTATTATGAAGCGTTGGAACGCTTCTTACTGAAAATGGAACAATTGAAACAGTTAAATGAAGATGATATGCATGAGATTGTATCAGAGATGTGCCAGGTCCTTGATATTGCCTGCTGTGATTTGTGGTGTTATGCGACGCCGGTACATGAGCAGAATTGTGATGGCGATGTGATGGTATTCTTTGAGACAGATGCAGTGGACAATCAGCGTTGTGTAGTGCTAAGAGAGATGACTGGAGATGGTTCTGTGAAGGTTTACAGAGCATGCCAAAGTATTGGAGCGAACACATGGACTGATGAAGAACGCAGCAAGGTGGAACTGTTTTTAAAGATGGTTTTTGCCTTCCATGGACGCGTGAATGTCATGCAGCTTGTGGAGCGTCTCAGTTATCATGATGTGGATTTGGGTATTTATAATCTTACATATTTTATGAGATTTACCAGTATGCTGATTAGTCAGCAAAAGATTGATAAGTATACTGCATGTTATTTTAATCTCAAGCATTTTTCTATGGTAAATCAGCAGTTTGGCAGAGCTGTAGGTACAGATGTGATGAAGCGATATGTGCAGTCTCTGCAGGATATGTTGTCTCCTGAAGAGATTATCAGTCGTGTGGGTAGTGATAATTTTATCATGCTGATTTTGGATGAGAATTTAGACAAAGTACGTGAGTATTTGCATGGAGCAGGTGTGGCTTACGATGTTGAGCAGGATGATCAGATATTTATTTCTGCTTCTCAGGGATACTATTGTATTCCAAACGACAGAGATATCAAAGAGCCTTCCGAGGTTGTGGATTGCGTTACAATGGCTGCCAAGATGGCGCAGGATGTGGCGAATGATGATGTTGTATTCTTTGAGGATACTATGTTCCATAGAAAGGAACAGGCAAAGCATATTGAGACTCTGTTTCCGGATGCACTTGCAAAGCGTGAGTTCCAGGTGTTTTACCAACCTAAGATTCAGTTGACAGATTATAGGTTAGTTGGAGCAGAGGCATTGTGTAGATGGTTCCATGATGGCAAGTTGATGCCGCCGATGGATTTTATTCCTGTATTAGAGCAGGGACACGAGATATGTGATTTGGATTTTTATATGTTAGATCGTGTCTGTGAGGATATTCGCAGATGGTTAGATGAAGGCAAGAATGTGGTTAAAGTTTCTGTGAACTTCTCCCGTAGACATTTGTCAGATATGATGCTTTTAGAGCATATTCTAGAGATAATTGACAGACATCAGGTACCTCATGAATACATTGAGATTGAGTTGACGGAAACCAATTCAGATGTGGAATTCACTTATTTAAAACGTGTGGTAAGTGGTTTGCAGAAGGCCGGTATTAGTACTTCGGTAGATGATTTTGGTATTGGTTATTCTTCACTGAATTTGATTCGCGAGATTCCTTGGAATGTACTGAAGATCGACAGAAGCTTTTTGCCGGCTGAACGGAATGTACAGTCGTCTAAGTACATCATGTTAAAGTACGTAATTGCCATGGCTCAGAGCATGGGATTAGAATGTATTGTGGAAGGCGTAGAGACCATTGAGCAGGTGAAGATGTTAAAGGATAATAATTGTTATCTGGCTCAGGGATTCTATTTTGACAGACCACTACCAATAGAAGAGTTTGAAAGTCGTTTAAGTGCATAGAAGGAGGATAAAACTATGAACGATGCAGTGCTATTGCAGGCACTCATGGACGACATATTAAAGGCGCTTCGCGTAAATATAATGACAGGTGAATTGCAGCCGATCAAGGTGCTGACGGTAGAGAAACGAAGAGGTTTTTTCAAGGCAAAACACATTGATGTTTACATGCAGACAGAGGTGGATGAAGGCTCCATCCACGAGTTGGATCAGCAACAGTATTTGCAAATCACTAGCTTGAAAAATATCCAAAGAAAGGTAAAAGAAAACCATCGCAAGTTATCCCATAACTTTCGAAAAAAGGTTGATGGTACCTATCAATGGATAACATTTGAGATGATGATTCCCAAGGATTATGATAACGATAATCCTTGGGTATTATATTTATGGAAGAAATCTGATGGGGATGCCTGTGAGTTAACAGAAGCCTTGCGTATGCAGTCCTTGAGTTATGACATTATTTTAAAAGTAAACATTACAACTGATTCTTTTGAAATGATTAAGATGGAAGCAACGTCTAACGAAACAACTGATAATTATAATGGTAGTTTCTCACGTTGGGCAACGTGGTATGCAACCGATGAGCACGTACACGAAGGGGATGTATCTATGCTTTCAACGTTTTTGGAATTGAGACGGTTGCAGGATATTTTTTCAGAGAGTGTTGCTCCGCTTCACACCATATACAGAAGAAAAACGGAAGAGACATATCGTTGGGTGATGCTGGAATTATTACCAGGGATGACATATAAGGCCACAAACAAAGTGGTCATGCTATATGTCCATAGTGTTCCTGAAACATTTGAGCAGGAAATGGTATACCATAAGTATTTAGAATATCATGCCAAGTTTGATGGATTAACTGGGGTAAAGAGTATGCAGTCATATCAACTATATTGTCAACGGTTTTTAAATTATCTGGAAAAGCCTGCTCTCATGGCAGTATATGCAGATATAAATGATTTAAAAGAATTAAATCGGATTGGCGGATATGAACAGGGAAATGATTATTTGAAACGTTTCAGTCGAATGCTCATGGAGTTTTTCGGTACCATGAATGTGTTCCGGATTGGTGGCGACCGTTTTGTTGTGCTGATGGCAGATGTGAATCAAGATAAGGCGAAACAGATGTTTACAGATTTCTATAATATCATGAAAAAGCAGGCACATCCGATGGCAGCCTTGGGATTTGCATGGCATGAAAATCCTGTTACCGTAGAGACGTTAGTTTCTGTTGCAGAAAGACAAATGCTCCTTGACAAAGAAAACTTAAAAAATTTTAACTAAAAATCTTGACAAATGTGTTTCAGAGTCTTAGAATAAGTTTGATAAATTTAGTTAAATAAATTTAGATAAAATATTTTTAAGAAAAAGGAGAAAGAGAAAATGACATTTGAAAAGGTTAAGGAGATTATTGTTGATTCATTAGGTTGTGATGAGGAAAAGGTTACTTTAGAGGCTTCTTTAGCTGATGATTTAGAGGCTGATTCTTTAGACGCTGTTGAGTTAAACATGGCTATTGAGGAAGCATTTGAGATTTCTATTCCTGATGAGGAATTAGCTAAGTTCAAGACAGTAAAGGATATCGTAGATTATATTGAGAGCCAGAACTAATATTGGCATTTAATGGAGCGGAGCAATGAGTAGTCTTTTAAGTAGAACAAAGAATCAGGATACATCAGATACAATTACATACATGGCAGGAAAGATACTGACAGAGCAGCCGGATGCTGTGAAGGAGTGTCCGAAATGTAAAGAGCAGCACACAGAGGCTGTGCTGACTGACGCATTTTACGTTTGTCCATCCTGCGGACATCATATGGCAATTTCTGCAATTCAGAGAATTCAGATGTTGGCAGATGAAGGTAGCTTTAAGGAACAGGGAAAGAATATTGTCAGTGGTAATCCACTGAAGTTTCCCGGTTACAGGAATAAGTTAGTAAATGCCCAGGAGGAAAATGGCAACAAGGATGCATTGGTGACCGGTGTGTGTACCATTCAGGGTAACAAGACTGCCATTGCTGTGCTTGATAGTACATTTATGATGGGAAGTATGGGAACTGTTGTAGGTGAGAAGTTTACTATGCTGACCGAGTTCGCACGTAAGAATAAATTACCATTGGTGGCAGTGTCTGCCAGTGGTGGTGCGAGAATGCAGGAGGGAATGTTCTCTCTTGTTCAGATGGCTAAGACTAGTGCAGCGGTAGAGAAGTTTTCTGAAAGCGGTGGATTGTATATATCCATCCTGACACATCCAACCATGGGTGGCGTGAGTGCCAGCTTTGCAATGCTAGGCGATATTATTATCGCTGAGCCTAAGGCAAGAATTGGTTTTGCAGGTCCACGTGTCATCGAGCAGACCATTCGTCAGAAACTTCCAAAGGGCTTCCAGAAATCAGAGTTCCAGGAGGAACATGGATTTGTGGACCGTATTGTAGAAAGAAAAGAACTTAGAGGCATTGTAGGACGTCTGTTGGCAATGCACGGAAGGAGTTAGGCTTTATGTTATTAGATACATTGAGCGCATATGAGCGTGTAAAGATTGCCAGAGGCAAGGATCGTCCTAAGATTGATCATTATATTGATGCTTTATTCGATGACTTTATCGAATTAAAGGGTGACCGTTTGGGTGGCGAGGATGCTGGTATTTTAGGTGGTATTGCAATGTACCACGGTAAGCCGGTGACTGTAATAGGCCACAGAAAGGGTACAACATTAGAAGAGAATATGAAGTATAACTTTGGTATGCCAGAGCCGGAAGGGTATCGTAAGGCCCTTCGCTTAATGAAGCAGGCAGAGAAGTTTGGCAGACCGGTTATTACGTTTATTGATACACCGGGCGCATATCCGGGAATTGAGGCTGAGGAAAACGGACAGAGTATTGCCATTGCTGAAAGTTTGGCACAAATGAGTGCGTTAAAGATTCCAATTATTGCCGTGGTTACCGGTGAGGGTAATAGTGGTGGCGCCCTTGCAATTTCGGTGGCGAACAGCATTTTAATGTTTGAAAATGCTGTGTATTCCATTTTGTCTCCGGAAGGCTTCGCATCTATTCTCTGGAAGGATTCAGAGCGTAGTGAAGAGGCTTGTGATTTAATGAAGATGACTGCATTTAATTTGAAGGATTATGGTTTAATCGATGAAATTATTCCGGAACCGGATGGCGGTATCTTGGAGAGCAGTAAGAAGGCCTTTGTGGTATTAGATAGAATGCTACAGAAGGAATTAGCAAAGTATGAGCATATGTCAGGTGAAAGACTGGCGAGACACAGATATCACAAGTTTAGAACCTTGGATAGTGCACACGGAAAAATTAAACGAGGAATGAGGTAAAGATATGCTTGGTATCAAGATAATTGGCACAGGTAGATGCTTGCCGGAAAAGGTTGTTACCAATGATGATTTAAGTAAGATTGTAGATACCAACGATGAGTGGATTAGCACTAGAACTGGTATCAAGCAGAGATATCATTGTGTGGATGAACTGAACTGGCAGTTAGCATGTGGCGCAGCAAAGAAAGCAATTGAGAACAGTGGAATTGACAAAAATCAGATTGGTGCGTTGATTGTGGCAACCTTCACACCAGATTATGCCACACCTTCGGTAGCATGTTTTTTGCAGAGAGAATTAGGACTGCCTACAAATATTCCGGCATTTGATTTAAGTGCCGCTTGTGCAGGATTTTTATATGGACTGCGTATTTCAGCAGCATTGCTTCAGGATGAAGAGAGACCATACGCGTTAGTAATCGGTAGTGAACAGATTTCAACCCGTATGGATATGGAAGACAGAGGAACTTGTGTGTTGTTTGGAGACGGAGCCGGTGCGGCAGTGGTTGCGAAGAACCCAGATAAGAAGTTCTATGGTGTTTGGGGTGCCGAGGGCATGCCAGAGGCTCTGGGGTGTCCAGGACAGGCATTTGAAAAGCAACACATTTATATGGATGGTAAGCTGGTGTTCAAGTTTGCGGTCAGCAGAATGAGTGAGGCTGCAAGACAGGTGTTAGAGCAGGCTGGATTGTCCTTAGAAGATGTGGATTATGTAGTTTGTCATCAGGCAAATGAACGTATCATTAAGAGTGTGGTAAAACAGTTACGTGCACCTGAAGAAAAGTTCTACAAGAACATACATAAGTACGGCAATACTTCAGCAGCAAGTATTCCGATTGCGTTAGATGAGATGAATGAATTAGGTATGTTCAAGGAAGGTATAAAGGTATTGTTAGTAGGCTTTGGCGCAGGCTTTACCTGGGCTGGTATGTTGTTAGAGTTCTAATGGAGGAAACGATGAGACTTGATAAAAAGTTAGGAATTAAATACCCAATTATTCAGGGTGGTATGGCAAATATTGCAACAGCAACTTTGGCAGCTGCAGTTTCCAATGCAGGTGGTCTTGGTTTGATTGGTGCAGGTGGTATGAATGTGGAACAGTTAGAGGAAAACATTCATGAGTGCCGTAAGTTAACAGATAAGCCATTTGGTGTCAATATTATGTTGATGAATCCACAAGCAGACCAAATGGCAGATTTGGTTGCCAGAGAGAAGGTAGCAGTTGTAACTACAGGTGCAGGTAATCCGGGTGCATACATTGGTAAGTGGAAGGAACAGGGCATCGTGGTTATGCCTGTTATGACCAGTACCTTGATTGCGCAACGTTTAGAGAAGGCTGGAGCAGATTATATTATTGCTGAGGGTGCAGAGGCTGGTGGACACATCGGCGAGATGAACACAATGGCATTGATTCCACAGATGGTTGACGCTTTGAATATCCCTGTAATAGCAGCAGGCGGTATCGCTGATGGCAGACAGTTGTTAGCAGCATTTGCACTTGGTGCAAGTGGTGTGCAGATTGGTACTTGTCTGTTGACCAGTGAGGAGTGTCCAATTCACGAGAACTACAAACAGGCAGTTGTAAAAGCAAGAGACAATTCCACTATTGTTACTGGTAGAATTGTTGGTTCTCCGGTTCGTATTATTAAGAATCAGATGGCTAGAGAATATTTGCGTCAGGAGAAGGCTGGAGCAGATATGATGGAGCTTGAGAAATATACATTAGGTTCTTTGAGAAGAGCGGTATTTGACGGTGATACAAAGACAGGTTCTGTCATGGCAGGTCAGGTTGCAGGTCAGTGTAACGAGATTCGTCCGGTAAAGGACATTTTAGATGACATGATGAAGGGTGCATTGGCAACCTTAGATACATTGGAAAACGCAATCAAATAAGGAGGCACTACATATGAAAATCGCAGTTTTATTTGCCGGCCAGGGTAGCCAGAAGGTTGGCATGGGAAAAGATTTCTATGAGCAAAACGAGTTGTTCAAAAAGGTAGTAGATGAAGCAGAATTGGATTTTGATGTAAAGCAGTTGATGTTCGAAGGTCCAATGGAGCAGCTTTCACAGACTAGATATACACAGCCATGTATGGCAGTCTTTGCAGCAGGTGTGACAAAAATGTTGGAGGCAGCAGGTGTAAAGGCAGATTATGTTGCAGGTCTTAGTTTGGGTGAGTACAGCGCATTACATGCAGCAGGTGTGTTTGATACACAGACATTTATCAAGTTGGTGGCTTACAGAGGTAAGGTTATGGAAGAGGCAGCCGCTGGTATTGAATGCAAAATGAGTGCGGTTATGGGCTTAGAAAGCTCTGTATTGACAGAGATTTGTAATCAGGTTTGCAGTGAAAATCCTGAAAATTATGTAACCGTTTCTAACTATAACTGTACAGGTCAGTACGTTATCTGTGGTGACAAGATTGCAGTGGAACTGGCTGAGACCAAGGCGAAGGAAGCAGGCGCAAAGCGTTGTCTTCCACTTAAGGTAAGCGGACCTTTCCATACAAAGTTTATGAAGCCTGCAGGTGAGGCTTTGGATACATACATGAATGATGTAACATTTGGCGACATGAAGACACCTGTTATTTTTAACACAACTGCAAAAGAACTTGGTGCAGATGAGACCATTAAGGCTCTTTTGGTAAAGCAGGTACAGAGCAGTATTTATATGGAAAATACAATCCAGTATTTACAGGCACAGGGCGTTGATACTGTAATCGAGGTTGGTCCTGGTAAGGCGTTAAGTGGATTTGTGAAGAGAACAGCAGATGGCATGACAACATATACAATTGAAGATGTTGCAGGCTTTGAGGCTGCATTGGAAGCGTTGAAGGCGTAACAGGCTTTGTGGAGGATATAGGATTATGATGAATTTATCAGGAAGAAAAGCATTGGTAACAGGTGCTTCTAGAGGTATCGGACGTGCCATTGCAGTGACACTTGCTAAATGTGGTGCGGATGTAGCCATTAACTATGCAGGTAGTGAGGATGCTGCAAAGGAAACAGCAAAGCTTTGTGAAGAATTTGGTGTAAAGACCATGGTAATCAAAGCAGATGTTTCAAATCAGGAAGATTGTGCAAACATGGTAGATGCTGTAAAGGCTGAGTTTGGTGCTATTGATATTTTAGTAAACAATGCAGGTATTACAAGGGATAAGCTGTTAATCGGAATGACAGAAGAAGATTTTGAGGATGTACTGTCAATTAACTTAAAGGGTACTTTCCTTTGTACAAAGCTTGTAAGTAAGATTATGATGAAGCAGCGTTATGGACGTATTATCAACATCAGCAGTGTGGTTGGTGTTTCAGGAAATGCAGGTCAGGCCAATTACGCAGCAAGTAAAGCAGGTGTTATCGGTTTGACAAAATCTGTAGCAAAGGAACTGGCTTCCAGAAATATTACTGCAAATGCAGTGGCTCCGGGTATGATTGAGACAGATATGACTTCTGTGCTTTCAGATAAGGTAAAGGAAGCAATGTTAGGTGCAATTCCGGCAAAGAGAGCTGGTAGTCCTGAGGAAGTGGCAAATGCAGTTGCATTTTTGGCTTCTGAGGAAGCAGCTTATATTACCGGTCAGGTATTAGGTGTAGATGGAGGAATGGCAGTATGAGAAGAGTAGTAGTAACAGGATTAGGTGCAGTGACACCGATTGGTAACACAGCAGTAGAGACATGGGAGAGCGTAAAGGCCGGCAAGTGCGGTATCGCTAAGATTACAAAATATGATACAACCGACAGAAAGGTAACTGTTGCCGGTGAGGTTAAGAATCTTAATTTAGAGGAGCACATTGATAAGCGTGAACTCAGAAAGACTGATTTGTTCTGTGCATTTGCAACTATCGCTGCAAATGAGGCTGTCAAGGATGCAGCAATTGATTTTTCAGCTGTAGATACAGACAGATGTGGTGTTATTGTTTCTAGTGGTATCGGTGGTTTCCAGACTATCGAAAATGAGATTTTAAAGGGAAATGAGAAGGGCTTTGATAGAGTGTCTCCATTCTTCATCCCAACTGGTATTACCAATATGGCAGCGGCTAAGATTGCCATTGAGCATGGTCTTCATGGTATGTGTACCTGTGTGGTTACTGCTTGTGCCAGTGGTACAAATGCTGTAGGTGATGGTTTCAGACATATCCGTGATGGATACGCTGAGGTAATGCTTTGTGGTGGTACAGAAGCAAGTATTACAAAACCAGGTATGGGTGGCTTTACATCTTTAAATGCCCTTTGCAGATCAGAGGATCCTAATAGAGCTTCCATTCCATTTGATAAGGAGAGAAGTGGTTTCGTCATGGGCGAGGGTGCTGCAGTTCTCGTGTTAGAGGAGCTTGAGCATGCATTGGCTCGTGGTGCTAAGATTTATGGTGAGGTTGTTGGGTATGGTGCAAACTGTGACGCACATCATATCACCGCTCCGCTTGAAGATGGTAGTGGTGCTGCTAAATGTATGCAGTTAGCGATGAAGGATGCTGGTATTGAGCCTTCTGATGTTACATACATCAATGCACATGGTACTTCAACACCATTAAATGATAAGGGTGAGACCTTAGCTGTGAAGACTGCATTTGGTGAGCATGCAAGCAAGGTTATGATGAGCTCGACAAAGTCTATGACTGGTCATTTATTGGGTGCCAGCGGTGCTGTAGAGGCTATGATTTGTGTAAAGGCAGTTCAGGATGATTTTGTTCCTGCAACCATCAATTACCAGGTGCCTGATGAAAACTGTGATTTAGATATCGTTCCAAATGAAGGTAGAAATACTACTGTAAATTATGCTATGTCTAACTCATTGGGCTTTGGCGGACATAACGCAAGCGTTATTTTCAAGAAATATTGCTAGAGGTGATATGATATGGAATTAAATTCAAATCAGATTCAGGAAATTATACCACATAGATACCCATTTTTACTGGTAGACAAAATCGTTGATTTTGAGCCGGGGCAGTGGGCTAAAGGAATTAAGTGCGTAACAGCAAACGAAATGCATTTCATGGGACATTTTCCACAGCAGCATGTGATGCCGGGTGTGTTGATTATTGAAGCATTGGCACAGACTGGTGCAGTTGCAATTCTTTCTGAGCAAGAGCATAAGGGTAAGATTGCATTTTTTGGTGGTATCAAAAATGCCCGTTTTAAGAAACAGGTAGTGCCAGGGGATGTGTTAGAGCTTTCTTGTGAGATTATCACAAAGAGGGGACCTGTTGGTATTGGTAAGGCGGTAGCGACAGTAGATGGAAAGGTGGCAGTGACTGCTGAACTTACTTTTGCCGTACAGTAAATATTAGACATGTGTTGACAAAAAATGCTTTGTTGATATACTAAATATGGTAAGAACACACACGTTTTGAAATGGCAGGTAAAATATGTTAGAAGAAGCATTTCAGCAAGTATATATGAAGTTCAAATTGCATTTTTATAAGGCGTTGTTTGACAAGATTCAGGATAGAGAGACCTCTTTGACAACTGTGGAGACCTATTGCATAGAAATTATCTATGCCATGGACCATCCAACTGTGAGTGAGTTTGCTTCCTTTATTCAGATATCGTCACCAAACGCTGCATATAAGGTGAATTCATTAGTGAAAAAAGGATATCTTCGCAAGGTACAGTCTGAAAATGACAAGCGAGAGTATCATTTAGAGGTTACAGATAAGTATCTGAATTACTATAATCTCAGTTCTTCATATGTGAAGATTGTGACGGATCGTATGAAGGAACGTTTTGATCCTGAGGAATTGAAGGTGTTAGAAAAAGTCTTACGGGTAACATCAGAGGAATTAATGTCTGAAACCAGTGTAAAAGAAGTGAGAAGTTAAAATACAATAGGTGATATCAATATTAAATAGCCAGGGCAATAACCCCTGGTTATTTTATGTAATAAGTAATTTTAAAAAAAAATATAAAATAGGGCTTTACAAATAGGTTTTATGTGCTATAATACTTTAAGACGTTAAAGTTTAACGCTTTAAAGTGCAAAGTAATTATGAAAGGAGAGGTAACATGAAAGAGTTATCCAATTTATTAGGTTTCAGAGAAGATATTAAAGTAATTGATGCCACTCTTAGAGATGGCGGTTTGGTGAATGATTTCTATTTTTCCGACGAGTTTGTTCGGAATTTATATTTAACGAATATAAAGGCTGGCGTAGATTATATGGAGCTTGGTTACAAGGCTTCCAAGGAGATGTTTGATGTAGATAAGTTTGGTAAGTGGAAGTTCTGTGATGATGACGATATCCGTGCCATCGTAGGAGATAACAACACTGACTTGAAGTTGGCCGCTATGGCAGATGTAGGACGTTGCGATTACAAGACTGACATCAAGCCTCGTTCAGAGAGCCCTTTGGATTTGATTCGTGTTGCCACTTACTTAAGCACCATTCCGGCTGCAATAGATGTGATTGAGGATTGCAAGAACAAAGGCTATGAGGTTACATGTAACCTGATGGCGATTTCCAATACACAGGAGTCAGACTTGAAGGTTGCTTTAGATATGCTTGGTAAGTCGCCGGTAGATGTATTCTACATCGTTGACAGCTTTGGTTCTTTATACCCAGAGGCAATGGCACGATTGGTTGACATTTTCCAGGAATTTGCTACTAAGTACGATAAGAAACTTGGTATTCATGCACATAACAATCAGCAGCTTGCATTTGCCAATACCATTGAGGCAGTTGGTGATGGCGTAGACTGGTTAGATGCTACCTATAATGAGATGGGAAGAGGCGCAGGTAACTGTGCTATGGAATTATTACTTGGCTTCTTAAAGAATCCTAAGTACAACGTATACCCAGCGTTACAGTTCGTGGAGAAGCATATGTTAAAACTTCGCGAGGAAGGTATTGTATGGGGATACGATTTGCAGTACTTAATGACAGGACAGCTCAATCAGCATCCAAGAACAGCGATTCAGTTCACAAAGGAAGGAAGAAAAGATTACTGTGAGTTCTACAAGGAAGTTGTAGCGCAGGATTAAGAGATTAAAAAATAGTGTATGATTCGGACTCGTTTGCACTCCCAAAGTACGTAGCGGTACTAAGGTTTTGTTCCAAAACCAAGTGCCGACGTACTTTGAGGGTCCGAATTCACACACTATTTTTTTGTGGTAAAGTGGGGACGGAACTGTGGTGAAAAAGTATCTTCGACTGTCGATAGTGAAAAATAGTGTAAAAATAGTGTAATTTTAGTGGAATTTTTGGGCGTTGTGAGGTATACTATTTATAAGAAAAATGTCTGAGAAGGGTTGATATTTATGATAAAGGTAACTTTAACAAACGATATATTGAAAAGAATATCAGCAATTGATGAAAATCGTTTTTCAATAAGGACGATTGAATTGCCCCCTATGACAAAAAACAGATTACGCAAGAATTCCAAAAAGAAGAGTTCTTATGCGTCTAATAAAATTGAGGGAAATCCGCTTACAGAGGAGCAGGCAGAGGAAGTTATTGAGAGAGATGAACATAAGCATTTTTTGAAGCCAGAGCAGGAAATTCGGAATTATTTTCTAGCCTTAAATTTGTTGGAAGAAAAATTAAATAGAAGAGAAGTATTTTCAAAAGATATGATTCTCGAAGTACAGGCTATGGTTGTAAAGGGTGCCTCAAAGGAAAAGATAGGATTTCGAGGACCGATGCCACCAGGGATGCTGTTTGCGGTATATGATTCGGTAAGTGGAACGCCAGACTATATTCCCCCTGAGTATAGTGATGTTCCGGTACTGGTAGATGAGTTGGTTGAGTATGTGAATACAACAGATGATCATCCATTGATAGTTGCTGCGATAGTGCATTATCAATTAGTTACCATTCATCCTTTTGAAGATGGAAACGGAAGAACAGCGAGACTGATGTCTGGATATATACTGGATTTGTATGGATATGGATTTAACGGAATTGGGTCTTTGGAGGAATATTTTGCTTATGATACTGACGAGTATTATGAATCGCTTCAGATGGGATTGCCGGCGTTGTATTATTCAGGCAGAGAAAATCCACCGCAACCGGAGATTTGGGTAAATTACTTCCTTCGTATGGTAGAGTTGTATTCTAAAAAGGTATATGAATTATCGACAGGGGCACAGAAAGATGATTTGGATGGTAGTTTATCCTATTTAAATGCAAAGGAAAAGGCATTGTTGGTATTTCTATTGAAAAAGAGATTATTAGAGTTCACACCAATTGAAGTTAGTAAGATGCTTGGCGTGACCAATAAAACGATTATTAACCGTTGTGTAAAGCTGACTAATAACGGTTTTTTGATTCCAAACATCGTAAATCAAAGAATCCGTACTTATTCATTAAGTGAATTTGCAAAGCGGAATGAAAAGGGTATTGTTTCGAAAATAGAGTGTTAAAAAATAGTGTGTGATTCGGACTCGTTTTCACTCCCAAAGTACGTAGCGGTACTAAGGTTTTGTTTCAAAACCAAGTACCGACGTACTTTGAGGGTCCAAATTCACACACTATTTTTTTATGGTAAGGGTGGGGGATGGAACTGTGTTGTTAGAAACATTCTGTTCTGGTGAAGTGGAGTTTGTCACTCTAATAAACTTGAGTATCCGGCTCCCTGTTCCCATTTTGATACCTATTTTGTATTATGTATATGTGCATTATATATGAGTAGAAACAAATAGTGGGCAATATGAGAACCCTCAAAACACGTTGGTACTTGGTTTGCATGGCAAACCTTAGTACCACTACGTGCTTTTTGGGAGCGAGAGCGAGTTCTCATATGCCCACTATTTGTTTCTGTTACTCATAAATAATACATATATAGCCAAGACCAAAGCCGGTATCAAACTGATAATTCCTATAGGTGCCGGTCCCACCGTTAACTGGTTGGCATATTCTGGTTCCAGTACCATCACAGGGAGCGTTGCAATCGCATTCATTGCACCGTGTGCAAGGGAAGGAATCCAGATACAGTGACTCTTTTCATAGATGTAATCTAACAGGATGCCCCAGACGGTAGTAACCAAGCAGAAGAGTGCCATGCCAAGAAATGGGTCACCCCAGTATCCTTTTCCGTATTCATAGCCTGCAAGAATCATACATGGCCAATGCCATGCACCCCAGATGATACCACCCACAATCAATCCTTTTGTTCTTCCTAATTGTTTCTTTAACATCGGTGACATGATACCACGCCAGCCGGCTTCTTCACCTAGTGCGAAGAACATATTTATAACTGGTCCCAGAGTCACGGATTGCACTGTGCCTACCACTAAGTACATCGGAAGAGTAAGTCCCGCTGCAGCCAATTGGTCCATCATTTCCTGTCCGTAGGTTGCTATGACATATTTGCCTGTGAAATCCAGTCTATCTGGAAATATGACAAAATATAGGACTGCACCTAGGATTGTAAATACGGCAGGCATGAACAGTGCTGCCAGGATGTAGCGTATGTTGCCTTTAAATTTTGGTTTCCATCCGATGTCTCGCAGTGGTGCTTTGGCTAATAGTGCTCCAAGAAGAGGTGCAAACATCGCCAGAGATAAAAATGCACGGAATCCCGCGACATTTCCTTGAATGGCGAGATAGCTTCCTATAATCTGTAGTATCCAGGATATGGTAAATGTCCATATAAAATATTTGGTTAATGTCTTTTTTGTATCTGTCATGCCTTCGTTTCCTCCTCTGTTTGTTGATATACCTCTACACAAAAGCCGTGGTGACCACAGTGGGTACAATGAAGCTTTCTTGTGGTAGGAGTGTGGTTTGCCCAGAAGAACTCCAATTTTGTTGGTTGAAAAATAGTATGACATTCCGGGCATAAGTATGCGGTGTATTTGTAATAATATAATACTGCAAAAGCAGATATACCAATGACGAACACCAGGCCAATGAAAAATGGCCACCAAATACCTTCTAACAGTCCAAGTACAAATGTGCCGGTTTCGATACATTCTGTGATAATGCCAAGAATGAGAACTCGACCTCGCACCTTTTTCATCTTTTCTTTATTTTCCATAATATATGCTATATCAGATAATTGTTCTATGGAGAATTGCTTGTGTTGTTTCATTTCTTTTCGTAAATCCAGAATCCGGTTTCGCTGTTTTTCTTTTGCAGCAATTTCATCCTGCACTTCCAATAACTGTTGTTCCAATAACAGGGAAATGACTTCTTCTGCATTTTCTGTGGACAAAATTTCGCCGATGCTGTTGATTTGGATGCCCAATTCTCTCAAATAACAGATGAGCTTCAGCTTTCTCAAATCCTCATCAGTATAAAGTCTGCGTCCACCTTCACTAAAGTCGCTTGGAATTAAAATGCCTCTGGAATCATAATACTGCACTGTGCGAACCGTTACGCCGGCAAGCTTTGCAAGTTCTCCGGTTGTGTATTGAGACATAGCATTTCACCACCTTTCTGCGTTAAGAATACTATATAACGTCGCGTTACAAGCAAGTACTGACGCTACGTCGTCTTATAAAAATATTGTCTGTGTCTAGTTTACCATATTATAATGATGACGTCACAAAAAATAAATTGAAAGATGACTTAACGTAAGGTATTGCTTGTGACGCGGCGTAACATGATAAAGTAAAGTGGAAAGGCGGTGGAATGATATGTTAAAAATCAGTCATTTATCGAAACAATATAAAGGTAGTAGCAAAGGTGTGACAGATATCAATCTTCACGTGGAGGCTGGTGATATTTATGCGTTCATTGGACATAATGGTGCAGGAAAAACCACAACCTTAAAGTGCGTTACCTGCATTCATGAATTCGACGAGGGAGAAATCTTGGTGGACGGTGTCAGTGTGAAAGAACAGCCAACCACCTGTAAGCAGACCTTTGCTTATATACCGGATAATCCGGACTTGTATGAGTATTTGACAGGTATTCAGTATTTGAACTTTGTTGCAGATATATTTTCTGTGTCTGCAAAGGAGCGTGAGGAGCGCATCAAAAAATATGCGGATGCTTTTGAGATTACTGAATCATTGGGTGATTTGATTTCTAGTTATTCTCATGGAATGAAACAGAAACTTGCCATTATTTCGGCTGTTCTCCATGAGCCAAAATTGTGGATTTTGGATGAGCCATTCGTTGGACTGGATCCTAAGGCTGCAGTTACGTTGAAAAACATTATGCATGATGTGTGTAAGCGCGGTGGTGCCATATTCTTTTCTACCCACGTATTGGATGTGGCGGAGCGACTTTGTAATAAGGTAGCTATTATTAAGGATGGTGCTATGATTGCTAGCGGTACCATGGAAGAATTGTTGGAGGGGGAAGAGACCTTAGAGGATGTATTCATGGAGGTGCTTGCGAATGAGACAGCTGAAAGCATTGATTAGATTGGAACTATGCAATCTGTATGGTTTCAATGTGTTTCGCCATACAAAGGATAAAGATGAAAAGAGGCGATATATTGCGCTCTCTGTTTGTATTTTAGTGCTATTTGTTATACTGATGGGATACATATCAGGAACCTGTTATGGCTACATCAAATTAGGTGTTTCAGACATTGTACCAGTCTATTTGGTTGTATTGACAAGTATGATTTCCGTTGTGTTTAGCGCGTTGAAATCCGGTGGTATGATTTTCAGAAAAAAAGGTTATGAAATGATAGCAGCTATGCCGGTTCCTACTTGGAAACTGATAATCAGCCGGTTTTTACGTTTGTATGTGGAAAATTTGATTATCGCAATGCTGATTATGGTGCCAGGGCTAGTAACCTATGCCTTTCTTGCATTTCCTGGTGGCATTGGGTGTTTGTTGGGCTTTCTTCTTATATTCTTTGTACCATGCATTCCCACAGCGGTTTCCATTGGCATTGGCGTTTTGATTACCGGCATTGCTTCCCGTATGAAAAATAAAGCCTTGGCGGAAGCGTTGTTATCGATTGTTTTCGTGGTAGGTGTGTTAGTAATGATGCCGCAGTTTGCAACTGAAATGGAAGAAATGAGCCCGGAGGCAATTGCTAAAATCTTAACAATGGTAGTGGGCGTTTTAGAGAACTGGTATCCCCCTGCAGCATGGTTTGCTACAGTTGTGAAAACGGGTAGCATGATTTCGTTTATGTTGTTTATTCTTGCATCACTGCTCGTGTTGATTGCAATTTTGTGTATAACAAATGTTAATTTTCACAATATTTTTATAAAATTGAATGAGACGCATAGTAACAAGGCTTATAAAATGGGAGAATTAAAAGCACAGGGCGTCATGAAAACTTTGATTACAAGAGAGGCAAGGCGATTTTTTTCATCAGGGGTTTATGTGTCCAATACGATTATGGGCCCAATTCTTGGAATGGTATTTTGCATTTCTTTATTGTTTATTGAGCTGGATAGTTTGGTGGCTGATTTGCCTGTGGCGATTTCTGTTGAACCCTTAGTACCACTTTTGATTGGAGCGATTTTTAGCTTGATGCCCCCGGCAGCCTGTTCTATTTCTATGGAAGGAAAGCAGTGGTGGATCTTGAAGACAATGCCTCTTACAATGAAATCGATCTTAGATGCCAAGTTGTTATTTAATCTGTTGTTTATAGCACCATTTTATGTGGTAGCAGAATTCTTTGTAATGATTGCTCTGAAGCCGACAGGTTTAGCGATTTTGTGGCTGATTTTGATACCAGCGTTGATGATTGTTTTTTCTTGTGTGTTTGGGTTGTTTGTGAATCTAAAATATCCCAAGTTTGAATGGGAGACGGAGGTGTATGTTGTAAAACAGAGCCTTTCATCCATGCTAGGTGGATTGGGAGGTTTGCTTGTGACAGTGATATTCATGGTTGGAATGGTTGTATTGCCGGAGGCATTTTTGAATGTGTTCTGCCTGATAGCCTGTAGTTTGCTTGGAATAGCAACAGGTCTGTTGTATCGAAAAAATATGCAAGAGGACTTGAAGGTAATTGGGTAGCAAGTCCTCTAAATGCTGTGATTATTTGATAACATATTTGAAAACTTCGATATCCTGATATCCCATTTCTTTTAACATTGAAACAGATTGTTCGATATCGGATAAAGAATTATGGTTTGGTATCAAAGGCACTCGTACATGCAGATGTTCGGGTGCCTTTTTCGCTATCAAATATGCGAGATTTTCTATAACTAACGCATTTGATTTTCCCGTGTATGCTTCGTATATGATGGGATTCATGTCTTTGACGTCGATGATGTAATCATCGATGGCGTCCAAGGACTCTTCTACAAATGCATTTGCTACATTGAGGGATGTCTCCACTGTAATTCGCCACTTTTTACCGCAAACATTGCGAAATGATTTGATAAATGTGGAATGTATTAGTGATTCACCACCTCCGAAACAGATGCCACCGTTGGTTGCTTGGAAATAGAGATCGTCTATTTTTAGCTTCTCATATAAATCTTCTGGGGACATTGACGTACATTTTGACAGCGTTTTGGAATCCCAAGCATGAGGATTGATACAGTATTTACATGCCAGTGGACAGCCGTGAGCCCCCACCAATGTGGATACGCCTACACCGTCTGTAGTTAAGCGGTGGCGATGTATGGCAAGGACTGGTAGAGTTGGTATTTGGTTGTTAGAAGTAAGATTTTGTGTCATAGCATATCCTTCTATTCTTGGTTTGATGACTCTTCTGTGGTTTCGTCTTCGGGGATCATTTCCACGTCACCAGCCAGTTCGTTCTCACTGGTAGTTTCGTTTGGGTCAAATTCTTCCAGACCACCTTCATATGTTTCTGTAGTCATTGGTGCATCTCCTGTTAAAACTTCTACATCTCCGGCCAATTCCTCGGTAGCAGGAGGAAACATATTATTAAAAATATCTTTGGCTGTATCCATAGGTGAACAGGCTGTCAGAGAGGAACATAGCCCTGCAGAGATGCCCACTAAGGCCACTGCCTTTCCTAATTTTTCCCTGGCGGCTAATTGCGTTTCCAAATATTTTAACTCCGCCTCACATTTTGGGCATGTCCCCTTGCATTCCCCTTGATATGTACATTCAGAAGTTACAAATGCGATGTCATTCTCCTCTGCAATTTTTCTTCGAATTTCTTTTAATGCCTTGCATTTTTCTTTTCCTTTCATATCTATATACCTCCTTATATATTAGATACGATTACAAGATACATTTTTATGGAAAAAACATTATCTTTTTGGTACACTGAATTGGTATCATTATATTATATGACTAAAAATGTGTCTAGGCGAAATCAACCTATGCGTTTTGGTAAAAAAGAAAGGCATAATTATGAAAAAGAATGAAAAGACGAATGTAATGCGCATATTGGAACAACACAAATGTACATACCAAAGCTATAATTATCTTGATACCGGTGTAGTAAGTGGCGCAGAAGTTGCCCGAGTATTAAATCAGAATCCAGATCAGGTATTCAAAACATTGGTTACTATAGGCACCTCGAAAAATTATTTTGTATTTATGGTACCTGTGGAAAAAGAACTGCAATTAAAAGAAGCTGCAAAAGCAGTAGGCGAAAAGAGTATTGCCATGATAAAGGAAAAAGAATTATTGCCATTAACAGGTTATGTGCATGGTGGTTGTTCTCCAATAGGCATGAAAAAACAGTTTTGCACAGTCATAGACAGTTCCGCTGCTAACTTTGATACTATTATTTTTAGTGGTGGAAAAATTGGTTATCAAGTGGAGACTTCTTTAGCAGAGTTAGAAAAGATAGTAAAGTTTTCATTGGCGGAGATAAGTCATTAGTAGCCTTGAATTCCACTTGGGCGACTCTTTGTTCTGTGTAAAGTTTTGGTTGCATATCACAAATATACCATATGTCCTCATTTTTCCTAATATATCCCAAATCAGTTGACTTAAAAATTTGCAGTTAGTACAATTGACACATACCTAATTGTGTCAAAAAAATTATTTCTAATTGCGATTTTTATATTGATTTTTTGCAGTGTGATGATAGAATGAAGGGAGAATATTTTGGGGGCAAAAGATAAGAGTACAAAGTATTTAGAAGCCTATAATGACGTGTTTGCAGACATTTTTAATGTATTAGTGTTTGAATCAATTTATGTGGATGAGCACAAACTAACAGATGGTGCTACGGAAACGCAATATAAGACGGAGACAGAGACATTACAGTCTCAGTATCGGGATTGTTTAAAACAATATATGGATGCTAATATGGTTTGTGTGTCTATGGGGCTTGAGAACCAAACGACAGTAGATCAAACTATGCCGGTTCGTATTATGGGATATGATTATGGACGTTATGCTTTACAGTTACAGAATGGTGATAAGATTTCACCAGTAATATCATTGATTTTGTATTTTGGAGAGGAAGAGTGGACAACGCCCTTATCATTGATAGATATGATGGAGGATATCCCTACTCCGGTTAGGGAACATTTAATAGATTACCCTATACATGTGGTGAATATTAAACATTTGCCAAAATCTGTTCGGAAGCAATTCAAAAGTGATTTTGGTGTTGTAGCAGATTATTTTGCTGAAAAAGATTCAGAGGATTTTATACCATCTAATAAAGAATTAAAGCATGGTGAAGCTGTAATGCATATGTTAAAAGTATTTACTGGTGATGATAGATACGATTCATTGATAGATATGGTTAAAGCAGATATAGAAAAGGGCAAGGTGATTACGATGTGTAGTTATTTGGATAAATTGGAAAATCGAGGAATGGAGAAAGGATTAAAGAATTTACTTCGTACGTTAAAATGTTTATTAACAGATTTTGATGATATATACGAATATGTCATAATGAACGAAGACTATAAGGATAGAACCAAAGAAGAGATTCAAGAATTACTAGAGCAAGTCTAAAAATAGTGCAACATCGCAATATATACATAAAAATAGTGTGTGTACTGAGAACCCTCAAAATACGTTGGTACTTGGTTTTGCTTATGAATAAAAAATAGTGCAACATCGCAAAGCCTCGAAATACGTCAGTACTTAGGTTCTGTTGTTTAGGACCTTATGTACTGCTACGTATTTCAGAGAACGAAAGTGTTTTTGCGAGTTGCACTATTTTTCTATATTAATGGTGGAACAATCTAATTCCAGTAAACACCATTGCCATATCGTACTTATCACAGCACTCGATAACAAGGTCATCTCTTACAGAACCACCTGGCTGAGCGATGTATTTAACGCCGCTCTTCTTTGCACGTTCAATGTTATCAGAGAATGGGAAGAATGCGTCAGAACCTAAGATTACGTTCTGGTTGCCGTCTAACCAAGCTCTCTTTTCTTCCGCGGTGAATACAGCAGGCTTAACCTTGAAACGCTTCTGCCATTCGCCTTCCTTTAAGATATCCTCATATTCGTCGCCCATGTAAACGTCGATGGCATTGTCTCTGTCGGCACGGCCTAAGTTATCAACGAACTGTAAGCCCATAACCTGTGGAGACTGACGGAGATACCAGTTATCAGCCTTCTGACCTGCAAGTCTTGTACAGTGAATACGAGACTGCTGACCTGCACCGATACCGATTGCCTGTCCGCCCTTTACGTAACAAACTGAGTTTGACTGTGTATACTTTAATGTGATTAACGCAATCTTGATATCAATCATTGCTTCCTCAGGGATATTCTTGTTCTTAGTCACAATGTTTGATAATAAATCAGCGTCGATGTTTAATTCATTTCTACCCTGTTCAAAGGAAATGCCATATACCTGCTTTGTCTCTAATTCAGCTGGTACATAGTTTTCATCAATCTGAATAACATTGTAGTTGCCATTCTTCTTTGCCTTTAACATTGCCAAAGCTTCCTCTGTATAACCGGGAGCGATAACACCGTCAGATACCTCACGTTTGATGAGTCTGGCTGTGTCAGCATCACAGACATCAGATAAAGCAATGAAATCACCGAAAGAAGACATTCTGTCCGCACCTCTTGCTCTTGCGTAAGCACATGCAAGTGGTGAAAGTTCTCCTAAATCATCTACCCAGTAAATTTTAGCCAATGTGTCATCCAGTGGAAGACCAACTGCGGCACCGGCAGGAGAAACGTGCTTGAAAGAAGTAGCAGCAGGAAGACCTGTCGCTTCCTTTAATTCCTTAACTAACTGCCAACCATTGAATGCATCTAAGAAATTAATATATCCTGGCTTACCATTTAATACAGTAACGGGTAGGTCACTGCCATCTGCCATATAAATGCGGGATGGCTTCTGATTTGGATTACAACCATACTTTAATTGAATTTCGTTCATGGGAACCTCCTTATTGATTCTTATTTAGAATTCTTGTTTCATATTTTCCTGTTTCAATATCGATAAAGCGAACAAATAAAGAAATCTTGTTTTCTTCATTTAAACTGTTCCATACAAGGTCTGTGAAAGCGTCAATCTCATCAGGGATATCAACTAATTTTGGCTCGCCCTCAAAACTTGGAAGTGGATCTTCATTTCTTGCATATGTATGGATAAAATGCCCCTCGCCTGCTACCGGATTCTCGTAAGAGAAGGTATAACGATTGCAAGCATCTGGATTGCCATTGTTACTCTTTAAGATAGACATAGCATAATCGAACTTGCCATTTGCTACATGCATCACACCTGAAATACGTGGTGTGTAGTTTGGTGCGTCTGGCTCGAACTCTCTAGTACGAAGTGACTGCTCAAATGTCAATTCGTTATCAAGACCATCATAGATAGTATCTGTCTGGTCACCATTTGTTACGATGGTTCTATTTCCTAATACTCGAACAGGAGCGTAGATAATTAAACTTGGGTCCTCTAACTTAGATGGGTCAAAAGCCTCTGTACGGATACCTTCGCCCTCAACTGCGAAAATACGGTTACGGCTGTTAGCACTTCTACCCATGATAAAGTAAGCAGTTACAGCCTTCTTGCCATCCTTTGACTTACCGATGACAATTCCTCTGCCAGGATAGGCATTGCCTTTTAATTCCTGTTCCAATGATAACATGTTCATTTTGTTTCCTCCTTTTGGTATGAATTTTGTCGCTCTTGTTTCCTTTTAAAATGAAAAAAGACCACAACTGAGCTCACATAATAATGTTGCCCAGGCGGTCGGCTGTTCGTAAACAAGATACACTCCCTCGTAGTTTTGTTCTACCCGGAAAATCCGGTTCCGCCAGTCATGTATCCACTACCATCTTATATAAAAAGAAAAGGAAATGCAAGTGGAAAATGTCAAATTTGTGGGAATTTGGTCTGCATGGAAGATTGTTATAAAATACTGTTAATTTCTGATATGCAGAAGCAAAAATGTGTAATATAATCAAGACAACAAAAGAAACAATAGAAGTACAGGCAAACCGTTTTGAGAGGAGAAAATAGATGTATTTGGTATTTGATGTTGGGGGAACATTTACAAAATATGCAATTATGACTTTGGAAGGGGAAATCATGCTAAAGGGCAAATTCCCAACCAAGGTGAAGAAGGGTGATGACGTACCGGATTTTGTGGAATCTATTGGTGAGATTTATGATGAGTATAAACAAAAGGTAGAGATTGAAGGTATTGCCATGGATTTGCCGGGCCAGGTAGATGTAGATACCGGTATGGTTTATGGCGGTGGCGCCCTAGTATACCTTGACAATGTCAATGTGGGCAAATTGATATCTGAGCGCTGTGATAACTTGCAGGTTGCCTTAGAAAATGATGCAAAAGCTGCTGCTATGGCAGAGGTTTGGAAGGGAAATGCAAAGGATGTAGATGATGCCTGCGTTATTGTATTTGGAACCGGTATTGGTGGTGCAATTATTAAGAATAAGGAAGTACATCGAGGCAAGAATTTGTGTGCAGGTGAATTTTCCTTCTTTTTAAATAATATGACGAGAGAACAGGCAGAAAAAATAACAAATATCGAAGAACGTGAACAGGCAAAAGCCAATGGTATTGTTCAGGATTATTCCTTTATCTGGGGTTCCCAGGTTTCTGCCATGGCACTTTGTGAGCGTGTGGCAAAATACAAAGGTCTTGATTATGACGATGTGGATGGCATCAAGATTTATGAGTGGGCCGCTCAAGGGGATGAGGGCATCCAGGACATTTTAGAGGATATTTATTTTAATATAGCGAGACAGTGCTGTTGTTTGCAGGCTGCCTTTGACCCAGAAGTAATTTTGATTGGTGGCGGTATCAGTGCACAACCACTTTTCATCGAGGGTATCAGACGATACGCAAACAAGATGATGAATCTTACCAGAATTTATCAAGGTCTTAGAATTGAGCCGTGCAAGTTCTTGAATGACTCTAATTTATATGGTGCTTTGTATCATTACAAACAAAAATATGGATTGTTAGATTAGGAGGATGTAACCATGATTATTTCAAAGATGAAGAGAATGCCCGAAAACTTTTTATGGGGCGCTTCCACCAGTGCTTATCAGGTAGAAGGTAGTAATCTTGCCGATGGAAAAGGTCCTAGCGTACAGGATACGAAGACCGTTCCTGCAGGAACAAGTGAATTAGATGTTTGTGCTGATTTTTATCACAGATATAAAGAAGATATTGCTCTGATGGCTGAGATGGGATTTAAGACATTTCGTTTTTCTGTTGCATGGACTAGAATTCTTCCTACGGGAACGGGGGAAGTCAATCAAAAGGGAATTGAGTTTTACAGTAATGTTATTGATGAGTGTTTAAAGTATGGTATAGAACCACTGGTTACCATGTTTCACTTTGATTTGCCTGCTGCCCTGGAAGAAAAGGGTGGTTGGCTTAGAAGAGAAAGTGTGGATGAATTTGTGAACTTTGCCAGAATCCTTTTTGAGAACTATGGAGACAGAGTAAAGTATTGGCTTACCATCAATGAACAAAATATGCTTACCTTAGCAGGAAATGCTATCGGAACCGCTAATATCAAAGAGGGTGAAAACAAATACAAGAAATTGTATCAGGAAAATCATCATATGCTACTGGCTCAGGCAAAGACCATGAAATTATGTCATGAGATGATACCGGGAGCCAAGATTGGTCCTGCACCAAACATTTCTCTGATATATCCTGCCAGCTGTAAGCCAAAGGATATTTTGGCAGCACAGAATTACAATGCGATTCGCAATTGGTTGTACTTGGATATGTCTGTGTATGGTGTTTATAACAATCTTGTATGGCAATTTTTAGAGGAGCATGATGCAATTCCTGAAATGGAAGAGGGCGACATGGATATTATGAAGGAAGGCCGTCCAGATTACATCGGCTTCAATTACTACTCTACATCAACTGTGGAATGGGATGAATCTACAGGTATGGCAGTGGAAGGTGATCAGCAGTACGGTTCTGTGGAGCCAGGTGTCTATAAGGGTTCTGCCAATCCAAATCTGTTAAAGACCGAATTTGGTTGGGAAATTGACCCGGATGGTTTTAGAGCCACCATGCGGGAAATGTACAGTCGTTATCGATTGCCTTTATTAGTAACCGAAAATGGTTTAGGGGCTTATGACAAGCTCACAGAAGACGGAAAAATCCACGATGATTATCGCATTGAGTATCTTCGTCGTCATATTGAGCAGATTAAACTTGCAGTGTCAGAAGGCGTAGAAATGATGGGCTATTGTCCATGGTCAGCCATTGATTTGGTATCCACCCATGAGGGTGTGGTAAAACGTTACGGCTTCATCTATGTGAATCGTGATGAATTTGACTTAAAGGATTTGGCGAGATATCGCAAAGACTCCTTCTACTGGTATAAAAAAGTAATTCAAACAAATGGAGAAGACTTACTATAGAAAAGAGCAGTTTATTTTTTAATCGTCTTATTTTCTTGTTTAGTATGTGTTAGTACGTCTTGTGAGATTTATTATGTCATACACACTGTCTGAGCAACATAAAGGGAGAGAGATTACTACGGCGCGACGCTCGCGCTCGCCAAAATGCGTAGCAGTACGTAATGGGGATACCACATTATTATGTGATATCCCCATAAGTGCTGACGCATTTTGAGGCACGCCTCTAGTAATCTCTCTCCCTTTATGCTGTGAGTTGTGTGTGTGACATAAAATAAAGCTACACAAGATGTACTTATACATTCTTAACAGGAAAATATGAGATTGAAAAAAACTGCTCTTTTCTAGTACTAGTTAATTCTCTCCTTGCCCCAGAAGAAGGTTGCCACTGTACCAGGACCGGTATGACTACCGATGGTGGTGCCAATGTCATGGATTTCCACCTTGCCATTCAACTTAGGGAATTTCTCCTCAATCAAATCTGCAACTGCTTTTGCATCCTCGTAGCAGGCAGCTTGCGATATGTAACATTTGCCTGAATAATCCAAGCCATCTTTTGCATGTTCTTCCATCAATTCTACAATTTTTTGGATTACCTTTTTCTTCGTTCGTATTTTAAAACGAGGTATCAACTTGCCCTCTACGTTGACCTCGATGACAGGACAAATATTTAGCATGCCACCAAAGAATCCGGCTGTTTTTGATACACGGCCACCACGTATCAGGTAGGTTAAATCGGTCGTAAATACCCAATGATGCATAGTCAATCTATTATCAGTAATCCATTGGTGTAACTGATGAATATCCATTCCTTCATCTCGCAAATCAGCCAGCTTATCCATAATCAAACCAAAGCCGGAAGATGCGGCTAAAGAATCTACGATATATAGCGTTCTTTCAGGATATTTTTCCAGAAGATTATTGGCAGCAATATTGGCAGAATTGATAGAGCCGGAAATGCCGGAAGAAAGGGTTAAATGCAGGATGTCTTTTCCTTCCTTCAAAAATGGTTCAAAATAGGCTTCATATTCTTCCACATTTACCTGCGATGTTTTTGTAGTAGCACCATCCGCCATTGCCTGATAAAAATCAGCAAAGGCCATGGTTTTTCCTAAATCATCCGGATACTGGACGCCATTTAACTCATAATGAAAACAAGTGTATTTGATATTTCTTTCCTGAAAATGTGATTCAGATAAATCCGCAGTGGAACAACAACTGATAATGTAATCACTCATTTCGAAAATCCTCCCTAGTGTTAGTCTAGATATATTCTAATCTCTATTTGTAAAATACTTATGAAGTAAATATTAAAAAAATATAAAATAAAAGAGCAGGGTGGGTTCCATCGTCTTATTTTTCTGTTTAGTATGTGTTAGTACGTCTTGTGAGATTTATTATGTCATACACACTGTCTGAGCAACATAGAGAAACATAGATTGCTACGGCGCGACGCTCGCGCTCGCCAAAATGCGTAGCAGTACGTAATGGGGATACCACATTGCATGTGATATCCCCATAAGTGCTGACGCATTTTGAGGCACGCCTCTAGCAATCTATGTTTCTCTATGTTGTGAGTTGTGTGTGTGACATAAAATAAAGCTACACAAGACGCACTTATACATACTTAACAGGAAAATACTAGATGGAACCCACCCTGCTCTTTTATTCTATAGGATAATTGTGGTAATATATACACATGTACAAGGAGGCAATATGAAGACAATCGCTCACATTCACACAGATTTTAATGAAAAATTTGGAATTCCCCGTCAAAGTGGATTGGTGAAAAATGCCACAGGTGTCATTACCTTTGAACCGGAGTATCGGGCAGTGGAGGCATTTCGTGGATTAGAGGGATATTCTCACATTTGGTTGTTGTGGGAGTTTTCGGAAGCGAGGCGAGAGCATTGGTCCGCCACGGTGAAGCCACCAAGGTTAGGTGGAAATACACGGATGGGAGTATTTGCTACCCGTTCGCCTTTTCGCCCAAATCCAATTGGGCTTTCATCAGTAAAATTGGAGAAGATTGATTTGAACACGGAACAGGGGCCTATACTTTATGTGTCGGGAGTGGATTTGCTGGATGGCACGCCGATATTGGATATCAAGCCTTACTTGCCTTATACGGATAGTCATCCGGAGGCGACAGAAGGATTCGCCGGGGATGTGTTAGATTATCGTTTGCAGGTTGTATTTCCAGAAACATTATTGCAACAGTTGCCGGCATCGAAGCGGGAGGTGGTAGTGGAATTGTTGGCACAAGACCCGAGACCGTCTTATCAGAATGATGCAACAAGAAAATATGGCATGGCTTTTTCTGGATTTGATATACGTTTTTATGTTGACGGTGATGTGTTGACTGTGTGCGAGATAGAAAAATTAGAGTAGTTGCATTTTCGTTGCAAAGGAAGAAAAAATACAATATAATCAGAGTAAGTTGTGCTTAGCACATACATGAAAGGAGATAAGGATATGGCATTTTTTGAGGATTTAGGAAATACACTTTCTGCTAAGGGTAAGGAAGTAGCAGCGAAAGCGAAGGAGATGTCTGAAGTTGTGAGTCTGAAGAATCAGGTGAGCACAAAGGAAAAGGCTATGAATCAGGCATATATGGATATCGGTAAAAAGTATTATGAGAGTGTAAATGGTCAGGATGGAACCGGTAAGTATACTGCAGAATTTGCAACAATAGCAGAAGCTCAGATGGCGATTGCAGATTTGAAGAAGCAGATTCAGGATATTAAAGGTGTTCAGCTTTGTGATTCCTGTGGTGCTGAAAATGAAGCAGGAAAATCATTTTGTTCAAACTGTGGCGCAAAGTTAGAGGCGCAGGCGCCAGTGCAAGAAGCACCAGCTCAGGCCCCACAACCGGTTAATGTTGCAAATGTTAGCGGATTATCCCAGGATGCTTTAAATGATATCGCAGCGCAGGGGATTGCGGCAGCAGAAGAGGCGAAAAACAATAACATGTAATTGAGATGGAACAGAGACTATCCGTAGATGAATACAAAGATCATCTACAGATGGTCTTTTTTCTATTAACAAAAGCAAAAAAATATATAGGAAAGTCTTAGAAATTATGATACAATAAGATGTTTTCATTTTTTATTATATAAAAAACAAAAACGTGACTGCAACACAAGATAAAATATAGTTGCATAAACTAAGGAGGTTGACAAGGAAACAATGAAAAATTGTTCAGAAAACATGATTGAATTGAAACACATTTCCAGAGAATTCGAGGACCACTTCCGAGTCGTCGAGGATTTTAATTTGGAAATTAAAAAGGGTGAATTTGTAACATTTTTGGGACCTTCAGGATGCGGTAAGACTACCACTTTGCGTATGATTGCCGGGTTTGATATGCCCACGTCTGGAGAGATTTTGTTAAAGGGTGAGGATATTACAAAACTTCCACCAAACAAACGCCCCATCAATACTGTTTTCCAGCGATATGCGTTGTTTCCACATTTAAATATATTTGAGAATGTGGCTTTTGGTTTGAAATTAAAGAAATTACCAAAAGAGGAGATTGTGAAGAAGGTGCAGCGCGCCTTAGATATGGTAGATTTGGCAGGCTTTGAGAAAAGACGTGTAGAAACCTTGTCTGGTGGACAACAGCAGAGAATTGCCATTGCAAGAGCCTTGGTGAATGAACCGGATATTTTGCTCTTGGATGAGCCGCTTGGTGCGTTGGATTTAAAGATGAGAAAAGAGATGCAGATAGAGTTAAAGGCAATGCATGACCGTTTGGGCATTACCTTTATTTATGTTACCCATGACCAGGAAGAAGCCCTTACCATGTCAGACAAAATTGTTGTTATGGCAGAGGGTAAGATTCAGCAGATTGGTACACCGGAGGACATTTACAATGAGCCAACCAATGCCTTCGTTGCGGACTTTATTGGTGAGAGTAATATTTTCAATGGTTTGATGACAGATAAGTTAAAAGTAAAATTCTGTGGTACGGAATTTGACTGTGTGGATGACGTGGCTGAGGGTACGCCGGTAGATGTTGTCATTCGTCCGGAGGATGTGATTATTACTACTCCTGATGCAGGACAAATTCGTGGTGAAGTCATTTCTGTCATTTTCAAGGGTGTGCACTATGAGATTACTGTACAGTCCGGAAAGAACGAAATCGTAATCCAGACTACTAAGTCTGCCACAGTGGGCGACAAGGTAGGACTTTCTGTGGACCCGGATGGTATTCATATTATGCTGACTGAGACACGAATGAATCGTTTGGATTGTACGGTTACAGAGGACTATAAAGTTGACTTTATGGGAACGGAATTGGATTTTGACATCACAACCCTATTCCCAGGTTCTATGTTAGAGGATGATGTTTTGGTAGATGCCAATGGGGATCCAATTTTGACGGATGGCGTTAAGGTGACTGTGTCTATCAAGCCGGAAGACATTACCATGAGTGACAATGATGAAGAGGGTTCTATTTGTGGACACATTCAGAACTTGATTTACAAGGGCGACCATTATCACTATGTGGTGCGTACGGATGAAGAGGAAGATTTCATTGTAGATGATGAGTATTTGTGGAACATGAATGACTATGTCAGCTTGATTATTCCACAGGATAAAATGACAGTAACACTGAAAAAGTAGCAGGAGGATAGATGCATGAAGGGTAGAAGTTTTCAAAGACGGCATCTGGTTCTTCCATATGCTATCTTCTTAATTGCCTTTGTTATCGTTCCACTTTTGGTGCTTGTGTATTATGCATTTACAGATGGTTCTGGTCAGCCTACGTTGGCAAATGCCATCGCATTTTTCACAAACCCAAATGCCATTGGAACACTGGTATATTCATTGGCGATTGCAGGTACTACCACGCTGGTGAGTTTGTTGTTGGCATATCCGACAGCTTATATTCTTGCCAGAAGTAAGTGGAAGATGAAGTCTGTATTGGTTATGGTAATTGTGATGCCGATGTGGATTAACTTCACATTGAGAGTATCCGCATTGAAGGAAGTATTGACCTTTATTGAAGGTAATTTGTCATATTATCCGTTCATCAATTCGGTGATCGGTATGACCTATGACTTTTTACCATTTATGATTTTGCCTATTTATACAAACCTCATGAAGTTAGATGAAAACTTGCTTGAGGCTGCAAGAGATTTAGGCGCAAGTCCGGCAAAGGCATTTTTAAAGGTGGCATTGCCACTGTCTATTCCGGGCATTGTCAGTGGCGTTATGATGGTATTTTTACCATCTATGACCAACTATGTTGTATTAGATATGCTTTACAATAGCACATACATTATGGGTAGTTTGATTGGAAGCTATTTCAATGCTTATGATTGGCATAGTGGCTCCATGATAGCTCTCGTTCTGTTGACCATTATTTGTGTGGTATCCATCGTGGCGAATCGTTACGAGGATGAGGATGCCGGTAACAGAGGAGGTGCATTCTTATAATGAAATGTGTGAAGTATTTGTTTTTAGCATTTGTGATTTTCTTTTTATACCTGCCTATTTTATTGTTGGCGGTATATAGTTTTACGGATTCTGCTACGATTGGTGCGATTCAGTCCTTTTCGTTGCAGAACTACGTGACATTGTTTACGTCTGAGGAATTGATGTCAATGATTTGGGGAACTGTACTTTTGGCATTTGGTTCTGCATTGCTTTCCACCTTGCTTGGTACAGTTGGTGCCATCGGTACATTCTATTCAGGCAAAAAGACAAATTTGTTTGTGAATTCCATGAACCAGATTCCGATTGTCAATGCGGATGTGGTGACAGGTTTTTCAATTTGTATTTTATTGATTGTCGTATTAGGTGGTAGTAAGGAAAGCTTCTTCCCTTTGATTATGGGACATGTGACGCTTTCTACACCGTTTGTGTATTTGGCAGTATTGCCAAAATTAAAACAGATGGATAATAGTCTATATGAGGCTGCGTTGGATTTGGGCGCATCCCATAAGCAGGCGATGTTCAAGGTGTTGTTGCCACAGATTATGCCAGGCATTTTGTCAGGTTTTATGCTGGCAGTTACCTTGTCTTTAGATGATTATTTTATTACAACTTATACAAAGCCGGCAACCTTTGATACCATCAGTACCTATGTGGTAAATGCAACCAAGGGTTCCCAGACAGAGATTAAGACTGCCCTATGGGCGCTTTCAACGATTATCTTTGCCATTGTTATTATTGTGGTGGTTCTCATGAATTTGAATGCCGTGAAGTCAGAGGACCAGAGAAAGGCAGGGGTGAATCGATGAGAACAAGAATGATAAAAAGAGTGATTGCAACTGGTTTGGTGTTCACCACATGCCTCAGTGTTTGTTCTAGCACTTTGTTTGGTGCAAATGTGTCCAATACCGTTCAGGCAAAAGTGGTAGATGAAGATGTGGTAACCTTGCGCGTTTGCAATTGGGAAGAATATATCGACCTTGGTGACTGGAGCGAGGAAGAGCGAATTGAACTGGAAAATGGTGTAGAAATCTTTGGCGAGCAGAGCATGATTGAAGATTTCGAAGACTGGTATTTGGAGACCTATGGTCAGAAGGTTCAGGTGGAGTATTCCTGCTTTGGTACAAACGAGGATTTATACAATCAGATTACCTTAGGTGATAAATATGATTTGGTTTGTCCATCAGATTATATGCTGATGAAGTTAATTGCTGAAGATATGGCAGTTCCATTTTCTGAAGGCTTTTTTGACACAGCTGATGAGAATAACTATTACATCAACGGTGTTTCACCATACATCAAGCAAGTGTTTGAGGAAAATACCATTAACGGTGAAGCATGGAGTAAATACGCTGCCGGATATATGTGGGGGATTACAGGATTTTTATATAATCCTGCGGCTGTAGCCGAGGAAGATATAAAGTCTTGGGACGTGTTGGTGAATTCAAAGTACAAAAGACAGATTACAGTGAAGGATAATGTCCGTGATACCTATTTTGCTATTTTAGGTATGCTGAAAAAGGATAAGTTATTGTCAGAGGCATTTTTGTCAGATCCTGATTATACGAAAAAACTGGCTGAGGAAATGAATGACGTCAGCACAGAGACCATAGCAGAAGCCCTGACATTGTTACAGCAGACAAGAGAGAATGTATATTCCTTTGAGACAGATAGTGGAAAGTCAGACATGGTAACCGGTAAGGTGGTTGCCAGCTATCAGTGGTCAGGAGATGCGGTGTTTGCCATGGATTTGGCAGATGCAGATGGCGTAGAGTTGAGCTTTGCAGTACCTGATGAATGTACAAATCTGTTCTTTGACGGTTGGGTTATGTTAAAGAATGGTCTTTCCGAGGATGACAGAAAACAACATGCTGCAGAAGCCTTTGTGAATTTTGTGTCCCGTCCGGATAATGCAGTCAGAAATATGTACTATATCGGATATACCTCTGTGATTGGTGGTGGCGAAGATACTACCATGATGGACTATGTCCGCTACAACTATGAGAATTTAGAGGCAGAGAATCCAGTGGAATATCCGGTGGGATATTTCTTTAGTGGAGACAGTGATGATGAGGATTGTGTCATCATTGCGGATGCTTCTCAGGTGAACCGTCAGTTGTTTGCCCAATATCCAACGGAGGAGGCAATTCACAGAAGTGCCATTATGGGATATTATCCGGCAGATAAGAATGCAGAAATCAATCAGATGTGGATTGAAATGCGTTGCTTTAACCTAAATAGAGTACCGATGGTAGTATGGATTATCATAGGTGCTTTGCTTGTGGTTGCAATTTTGGGTGCAGTGTTGCACAAACGAAATAGGAGTTAGAAATGAAACGAATTGGTTACTATTTGAAAAATTACAAAAAGGAAAGTGTTTTGGGACCACTTTTCAAAATGTTAGAGGCATTTTTTGATTTGCTGGTACCCCTTGTTATGGCAAAAATGATTGATGTGGGTATTTCTAACGGAGACCAGCCTTACATTATCAAAATGAGCTTGCTATTGATTTTATTGGCGATTGTTGGACTTACTTGTTCCGTTACGGCCCAGTTTTTTGCAGCAAAGGCTGCAGTTGGGTTTGCCACAAGTCTGCGTCATGACATGTTTAAGCACATTCAGGGTCTTGGATACACGGAACTTGACAAGGTGGGAACCTCCACATTAATTACCCGTATGACCAGTGATGTGAATCAGGTGCAGAACGGTGTAAATATGTGTCTGCGTCTGCTTCTTAGAAGTCCGTTTATCGTATTTGGTGCCATGATTTCGGCATTTACCATCGATGGAGATGCGGCATTGATTTTCGTAGTGACCATTCCGGTTTTGGCAGCGATTGTGTACGGCATTATGTTTATCACCATGCCAATGTATAAAAAAGTACAGGCTTCTTTGGATACTGTACTTGGAAGAACCAGAGAGAATTTGACAGGCGTTCGTGTCATTCGTGCTTTCAATAAAGAAAGTCACGAGATAGAAGCTTTTGAAGAAGAAAATGAAGCCTTAAATGTGAATCAGCGTCTGGCTGGAAGAATTTCCGGTTTAACCAATCCAATGACCTATGTGGTGGTGAATTTGGCAACAGCATGGCTTCTTTATGTCAGCGGTATTCAGATTGATGCCGGAGATTTGACACAGGGCCAGTTAATTGCAATGGTTAACTATATGACACAGATTCTCATTGAGTTGGTAAAACTTGCAAACCTGATTGTTACCTTAACAAAGGCTATGGCATGTTTTGGTAGAATTGAGAATGTACTGGAGATGCAGAACGAAATGGAATATGTGAAGGAAGATGAAGAGGCAAAAGACGCTGGTGTGAGCTTCCAAAATGTATCCTTGACATACAATATGGCAGGTGATGCGAGTTTGCAAAACATCACATTTTCTGCACCAAAAGGCTCGATTGTGGGTGTAATTGGTGGTACAGGTAGTGGTAAGAGTTCTTTGGTGAATTTAATTCCTAGATTTTATGATGCTACAAAGGGTGAGGTTTTGATTGATGGGGTTAATGTAAAGAATCTCACAAAAGATACCTTGCAGGAAAAGATTGGTGTGGTTCCACAGAAGAGTTTGTTATTTGCAGGAACCATTCGAGATAACCTTCGCTGGGGTAATGAAAATGCCACAGATGAAGAACTTTGGGAAGCCCTTCGCATTAGCCAGGGTGAGGAGTTTGTGAAGAGTAAGCCAAATCAGTTAGATGAGATGGTAGAACAGGGTGGTAAGAATTTTTCTGGTGGTCAGAGACAGCGTCTCACCATTGCGAGAGCTATGGTAAAGAAACCAGAGATTTTGATTTTGGACGATTCTGCTTCTGCTTTGGATTTTGCTACAGATGCAGCGCTTAGAAAGGCGATTTCAAGTATAGAGAATCCGCCTACAATGTTTATTGTATCTCAGAGAGCCTCCAGTATTCAGTTTGCTGACCAGATTATTGTTCTGGACGATGGTGAATGCGTTGGTCTTGGCACACATGACAAGCTTCTGGAAACTTGTGAGACTTATAAAGAAATTTATGATTCTCAGTTTGAGAAGCCAGAGGATATGTTTGCAAGGGAGGCGAAGGCGTAGATATGGAAAAGAAACAGTCTAATAAGGGAACCTTGAAAAAGGTAATCAAAAGAATTAAAAGATATATTCCAATGCTAGTTGCAAGTATTGTATTCGCTGCCATATCTGTGGTGATGCAGCTTTATATTCCAATCTTGATTGGTGATGCAGTGGATTGTTGTATTGATGCCGGTGCAGTTGCTTTTGACAAGTTATATCCAATCATTAAAACAATGATTATTGTTACCATTGTGGCAGGTCTTGCCCAGTGGTTTATGAATATCGCAAATAACTACATTACCTTTGGCGTAACAAAGGATATTCGTGATGAGGCGTTTAAGAAATTGGAACGATTGCCACTTTCTTATCTGGATGCTCATAAGTCCGGTGAGATTGTAAGCCGTGTCATTGCTGATGTAGACCAGTTTGCAGATGGATTGTTAATGGGTTTTACCCAGTTATTTACCGGAGTGATGACCATTTTGGGTACATTAGTATTCATGTTAATGTTAAATGTGAAGATTACACTGGTAGTTGTATTGGTAACACCAATTAGTTTGTTTGTGGCAGCATTTATTGCAAAAAGGACCTTCAATATGTTTAAACTGCAGAGTGAGGTTCGTGGTGAACAGACCGCCTTAGTGGATGAAATGATTGGCGGACAGAGAGTGGTTCAGGCATTTGGTTATGAAGATAAGGCGTTAGAGCGTTTTGATGAGATTAATGAAAGACTTTCAAAGTGTAGTTTAAAGGCAACATTTTTCTCCAGCTTAACCAATCCATGTACCAGATTTGTCAATAACATTGTGTATATGGCAGTTGGTATTGCCGGCACATTGGCTTGTATTTCCGGTAAGATGTCTATTGGTATGCTTTCTTCCTTTTTGAGTTATGCAAATCAATATACAAAACCATTTAATGAAATTTCAGGCGTGGTAACAGAACTGCAAAATGCCCTTGCCTGTGCTACCAGAGTGTTTGAGTTTATTGAAGCTCCTTCTGAGGTGGCAGAGCCTGAAAATGCAGTGGTATTAACAGAGGAAACTGTGGACGGCAACGTAACCATTCAAGATGTTGACTTTAGTTATGTGCCGGACAGAAGATTAATAGAAGATTTGAATTTAACTGTGAAGCCAGGACAGAGAGTGGCGATTGTTGGTCCTACCGGATGCGGAAAGACAACCATTATCAATCTGCTCATGCGCTTCTATGATGTAAATGATGGAGAAATCGCAGTCAGCGGTAATCCAATTAAACAGGTAACAAGAGCGTCTCTTCGTAAGAGTTATGGTATGGTATTGCAGGATACCTGGCTGAAGTCAGGTACCATTAAGGAAAATATTGCCTTTGGCAATCCAGATGCATCGGATGAGGAAATTATGGCAGCAGCAAAAGCAGCCCATGCACATAGTTTTATCAAGCGTTTGCCACAGGGCTACGACACAGTGATTTCTGAGGATGGCGGCAATATCAGTCACGGTGAGAAGCAGCTTCTCTGTATTGCCAGAGTTATGCTTTGTTTGCCACCAATGCTGATTTTGGATGAAGCTACCAGTAGTATTGATACCAGAACAGAAATCAGAATTCAGAGAGCATTTAACAAAATGATGAATGGCAGAACCAGCTTTATTGTTGCCCATCGTTTGTCTACCATCCGTGAGGCAGATATTATTTTAGTCATGAAGGATGGTCATATTATTGAACAGGGTAATCATGAGACACTGTTAAAGCAAGGTGGATTTTATTCGAACTTATATAATAGCCAGTTTGCGTAAGTAACATTTTCCAAGGGGGTATAATATGTCAAATCAGGATATTTGGAGAATATTAGAAATTGAAGAAACGAAAGACGAAAACAAGATTAAGGCAGCATATCGTAAAAAGGTTGTTACGGTGAATCCGGAGGATGATGCAGAAGGTTTTAAGTTGCTTCGTGAAGCTTTTGATGAAGCGATACGATTGTCTAAGGAAGAGAATACCTCTTCAGAAGAAGAGGAAGCAGATTTGACAGATTTAGAAAGACACATCAAGCGGGCAGAGCAGATTTATAATAATGTGGAAACTCGTCAGAATGTGGAGATGTGGCAGGAATGGTTACAGCATCCGTTGTGTCAGGATTTGGATACAGTCAATGAAACCAGAGAAGCATTTTTGGCATTTACACTTGAGCATTTTTATATGAGTCATGAAGTGTATGCTGTGATTAATAAGGAATTTCAGATTGTTGAGGAGCAAGAAGCTTTAAAGGAATTATTCCCTCCGAACTTTATTTCCTATCTGGCATTTCACATTGAGAATGATGACTTTTTTGAATATGATGAGTTGATGACTCGGTCAAAAAAAGATGCAGTCTTTGCGGCAAATCAGTGTGAAGATGTGGCGTTTTCAGAACTTATGCCATGTGATTATGTGCCAGAGGATCAGTATGTCTGTGAACAGGACGGCTACATCAGTCAGGTTGCCAATTTCACACTACTGATGGAGCGATTACTGGGCACAGCGAAGGATGAGCCAGGTTTTGGGGATTTTGTAAAGGAAGTAGCCGGCAGATTTAATTGGATGGAACAGCAGGATTTGTGGCATCCATATGAATATGTCGAAAAAATGCGATATCTCTATTACATAAAAGATGATGAGGTTTTGGCAGCATCCATGGCAGAACAGATTTTAACGAAGGATATTTTTCCAAAGTTTAGCTGCTACGGTGTAACGAGTGCTACGGAGATTATCATTGATAGAAAGGTAAGACATCCGGAATTAGAGATAGACTTTGATTTTATCAAAGCGAAGGTTCAGGCGGTGTTAGACGAACGTCCAAAATTTACTGGTGCAAGACTGAATATGGCAAGATTGCGCATGCTGATGCATGAGTGTGAGGATGCAAAAGAGCTTGTTATGGACGTGTTAGAAGAGAACTCACAGAATGAAAAGGCAGTCGCCTTGATGCGTGAAATTAACGAGTTCCTCATTCAGAGTTTTGTGGACAAGGTGAAAGCGGAGCCTGATAATTTAAAACATAGAATTGAGCTTGGCTGGTGTCTGTTCCAGTGTGAGCGTGGCGATGACGTGTTGCAGCTTTTGGATACATTTTCACCAGACGACAGTGTGGCATACGATTATGTGAATTTGAAGAGCCGCTGTCTGTTCAATATGAAGCGCTATGGTGAGTCGTTACCACTTTTGCTTCAGTGGAAGGAAAAGATTGAGACCATTATTGCAGAAAATGCGGATAAATCCGATGACGAAGTATCAGATGAGATTAGAAAGAGACGTGTCCGTCTTGGTTTTTGTCTCTATTTGGTGGGTATTTGTCATAAGGAAATTGAAAAATATGACGAGGCTGAGCAGTATCTGAAGCAGTCCATGGAGGCAGAAAAGGATAAGAATGAAGCCTATTATTATCAGGAAGCCTTGGGACTTGTATACATGGACAAGGAAAATTACGAGATGGCGGTGGATATTTGGGATAAGATGCTGAATGTCAATGAGGAATATTTGCCAGCCTATGTGCACAGACAAAAGTGTTATTTTGAACTTCGTAATGGCCAGGGTGTTGTGGATGATTATTATCGCATTTTATCGATTTATCCACAGTATTCCCCTGCTTATGTATTGGCAGCAAAGGTCTTCAATATCTACAGCCAGTTTGAGTCTACAATGGAAGTTATCAAGCAGGCAAAGGAAAATCAGATTGAGAGCAATGCTTTATCATTAGAAGAAGCACTTTGTTTAAAGAAGATGGGGAAATATGAAGAGGCAGTAGCACTTTTCAAAGAAATTGAAAAAAAGGTATACAATGATGAAAATGACATAGAAGATGTGGATGACTTCTTCATGGAGGAAGCAATTGCATTTATGGCAAATGACAATTTGCCAATGGCAAAACAAATCATCGATGAAGTGATAAAAAAGAGTCCGGAGAATCGAAGAGCGCATTGGATTCGTATTGATATTGTGGAACGCATGGGAGACAATGCTCATGAGTATTACAATGAGATGAAAACAAAGTTCATGCAGGATGCAGAAGTGAACTATGAATATGGACGTTATCTGATGAAGTGCAACCGCGTTAAGGATGCGGAGTTAGAGTTCCATGCGGCTATCAAAAAGAATGAGAGTCATCATGGAGCCTATAACCAGTTAATGCATATCTGGCAAATTCGATACCGTAATGTGGAAGAAAAAGATTTTTATAAAACTGCGGTGGAGATGGCAACAAAGCAGTTGGAAAATGACAATGACTCCTACTATTATGTAGAGCGTGGTTTGCTTTATTTAGATGCCTATGAATTTGACAAGGCCATTGCAGATTTTAAGATGGCAATTGAAAAGGAAGAGGATAATGTCTATGCCATGAATGGATATGGTGTGTCATTGATGCTTCAGGGAAAATGCGAGGAAGCCATTGAGATTTTGAAACATGGTATTGAAGTGATGGAGGAAAATGAAACCCACAACCTACATTACAACCTTTCAAAATGCTATGAAATGCAGGGCAACTTCCAGGCTGCATTAGAGTGTTATCATACTATGTTAGAGGAATTTGGTGACAGTTTAGAGTGGCGTGGCCGCATGATGGATATTTGCAATAAAATGGGTGACTTTAAGGCCGCTGAGGAACTGGGTGATTATAGACAGTTAAAATATCAGGAAATGCTAGAAAATGGTAATGATAATGCCAGATATAGTATGATATATAATGATATCAGACGGATTGAGATTGCATATTTGTCAGATGATGTAGCCACCATTCAAGCCATGACTCCACGATTAAAAGAGGCAGCAAAGAAGATGGGCTTGTTAAAACTCATTGTGACAAAGGGACGAAATTCCGAGGAAGAAAATGGCAGAAAGAGTTCTGTGTTGTTTTCATTAGGCTTGCATTTCATGTATGTGCAACGGGATTATCAGCAGGCAATTATCTATTTTAAGGCTGCTGTAAAATATCTGCCACCTATCAGAGATTTGGGTATTGATGATAAGGAAATGGCAGGAGACATTTACAAGGAATTGGCAGTGGCATACATGTATCATGGTAATAAGGCTAATGCTATGGTAAACGCAGACAGAGCGGTTAAGGCATATCTCCTTGACAATCAGACAAAGTCAACATATCCTGAGTATCCAAGAGAGACACCAAAGCGACTTGGCAATCTGGCATTGATTGCGTTCTGTATGGGAGATGTGAAAAAAGCATTTGCATATACTGAGCAGATGAGTGCACATCCGTTATGTGCGCATTGTCGTCACAGTGAATGTTATGAGAAGTATCTCTGTCTTGGCAGATTCCATCAGTTGTTGGGCAATTATGCGGAAGCCTGCAAAATGTACGAAAAGGCATTTGAATTGGCACCAGAGGATGCGGAATGCAAGGTGGCAGTTGAAATGTTAAGAAATAAAAAGTAACACCCGGACCAATATGTGTCCGGCAGAATAGGATTGAGAAACATGATTATTGGAATTGATTTAGGAACAACAAATAGTTTAGTTGCTTACTTTACGGAGGATGGGCCAAAGATTATCCCAAATAGACTGGGAGAACGATTGACTCCTTCCATTGTAAGTATCGACGAAAATGACCAAATATACGTGGGGCAAACTGCCAAGGAGCGCATGCAGCTTTATCCTGATAGCACAGTCAGTGTGTTTAAGCGGGATATGGGAAGTGACAAAAAATATAAGCTGGGCTCTAAGGAGTTTACTGCAGAAGAGATTTCTTCTTTTGTGCTTCGTACATTAAAAGAGGATGCGGAGCAGTATTTGGGAGAAGAAGTGACAGAGGCAGTCATCAGTGTACCTGCTTATTTTAATGATATGAGACGAAAGTCCACCAAGCGTGCCGGAGAATTGGCGGGATTAAAGGTGGAGCGTATTATCAGTGAGCCTACAGCGGCAGCCATTGCTTATGGTCTCTATAACAGCAAAGAGAATGCCAAGTTTTTGGTATTTGACTTAGGTGGTGGTACCTTAGACGTTTCTATCTTAGAGTATTTTGACCCTATTTTAGAGGTGCGTGCAGTAGCCGGTGACAATTACCTTGGTGGCGAGGATTTTACCCAGGTGGTTGAGGATTTGTTTTATAAAGAGCATTCAGAAATCAAACCGGAAAAATTAACTTACCGTGAATTGAAGCAGATTCGCAAGCAGGCAGAGCTTTGCAAAATTGGATTTTCTGACTCCGGTACATCAAAAATGCAGTGTAAAATTGGCGATGAGATGGTAGAGATGGAATTATCCATGAAGGACTATGAAAAGGCTTGCGAGGATTTGTTTGAGCGTATTCGTATTCCGGTAAAGAGAGCACTTGCCGATGCACAGCTGAAATTAACAGATATTGACAAGATTGTGTTGGTAGGTGGCGCAACAAAACTTCCGATTATTCGTAGTTTTGTTGGAAAACTTTTCCACGCATTCCCGGATACAACTGTAAATCCAGATGAGGCAGTGGCACTTGGTGCTGCCATTCAAGGTGCCATGAAGGAACGACAGGCAGCAATTCGCGAGGTTGTGCTTACAGATGTGTGTCCATTTACACTGGGCACAGAGGTAGTTGTGGATTTGGGTGACCATCATATGGAGGGTGGTCATTATTGTCCGATTATCGAGCGTAATACAGTGATTCCGGCCAGTCGTACTGAGAGATTTTATACGGTCAGAGATAACCAGACCAGACTTACCATTGACGTTTTACAAGGCGAGAGCCGTTACGCAAAGAATAATCTGGCTTTGGGAACCTTGGAAATTGAAGTGCCTAAGGCAAAGGCTGGTGAGGAACCGGTGGATGTTACCTATACCTATGATATCAATTCTATCTTAGAGGTAGAAGCAACCGTTGTTTCTACGGGTAAGAAGGTAAGACAGATTATCAAGGGACAATATACTGAGATGACAGATGAGGAAATTGAAGCTCGTTTTAAGGAACTCTCTTATTTGAAGATTCATCCGAGAGACCAGGAAGAGAATAAGTTGATTCTTCTTCGAGGAGAGCGCCTCTACGAGGAAAGTCTTGGAGCAGACCGTGAGATTTTGGAGCGTGAGATTCAGAAGTTTGAGCTTGCTTTAAACTCTCAGGATAAACGAATTATTGAAAAGGAAAGACAACGTTTGAAAGCCTTCCTGGATCAGTGGGAAGAGTAAACTGGCGTTTAAGCGTTGCACAAATTACAATTCAGTGCTAAACTAAAGGCAATGTGAAAGCATAGGCATCCCGCCATATAGACAGATAACGATGCCGAGGAAAGGATGAGAAAATATGGAAAAGAAGAACATTGATTGGTCAAATCTTGGTTTTGGCTATCAGAAGACAGACAAGCGTTTCGTAGCAAACTATAAGAACGGTGCTTGGGAAGAGGGCGTTCTTACAGAAGACGATACCGTTACAATTAGTGAATGTGCAGGTGTTTTACAGTATGCACAGACCTGTTTTGAAGGCCTGAAGGCATACACAACAGAACAGGGAAAAATTGTCATTTTCCGTCCTGACTTAAATGCATCTCGTATGAAGGATTCCTGCGAGAGATTAGAGATGCCGGTGTTCCCAGAGGACAAATTTGTTGAGGCAGTTGTAAAGACTGTTGAGGCAAATGAGGCATATGTACCACCTTATGGTTCAGGTGCTACATTATACATCAGACCATATATGTTTGGTAGCAATCCGGTTATCGGTGTTAAGCCTGCTGATGAGTATCAGTTCAGAATTTTCACTACTCCGGTAGGTCCTTATTTCAAGGGTGGTGTAAAGCCACTTACTATCAGAGTATCTGATTTCGATAGAGCAGCACCTCATGGAACTGGACACATCAAGGCTGGTCTTAACTATGCTATGAGTTTATATGCTATCGTTGATGCACACAAAAAAGGCTTCGACGAGAATATGTATTTAGATGCAGCTACCAGAACAAAGGTAGAGGAGACTGGTGGAGCAAACTTCTTATTCGTAACAAAGGATGGAAAGGTAGTAACTCCAAAGTCAGACAGCATTTTACCATCTATTACCCGCCGTTCTCTTGTATATGTTGCAAAGGAATACTTGGGATTAGAAGTAGAAGAGAGAGAAGTATTCTTCGATGAGGTTAAGGATTTCGCTGAGTGTGGTCTTTGCGGTACAGCAGCAGTTATCTCACCAGTTGGTAAGATTGTTGACCATGGCAATGAAATCTGCCTGCCAAGTGGTATGGATGACATGGGTCCTGTAACTAAGAAGTTATATGACACCTTAACAGGTATCCAGATGGGTAGATTGGAAGCGCCAGAAGGCTGGATTAAGGTAATTAAATAATAGATATTAAAAAAAGCAATGCTTTGCGTAGGTGCAGAGCATTGTTTTTGTTGTTTTAACATGGAAAGGATTGCAATATGAAAAGAAAGTTAAGATTATTTGCACTTATATGTTTCTCATTATTATGTTGCATCTCAAATAATGTAGTATTAGCCGCGGAACCGACGCGCATTGAGACAGAGGTACCTGACAGACCGACGCTTCCGGATGGGATACCAGGGGTTGAACAGGCAGATGTTGTCATAACGCCGGAATGGTTAGAAAAGGTATCTTCACTAAATAGTGATAGTCAGGTCACATCTTTAAAATCATCTGAACTGGATGTGCCTCATAGGTGGGAAGTCAATATTCGTAATCGCGTGGTTACGGCAACCATTTATAACAAATCTGGTGTTAATGACGCATATACGTTGTTGAGTATCGCAGATGAAAATGGGAAGACTTTGGAGTCTCATTGGTCAAAGATGCAGAATCAAAGTAGTACTTTAACTTTGGATTTGTCTGATACAAAGAGTTTTCCAAATGGCAAATATAAGATTTCGATTTGGGAAGGGAAACAGGTAAATGCAAGTGTTTATCAGCTTTCGTCCTATGACATTCAAATTGTAAAAGGTGTAATTTCCTTTGCTCCGGGTGGATGCTCTGCAATCGAGCAGGCATTTATCAAGCATTTGAATGAAAACTATAATCCTAAGAAATACAACAGTGTGCCACTAAAATATTTCCCTGTGGATGCAAATGAAAACTTGGATCATTATGTAGCAAAGAATATCAATACCATCATCGCAAAGGCAAAGAAAATTACTGCAAAGTGCACCACTGATGAACAGAAAACAAAGGCAATTCATGATTGGATTTGCAAGAACTTTGCTTATGATTATGAGTGTTTGAGTTCCAATGATATTAGCAAACAAGCAAATGTCGGTTGGGTATACAAGAATAAGAGAGCAGTGTGTTCAGGCTTTTCAAGATTAAATCAAGTCATGTTAACCTCTGTTGGTGTACCGTGTATGGATGTGTTTGGACCAGGAGAAGGAAATCCGAACAACATGGAATACAGTCATGAGTGGAACGTGGTATATCTAAATGGTAGTTGGCGTATTATAGATTTGACTTGGGATTGTGCCAATCAGTATCATGGAAAAAATAGCGATAAAAACGTAACGAAGCAAGCACCTGATTATCAATACTATGGAATTCCTGCATTTTCATTTGGGTATTCTCATCATTCTGTAGATTTGCAGACCAATATTACAACGCGTTACCCAGATACATATGTAAAGAAGATTGCGCTCAAAAAGGAGCCGACCAAGTATTACAATAAAAATGACAAGTTTTCAGAAAAATATGTTGTGAAAACAACTATGTCAGATGGTACAAAAAAGACTGTGAATCTGCGTTCAAAGGATTGTGCATCTGGCTACAATATGAAAAAAGGTGGTTGGCAAACAGTTGTTGTGAAGTATGGTGGGAAGAGCGTGAAGTACAGCATACTTGTGGTTGCCAAGGGTGTTTATATCAGTGATGGTCATAGCAATTATGTGTTTACCTCAACCGGAAAGAAAAAAGAGGTGGCCTATGTGGCACCGATGGACAAAAATGCAAAGGCAATCACTGTAATCAGTGCATTTTCTGTTGGTGAGGATACCTACAACGTGACTGCCATTCAAAAGAATGCTTTTAAAAATTGCAAGAAACTGAAGAAAATTGTAATTAACACCACAAAGCTAAAAGCGGATACAGTTGGAAAGAATGCGTTTTCGGGTATTCATAAAAATGCTGTTATCAAGGTTCCGGCAGACAAATTAAGTGCATATAAGAAAATATTCAAGAAAAGAGGTCTGCCAAAGACTGCAAAGATAACAAAATAAAGAACAAAAGAGGTTATATAAAATTGGTATAGCCTCTTTTATTTTTCAGCATTTTTTGGTACAATGTACGTTGGGTTTGCATTTTTATGCAAAAGAGATACATAAGGAGGAATAAAAATGAAGCAGTTAATGTTAGGTAACGCTGCTGTTGCACGTGGTCTTTATGAGGCTGGGTGTGGTGTTGTTTCCAGTTATCCTGGTACACCAAGTACCGAGATTACAGAAGAAGCGGCAAAGTATGACGAGATTTATTGTGAATGGGCACCAAATGAGAAGGTGGCTTTAGAGGTAGCCTTTGGTGCAGCTGTTGCAGGCAAGAGAAGCTTCTGTGGTATGAAGCATGTAGGTTTGAATGTTGCGGCAGACCCATTATTTACAATTGCTTATACAGGTATCAATGCAGGTATGATTATTGGCGTAGCGGATGACGCAGGTATGCATTCTTCTCAGAATGAGCAAGATTCCAGACACTATGCGATTGCTGCAAAGGTGCCTATGTTAGAGCCATCTGATTCCAGCGAAGCATTGGAATTCACAAAGATTGCTTACGAGATTTCTGAGCAGTTTGATACACCGGTATTTTTAAAGATGTGTACTCGTGTAGCACATTCTCAGAGTATCGTAGAGACCTCTGACAGAGTAGAGATGCCATTGAAGGACTATGAGAAGAATATCGCAAAGTACGTTATGATGCCTGGTAATGCAAAGAGACGTCACCCAGTTGTAGAACAGCGTACAAGAGATTTGATTGCATATGCAGAGACAAGTCCATTGAATAGAGTAGAGATGGGAGATACAAAGGTTGGTATTATTACATCTTCTACATCATATCAGTATGTGAAGGAAGTATTTGGTGACAATGCCAGCGTATTAAAACTCGGTATGATTAATCCACTTCCTGAGAAGTTGATTTTAGACTTTGCTGCAAAGGTAGAGAAACTTGTTATCATTGAGGAGTTAGATGCTATTATCGAGAATCACTGTAAGGCACTTGGCTTACAGGTAACAGGTAAGGATGTATTCCCATTAGAAGATGAGTTTTCTCAGAATATGATTGCCCAGAAGATGGGCATTGAAGTAACAGAGGGCTTGAGTTTGGATGAGAATATTCCTGTAAGACCTCCTGTTATGTGTGCTGGTTGTCCACACAGAGGTATGTTCTATACCTTGTCAAAGAATAAGTGCACCGTTATCGGTGATATTGGTTGTTATACATTAGGTGCTGTTGCACCGCTTGCTGCTATGGATGTAACTGCATGTATGGGTGCGTCTATTAGTGGTATTCATGGATTTAACAAGGCTCGTGGTGCAGAATCAGAAGGCAAGACAGTAGCAGTTATCGGTGATTCTACATTTATGCATTCTGGTATGACAGGTCTTGCTACAATTGCTTACAATCAATCTAATTCAACTGTAATTATTGTAGATAACTCAATTACTGGTATGACTGGGCATCAGCAAAATCCTACTACAGGTAAAAATCTTTATGGTGAACCTGCTGGACGAGTGAATCTTGAAGCGTTGGTAAAAGCTATGGGAATTAACAGAGTTGTTGTTGT
>JAZSEY010000006.1:0-223142 GCA_045531905.1 Lachnospiraceae bacterium
AAGAATCGTATAGTTGAGGTTCTGCAAAATGTTCTGGAAAATGCCATAAAATATGGTGACGGTAAAAGGATTTGCATTTCGTTTGGAGAGGAAGAGGACTGTAAATTAATACATATCGAGAACTCGGGGTGCAATCTGAAAAAAGAGGAACTGCCAAATCTTTTCGATTCCTTTTATCGCGGAAGCAATGCCGGTGCCATGAAAGGAAGCGGACTTGGACTTTATATTTGCAAAAACCTTATGCGAAAAATGGATGGTGATATTTTTGCCCAGATGAAAGAAGACATTTTTTGCGTGACAATTGTGGTTAGAAAAGCATAACGATACATGAACTTCAGAGTCACATGGCTCTGAAGTTTTGTATTTAAGGATTATTTAATAATTTCTCTTGTAGAATGAGTGCAGAAACAAGAGAAGGGAGTAAAAGAATGTATCTGAACATACTAAAAAAAGACTTAAAACGAAAAAAAGCAATGAATATGATTGTTCTGCTATTTGTGATTCTTGCTACCATGTTTGTGTCGTCCAGTGTCAACAACATTATCAATGTGACCTCGGCACTGGATAAGTATTTTGAAATGGCCGAAGTGCCGGATTATTTAATACTTACGATGAATAAAATGCAGGAGGTTGACGTAGAAGAGGCGCTGGACGAATCAACAGCGATTGACAGTTACAATGCGGAAGAAATCATCTTTTTAAGTTCGGAGCATCTGAAATCTGAGGATGAAGCGGTAAGAGAAAAGATGAAAAGCATTAGCATCGGAAATCTTTTTCTTCAAAGCGATGAAGGTTTTGTGGAAAATTATTTCCTTGAGGATGGCAGCATTCTGCGGGAAGTAAAAAAAGGTGAGATTTACATTACATCCGGCAAAACAGAGGAAATGGGTTTAAAAACGGGAGATAAGTTTTGCATTGAAATCGAAAATGTGAGTCGCGAATTTATCTTAGCAGGAACAATAAAAGATGCTGCTTTGGGATCCGGATCGAGTAATATCTGCAAGTTTATTATAAGCCACGAAGATTTTGAAACCTATATTTCGGATGACGTGATAGAAACCTATTATGGAGGAAATATTTACGGAATTCATACCAGTGATTTGGCGAAAGTGCAGTTAGACCTTTCAGAGGCTTCAGAATACTTTGTGATTTCCATGGACCGAAAGATGATAGAATTCATGTATATTTTCGATATGATGGTAACAGGCGTCCTTTTGGTGATCAGTGTCATTCTTATCTTAATCGCATTTGTGGTTTTACGTTTTACCATTACATTTACGATATCGGAGGAATTTCGCGAAATCGGTGTGATGAAGGCAATCGGTATCCGTGATTGGAAAATCCGCTGTCTTTATCTGGTAAAGTACGCGGCGATTTCAGTCATCGGCGCAGCTTTCGGTCTTTTGTTAAGTTTTCCGTTTGGTGAAATGCTTACGGAGGTTTCTTCCATGTCCATCATCATCAGCGGTCAGAGCTCGATTGTATTCCATATCATATGCGCGTTGCTTGTTGTGGGGATTGTGTTGCTGTTTTGCTACGGATGTACCGGTAAGGTGAAAAAAATGACGCCAATTGATGCGATACGCAGCGGTCAGACGGGAGAGCGATTCCGAAAAAAGAGCATCATGAGCCTTGGAACGTCAAAACTTTCGGCGACACCGTTCCTGGCGCTGAATGATATTGTCAGCAGTCCAAAGCGGTACAGCATAATAACATTGACGTTTTTCCTTTGTATGATGCTTATGTTAATTCTTTCGACAACTGTCTGCACCATGCAGGGTGGAACACTTGTATCTGCGTTTGGACTTCCGGTATATGATGTTTCCGTTGAAATGGAAAATGGGGGAAGGGACTATCTAACCGAAGACGGAGCGGAACTTATGCAGGATGATTTGGAGGAGATAGAACAGATTTTGGCAGAAAATGATATTCCGGCAATGTGTTTTACTCAAGTGATGTTTTCACTGCCGGTGCTACACGGGGATACCAAGGTAAATATTCCGGTACAGAAAGGGCACGGATGCACCATGGATATGTATGAGTATACGGACGGAACAATGCCGGAAAGCCCTGATGAAATTGCGATAACAAAAATGTCAGCCGAAAAGCTGAATGTAAATATCGGAGATACAGTCACCATCCGTACATTGGAAGGCGATAAGGAATATATGATTACTGCAATTGCCCAGTCAATGATGAATTTTGGAGACGGAATATGGCTTCATGTGGACGAAGAAATCAGTTACAGTCAGGCAATCGGCAACTACAGTATCTGTGTTGCATTTACGGATCAACCGGACGATGATGAAATTGCGCGCAGAATGGAACAAATGAAAGGACTGATTCCGGATTGCAAAGAGGTAAATACCTGTGCGGAAGATGTCTCAGAAATGCTTTCAGTGACAGATACTCTGGTGGCAGTAAAACTATTGGTTACGATACTGACAATTGTATTAACGATGCTTGTTACTGTATTAATGGAACGTTCTTTCATTGCGAAAGAAGAGGGAGAAATCGCACTCATGAAGGCCATTGGTACAAGAAACAGCGGTATCTATGCATATCATACATTAAGATTTTTATTTGTTGGAATACTTGCGGTGATGATAGGCGAACTTTTGGCAATGCCGTTTACGCACCTTTGCATTGACCCGGTATTTAAGATGATGGGTATGGAACTCGCAGTGGAATACGTGGTAAATTCGTTTGAGATGTATCTTCTTTTCCCGATGATTATCTTACTGACAACTACATTAAGTGCTTGGTTGACTTCACTTTACACAAGAAAAATTAAGTCTTCTGATACTGCAAACATCGAATAAGAAAGGAAACTGTTATGAATCATATTTTAGAAGTAAAAGATCTTTGTAAAACATATATCGTAAACAAACGTCAGAACAACGTTTTGAAAAATGTTAATTTTACCGTTTCTGAAGGTGAAATGGTAGCTATTATGGGACCATCTGGTTCAGGAAAATCCACATTGCTTTATGCAGTTTCCGGTATGGATGCTATCACTGCAGGAGAAGTGGAGTTCTGCGGAAAGAATATTGCAAAAATGGACACAAAAGAGCTTGCAGACCTGCGTCTTAACGAAATGGGATTTATCTTTCAGCAGATGTATATGCTCAAAAATCTGACCGTTCTCGATAACATTATTCTTCCAGCGGTACAGTCGAAAAAGAATGCGGAATCGCGGAAAGAAACGGTTTCACGAGGACAGGAATTAATGCGCAAACTTGGCATTATTGATATTGCAGATAACGACATCAACGAAGTGTCGGGTGGACAGCTTCAGAGAGCTTGCATTTGCAGAAGTATGATAAATATGCCGAAGGTTTTATTTGCAGATGAACCTACAGGAGCTTTGAACAGAACTGCATCCAACGAGGTAATGGAGGAACTGGTAAAGTTAAACATAGAAGGTACAACGATTATGATGGTAACCCATGATGCGAAGGTTGCCGCAAAGTGTTCCAGAGTATTGTACATTGTAGATGGTAATATTAAGGGCGAGTATGTAAGCCCAGAAGATCCGACTGTCCAGGAAAAAGACAGAGAAAGAATGCTGAACAACTGGCTGATGGAACTTGGCTGGTAAAGATAGGCAGATTTCATTTGAAAAAAGCTATGACAGATTTACTTCTGTTATGGCTTTTTTCTAATATATTGATCATTTGCTTTTACCTATAACTTTTGTTATGATATTCTGAAGCAATACATAGTAGAGGAGACTATTTTATGAATGATTCAGTGAAATACTTCGAAGCAGTAAAGTACGCGTATGATTTAGGTGTTGAGGAGATAAAACAGTGTGGATTTAGCGATGCAATTGGAGCATCCTCTATTAGACGTGCTTTGGAACGATGGGATATCAAAGAACCTGTTTATGATGATAACATCGATTGGAAAAAGGTTCTGTATCAAATTCATTTGAACCTGTTGATAGATGAAGATATATCTGAGCTTTCCGATATGCCGGGTCTTGCGAAACGCGAAGACCATATGCGTATGAAGATATCTGAGTATGTAGAAAAAGAAAATTTGATGGATGATTTCCTTGCCAGATATTATCTAAGAGATCATCAGGAATACCGCGAATTAATAGCAGAATATGGTTTGAAAAAAGGTTTTTGGGAAGTTTAATAGATAGAATTTTTTGAGATTTTAAGGGGAAGGTAGAAGTAGTAAGGTGTTATTTAATAATAGTTTAAAAAAGTTCGGAGCAATTGTTTTAGGTGTAGGATTATTGATGTTAGTTTTTAATTTGGTTATGGTGCTTAGAAGCAACATGTTTATGGCTACATCGGAATCCACAACTGGTTACGTAAAGGACGTAGAGTCGCGAGTAGTTCACAATAATAATTCATCACGGAACAGAAGCGTACAACGTACCACTGTTATGACTATAGAGTATGCTGTGGATGGTGTGGTTTATGAAAAGAGCTTTAAGGTAGGAAACGCTTCTGCTAATGAGGGAACACCGATAACTGTATATTACAAAAAAGGAAATCCAGAGAATGCTTCTACCGGGAAGGAAGCAATCACAGTAGACGGTTTTGTGATTTTTCTAGTTCTGTTTTTTGGTGCGCTTATTTACTTGAAAGGTACAGAAGAAGATTGATATGTATAGCCATTATGGAGTTTTAGCACTCTGTAATGGCTTTTTTATTGATGTAACTCAATCCCATTCGCAACAGAAATGAAACCATTCACAACATATTCCATACATTTCATTTGTGAACTCTTATAATCAAGATATCAAAACAACTAATTATAAGAGAGGAAATGAATATGAAGGAATTAAAAAAGAACGTAAATCATATGGCATGGGGGTTAGTGATATACACTATATTATGTGTTATCGTCAGTATCATTGGCGTTTTTGTAAAACTTTTCAAAGAACAGCCGGGGTGGTTGAATTTGACAGATGCAGAGTTTGATGCTGTATTTTCAAGTATAGAGCAACAGGGCTTTTACGGTTTGCTATCCTGCGTGATGGTTATCATAGGTGTTGCAGTTCTGTTTTTGTATTTTAGAAAAAGAATTGATACCAAGCAAATGTTCTCATCAAATAAAAGCATGAAGGCAAATGATTTCTTTCAGATACTCTGTGTTTTTATGGGCGTACAGTTGTTAGTAGAACCCATTTTTTGGCTGATGGAGAAGTGTTTTAATCTTTTTGGATATTCGGTGGCTACCAGCTTAGAAGATGCATCGATGGTGTCTGAAAACTTGTTTATGTTTTTGTATGCAGTTATAATGGCGCCAATTGCAGAAGAACTGATTTATAGAGGTTTTGTGTTATCATCTATTGAGAAATATGGTAAAATATTTGCAATTATAACTTCGGCCATTTTGTTCGGTGTGATGCATACTAATATACCACAATCTGTTTTTGCAGCTTTGGTAGGAATTGTTTTGGGATATGTTGCAATTGAGTATTCCATATGGTGGGCAATATTATTACATGTGATTAATAATGGCTTTTCGGATTTAATGTATGCTTTGCTTAAGAATTATAGTGAAGGGGTACAAAATGTGGTTTGTTATATTGTATTTGGTTGTTTTTTTGTGCCAGGAGTAATCGTCCTTTGGAAAAAACGCAAGAAAATCTGTGAGTATATCAGTGAGAATAAACCACAGAAGATTACTTTTTTATATGCTTTTACCACAGTGGGTATGTTGGTCTTTATGATAATGGAAACGTTGACTGCGTTTGATGCAGTGGAAAAATTAGGGTGAAAAGTATGAGAATTGCAATTTGTGATGATGAAAAGATAATGCAGGCCCAATTACAAGAAGAGATTGAGTTATATTTTAAATCTCTGGATGTATTGACTATGTGCTATGATAGTGGAGAAGCGCTTTTAGCAGATTGCGAGAATAAACAATATGATATAGTCTTTTTGGACATAGAAATGGACGGTTTGAACGGTTTGGAAGTGGCGCGACGTTTGCATGATTGGAAAGAGGACTTGCCTGTTGTGATGGTGACTTCGCATACTGAATTGGCTATGGATGGATATGAAGTTCAGGCGTTTCGTTTTCTGGCAAAACCCATTGACCAGAAAAAATTGCATGCTACGCTAAAGGCGATTGAAAACCGTCTGTGTTCCGAGGATAGGGTAATTATTGTCAGTGATGGAGTGCAGAGATATCTTCCCTGCAAGTCTGTGTGTTATATCAAATGTGATAATGTCTACCTGGATATTGTGACAACTACGGAACGGTATCTGGTTCGGCAAAAATTGAAGGAATTTATGAAACAACTGTCAGCAAATACATTTATTCAGGTACATAGGAGCTTTGTGGTCAATTTACAATATGTGGAAAGCTTTAATGGTTCTCATGTTTACATGCAGGATGGTACGGAAATTCCAGTTAGCAAAGCGAACCGGGAAGGCTTTAAAATTGCTATGATTCATCATATGAAGGGGAGAATGTAAGATGTTTGATGCTGTGTATATGCTGATATCAACTGTTATTACTATTTCAATAATACTATTGATTGCAAGATACATTTTTCAAGAACCCAAGTTTGGTAAAACTGCCGCAATAATTACTTCTTTCATGATATGTGTTACTTGGGGGGCATATTTGATTTGGGGCGAGGGTTTTGGTGTAGTATTTATATTTGTTAGTGCAGGGCTTTCGCTGTTTATGGCGCGTAAGAAGCATCGGATTAGAGGATTCTTTTTGGTTATTCCTGTTATGGGAATTGCCTTTGGAATTATGGTGCCCTTAGATTATCTGCTACAATGCATTTTATCCTCAGACAAAATGATTGATAGTGCTTTTGTAATAGATATGTTAACACTAATTCTATTATTAGTGTTTTGGTGGCGTGGAAAAGCCTGGAGAATACAGTTTGAACAGGAAGTTCAATTTAGAAAACTGGGGCGCTGGGAGAGAAATTTGCTGATAGGGACCGGATGGTTGATTATTTTGCTTGGGTCAGTTGTTTGGGGATTGGAAGAAGCAACTGTAACAACTCTCTCTGTTACATATATCATAGTCGTGATAAATATAACTATGTTCATTTTGACGGTAACCATAATCGCTTATATTTGGAGAGGAAACAGAAGTGCTTATTATGAGGGAATTGCAAAGATTAATGAGCATTATTTGGAAATGGAGCTGCAGCATTTTGAAGCATACAGATTGACACAGCGAGAAGTGAGAAGAATGCAGCACGATATGAAGCATCATGTGGCATGCTTACAACATTTGTGTAAACAGGGAGCCATAGAAGAAATTCAGAATTATCTGGATGATATGAGCGACGTAATTGAAACTGGGGATATGGAGATAAATTGTGGACATGTCTTGGTCAACTCTATATGCACACATAAGGCACATGTAGCAGCACAAAAAGGAATTCGTTTGGAAGTGAGTGGAAGGATACCGGAACCGATTGCACTGTTGCCGATAGATTTATGTACGATACTTTCTAATGCCTTGGATAATGCTATAGAAGCAGTAGCGGATTTAGAAGAATCAAGACGTGTTATTCAATTGGAAATGTCTTGTCAGGGAAAAATGTTATTGTTCCGGTTTCGTAATCCTATCAGGCAGGAGAATAGTACAGTTAAACTGGGGGTAACTAAAAAAGAAGATGCTTTAAATCATGGATTTGGTTTGTTGAATATTAAGTATGCAGTTGAAAAATACAATGGTCAGATGTTGTTAGAGATAGAGGAAAAGGATATTCCGGAGTTTGTGTTATCTGTTATTATAGGAACTGAAATAGGAAAAGACTAGATGTTTGAACCGACCCCCAAAAGTTAGACCTGAAAATCTAACGATTGGGAGGTCGGTTTTTTATGGATTGTTTGGAAAAACGTGTGACAAATCATGATTATATTGGGAAAAATGCAAAATCATTACTCGTAAAAATGGTGAAATATTTGAATATAAAGAAAAGCGAAAGAAGCTTTGAATTTTAAGTATCGTACTTGACAGTAGGTAGATGTTTAAATATAATGAATTTAAGTTTCGAAACACATGTTTAAAAACAAGAGTTCATAAACCATGATTGAAAGGAATGAGGATGATAATTGACATGAATTTACAGACGTTTTTATTGGGAATACAATATATGTGCATCATAGGTGTATTTGCAGAAAGTGTTGTCATTGTGAAAAGGTGGAAGAACAACTTGCATTTGTACCTTTTTTTAAGTTGTATTGCAGCATTTTTGAATGAGGTAGGGTATCTTTTGGAATTAACCTCCGAAACAAAGGCGGAAGTCATTCTTGCGCTAAAATTTTCCTATCTTGGTAGAGTATGGTATGCCTTCTTCTTATTCCTATTTGTAGCGGAGTTGACCCGAACTAAAGTAACAAGAGTCATAAAGTATTTATTGGTCCTGATTCATGCGGGAACTTATGGTGCGATACTGACGATTACAAACCACAGACTATATTATACAGAAATAGAAATACAGACAGATGGAATGTTTTTAAGTATTGCTCATGGTAATGGGATACTGCATCATCTGCATATGTGTTTGCAGATAGTATATATTTTGAGCGGAATGTATTGGCTATTCCGTGCGTATTGTAAAGAGCGTAGTGGACGGTCACGGAAGCGTATTTTAACCGTTATGATTGCAATGCTGATACAAAGCATTTTTTTTATCATACAGATGGTTGGTATTCCGGGACTGACGGATTATTATGATGTAACGATGCAGGGATATTTTATCGGTACGATACTGATGCTTGTTGCAATCTTTTCTTTTGATCTTCTTGGTACAACTGATATAGCAAAGGAATTTGTTATTGATAGGATTTCAGAAGGAGTCATAGCAGTGGACAACGACGGTGTAGTTCAGTATTACAATGCTCAGGCGGCTAAGATTTACCCATTGCTGGGGGTAGAAGGGGCGGACACAGAAGAAGTGCTTTCCGATATCAATAACACTGTTCAAGCGGGAACAACCATCTCTATTGGAGAGCGAATCTATACACCGAAGGTGAATACGCTTCTTTATGGAAAGGAGAGTCTCGGAAAAATCTATATGCTGCTGGATGATACTGAGCATTATAGGTACATGGAGGAATTAGAAAAACAAAAAGAGATTGCGGATAACGCAAACGAAGCCAAGAGCAGATTCCTTGCAAATATGTCCCATGAGATTCGTACACCTATCAATGCGGTACTTGGATTTGATGAGATGATCTTGCGAGAGACGAAGGAAAAAAGTATCCGTAACTATGCTACAGATATTATGTCTGCCGGAAGGACGCTGCTTTCTCTTGTTAATGACATTCTTGATCTTTCTAAGGTAGAGGCGGAGAAAATGGAGATTATACCGGTCCAATATGAGTTGTCGTCCCTTATTAACGATCTCAATAATATGATAAAGGACAGGGCTGCTAAGAAAGGACTGAAGTTTAATGTTGATGTAAATGTGCATATACCGCATCTTCTTATCGGCGATGAGATACGCATTAGGCAGTGTGTGATGAATCTGCTTACAAATGCGGTTAAATATACGGAAAAAGGCTCTGTCACTATGACTATTGATTTTACGGAGGTTAAGGATGATAAAATCTGTCTGTTTTTTTCCGTTGAGGATACTGGTATCGGGATGAAGCAGGAGGACATGGAAAAACTCTTTTCTCCATATAAGCGCATGGAAGAAAAAAGAAACCGGCTGGTTGAGGGCACGGGACTTGGAATGGGAATTACACGAGGGCTTCTTGAACTTATGGGAAGTACCCTTAATGTGCAGAGTGAATACGGAAAAGGAACTATTGTTTCGTTTGCCGTGAGTCAGAAGGTTGTTTCACATGATGAGGTCGGAGATTATGCGCACAGGTTTAGTGAAGCAAATATTGGCGAGACTGTTTATCGCGAATTGTTCCATGCGCCAAATGCCCGCATCCTTGTAGTGGATGATTCGGAAGTGAATTTGACAGTCATGCACAACCTATTAAAGAAAACTGAGATTTGCATTGATACAGCTTTGTCTGGGAAGGATGCGATTGAGCTTGCAAAAACAAATGAATATGATGCTGCATTTATTGACCACATGATGCAGGATATGGATGGAGTAGAGACATTGATGGCTTTTCGGAATACAGAGAAAAACAGGAAGACTCCTGCAGTGGCACTTACAGCAAATGCAATACTAGGAGCGAGACAGATGTATCTTGATTCAGGATTTACGGATTATCTGTCCAAGCCTGTGGATGGTATGAAACTAGAAAGAATGCTTTTGGAATTGCTTCCGAAAGAAAAGATAGAGAAATCATCCATATCGGAAGCGGATATTCAGCATGGCAGAGTGTTAGAAAAAGCCAAAATACTTGTCATAGATGATGATGAGACGGTTTGTGCTTTAGTTAAAACGGTATTAGAACCGCTTTATGACATCAGTGTAGGTGTTGCCAGGGAAGATGCAGTAGGATTGGCACGCAATATTTCTCCTGAGCTTATCATTCTTGATATTCATCTCGGAGACAGTAATGGTTTTGATGTTATGCAGGAACTGAAAAATGATAATCATACATCGGATATTCCGGTGCTTCTTATTACAGGAGATAGTGATATTGTGTCAGAAGAAAATGGTTTTAGGGGTGGTGCTTCGGACTATATTCGAAAACCTTTCGTGCCGGATGTTTTAAAGCAGAGGGTTAAACGCATTATTGACCTATATCGTTATCAGCGGTCAATTGAAGAAGAAGTAGAAAAACAGACAAATAGGAGCAAAAGACTTACTAGAGAAATGATGCTTGCATTATCTAAAACCGTGGATACTAAGGACCATTATACAGATGGTCATTCTAGACGAGTAGCTGTTCTGTGCGCGGAAATTGGCAGGAGACTCGCGAAGAACGATCGTGAGCAGATTAAGTTGTTTGAGATTGGTTTGCTTCATGATATCGGCAAGATTGGTGTTCATGAGGATATCATCCACAAATCCTGTGATCTGTCAGATAATGAATTTGAGACAGTTAAAGCACATACTGTAAAGGGATATGATATATTGAAAGAGATAACGGATATGCCAGGGCTTTGTGAGGGGGCCAGATGGCACCATGAGCGTTTTGACGGGACAGGATATCCCGATGGTCTTAGTGGCGAGGACATACCAGAGGTTGCAAGAATTGTCTGTGTCGCAGACTGCTATGATGCCATGACAAGCACACGAACGTATTCTGTGCCAAAGAAGCAGGAAGACGTCCGTGCTGAAATCCTACGATGCAGGGGGACTTGGTTTGATCCACGGATTGCTGATGTGATGCTAGCTATGATTGATGAAGACATCGGCTATTGTATGAATGAAAATGCGAAGGGGAATGATATCTGGAAAGAATATGACCGATTGTGGGGGGACATCAACGGTGAGCTTTTGGATATAAAAACAGAACAACAACGGGAATTACCAAATGTTATCTATCAAATTCTTGATATAGATGCAGATGTGGGAATGAATAACTGTGGGACGGCAGAAGGATATCTGTCGGTTCTATCGGTTTTTCATCAGACAGCAGATGAAAAGATAGAGGAGATTGCTAAGTTATATAGGGAGGGTGATATAGAAAACTATACTATCAAGGTTCATGCCTTAAAAAGCTCGGCAAGGATAATTGGGGCGGAGAAACTTTCACGGCTTGCTGAGAAATTGGAAGATGCTGGGAAGAGAAATGATGTAGATTATATCAAAGAGCATACGAAGAAGCTTCTTGCGATGTATCGTTCTTTGGATTGTGAACTTATAGTGTTTGATGATGAGCACAAAGAACTGCCATACATAGAATCAGATATGTTGGAAGAGGCATATCAGACGATGATTGAGATTGCGAAGAGCATGGATTACGGAATGCTGACGGGGATATTGGATGAGCTGAAAAAATACAATACATCCACGTCAGATAAAGAAAGAATAAGAAAGATAGAGAAAATGCTTAATGCACTTGATTGGGAGGGAATCCGCGAGACAGCATCAGATGCTATACGAAATATGGAGGGTAACAATGGACAATAGTACAGAAGTTGGAAAGGTAGTAATCATAAGCGCAAAGGATAGCTTTCTGGCAATGAGCCTTGTGACAAGGTTGGAGAGGATGAATATCAAAACTGCATTTGCACACACAAATATAAAAGAAATCGAAAGGTGTGCAAGTGAAGCAGAACTAATGATTCTTTTCATGAGTGAGGAATTAGAAGAAACGCCAGATGTGCTTGTTTATCTTAAAGATATTATACAGAATAAGGAACTGGGATTGATACTTATTGGCGAGCAGTCCCATTATGAGTTTGTAAAAAAGATGGTACCGGAACAACTCATAACAAAATGGTTTGAGAGACCTATTGATATAGAACGACTTATAAAGGGAATCAACTCATACATAGACGAAAACACAGGAGAAAACCGGAAAAAGAGAGTGCTAATTGTGGATGATGATATTACTTATATGCGGATGGTTTATGAATGGTTGAAAGATAAGTATCATATAGGAATGGCATCAAATGGAGTACAGGCAATAAGTTATTTGGGCAGAAATAAAGTGGATTTGATACTTCTTGACTATGAAATGCCTGTAGCAAACGGTCCGCAGGTGTTGTCTATGTTAAAAAACGACTTTGAAACTGAACAAATCCCTGTTATGTTTTTGACGGGCCATGGCGACAGAGACAGTGTTTTATCTGTTGTGGGATTGAACTCTGAGGATTATCTGTTGAAAACAATAGATAAAGATGTGCTAATTGACAAACTGGAAGTTTTTTTTAGAAGCAGGAAGAAAACATACTTATAAGTCATATAAAGATATTGACAAAAAGTAAATGTGTTTGCTAAGATGCATTTGTATTTGCGAACAAAAGTTTCGAAATAAGCGTTTTGAATAAAAGGAGGAAAATGATGCCACCGAAACCAAAGTATAAGAAGGAAGAACTAATTGAGGTAGCCTTAGAACTAACCAGAGAAAGTGGAATAGATGCAGTGGTTGCTAGAAATCTTGGAAAGAAACTGGGTGTAGCACCGTCTACGATATTTACTCATTTTGAAAGTGTAGAAGAAATTCGACATGCTGTGCTAGAGGCTGCTCGTAAATTATATAATGAATATGTAGAGGAAGGTCTTCAAATGACCCCACCTATGAAAGGATTTGGCGTACAGTATATTCGGTTTTCAATTGAGGAGCATAATTTGTTTTCTCTTTTATTTATGCAAAAAAGAGAAGGATTTAAGATGGTGGATTTTATTATTACTGAGGGACATTATGAGAGGATTATTAAGGCGGCCCAAAATGATTTCTTGTTAAAAAGGAGCGAGGCAGAACTCTTGTATCATAATATGTTTACCTATGCTCATGGAATCGCTGCTATGTCTGCTACGGGAGCATGTAGTTTTTCCCTTGAGGAGATTGCACAGATGCTAGGTATGACCTGTCGTAGTATGCTAATTGGAATGAAGATGCCAAGAGATGAAAGAGAGAAAACAATGCCTCAGATGGGTGGTTCTATGCAGGGGAGTGTAGAGTCATATATGATGGCGAAAGCATGTGAGAACAAATAAGACTGATTTCTGGATAAGGTTTTTTTGAGGATGATTGTATGGAGTATTGTAGATTACAAATAGGTTGTTTATTAGTTGTTGTATATATTGGTTTTATTTATTTCCATGAATGCAAGAGGTATCATAAAACATTAAGCAGCAGTATATTTTATAAAATACTTATTTTGAGTACTTTCTGTATTTTTTTTGATGGGGTTACTGCGGTGACCGTAAATTATATTGATAGTGTTAATCCTATTCTGAATAAGGCACTGCATCTGGTATTTCTGATAGGAATTGATACAGTAATCTATATGATGTCCGGATATATGTTAAGTATGACTGAAGCAATCCCTGCTAATCGAGAAAAACGGTTTTTTCTACATTTGCCATATATAATTAATGTTTTGATAGTTGTGATGAACATAGGGGATTTGGAATTCAGAGAAGGTTCCTACACCAATTATTCTATGGGTATATCGGCTTATACCTGTTTTGTTATGGTTGGCATTTATGTACTGTTTACTTTGGTTGTATTTTTTCAAAGAAGGAGCTATATCGAAGAAAGCAAAAGAATTAGTATTTTGACATATTTGTTGACAATGGGAGGGATTACCATATTGCAGGCAATCTTTCCGGAAATATTATTATCTAGCGTTGTTGTTACGCTTATGGTTATCGGTATTTATATGAATCAAGAAGACCCTGCGTTAAATGAGATTTCAAGGTATCACAATGAAATGGTGATGAGTTTTGCGACTTTAGTGGAAAATAAGGACGGTAGTACTGGTGGTCATATTAAAAGAACGACTGCCTATGTAAAACTTTTAGCAGAAGAATTAAGGGCAAGAGGGTATTACAAAGAGATATTGACAAAGGATTATATACGAAATTTATGTCAGGCAGCTCCTATGCATGATATCGGAAAGATTGCGGTTCCAGATGTGATACTGCAAAAGCCGGGGAAATTAACGAAAGAAGAATTTGAAGTTATTAAACGGCATACGATAGATGGGGGCAGAATAATTGATGAGACATTCGGTCATCTTGGAAATGATGAATACACAAGCATGGCATATCAAGTGGCTCGCTGTCATCATGAAAAATGGAATGGGAAGGGATATCCGGATGGGCTTAAGGAAAAAGAGATTCCGCTGTGTGCCCGAATAATGGCTGTGGCAGATGTGTTTGATGCAATATCGGAAAAAAGATGCTATAGAGAGGCTATGCCACTGGAACAATGTTTCGAGATTATCAGTGAGGGAAGTGGTCAGGATTTTGAGCCAGTGATAGCAGAGGTCTTTTTAGATAGTAAAGAAAAGGTGGAGACAATATATAACGGAATCAAGATATAGATGGAGACGCTACTGATGCAAAGACTGTCTCATAGCATAGGGAGAATTAAGGGGATACATATGGAAATAAAAATCAACACACTAACACCGACATTGTTTTTGGACTTGTGTAAATTAGTTGATTGGGCAGTCAGTCTTGAATTGATTATTTTCAAAAAACCGGGAAGTGAATTTCTCGGTTTTTACTGTTTGATTACTTTTTTTGATAAATGATTATATTCATATTAAGTTGATTGAACCGCCGTGTACCGAACGGTACGCACGGTGGTGTGAGAGGTCGGGAAAACTAATTAATTTTCCCTCCTACTCGATTTTATATAAAACATACAAATATATTGTCAGTGAATGCAAATCAAAATATAATAGGATACAGGGATACGAATGATTATTATGTGTAAAAATCGAGGGGTGGAAGTAAAGATGAACAGAAAATATATAAAACGGGGGATTGTATTCCTGCTTGCCTGCTCTATGGTTTTTACTCAATCGCTATCTACGGTGTGTGCAACAGATAAAGAATCGGAGAATATAAGTATTCTGGAGGTGATTCCCTCGAATTATCATGAATTTGAACCGATTGATTCCAGTTTTGCAAATGTAACTTCAAAATGGGAACATGTGAGAAGTGGTAATTTGCCATCGTCTTATTCTGCTTCAACAGATTTTCCAGAGGAAGTGAAACAACGAGACGACCATGTGACATCGGTAAAGGAGCAGACACATGGAACCTGTCAAACAATAAAGAAGCTTCCTAAGGGCAAGAAATATAAGATTCAGATAAGGTCTTATAAAAAAGTGAAAGGGTTAGGGACCTATTATTCTGCTTGGTCAGCTTCGAAAGAGGTTTAATTATGATTAAAATAGCAATATGTGATGACGAACAAACAATGGTTTCTAATAATGAGGCAATTGTAAAGGAGAGCTTACAGAGAACTGGAATAGCGTATGAGATTACTACTTATGTCAAAAGTAGTAATCTTTTAGCAGATATAGCAGAGGATAATTTCTTTTATGATTTAATTTTGCTTGATATCGAAATGCCTGAATATTCCGGTATGGAAGTAGCCGAAAAAGTGAAAAACTATTTGCCACATATCAAGATTATTTTTATTACATCACACGTGGAATATGCAATTGATGCATATGAATTATCTATATTTAGATATGTGCCTAAGAATGATATAAAAGAACGCCTTTCCATGGCGGTGAAGGATGCGGCAGTTTTAATTGAAATGGAATCGGGACAGGAGTATACCATACAAAACAACAATCGTATGGAACGTATCCGTTATAAGGATATTATGTATATGCAACGTGATGGTAAAAATGTAAGTATTGTGGCTTTCAATGGTGTGTCTAAGATTAGAAAAAGCCTGCAGCAGGTATATGAAGAACTGAATGCACCAGAATTTATCTACATTGAACGGGGGTGTATTGTCAATATCATACATATTAATAAACTTGATGATGCAATGGTGCATTTAAAAGATGGTTCTGCACTTCCTATCAGTAGGTCGCATTTACAGGAAGTCAAACAAAATATTGCGAAATTTTGGGGAGAGCATATCTAATGGAATGGAATATATTGATTTTAGGTACAATTCTAAACTTAATAAGAAATTATTTAGGCTTGTGTTTGGTTTCTAAAATACAGGGCTTCCCTAAAATAGAGAAGAAAATGTATGCATATTGTGTGGCTGTGGCATTTGTGGTTGCGTTTGCGGCACAGAATTTAACGAATATGTCACAGCAACTTTGTTTGGAAGGGGCTTTGCTTTTTCTATATGTATATGTGACAAGTAACAGAAAGCCAGGGCGAGGATTATTTCTCATTCTGTTTTATGAAGTGGCTGTTTATTTATGGGAATTTATTGCCACTGTTGTTTGGGCAATCCTTTTACATAAGGCGGAAGGGGTATCGGCAGGTGATTTGGAACAACTACAGGCTGTGTTATTTGTCCGTTTTGCGATGATTGCTATTGCTGTGCTGATTGACAGAAAAGAATACAATGCTACGAAAGCCTTTCAGTTGGCAAGATATATTGTGATTGCGACGATGTTTGCAATTGTTGTAATTTCAGAACAGTCACTTATCAAATTGGATGAAGATTTAGTTTTTACTAATTTGGTGTGGGCAATGGTCTTAATATTTGCCATATTGGCATATAATCTTTCATACCAATATGAAATGGAAAAAACTGTAGCTAGGCTGTTGACAGAACAAAGTGAACTTTTGCAGAAGGATTATGAAAAGCTTAATAAAATCTATACTGCCAATGCAAGACTTTATCATGATCTTCATAATCATTTAGAAATCATTCGTTCTGGCATCAGTCAGGGGAAAATGGATGAAGCTTTGCAGTATCTGGATGCACTGCAGGCGCCTATAAAGAATATTACCAAAACGATATGGACAGGAGATGAAGCAATTGATTATCTTCTGAATAGTAAATTAGCCGTTATGAAGGAAGAAAACATTAAATCGGTGCTTAATATAGAATTTCCACCTAATACGAATATAAGTAGTGTGGATTTGTCGGCTGTACTGGGAAATCTTCTCGATAATGCATTAGAAGCAGTGAAAAACTGTGATGAAAATCGTTTCATCAATCTGACGATCAGGCGTATCAATCATATGCTCATTATAAAAGTAGAAAATAGCTATTCTAGCGAGCTAGTGTTGGATAATGGTGAGCTAAAAACCACCAAGAAGGATAAAAATCATCATGGTTGGGGATTGAAAAGTGTGCGTGTAGCGGCGGAACAATACAATGGAACACTGGAGACTTCCTTTCAAGATAATACATTTAGGGCGATTGTAACCATGTTTTTCTAGTAATATGAACAGACTGTCTAGGCAGTCTGTTTTTTAATTCGCGGACAAAAAGTGACTGATTACGGACATTTATGAAAATGAGCCAATTTGATTGTATGATGTATCTATCAAAACAAATTAACTTTTGGAGGTAAATACGAATGAAAGATTCCATTCTTATAGAAATTAACAACTTAACGGTAGGTTATGGTAAAAATAAGCCGGTTTTGACTGACTTTAGTATTGGATTAAATAGTCATGAGGTGATTGGCTTAATTGGATTAAACGGAGCAGGAAAGACTACATTTATGAAGACGTTATGTGGTTTGATGAAGAATTATAGCGTTGCGGAGTGTAAATGGCATGATAAAAAACTACAATTTCGTGATGATGCATTTAAGAAGAGTAGATATGTAGTGTTTGCAGAAGAACAGTCTTTTCAATATTTCACATTTCGAGAATATAGTTCCTATATTGCGAAAGCATATGGTAAAGAATTGACGGATGTGGAAGAATTGGTTGCTGGTTTTGGCTTTGAAAAATACACAGATGTTTGTTTGAAAGAGTTATCCACTGGTAATTTAAAGAAAGCGTATCTGATTACAGCATTTGCATTAAAACCAGAACTTTTGCTTTTGGATGAGCCTGTAAATGGTTTAGACTTTCAGAGTACTGAGTATTTGTATCAATGCATGGAGAATTATAAAAAGTATGGCACTCTTTTCTTTGCTTCTCACATTATGGAAAGTATCTGTTTGACTTCAGATAGGGTGTTAGTTTTGGAAAATGGTGAAATTAGTAGAGTATTTGAAAAAGATGAGATAAATTCTGAAAAGATTAGAGAGGAGCTTGGTGAAAATGATGCTATTTAGTGCACTTGCAAAGCAATTATTCGGTGCTAAGTATGAAGGCCTGAAAAAAAGTATAATGATAGCGATTATTGTATTCGCAGGAGTATATTTTGCTGAATTCAAGATGGATATTGCCCCGGTTGTGTTATATTTGGTTAGTGTTACATTTCCTTTTGGAATCATGTGGCAAGCACTTTGCTCAAAGCAGAATGCAAACAACTTAAAGGGGATTTTGGTTCTTCCATTTTCGCAGAAAGATTTTATTTGTTCTTATGTGACTACAATGAGTATGTATGTATTGGTAAATAAGAGTAGTGTTGTTTTAGCTTTGTTCTTTGCTGTAGGTACATGGAGGCCGATTCATATCGTTGTTTCATTATTATGTGCCATGATAGGTTGCTTAATAGCAATGATATTATATGCATGTAAGGGAAGTGAAAAAAGAGAGATTCTGAAAGGGCTTCTTTTAAAAGATGCGTATGCTTTTTATCAGCCGGTTCAGTTAAAGTCGAAGTATCAAAGCAGAAAAGTAAGCGGAGATATGTTTATATATATTATGCGGTATTTATGCGCCAATAAGAATTTTTTAATCAATACTGTAGGATTATGTGGTGTAGCTATCGTATTACCTATGATGATGCAAGAGTTTGAAGGGATGCAAATTATGCCAATTGGCTTTGGAATCCTTAGTATTAATACTCCGCTTTGTATATTGTTATCTGTGGATAGGGATTTGCAACGAGCTGTCAAAATGTTGCCAGGGCAGGGTGGTCTGTTTTGTGTGAAGTATGGTTGTTTTTTGACTACCGTGAATCTCTTTATCAACTTGCTTTATGCGATGAGTTGGAGGATACAATGTGGAAGCATTGATACATTCATGATAGTAATAGCTGTTGTATTCGCTCCTATCAGTGCTATTTTATCTGTTGTAATGGAGTGGTATTTTCCATTGCAGGATTGGAAACTGGAAAGTGATTTATATCATCACCCACGTAAGTATATTGTTCCAGGTATCATGATGTTGTTAGCAGGCTTTGTTATGTTTTTAATAGCGTAAAAGGAAATGCCATTATAAAGATTTTTTCTTTATAATGGCATTTTTCTAAATTAATCTTCAATTAGTCGAAGTCCTGCTGTATCTGTAACAGGGAGAGAGAAGGTAATGGCTTTTGCTTTGCTGTTTGCACCAGCATGTTCCATGATTGCCTTCATAATTGGATTCTTTCCTTCTGTTTTTGTTACGATAAAGATGATTTCTTTTTCTGCTGCAAGGGACATGTGCATGAACTTTTCAGCGATTTCCATACCGGTTCCTTTTGCGTGGATAACAGTGCCACCGTATGCACCGGCGCCTCTGGCTGCGTCCATAATCAGTTCTGTATAGCCCTGTTCGGCAATGACAATAATCAATTCATGGTTTGTATTCTGCAAGGTAGATTCCTCCTTTTTCTGATAATCCTCACTCTCTAATAGGAACTGTAATGTATGTTTTCCACCTACACTACTTAATGGAATGATAAATGATATACCGCCTCCGGGGGCATCTATTTTGAGTTTCTTTTGTAGTTGTTTTTTGATGTCCAGCCATTTATCTTCCTCCAGTACAGAAAAGGCAACCGACTTTTCACTGGAATCCAAACCGAGATAATCCAGCACCTCATTAGAAGCAGTGCCGATTCCAAGTGTCCAAAATGCAACATGCAGATTATTCTCTTGGAATAATTCATAATATTTGCTTGCAATTTTTCGATCCACGATGGTGGTCTTTAAATATAAACTTCCCATATATTCCTCATTTCTAACAACTATATTAACCGCAGGTTACTATAATTCGATGATTTCCATATCGTCGTAGGTGTCCGTGATAGGAGAGGTACTCTCCACCGCGATATCCTTGTGTAGCTTGTTTTCTTTCATCTTAAATATTAAGCCCATAATCTGAATCGTAATCAATGGTGTCATGGCTACCATAGCTACAATACCAAAGGCATCGGTAATAATATTTCCGCCTAATGCCTCACAGGCTCCCATGGCAAATGGCAGTAGGAAAGTGGCAGTCATCGGACCAGACGCAACACCACCAGAGTCGAATGCGATGGCGGTGAACAGCTTTGGTACAAAGAAGGTAAGGACCAAAGCGATAAAGTAACCCGGAACCAAAAACCAAAGAATGGAAATGCCAGTCAGTACTCGAATCATGGCAAGCCCAACAGAAAGAGATACACCAATGGATAAGCTTAATCCCATGGCTTTTGCTGAAATGGCTCCTGAGGTCATTTCCTCAACCTGTTTTGTTAAGACAAATACAGCAGGCTCTGCCAATACGATAAAGTAACCAATAATCATACCAATCGGTACAATAATCCATGAAATAGATAGTCCGGCGATGGTCTGTCCTAAATAATTACCAGCTGGCATGAAACCGACATTGACACCGGTTAGGAATAGAACAAGCCCCAAATATGTATAGATGATACCCACAATAATCTTAATCAGTGCTCGTTTTGTAATGTCTCTGGCAATCAATTGGAAAATTGCAAAGAACACTACGATTGGAAGGATGGACATTGCCATTTCTTTCATGTAGTGAGGTATTTCTTCCATAAACAATCGCCACATATCAACAGTGTTATCAATGACCGGAATTGCTTCTGAAACCGCTTCAGCAGATTCCGGATGGTATATCATACCTAATAATAAGACTGCCAAAATCGGACCAATGGAACAAAGCGCTACCAAACCGAAACTATCGTCCTCAGCATGCCTATCGCTTCGGATAGAAGCAATACCGATACCAAAGGACATGATAAACGGAACTGTCATAGGACCCGTGGTAACGCCGCCGGAATCAAACGAGATGGCTAAAAAGTCACCGGGAACCATAAATGCCAGAATAAACACTGCAGCATAGAGTATCAGTAATAACCTGGATAGTGGAATACCCAGTAGCATACGTAGGAATGCAACTACCAGAAATACCGCAACGCCAAACGCCACCGCGAAAATCAGTGTGAGATTTGGAATGGATGGAACCTGTTGTGCAAGCACCTGTAAGTCTGGCTCTGATATGGTAATAATAAAGCCCATAATAAATGTAATCAGAATAATTACAAATAAATTCTTTGATTTTGTTATGATGGAACCTACCCGTTCACCGATTGGTGTCATAGACATATCAACACCTACATTGAAGAAAAGCATTCCAACGATTAATAGTGTTGCGCCAATGAGAAAAGTCATCAATATGCTTGGTGGTATCGGTGCTATGGAAAAACACAAAATCAGTACAATAGCCAAAATGGGAATGACTGCTTTAAGCGTCTCTGATAATTTTTCTTGAAATGTTTTATTGATGTTAAACAAGTGATGTACCTCTTTCTGCTGTAATCATAGAATCAGTATACCATATAAATATGTAGAGATGTTATAAAAATATCCTAAAATCAAGACGAAATCCGGGAACTGTGATATAATAAATGCATGGTTAAGGAGGGGGATTTATGAATAGGTTACATACACGCATGATGGCACTGATGATGTGCCTTCTTTTGACAATACAGATGATGTATCAGCCGGTTATGGCAATGGAGAATATAGATAATTCAGTGACAGTAACCACTGAAGAGGAGTTAGAGGCGGCTTTGAATGCTGGACAAAGTCCAATTATTATTAATGCAGCTTTAACTGTAGGAGATACGTCAAATGATTCCGGTAAGATGTTGCCTTTTATGCTTCCAGAGGGGACCGTATTGAAAGGTGGAGAGAAGGGAAGTTTATATCTCCGTTGTCCGTTACAGCTTGGTGGCGATAATGTGGTGATACAGGATTTGAAGATGTTTTTTAATTCTAGTAATGCATTAGGCAGTGTGCCTCATAGAGAAATATTTTTGGCTGGGTATAGTTTGACATTGGACAATATCGATTGTTATTTGGCTGGTAGTGATGGCGGTCTTGGCGGACTTGGTGGTTCGGAAGAGGAATTGTTGCCAACAGTATATGCAGGAGGCTTTGAGAATACTGCAGTAGGAGACCATGCATCTCTTACAATTCAGAATGCCAACAGTAACACCATTCTACAAGGGGTGTATATGGGACATGATGCAGGTGAAGACAGCAAGGTTCCATATGATGGTCAGGCTACCGTTACCCTTGGCCCCAATGTGGTTGTTCGTGATGGTATAGATACACAGTGCAATTCCGGTGCAAATATTACAGTTAGTGGCACTGGTTATGTGCGAGATTTAACAGTATATGGCAATGTCAATACCAAGTTACAAGTATCACAGACAATTCTAAATCGTAGTAGTGTGAAGTCGGTGGGAACTGTAGTATTGGATAATCACGCTGAATTACAATTGTTAGAGGGGGGATTTATCAATCTCACCATTCAAAATGGTGCATGCCTGGACGCATCCGGTATGACAGATGTAACTGTGACAGGTAATGTGACTGGAGGTATTTTAGATGTTGCAAATGCAATAGATACCAGAGGTATTTTGGTACTGAATCAATTAGGTTCCCTTACCATTCAAGGTGCTGTGAAAGGGAAAACTGTTTTTCAAACGGATAATAAGAATTTTCCAGGTGCATTTACAGATGGGAAAACCTATATCACAGCATCCAGTATCGAAGAATTCAATGCAGGTTTTGATTTACCGGATACGAAGACTGTAAGCTACGAATTGGTAATGGAGAATAACTGTTGGATTACATATGAACTAGAACAGGAGGTATATCCGGTTGTCACGGATATTGAGGTCCTTTCAACTCCTCAGAGAGTTGATGTGCAGTCAATTAAGAGTACAAATTTTGAACCTGCAGAAAATGCTCCTTACTGCTGCATTCAGTGGAAGGATGCAGATGGAGCAGTGATAGATACAGATACTGTAAAGGATATGCTATTATATGCGTATGACATGATAGTTGCCATAAAGACAGATGATTGGTTAGATGAAAATGCCAGTGCAAAAACGGACTGGAGGAATCCTGTTGAATTTGTGACATGTGAAGAGAATCCGGGACGTTACTATTTTTATGCAGATAGTCAAAGTACAGTCAATGTAGGAGATTATACTTTTTTACTTTGTTCTGACTATTATGAAGAAGCACCGGAGACCGTAGCTGATGTAAAAGCCTTAGATACGGTCAAAGCAACATTTCAGGTAGAGTTCTATGATTCTAATGATAATAGTACAGAGGAAGATGACGAGCCAACAACCCCAGACGAGCCAATAACTCCAGACGAGCCAACGACGCCAGATGAGCCAACGACGCCGGACGAGCCAACGACACCAGATGAACCGACGACGCCGGACGAGCCAACAATCCCAGATGTACCTCACGTTCATGATACATGCAAGGATATTGTGAAACCTGCAACAACAAAAGCAGATGGTTATATTGCAAAACAGTGTACGGTTTGTGGCGAACTGGTATCAAAGGAAACCATTTATAGGGTAAAGGCTGTTACCCTTTCAAAAAATAGTTATACATATTCAGGCAAGGCAAAGAAACCAACTGTGACCATAAAGGATAGCCAGGGGACAGTGTTAACGAGAACGGATTATCAGGTTTCCTATAGGAATAATAAAAAAGTTGGCATTGCCACAGTGATTGTAACCTTTGGTAATCATTATGCAGGCACAGTGGAAAAAAGTTTTACTATACAGCCGAAGGCAACTGCGATTCAGTCTATTCAAGCAAAGAAAAAAGGCTTTACTTTAAAATGGAAGAAGCAGACTGCTGAGATTACGGGATATGAGATTCAGTATGGTACAAATAAAAAGTTCACAAAATCTGTTACGAAAACAGTGTTAGTGAAGAAAAACAAGACCACTCAAAAAACTATAAAGCGATTAAAATCAAAGAAAACGTATTATGTGAGAGTGCGTACATATAAGAATGTTAAGGTGAATGGAAAGACCAAAAAGATTTATTCAGCTTGGTCGAAGGTAAAAAAGATAAAGGTGAAATAAGGAGGAGAAAAATGGGATTATTTGGTTTTGGAAAGAATAAAGCGCAGGAAAAAGTAGACGGTGAAGGTGCATTTATCGGTTTCGTATTACTGGAAGATGCAAGCTGGGATAGAGATAAGCTGGAAAGAGATTTTTTAGAGGACTGGAATTTAGATATTCATGAAGAGTTGGATGATTCGGACGAGGACGGAAAAGATGCGATTGTAGTGGAGGTGGAAGGCTCTCGCTTAATGATTGGCTATATCCCAGTAGCCATTCCAAATGGTGAGGCTGAACATTTTGCTGCGGCAAATTATTTATGGGAGGATGCTGTCGAAACTACAAAAAAACATAAGGCACAATTGATTGTATCCATATTGGGTGACAATCCGAATATGGTAGAGCGTGGTCAATTATTTACAAAGGCAGTTGCTACTTGTTTAAAGCAGGAGAATGCATTGGCAGTTTATACGGATGGTGCAGTATTTCAGCCTGAGTTTTATCGTGATGTAGCTGATATGATGAAGGAGGATGAACTTCCAATTCTTGACTGGGTTTGGTTTGGAATTTATAGAAGCCAAAAGCAGGCAGGCATTTATACATACGGTATGCGTAAATTTGGTAAGCACGAAATAGAAGTGTATGTGGATATTGACAAGGCTGATTTGAACGAAATAAGAGAGTTTATGTATGACATTACAGCTTATGTACTGAGTAGTGATGTGACATTAAAGCATGGTGAAACCATTGGCTTTTCGGCTACGCAGAAGTTACCAATTACCTTTAGTAAAGGAATAGCAGTTGATGGTAAGACTTTAAAAATTGCCTATGAATCATAAAAAACTACATTAGATGTTATAAAATGAAGATTGTAAGACAGAAAGAAGGCACAGCATGGAACTATTAACATTTAAACAGAATCAGTTGATTGCAAAAAAACACGATAAAGTGAATTATTGGTACCTGGTACAAGAGGGGTCTGTTATCCAGACTTTTGATTTTTCGAAAATCAAGCTTGGAAAGAATGCCATTATTGGTATGTTGGAACGGGATATCTATGCCAGTGATTATGTTGCAGCGGAGGATACTGTGCTTGCAGCCTTTGTTTGCAATGACGCAGATGATATCAAAAAGATATTGGCTGGACAGGAAAAGATTCGTAATGTCTTTTTACGAGCGGCAATTGAACAACGCCATCAGTTGTTGGGATTGTATTCAGATTTATATAATAGGGCAACGCAATTCCATGCATTTGTGGAATCGATGTTCAATGATTATAGAATGATTTGCTATAACCACAAGGTGGAACAGAAGCATTTTTCAAAGATTGAACATTTTAATTCTTTGACTATGATACATAAGGCGGATAACTGGGAAATCTACAACAGTGTTAGTCTTGTTAAGAACTTTATGCAGGATTATATTCAGTTGATGGGTAGAGATGATAGCCTTACCATAGGCGTAATCATGGAAGCGGCGGCGCAGATGCGTCGATTTGCTCAAGGTATTGGTGAGATGGAGTCTTATTTAACCTATAACCGCGATATTCTGTTTGGCGAGAATGAAAGCGATTTATTTGAGTTGTATTTTGAACTTGCTATCGAAATGCAACGCAAAAAATATGGTATTGGTGACGTTTCAGAGAAATTGAATGAGATTGCAGTATTTGCTGAAAAAATGCGAATATACAATCCAAGAATGTTACAAAGAAGACTAAATGAGTTTCAGAATTATGATTATTCCGGTAGCAAGGCAGGTCAGGAGCATCATATGCATGAAGAGATAGATATTGTAGGCATGGATTGTGTTGGGCATATTTTGGAATATGCAGGTTATTCTGACGATGAGATAGAAGATATCAGTACTCAGATTACAAAATACCGTGATTTGCCGGATATGCTTTCCACCGACAGTACTACCTATGCTTTGCGAAAGAAAATTACCGGACTGTTTTATGATATTTACTTTAAGGTGTTTATGCGGGCGGTGAAATGTGAAAGCACATTGACACCAGTATTACAGATGTTCTTAAATTTTGGATTTATGGACGTGTCTTATTTGGGAGAAGAGTATTCTAGAGAACTGTATGATATCTGTGCACATCTGGATATTTGTCAGTCAGAACGAATTTTTACTATCTATAGATGGTTAAAATGTGTCTACAAAGGAGAAAAAGAACCTTCTAAAAATGAATTTGACATGGATTATGCTGCTTACTTAGCAGATTTGCATAAGAATGGAAAACTGAAACAGGAAGAATTACGAACTTGTTATAACAATAGAGAGATGCGGGTAGAATTTGAAATTCGCAATATGTTTCCTGCTGTCAATAAGACTACATATGGCAAAATCACTACCTTCTGCCCAATACTGCATGCCAATGACATTATTAATTCAGTTGATAAGATGCTAGTGACAGCAGAAAAGTTGGAAACAGCCATGAACGAGGTGCGTAAGGTGGATTATTCTGCCTTTTATAGGGAGATTCCGTTTTCTGATCCGGAATATGGAATTAACAATGACAGGGTTATGAAAGAGATTTTGCCAGACATCATATTAATGCCAAATGCAGGAACAAAAGTAATGATGTGGCAGGAAATATCTACCAAGAAGAGCGATACACCGGGACGATTTATGTTTCCTATATTAACAGCTGTAGATTTAGATGATTTGATGCTAGAAGCTATTGGACGGTTCCGTTGGGAAATGTGTCGTAGAATGCAGGGTATGCGTTGGAATGATGTGCGCGAGAAATCCTTAACAGCAGAATACTGCGATTATTTGCAGTTCTATCGAAAAAGTCATGATTTATCTGCAGATGCAAAGGAAAAATTGAAGGGTGCATTGGTTCGCGCAAAGAACAATTATCGTGAGGTCTTTGTGAGAGACTATATCAATTGGATTAAATTTGAATCCAAAGGTAGTTTCCGTCTGAATAAGGTGTCTCGAGACATCTTGATTCGCTATTGTCCATTTGTAAAGCAAATCAGAGTTGGCTTGAAAGAAAACCCACTCTACCAACAGTCCATCATCCGTTTCGATGCGGAAAATGGCAAGAAACTGCAACGCTATCAGGGCGTATACAACAAATATGAAAAAGCCGGCGGCATGAAAACAGCAGAACTCCGCGACACAATTTTATATTATGAAATGTAGTCCTTTTATCGTTGTGTTGCACACAAACTTTGCGTGCAACATAAACCACTTGACACGGTTTTGAAAACGATATAAGATAGTTTTGTAAATATTGTTATTTAGAATTGTGAGGTAGTTATGCGAAGAATTATTCTTTTGGCTGAAACTGGTTCAGATATTACACCGGAATTAGCGAAGCAGTATGAAATTGAATTAGTGCCAATGCATGTTAGTTTTGATGATACCACATTGGATGATGGTTCATTTCCTGTACAGAAGATTATTGATTACTATAAAGAGACAGGAAAACTTCCTAAGACAAGTGGAAGTACTCCAGAGGATTTTATTAAAAAATTAGATGAGCTACATGCTCAGTATCCGGAAGCGCAGATTTTATATCTTGCATATTCCTCTGTTACAACCTGTTCTTATCAGAGCTGTGTGATTGCATGTGAAGACAGAGATTATGTAACTATGTTGGATACTCAGCATGTGTCCATTGGTCAGGGTATGATTGTAGTTGCAGTTGCAAAGTATTTGCAAGAGCATCCGGATGTTACGATAGAGGCATTGTTAGAAGTTGCAAAAGATTACAGTCGGAGAGCCAGAATGTGCTTTACACCGGACAATCTGGAATTTTTACGTGCCGGTGGTCGTGTAAGTAATGTGGCATTTATTGGTAGCCGTTTACTTAGCATTCACCCATGTATTGAATTATTGGATGGTAAACTGGTTGCTACAAAGAAGTATCGAGGTAAGATGATAAAAGTAGCGACACAATTGATTCAAGATTATGCGGAGTCTTATCAGTTGGAAAAGGACTGTCTTTGGTTTGTAACTATTATTGGATTGTCTGATGAAGTGAAGGAAGCGGTAAAGCAGACTGCTACAGAATGTGGTTTCAAATCTTTACAATGGATTCAAGCAAATGGAGTAATTACTTCACACGGTGGTCCTGGAGCATTTGGTTTAGCGGGATTTTCAATTAAATAGACGATAATACAAGATTTTGTGAATTTTCTGTCAATTTTAGACGAAAAACCACAAAATCTTGATTTATTTTTAGGGGTTGACATATTTAATTTCCATGTTATAATTGTTACGAAATGTTACAAAAAAGTTACGACTAGCAACGAAAGTGTAACGAAGGAGTTATTATGAGAATCAAAACATGGAAAAAGGTAATTGCAATGTTTATTCTTTGCATTGCCCTTGCAACTCAGAGTTTAAGTGTGCAGGCTGCACAGACTATACCAACGACGACTGTAGCGGAGAGTCAGACCACTGATTCAACAGTAACAGAATTGTCAACAGCTAAGTCTAAGAAAAAGAAGAGCTATACTAAGAAGGATCTTAGATTAATGTCAGCGATCATCTTCTGCGAAGCAGGTAGTGAGAGCTATGCCGGTAAGAAGGCAGTCGGTATTGTTGTTATGAACAGAGTACGTTCTAAGCTTTACCCTAATACTGTAAAAGGTGTTATTTATCAGAAGTATCAGTTCTCACCAGTTCGTAATGGTGCCATGAGCAGAGCATTAAAGGCTTATGACGATGGTAAGTTTACTACCAAGAATCATAAGGAATGTATTAAAGCGGCTAAGGCTGTTTTAAAGGGTGATACAAAGGTTACATATAAGGGTAAGAAGATTCAGATGAAGTCATATTTATTCTTTTCCGGATATGTAAAGAATCACAGATTAAAAATTGGAAATCATATGTTTAAGTAAGAGAAAAGAAACTGTCTACGGACGGTTTCTTTTTTTGTGTGTTGCGAAGCGGCGAGCACCATCGGGCTTGCACGAATAAAGTCTGTTTGTGTCTGATTATTAACATTTCTGAAATATTTAGAAAGAATTTGCAGGATGAAAATGCGTGCATATCGGAATTAGGATTTTTATAATAAAATCAATGGAATCAGACAGGAGGTTGAATATGAAGGTATTGATTGCAAGCGCAGATGAAAAATGGATGAAGAAAATCACGCAGATGATACAGGAGGAGGACACTGGTTGCAATATTTTGACAGCATTGGATGGTAATCAATGTATGAAAATCTTACAATCAGAAGAGGTGAATCTGGTTGTTATGGATTATTTGATTTCAGGTACAGATGTATTCAGTATTGTAGATGCATGTCAGAATCATAAGAAAAAAGTGGAAATGATGGTTGCTGTTCCCAAAGGTACAGAAGCAAGATTAAAAGTCTTTAGTAATTATGAAAATGTTTGGTTAATGGAAAAACATATGGAGCACTCTTTGTTTTATAGTGTGTTACACGGAATTTCCTCAGCAGGACACCAAAGAATTGCAGGCAAGGAGTTGTCAAGATATATTGCTGTGAATCATAACTACGATAAGGAAGTGGTTGTAACAAATGTGTTACATGATATTGGAATACCTGCGCACATAAAAGGGTATCAGTATTTGCGCTATGCAATCATGTTAGCGGTTAACGATATGGACATTTTAAATGCTGTTACCAAACAATTATATCCGGAAATTGCTGAAAAATATAAAACAACTGCACAACGGGTAGAGCGGGCGATTCGCCATGCGATATTGATTGCATGGGAACGTGGCAGGACAGAACAAATGATGGAATATTTCAGTTACACACTGAAACAAGGTGGTGGCAGACCAACCAATTCGGAATTTATCGCAATGATAGCAGATAAGATTAGATTGGAAAGTAAAGTGAAGAGTGCGTAGGAGGTGTGGTTTTGTCTAAGAAGCTAATTATGATTGGAGATTTGAATTGGCAAGCGGTGCAACAGGAGTTGCAGCCATATTTACAAGAGGATGAAGAAATTATTGGAACTGCTGACGGACAAGAACTATATCAGAATATTTTGGACAAACATCCAGAAATCGTAATTATGGATGTGATTTTGCCAGGCATGGATGGTTTGGCTGTTTTGGAAAAGTTATATGGTAATGAGAAGCATCAGGATGTCCATTGTTTTATGTATACCAAAACAATGTTAGATACTATGGCTGAAAGTGCATTTTCATTAGGGGCCACATATTATTTTATAAAACCTATGAATTCCGAAACGATGATGACTCGTATTCGTATGATTTTGAAACAGTGCAAGAATATGGATGAGATGGGACAAGGTCATGGAGAGCAGGAACGGTTAAGGGATATTATGGAGCAGGAGGTAACAGATACCATCTTAGAGATAGGGATTCCTGCTCACATTAAAGGATATCAGTATGTAAGAGAAGGCATTCTCATGTCAATTCAGGATATGAATCAGTTAAATTATATTACAAAATTATTATATCCAGCCATTGCTGCCAAGTATAAAACCACTGCAGGCAGTGTGGAACGTGCTATTCGCCACGCCATTGAGGTTGCCTGGAATAGAGGTAGTTTTGATAGAATAGAAGAATTATTTGGCTATACTGTCAGTGCGGGAAAAGGAAAACCGACAAATTCGGAGTTTATAGCATTGATAGCGGATAAAATTCGATTGGCATATCATATTCAGGCATAGGGAACTTCCTAAAATATGTAAATTTAGGTTTCCTTCCGAGGGAAAATATGCTATACTAAAACAACGTACATTATGTTTGTAATTAGCATGATTGGGAGGAAGTTAGAATGAAGAGAGTTGCATATATTGCATCTGAGTGTGTGCCATTTATTAAGACTGGTGGTTTGGCAGATGTTGTTGGTACATTACCAAAGGTTTTTGATAAAAATGAATATGATGTCAGAGTAATTATTCCGAATTATCTTTGTATTCCTGAGAAGTTCAGATCTAAGATGAGTTATGTTACTCATTTTTATATGGACATGGACTGGAAGCAGCTCTATGTTGGTGTTATGTATTTAGAGTATGAAGGAGTTAAGTTCTATTTCATTGATAATGAGTATTATTTCAATGGCTTTACTCCATATGGTGATGTGAAGTGGGATATTGAGAAGTTCTGTTATTTCTCCAAAGCTGCACTGTCATGTCTTCCTGCAATTGGCTTCCAACCAGATATTGTTCACTGTCATGATTGGCAGGCAGGTATGATTCCTGTGTATTTGAAGACATTATTTGCAAGCAATCCATTTTATAGTGGCATGAAGTCTGTTATGACGATTCACAACTTGCAGTTCCAGGGTCGTTGGGATATTAAGACGATCAAAGAGTATTCAGGACTTCCTGATTATCTCTTTACTCCAGATAAGTTAGAGATTCACAAGGATGCCAGCATGTTAAAGGGTGGTCTTGTATACGCTGATAAGATTACAACCGTAAGTAACACATATGCTTATGAGATTCAGACACCTTATTATGGTGAAGGCTTAGACGGCTTGTTGAAGGCAAGACATGAGTCTTTATGGGGCATTGTGAATGGTATTGATTATGACATCTGGAATCCGGAGACAGATCCATTGATTCATAAGAATTACACAAAGAAGAATTGGAAGAAGTTAAAGAAAGAGAACAAAAAGAAATTACAGGAGATGATGGGACTTCCTGTAGATGACAAGCAGTTTGTGATTGGTTTGGTTTCCAGATTAACTGACCAGAAGGGTCTTGACTTGATTGACCGTGTTATGAATGAGATTTGTCAGGATGGCGTACAGTTTGTTATCATCGGAACCGGTGATGCAAAGTATGAGAACATGTTCCGCTATTATCAGGGTATTCATCCTGCAAAGGTTTCGGCTAATATTTATTACGATGAACCAAAGTCTCATATGGTATATGCCGGTGCAGATGTTATGTTGGTTCCATCCAGATTTGAGCCATGTGGATTAACACAGTTAATGGCACTTCGTTATGGTACTCCACCGATTGTTCGTGAGACAGGCGGTTTGAAGGATACTGTAGAACCATACAATGAGTATGAGCAGGTTGGTACAGGTTTCAGCTTTGCAAACTATAACGCACATGAGCTTTTGAATGCAATCAACTATGCAAAGTGTGTATATTATGATCACAAAGAAAACTGGAATAAGATTGTAGATCGTGCTATGGAACAGAATTATTCATGGGGCGAGTCAGCTAAGAAGTATCAAGAGTTATATGAATGTTTGTGTCCATTTTAGGACATTATAGAGTCGCTCCGAAAGGATGCGAAAGATTCAGATAAGTATGGTAAGGGGCTGTTTTAAACAGTCCCTTATCTTTCTTTGTTAGGAGACCTATATGGCATTTGATGGTGTTTGTGTGGCGGGTATTGTATCAGAGTTAAAGCATTGCCTGATGGATGGCAGAATTAGCAAGATATATCAGCCAGAGATGGATGAATTGAATATCGTGATAAAACTTCCAAAGACAGAGGAGCGTGGCAGAGGTACTGTTAGATTGTTACTTTCTGCGTCTGCTTCGTTACCGCTTGTGTATCTTACAGAGGATAATAAGCAGAATCCTATGACTGCACCAAATTTTTGTATGCTGTTACGTAAGCATATCGGAAGCGGTAGGATTGTTGGCATATCGCAACCAGGCTTTGAAAGAATTATCGAGTTTCGAATCTCTCATTTGGACGAATTAGGGGATTTGCGAGAAAAGAAACTGATTGTGGAAATAATGGGTAAGCATAGCAACATCATTTTCACAGATGAAGATAATAAGATTATTGATAGTATCAAGCACATTGGAGCACAGATTAGTTCTGTCAGAGAGGTGCTACCAGGCAGACAATATGAATTTCCACCAAATCAGGAAAAATGCTCTCCATATGATGTAGATGAGAAGTATTTTCAGGAAGTGATTATGACAAAGCCTACATCTTTGGCGAAAGCAATCTTTGGTTCAATTACAGGCTTTAGTGGTGTGATTGGTCAGGAGATTTGTTTCCGTGCCGGTTTGGATGGTGATATGGCAACAGCGTCACTTTCAGTGGAGGAGAAGAATCGTCTTTTTGATACATTGAAGGCATTTATAGAGGAAATACAGGCAGAACATTTTGCACCTGTTATTTATGAGGAAAATGGAGTACCAAAGGAGTTTTCTGCAGTTCCGCTATCTATGTACCAGGATTTACAACAGGTTCAGGAATCGTCTATTTCTAGAGTATTGTATCAGTACTATGCTAAGAAAGAGGCGGTAACCCGTATTCGTCAAAAGTCCTATGACCTTAGAAGGATTGTCACTACGGCCATAGAGCGTACAAGTAAGAAATATGATTTGCAATTAAAGCAGTTAAAGGATACAGATAAGCGGGACAAGTATCGTATATATGGTGAATTGATCAACACATATGGTTACAGTGTTGAACCGGGAGCGAAGTCATTTACGACTATCAATTATTATGATGGCGAGGAGATTACAATTCCTTTAGATGCCACCATTTCTGCTCTGGAAAATGGAAAGAAGTACTTTGCGAAGTATAACAAATTAAAAAGAACTTACGAAGCACTTTCTACTTTGACCGAGGAGACAAAAGCAGAACTTGACTATTTGCTGTCAGTACAAACGGCTATGGATATTGCAGTGACGGAGGCTGACTTAAAAGAGTTAAAGCAGGAATTGATTGCAGCAGGGTATATCAGAGGTAAGGGCGGTACGTCAAAGAAGGTTCGTTCTGAGAAAAGTAAGCCATTTCATTATGTTTCCTCAGATGGATTTCATATTTATGTGGGTAAGAATAATCTGCAAAATGATGAATTGACCTTCAAGTTTGCAAATGCAGGGGATATGTGGTTTCATGCGAAGCAGATGCCAGGGTCCCATGTTATTGTGAAACTAGAGGGTGCATCGGAGCTTCCTGACAGTACCTATGAGGAAGCTGGCAGATTAGCTGCGTATTATTCCTCTGGCAAAGAAGCGCCAAAGGTAGAGATTGATTATACCAAACGTGGACAACTGAAAAAGCCACCAGGAGCAAAGCCGGGATATGTGATTTATCATACAAATTACTCTATGATTAGTGTGCCTGACATCACGGGCATAAGGGAGGTCACCACTTGAATTATAAGAAGCGTTATGCTATAATGAATTGTTAGTTGTGAGCTACTTTTAGGAGGTTCCTATGATAAAAAGTATGACAGGTTTCGGTCGGGCAGAGATTGTTGAGGCAGACCGTAAAGTTGTGGTTGAGATGAAGGCTGTCAACCACAGATATTGTGACATGAATATTAAGATGCCAAAGAAGTTGAGTTTTTTTGAGAGTTCGATTCGAGCATTGTTGAAACAATACATTCAGCGTGGTAAAGTTGACATCTTTATATCTTATGAAGATTATTCAGAGAATCAGGTTCTTGTTAAGTATAACGAGGATGTTGCAAAGGAATACATGAAGTATTTAACCCAGATTGCAGACACATTTATGATTGAGAAGGATGTAGATGCAACTAAACTTGCAAGATTTCCAGACGTGCTGACCTTAGAGGAACAGACAGTGGATGAGGATTCTCTTTGGAAACTAATTGAAAAGGCAGTGACACAGGCTGCAGAAGCATTTGTGGAATCCCGTGAAAAAGAAGGTGAAGCGCTGAAGCAGGATCTGATTGATAAGCTTAAAGGTATGCTTTCCATGGTAGATTTTGTGGAACAGAATTCTAAGCAACTCATTGATGAGTATCGTGAGAAGTTAACTGCAAAGGTGACTGAGCTTTTAGGGGCAACACCGATTGATGAGAGTCGTATTTCTACGGAAATTGTAATCTATGCAGATAAGATTTGTGTAGATGAAGAGACTGTGAGACTTGCCAGTCATATTAACAATACCATCGATATTCTGAATGAGGGTGGTTCTGTTGGTAGAAAGTTGGATTTTGTCGCTCAGGAGATGAATCGCGAGGCGAACACCATTTTATCCAAGGCAAATTCATTGGAGATTTCCAATAAAGCAATTGATTTAAAAACTGAGATTGAAAAAGTGAGAGAACAGATACAGAATATTGAGTAGGTGATGCATATGAACAAAAAAGGTACTTTAATTGTCATTTCAGGTTTTTCAGGGGTAGGTAAAGGCACTGTAGCAAAGCGTTTGGTTTCTGACTATGGCTATGGTTTGTCTGTTTCTGCTACCACGAGAGAACCTCGTGAAGGTGAGGTTGATGGTAGAGAATACTATTTTAAGACCACGGAAGAATTCCAAAGCCTGATTGATTACAATGGTTTTATTGAGTGGGCAATGTATTGTGAGAACTATTATGGTACTCCAAGAGCCTATGTAGAGAAAGAATTAAATGAAGGACACAACGTAATTTTAGAGATTGAAGTTCAGGGTGCTATGAATGTAAAGAAGCAGTATCCGGATGCAGTTTTAATATTCTTATCTGCGCCAGATGCCAATTGCTTGCGTGAGCGATTAATTGGACGCGGTACAGAGACAGAAAGCGTTGTGGCAAAGCGCATGAAGCGTGCAACAGAGGAAGCTGAATACATGGATCACTATGAGTATATCGTAGTCAATGATGATTTAGATGAATGTGTACAGACTGTACATGGCATTATCAATGCAAGACGTTGTGAGTTAAAGAATAATATGGAATTCATTAGTCAGATTAAGGCTGACTTAATGTAATTCTGATCATAGAAAGGAGCATTTTTATGTTACATCCATCATATAGTGACTTAATGGAGGTCGTAAATAGCGACGTAGAACCAGGCGAGCAGCCAGTGGTACAGAGTAGATACTCTATTGTTATGGCTACATCTAAGAGAGCTAGACAGATTATTGAAGAGAGAGGCGTGGTAACAGACTCTAAGGACCCTGTAAAAGAGGTAAATAGAGAGAATATCAAGATTGTTTCAGAGCCAAAGCCACTTTCAGTAGCTGTAGATGAATTATATACTGGTAAGATTAAAGTTATTGGTGACGAAGACGAGTAGGTATTTGTCTATGGAAAAGGTGTTGCAGATTCTGTGACACCTTTATCATGTTAAGGAGGGTATTGTATATGAAGCTCAGCGTACTGTTACAGGATATCACTTATCAGGTATTACAAGGTGATGTAGAGACTTTAGTTACTTCCATAGAAAATGATTCCAGAAAGGTGGAACCAGGCGCACTGTTTTTCTGCATTCCGGGCAGTGTAGTAGATGGTCATCAATTTGCTGCAGATGTAGTGGATAAAGGAGCAGTTGTTTTGGTTGTGGAACGTGCTGTGGATGTTCCGGAACATGTGACTGTGATTCAGGTTGAACGTGCCAGATATGCAATGGGCATGATTTCGGCGGCATTTTATGGCTATCCATCTAGAGAATTATCAGTGATTGGAATTACAGGTACAAAAGGCAAGACAACAACAACATATATGATACAGTCTATGTTGCTTTCAGCGGGAAAGAAGACAGGATTGATTGGTACGATTGAAAGCATTATTGGAGACGTGAGAACGCCGGCCAATAATACTACACCAGAGTCATTGAAATTGCAGAAAATGCTTAGAGAAATGGCAGATGCCGGTCTGGACAGCGTTGTGATGGAGGTTTCTTCCCAAGGCTTAATGCTGGACCGCGTTGCAGGAGTTGAATTTGATTATGGCATTTTTAGCAATTTGTCAGAGGACCATATCGGACCAAATGAGCATACAGATTTTGAAGATTATAAATATTGGAAAAAACAGTTGTTTTCATTATGCAAGGTAGGTATATTCAATGTGGATGATGCCTATGCAAATGACATGATAGACGGTGCAACCTGCAAGGTGATTACCTACGGAAAACAGACAGACGCTAATTATGTGGCTAAGGATGTGCATTTATTCAATACAGATGGTGCACTTGGTGTAGCATATCACGTAAGCGGTGATATGGATACGGATATTCAGGTAAATATGCCGGGAGATTTCAGTGTGCACAATTCGCTGGCAGCCATTGCGGTAGCAAAGGATATGGGCGTTTCAAAAGATACAATTAAGCAGGTGCTAAAGACCATTACGGTAAAAGGGCGTGTGGAACTGATTCCGATTAGTGATGCGTTTACCATTTTGATTGATTATGCGCATAATGCCATGAGTTTGGAAAGCATTCTTGATTGTCTACGCGAGTACAAACCAAATCGCTTGATTTCAGTGTTTGGTTGTGGTGGAAATCGCTCTAAGGTACGTCGTTTTGAAATGGGTGAGGTTTCAGGTAAGAAAGCAGACCTTACTATCATTACATCTGATAATCCGAGATTTGAAGAACCACTAGATATTATCAAGGATATTGTGACTGGTATGAGTAAGACAGATGGTGAATACATTGAGATACCAGATAGAAAAGAGGCATTTCGCTATGCCATCATGAATGCAAAGCAAGGTGATATTATTGTATTAGCAGGAAAAGGTCACGAGGATTATCAGGAGATTAAAGGTGTGAAACACCATATGGATGAACGCGAGTTGATTCGTGAAGTGTTGGAGGAAGAGAACGTTGAAGAAATATGCGGATATAATAATCGATATTTCGCATGAAGCGATAGATCGGGCATTTCAGTATGAAGTGCCTGATTTGTTGCGTAAAGACATAGATATTGGCGTGGAGGTCATGGTGCCCTTTGGTTTAGGAAATACTATGCGAAAAGGGTATGTAATTGGCTTTTCGGAAGTTCCGAATTATCCGGAGGAACGCATCAAAGCAATTGATTCCATATGTGAAAAAAGTATTGCTGTGGAAGCCAATTTGATTTCTTTGGCGGCGTGGTTAAGAAAACAGTATGGTGGCACTATGATTCAGGCATTGAAGACGGTGCTCCCAGTGAGAGAAAAAACAAAACAACTGATTTCAAAGACCATTGTATTACAGCTACAGCAAGAGCAGGCGATGGAACAGCTTGCTGTTTATGAAAGGAAGCATAGTGTAGCAAGATACCGTTTGTTAAAGGAGTTAATTGAGGAACAATCGATTCCTTTTGAATTGGTTCGGGATAAGTTGCACATTTCCTCCCAGACCTTAAAAGGTATGGAAAATGAAGGCGTTATTCAAGTACTCAGTGATACCACATACAGAAAGATAGCTGTGTTTCAGGATGAGAAATCGGCAATCCTGGATTTGAATGAAGAACAACTTGCTGCGGTACAGGAAATACAAGAGGAATCGCAAAAAGAAAAGAAACGACCTTGTCTTATACACGGTGTAACAGGAAGTGGAAAGACAGAGGTATATATAGAATTGATTGCACAGACAGTTGCCGAGAAAAAACAGGCAATCGTTTTGATTCCGGAGATAGGCTTAACCTATCAAACTGTGAAACGGTTCCGAAGACGTTTTGGAGATAGAGTAACCATTCTCAATTCCAAAATGAGTAAGGGGGAACGGTATGATCAGTTTTTGCGAATGAAGAACGGCGAAGCGGATATTGTAATTGGTCCGCGTTCTGCATTGTTTGCGCCGTTTTCTAATTTGGGAATTATCATTGTGGATGAGGAACATGACACTTCTTATAAGAGTGATAGCCAGCCATGCTATCATGCTCGAGAGGTGGCTGTGGAGATTGCGAAAAGACAGGATGCATTGGTGGTGCTTGGGTCGGCAACTCCGTCGGTTATCAGTTATACAAAAGCAAAACTTTCGGAATACCGTTTAGTTACGCTGAAAAACAGAGCAGTGCCTGATTCTTCGTTGCCGGCAGTGACGCTGGTAGATTTGCGAGAAGAATTGAAAAATGGCAACCGCAGTGTGTTTAGTGATACCCTTAAACGGAAAATGCAGGAAACCATTGCCCGTGGAGAACAGGTGATGCTGTTTATGAATCGCAGAGGGTATGAGAGTTTTATTTCCTGTAGAAGTTGTGGCGAGACAATGAAATGTCCACATTGTGATGTTTCCTTGACTTTACACGGGAAACAAAGGCTGGTATGCCATTATTGTGGCTTTGAACGAACCTTTATGGGGAAATGTACCAGTTGCGGTTCTCATATGATAGCAGGGTTCCAGATGGGAACAGAAAAACTAGAAGCAGAAGTGAAACGACAGTTTCCAGACGTTCGAACCCTTAGAATGGATTTGGACACTGTAAGGAAAAAAGATAGTCATGAAACCATTTTGGAAAAATTCGAACAGCATGAAGCTGATGTGCTGGTGGGAACGCAGATGATTATCAAAGGGCATGATTTCGCCAATGTCACTCTGATGGGGATTGTGTTGGCGGACTTGTCTTTGCATGATTCAGATTATCTGGCAAGTGAAAAGACCTTTGATTTATTAACACAGGCAGCAGGGCGAGCCGGTCGTGGAGACAAGGCTGGAGAAGTGGTAATTCAGACATACAGACCGGAGCATTACAGTATTGTTTCTGCTATGCATCAGGACTATGAGATGTTTTATGAACAGGAAATTATGTATCGGGAGATGTTAAAGTATCCTCCAGTATATCATATGCTGGTGATTGCTGTGACATCAGATAATGAAAAATATGCAGATGCGTTAATCCAAAATGTGACGGATTATGTGAAGCGGGAGTATGCAGATGTAAAAGGGTTACTGGTGATTGGACCGAGCGAGGCAATGATTGCTAAAATCAGTGACATTCACAGAAGAGTTGTGTATTGTAAACATATTTCGTATAATACACTGGTAAATATAAAAGGCAACATGGAAGCGGTATTAGAACAGAAAGGTTTACCGCAAAAGACACATATACAGTTTGATTTTAATCCAATGAAAGTATGGTAGGAGGAATAAGAAAATGGCAGTTAGACAGATTCGTTTAGATGGAGATGACATTTTAAGAAAGCGTTGTAAAGAGGTTAAGGAAATGAACGACAGGACCTTAGACTTGATTGATGATATGTTTGAAACGATGTATGAAGCAAATGGTGTTGGTCTAGCAGCACCACAGGTGGGCATTTTAAAGCGTATCGTTGTCATTGATATCGATGATGGTAATCCATTGGTGTTAATCAATCCTGAAATTATTAGTCATGATGGCGAGCAGACAGGGGACGAGGGTTGTTTAAGCCTTCCGGGATTGGTTGCTACAGTGACAAGACCAAACCATGTTGTTTGTAAGGCACTGGATGAAAACATGGAAGAGTTTACCATTGAGGCAACTGAGTTATTGGCAAGAGCCATTTGTCATGAACTTGACCATTTGGATGGTATTCTTTATAAGGACGTAGCAGTGCCAAATACAATGCATAGAAATGATGTGCCTGTTGAGGAGTAATTGATTGAGGTGATAGCATGAAAGTAGTATACATGGGAACACCGGATTTCGCGGTGAATACATTAGAATCCATAATTGAAGCCGGACATGACGTGGTTGCAGTTGTAACCCAACCGGATAAACCAAAGGGTAGAGGCAAAGCAATGCAGTTTACACCGGTAAAAGAGGTAGCAGTTGCTCATGACATTCCTGTATATCAGCCGGTCAAGGTGAGAGACCCAGAATTTGTTATGCAGCTTCGTGAGATGGCACCGGATATTATAGTGGTAGTTGCTTTTGGTCAGATTTTACCGGAAGAAATACTAAATTTACCAAAGTTTGGTTGTGTGAATGTACATGCGTCACTACTTCCAAAGTATCGAGGCGCGGCACCGATTCAGTGGTCTATCTTGGATGGAGAAACTGAGACAGGTGTTACTATTATGTATATGGAAAAGGGCTTGGATACCGGCGATATGATTTCTAAGGTTGTGGTTCCTATTGAGGCCACAGATACTGGTGACAGTCTGCATGATAAGTTGGCTGAAGCAGGAGCAAAGCTTTTGGTGGAGACGTTACCTGCTATTGAACAGGGAAATATACAGCCGGAAAAACAGGATGATGAAAAGAGTTGCTATGCAAAAATGCTTTCTAAGGATATGGGAAAGATTTATTTTGCAAAAACTGCTGCGGAAATTGAGAGATTAATTCGGGGCATGAATTCATGGCCAAGTGCGTATACCTGTTACCAGGGAAAGACCTTAAAGATATTTGAGGCGCAGATTGTGGAAGGTGCAGGTGCTCCGGGAGAAGTGATAGCGGTGGATAAAAAGAGTTTTACCGTTATGTGCGGAGATCAGGCACTTCGTATATTAAACCTTCAGATGGAAGGAAAGAAGAGAATGGATACTCAGGCATTTTTGCTTGGTAAGGCAGTAACAGTTGGAGAAATGTTAGGATGGAACAATCAGTAAACATGCGAGAAGTTGCCATGCTGGTACTTTTAGATGTGGAACAAAAGAATAAGATGCTAAACGAATCTCTTCACAATATGTTGAAGCGGTATCAGTATTGCAGTAAAACAGATCGTGCGTTTTTATCCCGACTTTGTGAGGGCGTGGTGGAACGTCAAATTTATCTGGATTACATTATTAATGCATTTTCAAAGACAAAGGTGAATAAATGCAAACCATTGATTCGGGTTCTGCTTCGTATGGCAGTATATCAGATGTTTTTTATGGATAGTGTGCCGGATGAGGCGGCTTGTAATGAAGCCGTAAAACTTGCTAAGAAAAAAGGCTTTCATAGCCTGTCAGGATTTGTAAATGGTGTGCTTAGAAACATTGCAAGAAACAAATCGACGATTGCATTTCCAAATGAAAATGACAACAAAGAGATGTATCTTTCGGTCATGTATTCCACACCTGAATGGTTGGTAACGTATTTGCTCCGATATTATGACTATGAGACAGTAAAAGGCATGTTGCAGGCATTTATGGCTGAGAGTAGAACCACAATCCGTTTGAATCAGTCAAAATGCAATATGGATGAGCTAAAACGTCTGCTTTCAGAAAAGCAGGTTGAGACGGAGCCTTCTCCATATGTAGAGACAGCGCTGAGATTGACGGATTACAATTATATGAGAAGAGTACCGGGTTTCTCGGATGGCTTATTTGGAGTGCAGGATGAGAGTTCTATGTTAGTTGGAGTGCTTGCGAATCCAAAAGCCGGGGATATGATAATAGATATGTGTGCGGCTCCGGGCGGTAAAACCTTGGATGTCGCTGATAGATTGCGATTTTCTGAGCAAACAATGCATTCTGATGTGCATGGTGTGATTATCAGTCGGGATGTCAGTCAGCAAAAGATTGATAAGATTCAAGAAAATCTTGAACGCATGGAATTTGATAATGTGCGTTTAGAAGTAAAGGACGCCTGCGAGTTAGATGAAGATATGGTAGAACAGGCAGATATTGTGATATGTGATGTGCCATGTTCAGGTATCGGCGTCATTGGAAGGAAACAGGATATTAAATATCGTTTAGAGGAAAAACAACTTTCAGAGTTGGTGACTTTACAGAGAGCCATATTGGCAAATGGCGTGCAGTATGTAAAACCTGGTGGTACTTTGATGTTTTCTACCTGTACAGTGAATCCAAAGGAAAATGAAGAAAACAGAGAGTGGTTGCTTTCGAATTTTTCTTTGGAACCGGTAAACATTACCAAGGATTTACCGGAGATACTGCGAAGTGAGAGTACAGATAAGGGATATTTATCCTTAATTCCAGGAAAACAGGATTGCGATGGATTTTTTATTGCAAAGTTTAAAAAGATTTAAAGTAAGATTGCGATGGTGATGATATGGATATTAAGTCCATGACTTACGAGGAATTAGAAGCATTTTGTATTGAATGTGGATTTCCTAAATTTAGAGCAAAACAAATATATGAATGGATGCACAAAAAACTTGTGCGTTCCGTAGATGAAATGACCAATTTACCGCTTGCTATGCGTGAACAGTTAAAAGAGCACATGATTACTGTAAATGTAGTGGAAAGATACATTTCTAAGATTGATGGGACGAATAAGTTCCTCTTTTCTCTTGCAGATGGCAATGTGGTGGAAAGTGTATTGATGAAATATGAGCATGGAAATTCCATCTGTATTTCATCTCAGGTAGGATGTAGGATGGGCTGTAAGTTCTGTGCTTCCACATTGGGTGGACTTACAAGAAATCTAACTCCTTCAGAGATGCTAGAGCAGATTTATGCGGCGCAGGTAATCAGTGGAGAGCGCATTTCTAATATAGTAGTAATGGGAACAGGAGAGCCTCTTGATAATTATGATACTTTAATTCGTTTTATAGATTTGATTTCCAATGACAGAGGCTTAAATATCAGTCAGAGAAATATTACCGTGTCAAGCTGTGGTATTGTGCCAAGAATTTATGATTTGGCAGATGAGGATTTGTCTATTACTTTTGCGATTTCTTTGCATGCACCGACGGATGAGGAGAGAAAAGCGTTGCTTCCGATAGCGCATCAGTATTCTATCGCAGAATTGATGGATGCCCTTCGCTATTATTTTGATAAGACAGGAAGAAGAATTACCTTTGAATATAGTTTGGTTGCAGGAGAGAATGACAGTAAGGAACAGGCATTAAAACTAGCCAATTTGGTGAAGGGTATGAATTGTCATGTGAATCTAATCCCTGTGAATCCGATTAAGGAAAGAGATTTTAAGCAGTCAGATAAGCAGTCAATTCAGAATTTCAAATTCGTACTTGAAAAAAATCGAATAAATGTTACTATTAGAAGAGGTATGGGTAGAGATATCGATGCCGCGTGTGGACAACTTAGAAAGAATTATATTGACCACATACAACGAGGAGGAAGCCAATGACAGCATTTGGTAAAACAGATATTGGGCAAAAGCGCTCCATTAACCAGGATAGCATTTATTATTCGGATGAACCTGTGGGCAAGCTTCCCAATCTCTATATTGTTGCAGATGGCATGGGTGGACACAACGCAGGTGATTATGCGTCCAAATATGCTATTGAGACAATTGTCAATTATATAGAGCAGTGTGATTACGAGAATCCTACTACCGTATTAAAATACGCAATTAAGCGTGCAAATGAAAGATTGATGCGGGATGCGAAACAGAATGTGGAACTGCAAGGTATGGGAACAACCGTAGTCGCAGCAGTGATAAAAGGCTATCACTTGTATGTAGCAAATATGGGAGATAGCAGATTGTATCGGTTAAGTCATGATGGGATTCACCAGATTACTTTGGATCATTCCCTGGTGGAGGAATTAATCCGTTCAGGTAAATTAAACCGTGAGAATGTAAGAAATCATCCGGAAAAGAATATTATTACGAGAGCTGTTGGTGCAGCAGATGATATTTTACCTGATTTCTTTGAATTAGATTTAGAACCAGACGATAAGATTTTGTTATGCTCAGATGGACTGTCGAACATGTTAGAGGATGACGAGATTGAAGATGTTATAAAAGAAGAGAATTCCTTAGAAGATGCAGTGAACAGACTGATTGAGAGAGCCAACTATTATGGCGGAAAAGACAACATTGGCATTGTTTTAGTAGGAAATTAAGTGAGAGGTGTAAGGTATGTTAAAACCAGGAACGATTATTGGAGAACGTTATGAGATATTAGAAACAGTAGGCGCCGGTGGAATGTCTATTGTATATAAAGCAAAGTGTCATAAGTTGAACCGCTATGTTGCAATCAAGATGTTAAAGCCAGAATTTAGCGATGATAAGAATTTTGTAACAAAGTTCAGAGTAGAGGCACAGTCGTCTGCTTGTTTGTCACATCCTAATATTGTAAGCGTGTTTGATGTTGGCGAAGATGACGGTATGTATTATATTGTTATGGAATTAGTTGAGGGTATTACCTTAAAGGAGTATATTTCCAGACAAGGACATTTATCAGTTGAACAGACTTTGAATTTTGCAGCGCAGATTGCAGCAGGTATTGAGGTGGCACATGATAATCATATTATTCACCGCGATATTAAGCCACAGAATATTATTGTTTCAAGAAATGGTACATTAAAGGTTACAGATTTTGGTATTGCAAGAGCTGCAACTTCTAATACAATTTCGCCAACTGCTATGGGAAGTGTGCATTACATTTCTCCTGAACAGGCTAGAGGTGGATACAGTGATGAGAGAAGTGATATCTATTCCTTAGGTATTACTATGTTTGAGATGTTAACAGGACGTGTTCCATTTGAGGGTGAGAATAATGTAACTGTTGCATTGATGCATATTCAGGATGAGATGATTTCTCCTAGAGCATATTATCCTGATATTCCTGCAAGTATTGAAAAAATTATTTTCAAGTGTACACAAAAGCGTGCTGAGAGAAGATATTTAACAGCAAATGCTTTGATTGCTGATTTGAGATTAGTTGCAACCAATCCATACGCAGATATTGAGGTTGGTGGAGTCGCAACCTATAACAGCAACCCAACTGTTATGATGACACAGGAAGAATTAAATGCAATTAAGAATAGTTCATATCAGAAACCATTAGATCCAGTCACACCTGTACAGGCACAGAGTGTGGTATCTCCATTGCAGTCGCAAGGGGTAGTGTCTCCATTGCAGACACAATCTTCACAGTCACAGATTCAGATGCCGGAGTTTGGTTCTCATAGAGATGTATCCAACAAGTTGGATGATATCATGAAGGACGATAACTTTGGTTTAGATGAAGAGACGCGTCGCGCTGTGGCTGCTGCTCAGTCTATTGGGTCTCCTAAGAATGAACCTGACGAGCCGGATGATGAGGATGATGATGAGATTGAGTTAGAAGACGAGATGGCATTAGATCCAAAGTTGGAAAAGGCAGTTATGATTGGTGGAATCTTGGTTGCTGTTATTGTTTGTATTTTTATCATGATTGGTATTTCTAAGATGACCGGATGGTTTAAGGTAGGCGATAAGGATAGCACAACTACCGAAAATACTACTGAGTTGACCACTGGTGATGCAACTACAGGTGGCACAGAAGCCGAATTTGAAATGATTGATGTAAAGGGCATGCTTCAGGAAGATGCTGAGACGAAGTTAAAGGCCCAGGGTATTGATTTCTATACAATTCAGTTTGAAGAGTCTGATACAGTTGAAGCAGGTATGGTTATTTCTCAGAGTGTGGAACCAGGTATCATGGTTTCTGCTTCTGATAATTTAGTTATTGTAGTAAGTAGTGGTACACAGTCTATTCCTGTTCCGGATGTAGTAGGTAAGGATGCAATGGAAGCTGCTCAGATTTTACAGGATGCCGGTTTCGAGACACAGTTTGCTTACGAGTACAGTGATGATGTAGAGAAGGATAAGGTTATCTATACAAATCCAGATCCAGGTGTATCCGCACCAAAGGGAAGTAAGATTATTATTACAGTAAGTAATGGTAAGGAATATATTGAAGCGGTTGTACCTGATTTGAAGGGTATGACTAAAAAGGAAGCAAAGAAGGCATTAGAAGAAGCTGGATTAGAGCTCGGTGAAGTATACGAAGAGTACAGTGATACTGTAGAAAAGGGCAAGGTAATTCGTCAGAGTACTTCTCCTAACACAACTGTAAACAGTGGTAATACCGTAGACATTACTATCAGTTTGGGACCAGAACAGAAAACGACTACTTATACAGCAACTTTCTCTGGTCAGATTGATAATACAGGTTATACTTTTGCTGAAGGTGAAACAGTAACCATTAAGTTAGTGTTTAAGTATGACGATGGCAAGGTAAGCTATACATTGTTAGAGGGCACCTATGATGCAAGCAGCTTCCCATTAGCACTGAATAATGTTCAAGGTGTTAAGAATTTAGAGAAGAATGCTGGTTCCGTTGCGATTACAGCGATTAGTAGCAATGGTTCAGATGTTTCATCATATTTCAGTGTTGGTGGTGTCAGCATCACATACAAAGAAGTAACGGAGTAATATGCAAGGTAAAATCATAAAAGGTATTGGCGGTTTTTACTATGTCTATGTGGAAGGTAAAGGGCTATACGAGTGTAAGGCAAAAGGTATCTTTCGTAATCAAAAACTAAAGCCTATGGTAGGCGACAATGTTAAAATTGATGTGTTAGATGAAGATAAAAAACTGGGCAATATGGTTGATATATTACAACGAAATAATGTGCTTATACGGCCGGCAGTTGCAAATGTGGATCAGGCGATGATTCTGTTTGCAATTGCCTCGCCTGCACCAAATCTTAACCTGCTGGACAGATTTTTAATTATTATGAACCGTCAGCAGGTTAAAACTATCATATGCTTCAATAAGATTGATTTGGTTGATGAGGAAGAAATGGCTCGTTTGAGAGATATATACGAACATTGTGGATGTCAGGTGGAATTTATCAGTACCTACTCAGGTGAAGGTGTCGATAGAGTCCAGTCATTGTTGGAAGGTAAAACAACAGTGCTTGCAGGACCTTCCGGTGTGGGAAAATCATCTACAATCAATGTAATCAAAAAAGAAGACTATATGGAAACTGGTGCTATCAGCGAAAAGATTCAACGAGGTAAACATACTACAAGACATTCAGAGATTATTCATCTTTGGGACAACACCTACGTCATGGATACACCAGGTTTTAGTACGCTGTATATTGATGAGATTGAAAAAGATGAGTTAGGTGCTTATTTTACAGAATTTAGTGAGTATGAACCCTTCTGTAAGTTTGCCGGATGTAGTCATATCCATGAACCACAATGTATGGTGAAACAGGCATTAGAAGATGGGAAAATAAGCACAATCAGATATGAGAGTTATAAACAGCTTTATGAGGAATTAGGCAATAAGAGGAGATGGTAAGATGGAAAGAATACTTGCACCTTCAATTTTATCGGCAGATTTTGCCAATTTGGGAAATGATATCAAAATGGTTGATGAGGCAGGCGCAAAATGGATTCATTTTGATGTAATGGATGGTTGTTTTGTACCTAATATTTCTGTGGGCTTACCTGTGTTAAAATCCATTCGCAAGGCAACCAATCGAGTGATTGATGTGCATCTCATGATTGATGAACCAATCCGTTATGTGGAAGACTTTGCAAAAGCCGGAGCAGACGTGATTTGTGTGCATGCTGAGGCTTGTAAACATTTAGATAGAACTATAGAAGCGATTAAAGAACTTGGATTAAAGGTTGGAGTGGCTTTAAATCCTGCTACCAGTTTGTCTGTCTTAGATTATGTGTTGCCTAAATTGGACATGGTATTAATCATGAGTGTAAATCCTGGCTTTGGTGGTCAGAGTTTTATTCCGTATGCACTTGACAAAATTTCAGAATTGAGAAAACGCAGAGAAGCATTAGGACTCTCTTTTGATATTGAAGTTGATGGTGGCGTAACGCTTGAAAATGCACAGGGTATTTTAGATGCGGGAGCCAATGTTTTGGTGGCTGGCTCAGCTGTGTTTGTAGGAGATAGTGTAGCTAATACAAAGAAATTTGTGGAGATCTTAGAGTAATATGCATATTGCAATTATATCAGGCGGCAGTATATTGCCGCCTTTTTTAGAAAATAGAATAAAAGAGGATAATTGGGACTATGTGATTGCAGCGGATAGAGGATTGGAAGTTTGTTATGCTTTGAATTTCACTCCGGATTTCATGATTGGAGATTTTGACTCCATTTCAGAGAATGTGCTTGCCCATTATCAGAATATGCAAATTCCCGTGTTGACATATCCTTCACAAAAGGATGATACGGATACAGAATTGGCATTGAAAGTGGCATTAGAACAAAAGCCGGAACGTGTTACTATATATGGCGCAACTGGTACTAGAATAGATCATATGCTGGCTAACATTTCCTTGCTTCGGTTGGGTGTGTTGCATAACATTTCAGTCGAGATAGTAGATGACAAAAATCGTATTCGTTTAATATCTGATACTTTTCAAATGAAAAAGACTGAGCAGTACGGGGATTATGTTTCTTTTTTACCGATGACTGAAATGGTAACAGGCGTTACGTTAAAAGGGTTTCAATACAATTTGACTGATGGAGTGCTTGTTCATGGTAATAGTTTAGGTGTTAGCAATCAAATTGCAGAAGAGGAAGTGTATGTTTCCGTTAAGAATGGTATCTTAATCATGATAGAGAGTAAGGATTGATAGGTATTTTGTGCATTGGAGTAAAATGCATGGAATACCTATTTTTGGTTATGCTATATGTAACACTTATATAAGGAGAAAAGAAATGAAGGATAAAATGTTTGGAGTGTTACAACGTGTGGGAAGATCCTTTATGCTTCCTATTGCCATCCTACCGGTTGCAGGTTTGTTGTTAGGTGTGGGTGGCTCTTTGTCGAATGAAACAATGCTGGAATCTTATGGATTAATCAGTGTTATGGGAGAAGGTACAATTCTGAATGCGGTATTTCAGGTTATGAAGGCGGCCGGAGATATTGTGTTTGCCAATTTGCCGATTATCTTTGCAATTGGTGTTGCAATTGGTATGGCAAAACGGGAAAAAGAAGTTGCAGCATTAGCTGCTACGATTTCGTTTTTGATTATGCATGCAGCCATTAGTGCTATGATTTCAATTAACGGTGGTGCTGACAATATGTTGAGTGGTGCAACAACTTCTGTCTGCGGTATATTATCGTTACAAATGGGGGTGTTTGGTGGTATTATCGTAGGTCTTGGGGTAGCGGCTCTGCACAACCGGTATTACAAAATTGAATTACCACAGGTGTTATCATTTTTTGGTGGCACAAGATTTGTGCCTATTGTGTGTGCTTTGGTTTACACACTTGTGGGTATTGTTATGTATTTTGTGTGGCCGCCTGTGCAACAGGGTATCTATGCGGTAGGGGATGTGGTGCTCCGTTCCGGTTACGTGGGAACATGGGTGTATGGTTTTATGGAACGTTTGCTCATTCCTTTTGGTTTGCATCATGTTTTTTATTTGCCGTTTTGGCAGACCGCGGTTGGTGGCAGTTTGATGGTTGGAGGAGAATTGGTAGAAGGTGCGCAGAACATTTTCTTTGCCCAATTGTCAGACCCAACTGTGGAGCAGTTTGCTGTGTCAGCCACCAGATTTATGTCAGGAAAATTCCCTTTGATGATATTTGGTCTGCCGGGAGCAGCATTGGCAATGTATCACACTGCGAGAGAGGATAAAAAACAGGTGGTATCCGGATTGTTATTTTCGGCGGCATTAACTTCTGTGTTAACGGGTATTACTGAACCTTTGGAATTTACATTTTTATTTGTTGCACCATTATTGTATGGTATTCACTGTGTGTTTGCCGGTTTGGCATATATGCTTATGCATATGTTCCAGGTTGGTGTTGGTATGACGTTCTCTGGTGGTTTTATAGACATGTTTCTGTTTGGTATTCTACAGGGAAATGCCAAAACCAATTGGATATGGATTGTAATAGTAGGAATTGGTTATTTTATAGTATATTATTTGCTATTTAGATATCTTATCGTAAAGTTGGATTTAAAAACGCCTGGAAGATTTGAAAACGAAGAAGTGAAGCTTTATACCAGAAGTGACGTGGATGATAAAAACAAGCATGCAAGTGATGTAAAAAATGAAAATGCATTGGCGAAGCAGATCTGTTTGGGACTTGGTGGAAAAAACAACATTTCAGATGTGGATTGTTGTGCTACAAGATTACGAATTACCGTATTTCATTCTAATTTGGTAAATGAGGCAGACTTAAAGGCTACCGGGGCCTCTGGTGTGATTGTAAAAGGAAATGGCGTTCAAATTATATATGGTCCAAAGGTAACTGTGATTAAATCGGATTTGGAAGCGTATTTGGATACAATGATTGAGGATGTGCAGGAATCGGTTACAATTTATAGTCCGATGAACGGTAATTTGGATTCCTTAGAAGCAACTCCGGATGAAGCATTTGCGGCTGGTATGATGGGAATTGGTGTTATGATTATGCCGGAAGATAGTATTTTAAGAGCACCTGCAGACTGCGAAGTGTCGTTGATTTATGATACGAAGCATGCAATTGGCTTAATGTTAAGTTCGGGTATTGAGATGCTGATTCATGTTGGTATTGATACGGTTGCCTTAAATGGTGAAGGCTTCCATGTTGTGGTAAAAGAAGGGCAGAAGGTAAGACAGGGAGAGGCTTTGATGGAATTGGATATTGACTATCTGAAGGAACACGCGAAGTCAATTGCAACTCCAATGATATTGCCTGATATACAAGATGCGGAGCGGATTGAGATACTGCATAAGGGATATGTAAAGATGGGAGAACCGATTTTTAAAATTAAATTATAAAATTAGCCCCGGCATGTTATTTCATGCCGGGGCTGTTTTTTAGTATTTACTTAATAGACTAATGAAGTTGTTTTCTTCCACTGGTTTACTGAAATAGTATCCCTGTAATACGTCACACATCTGTTGCTGTAAAATACGAAGCTGTTCACCATCTTCAACACCTTCCGCAATTACGCGGATATCCATTTTGTGTGCTAATGAGATGATTGTGTCAGCGATATAGCGATCCTTTTCATTACTACAAATGCCATCGATAAATGACTTATCGATTTTCAATGTATTAATAGGAATCTGCGTTAAGTAATTGAAGGATGAGTAGCCTGTACCAAAGTCATCCAGAGATATTTTTGCACCCAATGCTTTGATCTGATTAATCAAAGCTAAATTGTGTTCTAAGTCGTTCATTAAAATACTTTCTGTAATCTCAATTTCTAAGTAACGAAGTGGCATACCTGTTTCTTCTTCGACCCGTTTTAATGTGGTAATCAAATGACTACCGGATAATTGTGCTGTTGATACGTTAACAGAAACAATGATAGGATCGAAGCCTTCGTTCATCAAACGCATGTTAAAAGCACAAGCCTCAAATAATGCCCAATCACCAAGCTCGTTAATCAGTCCGTTTTCTTCGGCTACCGGAATGAATTCCGCAGGAGAGATGTAACCCAGTTCAGTGGATTTTAATCTCATCAATGCCTCATAACCAATAATCTTTCCGGTGCGAACATCAGCCTGTGGCTGGTATACCAGGTATAATTCATTTTCTTTAATTGCTTTTTGTAATACAGCAATAATATCATTTTTGTGATCGATATCATCCGCCATTTGGCTGGTAAAGAAGCGATAGCTGTTCTTGCCGGATGTCTTTGCACAATACATGGCAATATCAGATGTTTTAATTAACTCGGTTAGTGACAAACCATCCTGTGGGAAGATTGATATACCAACACTGAGCGAAACATGAACAATCTCTCCCTTAATATGGAAAGGATGACTGGTGATATCTACAAGGGCTTCGGCGGTTTCGTGGATTTCCTGCATATCTGCAACATGATTTTTAAAGATTAAGAATTCATCGCCTCCAGTTCTGGCTAAGACATCGCCTTTTTTCGTGCAAGCTCGCAACTGGTTTGCCATTTGAATTAATAATTCGTCACCGAAGTCATGACCGAGAGTATCGTTTACATTCTTAAAGTCATCTAAATCAATGAAGATAACGGCATGTTTGTTAAAGGAACCCTTGTTGCTATCTAAGATTTCCTGAGCAAATCTCATAAACGCCATTCTGTTATATAACTTGGTAAGACCGTCGGTATATGCCAATTCTTCTACGTGCTTGTTATGTTCGATTAATTGGGCTTCGTTTGCTTCTAATTTCTTTTGTGTCAAAATCTGTCGTTCATTCGTATCACATATGATTTCCATCATTTGATTAAAGCAATTTGATAAATCGCCAAATTCGTTATCAGACTCAATATCGCAAGATACATCATAATTTCCGTCTGTTGCATCCATCATGCATGCCTTTAATTTCATAATAGGAGAGGTAAATTTCTTAGTCAGATAACCGCTGACCTGCACGGCGATCACAAGGATGATTATCAGACCAACACACATCAGTAGTGGAAGAGAAGATATGATTGCATGATACGTGCTTCGGTCTTGACGCATGATGTATAGCCAATCATAATCCTGTAATGCGCTATAACTGTATATGTAATCAGCACCACTGTTTTCAAAAATGGTACCGTATGTGTTCTTTTCCTTGTTCTTTTGTAAATCGGAAATTGCTTTTGCTGCGAATTTGTCTTTTGTAATATCATCATAACCAAAGAGGTAATTGCCTTCAGCGTCGATGATGAAACAATCACCATTTTCCTGAATAAATGATTTGAAGTAGGAACTATGTACACTTGCCCGCACAATACCGATTACAGTATCCTTTAACAATACAGGAGTGATTACTTCAATATCGTGTTCATGCTCGCTGATGGATGCATTTGTATATATGGTAGTTTTATGAATGCTACTTACGGCATCTGTCATATATTCATTCCAATCGCCTGTGTTGGTATCGGAACCTAATATGTAATATCCATCCACATCATAAAGGGTGAAAGAAACATTGTCACCAAGCTTGTTTCCTGCCTGTTTTATCTGATCCTCTACATTTTTAAAATAGTTAGACGTGGTTAGGTCGATATTTGGTGTATTCACTTTCTCTGCTAAAAATGATTGCAAATACATATTCGTAGCAAGTAATTCGTTGCTGGAAATCAAGGTGTCCAGTGTTGCTTCGAAGCCTTCCCGATAGGTGTTTGCCGTGTATTTCATGGATTCTTTGCTAAGTTCCACATATTTGTTAGATGCTACGATATATGAGAGAACTGCCATGATGATGACAGGGATACTTGCCAGTAATAATATAGATGCACGTAATGATGTTTTGATTGACATAATCTTTCTCCTTATAAAAAATTTACCTATATTAGATTATACATAATGATATTGGTAAATTCAATAAAAAACATTGCAATATAAAAGGAAATTATGTATAATATTCCATAGGATTTTGTGTCGTAAAATTATTGATTATATGATTGGGAGGATAAAGATGTTTGGAGTTTATTTTGGTAAGTACTTACAGACAAGCGGTGTGTTATCTGCAGAACAGGTAAATGAGATTTTGGAAGAGAACAAGACCGCAAGAGTGAAAATGGGACTTTTGGCTGTGGAGAGCGGTTACATGACCGAGAAGCAGGCTGATGAAGTGAATTTCTTACAGCAGACACAGGACAAGCGTTTTGGTGATATCGCTGTAGAGAAGGGATATTTAACAGATGCTATGGTTGGTGAATTGCTCAAAAAGCAGGGCGACCCATATTTGTTGTTTGTACAGGGACTTGTGGAGAAAGGTTATATGAGCCTGGAAGAGATTCAGAAGGCAATCAATGCATATAAGAAGGCTTCACATTTCACATCATTGGATATGGATGCAATCAAGAGCAATGATATTGATTTGATTGTTCAGGTGTTTACAAAGGAGCCATCTATTCCGGCTATTATCAAGGATTACATTGCACTTACTGCTCGTAACTTAATCCGTTTTGTAGACAATAACTTAAGAATTGACAAGGTTGAGCGTTTGGATGAGATTACAACTGACTATCTTGCTTCACAGGCTTTAGATGGTGATTACAAATTGCTGACTGCATTTGCTGGTGCTGGCGAAGGCTTGAAGGTAATTGCTGAGGCATATGGCAAAGAAGAATTTGATACTGTTGATGAAGATCTTTTAGATGCAGTATGTGAGTTCTTGAATTGTAACAATGGTTTGTTTGCAACAAAGTTAAGTCATGAAGATACTGACGTAGATATGCTTCCACCAGAGATGGCAGTAGAGTCTAAGAAAATTTGTTCAGAAGGCAATGTATTTAAAGTTCCATTTACTGTACAGGGTAAGGCAGTTTCATTGGTTATCTGTATGGAAACAAAATGGGCTATTAGATAAGTAGTAGAAAGGTGAATGTGATGGGTAAGATTTTAATTGTAGACGATTCTAGAACTTCTAGAAGAATTTTAAAGAGTATTTTAGAGAATGCCGGTCATGAGGTAATTGGCGAGGCAACGAATGGAGAAGAAGGCTATCAAAAGTATTGTGATTTAAAGCCTGATTTAGTAACTTTAGATGTTACCATGCCTGTATTAGATGGTATTGGTGCATTAAAGAAAATTAAGGGTGACTATCCGCAATCTAAGGTTGTTATGGTAACTGCAGCAGGACAGAAGACAAAACTTGTGGAAGCAGTTCAGGCTGGTGCAGATGAGTTTATTCCGAAGCCATTTGAGCCAGAACAGTTAGAGCAGATTGTAGAGAGAGTTTTACAGTAGGATATTTTTTGTGGGGGCACTTCCGTTTGGAAGTGCCTTCCCTAATGAATAATACACAAAAAAGATAAACAGGAGGCTATTATGAGCAACGTTAAACGAGTGTATGTTGAAAAAAGACCAGAATATGCGGTTAAGGCAAAGGAGCTTTATGAAGAAATCAAGACTTATTTAGGTATTGATGTAGCAGGCGTCCGTGTGTTAATCCGATATGACATGGAGAATATTTCAGAGGAGACCTATAACAAGGCATTGGGTACTGTATTTAGTGAACCTCCTGTAGATGACATCTATTTAGATGGTCAGTATCCATCTAAAGATGGTGATGTTGCATTTAGTGTTGAGTATTTGCCTGGACAGTTTGACCAAAGAGCAGATTCTGCAGAGCAGTGTGTGAAATTATTGAATGAAAAGGAAGAGCCTATTATTCATTCAGCTACAACTTATGTAATTTCCGGCAATGTTTCAGAAGATGATTTGGAAAGAATTAAAGCATATTGTATTAATCCGGTAGATTCCAGAGAAGCAAGTGTAGAGATTCCTGATACTTTGGTGACAAAGTTTGATGAGCCTGCCGATGTTAAGATTTTTGATGGTTTCAAGGATATGCCAGAGACAGAGTTGAAGGATTTATATGATTCCCTTGGTCTTGCTATGACATTTAAGGATTTCCTACATATCCAGAATTACTTTAAGAATGAAGAGGATAGAGATCCTTCTATGACAGAGATTAGAGTGTTAGATACATATTGGTCTGATCACTGTCGTCATACTACATTCTCAACAGAACTTAAGAATGTTACATTTGCAGATGGCTTCTATCATGAGCCAATTATGAAGACTTATGAGAACTATCTTGCAACAAGAGATGAATTATACCAGGGTAGAGACGACAAGTTTGTCTGCTTGATGGATATTGCATTGCTTGCTATGAAAAAGTTAAAGAAAGACGGCAAGTTGGAGGATATGGAGAAGTCTGACGAAATCAATGCTTGTTCTATCGTAGTTCCTGTTGTTGTAGATGGTGTGGAAGAAGAATGGCTTGTAAGCTTTAAGAATGAGACACACAATCACCCAACTGAGATTGAGCCATTTGGTGGTGCAGCTACCTGTCTTGGTGGTGCTATCAGAGATCCACTTTCAGGTCGTTCATACGTATATCAGGCTATGCGTGTAACAGGAGCTTCTGACCCTACTGTTTCCTTAAAGGATACCATGAAGGGTAAATTGCCTCAAAGAAAGATTGTAACAGGTGCAGCACATGGTTACAGTTCATATGGTAATCAGATTGGTCTTGCTACCGGCTATGTAAATGAGATTTATCATCCAAATTATGTAGCAAAGAGAATGGAGATTGGTGCAGTTATGGGTGCGGCACCAAGACGCTGTGTAATTCGTGAGAATTCTGATCCAGGCGATTTTATCATTTTACTTGGTGGACGTACCGGACGTGATGGTTGTGGTGGTGCAACTGGTTCTTCTAAGGCACATACAGTAGAGTCTATTGATACTTGTGGTGCTGAGGTACAAAAGGGTAATCCACCAACAGAGCGTAAGATTCAGAGATTATTTAGAAGAGAAGAGGTTGCTCATCTTATTAAGAAGTGTAATGACTTTGGTGCTGGTGGTGTATCCGTTGCTATCGGTGAGCTTGCAGCAGGTCTTACAGTAGATTTAGATAAGGTTCCTAAGAAATATGCCGGTCTTGATGGTACAGAACTTGCAATTTCTGAATCACAGGAGCGTATGGCTATCGTTGTTGATCCTAAAGATGTTGACCAGATGCTTGCTTATGCAGCAGAGGAAAACTTAGAGGCAATTGTAGTCGCTCAGGTTACAGAGGAGCCAAGATTAGTATTACAGTGGAGAGGCAAGAAGATTGTAGATATCAGTCGTGCATTCTTGGATACCAATGGTGCACACCAGGAGACGGATGTTCACGTTTCTATGCCAGATGAAAAGGATAATTATTTTGCAAAGCAGGTTGACTGCACAGATGTAAAGAAGACTTGGTTAGAGACCCTCGCTGATTTGAATGTTTGTTCACAGAAGGGCTTAGTAGAAATGTTTGACAGCTCTATCGGTGCTGGTTCAGTGGTAATGCCATATGGTGGTAAGTATCAGTTGACACCTACCCAGACTATGGTGGCAAAGCTTCCTGTATTAAAGGGAAAGACAGATACTATTACTATGATGAGTTATGGTTTTGATCCATTCCTTTCCAGCTGGAGTCCATACCACGGAGCAATTTATGCAGTTGTTTCATCTGTGGCAAAGATTGCAGCAGCTGGTGGCGATGTGTCAAAGATTCGTTTTACATTCCAGGAGTATTTCAAACGATTAGGCGAGAATCCTGAGAGATGGGGAGATCCAATGGTTGCTCTTCTCGGTGCATATGATGCACAGATGGGATTCGGACTTCCATCTATCGGTGGTAAGGATAGTATGTCCGGTACATTTAATGATATTGATGTACCTCCAACATTGGTTTCTTTCGCAGTAGATGTGGCTTCAGATAAGACTGTGGTTACTCCTGAACTTAAGAAGGCTGGCAATGTATTGGTTTATGCTGATATCAAGAGGGATAACTATGATTTACCTGATTATGAAGATGCATTAAAACTTTATGGTGCAATCTTCAGTGCAATCCAGGCTGGCAAGATTCAGTCATCTTATGCAGTTGGTTTCGGTGGTATCATTGAGGCTGTTAGCAAGATGGCGTTTGGTAATAAGCTTGGTGTTAAAGTATCAGGTGATGTTACAAAACAGGAATTATTAGCAAAGAATTATGGTGCAATTGTGCTTGAAGTGGCAAAAGAAGATGTGGCTTCTCTTGGTTTTGCAGTTAAGACAATCGGTGAAGTGACATCAGAGGCTACATTTGTATATGGTGATGCAGTGATTTCCATGGACGAGGCGATTGCAGCATGGACAAATACATTAGAAAAGGTATTCCCAACTTCATCCGGCGTGAAGGAAGTGGAGATTCCAAGTCCTGTTTATGATACAAAGGATATTTATGTATGTAAGAATAAAGTAGCAGTACCACAGGTATTCATTCCTGTATTCCCAGGAACAAACTGTGAGTATGATTCTGCAAAGGCATTTGAGCGTGCAGGTGCAAAGACAAAGACTGTTGTATTTAAGAATTTGGATGAGCAGAGTATTTTGGATTCTGTTGATGCATTTACAGCTGCTATCAATGAGTCTCAGATTATTATGTTCCCAGGTGGCTTCTCTGCCGGTGATGAACCAGAAGGTTCTGCTAAGTTCTTTGCAACAGCATTCCGTAACGAGAAGATGAAAGAGGCTGTTATGAAGCTTCTGAATGAAAGAGATGGTCTTGCACTTGGTATTTGTAATGGTTTCCAGGCATTGATTAAGCTTGGTTTAGTACCATACGGTGAGATTATTGACTTGAAGACAGATTCGCCTACATTGACCATGAACAGTATTGGTAGACATCAATCCAAGATGGTATACACAAAGGTTATGACAAACAAGTCCCCATGGTTACAGAAGGCTACCTTAGGCGGTGTTTATTCTATTCCTGCCTCTCATGGTGAGGGTAGATTCGTAGCTAGCAACGAGTGGATTGAGAAGCTTTTTGCAAACGGACAGGTTGCTACACAGTATGTAGATGCAGAAGGTAATCCTACTATGGATGAGGCGTATAACATTAATGGTTCTTATGCAGCTATCGAAGGTATCACAAGCCCAGATGGTAGAGTATTAGGTAAGATGGCTCACTCTGAGCGTATTGGAGAATCGGTTGCAGTGAACATCACTGGTAACCAGAATCAGATGATCTTTGAGTCAGGTGTAGAGTACTTTAAGTAAAATTGGAGGTAAATAGATATGGGAATGACCATGACACAGAAAATCTTAGCTGCCCATGCAGGTCTTGCCGAAGTACAGGCAGGACAGTTAATCGAGGCAAACTTAGATTTGGTATTAGGAAATGACGTAACAACACCGGTTGCGATTCATGAGATGGAAAAGTTTAACACAGATGAGGTGTTTGACAAGGATAAAATTGCAATGGTATTAGACCATTTTACACCAAATAAAGATATTAAGAGTGCTGAGCATTGTAAATGTGTGCGTGAGTATGCAAATGCTCACAATATTACAAATTTCTTTGATGTTGGTGAAATGGGTATTGAGCATGCATTACTTCCTGAAAAAGGACTTGTAGTGGCAGGTCACGCAGTTATTGGTGCAGATTCGCATACCTGTACCTATGGAGCACTTGGCGCATTTTCTACTGGTGTAGGTAGTACAGATATGGCGGCAGGCATGGCGACCGGTAAGGCTTGGTTTAAGGTGCCATCTGCTATTAAGTTTGAATTAACAGGAAAGCCTGCTAAGTGGGTAAGTGGTAAGGATGTTATTTTACACATTATTGGTATGATTGGTGTAGATGGTGCACTTTATAAGTCTATGGAGTTTGTAGGTGATGGTATCGCACATCTTTCAATGGATGACAGATTTGCTATGGCTAACATGGCAATCGAGGCTGGTGCTAAGAATGGTATTTTCCCTGTGGATGACCAGACTATTCAGTACATGAAAGAACATTCTACAAAGGAGTATACTGTTTACGAGGCTGATGCAGACGCTGTGTATGATGAAACTTATACAATTGATTTAAGTACATTAAAGCCAACAGTTGCATTTCCTCATTTACCAGAGAACACACATCCGATTGATGAAGTTGGCGAGATTATCATTGACCAGGTTGTGATTGGTTCTTGTACAAACGGACGTATTGAAGATTTGAGAGTTGCCGCTGAAATTATGAAGGGCAAGAAAGTGAAGAAGGGACTTCGTTGTATTGTGATCCCTGCTACTCAGGCAATTTACTTACAGGCTATGGAAGAAGGTTTATTAAAGACCTTTATTGAAGCAGGTGCTATTGTATCTACTCCTACCTGTGGTCCATGTCTTGGTGGACATATGGGTATTTTGGCAGCAGGAGAAAAGGCTGTTGCCACAACAAATCGTAACTTCGTTGGACGTATGGGTCACGTGGATTCAGAAATTTATTTGGCTTCACCTGCAGTTGCAGCAGCTTCGGCAGTGACAGGTAAAATTTCATGTCCATGCGAGATTATGGATTAATAAATGGGAGGTATATGAGATGAAAGCATGTGGAATTGTTCATAAGTATGGTGACAATGTAGATACAGACGTTATCATTCCAGCTAGATATTTAAATTCTTCTGACCCGGCAGAACTTGCTAAGAAGTGTATGGAAGATATTGATGCAGACTTTGTAAACCGTGTAAAGCAGGGTGACATCATGGTTGCGAATAAGAACTTTGGTTGTGGTTCTTCCAGAGAGCACGCTCCAATCGCTATTAAGGCTGCTGGTATCAGCTGTGTTATCGCAGAAACATTTGCAAGAATCTTCTATCGTAATGCAATTAACATCGGACTTCCTATTATAGAGTGTCCTGAGGCTGCGAAAGCAATCGAGATGGGAGACGAAGTGGAAATCGATTTTGATTCCGGTAAGATTTATGACAAGACTAAGGGCTTAGAGTTCCAGGGACAGGCGTTCCCTCCATTTATGCAGGAGATTATCAAAGCAGAAGGTCTTGTGAATTACATTAATAATAAGTAGAAATTAGAACTATCATTACCAAGGAGGTATTATGGGAGTGAGCATAATCATGATTTTGGGTGTTGTGTTAGTGCTGGCACTGGTTGTGGGTGCAATCTGTGCAGTGCTGATGGGGTCTGACAAAAAAGATAAAGACAAATAAGATATGGGGGTTGCTTTTGCAACCCCTTTTTCTTTTTATCTGCATCGTAAAATAGTTGAAAAATGATGGAAAATGTTATATGATATAGGATAAGTTTTTGTGTCTATGAGAGGATGATTAGAAATGAATTACAATTTGGCAGTCATTAAGGGTGATGGTATTGGACCAGAAGTGGTCGCAGTTGCCATGAGAGTACTTGATAAAATTGGTGAAAAGTATGGACACCAGTTCAACTATGATGAGATTTTAATGGGCGGTTGTTCCATTGATGTACATGGTGTTCCACTTACAGATGAAGCAATTGCGGTCGCAAAGTCTTCAGATGCTGTATTGCTTGGTTCCATCGGTGGCAATACAACCACATCACCATGGTACAAATTACCGCCAGACAAGAGACCGGAAGCAGGACTTTTAAAGATTAGAAAAGAACTTGGTTTATTTGCTAATTTAAGACCTGCATTATTGTATCCGGAACTTAAGGGTGCTTGTCCTTTAAAGGAAGAGATTTCTGACAAGGGCTTTGACATGATGATTATGAGAGAACTTACCGGCGGTTTGTATTTTGGAGTACATAAAACCGAGGGTGAGGTCGGTTCTAGAAAGGCCTATGACGAACTTACCTATACAGAAGAAGAGATTCGCCGAATTGCAATTCGTGGTTTTGATATAGCAATGAAGAGAAGAAAAAAGGTTACCAGCGTAGACAAGGCAAATGTTTTGGATTCTTCCAGACTTTGGAGAGCTGTAGTTGAGGAAGTGGCAAAGGATTATCCGGAAGTGGAATTAGAGCATATGTTAGTTGATAACTGTGCGATGCAGTTGGTAAAGGATCCTGCTCAGTTCGATGTCATTTTAACAGAGAATATGTTTGGTGACATTTTATCGGATGAGGCTTCTATGGTAACAGGTTCCATCGGTATGTTGGCTTCTGCTTCATTAAATGAAACAAAGTTTGGTATGTATGAGCCAAGTGGTGGCTCGGCTCCTGATATTGCAGGACAGAATAAGGCAAACCCAATTGCAACTGTTCTTTCTGCTGCAATGTTGCTTCGTTTCTCCTTAGATTTGGATGTGGAAGCAGATGCTATTGAGAAGGCCGTGAAGCAGGTGCTGGTAGATGGCTATCGTACCTGTGATATCGTATCAGAGGGAACAACATTAGTAAGCTGTTCTGAGATGGGCGATTTGATTATTGAGAGAATTTAATTTGTGACATAAAGGAGATAGATACTATGAAGAGTGATAACGTAAAGACTGGTATGCAACAAGCGCCACATCGTTCTCTGTTCAATGCATTAGGTATGACAGAAGAAGAGATGAAAAAACCTTTAGTTGGTATTGTATGTTCTTACAATGAGATTGTACCTGGACATATGAATTTAGATAAGATTGCTCAGGCAGTCAAGATGGGAGTTGCCATGGCAGGTGGTACTCCAATTATGTTCCCTGCAATTGCAGTCTGTGATGGTATTGCAATGGGACATATCGGTATGAAGTATTCTCTTGTCACAAGAGATTTAATTGCTGACTCTACAGAGTGTATGGCACTTGCTCATCAGTTTGATGCTTTGGTTATGATTCCAGACTGTGACAAGAATGTTCCTGGTCTTTTAATGGCAGCAGCAAGAGTAAATGTACCAACTGTATTTGTTTCAGGTGGTCCAATGCTTGCTGGTCGCGTAAAGGGACATAAGACATCACTTTCTTCTATGTTTGAGGCAGTTGGTTCTTATGCAGCCGGCACCATGACAGAAGAAGATGTGAATGAATTTGAATGTAAGGCTTGTCCTACCTGCGGTTCTTGCTCAGGTATGTACACAGCAAACTCTATGAACTGTTTAACAGAGGCACTTGGTATGGGTCTTCCTGGTAATGGAACAATCCCAGCGGTATATTCTGAAAGATTAAAACTTGCAAAGCATGCAGGTATGGCAGTTATGGAGATGTATAAAAAGAATATTCGTCCTCGTGACATTATCACAAAAGAGGCGATTATGAATGCACTGACAGTGGATATGGCACTTGGTTGTTCAACAAACTCTATGTTACATATCCCAGCTATTGCACATGAGATCGGTTTTGACTTCGATATTGCAATGGCAAATGAAGTGAGTGCAAGAACACCTAACCTTTGTCACTTAGCTCCAGCAGGTCCTACTTATATGGAAGATTTAAATGAAGCCGGCGGTGTATACGCAGTTATGAATCAACTTCGTGAGCAGGGTCTTCTCAATGAGGATTGTATGACTGTAACAGGTATGACAATTGGTGAGGCAGTCAAAGGTCATGTAAATAAGAATCCAGAGGTTATCAGAACCATGGATAATCCATATAGCACAACAGGTGGTCTTGCAGTATTAAAGGGTAACCTTGCTCCAGACGGTTCTGTTGTAAAGCGTTCTGCAGTCGTTGCTGAAATGATGCAGCATGAAGGTCCTGCAAGAGTATTTGAATGTGAAGAAGATGCCATTGCGGCAATCAAGGGTGGAAAGATTGTAGCAGGCGATGTTGTGGTAATTCGTTACGAGGGTCCAAAGGGTGGTCCTGGTATGAGAGAGATGTTAAATCCAACCTCGGCAATCGCAGGTATGGGACTTGGTTCTTCTGTAGCGTTGATTACAGATGGTCGTTTCTCAGGTGCCAGTCGTGGTGCTTCCATTGGTCATGTTTCTCCAGAAGCAGCAGTTGGCGGACCAATTGCATTGGTTGAAGAGGGAGATATTATTAGCATTGACATTGAGAATTGCAGTTTGAATCTTAAGGTTTCTGAAGAAGAGCTTGCTAAGAGAAAAGCAGCTTGGACTCCAAGAGAGCCAAAGGTTACAACAGGTTATCTTGCAAGATATGCAAAGATGGTAACATCAGGTAATAGAGGCGCAGTTCTTGAATTTTAATGGATAAATAGGCTACAAGGTAGTTATTCCAGAATAACATATGTAAGGAGATTAAAACATGAAACAGTTAACAGGTTCTGAAATCGTAATTGAGTGTCTGAAGGAGCAGGGTGTTGATACCGTATTCGGATACCCAGGCGGTACTATTTTGAACGTTTATGACGCTTTATATAAGCACAGTGATGAAATTACACATTACTTAACCTCTCATGAGCAGGGTGCATCTCATGCAGCAGATGGTTATGCAAGAGCAACTGGTAAGGTTGGTGTATGTATGGCAACCAGTGGTCCTGGTGCAACGAACTTAGTGACTGGTATTGCTACAGCATACATGGATTCCATTCCAATGGTAGCAATTACCGCAAACGTAGGTGTAAGCTTACTTGGTAAGGACAGTTTCCAGGAGGTTGACATTGCCGGTGTTGTAATGCCAATCACAAAGCACAGCTTCATTGTAAAGAATGTACATGAGTTAGCGTCTACAATCAGACGTGCATTTAAGATTGCACAGACTGGAAGACCTGGCCCTGTATTGGTTGATATTACAAAGGATGTTACAGCAAATGTTGCTGACTTTGAGCCAATGGAGCCAGAGAAGATTGAAAGAGTAACAGATATGTTAGAGGATTCAGACTTAGAAACTGTTGCTAAGTTGATTGAGAAGTCCAAGAAACCATTTATCATTGTTGGTGGTGGTGTAACAGCAGCTGGTGCATACAAGCAGTTCAGAGCATTTGCAAAGAAGGTAAATGCACCTGTATGTGACACTTTAATGGGCAAGGGCTGTTTTGATGGCAACGACCCAATGTACACAGGTATGATTGGTATGCACGGTACAAAGGCTTCTAACTTTGGTGTTACAAAGTCAGACTTATTAATCGTTGTTGGTGCAAGATTCTCTGACCGTGTAATCGGTAATGCAAGCAAATTTGCAAATGGTGCGAAGATTGTACACATTGATGTAGATAGCGCAGAGATTAACAAGAATATAATGGTAGATGCAAGCATTATTGGCGATGCAAGAGTTGTATTAGAAAAGTTAACTAACATGATTGACCAGAAGGACAACAAAGATTGGGTAGAAGAAGTTATGGATTTAAAGAAACAGTATCCATCTTCTTATCCAGATGATATTTTAACCGGACCAACTGCAATTCAGAAAATTTATGAATTGACAAAGGGTGAAGCAATTATTACTACAGATGTAGGTCAGCATCAGATGTGGGCAGCACAGTGCTACAAGTATGATGAGCCACGTAAACTCTTGACCTCTGGTGGTCTTGGTACTATGGGATATGGCTTAGGTGCTTGTATTGGTGCTAAGATTGCTTGTCCTGATAAGACTGTTATCAATATTGCAGGTGACGGATGTTTCCGTATGAATATGAATGAGATTGCAACTGCTGTACGTTACAATGTTCCAATTATTCAGGTTGTAATTAACAATCACGTACTTGGTATGGTAAGACAGTGGCAGACATTGTTCTATGAGAAGCGTTACTCAAATACAATTTTAAATGACCCTACAGACTTTGTGAAGTTAGCTGAGGCAATGGGTGCTGATGGCTACCGTGCAACAACAGTCGAGGAGTTTGAAGATGCTATGAAGAAGGCACTTAAGGCTGGTAAGCCAGTTGTAATTGATTGCCAGATTGACCAGGATGACAAGGTATGGCCAATGGTAGCAGCAGGACAGCCAATTGATACTTGCTTCGAGCAGAGCGATTTAGATAATAAGTAAGATTGTAAATTAGAGGAGGATATAAAAATGGCTAGAGTATTTAATTTTTCAGCAGGACCATCTGTATTACCAGAGGTTGTATTAAAGCAGGCAGCAGAGGAGATGTTAGATTATAACGGAACCGGCATGAGCGTAATGGAGATGAGCCATCGTTCAAAGGCTTTCGAGGAAATTATCCAGACTGCTGAGCAGGATTTGAGAGATTTATTAGAGATTCCTGATAATTATAAGGTATTATTCTTACAGGGTGGTGCTTCACAGCAGTTCGCTGCAGTACCTATGAACTTAATGAAGAATAAGGTAGCTGATTACATTATTACTGGTCAGTGGGCAAAGAAGGCATATGAGGAGGCAAAGTTATACGGTGATGCACGTGCTATCGCTTCATCAGCTGACAAGACATTCTCATATATTCCAGATTGTTCAGATCTTCCTATTTCAGAAGATGCAGATTATGTATATATCTGCCACAACAACACTATTTATGGTACAACATTTAAGGAGTTACCAAATACAAAGGGCAAATTATTAGTAGCTGATATGTCATCTGATATTTTATCACAGCCGGTAGATGTGTCTAAGTATGGTATGATTTACTTTGGTGTTCAGAAGAACGTAGGTCCTGCAGGTGTTGTAATTGCAATTATCCGTGAGGATTTAATTACAGATGATGTACTTCCAGGTACACCAACTATGTTAAAGTATAAGACACAGGCTGATAATGATTCTCTTTACAACACACCACCAGCATACGGCATTTACATTTGTGGTAAGGTATTCAAGTGGTTAAAAGAGATGGGCGGCTTAAAGGCAATGCAGATTCATAATGAGAAGAAGGCTGCTATCCTTTATGATTTCCTTGATGAGAGTAAGATGTTCAAGGGTACAGTTGAGAAGAAGGATCGCTCTTTGATGAACGTTCCATTCGTAACATGCGATGCGGATTTGGATGCTAAGTTTGTGAAGGAAGCAACTGCTGCCGGTTTTGTGAACTTAAAGGGTCACAGAAGCGTAGGTGGTATGCGTGCAAGTATCTACAACGCAATGCCAATCGAAGGTGTTGAGAAGTTAGTAGAGTTTATGAAGAAATTTGAAGCTGAGAACACAAAATAATTGTGAACAGTATCAAGTGTATAAAAGGAGAGAATTTGAGATGACAAAGATTAATTGCTTAAATCCAATTGCTGCTTGCGGTATGGATTTGTTTTCAGATGCGTATACTGTAGTTGATGATTTTAATGAGGCTGAGGCTGTATTAGTTAGAAGTGCAGCGATGCATGATTTAGAACTTTCTGATAATTTGGTAGCTGTTGCAAGAGCAGGTGCCGGTGTCAACAACATTCCTTTAGATAAGTGTGCAGAAGCAGGTGTTGTAGTATTTAATACTCCTGGTGCCAACGCAAATGGTGTAAAGGAGCTTGTTGTTTGTGGTCTTTTATTAGCTTCCAGAGATTTGATGGGTGGTTATTCTTGGGTAAAGGAAAATGCCACAGAAGCTGACCTTGCAAAGATGGTAGAGAAGCAGAAGAGCAAGTACGCAGGCCGTGAGGTTATGGGCAAGAAGCTTGGTGTTATTGGTCTTGGTGCTATCGGTGCCAGAGTTGCAAATGTTGCATTGCATTTAGGAATGGATGTATATGGTTATGACCCATTTGTATCTGTTGATGCTGCTTGGAGCTTGTCTCGTCAGGTTAAGCACATTACAAATGTAGAAGACATTTACAGAGAGTGTGATTACATTACTGTTCATGTACCTGCTTTAAAGGATACAACAGGAATGATTAACAAAGACGCATTCGCACTGATGAAGGATGGCGTTAAGATTTTGAATTTCTCAAGAGATATTCTTGTAAATGATGATGATATGATTGAGGCACTTGCTTCCGGTAAGGTTGCAAAGTATGTAACAGACTTCCCAAATGCAAAGATTGCAGGCGTTGACAATGTTGTTACATTACCACACTTAGGTGCTTCTACAGAAGAGTCAGAAGATAACTGTGCAATTATGGCTGTTAAGCAAATTCGTGATTACATTGAAAATGGTAACATCAAGAATTCTGTAAACTATCCAGCTTGCGATGCAGGTATTTGTCAGACTGCAGCCAGAGTTTGTATCTGCCACAAGAATATTCCTGATATGCTTACTAGATTTACAGGTGTATTCTCTAAGAAGGGCATCAATATTGCAGACATGGTAAGTAAGTCTAGAGGCGATTGGGCTTATACAATTTTAGATATTGCTGAGACTGTAGATGATGAAAGCAAAGCAGCTTTAGCGGCAGTAGAAGGTGTTGTTAAGGTTCGTGTAATTGCTTAATAAGATTGACTATATAGAATTTTAATATACAGAGGAGTATTGTGATGAGCGAGAAGTTAAAGGTAGGTATCCTTGGTGGTACTGGTATGGTAGGACAGAGATTTATAGCATTGTTGGAGAATCATCCTTGGTTTGAGGTTGTGACAATTGCAGCATCTCCAAGAAGTGCAGGAAAGACATATGCTGAGGCTGTAGGTGATAGATGGAAAATGGATACACCAATGCCTGAGGCTGTTAAAAACATTGTTGTTCGCAACGTAAATGAAGTAGAAGAAGTTGCTGCTACAGTAGATTTTGTATTTTCTGCTGTGGATATGTCTAAGGACGAAATTAAGGCAATTGAGGATGCTTACGCAAAGACAGAGACACCTGTTGTTTCTAACAATTCCGCGCATAGATGGACACCTGATGTACCAATGGTTGTGCCAGAAATCAACCCAGATCATATGAAGGTAATTGATTACCAGAAGAAGAGACTTGGTACTACAAGAGGTTTTGTGGCTGTTAAGCCGAACTGTTCTATTCAGAGTTATGCTCCAGTATTAACTGCATGGAAGGAATTTGAGCCATATGAGGTAGTTGCTACTACTTATCAGGCAATTTCCGGTGCAGGAAAGACCTTTAAGGATTGGCCAGAAATGGTTGGAAATATTATTCCATTTATCGGTGGTGAAGAAGAGAAATCAGAGAAAGAGCCACTTCGTATTTGGGGACATATTGATGAGGAGCAGGGTGTAATCGTACCTGCTGAGTCACCGGTTATTACATGTCAGTGTATCCGTGTTCCTGTATTAAATGGTCATACAGCTGCAGTATTTGTTAAGTTCAAAAAGAACCCAACAAAGGAGCAGTTAATTGAAAAGTTATTAGCATTCAAGGGTGTGCCACAGGAATTAGAACTTCCAAGTGCACCAAAGCAGTTCATTCAGTATCTTGAAGAGGACAATCGTCCACAGGTTACTGCTGATGTTGATTTTGAGAACGGCATGGGAATCAGTGTAGGACGTATTCGTGAGGATCATGTTTATGATTGGAAATTTGTAGGACTTTCACACAATACAGTTCGTGGTGCTGCCGGTGGTGCAGTACTTTGTGCAGAGTTATTAAAGGCACAGGGATATATTACTAAGAAATAATTGCTTGTAGTGTATGCATTGTAACCATGTAAAAGGAGGGGCTGATATGTGTAAGCGAATGTTTGCTATCTTACTATCATTGATATTATGTTTTCAGATGGTATTTGCAGGAGTACCTGTTGTCTATGCCGATGATGTGGACGCTGTTTATGGATTGGATAATCCTGATATAAACGATAACGGGTATACTTTTGATTGTGTTTACTTTGGTTCATATCCACAATCTCTAAAAGCAGGGGCAAAAGTAGGTTCTCAGAATCTAACTGATTATAACGTAGAACCTATTAAGTGGCGCGTTATAGACATACAAGGAAATCATGCAATGTTGGTCAGTGACCAGGTTCTGGACATTGCCACATTTGGGAGCGACACATATGAAATAAAATGGTCCAACAGTCAGCTTCGTAGTTGGTTGAACGGTTACAGTGCCAGTTATAATTTTGATGGTGTTGATTATCAAAGTCAAAATTTCATCAATACAGCATTTACCAGTGATGAGGCTGCTGCGATTGTTCCATACGATTATGTTGACAGTGATTTTATAGTAACTGATTCTTCAACAGATAAAATCAATGTATGGTCTACAAATGGAGCCTGTGGTGAATGGTGGAGTGAGGTCATGGATGAACACATGTCTTTGGAACGTATCAAAACAGATTATGCATGTTCCGGTGGAACCGTGAAAACTCCAACAGATGGTTATTATTCAGATTGGTGGTATGCGGAAGGTTTTGTTTATGATAATACGAGAGATAGTTCATCTGGAAATAATAGAGAATGTCGTGATGCATTTTCAGGTGTTTGTCCTATGATTGTGCTGGATTTAACCAAGACAAATGTATGGACCAAAGCCGAAAGTGTAACTGTCAATGATTATTATTACTACCAATATTCTGATAAGACTTCAGTAAGTAACCCGGTAATCGGTGCAGATGGTTCCGTACAGTATGATTGCGTTTACTTTGGAAATTATCCACAAACCTTGATAGATTCAGCAAACGAGGGCTCTACCAATGAAGCGGATTATGCTGTTGAGCCAATTATGTGGCGCGTGTTGGAAGTAAAGAATAACAAGGCTTTATTGGTGGCGGATTCTATTTTGGATGTGAGATCTTTGTCTGAAGCAGACACTGCGTATAGTTTTGCATGGAAGTATAGTGAAATTCGAAGCTGGTTAAATGGATATGGAAAGAAATCCAATAATGCAAAGATAGATTATTCCAAAGATTGTTTTTTGAAAAAAGCATTTAATTCCAAAGAACGGAAAGCCATTGTGAAAACAAAATTGAAGAATAGTGATAATCCTGTATATCTTACGGATTGTGGTCCAAATACAACAGACAAGATATTCTTATTATCCTTTAATGATGTTACAAATAAAAAATATGGTTTCTTACCATATAACAAAAATTCTGTATTAGACGGCGATTATTCCGAGTTTGATTATGCAAGAATGCGAAAGCAAACAAGTTTTGCAGAGAGTGCTAGACAAGATCTCTCTCAAAATCCATGGGCTCTTAGATCGGTAGGCGGACAATCGAGTAATTATGCTTTTGTAGAAGGGTTAGGCAAGGTTTCTGCTCACGGAAGATGTGTTGCTGTACAGTTTGGAATATGTCCGGCAGTTACACTGGATCTGACCAAGACAAATTGTTGGAGTTATGCAGGTACTGTAACAACAAGACCACCTGAATCAAGTATTTGTAAGCATAGTTATGAGACAAAGAAAATAATAGCTGAAGCTGTGAATTCAGAACCTAATGATAATTTAGATTGCATAGGTGGCTCCATTAAAATTTGCAAGTATTGTCATCATGTAAAGTCAGCAACAAAGTATTATGGACGTGTCACCATTGCACTAGGTAAAAAATCATATAAGTATTTCTACAAATATACTGGAAAAAATATTAAACCAAAGGTAATCGTATATGATGGCTTTGGAAAGAAGTTAAAAAAAGGAAAAGATTATACCGTTTCTTATGAAAAGAAATGTAAAAAGAAGGGTACTCATAAGGTGAAGATTAAATTCAAAGGCCGATTCAAAGGTACTTTATATGCAACTTATGAAATAATAAAATAGACTGCCAGTCTTTATGAAACTATGTTCTAGGAGGAATATGAATAATGAAACATTTAATTTTAGTAACATCACCACCAGCTTGTGGTAAGACTTATATTTCAAAGCAATTGGCAAAGGCTTTGACAAACTGTGTATATTTGGACAAGGATACATTAATTGTCCTTTCTAAGCAGATTTTTAAGGTTGCAAATGAGGAGTACAATCGTTCTTCTGATTTCTTCCAGAGAGAGATTCGTGATTATGAGTACTATGCAATTTTAGATATAGCGATGGAAGCTTTAGATTACAATGATACCGTATTAATTAATGCTCCATTTACAGATGAAATCCGTGACGAGAAGTGGTTGAATCAGCTTCGTGCTCGCCTTGCTAAGAAGGATGCAGATTTGAAGGTTGTATGGGTAAATACATCTAAAGAAGTATGCCATGAGCGTATGATTCGTCGTAATTCTGACAGAGATACATGGAAGTTAGAGCATTGGGATGAGTATATTAATAGTCAGAATTTTAATCCACCATCTCATATTGAAGATTTAATTATTTTTCAGAATTCTTCAGATGAGGAGTTTGCACAGTCTATCAAGGATACTGTGAAGATTTTAAGAGGTTAATCGGAGGGAATTTATATGGCTGACATCAAAGCGTTTTGTTGTTTGCGTCCACGAGCTGATATTGCAGCAAATATTGCTGCATTGCCATACGATGTATATAATCGTCAGGAAGCAAAGAAGGAAATTGAAAAAGAACCATTATCGTTTTTGAGAATTGACAGAGCTGAGACCAATTTTGACGACAGTACAGATACATATGCACCTTGTGTATATCAAAAGGCCAAGCAGTTGTTAACAGATATGATTTATGATGGCAGCTATGTAAAAGACGGTGAAGCTTGTTATTATATATATGAATTAACTATGGATGGCAGGTCGCAAACAGGGCTTGTGGCCTGCGCCTCTATTGATGATTACATGAATAATGTAATCAAAAAGCACGAAAATACTCGTGAGGAAAAAGAGCAGGATCGTATCAGACACGTGGATGTTTGTAATGCACAGACCGGACCTATTTTCCTAGCATATAGAGCACAGGAGGATATCAATGCTGTAGTTGCAAAAACGAAGCTTGAGAAACCGGTTTACGACTTTGTTTCGCCAGATGGTATTAGACATGCTGTTTGGGTGATGACAGATGCTGATGATGTGATTACTGTGAAAGATGCTTTTGCAAAAATGGATAGCATTTACATAGCAGATGGTCATCACAGATGTGCATCTGCAGTAAAAGTTGGTTTAAAACGACGTGCTGAGCATCCGGATTATGATGGAACTGAGGAATTTAATTATTTCTTATCGGTACTGTTTCCAGATGAAGAACTCATGATTATGCCATATAATCGTGTAGTGAAAGACTTAAATGGATATGATAAAGAAAGCTTTTTAAAGAAATTGGAAGAGAATTTTGAGATTAGCGAAAATAGCGAAGCAGTTTCTCCAAATCAAAAGGCTACCTTTGGAATGTATCTTGAAGAACAATGGTATTTATTGACTGCAAAGAAACATCTCTTGTCAGAAGATCCTGTCAAGGGATTGGATGTATCTATATTGCAGGATTATGTGTTACAACCGATTTTAGGAATTGATGATCCTAGAATTGACAGTAGAATTGACTTTGTTGGCGGTATTCGCGGACTTTCAGAGCTGGAGCGAAGAAGCAAGGATGATATGCAGTTGGCATTTTCTATGTATCCAACATCGATAGCAGAATTATTTGCTGTTGCAGATGCAGGATTGTTGATGCCACCAAAATCCACTTGGTTTGAGCCTAAGCTTAGAAGCGGCATTTTCATTCACGAATTAGATTAAAGGAGGCAACTTATGGCCGGACGAAAAGAAATATTTGCAATTAATTGGATGGAAGTGCAGGCACTTTGCGATGCAAAGCATAGCGATCCCCATCATATATTAGGTATGCATGAGTGTTTGGAAGATGTATATATCAATGCGTATATTCCAAACGCAAAGGCTGTGACAGCAATTGATGTTGTTGCCAAAAAGAACTATGTCATGGTGAGTGACCGTGTAGATGGTTTCTTTAGCGTAAAGGTGAAAAATAAGCATAAGTTTGAGTATAAATTAAAGGCGAAATATGAGGATGGAACAGAAGAGACCTTTATTGATCCTTATATTTTTGAGTCAGTGATTGATCCGATTGATATTAGTCGTTTCAATGAGGGTGTTCACTATGAGATTTATAAGAAATTAGGCGCACACCCTATGACTGTTGATGGTGTTGACGGTGTTTATTTTGCTGTTTGGGCACCAAATGCAGAAAGAGTGAGTGTAGTTAGTAACTTCAATCGTTGGGATGGCAGAAGACATCCAATGAGAAAGTTACAGTATTCCGGTATTTTTGAGTTATTTATTCCGGGGGTAAAATTAAACGAGATTTACAAATATGAAGTGGCTTCCAAGGATGGCGGTATTGTGATGAAGGCTGATCCTTATGCAAATGCATCGGAACTTCGACCTGCTGATGCATCCAGAATCGTATCTTTAGATTACGATTGGAAGGACAAAACTTGGATGGAGGCTCGTTCGGTAAATCTTGATAAGCCTGTGAATATTTATGAAGTGCATTTAGGTGCATGGAAGCGTCCAGAAGATGGAAGAGAATTCTATAATTACAGAGAGTTGGCAAAGATATTAGCCGATTATGTTTTGGAGATGGGATATACCCATGTTGAGCTTATGCCAATTATGGAGCATCCATATGACCCTTCTTGGGGATATCAGGTAACAGGATATTATGCGCCAACATCCAGATATGGTGACCCGACAGATTTCATGTATTTTGTTGACTATATGCATGAAAAGGGTATTGGCGTTATTTTAGACTGGGTTCCAGCTCATTTTCCAAAGAATGAATCCAGCTTAGGCCGTTTTGATGGAACTTGTCTCTATGAGCATCCAGACCCAAGACGTGGAGAGCATCCACATTGGGGCACATACATTTTTGATTATGGAAAAAATGAAGTAAAGAACTTCCTGGTTGCGAATGCATTATACTGGGCTGAAAACTATCATATTGATGGTATTCGTATGGATGCGGTTGCGTCTATGTTGTATTTAGACTATGGCAGACAGGGCGGCGATTGGCTTCCAAATATGTATGGTGGAAATGAAAATCTGGATGCCATTGATATGTTAAAGCAGTTAAATGGTGTTATGAGAGAGAGATTTCCAAGCTGTATGTTGATTGCAGAGGAGTCCACAGCATGGCCAATGATGACAAGTGCACTAGCTGATGGTGGTCTTGGTTTTGACTATAAGTGGAATATGGGATGGATGCATGATTTCTTGGGTTATATGCAATTAGACCCATTATATAGAAAGTATCACCACAATGAACTTACCTTCAGTATGGTATATGCATATAGCGAGAATTTCATGTTGAGCATTTCTCATGATGAAGTGGTACACGAGAAAGGTTCTTTGATTTCAAAGATGCCTGGTGGTTACGAGGATAAATTCTCAAATCTTCGTATTTTGTATGGATTTATGATGGCACATCCAGGCAAGAAGTTAATCTTCATGGGACAGGAGTTTGCACAGTTCAAAGAGTTTAACGAGGCTTCTGAATTGGATTGGAGTATGTTTGATTTCGATGCTCATGTAATTATTAGAGATTATGTGAAGGCATTGAACCATCTTTACAAGGAAGAACCTGCTTTCTATGAGATGGATTACAATCCGGATGGATTTGCTTGGATTGACAATATTTCAGCAAATGAGAGTATTGTGTCTTTTGAGAGAAAAACTGCAAACAAAGAAGATACATTGGTGATTGTATGCAACTTTACACCGGTTGCACATGAGGCTTATAAGATTGGCGTGCCATACAGAGGAAAGTATAAAGAGATTTTCTCTAGTGATGAAGAGCGTTTCGGTGGAGAGGGTATGAACAACAAGACATTAAAGCAGGCAAAGAAAGAATCCTGTGATAACAGAGATTACAGCTTGCAGATAACCGTTCCACCACTTTCCTTTACCGTATTTAAGTATAAGGCAAATTAGTATTTATGGGGCGTCGTAAAGAAAGGTTTCTTTACGGCGTTTCCCTTTGCAGATGTTAGGAGGACTGACATGAGTATGCATTCTTGGAAGACAGTATATTTTTTGGCAGAGACTGAAATTACTGTTGATTATATACAGAAGAATCTTGATAAATTAGTTTCCTGGGCTGTTGAAAAGGCCGGAGGCATTTTGTTAGCACTTGTATTTTTGTTTCTGGGCTTTAAATTAGTGAAACTGGTTTTAAAAGGCATTCGTAAATTCTTTGATAAACATGATATGGATGCCAGTGTGGAAAGTTTTCTCTGTTCCTTTATCCAGATTGTTTTATATGTGTTGGTTGTAATTACTGCAGCGACTATTGTTGGTTTTGAGGTAACCTCTTTCATAACCATTTTGGGGTCTGCCAGTATTGCAGTTGGTCTTGCTTTACAGGGGAGCCTTTCCAATTTGGCAGGTGGCGTCTTAATTCTCATATTGAAGCCATTTTCGGTAGGAGATTATATTATAGAAAAGGACACCGGTCAGGAAGGTACAGTCACGGCAATTGACATTTTTTATACAAGACTGACAACTCCCGACAATAAAATGATAGTAGTTCCAAATGGTAATTTATCGGCTACCAGTATTGTAAATGTGTCAGCAAATCCAATTCGGCGAGTAGACTTAAAGATTGGTGTGGCATATGATGCTGATTTAGAATTGACGAAGCAGACATTGCATGATGCGATTGTAGCGGAAGCATTAGTTTTGCAAGATCGTCCAATTGACATATTTATTGATGGTTTTGATGACAGTGCAGTGACTATGGGAATGTTTTTCTGGGTGTCAACGGACGATTATATGACAGCAAAATGGAATGTACAAATGAATGTGAAAACATATTTAGACCGTGCAGGTATTGAGATTCCATATCGCAAGGTCGATATTAATTTATATCAGTCTAAAGATGAACAGTAGATGATAGGAGGCGATGACTATGACTTTAAAAGATACAGGATTAACGAAAGAGCAATTAATCGATACTGTAGACGAATATATGATGTTCTTGAGTCCTAGATATGATTTGATTGCAGATACCGCAAGGGATATGTCTGTATTTGATGAAAAGGGCGAAGAGTATTTGGATTTTTATGGTGGTATTGCTGTTAGCAGTGCCGGCAATTGTAATCCAAAAGTGGTAGAGGCAATATGTAAGCAAGCACATGAATTGATTCATGCGTCCAATTATCCATATACTGTACCACAGGGAATGTTGGCAAAACTTATTTGTGAAAACATTGGTATGGAGAAGATTTTCTTTCAGAATTCTGGAACAGAAGCCAATGAAGCGATGATTAAGCTTGCCAGAAAATATGGAACGGACAATTATGGACCAAATCGCTATCACATTGTAACCGCAAAGAATAGTTTTCATGGACGTACATATGGTGCATTGAGTGCAACCGGTCAGCCGGACAATGGTTGTCAGATTGGATATAAGCCGGTGTTACCAGGATTTACCTATGCAGATTTCAATGATTTAGAATCCTTTAAGGCTGCTTGTACGGAAGATACAATCGCTATTATGCTGGAACCGGTACAGGGTGAGGGTGGCGTTTATCCTGCCACTAAAGAATTTATGCAGGGAATTCGAAAATTCTGTGATGACAATAACATGTTGTTATTGTTAGACGAAGTGCAGACTGGTTTTGGTAGAACAGGTTCTTTAATGGGCTACATGGACTATGATATTAAGCCAGATATCGTTACAATGGCAAAAGCTATGGGTGGTGGTATGCCAATTGGTGCCATTGCAAGTTCCGCAAAGGTAGCAAAGTCCTTTATAGGAGCACATGGTTCAACTTATGGTGGTAATCCTGTTTGCTGTGCTGCATCTTATGCACAGGTAACAGAGATTTTAGAAAAGAATCTTTCAGAAAATGCGAAAGTAATGGGCGAATATTTTATGGAACAATGTGGAAAACTTCCATATGTGAAAGAGGTTCGTGGTAAGGGTTTATTAGTAGGTATTGAATTTACAGACAAAGTAACCTGTGCGGCGGTGAAGCATGCGTGTTTTGACAGGAAAATGTTAATCACTGCAATTGGACATAATACCATTAGAATGGTTCCGCCATTGATTGTGACAAAGGAACAGTGTGATCAGGCAATTTCAATTCTGGAAGCTGCCATTTTAGATGCAGAAAAGGAGGCATAAACATGACAAAAATTGATATTATTTCCGGCTTTTTAGGTGCAGGAAAGACAACATTAATTAAAAAATTGATTGCTGAGGCATTTGAAGGCGAGAAGTTGGTTTTAATTGAAAATGAATTTGGTGAAATCGGTATTGACGGTGGATTTTTAAAAGATGCCGGCGTACAGATTACAGAGATGAATTCCGGTTGTATTTGTTGTTCTTTAGTTGGTGATTTTGGCACTGCATTAAAGCAGGTGTTAACAGATTACACTCCAGACCGAGTGATTATTGAGCCATCAGGTGTTGGTAAGCTTTCTGATGTTATTAAGGCAGTTAAAGATGTTGCTGAAGATGTGCCTGTGGAATTAAATAGTTTTGTGGCTGTAGTAGATGCGGTAAAGAGCAAAATGTATATGAAGAACTTCGGTGAGTTCTTTAATAATCAGATTGAAAATGCCAGTGCAATTGTATTAAGCCGTACACAGAATATGTCAGAAGATAAATTACAGGCTTGTGTTGCTGAACTGCGAAAGCATAACGAAAAAGCATCTATTATTACAACCCCTTGGGATGATATGAATGGTGTAACTATTAGAAAGGCAATGGAAGGTAGCCATTCACTGGTAGATGAAATGATGTCTGAGGAGGACATTTGTCCTGAATGTGGTCATCATCATCACGACCATGAAGAGCATGAGCATCACCATCATTACGACCATGACGGCGAATGCTGTCACGGACATCATCATGACCATGAAGAGCATGAGCACCATCACCATGATGGCGAATGTTGCTGTGGACATCACCATGAAGGTCATGAACACCATCATCACCATGATGGCGAATGTTGTTGTGGCCATGACCATCATGCAGATGAAGTGTTTACTAGCTGGGGCAAAGAGACACCAAAGAAATTTGATGATGAAGTTATGAAGGATATTTTGGAAAAATTGGCTCATACCGAGGATTATGGTATGATTCTCCGTGCGAAGGGTATTGTTCAGGCTACGGATGGTACTTGGACATACTTTGACTTAACACCGGGTGAATATGAGCTTAGAAAGGGTGCCGCAGATTATACAGGAAAATTGTGTGTTATTGGTAGCAACCTGAAGGAAGAGCAGTTAACTGAGTTGTTTGGATTATAGAAGAGGGATAACATATGAGACAAAATGCAGCACCAAAGGAAATTCCAGTATATTTATTTATGGGATTTTTGGAAAGTGGAAAAACCACATTTGCGAAGGAAACCTTGATTGATCGTGATTTCACAGAGGGTGATAAGACATTATTGCTGGTTTGTGAGGATGGTATAGAAGAATATGATTTCGAGGAATTAAAGAAAAGAAATATTTTTGTGGAATTCATTGATGAAGAGAATTTGAATACAGAATATCTTTTGGATTTACAGGATCAGTATCAGCCAGTACGAGTGATGATTGAGTATAATGGTACTTGGAAATTAGAAAATCTATTCAATATCCGCGTACCAAAGGGATGGACCGTAGTACAGGTGATTACTTTTGTAAATTCAGAAACCTTTGATATGTATTTAAACAACATGAAAGCAATGATTATGGACCATTTGACAGGTGCAGATATGATTATTGTGAACCGTTGTGAGGAGAATACAGATAAGGATAATTATCGAAAGATTATTAAATCTGTAAATCGTCGTGCACAAATCATTTTTGAGGGCAAGGACGGTTATGCGGAAGTAGACGAAGGCGAATTGATTTTGCCATATGATATTAATCAAGATGAAATTACATTGCAGGATGAAGACTTTGGTATCTTTTATATTGATGCGGCTGACCATCCGGAAAAATATGTTGGTAAAACTATTTGCTTTAAGGGCATGGTATATAAGCCAAAACAATATGGAAAGACAGCGTTTGTTCCAGGACGATTTGCAATGACATGCTGTGCGGATGATGTTGCCTTTATTGGTTTTAAATGTAACTATGATAAGGCAAAAGAGTTGAAGGACAGACAATGGGTTTATGTAAAAGCCACTGTTAAGAGTGAGTTTTATCCTGACTTCGGTGGTGATGGTCCAGTGCTTTATGCCACAAGCGTTACACCAGATAAGGAACCGGAAGAAGAATTGGTATATTTTAATTAGTCTGAATAAAAGATAATGAATTTATATTTCTTATGTTGACAATGACAATGATATTGAGTATAGTTTAGTTGTTATTAGCCCGCTACCATATTTAGGTAAGGCTTCAGACTAAGTAGAATAAAGGAGATTTAATCATGTTTGAGAAGATTAGAGACATTATTGCGGACCAGTTGAGTCTGGACCCATCAGAGATTAACGAGGATTCAAGCTTTAAGGATGATTTAGAAGCAGATTCATTAGATCTTTATGAGTTAGTTATGGCCATCGAGCAGGAATATGATCTTGAGTTCCCACAGGATGATTTAGAAGGCATTCAGACTGTTAAGGATATCATGGATTATTTAGCTGCAAAAGGAATTGATGCATAATTGTCCTATCTCTGCAAGGAGGTTTGATTATGATAAAAGGTAAAGTTGCTTTGGTTACAGGTGCCAGTCGCGGTATTGGTCGCGAGACGGCTATTGTACTAGGCAAGAAGCAGGCTATGGTAATTGTCAATTATAAGGACAATAAGCCGTTGGCTGATGAAGTGGTTACCACTATTATTGCAGCAGGCGGTAAGGCAGAGGCATACGAATGTGATGTGTCTGATTACAAGGCCGTTGGAAAAATGATTGATGACATCGTAGAAAAACACGGTTCCATCGATATTTTAGTAAATAACGCAGGCGTAAACCTGGATAAAAAAATTGAAGATGTGACTGAAGAGGATTATGCATTTGTTATGGGAACCAATTTAAAGGGTACATTTAATTGTATCCAACATGCTTCCAAGTACATGACAAAGCAGGAGAGTGGAAGAATTATCAATATTTCTTCTATTATGAGTAACTTACTCGGTAATGTGGGTCAGTCTATTTTCGTGGCTTCCAAAGCCGGCGTTGTAGGTTTGACAAAAGCAGTTGCCAGTGAGCTTGGTTCTAAGGGTATTACTGTGAATGCCATTTCTCCTGGATTAATTCAGACAGAGATGGTTGCTGATTTGCAGGAAGGCGTAAAAGAGAACATTCTTGGTCGTACTTCGTTGAAAAAACAAGGTCAGGCAAGAGATATTGCTGAATTAGTTGCATACGTAGCATCTGGAAAAGCATCTTATATTACCGGTCAGGAAATCATTGTTGACGGTGGTATGGGTATATAATGAATGATGTAGAAAAGGCTGTCATTTGTGACAGCCTTTTTTGCTTCCATTTATTGTCATTGTATGATATAATCCGATTTGTGTTTTTAAATAGTAATATATCAAAAGAAGAGGAGAGATGATATGTCAACAACAACATGGGTTCTTCTAGCTTTTGCATTTTATTTGATGCTTATGATTATCATTGGTGCAAGCTATGTAAAGAAAACAAAGAGCTCTGAGGATTATTTCCTTGGTGGTCGTCAATTAAACGGATGGGTTGCTGCGCTTTCAGCACAGGCATCAGATATGAGTGGATGGTTACTTATGGGACTTCCTGGTAGCGTATATGCATTTGGTACAGGTCAGGCCTGGATTGCCGTTGGTCTATTTCTTGGTACTGTCATGAACTGGCTATTTGTATCATCCAGATTAAGAAAGTACACTATTCGCGCAAATAACGCATTGACTTTGCCTACATATTTGGAGAATCGTTTCCATGATGAGAAGAGAATTATTTTATTGCTTTCATCTATCGTAATTGTAATTTTCTTCTTAGTGTATACTGCATCGGCTTTGACTGCAGGCGGAAAACTGTTTTCATCTGTATTTGGTATGGATTATACAACAGCACTTGCAATTGGTGCGTTTGTAATTTTGGTATACACCTTCTTAGGCGGCTTTATGGCAGTTTGTGTTACAGACTTCATTCAGGGTATGTTGATGTTAGTCGGTGTGTTAATTGTACCTATTTTGGCTTATATGATTATTGGTGGAGACAATTTAGTTCCATTGGTTGAAAGTACAAATGTTGCAGGTGGTGCAACTTCGTATTTTAACATTATGCATGATAGCGGTAAGCCGGTTTCTGCAATTTATATTATTTCGCAGCTTGCTTGGGGCCTTGGTTATTGTGGTATGCCACATATTTTAGTTCGTTTTATGGCTATTAAGAATGAAAAGGAATTAAATAAGTCTAAGGTAATCGGTATTGTATGGTGTGGATTATCACTTGCATTTGCTGTAGTGATTGGTCTTGTTGGTCGTGCATTCCTTGCACCTGAGGTGCTTGGTGCAGATGGTGTGACTTCTGCAGAAAATGTATTTATTGAGGTCATTTCAAAGGTGTTTAATGGACATTACAATCTGCCATTCATTGGAGGTATTTTCCTTTGTGGTATTATGGCAGCTATTATGTCAACAGCTGATTCGCAGCTTTTGGTAACAGCGTCTGCAGTGTCATCAGATTTGTATAAGGGAATTTTCAAGAAGGATGCAACTGAAAAGAAAGTATTAAATGTGAGTCGTGTAACAACAATTGTAATTGCAGTGCTTGCGTTTGTAATTGCGTTAAATCCGAACAGCTCGGTTATGGGATTAGTATCCAATGCTTGGGCTGGTCTTGGTGCAGCATTCGGTCCAACAGTATTATTGTCTTTGTATTGGAAACGTATGAATCTTGCAGGTGCCATTGCTGGTATTTTCTCTGGTGGCTTGACTGTAATTATTTGGGATTATATTCCGATGGTTAAGGTTGCAGATAGTATTAAGACGTTAGGGGCCGCAACAGGATTATACTCATTGGCCATTGGTTTCTTAATCAGCGTAATCTGCATCGTAATTGCGAGTCTTACAACAAAGAAACCATCAGAAGAGATGGAACAGGAATTTGACGATATGTTAAATGGAAATGTAGAATAGAAACGACGAAGACCTCCGCTGGCAATTGCGGAGGTCTTTTTATAGTGTAAAGAGAGAATTTTATGAAAAAATCTATTATTAATATAACAGTAAAATATGAACAAATTATGACATGAATGGAAACAAATTTTGAATTTTTTGATAATTTGGTGAAATTTATTCAAAATTTAGCTCAATATACATAATAACAATGCCGCCCTCCTGAAGAAGACGGCATTTTCATGTACCAGAAGGGAATTGAACCCCCGCACCTGGCTCCGGAGGCCAGTGCTCTATCCACTGAGCTACTGGTACAGATGATTTACACATCGACGCTATTTTACTATAATTTCTAATGAAAGGCAAACACTTATTGCTTTTTTTAAGTGCAAATGATACAATATTTTAGGTTTATTGCCTCATGGGTTAACTTGTTGTATTTTGAATAGGAGGAATACGATGAGCGATAAAAAAGACACGAAGAAAAATCAAGATAGTATGTTCCGGGATACGGAGATTACTATCAGTGGAGAAAAAATATATATTAGTCCGACTTTGAAATTGATTTTTGCTTGGACTATATTTTTTGCATTGTTGTTTGTATTTATTCTAGTTGTGAGAGACGATTCGAAAAAGGATGACAAAAAAACAGATTCTACGACGCAGGAAAATGTTTCTGATACATCTGTGACAAACGATGATGAGATTGGTTCAACAGATGTCAAAGCCACCAACGTAGATGGTAGTACTACAGTGCCAATGGAAGTAAATGCTTATCCGGAAGTGAATGCACTGGTGAATTCATATTTGACAGCGACGGTAAGCTGCGATGCTGCAATTTTAAAGTCGATTGTTACAAATCCAGCGGAATTTGATGATATGACTGCATTGCAGGCAAGAGCACAGTTTATTCAAGGATACACGAATGTTCAGTGTTATACCAAGACTGGACCGGAAACGGACAGTTTTGTAGTATTTGTAGTTAGCAATACTACAATTGCAAACATTGCAACTGCACCGATGGATTTTATGACTTTGTATGTACAAAAGACAGAGAATGGTTATGTAATTAACAATAATACCTTAACTGATGATATCACCGGATATATCAATTCCGTAAAACAAGATAGTGATATTCAACAGGTTATGCAAGAGGTGACTAACTACAATACGCAGGCTGTTGCAAACGATGCAGATTTGAAGGCATTTTATGAAATGTTAGGACAGTAATGAAGATGAACAGATACCGTATAGGAGGTTTTTTATATGAAAGCATATAAAGAGATGACAAAAGAAGAATTAATGGCATTAAAGGAGGAGTTGACTGCTCAATATGAGGATAAAAAAGCCCTTGGATTAAAATTAGATATGTCCAGAGGTAAACCGGGAGCATCCCAGTTGAATCTTTCTTTGCCAATGTTAGATGCAATTAATAGTACATCTGATATGCGTACAGTACTTGGTAATGATACCCGTAATTACGGCGATTTAGATGGTATTGGTGAGTGCCGTTATCTGATGGCTGATATGATGTCAGTGAAGAAGGATAACGTGGTTGTATGTGGTAATTCCAGCTTGAACATTATGTATGACACGGTTTCCCGTTCTATGACTAAGGGTGTTAACGGTTCTACACCATGGTGCAAATTAGACAAGGTGAAGTTCCTTTGTCCTGTTCCGGGATACGATAGACATTTTGCAATTACTGAGTATTTTGGTATTGAAATGATTAGCATTCCGATGAATGAAAATGGTCCTGACATGGACTTAGTAGAGCAGTATGTAAATCATGATGCTACAGTGAAGGGAATCTGGTGCGTACCAAAGTATTCTAATCCAACAGGTATTTCATACTCGGATGAGGTTGTAAAGCGTTTTGCTAACTTAAAGCCGGCAGCAGAAGACTTCCGTATTTTCTGGGATAACGCATATTGTATTCATCATTTATATGATGACAAACAGGATGAGATACTCAATATTTTAGAAGAGTGCGAAAAAGCAGGCAATCCAAACATGGTTTATATGTTTGCGTCTACATCAAAGATTAGTTTCCCTGGTTCAGGCGTGTCAGCGATTGCTACATCTATCGAAAATATAAAATTTATCTTGAGCCAGATGACCATTCAGACAATTGGCCATGACAAGATTAATCAGTTAAGACATACAAAGTTTTTCAAGGATTTAGATGGCTTAAAGGCACATATGAAGAAGCATGCTGACCTGATGCGTCCAAAATTTGAGGCAGTGTTGAAGGTTCTCAATGAAGAGTTAAACGGACTTGAGATTGGTAGTTGGATTGAGCCAAGAGGTGGATATTTCATTTCCTTTGATGCAATGGAAGGCTGCGCGAAGGCAATTGTTGCAAAATGCAAGGAAGCTGGTGTTGTATTAACAGGAGCAGGAGCAACTTATCCATATGGAAATGATCCAAAAGATAGCAATATTCGTATTGCGCCATCGTTCCCTACACCAGAAGAGATGCAACAGGCAACAGAATTGTTTGTGCTTTGTGTAAAACTGGTAAGTGTTGAAAAATTGTTAGCACAGTAGAAAAAAATGGCGTTAATAACAGAAGCCTTCTGTTGTTGACGTCATTTTTGATATTAAAATGTGAGGTGGGCTATGTTAGCATTTATCAAAAGTATCGACAATGCTAAGTTTGAGCGTTTGATGTATCGTGGCGTTGTAGTATATGCGGTTTTACATATGCTGCTATTATATACGGTACAGTTTCAGTTGTTTGATTACTATATCATCAATGTATTAGGCACGTTTTATATGTTGTATTTTCTGTTTATGTATGTTTTTGGTCTTGCATCAGGTAAGGTCATAAATCCAATGGGAAATACATCAAAAGCAAATCAGCGATTTCCAAGAGGTTGGTTTCGCAGTGTAGATGTAGTGGTGATTGCCTTGGCAATTTGGTGTGTTGTGTCAACTGTGTTTGCTTATGATAAGGAAATTGCCTTATATGGTGCAGAAACTAGAAATGAAGGCTTGTTAGAGTATTTTGTGTACTATTTGCTTTTTTATGGCGTTTCATTTTTGTCAGATAAGAGTAAAAAGAAGATATGCAAGGTATTGTCTGTTGGTGGACTCATCATGCTGATATCCGGTTTAATTTTTTGTTTTACAGGACTTAGTGGAGACCTGTTTGGAAGACCAATGGCATGTGTACCATTTTTACATCAGAATACTTATGGAGCTTTTGCTGCAATGTATGTTGTATTACATATGGTATATGCGTTTTGGGGGCAGAATTCCAAAATGAAATGGTATGCTTGGATTGCCATTTTTGTGGGAATGTTAGCTGTCTTTGGTTCCAAGTCTTCCTTGGCATATATTGCATTTATCCTTGCTTTTGCATTTGCATGGGGATTATCGATTCTCTTTAGTCGGAAACAGGGAAAGACATTTTGGAAAAAAATGCTTGTTGGCTCTGTTGTGATGGTTCTGTTATTTGTGATTGCCATACCAATTGTGGATTTTGCAAGTAAAGGCTTGGTTAGCGCGGATGTGGAGTTTGTAGAAAGTCTGGCTGAAGAAGAAGGTGCAAATGGTGCATTAAATGGCAGAATAGATTTTTGGATGGATGGTATCAGAGCATTGCCAAAGTATTGGTTAACCGGAGTTGGAATTGATAACTATGAGAAAATTGTGAAGGATGACCCGATTCCAAACCTATATGCTGGTCGAACTGCACATAACGAATATTTGCAGATGGCATGTACCGTGGGTGTGCCGGCTTTATGCCTCTATTTGGTAATATTGTTTATTGTATTTTTTAAAGGCTTACGAACGTGGAAGGAGGAATGGGATGAAAACACCATTTTATACCACGGTTTATACCTTGCGTTCTTTGCATATATTGCACAGGCATTTGTCAGTTTTAGTGCTGTGGCACTGGTACCGATTTTCTGGATTTGCATGGGAATGTTAATAAAAAACGATAAAGACACTATAAATGAAAAATTGGAAGGAGAATTATAATGGAAGTAATTGGTCAATTGTTATTACAGTTATTGTTGTTAGTTTTTGGTTTTGTTTTATTGATAAAGGGAGCGGACTGGTTTGTTGATGGAGCTGCCGGTATTGCAAAGAAATTTGGTATTCCCGAACTTGTAATTGGACTTACCATTGTAGCTATGGGTACCAGTGCGCCAGAAGCTGCTGTTAGTATCTCGGCAGCATTTAAAGGGACTGCAGATATTACTGTAGGTAACGTAGTTGGAAGTAATATTTTAAATATATTAATCATTTTAGGTATTACCGCAGTGATTATTCCTGTTGCAGTGCAAAAGTCTACCATGAAGACAGAGATTCCTTTTATGATTGTTATCACGTTAGTTATGCTTTTGTTAGGTGTTACAGGCGGTGAAATTACCCGTTTAGAAGCATGTTGGTTAATTGGCCTGTTTCTTGTATACCTTGCATATCTGTTTAAAATGGCAAAGGACGGTAAGTCAGATGCTGAAGATAATGGTGTGGATAAGAAAGAAAAGCCAATTTGGCAGTTATTTTTGCTTTGCGTGATTGGTGTTGTGATGATTGTATTTGGTAGTGATTTTTCAGTTGACGCTGCTACGGCTATTGCAAAGATTTTTGGCGTTAGTGACAGATTCATTGCGTTAACTGTAGTTGCTTTGGGAACATCGCTTCCAGAACTTGTGACATCCGTGACTGCTGCTAAGAAGGGCAGTGCTGATATTGCGATTGGTAATGTTGTAGGAAGTAATATTTTTAATATTTTGTTTGTAGTTGGTTTGACTGCAATTATTACTCCAGTTCCATTTGCTTCAAAGTTTATTGTGGATATGTCTATTGCCGCTGTTGCTGGTGTGCTTTTATTAATCGGCGTGTGGAAACACAAAGAGCTTAGGAGACCTACAGGAATTGTGATGTTAGTGGGATATTTGGGATATTTTATATATTTATTATTATCGTAAGGTAAAAATACTTGACAATAATAACATGATTGGTTATAATAGCCACTGGTAAAGGGAAAATACTTTACAAGGCTGGTGAGAGTATGGATAAGATTTTAAGACAAAGTCTGTTATATGATTTTTATGGTGAATTGTTGACAGAGCATCAGAAGAATATATATGAAGACATTATTTTGAATGATTTGTCTTATTCAGAGGTTGCCAGAGAGGAAGGCATTTCCAGGCAGGGCGTTTATGACCTGGTAAAAAGATGTGACAAGATTTTGGAAGAATACGAAGAGAAGTTGCATCTGGTGGAGAAGTTTCAGAATGCCAAGCGTATGGTTTCAGACATCAAAAGCCTTACTAAGGAAGTTCTGGACAACAGTCAGGAAGACTTAAGAAGACAAAGTTTAGAGAAGATTATTGAGATTTCTAATGAAATATTAGAAGAGTATTAGATAGAAAAGGAAGGGTACGGATGGCATTTGACAGCTTATCAGATAAATTACAAGGCGTCTTTAAGAAGCTGAGAAGCAAGGGTACCTTGACAGAGGCTGATGTAAAAGAGGCTATGAAGGAAGTAAAACGTGCGCTTTTGGAAGCCGACGTTAACTTCAAAGTGGTTAAACAGTTCATCAATGCAGTTAGTGAGCGTGCGGTTGGTGAAGAAGTATTAAAGGGATTAAATCCCGGACACATGGTAATCAAGATTGTTAAGGAAGAGATGGATAAGTTAATGGGCTCCGAGACTACGGAGATTAAGTTATTACCTTCCAATGAAGTAACAATCATCATGATGTGTGGTTTACAGGGTGCAGGTAAGACAACAACTGTTGCTAAGCTTGCTGGTAAGTTTAAACTAAAGGGTAAGAAAAGTTTGCTTACAGCCTGTGATATATACAGACCAGCTGCGATTAAGCAGTTAGAGATTAACGGTGAAAAGCAGGGAATTCCTGTATTTACCATGGGAGACCAGCATAAGCCGGTAGATATTGCAAAGGCTGCAGTAGAGCATGCTAAGAAGAATGGTATCCAGATTGTATTTTTAGATACGGCAGGACGTCTTCATGTGGATGAAGAGATGATGGCCGAGCTTCAGGAGATTAAAGAACAGTTAGATATTACGTATACGATTTTAACTGTGGATGCCATGACCGGTCAGGATGCAGTCAATGTGGCAATGAATTTCCAGGAAAAGATTGGCATTGATGGTGTTATCTTAACAAAGTTAGATGGTGATACCAGAGGTGGTGCAGCTCTTTCTATTAAGGCTGTAACTGGAAAGCCAATTTTCTATATTGGTATGGGTGAGAAACTGGATGATTTGGAACAGTTTTACCCAGACAGAATGGCAAGTCGAATTCTTGGCATGGGTGATGTTGAGACTTTAATCGAAAAGGCAGCAAATGCCATCGATGAAGAAAAAGCCAAAGACATGGAACAGAAGTTTAAGAAAGCCAGTTTTGATTTCAATGACTTTTTGGATTCCATGGATCAGATGGAGAAAATGGGTGGCATGCAGGATATGCTTTCCATGCTTCCGGGTGTGGGTTCTCAGTTAAAGAATGTTGAGATTGATGAGAAGGCTATGGCAAAGCAGAAGGCCATTATTCTTTCCATGACAAAGAAGGAGCGTTCTAATCCGGATATTCTAAATCCAAGCCGGAAAAAACGTATTGCTGATGGTGCAGGCGTACCGATTGCAGATGTAAATCGTCTTGTAAAACAGTTTGAGCAGTCTAAGAAGATGATGAAACAGATGTCAGGTATGTTTGGCGGTAAGAGAGGCAGAGGAAGATTCCGTATGCCGTTTGGTTTTTGATAATAATGTAAATTATTATAGATGTCTTCCACAGAAGACAAACAGGGCGTTATCGTCCGCAATTCAAGAAGGAGGTGAAATGAAATGGCAGTAAAGATGAGATTAAAGAGAATGGGTTACAAGAAGCACCCTATTTATAGAGTAGTTGTTGCTGATGCTAGATCTCCAAGAGATGGTAAGTTCATCGAGGAGGTTGGTACTTATGATCCAAACCAGGAGCCAAGTGCTATTAAGTTCAACGAGGACTTAGCTAAGAAGTGGTTAGCAAACGGCGCACAGCCAACTGAGACTGTAGCAAAGCTTTTAAACAAGGCTGGTATTACAAAGTAGGAGTTATAGGGAGGTAATTCATATGAAAGAATTAGTTGAACTGATTGCAAAATCCCTAGTTGATCATCCTGATGATGTAGTTGTTACAGAAGTCGAAGATGAAGGTACAATTACACTTGAGTTGACAGTAGCCCCAGATGATATGGGCAAAGTAATTGGAAAACAGGGTAGAATTGCCAAGTCAATTCGTACTGTTGTAAAAGCTGCTGCATCTAAAGGTGACAAAAAGGTAATTGTAGATATTAAGTAAGTTGTCTTGTTTGATTGGACAATGAATCGACTGGCAGGGAGATTGTGGAAGCAATTTCCCTGCTTTTTAGGTTATAGGAACAGATAATAATTTGGAGGGTATGACATGGAAGATATGTTAAAAGTAGGAGTGATTACTTCCCCTCATGGCGTACACGGTGAGGTAAAAGTATTTCCCACAACAGATGATAATAAACGCTTTAAAAAATTGAAAGAATGTTATATTGGAAATGACAAGAAGGTGCTACCTGCAGAAGTGGAAGGGTGCAAGTTCTTTAAAAATATGGTGATATTAAAGTTCAAAGGTTACGACAACATGAATGATGTAGAAGGTTTGCGTCAATATGGTATTTTTGTAACAAGAGAGCATGCGGTAAAATTACAAAAAGACGAGTATTTCATTACTGATATGATTGATGCAGAGGTTGTGGATGAAGATGGCAATTTGATTGGTGTATTGACAGAGGTGCTTTCCACAGGTGCGAATGATGTTTATGTAGTGCAGCGTGAAGGCAAAGGAGATTTGTTAATTCCGGCAATCAAGCAATGTATTATTCAGGTTGATATTGCAGGAAAACAGATTGTAGTGCGTCTCATGGAGGGAATGGATTAATGAATTTTCATGTATTAACGTTATTTCCGGATATGATTACAAATGGTATGTCAGAGAGTATCATGGGAAGAGCCCAGAAAAATGGAACCATTACACTGGAGGCAATCAATATCAGAGATTATGCCAACAACAAGCACGGTCAGGTTGATGATTACCCGTATGGTGGAGGTGCAGGCATGGTTATGCAGGCACCGCCAATTTACAGTGCCTATGAGGCATTGGTGGAAAAACTTGGAAAGAAACCTCGCGTTGTATATATGACACCTCAAGGCAAGGTGTTTAATCAGTCTATAGCACAGGAATTGGCACAGGAAGAGGATTTGGTTTTTCTTTGTGGACACTATGAGGGCATAGATGAAAGAGTGTTAGAGTTAATCGTAACAGACAATATTTCTATTGGTGACTATGTGTTGACTGGTGGTGAGCTTCCTGCTATGGTAATGATGGATACCATATCCAGATTGGTTCCAGGTGTGTTGCATAATGATGTCAGTGCAGAGTTTGAAAGTTTTCATGATAATCTGTTGGAATATCCACAGTACACCAGACCAGAGGAATTTATGGGAATGCGTGTGCCGGATGTGCTATTAAGTGGACATCATAAAAATATCGAAGCATGGAGAGCAGAACAATCGTTACTTCGAACAAAGGAGAGACGACCGGACTTGTTGGAAAAACGAGGCTAATATATAGAATGGGGGCGTTTATATATGGAGCTGAACACCACAGGATTTCAAAAATCAGAAATTGTTGTTATGGCGGAACAGTTATATAGTTATAAAGCCAAAAAGAAGGCTTTGGAATTAGAGCTGATAAGCGAGGAATTCCATCAGAAGTATGTTCCAAGACGGCAGAAGTTATTGCAGGAGGAAAATTCAAGTAGGTTGTTATGGATTATTCCTCTGCTAATTGCAGCAGGTGTTTCTATCTATACTGTTTTCATGGCAATATTTAAATGGGATTATGTAGATTCCAAAGGATCCAGCGCATTGCTGTTGATGGTGGCATTGTTGTTTCTGTGTTTTGGTGGTTATGCATTGGTACGTCTTTTGATTGCCTATATACATAATCAGTTACGTCTTGCAAATACAAAAATGAATCCTGTTGCCAAATGGCTTTGTGATTTCTTTCATATAGATAACATCAAAGCGGATGCTTCTATGAATAATGATTCTATCTTTATGTTGCGACAAAAGATAGAGGAATTAACTGCAAAGATTTCATTTATGGAACGACAGTACAATGAATTTCTTGAGCAAATAAAGGCTGGAGAATTGTGGGCAACGGCACCGGAGCAAGAAACTCCAAAAGTGGAAGGTAAGTTTTCTCTTCGTGCAGATGCCAGAGGTTCTTTGGATTTGCGGGAGCTTTATGATGTGTATTGTAGAGAAGAACAATTACGGCAGGAGGATGTCAGACAATTTGAGAATGAAATTTCGAGGATTGACAGAAAACGTGCCGAAATCAATGATGAGTATGAGAATGCAAAGCATTTTATCATCATATGTGTTGTGACATTTTTAGTTCTAGCAGTCATTCAGGACGTTGCCATACAGGAGCAGGACGGTTTGATGTCTGCAGTTCTATTTATTGTGGGTATTGTATTTTTCTTATGGTTGGAAAAACGAAGCACCAATGCATTCTTAGATTACTGGATAGAGCATGATTCACCGGTGGTGAAAAACTATATGTTTTATAACAGTATCATTCCTCTTTATGCCAAGCGGGAATTGTTAGAGGAACAGAAGGAATTTGCTGAAAAAGAATTGCAGGAAGTTGTTTTGAAAAAAATGGCATTAGAAACAGATAATGAAGAATTTTCATAAAAAACTGCTTGCATTTACAGGTTGAATGTGATACATTAAATGAGTTGTGATTTCTTCTTGGGAAGAAATGTAATATTGGATGGTCCTCTGCAAGTTAGAGTTTAGATACGATAAGAGAATCTTGCAAGAACGTCTTAGATTTTAAGGAGGTTCATGATGAACGAGATTATTAAGAACATTGAGCAGGCACAGTTAAAGGCTGACATTACACCATTTAACGTAGGTGATACTGTAAGAGTACACGCTAAGGTTAAAGAGGGTAACCGTGAGAGAATTCAGGTTTTCGAGGGTGTTGTGTTAAAGAGACAGGGCGGTAGCAACCGTGAGACCTTTACAGTTAGAAAGACTTCTAATGGTATCGGTGTTGAGAAGACATGGCCATTACATTCTCCAATCGTAGAGAAGATTGAAGTTGTTCGTAGAGGTAAGGTAAGAAGAGCTAAGCTTAACTACTTACGTTCTCGCGTTGGTAAGGCTGCTAGAGTGAAAGAGCTTGTAAAATAATGAAGATAAAGAGACTGGGGATTACTCCAGTCTTTTTCCTTATTAGAGGTGAGTATCATGCTTAGATGGAATCGAAGACGTTACGATGCTATGAGAAGTGCGGCACGTAGAAATAAGCAGAGAGAATTTGATAAGCGAAAGTTTTTTAAGGAATTTGGTAGTTGGACATTGTTAATCCTAATTGCGATAATTCTCGGTTATAGTGTTGTCCAGTTTGGCGGGCAGACCATTACCGTTGTAGGTCAATCCATGAATCCTGTTTTGGAAAATGGTGATAAGGTTGTTGTCAGCAAGCTTTCTTATACCTTTGGTGAACCAAAGCGTTTTGATATTGTGGCATTTAAACTCAGAAAAAGCGATGAGTATTTCAATGTGAAACGAATCGTTGGAATGCCCGGTGAAACCGTGAAAATAACCGATGGAAAAATATTCATCAACGATGAAATATTGGAAAATGTTCCATTTGATGAATATATTTTGTCTCCTGGTAGTGTTGGCGATGGTGTTACACTCTCTGACAATGAGTATTTTTTGATTGGAGACAATTGTAACAATAGCGAGGATTCCAGGTTTTCCAATGTGGGCAATGTGATTGATAATGAAATTCTGGGTAAAGTAGTGTATCGATTGTCGCCAAAAGAGAACAGAGGAAAAATTGTTAGCGGTGGCAAAGAACAGTAAGATAGGTGATTTAGCATGAATATACAATGGTATCCTGGTCATATGACAAAAGCAAAGCGTATGATGCAGGAAGATATTAAACTAATAGATATTGTGATTGAATTATTGGATGCAAGAGTGCCATTGTCCAGTAAGAATCCGGATATTGATGAATTGGCAAAGAATAAATTTCGTCTTGTAGTTTTAAATAAAGTAGACATGGCAGATGACAAACTCACTGCTGCATGGGAAGCGTACTACAAGGAAAAAGGCTTTTTCGTTGCCAAAATCAATGCCAGAGAAGGTTCTGGTATGAAGCAACTGACCCCGTTAATTCAAGAGGTATGCAAAGAAAAGATTGAAAGAGATAGAAAACGAGGCATTTTGAATCGTCCTATCCGTGCCATGATTGTGGGTATTCCAAATGTGGGAAAATCTACATTTATTAATTCCTATGCAAAGAAAGCCTGTACAAAGGTAGGAAATAAGCCGGGTGTCACAAAGGGAAAACAATGGATTCGCCTTAATAAAAACGTGGAGTTGTTGGATACGCCGGGTATTTTGTGGCCGAAGTTTGAAGATCAGGAAATTGGTTATCGTCTGGCTATGATAGGCTCAATCCGTGATGAAATTTTAAATATTACGGAGCTTGCTATGCTGTTGATAGATTTTCTGAAAGAAAACTATTGTCAGATGTTAGAGGATAGGTATAAAATAACAGTACAGGAAAAAAGTGCAGACACCTTAGCTGAGATTGCAAAGGCTAGAAATTGTAAGCTAAAGGGTGATGCTTTGGATTATGATAAGGCTGCAATGCTGTTATTAGATGATTTTAGAAGCTGCAAGATTGGAAAGATTACTATCGATCGCTTGTAGTAGGGTGAAAGAAGGTTTCATAATTGGCTATATTTAATAAGAAAGTAAAGCAGGAAGTGCAAGAGGAAGAAGATGTTAATGTATTAAAGGAAATCATTGGCATGATTCTGTACATTGCAGTCGTTGTTTTGCTGATATACTTATTTATCACATATGTGGGACAGAGGACTGAGGTAGATGGCGGTTCTATGAACAGCACGTTAAGTCACGGTGAGAGTCTTTGGATTAACAAACTCGCTTATCGGATGGGTGAACCTGAACGATTTGATATTGTGGTGTTCCCGGTGAATGATTCCTCTGTTTATTATGTAAAGCGTATCATAGGTATGCCTGGCGAGACTGTGAGTATTGATGAAGAGGGACATGTATTGATTAACGGAGAGATTTTGGATGACCCTTATGATGCTGAACTCATAGATGAATATCATCGCGGACGCTTAGCTGATGGCGGCGAGGTGACATTAGGTGCAGATGAGTACTTTGTTATGGGGGACAATCGTAACAACAGTCTGGACAGTCGTGATGAGATGGTGGGCAATATTACAAGAAAACGATTGGAAGGTAAGGTTGTGCTTCGTATGTGGCCTTTGGATGTATTTGGCCCAATACCGAAGCCGGAAGAAGAATAAAATTGTAAGTATCAACGCAGGTAGGAGGTTATACCAAATTTAGGTATAGCCTCTTTCATTTCATCTTGCAATTTGATACAATGATTAGTAGGTTTGCGTTACTTTGTGGATAAAAAGATAGGGGTAGGGATTATGACAATTACAGAGATTGCAACACATTTAAAACAGGCAGATATGCGAGAATTGGCAGCAGTGATTGCTGAATACGAAACGGATGAGAGAGCAGGTGTTATCAAACAGGTTGCTGCAGCGAAGAAAAGATTAGCTGCTTATGAGGCAGAACTGGTTCGTATAGAACAGATGAAGGTATATGAAAAGCAGTATGCCCATTGTGATTATATATGTGGTATTGATGAGGTAGGCAGAGGACCTTTGGCGGGTCCGGTGGTTGCCTGTGCTGTGGTGTTACCAAAGGACTGCAATATTCTGTATTTAAATGATTCCAAGCAGTTGTCTGAGGCAAAGAGAGAACAGCTATATCAACAGATTATTGAACAGGCGGTAGCTGTTGGTGTGGGCATTGCCACAGAACAGAGAATTGACGAGATTAACATTTTACAGGCAAACTATGAGGCTATGCGGGATGCTATCAGCAGACTTTCTGTGAAGCCAAATGTATTGTTAAATGATGCGGTAACAATACCCGATATAGATATTGAGCAGGTTCCGATTATAAAGGGAGATACCAAGAGTATTTCTATTGCGGCTGCCAGTATAGTGGCAAAGGTGACAAGAGATCACATGATGGTGGAATACGATAAGATATATCCAGAATATGACTTTGCCAGCAATAAGGGATACGGTTCCAGTAAGCATATTGAGGCTTTGAAACGAATCGGTCCTTGCGAGATTCACAGGAGAAGCTTTATTAAAAACTTTGTCTAGAAGAAATGGGGGATTCTGAATGGACGTTGTCGGAAAAATTTATAATTCCATATATAAGGGACGTGATGATGTCCAGTCTCAGCCGGCAAACAGTGCAAATGTTACCGTAAAGGGAGCAGAAGGGAAAACGATTTCTTTGGCGAACCTTCACGTGGGGGATGTGTTTAGAGGCGAAGTTGTGGATGTAAAGGGGCAGGATATTGCTCTGCAACTTTCCGGCAACCGTATGCTCCATGCGAAAATGGGTGAAGGTATTGCTTTAAATATAGGCGATATGCTGATGTTTCAGTTAAAGGAAAATACGGGAGATCAATTGTTGATTCGTCCACTGCCGAATCAGGAAATGAATCAGATGTATACTATGGCAGAGAAGGTTTTGACAACCAATGGACTATCATTGTCTGAAAAGAATGGCAATATTGTGATGTCCTTAATGCAGGCGGGAGAGCCTTTAGATAAAGCCAATATCATGAAGTTGATGCAGCAATCCTATAAGTTTCCAGATGCAAAATTGGACACGTTGATTGCTATGAATAAATTAGAATTACCGGTAACAGAGGGGAATATCAGACAGTTTGAGAGTTATATGGATAATACCCATCAGCTTACCAATACCATTTCCAGTATGGTGGACGATGCTGTCAATCAGTTTGCCAGCTTGGTGAGCGAAGGCACGATTTCCGATGCCGTTGCATTACAGTCGACCTTGATGGATATCATTGGTGTCAATGGTGAGGCTGTAACGCAAAATGCCCAAACAACAGCGACAACTGAGGATGCAGTAGTTTTGCAAAATGCAGATGTGTCGGTAGAACAGGGGCTTGCTCCAGTAGAAGGTGAAGGGGAACAGCCACTCTCCACATTAGAACAGGCAAAGGTGCTGGTGGCTGATTCTGAAAACAGTCAGCTTCCAATGACAAAAGAAGATATGATCAATCTCATTAAGACCTTAGGTGATGAGGGAATGGACATGAAGGAGACTGCAAATTTGTTAAAGCAGGCAACTTCTTCAGAACAGGTGTTATCTGATTTATCCCAGAAACTGCTAAATATGAGTGAGGAAGGCATGCGGGCTATCATGAACAATGATGGTTATCAGTCTATGTTAAAAGATGCACTGAAAAATGCCTGGACACTTGACCCACAAAAGATGAAATCGCCAGAAGAACTGGATGATTTCTACGAGAAATTGGTTAAGGATAGTGAGCGTTTATCTGCTGAACTTGAACAAAAGCAGGGCGGTAATGAATCCTTTTCTAAGCAGAGTGGACAGATGCATGAACAGGTGAAGTTTATGCAGGATTTGAACCATAATTTTATCTATGCCCAGATTCCAATGAAGCTTTCTGATGAGATGCATAATAGTGAGTTGTTTGTTTATGCAGATAAGAAGAAACTGGCGGAGAAAAAGGATAGTGTCAGTGTGTTATTGCATTTGGATATGGAACATTTGGGGTCGACAGATGTGCATGTAAGCCTTACGGGCAATCAGGTTCATGGTATTTTTTATTTGAAAGACCAAAAGTCAGTGAAGGTAGTGGCTTCCAATATGTCAGAGCTTGCAAATAAATTATCTGAAAAGGGGCTTATGTTAACCAGTGATGTGGTGAAGCGTCCAGAGGTAAAAAAGAGTCCGGTTGTGGAAGAGATTATAGACCCGGATGCAGAAAAATCTGTAAAACGATATAATTTTGATGTTAGAATGTAACGGATAACAATACGAAGAAGGGAGTGTGGCAATATGGCTGATGAAGATAAGAAAAAAGCGGTGGCCTTGTTTTATGATCCGGATGACGATGCGCCGAAGGTAGTTGCCAGTGGTAAAGGCGCTCTTGCTGAACGTATCATAGAAAAGGCAAAAGAACATGATGTGCCACAGTATGTTGACAAAGGGTTAGCAGACACACTCTTAAAATTAGATGTAGGGGATTACATTCCACCTGAACTATATGGTGTTGTTGCCGAAATCTTAGTATATGTAGATAAAATGGATAAATTAAAGAAGAAGCTGAGTTAGGAGTGACAGTTTGAACAACAGGGATGTTGGAAAACAATATGAGGAACTTGTATGCCGGTATATGCAGGAAAAAGGCATGAAGATATTGGATACTAACTATCAGATTCGACAGGGCGAGATTGATATTATTGCCAGAGATGGAGTATATCTGGTATTTGTGGAAGTGAAATACAGAAAAAATGCTTCCGGCGGTTCTCCGTTAGAGGCAGTGAGCATTTCCAAACAAAGAAAGATTTGTAAAACTGCACTGCATTACATGTATGTCAATCATTATTCTGTGGAGAATACGTCTGTAAGATTTGATGTGGCAGGGGTAACCGGCAGACAATTACAATATATTGAAAATGCATTTTCATTTATATAAGGATTAGAATATGACGAAAAAGATTACCTATAAAAACAATACAAAGTCCACCATCTGGAATGAAAAGGACGGGGTGGTATATATTACCTTTCCAAAACTAACACAGGCAGGCGTGGTTCACGGTATGAGTACGCGGCTTGGTGGTGTCAGTGAGGATTATCTGGGTGCGATGAATTTAAGCTATTCCAGAGGGGATATTAAGGAACACGTGGATGAGAATCATAGACGATTTGCAAAGACGCTTGGGTATGATGAAACAAAATTAGTATTTTCAGACCAAGTACATTTGACCAATATTTATCAGGTGACAGAACAGGATGCGGGAAAAGGTATCGTAAAGACATCAGATATCAAGGAAATAGACGGTTTGATGACAAATGTATCGGGAATCCCTATGATTACTTTTTATGCGGATTGTGTACCACTATTATTTTTTGATCCGGTCAACAAGGTTATTGCCATGGCACATTCCGGTTGGAAGGGCACAGTAGCACGAATCGGTGCAAAAATGCTAAAGGCTATGGAGGATGCCTATGGTACAAAACCAGAGAATGTGATTGGGGCAATTGCGCCGTCCATCTGTCAGAACTGCTATGAGGTCAGTGCCGATGTGGCGGATGCATTTTTAGAAGCATTTGGAAAAGAAGCCTACGAAAGTTTTACGATAGATAAAGGAAATGGCAAATATCAGTTGGATTTGCAGAAAGCCTGTGAATACTATCTGTTAGAGTCAGGCATGAAAAAGGAGCATTTGGATGTGACAGATATTTGTACCTGTTGTAATCCGGATGTGTTATTTTCGCATAGAGCCAGCAAGGGCATGAGAGGAAACTTAGGAGTTGTAATGGTATTATGAAGAAGTACGAGCATTGTATTAGCGTAGTGGAGCCGGGAAGTATTGCAGACGAATTGGAACTGCAACCAGGCGACGTGTTGTTAAAAATAAATAATCAGGAAATCAAAGACATTTTTGACTATCATTATCTGGTGGAGGATGAATTCCTCACATTGTTGATAAAGAAGGAAAATGGCGAACAATGGGAACTGGAGATTGAGAAGGATTTTGACCAGGATTTGGGTATTCAGTTTGAAAATAGTCTCATGGATGAATATCGTTCCTGTCATAATAAGTGTATCTTTTGCTTTATTGACCAGAATCCTCATGGCATGCGGGATACCATTTATTTTAAGGATGATGATTCCCGATTGTCCTTTTTGCAGGGAAATTATATTACCTTGACGAATATGTCTGATGCAGATGTGGAGCGTATCATTGAATACAAGCTGGCACCGATTAATATTTCTGTGCATACAACGAATCCTAAACTTCGTTGTCAGATGTTGAATAACCGCTTTGCAGGGGATGCGCTGAAAAAGATTGACCGCTTTTTTGAAGCGGGTATTCCGATGAATGGTCAGATTGTACTTTGTAAGCATTATAATGATGGAGACGAGCTTAGAAGAACCTTAAAGGATTTGATGCAGTATTTACCATGTATTCAGAGTGTGTCGGTTGTGCCTGTGGGATTATCTGATTATCGTGAAGGTTTGTGTGAACTGGAACCTTTTAATGCCGAGGATGCCTGTGAGGTCATTGATATCATAGAAGGATATCAGAAGGAAGCCTTTGAAAAATTTGGAACACATTTTGTTCATGCAAGTGATGAGTGGTATATTAAGGCCGGTAGACCATTTCCGGAGGAAGAACGATATGACGGATATATCCAGCTGGAAAATGGTGTGGGTATGAGCCGTTTGTTTTTAAGTGAGATTGATGAGGGAATATCTGAGTATTTGGAATGTGATGAGGTGAAGGAAAGACTTGCAAAGTTTGAAGCAGATGGCAAAAAATACACTGTGTCTACCATTGCAGGTATGATTGCACTTCCAATGATAGAAGAAACAGCAAAGAAAATCATGCAGGCATTTCCATTTATGGATATTCATGTGTATGGCATTCGCAATGACTTTTTTGGTAATATGATTACAGTAACCGGACTTTTAACCGGTGGCGATATTATGAAGCAGCTTACAGATAAGGTGCTTGGTGAAAAGTTACTTTTGCCATGTTGCACATTAAAAGCGGATGAGGATATTTTCTTAGATGATGTTACCTTGGAAACATTACGAAACACTTTACAAGTGCCTGTGGATATTGTAGAATCTAGCGGAGTAGATTTTGTGAGAGCCTGCGTTTTTTCGGACGTGGCAGCAGATAGATAAGGAGAAAGAAGATGAAGAAACCAATCGTAGCAATCGTTGGACGACCAAACGTAGGTAAGTCAACCCTATTTAATGTTCTGGCGGGTCAGCAGATTTCCATCGTAAAGGATACACCGGGTGTTACGAGAGATCGTATTTATGCAGATGTGGAGTGGTTGAATTATAAGTTCACCATGATTGACACTGGTGGTATTGAACCGGAGAGTAAGGATATTATTTTAAAAAGCATGCGTGAGCAGGCACAGATTGCCATTGATACCGCAGACGTGATTATGTTTGTTGTAGATGTGAGACAGGGCTTGCAGGATGCAGATAATAAAGTAGCAGATATGTTAAGACGCTCACAGAAGCCGGTTATTTTAGTTGTCAACAAGACAGACAGCTTCGAAAAGTTTATGCCGGATGTATATGAGTTTTATAACTTGGGTCTGGGAGACCCATACCCTGTTTCTGCATCATCGAGACTGGGGCTTGGTGACATGTTGGATGCAGTCATCGAATGTTTCCCAGAGCAAGAGCAGAATGATGAAGAGGATGAAAGACCTCGTATTGCCATTATCGGTAAGCCAAATGCGGGTAAGTCATCTATCATCAATAAACTGATTGGCGAAGACCGTGTGATTGTATCTGATATTGCAGGCACTACAAGAGATGCCATTGATACAGTTGTGACAAGAAATGGTCAGGAGTATGTATTTATTGATACTGCTGGTATCCGTAGAAAAAGCAAGGTAAAAGAGGATATTGAGCGCTACAGCGTAATCCGTACCGTAACAGCGGTAGAGCGTTGTGATGTGGCGGTTATGGTCATTGATGCCACTGAAGGTATCACAGACCAGGATACAAAGATTGCAGGTATAGCACATGAAGCTGGTAAGGGTGTCATTATTGCAGTGAATAAATGGGATTTGGTAGAGAAGAACGATAAGACTATCTACAAGTTTCAGGAAGAAATCAGAACAGCGCTCGCTTACATGCCTTATGCTGAGTTGATTTTCATTTCTGCGAAGACTGGACAGAGACTACCAAAAATGTTTGATGTGATTGACATGGTGATCCAGAATCACTCTATGCGTGTGGCTACCGGTGTATTGAACGAAATTATGGCAGAAGCAGTTGCTATGCAGCAGCCACCTACAGATAAGGGTAAGCGTCTGAAACTATATTACATTACACAGGTTTCTGTAAAACCACCTACCTTTGTTATCTTTGTAAATTACAAGGAATTAATGCATTTCTCATACACGAGATATATCGAAAATAGAATTCGTGACACCTTTGGATTTAAAGGTACGCCACTCAAATTCATTATTCGAGAAAGGAAAGAACAGTCATGATGATTTTATATAGAATTGGTTGTCTGGCTCTTGGATATTGCTTTGGTTTGTTCCAGACAGCGTTTATTTATGGCAAGATGCACGGCATTGATATCAGAGAGCATGGAAGCGGAAATGCAGGAACTACCAATGCACTTCGTACATTGGGCGGAAAAGCGGGCATTATCGTGTTATTGGGTGATATGTTAAAGTGCTTCCTTGCATGTATGCTAGTGCGTTTGATTTTCTATTTTGTAGAACCAGATGTCATGATGTTAATGGAAATGTATACAGGTCTTGGCGTAGCACTTGGACACATTTTTCCATTTTACATGAACTTTAAGGGTGGTAAAGGAATTGCGGTTGCTGCAGGTCTCATTGCATCTACCTTGAATCCTTGGATTTATTTAAGTTCATTGTTGACCTTTGTCATCATTTTAGCCATTACAAAATATGTATCCGTTGGTTCCATTGTACTGATGATTCAGCTGGTGATTGCATATGCATGGCATTTGTATAACGGATATTTTGATATTGCCGGAACCTATTATGTTGAGAGTATTATTGTGCTTGGTTCGTATGCTGCGTTGGCAATTTTCATGCATCGTGCAAACATTAAGAGATTAATCAATCACGAAGAGAATAAGTTTTCTATCCATAAGTCTGAGAAAAAGACGGAAGAGTAAGTTCGAGGAGGGGATAACTATGAAGAAGGTAGCAGTTTTAGGTGCAGGAAGCTGGGGAACAGCCCTTGCAAAGTTATTGTTAGATAATGGACATGATGTTGCTATCTGGTCCATTGATAAAAATGAAGTTGAAATGTTGAATACCTGTCATGAGCAGAAGCAGAAGCTTCCAGGCGTGGTATTAAAGGATACTGTAACAGTAACAGATGATATGGCAATGGCGGTAAAAGGGAGAGATTTACTTGTCATGGCAGTGCCTTCCGTGTTTGTACGTTCTACAGCAAAGAGTCTTGCAGGTGTGTACGAAGAAGGTCAGATTATTGTAGATGTGGCAAAGGGTATTGAAGAATCTACTTTGATGACGATGACAGAGGTTATTAAGGATGAGATTCCAAATGCAACAGTTGCCATCCTTTCCGGCCCAAGTCATGCAGAAGAGGTAGGAAAAGGAATTCCTACAACTGTTGTTGCAGGTGCAAGTAAAAAGGAAGTTGCAGACTATGTGCAGGATGTATTTATGAATGAGATATTCCGCGTGTATACAAGTCCGGATATGGTAGGTATCGAACTTGGTGGCTCTGTAAAGAATGTTATCGCGTTAGCTGCAGGTGCAGTTGATGGTTTAGGCTTTGGTGATAATACGAAGGCTGCATTGATGACTAGAGGTGTTTCAGAACTCATGCGTCTTGCAGTTGCTATGGGCGGTAAATTAGAGACTATTGCTGGTCTGGCAGGTATTGGCGATTTGATTGTTACCTGTACTAGTAAGCACAGCCGTAACCGAAATGCAGGTTTTTTAATCGGTCAGGGTAAGACCTATAAGGAAGCCATGGAAGCAGTGCAGATGGTTGTGGAAGGTGTTTATTCTGCAAAAGCAACTCTTGCTTTGGCACAAAAATACAATGTCAGCATGCCGATTGTTGAGACTGTAAACAAGGTATTGTTTGAAGATAAGAATGCCAGAGAGGCGACTATGGAGCTTCTTGCAAGAGACAGAACCAGTGAAGCAGCAGCGCTTCAATGGGAGTAAAAATATAGCATAAAGAGACATCCCTCTTCATATACTGTAATAATGAAATGGGCTTGGGCAACATGCCCGGTCATGTAAAATGCAGTATAAAGGGGGATGTTTTTTATGTCCATGTATGATAGTGACACATTATATCAGGATTTAAAAGAGCGTACGAATGGAGAAATCTATCTGGGTGTGGTTGGTCCGGTGAGAACAGGTAAATCTACATTTATCAAACATTTTATGGAGGCTTTGGTGCTTCCAAACATGACAGATGTACATAATCGAAGCCGTGCCATCGATGAGCTTCCACAATCAGCAAAAGGAACAACCATCATGACGACAGAACCGAAATTTGTCCCACAGGAAGCAGTTTCCGTGACATTAGGTGATTCGTTAGAATGTAAGTTTCGTTTAATCGACTGTGTCGGTTTTATGGTGGATGGTGCTCTTGGTCACGAGGAAAATGGGAAAGAACGTATGGTGAAAACACCATGGTATGATTATGACATTCCCTTTGCCAAGGCAGCAGAGATTGGAACCGATAAGGTGATTTCTGAACACGCCACCGTGGGGATTCTGGTAACAACAGACGGTTCCTTTGGCGATATTCCAAGAAATAATTATGTAGAACCAGAAAAAATGACACTGAATAAGCTAAGGGCACAAAAAAAGCCTTTTATCATGATATTAAATTCCGCAATGCCTGAGGCAGAAGAAACCATTAGTCTGGCGGAAAAATTGTCAGAGGAATATCATACAAATGTGTTACCGGTGAATGTGCAACACATGACAAAGCAGGACATAGTAGGGATTATGGAAGCCATACTGATGGAGTTCCCAGTGACAGAAATTGAGTTTGGGTTCCCGAAATGGGTAGAAGCCCTTCCGATGGAAAATGAAATCAAAACGGCAATGATTAATCTGGCATTGGAGATTATGGGCAATGCAAATGTACTGAGAGATTTATATAGTAATCCTTATCCGCAGTCTGAATATATTGACTCTATTCGAATTGCGGAAATTGCAACTGATACCGGAAAAGTAGCCTTGAATATCGGTTTGAAGGAGGATTACTATTATCAGATTCTTTCTGGCATTCTCGGAGAACCGGTGGAAAATGAATATGATTTTATGCAGGTTTTAAAACAAGTATCCGCAATGCGCAAGGAATATGTGGAGGTGGCAGATGCCCTTAAATGTGCAAAGGGTTCCGGTTATGGCTGTGTGACCCCTGGAAGACAGGAAATTACTTTGGATGAACCGGTTATTATCAAACACGGAAACAAATATGGGGTGAAGATTACTGCAAAAGCACCGTCTATGCATCTTATTAAAGCAAATGTTACAACGGAGATTGCCCCAATTGTGGGAACAAAGGAGCAGGCAGAGGATTTAATTACTTACATCAAGGAAGATACAAAGGAGCATCCGGAGAATATTTGGGATGTCAATATCTTTGGAAAGAGTTTAGACCAGTTAGTGTCTGAAGGAATGCATGGGAAAACCACAAAACTTACCAGTGAAAGCCAGGCAAAATTACAGGAGTCCATGGAAAAGATTGTAAATGAAAGTAACGGTGGTTTGGTGTGCATTATTATCTAATGTGTTCCCCTACTGCGAATATGGGAAAAAGTTGAATTCCGGCAGAAAATATACTATACTAGACTATGTGTGGGCTGAGCCCAGACAGTGTAGTACATATATTTTCTGCCGGAGGTTTTTTATGAGCAGTATAGACGTAAAACTGACAGCCTTTGAAGGTCCTCTAGACCTGTTGCTGTTTTTGATTGAGAAGAATAAAGTTAATATTTATGATATACCGATTGTTACCATTACCGAGCAGTATTTGCAGTATGTAAATGAAATGCAGGAAAATGATTTGGATGTAATGAGTGAGTTCTTGGTAATGGCGGCAACCTTGATTCGCATTAAGGCAAAGATGTTGCTTCCGAAGCAGGAGAATGAGGAAGAAGAGGAAGAAGATCCAAGAGAAGAGCTTGTAAGGCGCTTGTTAGAGTACAAGATGTACAAGTATGCAGCTTATGAGCTTCGAGACATGGAAATGGATGCTTCCCGTGCAGTTTATAAGAAGCCTACCATACCAAAAGAGGTCAAGCAGTATAAAGAAGAGATTGACCCGGTGGCATTGGTGGATGGTATGACACTGGCGGCGTTAAATGACATTTTCAAGGCCGTCATGCGTAAACAGGTGGATAAGATTGACCCGGTACGAAGTAAGTTTGGTACCATTGAGAAGGAAGAGGTTAACATCGAAGACAAGATGAAGGAAATCCGAGAGACTGTAAGAGGGTTAAAGGGTATCAGTTTTAGAACCTTGTTGGAGATGCAGGCAAGTAAGATTAACATTATTGTGACGTTCATGTCGGTGTTAGAGTTGATGAAGGTTGGAGCAATTACCATCAGACAGGATGAATTGTTTGGTGACATTGTAATTGATTCATTAGATGCATAGGAATAGGAGTTAGTTATGGAACTGGAAAAGAGAAAAGCAGCCGTTGAGGGCATTTTGTTTTCGATGGGAGAAGCGGTATCAGTGGACCGAATTGCCACCGCATTGGAAGTGGAAGAGGATGCAGTAAAGGAAGCCATTGATGCTTTGATGGAGGATTATAAAGCAGAGGACAGAGGGATACAGATTGTACATTTAGAGGATGCCTATCAGCTTTGTACAAAGAACGAGTATTATGAGGTGCTTAGCAAAATTGTTAATCTCCCTAAGAAGTATGTGTTAACAGATGTATTGTTGGAGACCTTATCTATCATTGCATATAAGCAGCCGATTACCAGAATGGAGATTGAAGCCATTCGAGGCGTATCCTGTGTCCATGCAGTGAATAAATTGGTGGAGTACAATCTGGTATGTGAAGTTGGAAGATTGGAAGCAGTTGGTCATCCGATTTTATTTGGAACCACAGATGATTTCCTGCGAAGTTTTGGTGTAGAGTCTAAGGATGATTTACCACTGATTACGCCGGATAAGATTGCGGATTTTAGAGAACAGGCGCTAGAAGAAGCTGCTCTGGAGATGGAGCGCATGCAGGAAGAGAACGAGTAATTTTTGATTTACATATAAGAAAGGAAATGCCATGATAAAATTAGAAAATATCACAAAAACCTATAACAATCAGGTGAAGGCGGTTTCTGATTTAAGTCTGACAGTAAATGATGGAGAAATTGTTGGCTTTATTGGACCAAACGGTGCGGGAAAGACCACTACCATCAAGATGATGACAGGTATATTAAAGCCGGATTGTGGAACTGTGTTAATTAACGACATTGATATGACGAAGAATCCATTGGAGGCCAAAAAGGTAATCGGCTATATTGCAGATAGTCCGGATATGTTTTTACGTCTCACAGGCTTGGAATTTATCAATTTTATGGCAGATATCTATCAGGTACCTGCAGAAGGCAGAAAAGAAAAGATTGAAACGCTGATAAAGCGTTTTGATTTGGAACATGCCTTAGATAAGCAGATGCAGTCCTATTCTCATGGTATGAGACAAAAAATGATGGTAACTGCTGCACTTGTACATAATCCGGAAGTTTGGATTTTGGATGAGCCATTAACAGGTTTGGATCCAAAGTCTGCATTTGAGTTAAAGAAGATGATGCGTGAGCATGCAGATGCAGGTAATTCTGTTTTGTTTTCCACTCATGTATTGGAGGTAGCAGAGAAACTTTGTGATAAGGTAATTATTATCAGACATGGTGAGGCTTTGTTCTACGGTACTTTGGATGAGTTGACAGCTAACTATCCGGATATGGATTTAGAGAAAATCTTTTTGGAGATGACAAAGGATGAATAGTTATATTAGTCTTGTAAAGGTATTTATGAAAGCCATTAGCATGAGCGAAGCACAGGATAAAAGACGAAAAGTTATGATTGTGTTGCTCAGCTTATTTGCTGTGTTCGGAATTTTGCTTCCAGTGACTTTTGTCAGTGGTTTGATTGTGAAGCTGATGACAGATACACTAACACCACTGAATGCAGGTAGTATGGGTATTGAATTGATGTTTTATATCATCAGTCTGTTTACAGTGATATTTGGTATCAATGTCATATTTAACGAGTTTTATTTTTCCAATGATATCGAGTACTTGTTACCATTACCACTTCGTCCGTTTCAGATTGTGGTATCTAAGTTTACTGCTGCATTTATCAATGAAAATATGATGCAGTTTATGTTGGTGCTGGCCTGTGTGGTTGGTTTTGGTATTTCCACAAAGATGTCAGTTATTTCATGGCTATATGCACTGGTGGGGATTGTAACCATGCCGATTGTACCACTGATATATTGTGCCATTATCAGTATGGTGCTGATGTATTTTACGAGAGTGATTAAGGATAAGGAAATTATTCAAAAGATTTCTGTGCTTTTAATCTTTATCATGTTACTTGGGGTGGTTGGTTCTATTTCCACCTTACAGGATTTGGATTTGGAGCATTATGTAGAGGCGCTAGCAACGGGAAATCAAGGCTTTTTTAAGGTGATGCGAGTGATATTCCCAACTATGCCTTTATTTGTAAACAGCTTTGCAAACCAGAGTATTGGTTCCCTTTTGTTGTACATACTAGTAACAGTGATATACATTGCTGTATTTTTATTCCTTGGAGAAAAATTATACTTAGACGGTGTCATTGGACTTTCTGCGGCCAGCACAAAGTCTCATCATCGTTCTGTAGAAAAGATGCTTAAGCGCACAAAGAAACAGAATCCGGCAGTTGCGTTGTTCTGGAAGGAAGTAAAGATGCTTGTGAGAACCCCGGCATTTTTTATCAACTGTGTTTCCTTGAACTATGTATGGCCAGTGTTTGTATATGCGGTTGCTAAGATGCAGCAGTTTGATACTTCAATCGAGAATTTAAGACGGGTATATCATAGTGGTAATTACAAGGTGACGCTCTTTGTAGTGCTGTTGGTAGTAGGCATTTCTTTACTTATGACTGCGGTAAATAGTTTAGGGTCCAATGCCATTTCCAGAGAGGGAAAATACTTCCAGTTTATGAAATATGTGCCGGTAAGTTATTTTACACAGTGGCATGTAAAGGCAGCAGTTAGCATTTCCTTTACCATCACTGGTGTGTGGTTGTATTTTGTGATTGGATTTATAGCGGTTGGCGCTTCCGTGGGGGATATTATCGTGTATTTGGTTCTTTCTTTATTATCCATCACATTTGTAAGTTATATGGGTGTGCTGATTGATTCTATTCAGCCAAAACTCATATGGGATGATGAAATGAGTGTACTTCGCGAGAATTACAATACCTTTTTTGCCATGGCAATTACTATATTTTTCACTGCAGTTGTCTGTGGTGGAGGATTCTTCTTATTTGTGAAGTCAAGCATGAGTATGGCAACCTTTATTACCATTTTGTTGTTAGTATTGGGTATTTCTAATATTGTGATTTTGGTGATGACGAAAAAGAGCGGTGTGCGAAACATAGCAGAGCAGGAAGAGACTTAACATGACTGTGGAAGAAATTCGATTAAATAAATATTTGAGTGAAGCAGGCATTGCCTCCAGACGTGGAGCAGATGCTTTGATTGCTGAGGGAAGAGTGTCCGTAAATGGAGTTGTTGCCACAGCGGGAATGAAGGTGTCTCATGCTGATACGGTGAGCGTGGACGGCAATCCGGTATCGGCTCGTAAGGAACAGATTTTGGTGGCGTTTCACAAGCCAAAAGGTGTGGTTTGTACCGCAGAAGAACGGGAGCCAGATAATGTCTATCAATATTTTCATTATCCAAAACGTCTAAAATATATTGGTAGACTGGATAAAGAATCAGAAGGCCTTTTGCTCTTTACGGATGATGGTGATTTAGCCAATGACATAGCAAAAGCAGGTAATTTTCACGAAAAGGAATACATTGTTCGTGTGAATAAACCAGTTACGAAAACATTTTTGAAACAAATGTCAGAGGGGCTTACCATTGAGATTGATGGGAAACTTTATGACACAAGACCTTGTGTAGTCAAAAAAATGGATAGCCATGTGTTTTCAATTGTGTTGACACAGGGCTTTAACAGACAAATTCGTCGCATGTGTAAGGTATGTGGGTATCATGTGGTGAGTTTAAAACGAATCAGAGTGATGAATATTTCATTGGGAACTCTAAAATCAGGCAGATGGAGATTGGTGACACCAGAGGAACGGGATTCCCTATTTTCTGTGTTAGAACAGAGTAAAAACCAGGCGTAAACTTGGAGGTTAAGCAAATGGACAAGGTAAAAAGAATCAAAGAATTGATAGCACAATTAAATGAAGCTGCAAAGGCATATTATCAGGAGGACAGAGAAATCATGTCCAACTATGAGTATGATGCCTTGTATGATGAGCTTTGCGCCTTGGAGGAAGAGACGGGAACGATTTTTAACAATAGTCCGACCCAGAAGGTAGGATATGAAATCCTAAGTGAGTTACCTAAAGAGAAGCATGTAGAAAAAGTGCTTTCTTTAAATAAGACAAAGTCAATAGATGAATTGGCGGACTTTTTAGGTGATCATGAGGGTGTTCTCTCTTGGAAGATGGATGGTTTAACTGTAGTGTTAACGTATAGAGAGGGAAGATTGTTTAAGGCAGTTACTAGAGGTGGCGGAGATGAAGGTGAAGTAATTACCAATAATGCCCAAACCTTTGTGAATATTCCGAGACAGATCAACTATCAAGGAGAATTGATTATCCGTGGTGAGGCGGTTATTAAATATTCTGATTTTGAAAAGATAAATGAAGCCATTACAGATGTTGATGCAAAGTATAAGAATCCTAGAAATCTTTGTAGTGGCTCTGTAAGACAGTTGAATAATGAGATTACTGCGAAAAGAAATGTGCATTTCTTTGCCTTTAATCTGGTTGACGTGGAGGACATGGATTTTCAAAATTCCTTCATGAATCGTTTACAGTGGTTGCAGCAGTTGGGATTTGAGACTGTGGAGCGAAAACTGGTTACAGCGGATTTGGTTGCAGAGACTGTAGCTTGGTTCTCAGATAAGGTAAAGACCAATGATTTTCCTTCAGACGGCCTGGTGTTACTGTATGAAGATACTGCTTATGGTAGAAGTCTCGGAACAACAGCGAAATATCCGAGAGATGCCATTGCATTCAAATGGCAGGATGAATTGGCAGTGACACATTTACAGTATATTGAGTGGAGTCCATCCAGAACAGGATTGATTAATCCGGTTGCGGTATTTGAGCCTGTAGAGCTGGAGGGAACCAGTGTCAGCCGTGCCAGTGTACACAATATCAGTATATTAGAGGAATTAGAGCTTGCCGAAGGCGATGAAATCACCGTATACAAGGCAAATATGATTATTCCACAGATTGCGGAAAACCTTTCTTCAAAGACAAGAGCCGTAGGAGAAAAGCGAATTGAGATTCCAGCCACTTGTCCTGCTTGTGCAGGTGAGACCGCCATTCAGGATGAAAATGGTACCCGGACTTTGATTTGCACCAATCCATATTGTAGTGCAAAGAAATTGAAACTGTTTTCACACTTTGTATCCAGAAATGCCATGAATATTGATGGTTTTTCAGAGGCTTCTATTGAAAAATTTATTGATTCCGGTTTTTTAGTAAAACTTCCGGACATATACAAACTTTCAGAGCATAAGGATGAAATCGTAAGTATGGAAGGCTTTGGTGAAAAATCCTACTCCAAATTGATGAAAGCCATTGAAGCATCGAAGGACACAACAGTAGCACGTCTTTTAAACAGTCTTGGTGTTCCGAATATTGGAGATGCCAACGCAAAGATGATAGCAAAGCATTTTCAAAATGATTTTAACGCCATTATGAATGCAGATGCAGAAAGTCTGGTGGAGATTGAGGGCGTTGGAGATGTTATGGCAAAAGACTTTGTTGAGTATTTTGCGAAGGAAGAAAATCGCATGGTAGCAAGTGAACTGCAAGCATTAATGCGTTTCCAGATAGAAGTAGTGAGTGCAGATAGCCAGACCTTAGAGGGTTTAAAATTCGTAGTGACTGGTAAACTTGCTATCTATGAAAACAGAGATGCCCTAAAGGCTTCCATCGAAGCAAGAGGTGGCAAGGTAATCGGTTCCGTGAGTGCGAATACTGATTATCTTATCAACAATGATTTAATGTCTAATTCTTCTAAGAATAAGACAGCAAAGTCACTCAATATTCCAATTATCTCAGAGGAGATGTTTATCGACCAATTTGGAAAGTAATTTATATATAGGTAAATGGTTATCCGTTGTATCATATTATTTATTTGTTTAGTATGTGTTAATGCTTCTTGTACGTTATATTCATGTTTCGCACAATGTTTGAGCACTAGTGTAAGGTGGTTTGCAACGGCGAGACGCTCGCGCTCGCAAAATGCGTGGCGGTACTAAGGGGCAATGCCTCTTTATGAGGCATTAGCCCCATAAGGACCGACGCATTTTGAGGCACGCCTCTTGCAAACAACCTTACACTGTGCGAGTTTTGTGTGAAACATGTAAATATTAGTACAAGAAGTATTTAGACATACTTAACAAGGAAATACAATGATACAAGAATAACCGTTTACCTATATAAAATTACAGTAGAGATTGGTGATGTAACATTGACTTTTATTGATATAAATGGAAGTTTGTGTTAACATAAATATAGAATAATTATTTGAGGTGAAAAGGTATGCCGATTAGGATTGACAACGATTTACCGGTTAAAAAGATTTTAGAAGAAGAGAATATTTTCGTGATGGATGAGAACCGTGCTATGGCACAGGATATTCGTCCCTTGGAGATTTTAATTTTAAATTTGATGCCGTTAAAAGAGAATACTGAGCTTGATTTGTTTAGAAGCTTATCCAATACACCGTTACAGGTGAATATTACTTTGATTCGTACAGATTCCCATGAGAGTACACATACATCGAAGGGACATTTGGATAAGTTCTATACCACCTTTGAACAGATTAAGCATCGCAAGTTTGATGGTCTGATGATTACCGGAGCACCGGTTGAGCAGCTGGAGTTTGAAGAGGTTGAGTATTGGAATGAGTTAGTGGAGATTATGGATTGGTCTAAGACCAATGTTACCTCTACGATACATATTTGCTGGGGGGCACAGGCTGGTTTATATCATAGATATGGTATTCAAAAACATTTCTTGTCTGAGAAGATTTCAGGTGTGTATGCATATCAGACATTACATAAGAAAACGCCGCTTGTTCGTGGCTTCGATGACAGTTTCTTTGTGCCACAGTCCAGATATACCGAGGTTAGACGCGAGGATATTTTAAAGGATTCCAGATTGGAGATTGTTGCTGACTCTGAGGAGACGGGACCATATCTGATTATTGGTGATGAGGGCAAGAATATCTTTGTGACAGGACATCCTGAGTATGATGTGATGACTTTGGATTCTGAATATAAGCGTGATATGGGCAGAGGATTGAATCCTAATATTCCGGAAAACTATTATCCGGATAATGATCCAGAGAAAAAACCAATGAAATCATGGAGATGTCACGCAAATACACTCTATGCAAATTGGTTAAATTATTACGTATATCAGGTTACTCCTTATGTGTTGTAGACTTTTTGAATGATGACTGGAGGGATTGTTATGGCAAAACAGGTAATTGTAGCGATTGGTAGAGAATATGGAAGCGGTGGTCATGAGATTGCTGAGAAATTGGCAGAACGCTTAGGCTTCAAACTCTATGACCGTAATATTCTTGAGGATATTGCAAGTCATATTAATGTGCCTACTGAGCATTTGGAAAAATTTGAAGAAAAGCCAAGAAAATTATTCTTCTCCAGAACCGTAAAGGGACACAGCAATTCTTTCGAAGAGAATTTGGCAGAGATGCAGTTTCAGTATTTGCTTAAAAGAGCTGCAGAAGGAGAATCTTTTGTGGTAGTTGGCAGATGTGCTGAGTTTGTATTAAAGGATTACAATGTCATACCTATTTTTGTTACAGGACATAAAGAGGAAAAAATAGAGCGTATTATGCGACTGTATCAATTAGACCGTAATGAGGCCATTAGCAAAATGAAACGGCACGATTTACATAGAAAGCAATATCACAATAAATATTCAGAACGTAAATGGGGCGATTCCAGAGGATATGATTTGTGTATTAACAGCAGTGATATTGGCGTCGAGAATGCTGTGAGTGTAATTGAACAATTTGTTCGCTGTGGCATGGAAGAGTAGGTTATTCTCGTATTTTCAGTCTTTTAATTTCGTGAAATAGAGTAATGGAAAAATAAATGATTCCATAACCACATATAGTAAGTGTAAGAATCACCAGCCTAATTAGGTTGGTGATTTCGTTTTTTGCAGAAAGCATGTCAATTCCTTTCTCATAGAGTAAAAAGCATGCAGTTCCAACTAAAACAGCCATAAAGACTGGGATTACAATGCTTTTGTAGCAATCAATGTTGATTTTGATTTTCGGAAGTATAGAAAAGGTAAGACATCCTGTTAATATAAGATAACTAGCCAGCATACCCCACATACATCCACGAATCCCAATTTTGGGAACTAATAACACGATGAAAAGAATGCGAACTGAGATGGATAATATATGTAGAAATAGATTCAGACCTGTTTTTCCCAGACCATTTAAAATGCTGGATAAGGTGGCTGAAACATAAATAAATGGACATAGAAATGCCAGCATGACGATGAATTCTCCTGCTAAGGAATTCTGAAAAAATGTCATGCCTAATTCTTTCCCGAAAAATACAAATAGTACTGTACTAAATACACCCACTAGAAGACAAAAATGTAAACTGCCATTGGTCATGTTGGCCAGTTGTTCCTGGTTGTCCTTTGTATGTTGTTCTGATACGGCAGGCATTAGCATGGAACAGAGTGAATTTGTGAGCGTGGAGGGCAGCAAAATAAATGGGATTGCCATTCCCGTCATGACACCAAATACAGTCAGTGCATAGTCGCCGTCTTGAAAAAACAGTGTCAACATGGCAGGTATCAGGGTAGCTTCAACACTTTGGAGCAGTGTGGTAGATAATCTATTTGCAGTAAAAGGAATACTGTCATGCAACAGTGATTTTGTAAGTTGTATATATTTTGCAGAACGAGCTGAACCTGATTTGTGTCGACGAAATGCAATATAGGAATATAGAAAGGATGTGATTTCTCCGATAAGGATTCCATATGCCGCTAATATAGCTGTGCGAAGTTGTTCTGATTGTAAGCCAACAGCTAGGAAAAATGTTCCTACAACACGGAATAGTTGTTCGATAAGTTGGGAAACTGCCAAAATGGATGATTGTTTCATCCCCATAAAATAGCCGTGAATACAACATTTCCAAGCAACAAAAGGAATGCCAAGAGAAATTACGCGGATGCAGGGGATGGTTTCCGGATTGTTTAAATAGTGTGTACCTAAAAAGGTGGCATTACAATATAAAAACATAGTTGCAATGATACTAAGAGCCATAGAGAACAAAAGGGCTATATAGTATGTGCCCCAAACTTGATTTTTATGCTTTTTCACAATATAGGTGGGAATGAGCCTGGTTAATGCGGCCTGAAAGCCCTGACAACAAAAACTGATGGCAACAATATAAATCGGTATGACAAGCTGGTAAATACCTATCTGCCTTGCACCGATTAAGTCATTTAAGAATACTCTATAATAAAAGCCAATCAGTCTGGTAATCAGTCCACCTACTGTCAAAATTAAAGTCCCTTTGATGAGTGGATTTTTGATAAATTTATGTTCTTCCATAGTCGAGCTCCAAGCTGTATTACATAATTTTATGAAGGGGAGACGTTAAATATGTTATATTGTGATAATGCAGCGACTACAGGTATGGCGCATGAAGTGCTATGTGATATGCTTCCATATATGAGGGAAAAATATGGAAATCCATCCAGTGTATATGGATTTTCAGATGCACCACGGGAAGGGATACGAAAAGCACGGATGCAGGTGGCACATCTTATTGGTGCAAAACCGGAAGAGATATATTTTACCTCTGGTGGTAGTGAATCGGATAATTGGGCGTTAAAAGGAACCTATTACAAAATTATGCGTACACGAAACATGCGCAGACCACACATAATTACGACGCAGATTGAGCATCATGCTATCCTGCATACAGCAAAGTTTTTGGAACAACAAGGAGCAAGAGTAACATATTTACCTGTAAATGAAAATGGGTTGGTGTCCATTCAACAGTTGAAAAAGGCAATTACATCAGATACGGTTTTAATATCAGTGATGACAGCCAATAATGAGATTGGAACAATAGAGCCGATACAGGAAATAGGTGCAATCGCAAAAGAACACAATATTTTGTTTCATACAGATGCAGTTCAAGCATTTGGACAGATTCCCCTTCGGGTGGATGCGTTACAAGTGGATATGCTCAGTGCCAGTGCCCACAAGGTGCATGGCCCGAAAGGCTGTGGAATGTTATATATCAGAGAGGGCTGTGAGCCGGATAATTACCTACATGGTGGAGGTCAGGAAAAAGGTCTTCGGGGAAGCACTGAAAATGTTCCTGGTATTGTAGGTTTTGGAAAAGCCTGTGAAATGGCAGAAAAACACATGGAAGAACGAATGCAGTATCTTACAAAACTAAGAAATTATATGATAAGAAGAATCCTCTATGAGATTCCATATACCAGACTGAATGGAGATTGCAATAAGAGACTTCCTGGAAATGTCAGCATTGCCTTTCAATATGTGGATGGCAATTCTTTACTTGCTATGCTGGATGAAAAAAGAGTATATGCATCGGCAGGTTCCGCATGCAATGCATCCAATCACTCCATTTCCCATGTGTTAAAAGCGATTGGACTACCTGAACCCTTGGCAGTTGGAACAATAAGGTTTACATTGTCTGAAAAAATGAAGAAATCAGATATTGATAACTTGATTACAATTCTAAAATATGCTGTAATGGAATTGCGGAAAAATAATTCTTGACGATAAACGTCGAATTCTATAAACTAAAGTGATAAAGTGGTCAGTGAGGAGTGAGGGTATGGATTGTTTAAATTGTGGTAGGAAATTGAATCTAAAACACGATGGATGTGTGTGTAAGCATTGTGGTTATTATAACCGTCAGGCTGAAACTAGCAATGATCTTTCTCTTGATCAGAATGCATCTTTTCGTGAAATCACCCATGAAGATATAGCAAAAGGAAAGACTACATCTTTAACACATGAGCATAAAGAACCACAGACAGCAGCAGTGCGCAAGAACGCTCAATATCATTCGGCGAATCAAAAGTCAGTAAAAAAACTGTTTGTAATCATAGTAATCTTTATGGTTATTGGTTTTGTAATGTCGTTTATTCCATTTTTTGCAATGAAATTTGCGCTGAATGACTTGTTTGGTGATGAATATAAATTCAGTACAGAATACGAAGAAGAACCGGTTTCGGCGGGAAATGTGCATACAGGTTCTGATATAGTTGATTTGGCAAATGGTGGTCAACTACAGACCTATGATGCATATGTGGTGACTATTGAAGGTTTCCCTCTTGACGACACATATCAGATTGTGTGTGTGCCATATACTTATACTAAGGTAGACGATGCAGATGATGATTGTATAATGGAAGTGTACATGGATGCGGACAGTAAGTATGTGGGGTGTATAGAAGGAGATGAAATGGAATACTACATGACTGATGACATGTATGAGCAATATCAGCCATATGATGGTGAATTAGATGATGCAGGACATTTTTTCTTCTTTGTACCTTTAGAGTTTGACGAGGCTTATCTATACTTTATTGAGGAATCCGTAAATGGATTTGAATTATATCAGATGAACAAGGCTTGGTAGGAGGCAATAACATGACACTACAACAGTTAAAATACGTAATAGCAGTTGCGGATAAAGGTTCTATGACCGAGGCTGCAAAGAATTTGGATATTTCTCAGCCAAGTATGACAAAGGCGATTCGTGAGTTGGAGAAAGAACTTCGCATTAAGATATTTAATCGTTCCAGAAGAGGTATAGATTTGTCTTTGGAAGGTATCGAATTCCTTGGATATGCAAAACAGGTTGTGGAACAAAGTGAATTGTTAGAGGACAAATATTTTGGCAGCAAAAATGTGAAGCAGCATTTGCAGATTTCATCTCAGCATTATTCCTTTGTTGTGAGTGCGTTTATGGAGATGATTAAGCAGTATGGCAATGATGAATATGACTTGACTCTTAGAGAGACAAGAACCAAAGAGATTATTGAGGATGTTAAGCATTTAAGAAGCGAGATTGGTATTCTTTATTTAAATGGTTTTAATGAAAAGGTTATCATGAAGTATATAGATGAGAATCATTTAGTATTTTATGATTTATTTGTGGCAACACCACATGTATTTATCAGTAAGTATCATCCGTTGGCGGATAAGGTAGGTATTACTTTGGAGGATTTGTCTGAGTATCCGAATTTATCATTTGAGCAGGGTGAGTATAATTCATTCTATTTTTCAGAGGAAATCTTAAGTACAATACCAAGGAAAAAGTCCATCAAGGTAAGTGATAGAGCTACATTATTCAATTTGATAGTAGGGTTAAATGGTTATACCTTGTGTTCCGGTGTGATTAGTGATGAATTAAACAACGGTTTAGATGTGGTTACCAGACCACTGGAAGTGGATGATAATATTCGTGTGGGATATATCATGCGTGAAGATGTGACTTTAAGTTATCTTGCCAATGCATATCTGGAAATATTACAAAATCAATTTTTAGCATCTGAGGATGCCGTGTTTGAAGAAACGATAGAAGACGAATAGAAGGTGCGATACATGAAGATTAGAGAGTTATTAGCGGGAGACAAATTTACATTATCCTTTGAGGTGTTTCCTCCAAAAACACAGGATAATTATGAATCAGTTGAGCATGCAACCAGAGAAATTGCAGCATTAAAGCCTGATTTTATGAGTGTGACCTATGGAGCCGGTGGTGGCACCAGTGCATATACGGTATCCATTGCAAAGGATTTGCAGGAATTACATAATGTACCAATGTTAGCACATTTAACCTGCATTACCTCCACAAAAGAGAAGATTGCTTCCCAGTTACAGTTGCTAAAGGAAAATGGTATCGAGAATATCATGGCACTTCGTGGAGATATTCCAGATGGTTTTGATGTGTCGGATTGTAGTTATCATTACGCTAGTGAATTGATAGCAGATATTAAGGCTTATGGTGACTTTTGTATCGGTGGTGCCTGTTATCCTGAGACACATCCGGATGCCACAACACAAAAAGAAGATATCTTGAATATCAAGAAAAAGGTCGATGCCGGTTGTGAATTTTTAACCACACAGATGTTTTTTGATAACAATATTTTATATAATTATTTATTCAAACTTCGTGAAGCGGGTATTACTGTTCCTGTGCTTCCGGGTATTATGCCTATCGTGAACGCAAACCAGATGAAACGCACGCTGAAACTTTCTGGAACTCAGTTACCAATTCGGTTTGTCCGCATTTTGGATACCTTTGGTGAGAGTAAGGCTGCTATGCGCCAGGCAGGCATTGCTTATGCCACGGAGCAAATAGTTGATTTGTACGCCAATGGTGTGAAGAATATCCACGTATATTCCATGAATAACCCATCGGTTGCGGAACAGATTATGAAAAATGTATCTGATATTATTTAGAGAATTGTGCCAAATTTTGTAACAGAATTTGGCACTTTTTCATTGTAATTTAACTTGGAAGTGGTATAATATTGCATGTATTAAAAAATTACACAAGGAGGGATTTTATGAAGAAATCGCTAATGAAATTTAGCAAGCGTGCTTTTGCGCTGGTTATGGCAGCCGCTATGGTATTATCCAATAGTTTTGTAGTAAGTGCTGCTGAGCCTACAAAAGCGACTGAGCTCTCTGGAGCTTATGATGGTACGCCTTCAAAGGTCATTGGTCTGGAAACAAGCCCATATTTTGACAGCATGTATAATGTTGATGGTAATTTGATGGCTACATATACAACCGTTGATTATGAAGCTGCCACAAGAACACCAATTATTGCAGGTAATGATGATGTTGTAAAGACATATTATGATGCAACGAATGGTCTTTATGTTTACAATGGTGTGTATTATGTATCTAAAGATTCATTTACGATTGGTGGCAATCCATATTTTTATTTCTACAATCCAATCATTTTCTTTGATGGTGCACAGGACCCAGCTACCAAGTTGTATGTAGCTAATGGTAAGTATTATGCATACTCATATGGGATGGCTGATGGTAGAAAGTATGTGTGGTCAAACGAGGAAGTTATCGTATTTGGAACTTATGCAAACTATGATGCTTTTAAGGCAGCACACGTATTAGAGTACAAATCATATGCATCAAGTTCTTATACATATAATCGTTATCAGAAGGACGGAAGAGTATTTAATAGTTATAATACAAAATATGTTACTGATGGACGTGTTTATTATGCATATGTAAGAAATGAATGTATTTTAAATGCAGCACATCCTGCAATTAGTTGGAATAGTATTACAACCTCTGATAAGTATGTAACACCAGACAATAAGATTATTAAAGTAGGATATGAGATTGAGTTGAATGGTGATACATGCCCATATGACAGTGATAGTCGTTGGAATTATGTTATTACAACTGATGGTAAGTATATTTATAAATATGATAATTATACAGCAGATACAGTCTTGAAGGCTGGTGAGTCAGCGACTGTCCGTGTGCGTGGTGTGTACTATACCGAAACTGAGACTGTGGATGCAACAGGAAAGACCATTACTACTTATAACACATACAAGATTGGTGCATGGTCTGATCCTTATACTTACAAGTATAATGGTACAACCAGCAAGACCATTCCTGCGTTATCTGTAACTGCTCAGCAGAAGGATGATTATGTTAAGGTATCTTGGGGAACCAATGCTGATGTTAAAACATATCAGGTTCAATATATTTATTCTAATACTCCAATTACAGTAGACTCAACTACATGGAATAAGTACTACAATGGATATTCAGAAGTTTGGGATCCTATTGAAGCAACCAATCCAAACTTAGATTGGTACAGTAGTAGTTCTACAACATCTAAATCATATGTAAAGTTTTATACAAATAATGATTTTATATACACTTATTATATGGTTATTCCATATACATTGTTAGGCGACTACGATATTATCAATTACACATATTCTAATGTTGCTGCAGTTCAGGTTGTTCCAGAGGGTATTAAGATACCTGCACTTTCTAACTTTAAGGCAATTAAGAAGGTGGGAAATCCTGGTGTTACATTGAGTTGGACACCTGTTGATGCAAATGTCGTTGTATATGCATATGAGAAAAAGGATTTCCCTGCATATTACAACTATGATTTATTGGATGCGTATGCAAAAATTACGGATGCCAATGGTAATGTAAGCACAGAATACTTATCAAATAACATTGATGAAGTAACTAAGAAGATTATCGACAAAGAAGTGTATTCACAGACAGCAGATGGAGAAGATGGTGAGGTAACATTTTATCTTGAAGCTGGAAAGAAATACTATTTTGTAGCTCATACATATGATAAGAAGGATAGTGATATTGCAAAGGCAACACCAATTGCAACAATTGATAATGTTGCATACAATTATTACACATCATTTGGACCAGCTACAAAGATTGTTTCTGCTAAAGCTACTGTTGGTGAGCCAGGTGTTGTGACTTTGTCAGGTAAGACAAGTATCAAGCTTTCTCTGTCTCATGGTTCTACAGGTTATGAGATTTATAGAAAGAGTGGCAAGAAGTGGAAGAAATTAACTACAACGATTGACAACCACTACATTGACGAGGGCTTAAAGCAGAATACTAAGTATTCTTATAAGGTTCGCTCATATTATTATAATGAAGACTCAAAGGTAAAAGCATACAGTGATTACGTATACTTAACAGCTACTACAGGTACTGTAAATGGTATTATGTTGACTGTAACCAAGAAGTCTACAAAGAGTGCAAAACTCACATGGAATAAGGTCACAGGTGCTACAAAGTATGAGATTTATCGTTCGAATGAGTATTCCGGTGATCCATCGAAGTTGTATGAAAAGTACAGTTCAGGAAATTGGAAGAATTATCTTCAGGATTATAAGTATGAGTTGATTAAGACAATCAACAAGGCTTCTACAACAAGCTATACAAATTCAGGTTTGGCAGCTGGTGAGGATTATTCTTATGTGATCATGGCTTACTTTAAGAATGGTAAGAAAACTGCTTATGTGTCTGATTATGCTAGCGTAAGCATGGAAGTGGATACACCTGCTGATGTGGCAACGGTGAATAAGGGCACAAAGGTTAAGGTTACATGGACAAAGGACCCATACGCTAAGAAGTACGAAGTAGCATATATGAAGTATGACAAGTATGGTAATACAGATGCGAAGTTATATACAATTAAGACTACAACGAAGAATTCTTATACTATTTCCGGTGTTGCAAAGGGTGGCTATGCTTATGTAAAGGTAAGAGCCATTGGCAAGAATGGAAGGTACAGCTCATGGTCTTATGTAGAGCAGGGTGTAAGCTTGGCAGGTGCTAAGAGTGTAAAGGCAACAAATGTATTAAAGACTACAGCATCAGGTAAGCAGGTAGCAGCAGTTAAGATTTCTTGGAAGAAGGTATCTGGTGCGAAGTATTATAAGGTATATCGTACAACCAAGATGCCTACATACTATGCTGATACCAAGATGTATGCAGCATATGGCGAGACAATTGCAAAGGAATCAAATGATGATGAAGGTTATGATGACGAAGTGAAGTATAATCAGATTTATAATATCGAGGATTCTATTACAAAAACTTCTGCCATTGACTATGCACAGTTAGATGCAGGTGTAGATTATTACTACACAGTAGTTGCATATGGTGAGTATGGTACACAGATTGCTTCTTATGCATCTTATGACAATGACACAGTAACATATGGTTCTGCAAGCTATGGCAAGGTGACCTATAACAACAAGGTAACTATTGCAGCTAAGGCTACTAAGAAGAAAGTAACACTTACATGGAATAAGATTCCAGGTGTTACAAAGTATGTTGTATATCGTTCAACTAAGAAGAATGGTAAGTATACAAAGATTGCTACTGTAAAGAAGGGTAAGGCAACTTACACAGACAAGAAGGTATCAAAGGGTAAGACTTACTACTATAAGATTGTTGCAACTGGTACAAATATCTTAAAGAATAAGTTTGAAGTAACTTCAAATATTAAGAAGGTTAAAGTTCCAAAGAAATAATTGGTCTTTGCTTTCGAGTTGGAGACGCTCCGTAAGGGGCGTCTCTTTTTTCGTTTCCCTTGACTTTCCTTGCATAAAATCATATAGTATATCAAGTGGGAGATGACTTCCAATTGTAAAGATATAGGAGGAAGCTTACGTGGGTAAGATTATTTTGACCGGTGACAGACCAACCGGAAAATTGCATGTGGGACATTATGTTGGTTCCTTGAAAAGAAGAGTAGAATTACAGAATTCAGAAGAATTCGAAAAGATATTTATTATGATTGCAGATGCACAAGCATTGACGGATAATGCAGATAATCCGGAGAAGGTGCGCCAGAATATTATTGAGGTAGCTCTTGATTATTTGTCATGTGGCTTAGATCCTGCAAAATCAACCTTGTTCATTCAGTCTATGATTCCTGAATTAACAGAATTGATGTTTTATTACATGAATTTGGTTTCTGTTTCTCGATTGCAGAGAAATCCTACTGTAAAGAGTGAGTTGCAGATGCGTCAGTTCGGTGAGGGTATTCCTGTTGGCTTCATGTGTTATCCAATCAGTCAGGCTGCAGATATTACAGCATTTAAGGCAACAACTGTACCTGTTGGAGAGGATCAGCTTCCAATGCTGGAACAGACAAAAGAGATTGTTCGTAAGTTTAATTATGTATATGGTGAAACATTAGTGGAGCCTGATATTTTGTTACCTGATAATAAGGCTTGTTTACGTTTGCCGGGAACAGACGGTAAGGCAAAGATGAGTAAGTCTCTTGGTAACTGCATTTATCTATCTGAAGAACCGGATGAGATTCGCAAGAAGGTTATGAGTATGTATACAGATCCTGATCATATTCGTATTGAAGATCCAGGTAAGATTGAAGGCAATACCGTATTTACTTATTTGGATGCATTCAGCAAGCCAGAGCATTTCTCAGAGTTTTTACCAGATTACGCTAACTTAGATGAGTTAAAGGCACACTATCAGCGTGGTGGTCTTGGCGATGTGAAGGTAAAGAAATTCTTGAATAACGTATTACAGGCTGAATTAGAGCCAATCCGTAATAGAAGAAAAGAATACGAAAAGGATATCGCATATGTTTACGACATTTTGGAGCAGGGATCAAAGGCAGCAAGAGAAGTTGCAGCACAGACCTTATCAGATGTTAAGAAGTCTATGAAGATTAACTATTTTGAGGATAAGGAATTGATTAACGAGCATATTAAGAAGTTCCAAGGAGAGTAGTAATAATATATTGATGATTATAAACTGTCAGGTTGTTATTGCCTGGCAGTTTTTTGAATTATATATGTCAAATAATAGTTGACAATTATGACTTTGGGTGATATACTTAAAATAGTAAATAATTATTTTTAGTATTTATTGTATGCATATTTATGTAAAAAAGGAGGAACTGTTGGTGACATCAGAAGAAGCGATTAGAGAAAAGTTTCCGTTACTTAGAACAAAAGATTCCCTGTTAGAAGAAATATATACAAGTCCACATTTATTGCGTATGTTTCAAAGTTGGCAGGAAGATAAAAAACAAGAGTTTATTGATATGTGCACTGGGGCTAAAGGTGTAAAGATACTCTATGATTCTGTGTTTAAAGAGATTATGAATCCGGAATACACGCCAGAAAGAATAGGTGATTTTTTGTCAGTATTATTGAAACAGAGGGTTGTGGTATTGCATGCGTTACCTAATGATTCGGTGCGTATTGGTGCTGAAAATTCCTTGTTATATACTGATTTGGTAGTGCAATTAGAAGATGGTAGTCTTGCCAACATTGAAATTCAAAAGATAGGTTATTTGTTTCCAGGACAACGCGCAGCATGTTATTCCGCAGATTTGCTTTTACGTCAATACAAGCGTGTGCGTGAGGAGATTAAAAATATACCTAACAAAAAGTTTTCCTACAAGGATATCATGCCGGTTTATACTATAGTAATCTTTGAGAAGAGTCCGAATGTATTTCATGCTTTTCCTAGTGATTATCTGCACTACATAGAAGCGAAGTCAAACACAGGGATAGAACTTGAATTAATACAAAAATACTTATTTATTTCACTTGACATCTTCAAAGAAAATGTACAGAATAAGGGTAGTATTGATAATAGAATAGAGGCATGGCTGAGTTTTTTATCTATGGATGAGCCTGTGAATATTTTAAATTTAATTGAGGTTTATCCTGAGTTTCAGAGGATGTATGATGAAGTTTATCAGCTTTGCTTGAATACAGAGAAGGTGATGGAGATGTTTTCTGAGGAATTGAGAATTTTGGATCATAATACAGCAGAGTATATGGTAGATGTGATGCAGGATGAGATTGATGCATTAAAAGATAAGACTCAAAAGCAGCAAGATACTATTGATGTACAACAAAATACCATTGATATGCAACAGAGTACGATTGGTTCTCAACAGAGTACCATTGATTCTCAACAAAAAGAGATATCAGATTTAAAGAGAAAACTATTAAAAATGCAGGGGTAAAGAGAGATATGGGGATGTGCAAACGCACATCCCCATATCTCTTATATACCGAGTTTTCTAAATTCCGGCTTTCTACCTTTAAAAATTGTGTAGTATTCAAAACCGGCTTCCAGCAGATATTGTTCTGCTTTATCAAAACCATATCCGATTTTGTCAGTAGTATGTCCATCACTTCCGATTGTGACAATCTCGCCGCCAAGTTCACGGTATCGCTTCAAGATATCCATATGTGGATGTGGATAACCAAGATTTTTATATAAACCACCGGTATTTATTTCAATGCCTTTTCCATCGGTAATTAGTTGCTTTAAGATTTCTTCGAATATATCGGCGTAGTCGTCGTATTTGAAATTTTTGTTTTGCGTTGGACCATAGCGAACCACATAATCCAAATGGCCATACACATCATAGTCCTTGATTACTTTGGCATTTTCTAGGATGGACTCAAAGTATGCACGATATGCTTCGACTTCGGTTCTACCCTCGTAATACTCGGGGTAGTAGGGGTCAGCCTTGTTAACAAGATGAGAGGAGCCAATGACAAAATCAAATGGCTGGGAATTGACGCATTTCTTTACTTCTTCTGATATGTGAGACATCAGTCCCATCTCAATCCCCAGGCATACGGTGATTTTATTTTTGTATTCATTCTTCAATGCACTTACAATGGCTACATATTTTTCTATATCTAGTTGGAAATCCATACCTTCATCCGTAACAGGAAAGTCAATATCGTTGTGGTCGGTGATGCATATGGTGTCAAAACCACGGGAAATTGCAGTCTCGATAATGTCTTTTATCGGTGTCTCTGAGTCACTGGAAAAGCAGGAGTGCACATGGTAATCTGCTCGAATCATAGTTGTGTGTGTCCTTTCTTGTGATTATTGACAATATTTTACCATTAGTTTGTTGGTTTCGGCAATATCTGGAATAGAATTGGAAGAATTTAAAAAATATTGAGAAATAAGACTTGAATTTTCTATATAAAAAAGGTATGATATTGGCAACGGCGTAAGCCCAATTATATTCAACATTATAGGAGGAATTTAATAATGGCAGTAAAAGTAGCAATTAACGGATTTGGACGTATCGGACGTCTTGCATTCAGACAGATGTTTGACGCAGAAGGATATGAGGTAGTAGCAATCAACGACTTAACAAAGCCTTCTATGTTAGCTCACTTATTAAAGTATGACTCATCACAGGGTAGATATCAGCATGCTGATCAGGTTTCAGCAGATGATGAGGCTGGTACAATCACTGTTTGTGGCAAGACATTAAAGATTTATGCTGAGGCAGATGCTAAGAATCTTCCTTGGGGCGACCTTGATGTAGACGTAGTACTTGAGTGTACTGGTTTCTATGTATCAAAGGCTAAGTCTCAGGCTCATATCGATGCAGGTGCTAAGAAGGTAGTTATTTCAGCTCCAGCTGGTAATGATCTTCCTACAATCGTATTCAGCGTAAACGAGAATACATTAACAAAAGAAGACAAGATTATTTCTGCAGCTTCTTGTACAACAAACTGCTTAGCTCCTATGGCTAAGGCTCTTAACGATTATGCTCCAATCCAGTCTGGTATCATGGCTACAATCCATGCATACACAGGTGACCAGATGGTTCTTGATGGTCCACACAGAAAGGGTGATTTCAGAAGAGCACGTGCTGCTGCTGTAAATATCGTTCCTAACTCAACAGGTGCTGCTAAGGCTATCGGCTTAGTTATCCCAGAGTTAAACGGTAAGTTAATCGGTGCTGCACAGAGAGTTCCAGTTCCAACAGGTTCTACAACAATCTTAACAGCTGTAGTTAAGGGCGAGAACGTAACTAAGGACGGCATCAACGCTGCTATGAAGGCTGCTGCTTCAGAGTCTTATGGTTACAACGAGGATGAGATCGTATCTTCAGATATCGTTGGTATGAGATATGGTTCATTATTCGATGCTACTCAGACAATGGTAGCTCCAATCGCTGATGACTTATATGAGGTTCAGGTTGTTTCTTGGTATGATAACGAGAACAGCTACACATCTCAGATGGTTCGTACAATTAAGTACTTCGCTGAGTTAGGTTAATCTGAACAGATTATAAGCGGACAAGCTTATTAAAAAGACCTAATGGGTCCGGTCCTTGGACCGGACCTTTTTACTTGATAGCGCATTCTTTAAAGAATATTTATCAAGCTTATTTATCATTTTTTAGGAGGATTAAAAAAATGTCATTAAACAAAAAGTCAGTAGATGATATTAATGTAAAGGGACTTCGTGTACTTTGCAGATGTGATTTCAACGTACCATTAAAGGAAGGCCAGATTACAGACGAGAACCGTCTTGTTGCAGCACTTCCAACAATCAAGAAGTTAATCGCTGATGGCGGTAAGGTTATTCTTTGCTCACACTTAGGTAAGGTAAAGACAGAAGAGGATAAGGTTACTAAGACACTTGCTCCTGTTGCTAAGCGTCTTTCTGAGCTTCTTGGTCAGGAAGTTAAGTTTGCTGCAGATGCTGAGGTTGTTGGCGCTAATGCTAAGGCAGCTGTTGAGGCTATGCAGGATGGCGATGTTATCTTATTAGAGAATACTCGTTTCCGTCCAGAAGAGACAAAGTGTGGAGAGGCTTTCAGCAAGGATTTAGCTTCTTTATGTGATGTGTTTGTAAATGATGCATTTGGTACAGCTCACAGAGCTCACTGCTCAAACGTTGGTGTTGCTCAGTTAGTTGACACAGCAGTAGTTGGTTACTTAATGCAGAAGGAGATTGATTTCTTAGGAAACGCTGTTGAGACTCCTGAGAGACCATTCGTAGCTATCCTTGGTGGTGCAAAGGTTGCTGACAAGTTAAATGTTATCTCTAACTTGCTTGAGAAGTGTGACACATTAATCATCGGTGGTGGTATGGCGTACACATTCTTAAAGGCTAAGGGTTATGAGATTGGTAAGTCACTTGTTGACGATACAAAGATTGATTATTGTAAGGAAATGATGGAGAAGGCTGAGAAGCTTGGTAAGAATTTAATGCTTCCTGTTGACTCTGTTATGATTGATGATTTCCCTAATCCAATCGATGCTCCTGTTGATACAGTTGTTTGCGATGCTGACAAGATGGATGCAAGCAAAGAGGGTTGTGATATCGGACCTAAGACAGTTGCTATGTTCTCAGAGGCAGTTAAGACAGCTAAGACAGTTGTTTGGAACGGACCTATGGGTGTGTTTGAGAATCCTACACTTGCAGTTGGTACAAAGGCAGTTGCAGCAGCTCTTGCTGAGACAGATGCTACAACAATCATCGGTGGTGGTGATTCAGCAGCAGCTGTTAACCAGTTAGGCTATGGTGATAAGATGTCTCACATCTCTACAGGTGGTGGTGCTTCCCTTGAGTTCTTAGAGGGTAAAGAACTTCCAGGTGTAGCTGCAGCAAACGATAAGTAAGAAGGAGATTATTGATATGTCAAGAAAGAAGATTATTGCCGGTAACTGGAAGATGAACATGACTCCAAGTGAGGCAGTTAAGTTATGTGCAGAGTTACAGCCATTAGTACAGAACGATGAAGTAGATGTTGTTTACTGTGTACCAGCAATCGACATTGTACCAGTTGTTGAGGCTGTAAAGGGTACTAACGTACAGGTTGGTGCTGAGAATATGTACTTTGAAGAGAGCGGTGCTTACACAGGTGAGATTTCAGCAGCTATGCTTGTTGATGCAGGTGTTAAGTATGTGATTATTGGTCACTCAGAGCGTCGTGACTACTTCAAAGAGGATGATTGCTTATTAAACAAGAAGGTTAAGAAGGCTTTAGAGGCTGGTTTAGTTCCAATTCTTTGCTGTGGTGAGTCATTAGAGCAGAGAGAGATGGGCGTTACTATGGACTGGATTCGTTTCCAGATTAAGTCTGACCTTGTAGGTGTAACTGCTGATCAGGTAAAGGGCATCGTAATTGCTTACGAGCCAATCTGGGCTATCGGTACAGGTAAGACAGCTACAACAGAGCAGGCTGAGGAAGTATGTAAGGGTATCCGTGAGTGCATCGCTGAGATGTACGATGAGGCTACAGCAGAGGCTGTTCGTATTCAGTACGGCGGTTCTGTAAATGCTGGCAATGCTGCTGAGTTATTTGCACAGGCAAATATCGATGGTGGTCTTGTAGGTGGAGCTTCTCTTAAGGCTGACTTTGGCAAGATTGTTTGCTATAAGTAAGAATAAATAAAATGTATTGTGAAGACCATTCATTCAATTTTGGGTGAATGGTCTTTTTTGAAAGGAGAACGTATTATGCCATTTATCAATTCAAAAATTAGTAAAAAGATTACAAAGGAACAGGAAGTTCAAATAAAAGAGGCCCTTGGTCAGGCTATCAACTTGATTCCAGGAAAAAGTGAGTCGTGGCTCATGTTGGGTTTTGAGGATGAATACTCCTTATATTTCCGAGGCGACAACAGTCAACCAATTGCATTTGTAGAAGTCAGTGTATTTGGTTCCGAGAATCCTTCTGCTTTTGACAAACTTTCCGGAGAGATATGCAGAATATTTGGAGAAGTATTAGGAATTGCTGCTGATCACATCTATATTAAGTATGAGGCAACAAAGAATTGGGGTTGGAATGGAGGCAATTTTTAATATAGAAATGTTGTTTTCGGCATCATATTATTATTTTGCATTAAATGTGTTAGAGCTTTTTGAATGATTTATCATGCTGTACACAATGTTTGAGTGGGAGTCAGTTATGTTTTCTGCGGCGCGACGCTCGCGCTCGCAAAATGCGTAACAGTACATAATGGAGTAACCATATAGTTACTCCATAAGTGCTGACGCATTTTAAGGCACGCCTTAGTAAAACATAACTGACTCCCACGAGTTTTGTGTACCGCATTGATAAATCTATAAAAAACTCTTAGACATTTATGCAAAATAATACATTATGCCGATAGACTAACATTTCTATATTAAAATTGCAAAAAATGGTTTTGAAAAACGAACAATCTGTGATATGATATGTAAGGTTAATATTTTAGTACAATATATAGCAATATTTTTATACTTAAAGGAGATTAGTTATGAGTAAGAAACCAGTAGTTTTAATGGTACTTGATGGTTACGGTCTGAATGACAAGACTGAGGGTAATGCGATTGCCATGGCAAATACACCTGTAATGGACAAGTTAATGGCTGAATGTCCATTCGTTAAGGGTAATGCTTCTGGTATGGCAGTTGGTCTTCCGGATGGTCAGATGGGTAACTCAGAGGTTGGTCATATGAATATTGGTGCCGGTCGTATCATTTATCAGGATTTGACATCTATTACAAAGGCTATCCAGGATGGTGATTTCTTTGAGAATGAGGCTATGTTGGCTGCTGTTGAGAACTGTAAGAAGAATGGCTCAGACTTACATTTATGGGGTCTGTTATCTGATGGTGGTGTTCATAGCCACAATACACATTTATATGGTATTTTAGAACTTTGCAAGAAGCAGGGATTAGAGAATGTATATGTACATCCTTTCTTGGATGGTAGAGATACTCCACCTGCATCTGGTAAGGACTTTGTTGCTGAGTTAGTTGATAAGATGTCTGAGATTGGTGTTGGTAAGGTTGCTTCTATTTCAGGTCGTTACTATGCTATGGATAGAGATAATAACTGGGATAGAGTAGAAAAGGCTTATGCTGCACTTGTTTATGGTGAAGGTGTTGAGGCAACTGATCCTGTAGAAGCTGTTGCGGCTTCTTACGCAGCTGATAAGACAGACGAGTTTGTTATGCCTACAGTCATTAAGGCTGATGGCAAGCCTGTTGCTACAGTAAAGGCAAATGATTCTGTTATTTTCTTCAACTTCCGTCCTGACCGCGCAAGAGAGATTACAAGAGCATTTTGTGATGATGCATTTACAGGCTTTGAGAGAAGAAATGGTCGTATGCCATTAACCTTCGTATGTTTCAAAGATTATGATGAGAGCATTGATAATAAGATTATCGCTTTCAAGAAGCAGGAGATTACAAATACATTAGGTGAGTACTTGGCTGCAAATGGTAAGAAACAGCTTCGTCTTGCTGAAACAGAGAAATATGCTCACGTTACTTTCTTCTTCAATGGTGGTATTGAGGAGCCAAATAAGGAAGAGTACAGAACATTAGTAAAGTCTCCAGCTGTTGCAACATATGATTTACAGCCAGAGATGAGTGCACCTGAGGTTGGTGTAAACCTTGAGAAGGCCATTACAGAGGAAGATTACGATGTAATTATTATCAACTTTGCAAATCCTGATATGGTTGGTCATACAGGTATTATTCCAGCAGCTGTTGCAGCGGTAGAAAGAGTTGACCAGTGTGTAGGTGCTGCAGTTGAGGCTGTCAAGAAGGTAGATGGTGCATTGTTTATCTGTGCTGACCACGGTAATGCTGAGAAGATGGTGGATTATGAGACAGGTGCTCCTCATACAGCACACACAACAAATCCAGTTCCATTTATTTTATATAATTACGATGAGGCTTATACACTTCGTGAGGGTGGATGTCTTGCGGATATCGCTCCAACAATCTTAGAGATTATGGGACTTCCACAGCCAGAAGAGATGACAGGTAAGTCATTGTTAATTAAGAAATAATTTCAACAATTAAATGTATTTCAGGTGCCTTTTGCCCTAAGGGGATGGAAAAGGAGAATAGGGAAATGAGTGAAAGTCTCATACGGTCCCGCCGCTGTAAGGAAAGTTCCTTGCATAAATGCCACTGTGAAATGCTTTGAAAGCATTTGATGGGAAGGTTTGCAAGGGTATACTTCTAAGTCAGAAGACCTGCCTGTAATATAGATGAGATAGTTTTGTCAGTCTCACAAACCAGGGTTACGGTGTATAACTGTTGGTTGTTATATTTTGACGCTACAATTATGCCCGTGGAGTAATCCGCGGGCTTTATTATTAGGAGAATTCTGATGGGATATTCTTTGCGTGAATTTCACCCGTGGACAATTTTTATATATTATTGCAGTATCATTTGTATGACAGTGTTTTGCAGGCATCCTTTGATGGTGCTAGGAAGTTTGTTATTAGCCGTTATGCAAAGTACCGTATATGTAGGGCGAGTAGCTTTGAAAACAGGTATTCGCTTTGGAATTCCGGTAGTATTATTGTCCATTCTTGCAAATGCTTTATTGGTCCATGAAGGAAATACTGCACTTTATACTTTTTCAAATGGAATCAGTATTACTTTAGAATCAGTGGTGTTTGGTATGATTGCCGGAGTTATGATTGTTGCAGTTGTACTTTGGTGTGTTTGTTTAAGTAGTTGTATGCATTCGGAACAATGGTTGCATTTGTTTGGAAGTACGTTGCCTACTCTTGGTTTGATTTTTTCTATGGTTTTGCGATTTATTCCGCTATACAAAAGAAAGTGGAGAGAAATCATGGATGCGAATTTAGTTCATGAAAATAAGGTAATAGCAAGACTGCAGTGTAGTGCCAGATGTTTTATGATTACATTTGTTTGGGCTTTAGAGCATGGAGTGGATACTGCTAATTCAATGACTGCAAGAGGATATGGAATAGGACCTCGTAGCCATTATAAACGCTTTAATATGTGTTTGAGAGACTATGTGTTGTGTGCAATTGTTATGGCAACTGTGTGTTTATATGTGATAGGGATGTATTGCGGTTGGATTTCTTTTGAAGTATACCCTGAACTGCAAATAACACAAAATGCTTGTACATGGCTTGTTTGGGTTGGATTTATAATCTCTGGTTTGGTGCCAACGGGATTTGTTTTGTTTGAGAAATATAGGGAGAAAGCATATTATGTTTCAAATTAAAGAGTTTACATTTCAATATCCCGGTGAAGAGAAAAATGCGATTCAGAATGTGAATTTAGACTTTTTAGAAGGCCATTTTTATGTGATATGTGGCTTATCTGGGAGCGGAAAAAGCACATTGCTTAGGTGTTTAAAACCAGCTTTAGCACCAAATGGAAATTGTTCTGGTGAGATTTATTATCAAGGCGTGGATATTAAGGACGTTGAAGCGAAGAAACTTGCCTGTGAGATTGGATTTTTATTGCAGGATGCAGATGCTCAGCTTGTTACGGATACTGTGTGGCATGAATTGGCGTTTGCTTTGGAAAATTTGAATTATCCTACCGGTCAAATGAAGGCCAGAATTGCTGAGACGGTGGCTTGCTTTGGTTTAGATAGCGTATTACATAAAAATGTGGATGATTTGTCCGGTGGGCAGAAGCAGTTGGTAAATTTGGCAGCACTCATGGCTCTGTCACCTAAGGTTTTGTTGTTAGATGAACCACTTGCGAAGCTGGATCCGGTTTCGGTATCGGCATTTATGTCTATATTACAACGGATACATCAGGAGTTTGGTGTTACTGTCATCATGGTTGAACAGCGTTTGGACGCAGTTTTGCCATTTGCAACGGATGTGGTGTTGGTTGAAGATGGAATTATCACTGCGAATGCTCCAAAGACAGAGGTGTCTGAGCATATTGGTACAAGTGTATTAGTTGATGCGATGCCTGCACCATTTATCTTATCTAAAAAAACATCTCAAAACAGTGTATATACAGTGGCTGAAGGACGTGCATTGCTAAATGAATATGTGAAAACACATCCCTTATCTAAGGAGCGACAGAATAAGGATAAGATAAAAGGTGAGTTATTACCGTTGATGAAAAATGTGTGCTATCGTTATGATAGACATGGATTGAATGTGTTAAATAGCACAACTTTGACAGTCACCACGGGAAGCATCACGTCCATAGTAGGTGGTAATGGTACTGGAAAAACAACGATTTTAAAGTTGTTGATTGGTGCGTTAAAACCGCAAAAAGGAAAAGTATTATATCATGGGCGTGTAGGGTATTTGCCTCAGGATGCAAAACTATTATTCATGCATGATACAATACAAGGCGAATTCCGTAATACTGCAACATCCGAAGAAGAGCAAAAACGATTGGAAGAATATATCACATTGTTTGATATACAATCTATTTTGAATAAGCATCCATATGATGTCAGTGGTGGCGAGATAGAGCGGGCGGCACTAGTGAAAGTGTTAATAAAAGTGCCTCAATTGTTATTGCTGGATGAACCGACAAATGGGTTAGATGTTGTCAGCAAAAGGCATTTGGCTGATGTGTTAAAAGAGCTTGCTAAGAAAGGAATCACCATATTGCTTGTTTCACATGATTTATCATTTTGTGCTGAAACGGCTGATACATGTGCAATGTTATTTGCAGGAGAAATCATTGAGCAAAAAGATACACATTCGTTTTTCAGCAACCAGCAGTTGTATACAACACAGGTAGCGAAAATGACAAGAGGGTTGTTGTCGGATTGTGTTACAGTGGATGATCTAATGCAGTATTTATAAGGAGTAATGAGATGAAAAGCAAACAAAGGATATCAACATTTATAATTATAATATTTAGTGTTGTGATTCTATATCTTGCAACGATCAGAGAGGTAAATCAATACTATTATCCTATGGCTATTGGTATGCTGTTACTATGGACAATCCTTTTTATTTTATCCTTTGAAAATAAAAAGCCACAGGCAAAGGAGGTTGTACTAATTGCAACTTTAAGTGCTTTGGCTGTGGTATCCAGAACGATATTTTTTATGGTGCCTTCCTTCAAACCGATGACTGCAATTATTATGCTTTCTGGTATTGCTTTGGGCGGTCACTATGGGTTCTTAATTGGCGCTATTAGTGGATTTGTGTCTAATTTTGTGTTTTCGCAAGGTCCATGGACCATTTGGCAAATGTTTGCCTGGGGGATGGTGGGTTGGCTATCCGGCATCCTTTTTTCTGGAACTAGAAGAAAATATGCGGACAAGCTTTGGATTTTGATTCTGTATGGATTTGTTGTGACAGTGTTTGTATATGGCATTATCATGGATACTCAATCCCTTTTGTTTATGCTGGGGAGAGCAAACTTAAACAGTATGTTAGGGGTATATCTTGCAGGATTGCCATTTAATCTGGTACATGGAGCTTCCACTGCAATATTTACATTATTACTTGCTAAACTATTTCTGAAACAAATGAAACGCATTCAGAATAAATTCGGAATTCGGCCGTGAATAGGATAATCATTTTGGTTCATACTATAAATAATCATGTGTTTACTCCTTTGGGAGTTATAATTGGAGGTTATGTGGTATGAAACGCTTGGAAATAGCAGATGTGCTTGCAAGAGAAATATTGGATTCCAGAGGAAATCCTACCGTGGAAGTTGAAATTGTATTAACAGATGGCACAATTGGACGTGCCTGTGTGCCATCAGGAGCATCCACTGGTTCCTACGAGGCTCATGAGCTGAGAGATGGAGAAAAAAGATACTTAGGACAGGGTGTTGAACGGGCAGTAACCAATGTAAATACCCGTATTGCGGATAGGTTGATTGGTATGAATGCCTGTAATCAGGCAGCCATTGACAGATTGCTAATTGCTGCTGATGGAACAGAAAATAAGAGTAAATATGGAGCAAATGCCATTTTGGGTGTTTCGTTGGCTGTGGCAAAGGCTGCGGCAAATGGTCTGGGGCTTCCATTATATCGCTATATTGGTGGTGTCAATGCAAAGGTACTGCCTGTTCCAATGATGAATATCTTAAATGGTGGAAAACATGCGGATTCCACCGTAGATTTTCAGGAATTTATGATTGTGCCGGTTGGGGCTGATTCCATGAAGCATTGCTTGGAAATGGCTTGTGAAATCTATCACACTTTAAAGAAGATTTTGAAGAAAAAGGGATTATCCACCGGAGTTGGTGATGAAGGAGGCTTTGCGCCAGACCTTCCGAACACCTCCAGTGTATTGGATATTTTGGTGGAAGCCATTGAAGAAGCCGGATATAAGCCTGGTGAGGATATTAAAATTGCAATGGACGCTGCGGCATCGGAATTATATGATGATAGATTAGAGCGATATTATTTCCCAGGTGAAAGTAAAATGATGGGAAAAGAAATTCATCGTAATGCAGAAGAGATGGTACAGTATTACGAGGATTTGGTTAGCAGATATCCGATTTTTTCCATTGAGGATGGTCTTCATGAAAATGATATGAAGGGTTGGAAACTGCTGACATACAGATTAGGGGATAAAATTCAGTTGGTTGGTGACGATTTATTTGTTACCAATACAACTAGATTGAAAAAGGGTATTGAAGATGGAATTGCTAACTCCATTTTGATTAAGTTTAATCAGATAGGAACCTTAACGGAAACCTTAGATGCCATCGCTATGGCACGAAATGCCGGTTATACAGTTGTGATTTCTCATCGTTCTGGTGAAACAGAAGATGCCACCATTGCTGACCTGGCTGTGGCGGTCAATGCCGGACAAATTAAAACAGGGGCACCGGCTAGAAGTGACAGAACTGCAAAATATAACCAGCTTCTCCGTATTGAAGAAGAGTTAGGAAAGATTTCGGAATACCATTTTTAAAATGTGACAATTTGAGTGCAATATGTGATAAAAAATGATTGAATTCCTAATTTTGTTATGTTATACTACGAAACAGTGGTGCGATAACATCGCATATGAATGAACAACAGATTGTTATTAGGAGGTTTATCATGCGTATTGCAATAGAGATTTTAGTATTAGTTGTATGTGTAGTTTTAATTGGATTGGTATTGTCACAGGAAGGTAAGGACGCAGGTTTTGGCGCTGCATTAAGCGGTTCAACAGATTCTTACTGGGGAAAGAATAGAGGACGTTCTAAGGAAGGTATGGTAATTAAGGCAACAACTGCTATGTTGGTATTGCTTATGGTACTTTGCTTAGTATTAAGTTCTAAGTTATTTGTTTAAGAATTCATGTGGCGGATATTGACATCCGCCACTTTTTTTATGATGAGGCGCGTGCCATTGTGTTTAAATAAAATGGCAAAGAGAGGAATTATTTTGAAGAAGAATTATGAAGAGAAAAAAGAATTATTGATGGATTTGTTCTCGAACCCAGGATATAAGCCTATGAAACAAAAAGAATTGTTATATTTGTTTCAGGTTGCTCCTAAGGACAAGGCTATTTTTGTGAAATTACTTGAGGATTTAATAGCAGAGGGAAAGATTATGGTATCTGCTAAGGGTAAATATAGTTTGTTATCCTCAGAATATATATGCGGTACTTTTATTGGTCACAAAAAAGGGTTTGGCTTCGTGGAAGTGGAAGGGGAAGAGGATGATATTTTTATTCCGGAGCATATGACGATGGGTGCACTTCACAATGATTTAGTGCTTTGTAAGATGACAAAAGAGAAAAATCATCGAACTGGGAAAACAGCAGAAGGTACCATTGTGAAGATTTTGAAGCACCAAATTACAGAATTAGTAGGCACCTACGAAAAGAGCAAGTCCTTTGGCTTTGTATTGCCGGATAATCAAAAGTACAACAAAGATATTTTTATCTCCAAAAGCCATACCATGGGTGCAGTGAATGGTCAGAAGGTTGTTGTGCGTATTACTGACTTTGGTGATGATAGAAGAAGTCCTGAAGGAGAGATAACGGAAATACTTGGTCATATATATGACCCTGGCGTAGACATTATGTCCATCGTGAGGGGCTATGATTTGCCTGTGGCATTTCCTGATGCAGTTATGAAGTCTTTGGTTGACATTCCGGAAGAAGTAGATGGAAAAGAGATGGCAGGACGTGTGGATATCCGGCATTTACCAACGGTTACCATTGATGGTGAAGATGCAAAGGATTTGGATGATGCTGTTACCATTCAGAGAAATGGCGATAATTATGAGTTAGGCGTGCATATTGCAGATGTTACGCATTATGTGACAGAGCATGCCCCACTGGATAAAGAAGCCTTAGAACGTGGCACTAGTGTATATTTGGTGGATAGAGTGATTCCAATGCTGCCACATAAGCTATCTAATGGCATATGTTCCCTGAATATGGGAGTTGACCGATTGGCTTTAAGTTGTTTTATGACGATTGATAAATCGGGCAATGTGATTGGTCACAAGATTGCTGAGACTGTCATTCGCGTAGATGAAAGAATGTCCTACACAGATGTTAGTAATATCATTGAACACCACGACAAAGAAACCATGGAGCGATATGCTGATTATGTGGATATGTTTGAATTGATGTTGGAGTTATCTGATATATTAAGAGCAAAACGGGAAAAACGTGGTTCTGTTGATTTTGATTTCCCAGAAAGTAAGATTATATTAAATGAAAAGGGATTTCCTATAGAGATTGCTCCGTATGAGAGAAATCGAGCACATCTGATTATTGAAGACTTTATGCTGGCAGCCAATGAAACTGTGGCTGAGGATTATTTTTGGCAGGAGATTCCTTTTGAATATCGTACTCATGAGGCTCCAGACCCTGAAAAAATACAGGCGTTAACTGTTATGATGGAGAATTTTGGTTATTATTTTAAGGCCTCAAAGGAGAACGTGCATCCAAAGGAATTACAAAAACTTTTGGCTAAGATTGCAGGCTCGAAAGAGGAAGCGATGCTTAGTCGATTGACACTTCGCTCTATGAAACAGGCAAAGTACAGTACTGTATGCACAGGGCATTTTGGTTTGTCTACAAAGTATTATTGTCATTTTACTTCGCCAATCAGAAGATATCCTGATTTACAGATTCATCGTATTATTAAGGAAAATCTTCACGGAAAATTGGATGATAAGCGTATTTCTCACTATGAAAAGCTGCTTCCAAAGGTGGCTGATGACAATTCAAAGAAGGAACGTCGCGCAGATGAGGCAGAACGTGATGTTGAAAAGTTGAAGAAGGCACAGTACATGACAAAGCATATTGGCGAAGTATATGACGGCGTGATTTCCGGTGTGACAGCCTGGGGGTTATATGTTGAGCTGCCAAATACTGTCGAGGGCATGGTGCATGTGACCAATCTTGTCGATGATTATTACTACTTTGATGAGGAAAAGTATGCCATAATTGGCAGAGAGACCAAAAAGATGTATACTTTAGGTAGTCCTGTAACGATTGTGGTAGATCATGTCGATAAAATCAGAAGAACAATTGATTTTCTCCTGGTAGAGGACGAGTAGGAGGATAAAAATGGCGAAAGAGCATGGAACAAAATTGATTGCCAATAATAAAAAGGCGTATCATGATTATTTTATAGAAGACACATATGAAGCAGGTATTGCACTGGTAGGTACTGAAGTTAAGTCTTTGCGTATGGGACAGTGTAGTGTGAAGGAGGCATTTATCCGTATTGAAAAAGGGGAAGTATATGTATATCAAATGCATATAAATCCATACGAAAAGGGTAATATATTTAACAAAGATCCTTTGCGCCCAAGAAAACTGTTGCTTCATAAGTACGAAATTGACAAATTATTAGGCAAAATTAAAGAAAAGGGTTATACTTTGGTACCGCTTAAGGTCTATTTTAAAAATAGTCTCGTAAAGGTTGAAATTGGCCTTGCAAGAGGTAAGAAACTTTACGATAAGCGGGAAAGTATTGCTAAACACGATCAGCAAAGAGAGATGCAGCGCGAGTTTAAGAATTCATTCAAATAATTTTTTTGAATTCAAGACTTGTTCACATTTCTGTGTTATGCTAATATATACAGAGTGATTTAGGAATACATTTGGAGGATAATGACATGAGTCAGGAAAAAGTTGATAAAAGAAAGTATGAGAAGTACCACAGAAAAGAGATTCAGAGAAAACAGAGAATTAAGACTACTGTTGCTACATTGGTTACCGTAGTGATTATTGGTATCATTATTGGTATTCCACTTGGCAGATTTATATATAATCAGATTCCAAAGACAGTTTCACCTAACACGTTGGATGCATGGGTTTCTGCCTATGTTACTGATTTGGAAGGCTATCCATTTGTACCGGAGTCAACAGAGGAGACTACCGGCGAGGATGCAACTGGTGAGGATAGTACAGTAGATGCGACAGATACAACTGACGCAACAGATGCTGCTTCTGAAGAGGATACAACAGAAGCAAGCACCACCGATACAACAACAGAATAAGGGGTTGTACTGGTTTCGACGGGGATTTAGAAGTAATGGAAGCCATCCGTGGACTAGGACCACGCTAAAACTTAGAATTAAAATTAAACGCAGACGAAAAGTTAGCGTACGCTGCCTAATGGCAGCTGTCTGACCTAGGGTTCCCACGCCTTAGGACCCAGGCATCATCTTTGTGGGGAACTTCGTTACCTAAGCTTTGCGGTAAAGGAAGAATTATGAAGCTACTGTAATGCTCAGCTGGTTGGCGGGCGGTGTGTTGCAGGAATAAAAAAGCGTCAACTGTGATGGGAGATGCCGTTATGGAAGAGTTTTCGGACAGGGGTTCGATTCCCCTCAGCTCCATTTGAATTCGAGAAGCAAAATTTCAGATGGAAGTTTGCTATAAATATAATCGTGTTTATAGTGTTTAACAAAAAGAACGGTTATTTAACCGTTCTTTTTTGTTGGAATAATAACACCTTATTCTTTTCCTAATATCAAATAATCACAAGTCACATCAAAAATGGTGCATAGAGCTTGAATTTCGATGTCAGTAACGTATCTTTTGTTAGTTTCAATTCTAGTGATAACATTTTTATCCATATCATACCCTAATAATTGTAATTTTCTGGATAAGTCTCTTTGGGATAAATTATGTTGATTTCTCAAATTAATTAATCTTTCGCTTATTAAATTCTTTTCACCGGATACAGTACGAGGTTTTGGCATACGTTTACTCCTTTCATTTTTGTCTCAGTTTTACAACCTTTTTGTTGATTTTACGAAAGATGTGTATTATAATCGGTTGTAAAAGTGAGACAAAAGTATTATTTAACGAAAGGAATGAAAGAATTTATGGAAAGAACAGAACTTTTAAATAATTTATACGCTGTAAGAGACTTGATCGGTCGTATAATGCAGGAAAAAAGCACTTTAGATGAAATCTGTGATTCATATGAAGATTATCAGGAGGAATTAAATACTAAAGGAGTGCTAAATAAGGGAAAGGTCATTTTATCATGCGTTATGGTTGCCTATGCTTTAATATTGTTCATGAGACAACAATGGTTTTTCTTGTTTTGTATGGGGGCTTATGCTTACTGTCGATCAAAAGGAAAGACAACCAGTAAAATTTATAAAATTTTAGATTTTATTTTTAAATTTCAAGCCTTTTGGCTCGTCTACGATTGTATTACATCTCCAGAAATAATTTCGTCATATATTACTTTGTTTGCTGTCGCGGGAATTATTTGTGCTGTAGTTATTAAAACCAAAAATAATAAGGTAAAAAGCGTAAATTCTATGATTGAAGAAAAGAATAACAATCTATATGCTCAGTATGCAGAACATCGTGAGATTTGTGACGAATATCAAAATGAATTGATTACAATGACTCAGGATTGGTTTCCGCAAAGTTATCTGTCTGTTGACTGTATTGACTTTTTTATTTCTTCAATCGAAAACTGGAGAGCAGATGATTTTAAGGAATTAATTAATCTTTATGAGCAAAAAATGCATAATCAAAGAATGGAAGAATTACAGAAAAAAGTTGTTCAGCAAAATAATCGGATGCTTAATCAGAACGAAGAATTGTTACGTCAACAGAGAACTACAAATGTATTACAGATGTTCCAAATTGGACAACATGCTCAGACACATATGTTGTTACAACAGAATGCAAATAATCTATCTTCCATGCAATACAATGCTTCAAGAGCAGCAAAAGCATTAGACAATATTAAATTTGAACTGACAAAGAATCAATAATATGTAATAGGGGATGATGAGAATGAAGAAAATCAAAGCATTGTTTTTAGTTGCCGTAATGTTAATTGTATCCTGTGCCTCTTTTTCTGAGTCCACTACAATTAAAGTAGATGCTGCACAGACTAAAACGATTACAGTTGGCAAAAACAAGGTAAAAATATTATCCAAATCTAAGATGACTGCAGAATATGTGGGCACAAAAAGTAAAAAGTCTTCTGTAGTAATACCTGACACTGTGAAAGTAAAGGGTAAAAACTACAAGATTGTTAAAGTTGCGAATAATGCCTTAGCGAACAATAAAAAGGTAAAGCAGATTACTGTGGGGGCGAATGTAACAACTATTGGAAAAGGTGCTTTTCAGAATTGCACAAAGTTAAAAACTATTTATATTCAGTCTGAAAAGTTAAAGAAGGTTGGAAAGAATGCGCTAAAAGGTACCAGTTCTAAATTAAAAATAGAAGCACCAAGCAACAAGAAAAGGGCATATTCTAAATTATTTGGTGGTAAGGGAAATAAGAAGGTAGCTGTAAAAGCACATGTACATAAATGGAAAAAAGTATATGGTACAAGAATGGAACAGTTATACGCTGAAGATGGTACCACAAATGATTATAGTGACCCTATTTTTGGAGATAAGTGGATTGAAGGTGAAGTGCATATGTTTGATTATGCTATTACACCAGAAATGTGGAATGCTAAATATGGTGAGAATTGTCATGATAAGTTACGTATTTATGAAATGCATCGTGCAACTAACCAGTATGTAACTCAAACTGTACATGATTTGTTTCCAGAACACTATCCAACCGTTGGTGTACTGGCGATGTTAGATGTATATATCCTGATTGATAAATATAATGAATTGAATGGCACAAGTTGGACATGGGCTGACAATTGTTATCACGAAGGTTCTTGTGAAGAATGTAATATGAGAGAAATTTATGATTCAGTACCATATAATGACCCTCAACGTTCTGAGAAAATAAATGCTTTATTGTGTGAACGATGTCAAGCACAAGGTAAGTTTATTCGCTGGCTTGTAAATGATTGTGGTATTCCAAAACCAGCTATCGTGCAGACTCGTAGTTTACAAGTTGTAGCTGGCTATCAAGATTTAGGACACTATGAAATTATCGGTTACGAACAACTTCCAGAGATCGAAGTGGAATATGTAAAATACCATAAGTGTGTATGTGGAAGTAAAAAAGAAAATAATCAATAGTTTTCAAAAATTAACGAGACAAGGCTTGATACTCAAACTAATATGAGTATTCCTTGTCTCATTTTTTAACTCAAAAAGATAAGAATTACTAGGAATACACTGGCAAATTTGTAATGAATGTGGTAGACTATCGAAGGTGGCTATAAGCTATGTTAGAGTAGGAGAATATATGAATATGAAAACTCGTTCATTGTGGATTATATTATTTTGTATGGCTGTTTTTCTTACCTCATGTGCAAAAGAAGATCCGACAAAACAAGAATTGTATCAATACATGAGCAAGGATGTTGTTTCAATTTCTGAACAACATAACAAAGCAATTAGTAAGTATAATGAGTATATGGAAAATGCGGAAGGTGATGCTGAGGCGTTATTAGAGGCTTTGGATACAGATATTATGGTTGACCTAAAGCAGACCATTATTAATCTAGACAATTTGGTTTATCAATATCATCCTGCCATTGATTTACGTGAAAAGTATAAGAATGCAGTTGAAAAAGAATTAGAGGCTATGCAGGCGATATATGACGCAGTAAAAGCGGAGGATGATGAAGCATTGGTGAGTGCCAATATTCTGGTTGCGGAAGCCCAGAGAGAATTGGATGTATATCATACTGCCGTAAAAACAAAAGCGGCCGAATATGGAATATCGTTAATTGAGAATGAATAAGTAATTGCTTAGGAGTTGATAGTATGCAGGACATTGGAGATGCAATTGAAGGCTTTTTATTTGAGGATGAAAAAGTAAATAGACAGGCGCTTCGTGAATTTTCCTACATTGAGAAAATGAAAGGAAGCATGTCTAATTTAAAGCCGGAACAGCTGAAAGAATTCTACCACAAATTGATTGATAAACACATTTTTACCACACAGGTGGGGTATACTTTTCTGTATGAGATTAGGAGCACCTTGGTAGAGCAGTACCATATTCCTGATGAACAGTTGGATGAGATTATTATTCCAAAGGTTGAGGAAGTTCAGGTAAAGCAGACCAATGACAGTGGTTTACGTGATCAGATTGATAAACTAAAGAGAACAAAAAAATTAATGACCTATGTCATTGTGACATTGATTTTAGTGATAATTGGATTTTTTGTTATTATTGCGACAAATGACAATATTGGCTACATTAATACAGAAAGCAAGATTGTAAATAAATATGCAAAATGGCAAGAGGAGTTAGAGGAACGGGAACGTATTTTGGATGAACGTGAGGCTTCGTTAGGCGAAGATGTTAACCAGGAATCGATAGATACAACTGCCGAATAATAAAAAGCAAGATGGTATGCAACGAAAGTTGTGAATTCATCTTGCTTTTTTCACAAAGTTACCATATTTTGCGATTATAATGTCAGTAAGGAGGTATCGTTATGGACGGTGTTAAAATTTTGGTAGTAGATGATGAAAGTAGAATGCGTAAGCTGGTAAAGGACTTTCTGGTAAAATCCGGTTATGAAGTGTTAGAGGCTGAAAATGGTGAAAAGGCCATAGATATATTTATGGAACATAAGAATATTTCTCTTATCGTTTTGGATGTGATGATGCCTGTCATGGACGGTTGGGAAGTTTGCAAGGAGATTCGCAAGGATTCTAATGTGCCGATTATCATGTTGACAGCTCGTGGAGATGAAAGAGACGAGTTAATGGGATTTCAGTTAGGTGTTGATGAGTATATTACGAAACCATTTAGTCCCAAGATTTTAGTTGCACGTATTGAGGCAATTTTAAGAAGAACCGCAGGCGTAGACAAATCTGATGTACTGGTAGCGGGAGATATCGTGTTGGATTTGGCTGCTCATGAGGTAAAGGTAAATGACCAAGTTATCGAGTTAAGTTTTAAAGAGTTTGAGTTGTTGCAATATTTTGTCTCTAATCAAGGTGTTGCGTTGTCTCGAGAGAAGATATTAAATAATGTTTGGAATTATGATTATTTTGGTGATGCCAGAACCATTGATACCCATGTGAAAAAGTTAAGAAGCAAGATGGGAGATCGTGGTGATTATATTAAGACAATTTGGGGTATGGGTTATAAATTTGAGGTTGTGTAGATGAGAGCTTCCATTCGATTTAAATTGACATGTTTATTAGTGATATTGATGGTGATTACGATTGTTGCCACTACATTGGTATCTAATGTAGTTTTGCCTGGATATTTTGAGCGCAACATGGAGAATTCCCTGGCAAATACTTTTAAGAATATTCATGTCATGATTGAAAATGCTGGTGATAATATTGATTTGCGTGAGGTAGTAATGTCAGTTAGTACCTCTTCTCATGATGCGCATATTGTGATAGTGGACAGCGAAAAAAGACAAAACAACGTATATACGAATATTAATCAACAGGGGCGCATGATTGATAGCATGCTTTTGTTGGCAAATCTATGGTTGCATCAGGAGAGTTTTGATGATGATTCTGGCGAAACTCTGGATAATTCCTACTATGTTGTGCAACAAAATCACGATAATCGTTTGAATGCGGATTATTATGACTTAACTGGTTCTGTCGATGACCGTTATTATGTGGTTATTCGTCGTTCGGTTTCCTTTGTAAAAGAAAGTGCAAAGGCTGCGGAAGAAGTGTTTATGCTGGTAGGTTTGGTGGCAACAATTATAGGTTCCATTGCCATGATGATTGTGGCAACCAGTTTCGCTACGCCGATTCATAATATGGCTGCTGTAGCTAAGAAAATGCAGGATTTAGATTTTGATGCCAAGGTTTCAGTAAAAGGCAATGACGAAATTGCAGCACTTGGTACGGCTATGAATGATTTGTCAGAACGTTTGGAGCATACGATTTCAGAATTGAAGTCTGCCAATGCTGAATTAAGTGAGGATATTGAGAAGAAAGAACAAATTGATGAGATGCGAAAAGAATTTCTTTCGCATGTTTCGCATGAATTAAAAACGCCGATTGCGCTGATACAAGGATATGCAGAAGGATTGAAGGAGAACGTTTCTGATGATCCGGAGAGCAGAGAATTCTATTGTGAAGTTATTATGGATGAAGCCAACAAGATGAACACCATGGTGAAAAAAATCTTATCCTTGAATGAATTAGAATTTGGTAACAATAGATTGGATATTCAGCGTTTTGATATTGTGAATTTGGCTGGCAACATTATACAATCATCTGAGATTCTTATGCAGAATTTTAAGGGCAAGGTTACGATGTCGCAGAAAGAGCCAATTTATGTTTGGGCTGATGAATACATGATCAGTGAGGTGTTTACGAATTATTTGACAAATGCCTTGAATCATGTGTTGCCTGATGGTGAAATTCGAATTGATTTTATACAGTCTGAAAAGGAAGTAAGAGTACAGGTGTTTAATACCGGTGAGCATATTCCTGAGGAGGATATCGATAAGGTATGGGTGAAGTTTTATAAAGTGGATAAAGCGAGAACCAGAGAATATGGCGGTAGCGGAATTGGATTGTCGATTGTTTCTGCTACAATGGAAGCACATAACAAAGATTATGGTGTTGAAAATGTTGAGGGCGGAGTGGCATTTTATTTCTGTTTAGACACAGATATTAGTTGCTGATAATTTATTTTAATGCTATAATAAACACAGTGTTTTATTTAAAGATTTACAGATAGAGGGCATATATGATGAAGAAACGATTTGTGTTATTAGGCTTTCTTGTATTGATGACTATGCTCTGTGGTTGTGATAAGGTGATTAAGTTATCCGATGCAGAGGAAGCGGCTATCGCGGAATATGCAGCAGAGTTACTTTTAAAATATGACAGGGGCTTTGAAAGCAAATATTTCGAAGGTGAAGAAGCATCTACCGAGGTAACCACTGAGGCTACTACAGCTGTAGAAGTTACCACTGAGACACAGACAGAAGCGACAACAGAAGCAACGACAGCGACACCTGTGGAGGATGTTAGTTCAGAAGAAGGTAGTACAGAGGTAGTGGAGCCATCTACAGAAGCGGTAACAGTAAGTGAGACTGATATAGCTAAGATACTGGGTATAACTGGTGTTTCTACTGTCTATAACAATTACCAGATATGTGAAAGATATCCGTCCATTGATAAGAATGGTGATTTTATCTATTTGGAAGCGACGAACGGTATGAAGTTAATTGTAGTGGAGTTTGATATGAAGAACACCACTGCAGAGCCGATAGATGTTGATTTGTTGAATGTAGATGTAAAGTATTCCATTGTAATGAATCACTCAAAAGCTGCAAAGTCTATGTTGACGATTTTGATGGATGATTTATCTACATATCAAGCGACTTTGGCACCGTCTGCTAATGAAAAAGCGGTTTTGGTATTCCAGATTGCTGACAATCTGGTAGATCAGGTTGAAGTTCTTGAGATTAAAGTAACGTATAATGATAGCGAGAATTATATTACATTAACATAGGGGAGGTTACATATGGAGTCAAACATTTTATTAGAAAGTGGTACAAACGAACTTGAGATTTTAGAGTTTGTGATTAATGGTAATCATTATGGTATTAATGTTGCTAAAGTTAGAGAGATTTTAACAATTCAGGACATTACTCCAATTCCGAATTCTCATCCATGTATCGAAGGTATTTTTATGCCTAGAGATACAATTATTACAGTTATTAATTTGATTCGCACATTAGGTTTTGATGATGATGGTGATAATAGCAATAATATGCTGATTGTAACCAACTTCAACAACTTGAACATTGCCTTTATCGTGAATCAGGTAATTGGCATTCATCGTGTATCTTGGTCGGATATTGTTAAGCCGGATTCAACCGTGAATACACCAGGAGCTGCTATCGCTACAGGTATTATTAAGCACATGGACAATCTTGTAATTGTTTTGGATTTTGAAAAGATTGTAGAAGAGATTTGTCCGGAAACCAGTTTGAAGGTTTCTCAGATTGATGAGTTAGGAGAAAGAGAGCGTAATGCCGTTCCTATTTTGATTGCTGAGGACTCTCCATTGTTAACCCAGTTAGTGCATGATGCATTGACTAAGGCCGGTTATACCAATATTACTATGAAGGCAAATGGTCAGGAAGCTTGGGACAGACTTTGTGAGTTGAAGAAGACCAATGGTGTTGAATATGGTGCAAAGCTTGTCATCACAGATATTGAGATGCCTGTGATGGATGGTCATAGATTGATTCGTCTTATTCGAGAAGATATTGCATTACAGCATATTCCTATTATTGTATTCTCATCTTTGATTAACGATGATATGCGTAGAAAGGGAGAGAGATTGGGTGCTAATCGTCAGATTTCAAAGCCTGAGATTGGTCAGCTTGTTTCTATGATTGATGAGTTAGTAGCAGGAAAGTAAGCATATAAAAAACCGAGACTAGTGAAAAGTCTCGGTTTTTTATGTTGTGAATTAAATTTCGTCCAGACTGAAACTACCAGTAGCTTCATCGTTGATAACGTAGTAAACTGCATTTTCCTCTGGCTTTACATAAAGCTGTAAAGACTTAAGGGTATTTGCCTTGTTACCTGCGTCCTTCCAAAGCTGTTTTGCTTTTGCAACGATAGCAGCCTCCTGTACCTGTTTCTCCTGGTACTCCAAGTAAATGTTTGCTTTCATAAAACTACCTCCCAATACAAAAATAACAATAGTTAACAAGCAATAATGTTATTCAGCTTGTATTAAATATACTTGATAATTTGTGCAATTGCAACAATTATTTCTAAAACACAGTCACTTGTTAATTCATGAATGATATGGTACAATATATACGATTTTTTATTGAAAATATGACATTTTCATTAGATAAAAGTTTTTTGGGAGAATAATATGGACGAGAATTATCTTGACAGTCTCTTAAATGAGATTTCCTTAGACAATGAAATAGATGATAATCCGGACACAGAAGTGCAGTCAAGCAGTAGAGATAGAAGAGTTGAGTTAAAAGAAGATGCTTTTGACGATATGATTTCCAAAGACTCTGATACGACTTTGCATGCGGATGATGATATATTGGGAAAAGGTCAGTTCGATGAATTGGATGAGCTTGACAGAATGGCTGATTTTGATATGTCAGATTTGAGTTTTGATGATTTGGATTTTGATGATTTGGATATGACAGATACCAAGAAGAATGATAGAGGTATTAAGCAGTCCGCAAAGCCTTCTAAGAAGCAACGAGAAGAAGATACGCCTGATATTGATTTTAGTGATTTGGCGATTGATGATATGTTCTTTCAGGATTCTAAGAAGGAATCAGAAGAAGTTGTGAATGAACCGGAACAGACGATGCCGGCAGAACAGCAGGCAAGTGAACCGGAGGATTTTTCGTTTGCAGATGCGTTTGCTGAACAGACAGATAATTCTGGTGAGGATACTACTACCATGGAATCAATGGATGACATGGATGCTTTGAGTGCCCTGTTTGGTGGTGCTGATGTGCCTATGGATGATGTATCAGGTGATATGCCGATAGCTTCTGAGAATGCTGAAGAAGTGAAAGAGGAATCTAAGGTTGCCACTTCAGATAATGCAGACATGAATGATTTGTTTGCTATGCTTGGTATACAAGAATCTGATTTGCAGGATGCTCCGGAAGCATCAGCTGACAGTTCATTTTCTGCAGGTGATGATTTAGGTGGCTTGGATTTTGATCAGTTATTTGGGGATGAAGCTCCTGTTTCAGATGAATCTCAAGCCTCAGATTTGTCCTCTGAGGATATTAACGATATTTTGAATGCTAGTATTTCTGAAACCGAAGCAGAGATACCGCAGGAAAAGAAGATGAGCAAACTTGCGACTTTGTTATTTGGTGATGACGATGACGAAGAAGACGTCATTTCTGATGAAGAATTAGCTGCCATTAAAGCAGAGAAAAAAGCCAAAAAGGACGCAAAAAAGGCGGAAAAGAAAGCAAAAGCTGAGGAAAAGAAGGCTGCTAAAAATGCAAAAAATGCTGCTGCTCAAAGTGAAAAGGCTGCCAAGGCTGCTGTTAAGGCTGCAAAGTTAAAAGCTGAGTTGGCGGCTGCACCACCGGAAAAGAAATTGAATCGCAAGATGGTAGCTGCGGTCATGGCATTTTTCTTGATATTTGCAGCTGTTGTTGTTTTTGGTACACAGTCATTTAATTATAGTCTTGTCATTCGTAAAGCTACTGATTATTTTGAACGTCAGAAGTATCATTTGGCATATGATGAGATTGTCGGTGTCGAAGTGAAGGAAGAGGATCAGGAATTAGAGGATCGCATATATACTGTTATGTATGTAGAGAGATTATATGAATCCTATGAGAATAACGCCTCATTAAAGAGAATGGATCGAGCATTGGATTGCTTGCTACGCGGTCTTACGAAGTACGATGAGCATTATCAAGAGGCTATGGAACTGGGAATTGTAGCTGATATTGATTACTGTCGTGGCAAGATTGTGAATGCTTTGTCATCTACATATCAATTGAGTGTTGAAGATGCGTATCAGATTTTAGCATTAGATAGTTATGCATACAGAAACAAGATGGCTGAATATGCTATTGAGTTATCTGATGAAGAGAAGATTTCATTAGATCCTAATAAGACTGTTGATTCCAGCGAAGAATAGACCGAAAGGAAATGCAAAATGATAGCAATAATTGACTATGATGCCGGCAATATAAAAAGTGTTGAAAAGGCATTGGCATATTTAGGAAAAGAAGTAAAGATAACAAGAGACTATGATGAGATTATGTCTAGTAGTCATGTGATTTTGCCTGGTGTCGGTAGTTTTGGTGATGCCATGGGCAAACTTCGTGAGTATGGTTTGGAAAAAGCAATTCATGATGTTGTCAATAAGGGGACTCCTTTTTTAGGAATCTGTTTAGGTTTGCAATTATTATATGAATCTAGTGAAGAGACACCTGGCGTGGAGGGATTAGGTCTTTTAAAAGGAAAGATTGTTAGAATTCCGCAAAAAGATGGATTAAAGATTCCTCACATGGGTTGGAATTCATTGAACATAAAAGAAGATGCCACCTTATTTAAAGGAATTTCAGAGAATGCTTACGTATATTTTGTACATTCTTATTATTTAGAGGCAGAAAATGCAGATGAAGTTGCAGCTACCACTGAATATGCAACACATATTCATGCGTCAGTTGAAAAAGATAACATTTTTGCCTGCCAGTTTCATCCGGAAAAGAGTAGTACAGTAGGCTTGAAGATATTAGAGAATTTTGTGAATTTGTAGGAGACATAATATGCATACAAAACGTATTATTCCTTGTTTAGATGTCAATAATGGACGTGTTGTCAAAGGAATTAACTTTGTGAATTTAAAAGATGCCGGCGATCCGGTCGAGGTGGCAAAGGCTTATGATGCTGCCGGTGCAGATGAGTTGGTATTTTTGGATATTACAGCTTCTTCTGATCATAGAAATACAGTAGTTGATATGGTGCGTCGTGTTGCGGAGACCGTGTTTATTCCATTTACTGTTGGCGGCGGCATTCGAACTGTAGAAGATTTTAAGGCTGTGCTTCGTGAAGGTGCTGATAAAATTTCAGTCAATTCAGCAGCCATTGATAATCCTAATTTGATTTCCGAAGCGGCTGACAAATTTGGTAGTCAGTGTGTAGTTGTTGCCATTGATGCACGTAGAAGAGAAGATGGTAGCGGTTGGAATATATTTAAACACGGTGGCAGAATTGATTGTGGAATTGATGCTGTTGAGTGGGCAATGAAGGTAAATAAACTAGGTGCTGGCGAGATTTTATTAACTAGCATGGATTGTGATGGCACAAAGAGTGGTTATGATATTGAATTAACCAGAATGATTGCTGAGAACGTTTCTATCCCTGTGATTGCCTCTGGTGGTGCCGGAACTATGGAGCATTTTTATGATGCATTGACAGAGGGTAAGGCTGATGCTGCTTTAGCGGCTTCCTTATTCCACTATAAAGAATTAGAGATTCAGGTGTTAAAAGAATACTTACGGGATAAAGGTTTGGATATGAGACTATAGTCTCTCCAATAGGAATATTATGATTACTTATTTAGAAAATGAGCTAACAGTAGAGGACTACTTAAAACTGCGAGCGAAGGTGAATTGGAAACCACTGTCTGTTCCACAGGCAGAGCAGGCGATAAAAAATAGCCTGTACATTGTTACGGCTATAGAAGATGGACAATTGATAGGAATGGGACGTATTGTTGGTGATGGTGCAGTTATTTGTTATGTACAGGACTTAATTGTTGTACCAGACGCACAAGGCAAAGGTGTTGGTTCAAAATTGTTGAAACGTTTGCAATCCTATGTAGATTCTCTTCGTATGGAGCATTCAGAAATGATGCTTTGTCTCATGTGTGCGAAGGGTCGTGAAAGTTTTTATGAGTCAAATGGTTTTTTGGCAAGACCTACTGACAACTTGGGACCGGGTATGATTATGTACTTAAATGGAGAATAGATTTGAATAGATGGTTAGTTAGAATTCATAATTTCATACATGTAGTTGCGTTTGTTAGTTGTTTCTTTGGTTTATGCCTGTTAACTGCGTGCAATCAGAACGAGGAAGTTCTAGTCGTAAATACAACAGAAGCAACTACTTATGAGGAAGTCAGACCAACAGGTCAAACCATTGCATGTAATTATGATGAGAAAATTCAAACTGCATTTTTTGAATTTTCAGTTGGGAAACCAATCTATGAGACTTATCTTACCATTGGTGATGAGTTGTTTGAGATGCACGATGGATATGCATTTGCAATCTGCGATGTATCTATTACAAATACAGGGGAAGAGGCCATCACTATATATTTGGATGATTTCCGGGTAACCTGGAAGGATGACGTATCAGATTATGGATATGGCTCAAGTACGATGCTTGATGATGCTTTTATGGAAGATGAATGCATTATTCAGGCTGGTGAAACAATAGAAAAAAAGATTATGTTCAAGGTACCAAAGGATCCACAAGTAACATTATATTATGAAGAATGCTACGCAGATGATTTCATTGGAAATCGCTACACAATTACTTTACAGCCTTGAAGGGGAGGATATTCTTGATGCAGACACATTTCCGTTTTGTAAAAAGAATATGGAAAATAGTGCTTGCATGTATACTAGTATGTGCAGGCATTTTTTTCTTTTTTAAATATCTTTATCAACCCATACAGCATTTTGACAAAACAGTGTTTGAAATGGGAACCGCAGTCAGTATTAGTTTGTATGCTAATAACGACCAGGAAATTCAGAATGTAACAAAGGTAATTCATGATTTGGATACCTTGGTTTTATCTTGGCGTTCCAATACATCAGAAGTGTATGCATTAAATGAAAATGGTGGAGGCAATCTTTCTGACACTCTTAAGAATGCGTTGAAACAATGTTTTGCTTTAGCAAAAGACACAGATGGTGCATTTGATTTTACCTTGCGGAATTTGATTGCGTTATGGGGAATTGAAACGGATTCACCTAAGGTTCCAAAGGAAACTGATATTAAAAATGTGTTAGAAAACGCAGGATATGAAAATGTGGTACTAGAAAACCAAAAGCTTGTTTTACAGAATGGTGTTCAGTTAGACTTTGGTGCAATGGGAAAAGGATATGCTCTTGATTTGGTGAGGGATTATTTGGAAACTACGGATGTTACTGGTGCTGTGATTGCAGTTGGAGGGAGCATTTTAACTTTTGAAAACAACCCAGAGGATAGACCTTGGAAAATAGGCATTCAGGACCCTAATGGTAGCCAGGGTGAGTATATGCTTTTGCTTATGGTAAATGGAACAAAATGTATATCCACGTCTGGAGATTATGAAAAGTATTTTGAAGAAAATGGCGTTAAGTATCATCATATTTTTGATAGTAAAACAGGTGCACCGGCTGTCAGTGATGTGCGTTCAGTTACAGTTTTGTGCGAGAATGGTTTAGTAAGTGATGCATTATCAACAGCTTGTTTTGTGTTGGGATATGAAAATAGCTTACCTGTATTAAAAAAATATCAGGCAGAGGCAATATTTATTATGGAAGACGGTTCAGTGGTTACTTCGCCAGACTTTTCGGTTCCATACGAAGTTCTAAATGTTAATAATTGATGGAGATATAAATGAAAAAGGCAGATTGGATTTTAATAATTGCATTGATTGGAATGGCAGTCATACTGGCTATTGTTGTGTATTGCCAAAAGCAACAGTATTCGGATATTTCTAATACTTCGGTTGTAGTTGAAGTGGATGGTAAAATATATCATACAATTCCTATGAATCAAGATGGAAAGTATGCAATTGCAACCAAAGATGGTGATAGTGTATTAGTAATTGCGAAGGGTGAATGCTATATGGATAGTGCTCATTGCCCGGACCAGATATGTGTAAAACACAAGCATATTTCAGCGGTCGGTGAAAGTATAATTTGTTTGCCGTACAAAATTGTTGTGAGTGTAGTTGGAAATGAGGCGTCAGAATATGACAACTAAAAAATCTTTAAAAGAGAATAAGCAAGGTCTCTCGACAAAAGAGATTACAATTTGTGGATTGTTTATTGCACTTTCTATGTTGTTTAGTTATTTGGAGGCATTGATACCTGTGTCTATAGGAATACCAGGTGTAAAGTTAGGATTGGCAAACCTTGTCACAATTGTGGCTATGTATCATCTTTCCTTACCTTTGGTATTTGCCATTGCATGTATTCGAGTATTGTTGTCCTCCCTGTTGTTTTCCAACATGATGGTGTTTGTATATAGTATCGCAGGTGCGTTTTTTAGCATTCTGGTCATGTATATTGTGAAGTCTTTTAAATGCTTTAGCAAGGTTGGAGTCAGCGTAACCGGTGGTGTTTTTCACAATGTGGGACAGTTGGTAGTTGCATTTTTAATGTTGGAGAATCGAAATGTGTTATATTACGCACCAGTACTGGTGATATCCGGAGTGGTGGCAGGTGCATTGATTGGATTGTTGGCATCGATGATTCGAAAGGGGTGATGGTATGTCAAAAAAGTATACGCAAGAAGAATTGGAAAAACGTAGACAGCAAAGAAGTGACACCAGAAGAATGGTATTAGGCAATATTTTCTTTAAACGCACTATGATTTCTGTTTTGTTAATCATAGCACAGTTTGTATTGATGTGTTATGGCATTTATGCCATGACAAATAATGGTAGTCAGACATTTATCGTGATTTCCTATTTTGTGTCAATGATTTGTGTGATTTATCTGATTAATATTCGGGTAAAGGAAGAATTTAAAATTGCCTGGTTAATACCGTTATGTCTGTTTCCGGTATTTGGTGTTGTAATGTATATCTTTGTGCTTGTAAATCCAGGTACCCGTTCCTTACGAAAGGTTCTAAAGTCCAAAGAGAAGCGATTTATTCCTTTAATTGCTGAAAAAAAGGCGCAGACTGATAGAATTGCAAAAGAGGATGAACATATTGGTTCGTTGGTGCATTATTTGTTCTATGCAGGAGGCGCACCTGCTTATGAAGATACACAGGTTACTTATTTTCCTTTGGGCGAGAACTTCTTTGAGGATATTGTGGAGAAGTTGAAGGCTGCGAAACATTTTATTTTCATGGAGTTTTTTATCATTAATGAAGGCATCATGTGGGATACGGTGTTGGAGATTCTGAGAGAGAAGGTAAAAGAGGGTGTTGAAGTAAAGGTAATGTTTGACGGAACCAATGCGGTGACTACAGTACCACATCATTATGACCGTACTCTTTGTGAAATGGGAATTGAGGCAAAAATGTTTGCCCCTGTAGTTCCTCTACTTTCCACTCATCAAAACAACCGTGACCATCGAAAAATTCTGATTATTGATGGTGAAATGGCATATACCGGTGGTATTAATTTATCCGATGAGTATATCAATGCATATGAAAAGTATGGCCATTGGAAGGATGTTGCCATACGTTTGGATGGTCCTGCGGTTGTTAGTTTTATTACTATGTTTTTGCACATGTGGAATTTGTCCGAAACGGAAGATGTAATGTATGAAAATTATATCAATCATGCTGTTGCACAAAGTAATGCAAATGGATATGTTATTCCTTATTGTGACGATGCATTAAATGGTGAGGATTTAGCTGAGAATGTTTATCTCTATATGTTAAATAAAGCGCATAGGTATGTGTATATGATGAGCCCGTATTTCGTTGTGGATAGTGAAATGGTATCCGCAATTCTGTTTGCAGCAAAACGCGGAATTGACGTTCGTCTGATATTGCCACATATTCCTGATAAAAAAATGCCTTTCTATGTGGCAAGAACGTATTACAAACCTTTGATGGATGCAGGTGTAAAAATATATGAATATGAACCTGGATTTGTTCATGCAAAAATGTTTGTGTCGGATGACACGAAAGCCTGTGTTGGTTCCGTGAATTTAGATTATCGGAGTCTGTATCATCATTTTGAATGTGGTGCTTTTATATATAAGAGCGATGAAATTCTATCGATGCGGGATGATTTTCTTGCGACACAGAAAAAATGTATCGAAGTAACTATGGAATATTACAATCAAATCAGCATTTTCCAACGTTTGATGGGAAAATTATATAAAACATTGGCCCCTCTGCTGTAGTTTGTGGATATTTTGAACAAAATTTATACTTATTTTTTGTTTTTGTTGTTGAAAAAATAGATAAAAACGATTACAATAAATCTATGTGTAACACAAATATTTTTGGAGGTATTTATTATGGACAAGGAACAAATTAAAGGTAAGTTACTTGAGGTTGTAGAAGATGTTATGCCGGATTTGGCTACTGACAACCTTGATATGAGTGCATCTTTGACTGAGGATTATGATGTGAATTCAGTATCTATGATTCGTATGCTTGTAGAGCTTGAGGATAAGTTTGGTGTTGAGTATGATGATAATGAATTAGCACTTTACAAGTATTCAAGCTTTGATGATGTAGTAGAGTCTATTGAGAAGAAATTATAATTTAGAATAACTAATAGTTATAGATTCAGATGGGAGGCTTTTTAAAATGGCAAACGAAAAAATATTAGACGTTCAGTATCCTGCAATTACTTCATGGCAATGGCATGCAACATTGTTTTCAATTCTTGGAGATGATGATAATGCAAGAAGATGGATTTACAGTAACTACATTCAGTTAAGATGTTATGAGATTAACGAGATTTTTACTGGTAATGATATGCTTTTGGCTGATATGATGCCAGGTAGCAGCTCACTTAAGCAGTGTCCATACTTGATTACTTCTTTGATGACAAAGGAGCAGATCGAGACATATACAAGTGGTGTTATTGATTTTATTATTAAGACAATTGATATTAACGGTTATGTATATGGTGTATTTGATGAGGCTAAGATTCTTTGTGATGTAGCAGTTGATTACAAGTTCCCTCACGAGTTATTTATCTATGGTTATAACATTGAAAAAGAGATTTTCTATGTAGCTGACTTTACATTTACAGATCACTATTCATACTCAACAGTATCATTTGCTGATGTTGAGAGAGGATACAGTGTAATTACAGCTAGTGATGACCATATGTTTAAGGATGACTACAAGGGTACCAGAGGTCTTTATGTTATCTTAAAGAACAACAATACAAGATACTATGATTTAGATGTTGAGTTAATTAAGGAGACACTTGGTGAGTATCTTGAATCTAAGGATACAAAGAATCATTTCCGTATGCTTCGTAACCGTTTCGATGATACTATCTTTGGTGTAAATGTTTATGACAAGGTAATTGAGACTGTGGATAAGCAGTTGCATGCTGAAGAGCCAGATTACGATATTCGTGCATTACATATTGTATATGACCATAAAGTATTGATGTATGACAGAATTAAGTACTTAATGGCTAATGATTACATTCCAATGGATCAGGCATTGTTAGACGAGTATTTATCTGTTGTTGAGAATGCTTTAACAGCGCGTAACCTTTTAGTTCGTATCTCTATTACAGAGGAGATTGACAGAGCAGACAGATTTGCTAAGTATTTAAATGCAGCTAAGGAAACTGAGGTTAAGGTTTTAACTAAGGTTCTTGAGCAGCTTAAGAACTACGAAGCAAAATAATCATAAGGAGTCTTTGAGGTGAATCATATATTTTATATGCAGTTTGACACCTCCATGACAGACGAAGAAAAAGACCTGTTTATGCAGTGTTTAACAGTGGCACGTAAAGAACGCGTGTTGCGGTTGAAGGGACGTGAGTCCTCAATAAAATGCTTGCAGACAGGTCTTTTTCTGCGATATTGTCTGGATGCATGTGGTGTTCAATGTACAAATGAAGATATTCTCGTTGCAGAAGATGAGAAGCCGTATATAAAGAATCATCCGGTATTTTTTAACATTTCGCATAGTGACAATTATGTGGTCGTGATGATTTCTGATCAAAATTGCGGGATTGATTTGCAAAGAAATATGGACTTTAAAGAACGCTTGGCAAAGAAAATCATGCATGAACGCGAGTATGCATTGGTATGTGAATATCCCGAGGATAAAGATGCACTCTTAACAGCGTGTTGGGCAGGAAAAGAAGCTTATCTAAAGTATACTGGAACCGGCATTCGTTATGCCATGTCGTCGGTTGATGTGTCAGAGCTTATGAAACAGTTTTATGATAGAAAAACAGATTGTTTTGCTATGATTCCGGAGCAAGACCAGGTATTTATGAGATATTTGTCGATAGAAAATCATTATTTTCTTGCAGTTTGTCAAAAGGAAGATTTTGTTCAGCCAATTGTGAAAAAAGTGGATATAAATCAGGTGTATTCTTCAATGAAAAGTCTATACCTTTGATTATTTTTGTGATATAATATCGTTGTTTGGTGATTTTGCGATTGCCTGAATAATTTTAAAGGACGTATTGTTATGACAAATGATAATAAGCGTGATCGTGTAAACCGTATAAAGAAAACAATCATACTTGTAATTGTTGGTTTATTGTTATTCTCTTTTGTTCTGAATATTGTACTTCTTGTGAAAGTATGGAAGTTGGAAAAAGAGATGGAAAAACACTATTCTTATAATATACCTGCACATACGGTGATGATTGGATTGGAGGATTCAAATGAGTTTTTTTAAGGATTTTAAAGCAGATTTTACCCAGGCAGTGAATGAACTGATTCCTGATTCTGAGGAGATGGCAAGTGAATATGATGACGAGGATATTGTGAACACCTTCGATGAAGCAGAGAAGGATACACAAAAGAAGCCTGCCAAGAAAAAGTCAGGTTTCTTTGGTGCATTTGCAAAGGCAGATGACGAAGAGATGATTTCTGCTGAGGAAGATGATATCGAGATTGCAAAAGAAGATTTAATTGATGATATTGATGAAGATGTTCCTGCTGAGGAAGAGCAGATGACTTTAGATTTTACATCTAGTGAGGATTTGTCTGCAATCGAAGACAGCGCAGACGAAGCCCCAAGTGCTGAGGAACCTATAGCAGAAGAGGAAGTTGTTGAAGAACCTGTTGCTGAGGATTCAGCGGAAGAAGAATTCGTCTCAGAAGAATCAGTAGCAGAAAATGCTGAGGAAGAGTTCCTTGCAGAAGATGAGACGGAAGAACAAGTTGTTGATTTCTTTAGTAATTTTGAGAGTGCTGTTTCGGATGAACCAGCCTCTGAATCTGATGAGGAAGTAATGGAAGAGACGGTAGAAGAATTTGCTGATGAGGTGAATGAATCTACGGATGAACTTCAGAATGATGATGAGTTTGAAGTTGAACCTGAAACAGAACTTGAAGAGGTTGATAATGAACCTGAAGTTGAGGAAGTAGTTGAAGCAGAACCTGAAGCTGTTGATGAATTTAATGCAGAACCAGAATATGAAGAAGAGGCTTCAGAAGTGCCTTTTGAGATGATTAATGATGTGGTTGACACAGAACCTGAAGTTGCAGTGAAAGAGGAGGGACCTGTTATGATTAAGGTTGAAGAAGAGAAGAATACTGAGGAAGTAATGGATACAGAAACAACATATATTACTAAGGGAACTAAGGTTACTGGTGATATTGAGACAGAGGGTTCTGTTGACATTATCGGAACTGTTGTAGGTAATGTGTCTTGTAAGGGTAAATTAGTAATCGGTGGTACTGTTGAAGGTAATTTGCATGCCGGTGAGGTTTATGCTAACGCAGCAAAGATTGAAGGCGATATTATTTGTGAAGGCAGTGCAAAGGTTGGAGTTGGTACTGTTGTGGTTGGTAAGATTGAAGGTACTTCAGCTGTTATTGCTGGTGCTGTGAATGGTGATATCGATGTACATGGTCCTGTAATTGTAGATTCCACTGCAGTTATCATGGGTAATATCAAATCTCGTTCAGTACAGATTAACAATGGTGCAGTCATTGAAGGTTTCTGTTCTCAGTGTTATTCAGAGATTGATGTTAAGAGTTTCTTTGCGTAAGTAGGTGGTCACAATTATGGAGATGAACAGAATTTTATTAAAGCTTAGTGGCGAAGCGTTAGCTGGAGATAAAAAAACAGGTTTTGATGAAGATACAGTTGCAGAAGTAGCAAAGCAGGTAAAGGCTGTGCTTGATAGTGGAAAACAGGTAGCGGTTGTTATCGGTGGCGGTAATTTCTGGAGAGGCAGAACCTCTGGTAGTATGGATAGAGTAAAAGCAGACAGTATCGGTATGTTGGCTACAGTCATGAACTGTATCTATGCTTCTGATGCCTTTAGAGTGGCCGGTATTCGTTCTAAGATTATGACGCCGTTTGCATGCGGTACTATGACAGAACTTTTCAATAAGGATAAGGCGATTTCATACTTAGAGGCTGGTGAGGTTGTATTCTTTGCCGGTGGAACAGGTCATCCTTACTTTTCTACAGATATGTCCACTGTATTGATGGCAATTGAGATTGAAGCGGATGTTGTTCTTTCAGCAAAGGCAATTGATGGAGTTTATGATAGCGACCCTAAGACAAATCCAAATGCTAAGAAGTATGATACATTAGCGATGCAAAAGATTGTGGATGATAAGCTTGGCGTGATTGATTTAGCATCTGCGGTACTTGCTATGGAGAATAAGATGCCGATGATGTTATTCGGATTAAATGCAGAAAATAGTATTGTAAATGCGGTTAGCGGAAAATTCACCGGAACCCTTGTTACAGTAGAATAAGTAATACATTTTAGGAGGATATAATGATGTTAACACAATTTGAAGAGAAGATGACAAAGTCATATGACAACATGATTTCTGAGTTTACTACTGTTCGTGCCGGTCGTGCGAACCCACATTTATTAGATCGTATTTTTGTGGATTACTATGGTGTTCCAACTCCAATTCAGCAGGTTGGTAATATTGCAATTCCTGAGGCTAGAACAATCGTAATTACACCTTGGGAAGGCTCATTAGTGAAGGCGATTGAGAAGGCAATTGTAAATAGTGATTTGGGTGTGACCCCTAACAACGACGGTAAGAGCGTTATTTTGAATTTCCCTGAGCTTACAGAAGAAAGACGTAAGGAATTGGTTAAGGATATTAAGAAAAAGGGTGAGAATACTAAAGTTGCCATCCGTAACGTTCGTCGTGATGCAAATGATGCTGTAAAGAAGATGAATAAGGCAAGTGAGATTTCTGAGGATGAATTAAAGGGCTATGAAGATGATATTCAGAAGATGACTGATAAGTACATCGCTGACGTTGATAAGGCTGTTGAGACAAAGTCTAAAGAAATCATGACTGTATAATAGAGAAGTGTAAGAGAGTGGGGAGTCATTGGCTCCCTATCTTTCTATATAGGAGAAAGATATGGAACGTGAAATCAACGGAAAAATGCTAAAAGTACCAAGACATGTAGCTATCATTTTAGATGGAAATGGAAGATGGGCTAAAAAACGCAATATGCCACGTACCTTTGGTCATAAAGAAGGTGCAAAGGTGGTGGAACAGATTTGTGAAGATGCTTATGATTTGGGAATTGAGTATCTGACAGTGTATGCATTTTCTACTGAAAACTGGAAGCGTCCGGCGGAAGAGGTTGGAATGCTCATGAATCTGTTAAGAAGTTACCTAAAGTCATGGGAAACAAAGGCAAAGAAAGAGAAATTAAAGATTCGTGTTATCGGTGATAAATCAGCACTTGATAAGGATATAGTGGATAGCATTGAGAAACTTGAGAACATGTCTAAGGATTATGATGGATTGAATTTCACGATTGCCATCAACTATGGCGGAAGAGATGAAATTGTCAGAGCTGTGAAGAAGATTGGTCTTGATTTGGCATCTGGCAATTTAGAAGCATGCGATATCAATGAAGATATGATTTCAAAGAATCTGGATACAAAGGATTTGCCAGATCCGGAATTGATGATTCGTACCAGTGGAGAACAAAGACTTTCCAATTATTTGTTGTGGCAACTAGGATATGCGGAGTTTTATTTCACAGATGTATTGTGGCCTGATTTTACGAAAGATGAATTAGTAAAAGCAATAGAGTATTACAATGGTGTTGACCGTCGATTTGGTGGCTTATAGGCTTTTATGTAGGAGGAGTTATGTTTATTACAAGAGCAATTAGTTCAGTTGTATTGGTAATTTTAATGGTAGGTATTTTCCTACTTGGTGCACCTGCAACGGGTGTGGCTGTTATGTTAATTTCCATAAAGGGTGTGCAGGAATTATTGCGCGTATTTAAGCTTGATAAGAGCATATATGCAGTTATTGCATACATTGCAACGGTTGTTTTCTATGTGGCGTTATTGTTTGGTCAACAGAAATATGCTTTGGCACTTATTGTTGTTTACCTGCTTTTAGTATTGTCGGTATATGTATTCTCTTATCCGAAGTACACAGATAAGGATATGATGGGAGCATTTTTGGCATTTATTTATGTTAGCGTGATGCTTTCTTATATTTATCAGATTCGTGCATTGGAGCCATCAGGATTGGTTCTCGTATTCTTGATTTTTGTATCATCATGGATTAATGATGTGTTTGCATATTTGGTGGGAAAAACCATTGGCAAGCATAAAATGACACCAAAACTAAGTCCAAAGAAGAGTGTAGAAGGCTTTATTGGTGGTATTGTCGGTGCAGGCATTGCCGGTATGATATTTGGTTATGTTTATAATATCTTCGTTGAGCCAATGGCACACAGCGTGCTGATTTTCGGTGTCATCGGAGCAATTGGTGCAATCCCGGCAGTCATTGGTGATTTGGCAGCTTCGGCAATTAAGCGTAATCATGATGTTAAGGATTATGGTCACTTAATTCCAGGTCATGGTGGTATTTTGGATAGATTTGACAGTGTCATTTTTACGGCACCAATCGTATATTATTTATTGAGTATTATGGCTAATTTTTAATTTGTACTGATAAGGAGTTTTAACTTTGAAGAAGATTGCAATATTGGGCTCAACAGGGTCTATTGGTACACAAACATTGGATATTGTTAGAGAAAACAAGGATTTAGATGTAGTTGCTCTTTCTGCCGGAAGGAATGTCAAACTTTTAGCAGAGCAAATTTTGGAGTTTTCACCTTCTATGGCTGTGATTGGCGACGAGAAGGATATTCCTACATTAAAGTCATTGATAGGTGATACCAAAACAGAGATTCTATGTGGCATGGATGGGTTACTGGCTTTGGCTACACATCCTGACAGTGAGATCTTAGTAACTGCCATTGTAGGTATGATTGGTATTCGTCCGACGATTGAAGCGATTAAGGCAGGAAAAGATATTGCACTTGCCAACAAAGAAACATTGGTTACTGCAGGTCATATTATTATGCCTTTGGCAAAAGAAATGGGCGTTTCTATTTTGCCGGTTGATAGTGAACATTCTGCAATATTTCAAGCTATCCATGGTGAGAAAAAAGAACAGATACATAAGTTGTTGATTACGGCATCCGGTGGTCCTTTTAGACACAAAAAGACAGAGGACTTACAAAAAGTTACTGTGGCGGATGCGTTAAAACATCCTAATTGGGCAATGGGACAAAAGATTACCATTGATTCCGCAACCCTTGTAAATAAAGGTTTGGAAGTGATGGAAGCACGTTGGTTGTTTGATTTGGATTTTGATCATATTGAAGTGTGTGTACAGCCACAAAGTATTATCCATTCCATGGTTGAGTTTGTAGATGGTGCAGTGTTAGCTCAGCTTGGAACTCCAGACATGAGACTGCCAATTCAATATGCTTTATACTATCCTGATAGAGTGTTTTTACCAGGAGACAGACTGGATTTTAAAAAGCTTTCTTCTATTGATTTTGAAGTGCCTGACACAGATACATTTAAAGGACTTCCAATGGCAATCGAAGCCGGTAAAACAGGTGGAAGTATGCCGACAGTATTTAATGCGGCAAATGAACGTGCAGTTGCAAGTTTTTTGAGAGGAAAAATTGGTTTTCTTGATATTTACAAAATGATTGAAACTTGTATGGATGCCCATACTAAGATTGATACCCCAACGCTCGAAGAGATATTAGAGACAGAAAAATGGGTATATGAATTTATTGAAAGCAGGTGGAACCTTGGCGATATTAAGTAGTATTATCAATTGGATTGTTGTTATTTTGGTCTTCGGACTCTGTATTTTTATCCACGAATTTGGACATTTTATTGCTGCAAAAAAAAGCGGTGTGTTTGTAAATGAGTTTGCAATTGGAATGGGTCCGTGTTTATTTAAAAGAACAAAGGGTGAGACCCAGTATTCACTGAGATTATTGCCAATAGGTGGATATTGCGCCATGCTTGGCGAAGATGAAGAATCCGATGACGAGAGAGCATTTTGTAATATTAATGTTTGGAAGCGAATTATCATCGTGGTCGCCGGTGTTTGCTTCAATTTCTTGTTGGCATTTGTAATGTCCATTGTTTTGATTTCTCTTTGTGGTATCAATGATAATCAGATTAATCAAGTTGCTGCGGGAAGCGCAGCGGAAGCTGCAGGGTTACAAGCTGGCGATAAAGTTGTACGCATGGATGGCGAGAAGATATATAACTTTAGGGAAATATCCGTAGCAATGCAATTTTACGATGGCGAGGAGCCTATTCGTATGTTAATTCAACGGGGTGGTGATGAGCTCCTCATGAATATAGAAGTGCAGCCGAAGCAGTTAGATTCCGGTTTATATCAGCTTGGTATCGGCGGTGGTTACCGTAAGGCAACTGGTCCAATTGGTGTGATTAAATATAGTGTGTTGGAAATGCGATACTGGATGAAAACAACACTAATTAGTTTAAAAGAATTGGTGACCGGTGGTGTCAGCATTAAACAGTTATCCGGTCCTGTTGGAATTGGTACGGCTATGAATGATGTAATGGAGCAGGCACAGGAATCCGGTGGCATGTTAGACGTGTTTGTAAATGCAGTGAATTTCACCATTTTGTTGTGTGTAAACCTTGGTGTTATGAATATTTTACCGTTACCGGCATTGGATGGTGGACGTTTAGTATTCCTTTTGGTAGAAGCACTTACAAAGAAAAAGGTTCCATCCAATATTGAAGCTGTGATACACAATGTTGGTCTGGTGTTGCTGCTTTGCTTAATGGCAGTTGTTATGTATCAGGATATTATCAAAATAATTAAACCATAGGGTGATGTTATGTTTAGAGATAAGACAAAAGAAATACACATTGGAAATAGAGTAATTGGTGGTGGAAATCCCATTCTGATTCAGTCTATGACAAATACTAAGACAGAAGATGTGGATGCTACAGTAAAGCAGATTTTGGAGTTGGAATCTGCCGGTTGTGAAATCATTCGTTGTACAGCCAATACTTTAGAGGCTGCAAAGGCGTTACAGGCGATTAAGTCTCAGATTCATATTCCTTTAGTGGCTGATATTCATTTTGATTACAAATTAGCAATTGCGGCTATGGAGCATGGAGCTGACAAAATTCGTATCAATCCCGGCAATATTGGTGGTGAGGAAAGACTGCGAGAGGTTGTGGCTTGTGCAAAGGAAAGAAATGTACCAATCCGAGTAGGAGTTAACAGTGGTTCTTTAGAAAAGAATTTGGTAGAAAAGTACAACGGTGTGACTGCAGAAGGTATCGTAGAAAGTGCTCTCGATAAGGTTAGAATGATTGAGAACATGGATTACAATAATATGGTTATTAGTATTAAGTCTTCTGATGTTTTGATGTGTGTCAAGGCACATGAATTGATTGCCGATAAGACTATTTATCCGTTACATGTGGGCATTACGGAAGCGGGTACTTTACTTCGTGGCAATATTAAGTCAGCAGTTGGTTTAGGAATGATTTTGGGACAAGGCATTGGAGATACGATTAGAGTATCCTTAACTGGTGACCCGGTGAATGAGATTACTTCTGCAAAACTCATTTTAAAGACATTAGGCTTGCGTTCCGGTGGCATTGAGGTGGTATCTTGTCCTACATGTGGCAGAACTTCCATTGATTTGATTGGTTTAGCAAATCAAGTTGAGACAATGGTGTCTGATTTTGAACATTTAAACATTAAGGTTGCTGTTATGGGTTGTGTGGTAAATGGCCCGGGAGAAGCAAAGGAAGCAGACTTAGGCATTGCCGGTGGTAATGGAGAAGGTTTGCTTATTAAACATGGAGAAGTAGTTAAGAAGGTACCTGAAAGTGAATTGCTTTCAGTACTACGTTTTGAATTAGAAAACTGGAGTGAGTAATATGCATGAAGATTTATTCATCGATGTGTTTTCTGAATTTCAACCGAATAGCAGATTAAAACAGGCTTTTTCTGAAGTAGGGGTTAAGAGAGTGGTTATGAAAAATTCCACAAAGACCCTTCAGGTATATATTGTCAGTGAACAATTGATACCGAAAGAAATTATCTTTCAAATGGAAGAAGCCTTAAAGCACTATTTATTTGAACGAAGCAGAAATAAAGTACATATTGTAGAAGAATTTAAACTGTCATCTGTCTACACGGTAGAAGCAATTGTAGATAGTTATAAAGACAGTATTTTAGAGGAATTGAAGCGAGAAAGTGTCATTGACTATCGGTTAATAAGTAACGCGGAATGGTTTGTTACGGATAACGTTATTACTTTGCCAATGGAAGACACTTTTTTGTCGAGACAACACTCTGTAAAAATTAAGGATTATATCCAAAATATCTTTGAAGAACGATTCCATATGCCAATTCATATGGGATTTAATTATACTGAGGCACAAAAGGACGCATTGAAAAAAGCAAAGGCACATAAGCTGGAACAAGAAACGGTTCGTACAATGGATGCTGTAAAAAAAGCCCAAATTGAGGCGGGACTGATTTCAGAAGATGTAGCAGATGAAGAACAATCTAAAACTGAAAATGTTTCACCAGAAGAGAGTTCAAAAAAGCAAACAAAAGAAATTGCCAGCGACAATGCATCTGCCCAAAATGCGACTACAAAGAATAGCAATCGATCTGACAAAGCAGAAGGTTATCGTTCCCGCTTTAGTAGTCGAGGGCAAAGCAATGATCCTGATGTATTCTTTGGAAAGAATTGTGATGGTGAAGTCTTAGATATTGCCAGTCTTCAGGATGGTATCGGCGAATGCGTCATCCAAGGTAAAGTGATTACCATGGAGGAACGTGAAATTCGAAACAATAAGACCATCATGATGTTTGGTTTGACAGACTTTACAGACACAATTATATGCAAGATTTTTGTCTCCAATGATGATCTTCCAATTATGCGTGATGATTTAAAAACAGGTGGGTTCTATAAGATTAAAGGTCGTCCAAGCTTTGATGACTTTTCAAAAGAAGTAACATTTTCTTCTGTGGGCGGAATTAAGAAAATTCATGATTTTACCACCCATCGTAAGGATAATTCCTATGAAAAGCGTGTGGAGTTACATATGCACACCGGTTATTCTGACATGGATAGTGTAGTTGATGTAAAGGAAATCATCAAGCGTGCCAGGGATTGGGGACATCCTGCAATCGCCATCACAGACCATGGTGTTGCACAGGCGTTCCCGGTGGCGAATCACGAATTGATTAAAAATGATCCTTTAAAAATTATTTACGGTGTGGAAGCTTATTTTGTGGATGATTTAAAGGATATGGTATTAAATCCAAAGGGACAAACCCTTTCGGATTCTTTTGTAGTATTCGATATTGAGACTACTGGTTTTAAACCTAGATTTAATAAAATTATTGAAATTGGTGCAGTCAAGATTGTAGATGGTGAGATCGTTGACCATTTTTCAGAGTTTATTAATCCGGAGCGGCCAATCCCATATAACATTATGCAGTTAACGGGTATCAAAGATGATATGGTTGCGTCTGCGGACACCATAGATTTGGTGCTTCCGAGATTTTTGGAGTTCTGTAAAGACTGTGTATTGGTTGCGCATAATGCAAGTTTTGACACGGGCTTTATCAAGTATTATGCCAATGAACTGGGATTGCCTTATGACTTTACAGTTATGGATACGTTAACGCTGTCCCAGATTATCTATCATAATTTAGGTAAATATACCTTGGACAGAATCTGTAAATACTTAGGAATCAACTTACAGAATCATCATAGAGCGGTTGACGATGCCAAGGCCACTGCACAGATTTTCTTAAAACTGATTGAGCAGCTTAGATTAGAGAATTTGGAGAAACTGGAGGATATCAATACCTTCGGTAATGCGTCTCCTGAGAAAATCAAGAAGTCTAGAAGATACCACGGAATTATTTTGGCAAAAAATGATACCGGACGAAATAACTTGTATCGACTAATTTCAGAATCGCATATCAATTATTTTGCCACAAGACCTTTGATGCCAAAGAGTATGATTTTGAAGTATCGTGAAGGTTTGATATTAGGTTCCGCCTGTGAAGCAGGTGAGCTTTATCAGGCATTATTAAATGATGCATCAGATGATGAAATTGCAAGAATCGTTGATTTCTATGATTATTTAGAGATTCAACCAATTGGCAACAATATGTTCCAGATTCGGGAGGATAGATTCCCGAACATCAATACAATTGAAGATTTGCAAGATATGAATCGTAAGATTGTACGTCTTGGTGAAGAGTTTAATAAACCGGTTTGTGCAACCTGTGATGTGCATTTCTTGGATCCTGAGGATTCCATTTATCGAAGTGTAATTATGGCAGGAAAGGGCTTTAAGGATGCGGATGACCAGCCGCCTCTTTACTTTAGAACCACAGAAGAGATGTTAAAGGAATTTGATTATCTTGGTTCTGATAAGGCCCATGAGGTAGTTATTACCAATACCAATCTCATTGCAGATATGGTGGAAACAACATCACCGGTACGTCCGGATAAATGTCCACCTGTAATTGAGAATTCAGATGAGACACTGCGTAACATCTGTTATGAAAAGGCTCATGCCATATATGGTCCGGAACTTCCAAAGATTGTGCATGACCGTTTGGAAAAAGAGTTAAATTCTATTATTGGTAATGGTTTTGCGGTTATGTACATCATTGCTCAAAAATTAGTATGGAAGTCTAATGATGACGGATATATGGTTGGTTCCAGAGGTTCGGTAGGTTCCTCCTTTGTCGCTTGTATGGCTGGTATCACCGAAGTAAACTCTTTGCAGGCACATTATATCTGTCCGGAGTGTCACTATGTAGATTTTGATTCAGAGCTGGTAAAGTCCTTTTCCGGTAACTCTGGTTGTGACTTGCCGGACCAAAATTGTCCAAACTGTGGTCATTTGCTGATAAAGGATGGTCACGATATTCCATTTGAAACCTTCCTTGGCTTCAATGGTGATAAGGAACCGGATATCGATTTGAATTTCTCCAGTGAGGATCAGCCACATGCCCATGCCTACACAGAAGAGTTGTTCGGTGAAGGACATGCTTTCCGTGCGGGAACTATCGGTAAAGTGGCAGATAAGACTGCATTTGGTTATGTTTACAATTATTATAAAGAACGTGGTATAACAAAACGTCGTTGTGAAATGGAGCGAATTGCAAAGGGATGTACGGAAACAAAAAGAACCACCGGTCAGCATCCTGGTGGCATGGTTGTGCTTCCAAGTGATGAAGAGGTTTATTCATTTACCCCAATCCAATATCCGGCTAATGATACGAAATGTGGCATTATCACAACACATTTTGAGTATCATTCCATCGACCATAATCTGTTGAAATTGGATATTTTGGGTCATGCCGACCCAACCATGATTCGAAGATTAGAGGTTTTAACCGGACATGACGCAAAAAAGATTCCTTTTGATGATAAAAAGGTAATGTCTCTGTTTCATAATACAGAGGCGCTGGGTATCACACCGGAACAAATTGGTGGCACGAAGCTTGGCTGCCTTGGTGTTCCTGAGTTCGGTACAGACTTTGCTATGCAGATGTTAATTGACACTAATCCAAAGAATTTCTCTGACCTTGCCCGAATTGCCGGTCTTGCTCATGGTACTGACGTATGGCTTGGCAATGCACAGGTGCTGATTCAGGAAGGAAAAACAGAGCTTTCGGGAGCGATTTGTTGTCGAGATGATATCATGGTTTACTTGATTCATATGGGATTAGATGCCAACATGGCATTTAAAATCATGGAAAATGTACGTAAGGGAACCGTAGCCAAGGGGAAATGCGGAAACTGGCCGGAGTGGAAGCAGGAGATGATGAACCACGGGGTACCAGATTGGTACATTTGGTCCTGTGAAAAGATTAAGTACATGTTCCCTAAGGCCCATGCGGTGGCTTACGTTATGATGTCCTGGCGTGTTGCCTGGTTCAAGGTTTATGAGCCATTGGCTTACTATACAGCATTTTTTAGTATTCGTGAAAAGGCCTTTGACTATGAAAAAATGTGTTTAGGTCCTGAACGCTTACAGGCAGAAATTGACGCCATTAGAAATAACCCTGAACCGACACCGGTAGAATTGGACAGTTTGCGAGATATGCGTATTGTGCAGGAGATGTATGCAAGAGGCTTTGAGTTCATGCCGATTGATATTTACAAAGCAGATGCGTATAATTTCCAAATTATTGATGGAAAAATCATGCCATCGCTTTCTAGTATTGAAGGTCTTGGTGGTAAAGCTGCAGAACTGTTACAGGAAGCTGCTAAAGAAGGAGAGTTTTACTGTAAGCAGGAGATTAACCAACGTGCAAAACTGGGTATGAAATCCATAGAAAAGTTATCTGAGCTTGGTATTCTCGGTGATATGCAGGATACACCACAATATGATTTCTTTGATATGTTAAAGTAGGTTTCAGAATATCAGAAAATTGAATTAGTACCAATTTTCTGATATTCAAAACTTTTTGAAAAATTTTTAAAATTTTTTCGAAAAAGTGCTTGCAATTTGTCGACAACCATGTTATATTAGACAAGTCGCAAGGACATGGTCCGTTGGTCAAGCGGTTAAGACGCCGCCCTCTCACGGCGGAAACAGGGGTTCGATTCCCCTACGGACTGCTTATATGAAGAACCTTTAAAGCGTTGAGTTTTAAAGGTTTTTTATTTTCCCTTTTATCTACGTTACAAAATAAGTTACAAAATGTTTATTTGTATTTGTAACTATAACAAGTCTAATGCATTTCTTTTTTCATCATCTTTAGGATGAACATATCTATTAAGAGTAAATACCACATTACTATGTCCAAGTAATTCACTCACACACTTTGGTTGTACACCTACTTCAATTAAGTTAGTTGCAAATGTATGTCTAATAGCATGTACACCCTTATAAGGAACATTAGCACGATAACATATATCTTTTAGTTTCTTTTCAAAACTCCTAGGTTGAATAAATTCCCCAGAAGGACTAGAAACAATAAAATCACCATATAAATGATGTTCTTTATTACGTTTTAATAGTTCCTGAACAGCAACATATGCAGTTGTATTTAGTGGAACGTCACGTACACTATTTTTTGTTTTCACTTCCTGTAATATATGTACACGTTTAACACCTACAGAATCCCTATTATTAATAACAGATACAGTATTTTTTACATGAATAATTCCATTGTTCATATCTATATCATCCCAAGTCAGAGCGAGAACCTCACCCATTCTTAGTCCAGTGTTAAACATTAAAATAAATGCAGGAGCAACACGCAAAAACGCTTTTTCATCTTCATGCTCATAATATCTTTGATTAATATAATCACAAATCCTTTTCTTTTCATCATCAGTATATGTTTCAACCTGCTTAGGAGCCGGAAAAACAGAAGAAGAAGGCATTTTTATAATACTTGAAATATCAACTGCAATATCCTTTTTTCTATATGCATATGTCAATGTTTGCTTTATTAGTTCATAAACTTTTGAAACTGTAGAACGACTAAGCCCTTTTATAACCAAAGAATTTATATATTCCTGAATCAATACATCAGTAATTTTAGACAAAGGTACATCAATAATAGTTCCTCTTATCTGACATTTAAGAATAGACTGCAACCTGTCGTAAGTAGCAGGTTTGACAGTAGTTATTTTATATATTTCCAAATACTGTTGTACGTAGTCAGCAAATCTTATTTTTCTATCACGTACAAACTCACTTTGCTTCGAATATGCACTAAGCATATCCTGTACATCCTTTTTATTTTTAGATGTTGCTGTTTTAACAACACCATTTTTCATGATACGCCCTACATATAAACCATCAGAACGCCTATATATTGAACCTTTTCCCTTTTTATTTGCCATATTATTCCCCCATTAATTCATTGACACATTTAGAACAATAGCAACCTTTCATTCCTTCTATCTTGTATAAAAAGCACATCCAATTCCTATTCCACATGCCATTATCCGAACATCTTTTACAACTTCCTAATCCTTCGCCCGTACATCGTGTTATTTTTAAATTTTTCATAATATTTCCCCTTTCAATGTTTCTTACTCCTGTAGAGTCATGAACATATACGCTTTGCTTTATGATCATGACGCAACAGGAGATTTACTCTTTGAAAAAACGTCACTACTTTACAGGCCTAATCAACCATAGCCGATTATTAACACAGCGAATGCCAGTAGTAGCTGTTATACGTTTTATCGCTATTTCATTTATATATGTCACTACACACAGTTTATCCCAATCGCCCAAAGGGCACCCGATTGGAGGTAAGTTGATTTACGTTTTAAAACGCTTTTTACCCTTATGGCTCAATTTGTTAACCATCTGCATATTATCAGGCATTATCATCTGACTTTGGAGATATTCTAAATCGGTAATAAACTGACGTTCATTGCATATCTTTGTAATATCTTCAACAATCGCATATGTATCATACAAATCATATACACGCTTGCTAGTCCATGCGTACTCAACACGCAATGGAGATACAAGAGAAGCGTTAGAGCAATTCTCCAAGTCATAAGCATCATAATGTGTTAATTTTTGAATGTGAGTAAATGGGTTATATTTACATTCGATAACCTCTACAATCACGTCACGCAATAACGCATCCAATCTGGAGAACCTCTGAGCAGTCAACACAAGACCAATCTTATTATGTCTACACGTTAAAATCGCATTAAGAGCTGGAGTAGAAAAGTTATCTTTGTATTCCCTAGAAGAGAAGATTACATTACCTTCATCAATTAAAAATTCACTTACTATACCAGGAGCAAGTCGCTGACAGTCAACTAACTGCTGCATTGAGTGGAATTTAAAATAAGGAATTTTCAACTCAACATTAGAATATATATGAATATGCTGCGTTACCCATTCACCACTTTCATCATCATATATAAGTTTACCCTCATACATTTTATATAACTTCTCAGCAACAAATCTAACAGCTTCCTTAGTTTTTCCCATTCCAAACAGACCACAGAAGCATATGATTTTACCAAACCATCTACATTCACGCCATCTTTTATATTTCACATAGTCATATGTACTCATTACCGTACTATATAGCACCTTATACCAATGAAATGTCATGAACCGGACAAAAGGAAGGCAAATAAAAGCGATAGCAAATATTAAAAGATATAAATCCATACGCTACCCCCTTGACATAGACTGCGACCAATTTGTGCATAATCCGAAAAACTCAAATATCAAAAATACAACAAAAAAACGAGCAATAACAAAACCATCCAAGCCAAGTGAATCACCCATCAATAAATTAATCAATGCATCCATAGAATTACCCCTTTCTTTTATCATAAAACTTGTTAAACACAATAAAAATTTTCTGCATACCATAAATCAAAATAATCAACCAAACAAGCAGGAGAGTGAGATTATATTGACGGACATGAAGCAAATACATATCCTGTTCTGTAGGTGATAGTGGATATTGCGTAATATATGTATGTTCAATCAATGTCATATCCTCAGCTACACCAACATCAATCAAGTTATAATTCAATTCCTCTTCAGTAGTTAATTCCTCTGTGTTAACCTCAGTAGTTGAATCCATTAATCATCACCATCCTTAATTAAAAAATCTAAAATTTTAAAATAAACATAATCAGCAAAAAAACTAGATAATAATGCCACAATAAAAACACAAACAAAATAAGTAATTAAATTAATCATCATCCTTCAACTCCTCATTCATATAAAATTCATCCAATGTACGTTGAACTATAGAATCAATGGCAACAACAATACAAAAAATTAGCACCAGAGCCAAAACTATATACACAGCCAAAAAAAAACACCTCACAATCATGCGTTGGTGGTGCGTGGGTGCACCCCTAGCACCCTACGACACCACCACTCAACCATTTATCGCATTTCCAATGAACTTACAGAACAAACCAAACAAAACACCAAATGCCATTATGTTCCACAACGAAATATCAAAACCAAAAATATCCATTTTGATGTTTAACACATCCCACAACCATTCTATTATCAACTTTAAATTTTCCATGTTATTTCACCTACTTTTTGAAAAAACGAAGTACCATAAGAATAATAGATAAAGATAATCCGGTACCAATCAACGTCCAAACATCCTTAGGGATAAAAGTAAAAAAAGACTTAAAAAAAGAAAGCAAACCATTATCACCTAACAAACCGAAACCAGACATAATAAAATTAATAAAGGTGGTTAGAGCAGTAGTTATTGTCTTTAAAACATTTCCGATTAATTTGATTATGGTTTTAATCAAATCCAATAAACCAACGTCACCATCTGCATCATTATCCCAATCAATTTCTGTAGTAGGTTCTGTATCATCTTCATCAACTCTATCATCAGTTTCCCAGTCCACTTCCTCTGTAGAACCTTCCTCATCATCAGAATCACCAGTATATCCGGTAGAAGAATTATCATCATAATCAAGAGCTACAGTAACCCAATCACTCACATCTGGATCATTAAATTTTGAATCAGTTAAATTACGGACACGTATTTCGACTTTATGATTTGCAAAATAATAATCACCTGTTATTACACCAGCAACATCACTAGGACTAAGAGAACCAGTCAACAACGATAATGGAAAACCACTAACTTCCTTTAAAATATCCCATAAGCTTGTATCATTAAATGCTTGTGCCATATATTCATCACGAACAGATTCAAGCACATTTGCAGATATCTTTGCAGAATATGGAGCATATCCATACTGCATACATATATTTGAAGAATCCACATATTTCCATGATGTAGTTATTGTTTTAATGCTATCACTAGGAGACTTATGCTTGTCTAATACATAAAAATGAACCCTATACTGCACTTCATACCATAAGTCTGCTGCATCCGGCATTTCCCACTGTACAGAAATAGGAGTAATAAACTCCCACACATTTTCTTTTCTTGAACCTTCATAAAAACCACTTGTAATTTTAAGATTTTTAACTTCTGGAACATCAACTTTCTCTTCTGGGATTAAATCCTCATAATTTGAAGCACCTGTTATATCACCATCATTCAAATAATCTTCAATTGATTCTGTATCACCAACTGCAAATACAGGTAAATTCGTTAAAAAAGTAATATTTGTATGTATACCACCATTAGAATAAACCAGCTGTCGTGTTGTAGTATCAGATTTCGTCCATGAACCTGAATCACCTTTAGAAGTTGAATAATTATTAGTCACTACAACATTAGAATCAGAATATACAGTATATGACACATCATTATTATTAAATATGATATATAGTTTAGACCCGGACAAAGTATAATTCCAATATCGCGTAAAATTATATCCGTTATCATAAAATGAGATATTCGCAACACCAGAAGAATACCAACCACCTTCATCAACACCAGCATCCGACATTTCAGTAGATTCCTCTGCAGAATCAGAAGCACATACAGATACAGGAGAGAAGATAAGAGCAAAGACAAGCATATATATCAACATCTTTTTATATTTCATAAAACACCACCTTAAAAAAAAGTAAAAAAAATAAGGGGGTAGGGTAGTAAACTATCCTACCCCCTTAAATTAATCTGCAGACTTAACAAGCTTCTTGAAGCCCCTAACTGCAACCGGGATAAGAACACCAAGACCAAAAACAATTGAAAGCAATGTGTTTTCAGTCACGATCTCGAACACCCAGTTAAATACAGTCTTAGCATTCGAAAGAACAGAATCTAACGAAAAGCCAGAACCAGTACTCTCCAATAATGTCATCATGTAAGGCATAAGCATTTCCTCCTATCTTATTTTTTTGCTGAATCAACAGCTTTTTGAATACCTACAACATAGGCTTTGCCATCAAAACCTTTGCCATAGATTACGTTAACGTCATCTCCAACATTAAATGGCTCACATTGAACATTAGAACCAACGAAAAGTTTCTCGACCGCCAAACCAGCACCATACTGAGGAGCAATTTGTTCGCCCACATGAACCAACATATAAGGCTTACCATCTTTCTTACTCTTCAAATTTTGCATTCCTAAAACTTTAAACATAAAATCACCTCAAAATATTATTTGCAATCTAACCCTCATGCATTGGGTAAACACGTGTTATCATGGGGGAGCCCCCGAAGGGGCTCAAATCTCTATGTTGGAGTTGAACCAACTAATCATCATGCCTAGCCATAAAACACAACAATCACCACCTCTGGATAGAGTTAAAAGGGAGAAGTTACAAAAGCACTATAGCCAATGTATCATTGCTAATTCCAACACCAATCTTAGTTACACTAAGTAGAAATAAAGAAGAAGGACATTTTGTAGAATATCCTCTATATAACACCTCATAACCTTCCTCACATGAAAATGCAAATATTTCAACATTTCCAACATAACAATCTAATAATTCATACAACTTCATATTTATTACCCCCCTAAAATCTGTTATAATGTGCAGTAAATATATCACCTTAATGTGATATAAAAACTAATTGATTACACTAATTATAATAACATTGTCTATTGTAATAGACAATATCGGAAAAGTTTACAAAATGTCTATTGCAATAGACAACAATATTTGTCTAAATTTGACAAAGGGGGAATAATATGATAACCTATGAAAAGATTTTTATAGTCTTAGAAGAACAAGGCAAAAACAAGGCATGGTTACGAAAAAATGGATTTAATGCAAATACAGTAGATTGGTTACTGAAGAACAAAGATATAAAAATGTCAACAATCGACAAAATTTGCGACTTGCTCCAATGTGAACCATGCGACATTTTGACCTACACACCAAACAAGAAAGAGGTAGAAGAATGAGAGATAAAGGAGCAATAAAAGTAATTTGCAGACTAATTAATTTAATGATTTATGTTTTAGTAGTATTTGGAATAGCATTATATCAATACTTAGAGGTGTATTTTATGCCAGAAGTAAAGGAATTGTTTAAAGATTATTTACCAATAATTTGTGTATGTGCAATTCCTTTAATTATTATGATGATTATTTCACTAATCATAAAATACAAGTTACAGAATGAAAGCAAGGTTACATCATATAGAATTTTAGATACCATTCTAAGAATTGTAAGCACTATTCCAATCACATTTGTTGCTATGTACTATATTAATCCTTATATCATGGGAAGTAGCATAATAGTCCGTATGACAGTTGATTTTGCAATATTCATGATTTTAAATGGCATTTTCAAATTTACATTAAAAGAAACATTAAGTGTATCATTTATAACTAGCGACAACCTATAAATAACAAAATGAGAGTGAACCTTGCAATTTATCATTGCGCCGGATCACTCTCATTTTTTATTCAAATACCATCTGTTTAAATGGTATATCATCAATGTCTACAACGTTTTTAAAAGTATTCAAAGTGTTCAGATATTCTTTAGTAGAATATTCCAAAACCTGCTGACCATCATAATGTTTTACATTATGAATACGTCTTAAAAATGCATTCCACGTTTCTCTACAATCTTTTTGTACGGACCAGAACTGTTGCTCCAATGGAATATTAGTAATAATATACACTTTTGTATAACAAGCAACTTTGTTGCTAAAACGAGCCGGGAGCAGTAGAGGATAACCATCTAAATAATTTAGCATATCATTGATTTTTAACGAACTTCTAAACTCTTCAAACACTAATACATCTTGTCCGGCATACGTATCAAAAGGATTACGATAATCAGTCACCCTGTATACGTTACTATATCCATGAGATTCCATAACATTTTTTGTTTTCCCAGAACCTGGAGAGCCAAATACATAAGTAACAACCAACTCACGAAACCTATCTTTGAATTTTTCCTCATTAATCGCAGAACGCATTCTATCAATCTTATCAAGTTGTAAAGCAAACTGTGGAATATTTTCGACAATTTCAACATTAGTTTTACCATCCTTAACCATATCAATCAAATCAATTAAATCATTTCTCTGTCCTTGCCTTTCAACCGGGCATTCTCCAAATGATTCAAATGTATCTGCCAAATTTGTTTCATGTTTTTTATCTTTTAACCATTTACCTTGTTTTAAAATATAATCTCTATTCTCAGCAGAAGAACCACGTGCAAATTCTAAATGTGCTGATGGAAATTTATTTTTTAGTGTAGAAAATCGTATCGGCTCATTAGCGACTATATATATATGAGTATGATACGTAGAACCAATTTCATCACACAAACACCAAAATATAATACTTTTTAACTTGCTTAAATTTTCTTTAATTACATCATGCGTAAAACCATGCTCAACAGGATTATTTATAGTCAACTGCCATTTACGAGAACGCTTATTAATTAATTCATCCAAAACTATCTCCCCCTTCCCAAATGTCACAAAGTCACAAAAGTTAAAAAAACTCAAAAACATAGTAAAATCAACAAAACAAACAACAAATGTCACAAGTCACAGAAGTCACGGGTAATACTTACCGTGACTTTTAATATATAATTATATATAATAAAATCAGTTACAAATTGTATACAAATTGCCTTGTTAAAACACATTGATTTCAAGGGATAAGCAGAACCGAAAAGTATTGATTTTGTTGTGTTTTTGTTTTATTCTCAAATTCGATTCCCCTACGGACTGCTTATATGAAGAACCTTTAAAACGTTGAGTTTTAAAGGTTTTTTTGTTTTATAAATTCAGTATGTTAGCACTTTGTACACAGTTTTTTACCTTAAAATGTTATAAAATAAGCAATGTTAACTTGCGTTGCTTGTGGCAACGGGGGGATTTTGTTAGCATGAGGCTATCAAAAACAAGGAGGGCATGTATATGCTAGGAGAAAATTTAAAAACATTAAGAAAAGAAAAAGGATTTACACAGGAAGCTCTGGCAGCAAAATTAAATGTTGTTCGTCAGACACTATCTAAATGGGAAAAAGGACTTTCGGTTCCAGATGCTGAAATGCTAAAACAGATTGCTGAAATTTTGGAAGTAGATGTAAGTCAGTTACTTGGTGCTGATATTATAAAGGAAGAAAACAAAAATGAGGTTGCCGAGCAGTTGGCACGTATCAATGAACAGTTGGTAATTAAGAATAATCGTTTTAGAAAGATTTGGAAGACAATAGGTATTGTGCTAGCAACCCTTGCAGTATTATTTACTTTAATAATAGTTGTTGGTAATATTTTGTTTGGAGTTAACACTGATTCTGGTTTTTCAACTGAGGAAGAGATTACAGTGGAATATGATGATGCAAAATAATAATTATATTTAATTCGACAAACATATTTTATTTCATAAGTTATAATCTCAATCACTATAGATTGAGGTGAATTTATGAGAACATTATGTCATTACAAACAAAGAAAAGTCATACTTTTACTTGGTGTGGCTTACTTATTTATGGGATATCTTTGTGTATCTGTTTATGCTCAAGAGAATCAAAACGCTATGTTTTACAAGCTTGTGGAGCCGAACATTTGCACAAAGATATTTTCTTTGCAGCAATATAAGACTGTGCCTACAACCATGGACAATTCTTTGTTTATAGGGGATTCCAGAACAGTTGGACTTTCCATGTATGGAGATTTAGATGGGGCAGATTTCTTTGCGAAAGTGGGTTTAACAGCGAGGGGTGCAATGCATATAAAGCGAAAGATTTTAGGAGTGGGGTATGTGAGTTTGAGCCGTTTGCTAGAGGAGAAACGGTATAACAAAATATATCTTATGTTTGGTGTCAATGAAATCGGTGGCAATTTATCGAAGATATGGGATGATTATTTAGATGTGGTACATTTGATCCAGAAAAAGCAACCAGATGCAGTCTTGATATTACAGGCCAATTTATATGTAACCAAAGCTTATACCCGTAAGCATAAGGCAATTAGCAACCGCAAACTTAAGCAATTTCATAAAATGCTAGAACAATTAGCAGATGATAAGCACATATTCTATATGGATGCCAATACAGTATTTGATGATGATGCCGGAAACTTGAGTAGTCTGTATACAAAAGACGGTGTGCATTTGACTGGAAATGGATATGAAAAGTGGGTTAAATGGATGAAACAACAGACAGAAGACATGTTCTTATACAGAATATTCAAATGAATCAATAATCTAGGGGTTCCAACTAAATTGGAGCCCCTTTTATGATGGTCTAGTTTAATTCCGCAATTCGGGACACCGCCACATAAATCTCTGAGATTTCATACCAGGTAGAAAAGTCAACAGTTCCTGTGGCGGGAAGATTGAAGATTTCCTGAAAGGTACGTACTGCATCTGCAGTTTGACTGCCATAGATACCATCAACGGTAATCCTTGGTATGGCAGGGTAGTTTTGTGCGATACGGTTTAACTGCTCCTGCATTTGTCTTACTTTGTCGCCGGAACTGCCAATGGTAAGTTCATAACCGGGCCAGGAAGCTGGAATGCCGGAAATGCTTTCGGCAGTATTAATATACATGTTGCTGCCGTAATAGTAGCGCAGAATGTCCAATGCGGAGTAATTTTGGTCGCCGAGATATTTGGAACCCCACTGACTGAGCCAATTCGGGCAGGTGACACGTTTGCCATCACAGTACTGGGTTAGAATTGGTTGGGTTACATTTGGCCTTGATAAATATTGATTGAAAATCCTGTCAACTACACGGGAAATGCTGTCATAAGTCGTTTTGTTGTGCATCCACTTATGGTCATATGCCGTAGAACTGGTGATGGTGAAATTATACCCTTTGTTGCGATACCATTCTGTATAGACACGATTCAGGGTAAAGGACATGATAGCTAATATATTTGCTTCAATGGTGGCTGCCGGCCAGGTGGAATAGATTTCGCAACTGGCAACATTTTTGATGTAATCTTTGTACTGTACATAGTAGTCCATGGCTGTGGTGTCAGTTGGGGCACCGTCATGCACAACAATATATTCCGGTACCACTACACGGCTTAGGACAATTTCTCCGGTTTCATTAACCGGTTTTGTTTCTTCCTCTGCGATTTTTGGAGGAAATTCACCCCATAGGGTGTGTGGTCCAATTGCAATTGGGTTATAGGTTTCTTCATCACTACTTTGTCTTCGTAAACGGATTTGTTGGTTGCCGTTTTCTCCAGAAAATATCTGCACTCCGGAAATGATTTGCTGTTCATAGGTTGCAGCGCGAATTTTGATGTTGTATTCAGAGTAGGGCTGATTATCAGTAGGTGTCATACTAAATTCCAAAGGTGGCGCTGATAACGCAACCCGTTCTGTCAATCCATTGGCATCCGTTTGTATTACCTCAATGGGGATATCCGGATTTCCGGTATTCGCAATTTCTATTTCTGCATTTTCTATGGGATATTGTCCATACATGTCAGTTACACGTACTTGAAGATTTCCTGTATCGATGATGAGTCACCTCATTATTTTTTCATAATATATGCTGTTATGCTATAATAAATGTCAGTGAATAAAAACACAAAATTACAATAGTAAGAATTTCTTCATTTTTCGTTCAAAAATTAGTATGAATTATTATCTATAATAGAGAAAAATGGTTAGGAGGATGTTTATGAAAAGATTTATTTCCTGTTGTCTTTGCATGGCCGCTTTGTTAACCGGATGCCAATTTGGTGAGCCGTCAGTACCAAAGGACAAGCAAGCACAGGTTTCCATACAACATTATGAATTGCAGGAGCACAAAACCTATGCGGTAGAACGTCGGGATTTTGATGCCATTATGTCTAAAAATGCCGTGTATCAGGGTGCAGAAGCAGTACCGATGAAATTTGGTATTACTGGTCAGGTGTCAGAGATTTATCATGCTCAGGGAGCTTCTGTGGAAGCTGGGACTGTCATCATGGAATTAAAGTGTGAGGATATTAAAGAACAGATTCGGGGAGTCAATCAACAGATTCAGAGTGCAAAACTGGAAAAAGAATATATTAAAAAGCAAATGAAAACCGTGGATGGAATTGAAAAAGAGGAATATGAGGTTTCATTAGATGCACTTGAAAAGTCGGTGGCATTATATCACATTCAATTGAAGGATTTGAAGGAGCAGCTTTCTACATATCAAATTATAGCTCCATTTGACTGTGTGATTCGTACTTTATCGTCGACCATGTACGAAAGCATGAATTATAATTTCAATATTTCAAATTCAGATGTAGCCTGTATTATTGAAACGGAGGAAAAGGGCTTCTATGTCAATGCAGATAATACATATCCATTTGAGGTTGGACAAACAGCATACGTTGAATACAAGGGTGCTAAAATTGATGTGGTATTAAAGGATATTACAAAAGAAAGTGATACACTTTGGGTACTGAATTATGAACCTCAGGTAGCAGTATCGGTAAATAGTGACGAAGATGATAACCGAGGTGTGGTTTATCATAGTTTTGGTTCCATTAAAAATGCGTTGGTTATTCCTAAAAACTGCCTACTTACCATTGGTAACGAAACCTACGTATATGTTGTGGATGATAAAGGATTGTTTTCTCCAAGAAAGGTGAAAATTGGAAAGACAGATGGCAGTTATTACGAGATTTTAGACGGTGTCGAGGAAGGAGAGCTGGTACTATATGAATAAATGTAAAAGGATATTATCAATGGTAGCAGTGCTTTCTATGACACTGTTGTCTGGCTGTAACCAAAGTACTGTACAATCACCTGAACTTATAGAGTCAAAATATGATAAACTCATGTATCGTCCTGTGGCATATGAAGATATCGGTGATATTGTAATGTATGACGCAGAAATTCGTTCAAAACGCGAGTACTACACCATCAACAAACAGGATGTTTCTTTTTCTTATCGTGTAAAAAGTGGAGACTTTGTGAAAAAAGGCGACATTATTGCTGAAGTTTTGATTTCTGAAGATTCCAAATCGCAGATTACAGATTTGGAGAATACAATAGCAAGTAGAAAGCAATCTACAGAGAGAGAAAATAAACGACTAGAATATGAGAATCAATTAAATAAACTGGAGATTGAACACAATAAGGAATTGATTAAGGAAATTGAATCAGAAGAACCACAAAGAGAAAATGCAAAGGAAGAAATCAAAGCATTAAAAGAGACGAATCAAAGTCTAAATACCCAGATTAAATCCAATAAAAACACCATGGATTACAATCAGTCTATGTGTGATTTGGAAGTAAAAAATCTGAATTTGCAGTTGGTGAAAGTGAAATCAGATTTGGATGCACAATATATAAAAGCCAGGGCAGATGGTAAGGTTTGTTATATTTCATCAAAACAGATGATGCATAACGGTTTGGTTGCCATTGTGGAAGATACGAAGACTCTTTATGTGTCATTACCATCTGAAGCTGAGGAGGTATGTAAGGAAGCAAAGGTATTTGGTGTTGTAGATGGCAAAAAATATGAATTATCCCGCATTTATGATGATTCGCCTTATGCAACAGAAGCGTTTAAATCAGGTGTGAATCAGCCTCCAATGTATGAATTTATAGGCGATATGCCAAGTACATATAAAACCGGTGACCATTTGATCGTTTATTGCATCACAGATTATAAGGAACATGTATTAACGGTATACAATGATTCTATTCATAGCGTGAAGGACGCACCTTATGTTTATGTCTATGAGAATGGAAATAAGGTACGAAGAGATGTGTCTGTAGGAATACGGAGTAAGACAAAAACTGAGATTGTGATTGGTCTCAAGGAAGGCGATTTGGTTTGTTATGAATCTTCTGTATTTCCACCTGAGGTTGTGTCTGAAACCTGTCAGGTTACACTAGGAAACGTGGAAGAACAAGTTAGCGTGGATGGCAAGAAAACAGTCCAGTCAGAATATTCATATCATTTGGATACATTTCAGAACCAAATTCTAGCCAGCGTGAAAGCACAAGAAGGAGATATTATAAAGAAGGGGCAGGTGTTGTTTACCTACTCCATTCCTGGCGGAGATGCAGAATATGCAGAGGCAAAAAATGCTTTGGTGAATGCGCAAAGTACATATAAGTTGTTCGAAAAGGATATGGAATCTCAAAAGAAGGAATTAAAAAAACAGATAGAGAATAATAAGGGATATGAGAAAAAGAAAAGCAAGATTTTATTAGAGCAATTAGAAAGTGACTATAAATATACAAAGGCAGAACATAAACAACAAATTAGCGATGCCAAGAAATTCTTAGATCAGGTGGATGCCACTTATTTTCACGTACCAGTCGAGAGTGAAATAGATGGATTTGTAATATTTTCTACTATCACAAAAGAATTGGTTGGTCAGAAAAATCTATCCTCCTCGGAGTATGGCACTCCATTTATTACAGTAAAGGAAAATAATTCAGGTTTGAAGTTTTCTTGTAATTTGTTTCCGAGTGTACGCAATTATTCGAAGTGTATCGTAACCTTTGATGATGGAACAACTGGAACCGGATATGTCACAAATGTTTATAATGACGGCATGGCAAGACAGTATTTTTATGATGAACGTGGTAACGAAATCGGTTGGTATGAAATGGAATTAGAAGCATTTTTTATGGTCGTTTTAGATAATCCTGAGGACGAAGCAAAGGTAAATACCAATACAAATCTATCCATTGCCACCAACAGTTATCAGAATGTGATATCCATCCCAAAGGATTATGTGATTCGTGAAGATGGAATGCCTTTTGTATGGCTACAAACCGATAGCGGTTATGTAAAACAGTATGTTCAGGTGAGTGGAACCGTTGGAGAAAAGCAGGTAATTGTTCTGGAAGGATTAAGCGAAGGACAAACCCTTGCTTTGCCGGAATAGGAGGCGTATATGTTAACATTTTTAAAAAATAAATTATTATATAAAAAATGGCTTAACTTTACGTTGCTATTTGGTATTTTTCTAATGATTACACTTTTGGTTGCTTTGCCATTATATAGAGAAACAGCTTTATATAAGTTGTTACAGCAAACAATGAATGAGGCAGTCATTACCTATAACTCCAATCCAATGCGGATTGATACGGAGTATGCATTTTCATTTGGAGAGAGCCACACACCGTCTTCCTACATTGAAAAGAAGGCGAAGGAACGACATGATAACTTAGTAAAAGGCATTCCAGTTACTACAAACAAACAGGTGCTACTGACTGAGGTAGTTGTGGAAAATTACACTTTTGAAGCCATGCCGACAGAATTTAGAAATAGTTCTAAGAACCTATCCGTTGCAAATCTGTCTGATATGGAAAATCATGTAAATATGGTTTATGGTACATATCCTGCAGATGGTGAAAATGCAGATGGACAGTATGAGTGTATGGTTTCTTCAAAGTTTTTTATTGATAACAAACTGTATCTAGGACAACTCATCTCTACAGATAAATTTGCTAAAGATGGTAAGCCAATCAGATATCTTAAAATTGTTGGTGTATTTGAGGAATCAGATATACATGATGATTACTGGGTAATGGCTCCAAGTGCATATGATAAACAACTGTTTGTCACCATGAAGACAGTTGATGCATTGCAGCAGGACTATTTGAAAATTGGGGGAGTCTTGGATTGTTATGTAAAACACTATATATTCTGTGATTATACCAAGCTAAGAGATGGTGATTTACGACTGATTCAAAAGAAAATGGAAAGTTATTTTAATACCCAGTCTGGAGATGGTAAGACCGTATATCACTCTAATTTTTTAACTGTAGCGAAGGGATATGTAGCCGAGGCCAATCGGTTAATCGCATTGGTTTATGTATTACAGATTCCGATTATTCTCATGTTAATTACCTTTATTTTTATGGTTGCCACAGAGTTGATTGGAAATGAATTAAATGAAATTGCGATGTTATTAAGTCGTGGTGTCAGCAAAAAACAGATTCTTGGTGTATATGCATTGCAGTCTTTGATTTTGGCATGTATAGCAACCATCTTTGCCATTCCTGCCAGCTATGGACTCGTTTATTTACTGAGTCATGCCAGTGCATTTTTACAGTTCCAGTTTGGCGACGGATATGGTGTCGTTGGCACACCGGATATATTCCTATTTGCCATCATTGGAGTTTTGTTATCTGTATTATTTGTGGTTATGTCCAGTTTGCCGTTTTTAAAGACGACCATTGTGCAGCATAAGAGTAAGCGTAATCGGGCTGATAAGCCATTTATACAGAGGTATTTTATTGATATCATTTTGTTGGCGCTTTCTAGTTATTTGCTTTATAGCTTTAACAGTCAGAAAGATGCTATCGCAACTGCAATTATAAATGGGGAAAATTTGGACCCGGTTGTTTATATCAGCTCCACCTTGTTTATGATTGGATTTGGTATTGTGGTGCTTCGTATAGCCACATTATTAAAGAAAGGCATATATTTCCTTGGTAAGAATCGGTGGAAGCCTTCCAGCTATGCAGCGTTTTTGCAGATGATTAGGACTGAGAAAAAGCAGAGCTTTATTTCCATTTTCCTTGTTATGACTATTGCTATGGGTATTTTCAATGCCAATATGGCTAATACTATTCATATCAATGAACAGGAAAAGATGACATATCAATTTGGAGCGGACTATGTTATACGTGAAAAGTGGGAGAGCCGTCCCGGTGCAGAAATGTATACTACATATTTGAAAGAACCTGATTTAACAAAATATGATAAAGTATTTGAACAGGTGGAAAGCCATACCTTTGTTTACACGGAAGATAATGCGATATTGAATTTGTCTACCGGAAATCAGGAGCATGTGAGACTTATGGGTATCACACCAAAAGCCTTTGGTGAAACAGCCAACATGCTGGATGGAATAACCAGCGAGCATTGGTATCATGCATTAAATGCATTATCGAATACCGCAAAGGGTGTTTTGATTTCGAAATCCTTGGCTGATGCACAGGAATTAAAGGTGGGAGATTCCATAAAATATAGTCGTTTGGATAGTGATGGCAATCGCATGAATAATGTGGTCAGAACCGTTGCCGGAATTATAGAAGCTTTTCCTTCTTATGCTGGCTATGCGGAAATACCAGATGTGGATGCAAAAGCCGAAGAAGAGGAGAAGGAAAAGGCACCTTTAAAGACGATTGAACAATATCTAATTGTGGATACATTCCGTCAAATGACCAATGATTTTGGTACTACACAATACGAAATCTGGATGAAAACCGGTGATCAGGCAGATGTTGTCACTGGATTTTTAGAAGAAAACCAAATAAATTGTGAATATAAAATAGACACACAAAATGAGATACATACAACCTTAACCAGTTCTCTGATTCAGATTACGAATGGTGTGCTGACTATGTCATTCTTTATGTGCCTCATTCTTTGCACCATCGGATTTTTAATGTATTGGATTTTGTCTATTCGTGAGCGTGAGCTGTTGTTTGGTGTATATCGCGCCATGGGTATGACAAGAAAAGAAATCTATTGGATGTTAATGATTGAACAGATATTATCTTCTGTATTTTGTATTGTTTGTGGTGTTATTTGTGGATTTGTAACGTCCTATTTATTCATGGATGTATTTACGATTGCCTATGCTCCGCACAAGCACTTGTTGGAGTATGTAATCAGAATTAATTGGTTTGATTTGACGAAATTGGCAATCACCATTGTGCTTATGCTGATTGTATGCTTTGTGATTCTTATAAAACAAATCAAGGGATTAAACATCGTCCACGCATTAAAACTTGGAGAAGAATAGGAGGGAATGATATGAGTCATATTATAACAGCTAAGAATATTGTACGTGCATTCCCTGTGGGTGATGGCGAGAACTTTTATGCATTAAAGGGTGTTTCGGTTGATATACCTGAAAATAGTTTGACGATTATAAAAGGGCGTTCCGGTTCCGGAAAAACCACGCTACTTAATATTATTAGTGCTTTGGATACGCCGACAGAAGGAAGTATTACCTTTGACGGTCAAGAAATTGGTGCTCTGTCAGATACGGAACGGGATATGCTTAGAAGAAGACAGTTTGGTTTTGTGTTTCAGTCGGTTGCGTTAATCCCCATTATGAGTGCCTATGAGAATGTTGAGTTTGGTTTGCGTTTGGCTGGTTATGAAGGTGACCGTAAGGCAAGGGCAATTGAGTGCTTAACCAATGTGGGACTTGCTGAGAGAATGCAACATATGCCTTATGAAATGTCTGGTGGTGAGCAGCAAAGAGTAGCCATTGCCAGAGCGATTGCCCATAACCCAAAGGTGATTTTTGCCGATGAACCGACAGGTGCCTTAGATACAAACACCGGTTTAAAGGTAATGCAGTTATTTAAGGATTTATTAGAAAAAGAAGATATTTCCATCGTAATGACTACCCATGACCCAGGACTGATGCAGCTTGGCGATTGTGTATATGAAATTAGTGATGGAGAAATTGAAGGAGGTTCAGTCGATGCCGGAAATGATTAAATGTGAAGGCCTTGTAAAGATATATAAGACAGAAGACATTGAAGTCATGGCGTTACAAGGACTGGATTTGACAATTGAACAGGGAGAATTGATTGCTATTATCGGTAATAGTGGTAGTGGTAAATCCACATTTTTGAATATGGTAGGTGGTTTGGAACGACCATCAGCGGGCCGTTTATTTGTAGATGGTGAAGATTTATTTCAATATACAGATGAGCAATTAAAGGATTATAAGCAAAACACAGTTGGATTTGTATGGCAAAATAACGCCAGAAATCTTTTTCCGTATCTGACCGCTGAGCAAAATATCATGGTTCCCATGCAATTTGCCAAGAACAAAAATGTGAATAAAAAGGATAGAGCAAAAGAACTGTTGGAAATGGTAGGTCTATCTCATAAGCGTGACCGTTTGTTGCATCAGTTATCTGGTGGAGAACAACAAAGAATTGCCATCGCCATTGCCCTAGCAAATCAACCAAAGATTCTTTTGGCAGATGAGCCGACAGGTGCCGTGGATATGAAAACCTCTAATATGATACAGGATATGTTCCGTGAATTTAATCGTGAACTGGGAGTAACCATTGTGATTGTTACCCACGACCTGTCATTATCTAACAAAGTAAATCGCGTGGTGTCCATTAGAGATGGAAAAATCAGTAGTGAACGTCTGATAAAAGCAGATTACTTATCAAAAATCAAAGAGTTAGATAACTTTTCAGCCGCAGATACCCATGAGGAGTATGCGATCTTGGATAAAAATGGTCGTGTGCAGATACCGCATGACTATTTGGAGGCTGCCGGTATCACTGATAACCGTGTGAAGATTAAAATGGACGGCACCAACATTATCATTACAAAATAGACTTTACTTAAAATTCCCAAAATACTATAATAGGACAGTGGCAGGTTCACTGTCCTTTTTTAATGAAATGTTATTTATAGGAGTTTAGTATGGATAAGAAACCATTAATTATATTAACTGGTCCCACAGCTGTGGGTAAAACGGCGCTTTCCATTGCATTGGCAAAGAAAATCAATGGCGAGATGATTTCTGCTGATTCTATGCAGGTGTATAGAGGCATGGATGTGGGTACTGCTAAGATTATGCCTGATGAAATGGAAGGCATACCACATCATTTAATTGATGTTTTAGACCCTAAGGATTCCTTTGATGTGGTTGCGTTTCAGACAATGGCAAAGAAAGCATTGGATGAGATTTATGCAAAGGGCAAGATTCCCATCGTGGTTGGCGGAACCGGATTTTATATCCAGGCATTGCTTTATGACATTGATTTTTCTGAAAATGATGGTGATGATGCCTATCGCAAGGAATTAACTGAATTATTGGAAAAAAATGGTGCAGACTATTTATATGAGATGCTTCGCAAGGTTGACCCTGCATCCTGTGAAATCATTCACAAAAACAACCATAAACGTGTGATTCGTGCTTTGGAGTTCTATTATCAGACAGGACAACCGATTTCTGAACACAACGAAGAACAGAGTCAAAGAAATTCGCCATATAATTTCCTGTATTTCGTGTTAAATGATGACAGACAGAAATTATATGACCGCATCGAGCTGCGTATCGATAAAATGGTGGATGACGGTTTATTGGACGAAGTAAAACAGTTAAAGGAAAATGGATGTAAGCGTGGCATGGTATCCATGGAAGGACTGGGCTACAAGGAAATTCTGGATTATCTGGATGGAAAATGCACCTTAGAAGATGCGTTATACATCCTAAAGCGGGATACCAGACATTTTGCAAAACGGCAGATTACCTGGTTTAAACGTGAAAAAGAAGTTATCTGGTTAAATCGACCGGAATTTCAATCTGAGGAAGATATTCTAAATACAATGATAGATAAAATGAAAGAGAGAGGCATACTAGTATGAATATAAGAGAACATTACAAAAACTTTGGTATTGATGAAAAAGTGTATCAGTTCTGTGCAGATGTGGAAGCATCCTTAAAGGACAGATTCGCTGAAATTGACCGTATCACTGAATGTAATCAGATGAAGGTAATTGGTGCTATGCAAAAGAATCGATTGAGCGAGGCACATTTTGCCGGTTCCACAGGATATGGTTATAATGATATCGGTCGAGATGCGCTAGAGGATATTTATGCAGATGTATTTCACACTGAGGCTGCATTGGTACGTCCACAGATTACTTGTGGTACTCATGCATTGGCAACGGCTTTATTTGGCAATTTGCGTCCAGGTGACGAATTATTGTCACCTGCAGGAAAACCATATGACACTTTAGAGGAAGTGATTGGTATTCGTGATTCCAAAGGTTCTTTGAAGGAATATGGAGTTACTTATAAGCAGGTGGATTTGCTCCCTGACGGTACTTTTGACTATGACAATGTGAAAAAAGCAATTACGGATAAGTCAAAATTAGTGACCATTCAGCGTTCAAAGGGCTATCAGACAAGACCAACCTTTTCAGTAAAGCAGATTGGTGAATTGATTGCTTTTGTCAAAGAAATCAAGCCGGATGTGATTTGTATGGTGGATAACTGCTATGGTGAATTTGTAGAAGAATTAGAGCCATCAGACGTAGGTGCCGACATGGTTGTTGGTTCCTTAATCAAAAATCCGGGTGGTGGTTTGGCACCAATCGGAGGTTATATTTGTGGAACTACAGAATGTATTGAAAATGCATCGTATCGACTAACAACACCTGGTCTCGGAAGAGAGGTTGGTGCGACATTAGGGATTACCAGTCAGTTGACCCAGGGTCTGTTTTTGGCACCACAGGTAGTAAATGGTGCGTTAAAAGGCGCAATTCTTGCAGCAAACATATATGAAAAATTAGGTTTTGCCTGTGTGCCAAATGCCACTGAGAGTCGTCACGATATTATTCAAGCTATTACATTTGGTGACCCGGATAAAGTCATTGCCTTCTGTGAGGGTATTCAGGCGGCAGCACCGGTTGATAGCTATGTAGTGCCTGTTCCTTGGGCAATGCCTGGCTACGACAGTGATGTAATTATGGCTGCAGGAGCATTTGTATCAGGTTCATCCATTGAGCTTAGTGCTGACGCACCTATGAAGGAGCCATATGCGGTGTATTTTCAAGGTGGCTTAACCTACTATCATGCAAAACTAGGAATGATGATGACATTACAGAAAATGGTAGAAAAAAAGCTGATATCATGTTAAAATAATTTGTTAAAACATTTATCTACTTTTGTGCTTGGAGGGCTGAAAGGAGATAAGATGTCTATATTTACAATGAAGTCTCTGCCAGAGGCAGAGCGACCTTACGAAAAATGCGAAAAATATGGTCCCACAGCATTATCGGATGCTGAATTACTTGCGGTTATTTTAAGGACAGGGAGCAAAGATAAAACGGCAGTAGAATTGGCCACTGAGGTTTTGAATTTGCATCCTGCCTATCGAAATCTGACGGCATTATATCATTTATCCGGTAGAGAACTAAGAAATGTGCGGGGGATTGGAGCTGTAAAAGCCATACAGATTATGTGTATTGGTGAATTATCCAGAAGAATTGCCCGTACAAATGTTGAAAATACGATTTCATTTTCGAATCCCCAATCTGTGGCAGATTATTTCATGGAGCAGTTACGGCATTTGCCGAGAGAAGAAATTCATGTCATGTTCTTTGATACGAAGCTTCGTTTGCTTTGTGAAAGAAAGATTGCAGAAGGAACTGTTAAGTCAGCACAAACAACGCCGAGAGAGATATTGATTGAAGCGATGAAATGTGAGGCTGTTTTTATGATTTTAGTGCATAATCATCCTTCTGGTTTGCCAAAACCAAGTCAGTCTGATTTGTTATTTACAAATCGTGTGAAGGAAGCAGGTGATTTAGTGGGGATTACCTTATCAGACCATATCATTATTGGCGATAATTGTTATGTCAGCTTAAAAGAAAGAGGCTTACTATCATGAGATTTAAAGAAAAAAGAGATATACCACCTAAATATATCATGTTGCTGTTAACAGTCATATGTATCGTTTTGTTGCTGGTTTCCTTATTGTTTGACCATGCATTTGTTCCGCTCCGAGCAGTAACATCTACTGTGATTGTGCCTATGCAGAATGTATTGAATTCTGTTGGTATCTATGTGAAGGATAAAACGGAGATGTTAGAAGAAATAAGCAATCTGCAAGAGGAAAATGCTATTTTAAAAACGCAGATTGAAGCATACAAAAATGAAGCCAAGGAATATCAACAGGATATCTATGAGCTTGACCGTTTACGTGCCTTGTATAACTTAGATGAAACATATCCAAGTTATGAAAAGGTTGCAGCTAGGGTGATAGCCAGAGATGCGGGTAATTGGTTTAATACATTTATTATTGACAAAGGTACTGCCGATGGCATCCAGATTGATTGTAATGTGTTAGCAGGCAATGGTTTGGTTGGAATTGTTACAGAAGTAGGAGAAGACTGGGCAAGAGTCCGTGCTATTATTGATGATACCAGTAAAGTAAGTGCCATGTTTTTAGATAACTCTGATCTGTGTACGGTGTCTGGTAATTTAACGCAGATTGGTGACGGATATATTGATGTGGAATTTATTGATAAAAGTGCTGATGTGGAAGTAGGAGACCAGTTAGTGACATCATATATCAGTGACAAATATCTTGCAGGTATTACCATTGGTTACGTCAGTGATATTACTTTAGATGCAAACAATCTGACAAAATCAGCAAAACTAATTCCAGCTGTTAATTTTTCCAATATTCAGGAAGTATTGGTAATTAAAGAGAGAAAACAAATTGTAGAATAATGACTAGAATTTAAGGAGTTGCAATGGTTAGAGCTATTGTGTTAGGAATACTCATTTTAATATCGTTTTTGTTGCAGACAGCAGTCTTTTCTTTTATACCCCTTGCAGGAGTAGTACCAAATCTCATGTTAGTGCTTACTATGTCATTTGGTTTGATGAGAGGTAGAAAAGAAGGCTTGTTAGTGGGCTTTTTTTGCGGTATTTTAGTTGATTTATTCTGTGGATTTGCGATTGGTCCGTATGCAATGATTTATATGTATTTCGGATATGCCAATGGCTTTTTTCACAGATTCTATTACGTGGAAGATGTCTTGTTGCCTATGGTAATGATTGCTGCCAATGACTTCCTATATGGCTCTGTGGTTTACGTAATATTTTTCCTGTTAAGAAATCACTTGGATTATGGATTTTACTTAAAGAATATCATTGTGCCAGAGATGATTTATACTGTTTTAGTGACTTTGATTTTATATAAGGTATATATGCTAATCAATCGTGCTTTGAAACGATTAGAGGAAGGAAGTGAGACATAAAGTGTTACATGAACTTTTTGAAACCATTAAAGAAAATATTAGAACTTATGTGACTCACAGATTATTTGTTGTAACAATCCTTATGATATTTATGTCTGCTTTGCTCATTTCCAGACTATTTCAGTTGCAAATTGTCGAAGGAGAGGAGCATTTAAAGAATTTCACATATAAAATCGAACGTAGTCTACCAATTGAAGCTTCCCGAGGTAACATTTTCGACAGAAATGGTAATTTATTGGCGTATAATAAACTTGTATATTCATTAACTTTTGGCAATTCCAGTGAATTGGTTTCCAGAGCGGAGGAATTGGAGATTTCCGAAAATGAACTAAAGAATAAGATTGTTTATGATACCATTCAGATCTTAAAGAAAAATGGGGATGAATTGGTAAACAATTTTAATATTGTTTTAAATAAACGTGGAGAATTAGAATTTGCGGTTAGTGATTCTGCAAGAAAGCGTTTTCTGATGGAAGTATACAGTGCTTCTAATATTGATGATTTGTCAAAAGAGCAGTTAGAAGCTTCTGCGAAAGAAGTGTATGAATATATAGCCGGAAAGCGAATGTTTGAAATATCAGAAGAATATGAGCTTTCAGATGCACTAGAAATTATGGCAGTTAGATATAGCTTATGGTTGAACAGATATCAGCAGTATGTACCAGTTACCATCGCCTTAGATATTAGTAAGGAATCTATGGCAACCATACAAGAAAACTCTGCTGATTTGCTAGGAATGGATATTATTGTGGATTCTATCAGACAATACAATGATTCCACTTACATGGCACATATTATCGGCTACATTGGCAATATTTCCTCTGAAGATATGGAAGCATACAACAAGGATTTAGAGGATGGCAATCGATACAGCACCACTGATATGGTGGGTAAGACTGGTCTAGAAAAGGTCTTGGAAGCAGATTTGCGTGGTAAAAAAGGTACGCAGAATATGTATGTTGACAACCTTGGACGTGTGCTAGAGGTTACAGACACCATTGAGGCATCTCCGGGAAATGATGTGTATCTTTCTATTGACCGTGACTTGCAGATCTATTGCTATAATGCATTAGAAAAAGAGCTTGCAGGTATTTTATTATCAAATATGACTTCCGGTACCTCGGACAGAAATAGTGATGATGACATTGTAATCCCTGAGCATTCCGTATATTTTGCTTTGTTTAACAATAATATTATTAGCATTGATCATATGAAGACACCTAATGCCGGTGATAATGAAAGCAGAATATATAGTCAGATTACAGCAGAGCATGGAAATGCCGTTGAAAAAGTAAAAAATGAACTAAAGAACAATTTCACTGATATCGCTCGTTTGAATGATACGATGGAAGCTTATATGGAATACATTTATGAGTTTTTAAGCGATTCAGATGTTATGAATTTTTCTGTGATTGAGGACAATGATAGTACCAGACAGCAATATATTGAAGGCAGCATTTCCCTGGGTGAATATATTCAGTATGCAGTGACAAAGGGTGCGGTAAATATTGAGGCCTTTGATATTGATGTAGATTATTACACATCTGAAGAATTATACAGTGTGCTTGTGGATTATATTGTAAAATGCATTTCTGATGACAATGAATTTAGCAAATTAGTTATTCAGTACATGGTTAAGAATAAGCAGATAAGCTTTAGACAAATTGCCATGGTACTATATGAGCAGGGTGTTTTGAACTCTGAGGAAGACAGTGACTACAATGCTTTGGTGTCCGGTTCCATTGGTTCTTATGAATTTATCAGGAGAAAGATTACTAACTTGGATATTACACCAGGCCAATTGGGTCTTGACCCATGTTCCGGTTCAGTTGTTGTAACAGATGTAAATACCGGTGAAGTGTTGGCAATGGTTAGTTATCCTAGTTATGATAATAATTTGCTAACCAATTCCATCAATGCAGAATACTATGCAAAATTGACGAATGATAAAACGACGCCACTGTATAATCGAGCAACACAGCAAAGAACTGCTCCGGGTTCTACCTTTAAGATGATTACCTCCATTGCGGCGGTGAGTGAAGGTAAGATTTCAACTGGTGGCACAATTAAAACAGCCGGTATTTTTGAGGAGATTGCAATTCCGGCAAAATGTTGGATTTACCCAAGCACCCATGGAACTATGAACATTGAGAGTGCTTTGGAGAATTCTTGTAACTATTTTTACTATGAACTTGGATATCGTTTGGGTACAGGCTTAAATGGTATTTATAGCGATAACTTAGGTTTAAACAGTTTAAGAGAATATGCCAGTTTGTTTGGTTTAAATGGTAATTCTGGTATTGAGCTTTCTGAAGCAGAGCCAAAGATTTCAGATTCTGATGCTGTTCGTTCTGCCATTGGTCAGGGTACTCATAACTATACTGCAACGCAGCTTTCTAAGTATGTCACAGCCATTGCGAATAGCGGTACCTGTTATGACTTGAGCCTTGTGAAGGAGCAGAAAAACTTTAATGGCGAGACTGTAGTTGCCAATACTCACAATGTGTCTAGTCAAATCAGCATTTCCAACGATATTTGGCGTGTGGTTCACAATGGTATGAGAAGAGTGGTAAAAGACCACATTTCTGAAAATGCATTGATTAATCGCATCAATGTTGAAGTTGCTGGTAAGACAGGTACAGCCCAGGAGAATAAGAACCGACCAAACCATGCTTTGTTTGTGTCTTATGCACCGTTTAAATCACCAGAGGTATCGGTAACAGTGCAGATTCCTTTTGGATATTCTTCCGGTAATGCGCAAGAGTTAGCAAGCTTTATTTACGCATATATGTATGACCCTGCAGCATTGGATGATGAAAGCGTTTCCGGTAATGCAAATATGGCTGATTAACTTAAGTTTTACTTGCTATACATGTATTTTTCGTTTATTATAATATGGAGGCTAATATGCATAATCCAGTATTGATTAAAGGTAATAAATTTGGAATCCGCCTAGTGTTAGATGGCGAGATTCCCTTTGATGATTTATTAACCATGATTGGTGAAAAATTTATTGAAGCAGAGAAGTTTTTTCGTGGTAATGTAAGTCTGGCTTTAACTGTTGAAGGACGAACTTTAACAAATGATGAGTTGGATTTGATTTTAAAAGAGATACAGGAGAAAACTGAGTTGCACATTTCCTACGTGATTGATGCCAATGAGAGTGAAAGTACCGGTCAAAGCAATGACGCTGAGAAGGATACCGCGATTTCTGAGGAATCAACAGATGTTTTTATGGATATGCAAGGTGAAGTGCCTGCCCCTCGTATGATATACGAGAATAAGGCAACGATGCTTTATAATGACAGTATGTTTTATAAAGGCACACTTCGTTCTGGTCAGTCGTTGGAGTCTGAAGGCAGTATTGTAGTGTTAGGTGATGTGAATCCCGGTGCCAGCATTATTTCTTCCGGTAATATTATTGTCATTGGAAGATTAAAGGGAACAGCCCATGCCGGTGCAACAGGGAATGTGAACGCCTTTGTGCTTGCATTATCTATGAATCCGATGTTAATTCAGATTGCTGATGCAATTGCACGTAGTGCAGACAAGCCTAAGTGGCGAAAAGTAGATGACGAAGCGAAGATAGCTTTTGTTGAAAATGGAAATATTTATATTGAACCGGTTAAAAAATCGGTACTAAATGATATTCATTTATAACATATGAACTTTAGATGAGTGGAGGAGTTTAAGAATGAGTGAAGTAATTGTTGTTACATCTGGAAAGGGTGGCGTTGGTAAGACCACTACAACCGCCAATATTGGTACTGGTCTTGCAAAACTTGATAAGAAAGTTGTATTAATCGATACAGATATCGGACTTCGTAACTTGGACGTAGTTATGGGTTTGGAGAACCGTATCGTTTATAATTTAGTTGATGTTATTGAAGGCAACTGTAAGATTAAGCAGGCGTTAATCAAGGATAAGAAGTATCCTACATTACATTTACTTCCATCAGCACAAACCAGAGATAAGACGTCTGTTTCTCCAGAGCAGATGAAGAAGTTAGTTGAGGAGTTAAAGGAAGAGTTTGATTACATAATTCTGGATTGTCCTGCCGGTATTGAACAGGGCTTTAAAAATGCTATCGCAGCTGCAGACCGCGCTTTGGTAGTAACCACACCTGAGGTTTCAGCAATTCGTGATGCAGACAGAATTATTGGTTTGTTAGAAGCAAACGAGATTACAAAATCAAATCTCGTAGTAAACCGTATTCGTATGGATATGGTAAAGCGTGGCGATATGATGTCAATTGAAGACGTTGTTGAGATTTTAGCAATTGATTTAATTGGTGTTGTACCAGACGACGAGAATATTGTTATCTCTACTAACCAAGGTGAGCCTTTAGTTGGTGATAATACATTACCAGGTAGAGCATATATGAACGTTTGTAGACGTATTTTAGGTGAAGATGTTCCTTATCTGGATTTGACAAACCCAGGTTTCTTTAAGAAAATATCTGGATTATTTAAAAAGTCAAACTAAAGAAAAGGGGTGCGAAAGATATGGGTATTTTTGATTTATTTACTAAGAAGAAAAACTCTAGTGATACGGCAAAAGATCGTCTCAAATTATTATTAGTTTCAGATAGAGCAAATTGTTCAGAAGATGTTATGGAAAAGATTAAAAATGACATCATTCAAGTAATTGCTAAATACATGGAAATTGACGCTGAAGGTCTTGATATTCAGATTACACAGACAGAATCTCAAGAAGGTAATGGTTCAGTTCCAGCTTTGATTGCTAATATTCCAATTAAGGATTTGAAGAAGAATAAAGCAGCAAAATAAAACTGCGATTCTAGGAAGTGACAGACAGTATGTTTAGTAAGTATAGACTACGAAATTACAATTTCAAATTATTTGCGATTGTGTTGGCTCTTAGCGTCATCGGAACGTTGGTTATCAATAGCGCTGACAGCAGTTATTTAAAAAAGCAGATATTTGGTGTTGTGGTCTGTTTTGCTGGTATGATTGTGCTGTCGCTGATTGATTATCACAAATTCTGCAAGTTCTATATTCTGTTATATATCTTAAATATAGTGATTTTAGCTTCGCTATTTGTGTTTGGTTACACCAATAACGGTGCAACCCGTTGGTTTAAGATTACTGATTCTATGACCATACAACCTTCAGAATTTTCGAAGATAATCATGATCATATTTCTTGCTGTATTACTTACCAAGATGGACAACAATCTGAATATAGCCAGAAATCTAATCATCATTGCAATTTGTTGTGCGATACCATTATTGTTAATCTTTATGGAACCTGACTTATCGACTACAATTGATGTGTTTGTCATTATGTTTACGATGATTTTTGTTGCAGGTTTAAGTTATAAGATTATTGGTATTGCGGTTTTAATTTTGATACCGATTGCAGGTAGTTTTCTCTGGTATGTACAAACTCCGGGACAAAAGCTTTTAACAGAGAATCAGTTAGGACGCGTGATGGCATTTTTGTATCCTCAGGATTATTTAGCGACGAACTACCAGCAGGATAATTCCGTAATGGCAATTGGTTCTGGTATGCTGACTGGAAAAGGATTAAATTCCGGTACTATTGCGACGGTGAAAGATGCGAATTTTATTTCAGAGCAACAGACAGACTTTATCTTTTCCGTAGTAGGAGAGGAGCTTGGTTTTATTGGTTGTGTGGGTATCATTATTTTAATGTTACTTTTAGTATTGGAATGCATCAGTATTGCAAGAAAGGCAATTGATAGAGAAGGTATGTTAATTGCTTCTGGTATTGCAGCCTGGATGGGATTTCAATCATTTATTAATATGGGTGTTGCAACAGGAATACTACCAAATACAGGAATTCCATTACCATTTATCAGTTATGGTTTAAGTTCTCTTGTTAGTTCCTGTGGCGCAATGGGCCTGGTTTTAAATATTGGTCTACAACGCAAGAAATATTAAGTTATTTGGAGGCGAGTTATGAATATTGGACTAATTGCACATGATGCGAAAAAGAAGTTAATGCAGAATTTCTGCATTGCATACAGGGGTATTTTAAATAAACATGAACTTTATGCAACGGCAACAACAGGACGTCTCATTGAAGAAGTTTCTAATTTGACTGTTCATAAATACTTGGCTGGTCACTTAGGTGGCGTTCAGCAGTTATGTTCAGAAATCGAAAATAATGATATTGATATGGTTATTTTCCTTCGAGATGCAATGAATCCAAAGAAAAATGATGCTGATATCAACGGCATTTTCTCTCTTTGTGATATGCATAACATTCCTTTGGCTACAAATCTTGCCACTGCCGAATTACTAATTAAGGCATTGGACAGAGGCGATTTAGATTGGAGAGAAATGTTCAAATAATTATGAAGAATGCTATTCAAAAAATTGCAGGGGTTATTCTTTCGATTACCCTTGCATTTTCTTTCACAGGTTGCAATTTGATTGCAGTAACAAATGAATATAATATAGAACAGGTTCCGGAGACGGCGTTTAACAGTACTATTATAAGAAATACTGCTGATGGTTATGCAGATAAAATCACTGTTTTACCTTACGAAGACTCTGTCACTGGTTTGCTGACAAAGGCAGATGTCAAATCGGCCATTTTGATTGACGACACAAACCAGGAATGCCTATATAGCCTTTCCGGATATGACCGCATTTTCCCGGCTAGCATGACTAAAGTTATGTCAGGAATACTGATTATGGATGCTTTGAATGAAGGTGTTATTCAACTAGAAGATAAGATAACACTTGGCCACAACATTCCGTTGGATCCAGATGCTGCCAGATTAGATTTGAAAATGGGAGATACCATTTCGGTTAAGGATTTGATATATGGTTACCTTATTCGGTCGCTAAATGATTGTGGCATTGTGCTTGCAGAGATGATAAGTGGCTCAGAAGCAGCCTTTGTAGAGGCTATGAACCAAAAAGCATATACTTTGGGTGCCACCAATACCCATTTTGTAAATTGTCATGGCTTGCATGATGAAAATCATTATACTACACCATATGATTTATATTTGTTTTTCCGTGCATTTGCCGACTATGATTTTGTAAAAGAGATTGATGCTATTACAGAATATACACTTGCTTATACAAATGCAGAAGGCAAAGAAGTGACTTTGTTAATCAAGAGCACAAATGGTTTTATGAGTGGAGAATATAACTTGGATTCCCGTTTTGAACTAGGTGCTTGGAAGTCAGGAACTACTAAGGCTGCCGGCAATTGTCTTGTGATGCAGGTGTTTTCCAATAATCATACATATTATCTGGTTGTTTCTGGTGCTTCTGAGAGAGAAGTATTATATAAAAGTATGATGAAAATGCTATCCACTATTAAATAAATTAGGGAGTATCGCCTTTTTGAGCGGTACTCCCTTTTTTCATTATGCCTCCAGATTTCTCATTCTGCCATAATAGGTAATAGCATAAATACCGGAGATACCTACAATTGCATAAACAATTCTAGTAAGCAATGACATTTGACCAAATAAGGTACTTACTAAGTCAAAATCAAAGAAGCCAATCAAACCCCAGTTGATACAACCAATGATTACAAGGGTCAGAATTGTATAGTCAAGTCCACCTGACTTCATGAAATCGCCTCCTTAAAAAGTTATCAGCATTAGTAGTATTTCGCAAAATTAATATTATATTCCTTGTTGTAGTAATTGTGTAAAAATGGTACAATATATGGTGGATTTAAGAGAGATTTTGGAGGAATTATGGCTAAAAAAAATAAAAATGTGGTCAAGTTTAGAAGACCCTTTTATTTAAATATAGGATTTGTCATTTTTGCGGTTTTACTCTTTTATTTAATTATTGAAATTGCAATTTCCATAAAGCATGTAAAACCGTCAGTATATTGTGTGGAAAGTAGTTACATTGATAATAACTTTTATGTTACTGGAATCGCTGTTCGTAAGGAAACTCTTGTGAATGCTGTAAGTTCAGGATATGTCAGTTATTATATTCGTGATGGCGAGCGAGTAGGTAAAAACGCAACTGTTTACACAATTGATGAAACTGGAAGTGTATATGATTATCTTGCTGAGACGGCAGGTGACAGCATTCAGCTTGCAGTAGAAGACTATGAGACCATTAAAAAACGAATTACCATGTTTCGGTCTACCTATAGTTCGGACAACTTTGACAGTGTATATAACTTTAAAGGAGATTTGCAAAATCTAATGTTAGAGGTTACAAATGAACTGTTGATTGAACAGGCAACATCCAATGGCAATGATTTAGCAAATACCTTCAAATCCGTTCCGTCTGATATGAGTGGCATTGTTACCTACTATCAGGATGGTTTTGAGAGTTATACTGTTGATGCAGTGAATCAGTCAACGTTTCAGTCTGGAAATTATGACAAAGTTTCTTTAAAGTCTGGTGATATTATCAATGCCGGCTCACCTGTATACAAGATTGTGGAGAGTGATGACTGGAACATTGTTGCGCCATTAACTGAGAATCAGGTTGCATTATTAAAAGAAGAAACCGTCGTAACCATTACCATTGATAACTTGAATCATGAAGTGGACTGTAATTTTGAGTTGTTGAATAAAAGTGATGGGACATACATTAACATTATTTTAAATAAATTGATGGTTGATTTTGTGGATGATCGTTTTTTAGAGGTATGTATTAAGGTGGATAGTCCAACGGGACTGAAGATTCCAAATTCTGCAGTTGTAGATATTAATGCATATCAGATTCCTATTTCATATTTGACTGCCGGAAGCAATTCATCAACGGCAAAATACTTGAACAAGCGTGTGCTTGATGAAAATGGCGAGTTATCAGTTGTTCAGATTAGTCCCAACATCTATGGTATGGATGAGGAGTATTGTTATATTGACATGCAATCGCTAGAACCTGGTGATATTATCGTTGCACCGAATTCCACTGATACATTATCAACGAATCAGTTGTCTACAAAACCATTAACCGGTGTTTTTTCTGCCAATAAAGGTACTGCACAATTCAAGCAAGTTGAAATTATTAACAAAAAAGATGATTTCTGTATTGTGAAAGATCATGTTGATAATAGTATTACACTATATGATTACATACTATTAGATGGTGAGTCTGCTTCAGAAGGACAGATAATTTATTAAAAGGTGGTAACATACATGTTAAAAGAAAATTATGCTGATGTAGAAGAACAAATTAAAAGTGCATGTGAACGTTCAGGCAGAAACAGGGATGATGTACAGTTAATTTCCGTTAGTAAGACAAAACCATTATCTATGATACAAGAAGCTGTTTCATTAGGGTATAGAGTTTTTGGCGAGAATAAAGTGCAAGAACTGGTTGAAAAGTACGAACAAATTGATTCCGAAGTTGAATGGCATTTGATTGGACATTTACAAACAAACAAGGTGAAATACATTGTGGATAAGGTTCACATGATCCATTCAGTTGATTCCTTAAAACTGGCTCAAACCATTCAAAAGGAAGCTGCCAAAAGAGATGTGATTTGCAATATTTTATTAGAAGTAAATGTTGCGGAAGAAGATACCAAATTCGGTTTAAAAGTTGCGGAAGTTGAGAATTTTATACAGCAAATCAAGGATTTTTCTAATATTAAGATTTGTGGATTGATGACAATCGCTCCATTTGTAGAAAATCCGGAAGAAAACCGTGTGCATTTTAAGCGTTTACGTCAATTATTACTTGACATCAATTCGAAAAACATCGATAATGTTAATATGAATGTCTTATCCATGGGAATGACTAATGATTATCAAGTAGCCATTGAAGAAGGGTCTACGATGATTCGTGTTGGTACAGGTATTTTTGGTGAAAGACACTATAATGTATAAGATAGGAGATAGGTCATGGGCAAGAATGTTAATAAGTTTCTGAGTTTATTCACTTTGAATGATGAAGATGATTATGATGAAGATGATTTATTTGACGAAGATGATGACGAAGAAGAGGATGAAGATTTAGGACATAAGTCATCCTTCTCTATGTCAGGACTTTTCGGTGGAAAGAATAAATATGAAGATGACGATGAGGATGAAGATGACGACGATGATGATATCGATGATATGCCATTATTTAAACGTCAGGCTAAGGAGTCTGCAGCACAGGCAAAACCGGCATCCAGAATGGGTTCTGGCAACAAATTAGTTTCAATCAATAGTCGTCCACAAAAAAATTATAATAGTCGAGGTAATAACACAGTGTACGTAATTAAGCCACAGGATTTTAATGAAGCTCAATCAGTAACAGATTATTTAAGAGAAGGTAGAGCCATTGTTGTAAATTTAGAAGGTATTGACATCAATGTTGCTCAGAGAGTAATCGATTTTATTGGAGGTTCCTGCTATGCATTAGACGGTACATTGCAGGCTATTTCGGCCAATATTTTTATTGCGGCACCAGATGCTGTTGACGTATCAGGAGATTTGAGAAGCGAGATTTTGAATGAAGCCACTGTTTCTCCAGATTTATCCAGATATTAATCAGTATTGATGACTTACATATGGGGAGGGTTGCTTAGATGATTACACCAATTGATTTTAGACAGAAGACATTTCGTACCGGTATTGGTTACGATAAGAAAGATGTTGATAGTTTCATGGTTGAATTACTTCGAAACTATGAAGAATTATATAGATCTAACGCACAACAGATCGCTGAGATCAAGGATTTGAATGACAATTTAATCCGTTATAAAGCTATGGAAGAATCTTTGCAGCGTGAGCTTATGGTTGCAGAAAAAACTGCAGAAGAGATTGTTACAGAAGCTGAAACCAAAGCTAAGAAAACTGAGGCTGATGCGAAAGCAAAGGCTAAGGAATTATTAAAGCAGGCTAAGTCAGATTATGCACTGACACATAAGCAGACTGTTGCCATGGCACAGATGTACGCCAGCATGAAGGCACAGTTGAATAAGTTATTTAAGAACTATGTTGATATGGTAAATGGTGATAGCATGTCTATTGATGTTACTGAGATGGAAGCATTTGGCAATGTTTCTCCAGACATCATTGATGCTATTCAGGCTTCCGATATTGTACCAGAGATGAATTTTGCTGCTTCGGCATTTATTCCGAATATGCCAATGCCTGGTGGTGCTTCACAGGCACAGCAAGCATTTGGTTCATACGAAGGTGACCCACAGATGAGAGACGAATCTCCATTGGCTGGCATGGCAGATGGAACTGGCGGAACCATTAGTGGTGAGCGTGGTGATGTATCATCTGCTGGTTTTGGTTATTCTTCACTTGCAGAGAATGATACATATAAGGACCCATTTGCAGGTGTTCAAGTTGAAAGTACAAATGAGTTTGATGATAATATGCAAGATCCATTTGCTGGCGTGAAAGTCGAGAGTACAAATGAGATGGATGATAGCAGACAGGATCCATTTGCTAGTACAAAGGCTAAAAGTGCTAATAAGAAGGCTGTTAAAGATGAGCCAGCACCAGAGGTTAAGGCTACTCCAGTGGCAGAACCTGTTGAGGAAGTTCCACCAGTTGCTGATACGGTTAAGGATGATGCTTCTAACCAGGATACATTTACACCAGATGCTGAGATACCAACTGTGAACTTTGGCACTACTGAAGAACCTGTTTCGGAACCTGTTGCTGAAACAACAGAACCGGAGGAAACATATGCGTCTCCTTTTGATAGTCTTGAGGATGAGATTTCCGAAGATGAGGCTTTAGAAGGTGATATTGAGGACAAACCACAGGGTACCAGATTGATTGGTGATGGTGAAGATCCTGACGCAGGTTTTGATTTTTTTGATGAATAAAGTATTTCTTATGCCATATAGTTTCTATATGGCATAAGTACATTTAGGAGAATATTATGGATAACAGAATGACAGTACATTTAGACGAAAAACCAATTTACGATATTGTATTTTCCGACAGTTTTAATCAACTAAGCACTGAATTAGAAGGTTTAGATATCAAACAACGTAGAATTTGTATTGTATCAGATACAAATGTCGGAACCCGGTATTTTGAGGATATTAAACAGTGTTTGGCAGGAAAATGCAGAGAAGTTATTACATTTATGTTTAAGGCAGGAGAGGAGAACAAAAACCTCGATGTTGTGAAGTCTCTCTATGAGGCTTTAATTGTAGCCGAATTTGACAGAGGTGACATGTTGATTGCTTTAGGTGGTGGCGTTGTTGGTGATTTAACCGGTTATACTGCAGCAACCTATTTGCGTGGTATTGATTTTGTACAAATTCCAACCAGTTTATTATCACAAGTGGATTCTAGTATTGGAGGAAAAACGGGCGTTGACTTTTCGTCCTATAAGAATATGGTTGGTGCATTTCATATGCCAAAACTGGTATATATCAATGTTAATACATTAAATACACTTCCGGACCGTGAGTTCATTTCCGGAATGGGAGAGATTATTAAACATGGAATTATTAAGGATGCTTCCTATTTTACTTGGTTAATGGAGCATGCAAGAGATATTAAGTCAAGAAATACAGAAACATTACTTGAGATGATTCGTGTTAGTTGCAATATCAAACGCCTAGTTGTAGAAAATGATCCAAAAGAAAAAGGAGAGCGCGCACTCTTAAATTTTGGTCACACTTTAGGACATGCCATAGAAAAAGATCAAAACTTTGCATATCTGCATGGTGAATGTGTGGCTATGGGTATGATTTTGGCTGCAAAGTTATCTGTGCAAAAGGGATTTATTTCTCAATCAGTCTATGAAGATATTTGTGATTTAATTACCATGTTCCCGTTCCCTGATTTTCCAGAGGAAATGGATATTCCAAAAGTTGTTAAGATTACAAAGAATGATAAAAAGATGGCTGCCGGTAAGATTAAATTCATTTTAATGCGTAACATCGGTGAAGCCTTTATTGATACCTCAGTTACAGAAAATGACATGGAAGGAGCTCTAAAAGCTGTTTATGAAGAGATTTATTAGATTTGGATTACCCGCAATTGTTGCTTTGTTATTAATCTTTATAGACCAATTTACAAAGTATTTAATTGATACTCGCTTAGGGTTACACAATTCTATACCACTTTGGGAAAATGTTTTTGAAATACATTATATCCGTAATACAGGCACTGCTTGGGGCTTGCTTGCAGGACAACAGACATTTTTTAGAATCATTACGGTTGTTTTGATTATCGCTATGATTTCCTGTTATATATTCTTGTCAAGACAAAAGAAGTTTTTGCCTTTGAATTGCGCTTTGGTTTTATTATTTTCCGGTGCAATTGGCAATTTTATTGACAGACTTCGATTTGGATATGTGATTGACTTTTTGTATTTTAAATTGATTAATTTCCCAGTATTTAATGTTGCAGACATGTATGTGGTTATTTCTATGTTTGTGCTGTCATTTTTAATCCTTTTTTATTATAAGGATGAAGATTTTGATTTTAAACGTAAGGATTGAATGATATGGAACTATATAATTTTACCATTGAAAATGAACAGGTAGGATTGCGTCTGGATAGATTTTTATCTGAGATGTTGCCGGAACATTCTCGTTCCTACATTCAGACTTTAATTGCAGAAGAACGGGTTTGTGTAAATCAGTCAAAAACAAAATCAAACTACAAATTAAAAGTACAGGATACTGTTTCAATAACCATACCAGATCCGGTTGAATTAGATGTAGTTCCAGAAAATATCCCGCTTGACATTATTTACGAAGATTCTGACGTAATTTTAGTAAACAAGCCAAAAGGCATGGTGGTACATCCCGCAGCTGGACATGATTCCGGAACACTTGTAAATGCATTATTGTATCATTGCAAAGACTCGTTATCTACAATTAATGGAGTAATGCGTCCTGGAATTGTGCATAGAATTGATATGGATACCACAGGTGTGTTAGTGGTATGTAAAAATGATAATGCACATCAATCTCTGGCAGAACAATTAAAAGTGCATTCTATTACTAGAAAATATCGTGCAATTGTTCATGGTAATCTAAAAACAGAGACTGGAACGATTCATACAACAATTGGACGTCACCCGGATGATAGAAAAAAGATGGCTGTAAATGTGAAAAATGGTCGTGATGCCATTACACATTATCGAGTGTTACAGCAATTAAATGGTTTTTCATATATTGAGTGCGAGTTGGAAACTGGCAGAACCCATCAAATTCGTGTGCATATGGCTTCCATTGGTCATCCAATTCTTGGAGATGCTGTTTATGGACCTAAAAAGTGTCCATTCAAAGCATTGCAAGGTCAAACTTTGCATGCTATGGTGTTAGGATTTCAGCATCCAACCACAAATGAATATGTTGAATTTGTGGCTGAGTTACCGCAATATTTTAAAGACCTTTTAACTAAATTGTGATATAATTGATTTATATTATACTAGCTGGTTTTGCATGAAGGAGGAATGGCCTATGAGTAAGAATACTATCATTACAATCGGCAGACAATTTGGAAGCGGTGGTTATGAAATTGCTAAAAAATTAGCAGATAAGTTGAATATTAGCTTCTATGATAAGGAATTATTAAAAAAGGCAGCTAAAGAAAGTGGCCTTTGTGAAGAAGTATTCCATGATTTTGATGAAAAGCCGACCTCAAGCTTTTTATATTCATTGGTCATGGACCCATATTCAGCTATGAGTTTTCAAGCTGGTAACATGGAAATGCCTTTGAATCACAAAGTATTTTTGGCAGCATTCGATACTATTAAAAAATTAGCAAATGAAGAATCATGTGTATTTGTAGGACGCTGTGCAGATTATGCTTTAGAGAATTACGATAATTGTATAAATATCTTTATTTATGCACCGATGGAGCAACGCATTGAGAGAGTATGCGAACGATTACAGTTAAAGCCAGATAAAGCAAAAGATAAGATTATACGTGCTGACAAGCAGAGAAGTTCTTATTATAATTATTACACAACAAAAAAGTGGGGAGCAGTCGGTAGTTATGATATTTGCATTGACAGTTCGTTACTTGGTGTTGATGGTACAGTTGATTTTATCGTTGATTTAATAGATAGAAAAAATCTATAGTTTACATAAAAAAGTTATGTTAACTTGTTTCTGCTTATAATAAAATCCTCCATTTAGGATTCCAATATGGATCGTAAGTGGAGGACTTTTTGATTAAAAATCTTGTATAATTATTATTTTTCTCGTAGTTGTACCTTGTTTCGAGCGTTTCGTTTTCTGGAATCGTCAATGTCTGCATAGTGTTTTCTGGTTGTATTTACATCTTTATGTCCTAAAACATCTGCAACAAGGTAAATATCGTCCGTTTCCTGATACAATGCTGTACCATAGGTGCTGCGCAATTTATGTGGAGTAATTTTCTTTAAAGGAGTAACAGAAGAGGAGTACTTCTTTACAAGATTCTCCACAGAACGCACTGTAATGCGCCTATTCTGATTGCTTAAAAACAAAGCATTTTCATGTCCTTCTTTTGTTATAATTTTCTTTCTTTCCTCTAAATATGCTTCTAAAGCATCGCGGGCTTCATCACCAAAGTATACAAATGCTTCATAGCCACCTTTTCGAACAATTTTAATGCGTTCATTATCAAAGTCTACATCGTTGATATCTAAACCAACACATTCAGATACACGAATACCTGTACCTAACATTAAAGTCAATAAAGCCAAATCTCTAGACTTACTTTTTTTGTGGCGTTTCTTTTGTGATTCAGTTAATTGGCTTCCATATTCAACATTATCTAAAAAGTTGACAACCTCATTTGCCTCTAATCGAACAATTGTTTTGCTGTGAATTTTAGGCATATCTACCTTTAAAATGGCGTTATTATCAACTTTATCGTTCTTATACAAATAGTTATACAATCCACGTAAAGCAGTTAATTTTCGCTTTAGGGCACGCTCATTATTCATGAATTCACGGCCATCTTTTTCATAAAATTTCATATATTCCAGATATTCTTCAAAATCCTCAGCTTCAAGACAATTTAATATATCAAGCGAAATATCAGTTAATTCTTTGTCTTTTAATGATGGATTAACAGAACATAAATATTGAAAGAAACTGTGAATGTCGCGTGCGTATTCCAATCTGGTGGTAGGTGCACAGGAATTCTCAATGCCTCGAAAATATGTAGTCACAAACTTTGGTAATTCAGATAAAATATTACGCAATAAAACAGTGTTTGTAATTGTTTGCTGTTGATGATATGTTTTGTCAGCCATAAAAACCTCCAAAAATAATAATTAACCATATTATAACATACTTTGTCTAAATATGCTATATAATTTCGTAAAACCTGGGTTTTGCGAATGTTTGTATTTAGATTACTATTACTATTTCTTTTTACGATTTAGTTGTTTTGCGGCATGTTCAATTAAATTATATTGTATTCAAAAAGGAAATCAAGTATAATTTGATAGGTGAAAAATACTATCAAATAAGGAAATTATTATGAAACTACAGAAATTATTGAGTTATACAAGAAAAGCCGTTGATGGATTCGACATGATTCAAGAAGGCGACCGTGTCGTAGTTGGTATATCCGGTGGTAAAGACAGCTTGGCGTTATTATATGCTTTGGCAAATTTATCAAAATTTTATCCTAAAAAGTTCGAAGTGTTTGCTATGACCGTTGACCTTGGTGTAGGCATGGACTTCTCACCTGTAGAAAAGCTTTGCAAGGAATTAGGTGTTGAATATACATTAATAAAAACAGATATCTTTGATATTGTATTCCAGGAACGTAAAGAATCTAACCCGTGTTCTTTATGTGCTAAAATGCGTAAAGGCGCATTTAATGAAAAAATGAAGGAATTAGGCTACAATAAACTTGCGTATGGTCATCACAAGGATGATGTCATGGAAACCTTTTTACTTTCATTGATATTCGAAGGAAGAATTAATACCTTCTCTCCTGTCACATATCTTGACAGAATGGACGTTACATTAATCAGACCTATGTTATATGTATCCGAGCATGAAGTGGCATCATTCGCCAAGTTAATGGATTTACCGGTTGTCAAAAATATGTGTCCTGCCGATGGCGTTACGAAACGTCAGTATGCCAAGGAGTTATTAAGTCAAATTAATAAGGACCACCCAGGAGCAAAAGAAAAGCTTTTTACTGCTATTCTTAATGGTAATCTGCAAGGATGGCCCAGAGTATAAGGGTGACGTATTCAATTAGAACCATTGCAATATATTATTGTAATGGTTCTTCTGCATAATAAGGAACTAACAAATAGCAGCCACTTGTTATCTGATCAGAACTAATATTGTTCATCTTCTTAACTTCTGCAATATAGCTGGCTGTGGATGCATATTCATCAGTCATGTACTCTTCTGCAATGGACCATAAGGTATCTCCATCTTCTACTTGAATGCTGGTAAAATACTTCTTATTCTGGTTGCTTGCCTTTACTGTCTTTGCGTCAGATAAGATAAAGATGGATGAAAATACTATCATAAACACTGTTATAATAACACATGCAATTCGTTGTCTACGAACCACGATGGCTCTTTTTCTTAAACTTTCTGTTCTATTCATAACAATCACTCCTATCAAAACGTATGTTCTATGTTTGTATTATATAGAACAATTGTTCGCTTGTCAAGCACATTTTCGAAAGTTTGTTCGGAAAGTTTGTTCGGAATATTTGTTTGCTTTTTTGCTATTCCTATGATATAATGGAACATATATTCGGAATAAATATGAATTTTTGATATATTGGAGGTTACATACTATGGCAAATGGTAAGATTTCAGATAAACAACGGGAGATTTTAGAATTTATTAAAGAATGTTTATTGAATAAGGGATATCCACCTGCAGTTCGCGAGATTTGTAATGCAGTACATTTAAAGTCCACTTCTTCTGTTCACTCTCATTTAGAGACATTAGAAAAGAATGGATATATTAGAAGAGACCCTACAAAGCCACGTGCCATTGAGATTTTGGATGATGAATTTGGATTATCTCGTCGCGAATTAGTGAATGTACCTATTGTTGGAACTGTTACTGCCGGACAACCTATTTTAGCTGTAGAGAATATTGAAGGATATTTCCCTGTTCCACCGGAATACTTACATAATAAGGAAACCTTCATGCTGAAGGTGCAAGGTGAAAGTATGATTAATGCGGGCATCTATGATGGTGATCTTGTATTAGTTGCACAGCAGCCAACAGCTTCGAATTCTGATATTGTTGTTGCTTTAGTTGAAGATTCAGCCACAGTTAAGCGTTTTTACAAAGAAGCTGATCATATCCGCTTACAACCTGAGAATGATTTTATGGATCCAATCATCGTTCATGATGCTTCTATTCTAGGTAAAGTAATTGGATTATTTAGAAGTTTTTAATATGTATGCATTATAATATAAAAGAAGCCTATCAAGTACATTTTCTGTTCTATGATAGACTTCTTTTTATTTTATATCTAATTGGTTTACATATTATTTATATTGTGAACTGCTGAATTCTTCATATTGCCATAAGCCTCTCTCTTGCTCCTTTGCTTCTTCCATTAGCCGATAGAATTCGTCTGCAAAGGCAACATTTGGCTCAATACGCATTGTTGTACAATATCCTTCTTTTAATAAAATAGCATTTACCATTGTTTCCAGTGATTTATCTAAATATACATATCTTAATTTTCTATCGTATTGGTCAACATCCTCTACATCGCTGACAAGATAGACGATTGTTCCCTTTGGCAGCATTGCTTTTGTGTACTCAGAGGCCATATCACCATAAATTGTATTTTTTTCTTCATCTTCATGGACTGATTCTGGTGTGTTAATTCCAATCAGACGAACGGTGTCATTTTCTCCTGTTTCTAAAAATTTGCATAAAAGAGTGTCACCATCCTTTACTCTTACAATCTCTGCGATTTCATAATGAACATTTGATTGTTGATATGGCTCGTTATCAAAGGATTGGGTAAGTGCGCCAATGATAATAATAATACCAATTATTACAGATAATATACTTTTTAAAGCTTTCATAATTATAATCTCCTCATTGTTTGTTCCATAAAAAAGGAAGGCATTGCCTTCCTTCTATACACTATGATAATTCTGGTCCGAAAACCATATCACAATAATATCCTTTTTTATTCTCTGCGCATGTAGCATAACGATATCTTACGGATTTTCCTTCGTTATAACGTACAGACATCTCTGAATATGGGCAGGCAATCAAAGATACTAAGGAACTATACTCTTCTCTTGCTAATTCTACTGAAAATTCTTTTAATTTGATATCAATGATATATCTGTTGAAATTAACAGTGATGCAGTAAGATGCCACATTCTCTGCTTGATCCAGAGCGAATTTAATAACATTATAGAATTGGTCGCTTACTTGAAGGTGCATTCCCTTCATATATTCATTCATAACACGAAACATAGGTTATCCTCATTCTAGTAAATACTTTTGTCTGGAATCTCCTCAAGTACCTGAACAAATTCCTGAATGTGCTCCTGAAACAGTTTTACAACGTCAGGATCAAACTGTGTGCCGCTTCCGCGCACAATCTCGTCATAAGCTTCCTGAACGGACCAGCCTTCCTTGTAGTAACGCTTAGACATTAACGCATCAAATACATCGGCAACAGCCATTAATCGAGCAGGATATGCAATCTCAGCACCTCTCATACTCAAATATCCCTTACCATCCCATCTCTCGTGATGCTGAAGGGCAATCTCGCTGGCGACATCCATGATATCTCCGGTTGTATTCTTAAGCAAAGCATAGCCATACAAAACATGACTCTTCATGATGTTGTATTCTTCATCAGTAAGTTTGGATGGTTTATCCAAAATCTCTTCATCGATCATAAGTTTTCCAATATCGTGCATCATGGATGCTGTGCTAAGTTTCTCCACAAAATCCTCGGAAAAACCAGATGCACGACCAAGGATGCGCATATATTCCGCCACACGCTTGATGTGTTCACCTGTCATCTTTGATTTGTTCTCAGAAATCTCGGCAAATGCAAAAATCATTTCCTTTTGATTTCGCTTTACCTCTAAATCACTGTCAATGGCTTCATTTAACATGCGACTGTTACGGTCTACAATGAAAAATGCAACAATAGACATGGCAATCACAATAAATGTTGCAGGCATTGCAACAAAAATCAGTGCATCTTGAACGTTATTAGTTGTTGCTATCATGTTCTCAAATAAGCAGAAATATGTACTTAAGACAGAAGAAACAACAGTTGAAAGAATATTGAAAATTGCCGTAAAAATCACTATTTTACGGTTACTATACATAGAAGCAACCAGTAACGGAAACAGTACAATGGCATAAACATAATAAGACAAGAACGTACTCAATATGCTAACTACAAGCACTGCACACAATATAATCACATAATTTATAATTGGCTTATTAATATTGAGTACATCAACTAATAACGTTGGAATCATCAATATTAGCGCACAAGAAGTAAAGCACAAGGTAACTGCTGTAATATCAAGACCTAAAACTCCGGTAAAATTCAAAGCCCACATAACAACTAAAATATAAATAATCATTCTCATGCACTTTGATACCATCTGATTGGCTTGTGCATTTCTTGAATGTAATAATAATTCCCTTTGTTTCTCAAGCTCAGCACCAATCGCAAGTTTCTTTACAGCTCGCCTTTTGCTAGTATCTTCTTTTTTTGCTCGGAACTCTTCTTCTAACTGATCTAAATCATCTATAATGGAAGCATTCCAATCTAACTGTCTAGTATTTAACTGTCTAGTATTTAACTGTCTGGTATTATCCATGTTGTTCTCCTCATATAAAGGCTCAAAAAATAAAAAGCCCTATACTAAATATAAGGCTTTTCCTAAATCTTGTCAATCTTTATAAATCAGCAATTTTCGTGTCTTTTCCATCTCTCCAAATACGCTCTAAATCATAGAATAATCTATCCTCGGCGGAGAATATATGAACAATGACATCATTAAAATCCATTAGAATCCAATTAGCAGACTGATATCCTTCTATTTGTTTCGGACGCACTCCAACTTTCGCAAGTTCTTCCTCAACGTTATCAGCCATTGCCTGAACCTGATTATGATTAGAACCATCTGCAATGATAAAATAATCTGAAATTACAGATAAGTTTTGGATATCAATAATTTTAATATCCCCTGCTTTTTTATCTTCTAATGCGTCGTAAATTACTTTTACCATTTCCTTTGCGTTCACGAACAATACCTCCTAAAGTCTAAACCTACGGTTCATTTACATAGTAATCATAGGTTTCCAGTGTAACAGGATCAATACTACTTCTGTCTTTATCGTTCAAATAACGGATTGTATTCCTTAGTATATGCACAAGACAAACATCTAAATCCTGAAATGCTTCTTTTCGAATGATTTCCATCTCAGGAAGCATTTTTCTATTTGGTTCAATATAATCAGCGATATAGATAATCTTATCTAAATCAGACATGTTGGCCTTTCCTGTTGTGTGCCAGGTTATTGCCGAAAGAATTTCCTCGTCTTCCACTTCGTATTTTTCTTTCGCATAAAATGCACTTAACTTTGCATGTAGCAGTTCGGGATTCTTTTTTTCAAATGCATTCATTGGAAGATTGTTTTTCTTGCAACGCTCTAATTTTTCCTCGGAGGAAAAATACTTGGCACAATCATGTAACAGTCCGGCAATTGCTGCTTTTTCCACATCAACATGAAATTGCATAGCCATAGAAGCTGCTGTATAAGAAACACCAAGAGAATGTTCAAATCGTTTCTTATCCAGTTTTTTCTCTAATTTTTCACGCATTCGAATTCTGTCCATACGAATCTCCTAATACAATTTGTGCTCCTTAATATATTGGAATACATCCTTAGGTATAACATCTTTAATTTGAAGCATACCAGCTACTGTTTTCTTTCTTGTAGCAAAGCAAGTTCTAATCTTTTCAGAGGAAATCAGGCCCGTCTGAATCATACCAATCTCTGGTTTGTTTGAATAATCATGTAATGAAATATCAAATAATTTAGAACAATGCATTGGCATAATTCTGCCAGTTATTTCGAGTTCTGCTTCTATTTTGTTAATCTTATCAACGACCTCTTCCACAGAAACTTTTCCTCTTGTTGCTACCAATATATATGCGTGTTCTAAAATCTTCTTTGGTTCTCTCCAATTTAAAAAATTCTCAAGTGAATCTGCACCAATGATAAAATAGAACTTATCACCAGGATGGTCGCTTGTAAGTGTATTTAACGTGTCAATAGTGTAGGTAACACCACCACGGTCAATTTCCATCGTATTTAATGAAAAATGTGAATAATTCGAAATCGCCATTTCAATCATGCGAACTCTGTCACTTGCTTCTGCCAAAGTAGAATTGTCTTTGTACCCCGGTGTGTTATTTGGCATAAATAAAACTTCGTCTAATCCAAATTCTTTAAACGCATTTTCAGCAATGTGTAAATGTCCATAATGAATTGGATTAAAAGTACCTCCCATAATACCAATTTTCTTCACGTACCTATCTCCTCACTAATCAAAAAAATTTGTTATAACTCATACATTATATAGTATATTACTTAGGTAATTCAATCTTTTTATGGTCTTTATTCTCTTTATAGAGAACAATTTTTTTGCCAATCACCTGAACTACCTGGCTGTGGGTTCTATCAGCGAGCATTTCTGCCATCTCACGAGGGTCGGCCTCGCAATTCTTAAGCACATTGATTTTAATTAACTCTCGCTTATTAAAAGTCTCTAAAACCGCCTCAGTAATTTCCGGTGTCATGGCAGATTTACCAATGCTAAGGATTGGATCAATATTCATTGCAAGGCCTTTTAAATAAGCTCTTTGTTTACTTGTCATTGTATTACTCCTTTGCATTACTTATAATAATCAAAATCAAATCCATAAATACGCACGGTATCTCCGTCTTCGATTCCTAAATCTTCCAGTTGCTTTAATATACCATTATCCTTTAAGAAGTTTTGGAAGAATTCAAAGCCCTTCTCTGACTCCAAATTCGTATATCCAAGCATCTTTTCAATGCGAGGACCTTCACAGCGATATACTTCATCATCTTCATCATACCATACTTCAAAAGGTAATGTTTCTGTATTAAATTGAGGCACATATTCCTGCTCAAATTCGATTACAGTGTCAGGTGCGTTCTTTAACATCTCATAAACATGCCATAACAGTTCTTTCACACCCTGACCGGTTGCAGCAGAAATTGGATAGATTTCCATACCCTGCGGCTCAAATTCCTCTTTTAAAAGCTCTATAACAGTTTCGTAGCCTTCCGGTGTCAATGCATCTACCTTATTAGCAGCAATCACCATAGGACGGGAAGCCAACTCTTCGTTGTAAGCCTTCAATTCGTTATTTATATTGTAAATGTCATTGATTGGATCTCTACCTTCCACGCTGGCAGCATCCACAACATGAATTAGCACTTTTGTACGCTCGATATGTCGTAAAAACTCATAACCCAGACCAACACCCTCTGATGCACCTTCTATAATACCTGGAATATCAGCAACCACAAAGCTTTGACCATCCCCTAAATCAACAACACCAAGATTTGGATTCAAGGTTGTGAAATGGTAGTTTGCAATCTTTGGTCTTGCATTGGTTGTTCTGGATAAAAAGGTTGATTTGCCAACATTAGGATAACCTAACAAACCAACATCTGCAATTACCTTGAGTTCTAAAGTAACCCAAAGTTCCTGTGCATCCTGTCCCGGTTGTGCATACTTTGGCGCTTGCATAGTTGAAGTAGCATAATGCTGATTACCATTACCACCTCTACCACCTGTTAACAGGACAATTGGCTCTTTTTTATTGGACATATCTAATATTACCTTGCCAGATTCAGCTTCTTTAATAACGGTTCCCGGTGGTACCTTTAAAATAATATCGTCACCGTTTGCTCCATGCTGTTTCTTTTTGTTTCCTGGCTGACCGTCTTTTGCGCAGTATTTACGAACATGTCTAAAATTGGTAAGGGTGTTCATGCCCTCATCCACCATAATAATAACATCTCCGCCTTTTCCGCCGTCACCGCCATCCGGACCACCATCCGGTACATATAACTCACGTCTGAAACTGACATGGCCGTCTCCGCCTTTTCCGGAACGGATAAATATCTTCGCTCTATCAGCAAACATTTCGTTCACCTCTTTCTATAAAAGAAAAAGCCGGAATACTCCGGCTTATCTTCCAATATTACTCGTTAGAAGCTACTGGGTAGATAGAAACCTGTTTCTTATCTCTGCCCTTTCTCTCGAAACGAACAACACCATCTACTAAAGCAAATAATGTATCATCTCCACCGCGACCAACATTCACACCTGGGTGAATCTTTGTACCACGCTGTCTATATAAGATGTTACCAGCCTTAACGAACTGACCATCTGCTCTCTTAGCACCTAATCTCTTAGCCTCTGAGTCTCTACCGTTCTTAGTAGAACCAACACCCTTTTTATGAGCGAAAAATTGAAGGTTCAGCTTTAACATGGTTTACACCTCCTTGAATCTGAGTTTCAAAAACTTTTTACCGTATTGTTCTACGGTTTCACTAAGTCCAAGTACAAGTGAATCCATAAGAAGAGTTTCTTTTTCGGTTAATTCCGCAAGAAACTTACAGTCTATATATCCTTCTGTTTCATCTGCCTCTACCTGCATCTGTGTGTTTGTTAATACATCAAGTGAATTGATAGTATTGATCACAAGCATAGATACTGCAGCACATACAATGTCACTTCCTGATTCTGCATAGCCTGCATGACCTGAACAAGTCATACTCTTATAGTTCCCTGATTTGGATTTTATAATCGTTATGGTTGTCATATTAACCTATTTGGCATACCTTAAATTAAGCGTTGATCTTTTCGATCTTAACCTGTGTGTATGCTTGTCTGTGACCATTTTTCTTATGGTAACCGGTTTTTCTCTTATACTTGTAAACGATAACCTTACGATACTTGCCCTGATCCATAACAGTTGCAGTAACGTTAGAGTTAGCTACATCTCCGGCAACCTTAAGCTCACCATCACTGATGGCTACAACCTGGTCAAATGTTACAGTAGCTCCAACTTCTGCATCAAGCTTTTCAACTTTGATCACATCACCTTCGGAAACTTTATACTGCTTTCCACCTGTTGCAATGATTGCGTACATAATAGGATACCTCCTTCTCACCGGCTACGACCGATGTTTCTCGCTAACTACGGTGGTGCATTTAGGGCACACTTACACCTCGTTATGCGGCATACTCATAAAATATAACATTACAAAGATTTTATGTCAAGCTATTTTTTATTATTCACTGGTATTTTCTTCAGAATCCAGTAAAGAAAGCAAATAACCTTCAAAGGGATAATAAGCTTGCGTACCTTCAATATATTGGAATTCTCCCTGAATTATGTATGAATCATACTCTTCTTTTGTAATTTCTTTATCATTATAATAATAGTGCCAGTTATTTTCATCATAAGTCTCTTCCGTGTACTCTGTGATCACTTGACCGTTTTCATCCTCATAAGACATGATCAAAGAATAACTGTCTTCTTCCAGGGAATGATTTTCATTAATTTTAGTGTAAGAAGTATAAAGTCTCATACCTGCATAATCACTGTTATAGTTACGGAGAACATTCTGATATGGTATATATTCATACCCCACATTTCCGAAAGCACCATAGGCCCACATGTCCATCAGTTCATAGACTTTGTCTTCCTTATAAGTATACATACTGACCCAGTAACCGTTCTGTCCGATAATCAGTTCCGGTATCTCATCTTCATCAAAATAGATCAGATCACACATATAATCTTCAAATTCCGGATAGGAGTATTTGTATTTATGAAGAATACTTAAGTATTCATTGATATATTCTTTTCCTTCCGGTACTGCCCTGGACAGACTGTCAGTAAATGCCCAAAAAGATTCTTTACTATATTGTAACTGATAGATTCCTGTATTTTCTTCTACAAACTCCCAGCTTTGAGTATCTTCCTTTGTCAAACGATACATCAGATTTTCAAAATGATAAGATATATTGCCGTCAGCGCTAAGATCATAAGCAATATTAATGATCAGTTCTCTTGTCTTTTCTCGGTAAATATACTGGACTTCAGCCACCGGTTTGTCTATAGTCCCCGCAATGCGTTCCAATGCTTCATCCGGAAGCGGTGCCATTTTGTCCACTGATGCATAGGTTGTTTCAATGGCTTCTACTTCTATAAGTTTATCCACCATAAAGTAGAATGGATAAAACTTCCAGGTATGGCCTGTCCACATTCCTTCCTTTTCGCCCTGATATCTGTCATAATAAGCATCATAGGCCTCCTGCAATACTATTACCATACCATTATCATCTATAAACTTCTGACCGGGTATATCCGCCGAGAGATTTTCCGCATTATCCATGCCGTCTATTGAATACACATCCGTATTTACATAATTTCCCATGTTATATGTGAAAAACAGATATGCTCTGCCGTCTTTTTTGTAATAAACCTGCTCCATATAAGCATACAGATCCCTTTCAAGACAGTAAGCAAACAAATCTTCATCCACATACCATAGATCTCCTGAAAAATCGGAACCTGAATACTCACCCATAAGCACAAATGCTTCCATTCCGCCGGTACCGTCATAATCCGCTTCATAGGTCTGGGTAATAAGCCCCTTTGAGGTATAGTCGTCAATCTCCTTAATTGCTTTTACATAATCATTTTCACTGCCGTCAGGAGAAAAGGTTCCCCAATCTTCTGCTGCATTTTCAATATTCGTAGACGGTTTTGAAGTCTCTTCTGATTCAGAATTGTTTTCTGTGTCTATTTCTTCTGTAATAATCTCATCATTCTTACTGAGAGATTGAGCTTTGTCATTAACGGAATTTTCCTGATCATTAATTGCACTTGTATGTGCTTCTTCAGAAATTGCCGGGTCCTTATCTCTATCAGGATAAGTTAAAATTTCATTGCAACCATTTAAAAAGATAATCATTATAAGCAGTAAACAAATTGCATGTTTCTTCAAAACCGATACCTCCTTATCTTTCGAGTGGTCGTTACATTCAGATTATACATTAGCAATGCATCATAGTTGCATCATTTGCTTAGTATATTTTCAGAAAAAATCTGCCAGTGGTTTATTAATTTTTTTGCGGGTAATTTCCACAATACCTAAAGCAGTCATATCAATTAATCTGGTAGGGATCCTGTCTTCTTTCAAGAATAGATCAAAATCTTTTATCAATTTTTCTTTATGGAATTTATTTTCCATATTGATAAAATCAACCATAATCATACCCGAATAATTACGTAATCGCAGTTGTCTTGCAATTTCTTTGGCTGCCTCCAGATTTACCTTTAAAAAGTAATCTGTATTCTTTTTGTCCCGGGGATCAGTCTTTCCGGAATTAACATCAATCACTACCATTGCTTCCGTGGGCTCTATGATCAGGTAGCCTCCGCAAGGAAGCCATACCTTTTTAGATAAAGCTTCTTCTAAATGGGTTTCTATGCTGTATAACTTAGACAGTGATATCATCTCATCTTTATAAAATCTGACAGGTTTTTCTGAATCTTTTAACAACTTATATACCGTTTCATCATCGGTGACGATTTCCTCATAAGAAGATAATGGGAAATTTTTAATTACTTTCACTATTTCCTGATCGGATTTATAAAGACAGCTGTTGACTTTACGATATTTATAACATTCTTTAAGTTCATCAAACACTTGAATAAAATGCTTTATTTCTTCAAGCAGGGGATTTACATCCGAAAGATTTCCGGCATTGGTACGGATCGTAAATCGATAATTCTTCCTTCCCGGTAACTCGGCATTTTTGATAAGAGTTTCTAACTCGGACTTTTTCTCCTGATCTAATTTTTTGGAAAAAACTATTCCATGTCCCATAAAGTTACAAACAACATATTGTCCTGTCATAGTTAGATCACCGGACGCTGTAGGTTGCTTTGTTTTTAAGGCTTCACCTGTTATTTGTACTACCAGCTCATCCCCCTGTCTCGGAAGTTCTCCTGTTTCAATCGCTCTGTTTGCGCAAAGATAGGATGCTTTTTCAGATAAAGGCAGGTAGACAGTCTGCTTATCTGCAATTGAAAGAAATGCTCCATGAATACTTTTCACAACGTCCTGCACATAGGCAAGATAAATATTGCCAAGAATCCCTTCATCTGCAGGCAAAGGAGCTGTTTCCATCAAAACAGGCTTCTTTTCATCAAATAAAGTAACCAGCAGTCTATTCTTTTGTTTTGTTATGATTACTTTTCCCATATGAGCGGCACCAGTTTTATTTCTTTATCAGTTCCAATATTTTGATATGTGTCTACACGATGTATGATTAATGCGAAATCAGGTAAAGTATAATCAATGGTTTCAAAAAACTTTTCAAGCACAAATCCCGGTTTTATATTTCCCGCACTGCTCGCATTAAGAAGCATATATACCTCGGTTTCTGGGATATTTTCCTGATCATCCCACTTCATAGTCCCCTTACGGATTTCTAAATCATATATACTTTCTTTTAAATCGATTTCTTTTTCGCCTTTTCCTTTTTTATTTGGTTTAGTTACAGGAATTTGAGGCCTTGAATAAAATGCCGTCAGCTCCTCCTGCCATCCAACAGGCAATACTGATTCATCTCTGAAAGATACAAGATACGATGCAGCAGCTACACTAGCCATGGCATTTCCGTCTTTTTCGGTTAGTTCCTGTACATCTAATACATCTATTCCTTCTACCATTACTTCTTGAAGTCGCATCTTAGTGTCGTCGCATCCTGTAAAATTATTAACCTCAATATCAAAATATTCCCCCTGGCTTGTGTGACCTACAGATAGTGGGGCTGCAAAGGACATGATCTGATG
>JAZSEY010000008.1:0-41369 GCA_045531905.1 Lachnospiraceae bacterium
TCGATGATATCATCCACATAGCCATCAGAATTCATAATAGCCTTCATCACGTCATCTGTCAGCAGACTGATGTCATCTACCTGCAGCAACTTCTTCAACAAGGTATCTGAAATACCATGTTTCTTCATGCGTTTGAACCAGTTGAAGCCCTCTTTGCCATATTTCTCCATGAAGGCTTTTGATACGTCATCAGTGATATTAGCCTTTTTTAGCAAGGTAACGTAGTCTCGTATCTCAAAGACATCATCCATCTTGAGAAGCATCCTGTTTAGGAAATCTGAGCCGAATGTTTCCGCTATGTGCTTGGCAACCAATTCTTCTGCAAATTGGGTCACAAACAAATGCAGTACGTCCGCTACAAACTTGAAGATGACATTGAGCCAGAACATTAGCAGAAGGTCTTCTCCTGCCTCGGCATCACCTTCCAGATAGGCGGTCATCATTTTGATACAGGTTCCATAGTCGAACATGGCTAACAGTGTAACAAGCATGCCTACTGCAAACCAGATCCATGCCCCTACTGTGACCGATGTTTCCAGACATATCAATGCCTTAAGAATGATATCAGCACCCTGTATGGTATCTACCACACTGAACACGATCATCACGAGATACTCCGGTGTAAGGTTTTCTGATGTGGAACCACCATTCAAGCCTCCGCTTATCATATACGAGCCAGCACCTGTTTCCATGTCGGTGATAATATATCCTGTTCCACTCCAGTCGCCGATTGTTACATTCGTTGCCGGTATGGTGACTGCTTTACCATTGTTTACCGCATCGATGATTGTCTGCTTGGTTGCCTCATCCGTATTCAGTTTTTTAATTTCGGTTTCTACGTTGTGACTGCCAATGATAAGCAGGTCTATGCCTTCTGCATTTGCTTTCTCGAATATTGAGATGGTGGATACACTTTCAATGCCTGTCAGTTCTTCCCATACGGTACTTTCATAAAGGGAACTCATGATACCTGTTGTAAACAGATATTCCTTGGCATTTTCCTTATCCCCTGCCAGATCTACCACACTGTGACTGTCGGTATCCACATCGATATAGAGACTGCCTTCTGCGATGCCTGTTATGGTTCCATAAAGGCTTGTTGGTCTCACTTCGTATCCGGTGATGGCCTCGCTTAGGAAACGGATATTGGTAACGCCATAGAGTTCTGCCGCCATGGTGTCTGCGATATCCACCTGGGCAAAGTATAGTTTTCCTGCAAGAGACAAGTAGTTACCTAAGTATGCCTCACTGTACACATTTGCTTCTGTGACACTGTCTTTCAAGGATGCCACTTCATCATAGACTGACTGCAGTTCTTCCGCAGTGATGCTCTGGGTATCCAGTGTGACTGCATACATGGAACCGGTGGTTACATCGTTGTCTACTGTTGTGTCTTCCGATGCAGAGTGTAGCTGCATGGTAAAAGTCTGGGTAGTGCCAAGGGTGGTGCTTCCTGTGCCTTCCGCCACCACCTCTCCATCTATTAACAGTACCGGCTTCATATATACTGCATGGGCTGGTACATCAAAGATGGATTCGTAGTTTTCAAGGATTTCCTTGTCTGCCTCACCTGCCGGACGGAAGGATAAGAGGATATTCTTTCCTGCAAGCTCTGACGCGGTGTAGGCTGCAAGGGTCTCCCCTGCCACGGCAAAGCTGATACTGTCCTTTTCCTCGCTGCTTACCTGCTCAAAGGTTTCTTTCTCTTCTGACACGGTATACTGCAAAGACAACGGAAGATAAGACAGTTCTTCCTGCCTGATGATGCGTTTTCTGGCATACAGGTCTTTTGTCTCTTCGTCACTGATGATTTCTGTCCATGCATTCAGCTTATCTTCTATCCCGGTTACATCACCGACTTCCATCATGGCATGAAGTTCTTCCTGTATGCCTGTTCTTTCTGCCGCTTCATAGATGTTTTCTACTGCTTCATATGCCTTGATGCTGGTATCTAAATCAATCCATACGTTTTCACCTGCGGCATTTCCGGCTCCACGATAATCGCCATATGGCACATTCGCTCTGACCCACACATGCTCTAGCTCTAACAGCGTGGTTGTATTATCCTCCGAAATGAGTTTTGTGACTGGGGTGCCTGCTACTGCCAGTATGTCTGCGGCATGTTCTATGGTATCTGCTCCGGTAAGACGCATTGCCTGGTCGGCATCCAGAAAAATAATGCCTCTTACATACTGTGCTTCATATCCAAGATGACGGAGCATAGCTATCATCAGACTTGCCTGGTCTAAGTCATTGCCACCGTATGCGGCAAGGGTCTGTCCTGCGCCCTTTCTACTGCCATAATAGAACTCAGTATTGATATTGTTCTTGATGTAGTTATAAACGGCAAGCGGACTTTGTAACTCCTCTGCCTTTTCCTTGATGGCATCACTGATTGTAGTGTCGCCTTCTGTGAGAAGAAGTTTTGACAATTCCTCTTCTGTCATGATAGCAGGTGTTTCGTTTGAATCTCCATATGTCTTTGGATTTTCCTCTGGCATCAGAAGCTGCTTTAGCGCTTCTGCCTGTTTCTCTACTTCTTCCCGGTTAGCAGTCTGCAAAGCGTCCTCAAGTACCTGTAATGCTTCTTCGGCCTGTTTCTGCTTATAAGACAGTTCTTCTTCAAAGGCTTTATTTCGTTCAGCAACGATTCTCTGACTTTCCGTTGACAGTTGTTCTGCCTGCTTTGTAGCAATATCTAACCATGTCTTCGTCTCTGTTTCTGTCTTCGCCAGCTGTTCCTTTAATGTGTGCGTTACCTGTTTTGCCTTTTCATGATCACCATCTCCGATAGCGTCCGTAAGGTCTTCTACAATATTTTCCGTCTCTTCTGTCTGGTCTGCCAGTTTATCGGTTGCCGATGTTACTGTTTCTGGATTTGCAGCCTCTGTCTGACTTTCTGCCCCTGTACTGTCTACCTGTTTTGTCTGTCCACATCCCGAAAGCAAAGATAACATCATGGAACATGTCAGTACCAATGATAGTATTTTAACAAATCTTCTGCCTGTATTCCATATCTGTTTCATTTATTTTACTCCTCTGTTGTATTTAACCCGGTCTGGGTATAATAGCCTGCCTGTACTCTGATTTCTTTTGCAATAATAGTTCCTTGGAAGTTGAACTCTGACACGTTGATGGTCACAGTTCCTTCGGGAGCATATATGAGTCCTGTGCCTGTTACCTTAGTTGCCTGAATACTGATATTTCCTGTTTCAGAACACAGTACCACCGGTGTATCTTCCCCCATCGTTACGGTATTGGCATTTAATGAAATACTACCTTTTGATAGTAAGGACGCCAATAGTTTCACATCATTGCTCCATGCACCTGTTGTTTGATTACAGATGGTTGGCACAGTGATTTCGGTACTACTATAGGATGTCAGTTCCTCCAGCATTTCTGCAGATTCCATGTCTTTTCGTATCTGCTCCCTGAAATCCGGTAATGTTAATGGTTCGGCATTTTCCTGTTTCTCCGGTATATTGATTTTCCACCCGGATGCAGATATGTTACCTGCACTACTAGCTGTGCCATCCAGATTCAGGATAGTACCTTGGAACTGGATGCCGCTTCTTCCATAAATGTCGCCGTCAATATTGGCTTCATTGCAGGATATTACCAGACTGTTTTGGGTTGCCACCATGCCGTATAGAACGGAGAGGTAATGTATCTTTTCCGGGATTACAATCTCTTTTGTCTGTTTTTCACTGATATTTCCAGCCTTGTCAATAGCATATACATGAACATATACTGTTTTTCCTGCTTCCTGGTTTTCCATGCTGTATGTCAGCTTACCATTCTTCGCAGGTATGATTTCGTTAGTCAGTTCTCCTTCTTCATTATATGTCAGGATATCTTCTGTGTCCGCACTGTCCGTAACGGCAACAATAAATCCTTCTACGCCACTGGTCGCTGTAGTTGTCACTTCATTGGATTTTTTGTTTTGTTCTGTACCTCTGCCTTCCACGTAATAACTGTAATCTGTTCCTTTATCGGTGGCTGTTAAGTCCAGAGTATTGTCCTCTGATAAATCACTGATTGATTCTATTTCCGGCACAGTGATGTCACGGAAATCATTGTCTGCTGCTTTGGTGTTTCCTGTTAACTGCTTTAAGTAAAATAAGGTGTTGGCGATAATTTTACACTCATCGTCAGTTGCCTGACCCGCACTATGTCCGGTTTGTATCATGGCTAATGCATTTTTACTGAACAGGTAAGCATTATCTTTTGCTCCCGTGACACTATCTGTTCGGTAATCATCTATAAACTCCATCCATACAGTTGAACCTAATGTTCCTCCGACATATTGATCCAATGTATGGGTATATGGAATGGTTAACTCGCCTTCTAATTTCCATGGGTAGCTGGTTAAAATTCCTTTATTAACAACTCTGATTTTAGTTGATGCCACAATAGTACTGTTTCTAATAAACTTTACACCCATTTTTTCTCCAAGTAATCGGAAATAATAACGCGAATATAAACTTGTAATTGTATCATGTCCAAACAAAATACCTCTTCCTGATTCTGCATACGCCACTGTTTCTATGTATGCGTTATATGATAAATCTCTTCTATTGTTGTAATCATATGTGCCAAACATCAAAACATCATATTGATAATTTCCGTTATCATCCAACAGGTATTTTTTCGGTGCATAATTATAATCATCAATGTGGACTGTGTCTATTTCAAACAACCCCTTGCCAGCATTTTCTCCCATATCACTAACAATGCTTTCCATCCAACCTTCCAGATAATTCTTCGCTGCATCAATCGGATAGACATTCAACACTCTCACCTTTTCTTCTCCATCCCATGTTGAACAACTTTCCCAGTCGCCGTCTGCTACTTTCCGGTAGAGACGATACTGGTATCGCTCATCCTCGGTACTGATATCAGTCCAGTTAAGGTCGAGTGCATTTTCACTGTCTTGATTTTCATTCACTTCTAAAACAAGCTCTTTTTCTTCTGTCACATGTACTCCCAAACTCATTTCCTTTGCTGCATATATCTGCTCTGCACCATCTTCTCCCGCAATGATTTCTGTACGAAGTGTATAGTCATTATCCGGCTTAGCAGTACACGTTATTGCATTCGTTGCTTCTGCCTTATCTCCTTCTGGTAAAAGTGACAACTCTTTATCTACTGTGAAAATGCTTTCACCATTTTCTAACAGCGTATAGTGGACTATCACTGTTGCCGGATGATTGGTAGTATATGAAAAATCCGTTGTTATGGTAACGGTTGTTTCTTCCTCTGCCTCTAATACATAGGTATCCGCTGTAGTATGCATATCTGATATGACAAGCTCCAACTGATAGTATTCTTCTATCTCTTCCATAAGCAACACATACTGCAGGGTATCCGCAATACTATCGTTTATACTGCCATTTTCCTGTTGTACAGACATAACGGCAGTTTCTATTGCCGTTACATCCTCCACCTGTTCCCGTTTATAAAGATATCTTGCTATCGCTGCCTGTTCAGCAAAGTTTTTTGCATCAAACTGAGAGGTAAACTGTTCCTTACAATATCCATCTATCTTTTCATATGATACTTCTGCACCAAGTGACAGCATCATAATACCAATTTCAGCAGTCAGCCTTGGTCTGGATACATCCTTACTATGATATCCAAAGCCGCCGTCTGTATTCTGATTGGAAAGCAAATATCCGAGTGCTTTCTCTGTGCTATACGCTAGGTGAGAACTATTCTCTGATAATTGTCTTTTATACGTCTCTGCCATCAGCACAAGATATGTATCGTAGTTATCGCTGGTGTATGCTTGTGTAAGCCCGAACCCGCCATCTTCATTTTGTTGTGCTACAGCAGTTTCCATATAGTTTTTATCCTGTGTTGCCAAATACAAATGTATCAATTCATCTAGGTTTTTGTCCTCATGATCCTGGTTCCATGCATCTGGAATGTCGCTGGTACAAATTTCTCCCATCATACTGAGTACTGCCAGAATACTACATATATCATTAGAAAGTGCCCCTGTGACATCCTCATCTACTGCTGCCAATTGTGTCTTTAACCAACTGATAGCAGAGACTTTTGATGTTATAAGTTTCTCTATATTAGTTTCTTCCTGCTCTGTCGCTTGCACCGTAATAAACGTCAATGGTGCAAACATAGATAAAATAAGCGACAAAAAAAGCATCATGGCGAGTATGGTTCTGCCACAATGCTTTCGTCGCTTTGTCATGGTTAGTTTCATGGTAATCTCCTCTCTTCATCCTTTGACTTAAATATTACATTTATAATTCATATAAATATAATATGCATTTTTTTGCAAAAGTCAAGCCAAAAATGCAAAAAAGGCGCTTACGCGCCTTTTTTACATATCATCCTCATCATCAATTTCAAACGGTGACCTAGGTGGATTCTTACCATGACAGGCAATTCCCAAACTCACACTATTCATGGAATAGAAAATCGCCATCATCACTACTAATCCCAAGCCCAAGCCGGAAAGAAAATATACAGCCAAATAATTCACAATATTAAACACTGTAATTCCATATAATGCAATCACAAAAATTTTCCCAAAGGAAAGCTCTGCTCCGCATAATTTGTTGGTTGGCAAACCAAACAGTGCAAATATCAATGCCATCAATAAATATCCCGCAGCCAAAACAATCCAATTCACAACTCCGGCCATAACCATGCCGGCATAAAAGCTCGGTGCCAGAGAAGCAATTAAGGTATTATCTATTTTCTGATTCACAAGGGCATCATACACAAATTCCATCGGTAACCCAAATATATTGGTTACAATATTCTTCTTCGATACCAGCATAAACAATCCTTTTTCTGCGGTCACATCTGCTGCCACATACTTTTCAACGTCATCATTTACCACAAAATGAATCTCGTTCAAATTAAAATCCAAATCGGAAGCAATCTGCATTTCACCATTTTCAATAGAAAAAGCCGGAAGCTTATTCATAAAGAAATCGCTAAAACCACCGATTCCCATCACAAAACTAATTGCTGGCACAGCATAAGAAATCAATAATAACAAAAATGTAATTCCAATCACATACTTTGCATGCTGTCCCTTCGTTAATTCTGTCAATCGCTTGTATTCTCTTCTCTTTGCAACTGCCACATAAAATTGTTCAAAAAAACTAGATTTATTCATAAATTCCCTTCTTACCAGGTCTCCTCGCCACGAACCTTGCCCGATGCTTTCGGTAGTTTTATCGTTACGACAGTTCCCTTGTTTAATTTACTCTTGATATCCACAGAGGCATCACACATATGGTACAACTTTTTAGTCATTGACAATATACCACATTTACTCTTAGATTTCACTTCGTCCGGCTGAAAGCCCTTGCCGGTATCCGCAATCTGAATGGCATAATCCTCTTTCGTCTCATAAGTCTTAACTGATATCTTGGTTGGTTTGCCGGTAGTTCCCGCACCATAGGTAACCGCATTTTCCACAAAGGCCTCAATAGAAAATGCCGGTACAAAGAAGTTCATTTCCTTACATTCCAATTCATAGGTAAAGGTGCCTTCCTTCTGCATATGCAGTTCCAAACAACCAGTAATATGCTTTAACTCTTCTTCAAAGGATACCATCTTATCCTCTTCATAGAATAACATATTAAATCTGCCTCGCACATAATTGGAAATATGCACCAAGAACTGCGGTGCTTCCACATCCTGACGCTTCATATAATCCAATAATGTATGGAAGCCGCCAAAGATTGTATCCGGCTTCAAATCTCTTAAGATATCCTCACGCAGTTCAGACAACTCCTGTTTTTGCAACAGACGTTGTCCACGCCAGAAGTCCACCAGAATACCTTCCATGAAAAGCAGTATCATAACACACCAAATTAAGATGCCCACTGCCAAACACAATTCTGAAAATGGAACTAACTTCTCCACCTTTGTGCAAATCAACTGCAACACCAAAGATATGAAGACTACTATATTGCTAAATCCAAAATATGTCAAATCACTTTGCTCAAAATGAATACCGCCTACAAACAGGATAAATGTCATAATACCCAAAATCACGAGTATAAATACACTACCTACCGTCACATAAGTAGTCACATCCACCATGCCAAAGCCAAGTAACACCACCGCTACTACCAAATGCACAAATGCCAGTAGCATGCCATATTCCACAAAACGCAGCACTTGTCTCTTTTCTACCACGGTATGTAAATATAACAAATAAACCAAAGGTAGCATAAACACCACAAATAATCTAAGCATCCATAGAATTTGTGTTTTCGCAACCATTAGCATTAGGAAGCCATTTCCTAACAACAGATATGCACCACCCAAAATGAGTAGCCATACTGTATAAGACACCGCATACTGCTTTCTACCTTCTGCTCCCAGCATAACCTTTGCAAAGAATAAAATGATACCGATTACCACAAGCAGAATACCGCCAATAAGCCCACCAATCTGTTCATGGGCCAATGTCATCATCACATCGCCCTGATTACCCAATAACAGACGATTCACGTGCCCACTATACTTATCGTAGAATGACGTAATCTCCAATGTCAATTGCTTACCTGCATGACCAACTGGAATAGAGATTAGATGATATCCTGGAAACGGTTCTTTTCCAACGGTATGGTTTTCAGCCTGATCCAAATCATAAATCACTTGACCATCTATCTTAGCCACGAAATGCTGAAACTCTGTCTTCACTAACAACACTGTGTTTTCAGGTAATGTATCCGAAAGTTTTGTTGTTAGCGTCAGCACTTCTCCAGGTGCAATCTCTGCTACTCCCGGAACATGAAAAATAGAATCTCCGTTTTCTTCGTTAGAGATTACCCAGACGCTTTCCACATTTTCTATGTCATTCAGTGACACATCCTTGCTACTGTCTAAGCCCAGGCATAAGAACAATACGATTGCTAATAACACACATGCAAGAACATTCGTAATCATATGCAATTGTTTTTGATTTGTAAATCTCATACCAAACTACCTACAACTATCCTAATAATCCATAATGCTCCATGGCATGATAGAGACCATCCTCTCTCACACTCTTTGTCACAAAGCTTGCTTTCTCTTTTATTGTATCGTCACTTTCTCCCATGACAACACTATTTTTCACATATTCCAGCATAGGCAAATCATTATTGCTATCCCCAAAGGCATAACTATTCTCCCATGGAATATCAAAATACTTTAACAAAAACTCAATACCGGTAGCCTTTGAAAAGCCCTTTGGAACAATCTCACAAAAATGTTTTCCTCTCGGAATATAGGTAAACTCCCGTTCCACCTCTTTGCGAAATCTGACAATGTCTGCATTATCATCAAACCATCCGGTAAACTTATCAAAGTAAAAATCCGGAGCAGTCACATCTGTCATGAATCGTTTTCCCATGCTTTTAAAATAAGCAATTAGTTCCTTCGCCTCGCCAGCCACTTCGATTCTTGCATCCACACCATTAGCATCCATTGCTTCATAAAGTCCAAAGACACCACAATCGTATGCCAGAGCTGCCATTTCATGACAAAGTTCTCTCGATAACTCGTTATGCAATAACACCTGATTCTGATACTGAATAAATGTTCCACAACCACAGACATAGCCATCAAAGCCCACATCCCGAATAAAATCATCCACATTGATAAACACACGACCTGTATTGATAAATGCAAGATGACCTGCCTTTCTCGCCTTTTTAATTGCCTCTCTGGCACTGTCTGGCAAATAACGACTGGCATCCTCAGCAATTAAGGTTCCGTCAATATCAAAAAACAAAATGCTTCTATCTGCCATTACATCTGCTCCAATAAATTCATCATTTCAATGGCACCAAGTGCACAATCGTAACCCTTGTTACCAGCCTTTGTACCTGCACGCTCAATTGCCTGCTCAATAGTATCTGTGGTAACGACACCAAACATCACAGGTACCTCTGTCTCTAAAGAAACCTGAGCAATACCCTTAGATACCTCCGCACATACATAATCATAGTGACTTGTAGCACCACGAATGACTGCACCAAGACAGATAACAGCATCATACTTACCAGACTTAGCCAACTTCTTTGCTGCCACTGGAATTTCAAATGCACCTGGCACCCATGCCAAAGTAATATTGTCTTCATTGATATCGTGACGGGTTAAACCATCCACTGCACCACCAATTAACTTAGATACGATAAACTCATTAAATCTTGCTGCTACGATTGCTACCTTTGCATCTCTTGCTACTAACTTTCCTTCTAAAACCTTCATCTTTTTAATCTCCTTTTCTTTTCTATAAATCTAAAATGTGTCCCATTTTTTGTTGCTTTGTCTTTAAGTAAAATGCATCATACTTGCCAGGTTCCATTTGAATTGGAACTCGCTCAACAATTTCCAGATTATATCCCTGCAATCCATAAATCTTCAACGGATTATTGGTCATTAAACGAAGCTCACGAATACCCAAATCCACTAAGATCTGTGTACCGATGGTATAATCTCTGGCGTCCTCCGGAAATCCCAGTTCCAGATTGGCTTCTACAGTATCTCTACCATGGTCCTGCAACTCATAAGCGCGAATCTTATTGATCAGACCAATACCACGACCTTCCTGTCGCATGTAGAGAAGAACACCTCTGCCTTCCTCTGCAATCATCTTCATGGCTGCATCATACTGCTGACCACAATCACATCTGGCAGAACCAAGAGCATCACCGGTTAAACACTCTGAATGCACTCTACAAAGCACTGGCTTTCCATCGTGAATGTCTCCTTTTACCAATGCCACATGGTGTTCACCATTTAACTTATTGATGTAACCATATATCTCAAACTCACCATATCTGGTAGGCATTTTCGCCTTTGCTACACACTCTACTAAAATCTCTGTACGTTTTCTATATTCCACCAATTCCTTAATGGTGGCAACCTTTAGCTGATGTTCCTTTGCAAATGCCAGCAAATCATCCTTTCTTGCCATCATGCCGTCATCTCGCATAATTTCACAACAAAGGCCAACCGGCTTCAATCCCGCCAAACGCACCAAGTCAACAGTTGCTTCTGTATGACCATTACGCTCCAATACGCCACCTTTTTTCGCCATCAGTGGAAACATATGTCCCGGTCTTCTAAAGTCTGCCGGTTTCACACCCTCTTCTACAGTCTTTAACGCCGTTACCGAACGCTCATAGGCAGAGATACCAGTCGTAGTATCCACATGGTCAATGGACACCGTAAATGCGGTACAGTGGTTATCCGTATTCACCTCCACCATTTGTGGTAATCCTAACTTGTTAATGTATTCCTCTGACATCGGCATGCAGATTAGCCCTCTTGCATACTTAGCCATAAAGTTGACATTCTCTAGTGTGGCAAATTCAGCTGCACAGATAACATCACCTTCATTTTCTCTATCCTCATCATCCAGAATCACAACAATCTTACCTGCCCGTAATTCTTCTAATACTTCTTCTATGGTATTGAATTCCATATCTTCACACCTCTCACTTTATCGTATATTTAATAGCCATGCTTCATTAAAAAATCCATCGTAATACCGGACTTCGTATTCTCCTCCGGTGCCGGCTTCATCAGTTTCTCTATATATTTTGCAATGACATCGCATTCCAAATTCACTATATCGCCAGGTTTCTTTTGTAGCAACGTGGTCTCCTTTGCGGTATGGGGTATAATGGAAACCTTAAAACAACTGTCATCCACATACGCCACAGTAAGACTAATGCCATCAATGGCAATAGAACCCTTCTCTACGATATATCGTAGAACTAACGATTCTGCTGCTATGGTAACCCAAACTGCATTGTCTTCCCGAACCAGATTCTTCACCGTTCCTGTGGCATCAATGTGTCCCGATACAATATGTCCACCAAATCGACCATCGGCTGCCATTGCCCGTTCCAAATTAACCATACTGCCTGTTGAAAGGGCTCCCAGACTACTTCTTCTTAAAGTCTCTGCCATCACATCAGCGGTAAAGGTACCATTTGCCATACTGGTTACCGTTAGACACACACCATTTACTGCAATGCTGTCTCCAAGCTTCGTGCCTTCTAACACCGTCTTGGCATTTATTTTCAGTTTTGCTGATTTGGCTCCGCGCTCAACACCCGCGATACTGCCAACCTCTTCCACAATTCCAGTAAACATGTTATTCCTCATTTCTCACATCATACTCTAACAACACATCGTCACCAAAGGTTGTTATCGTAGGTGTGCCACACATAAATGCCTGATTAGGCTCTTCCACACCCAAGCCTCTGATTGGTGTATATCTGCCATCACCGCCAAAAATCTTTGGTGCTATATATACCTGCACATGGTCTACAATACCAGCCTGCATGGCACTATAATTCAAAGTGCTGCCACCCTCTAACAATACGCTGTCAATGCCATTTTCTCCAAGCATAGTCATCAACCATGCCAAATCCACTTTTCCATCACACACCGGTGTGCAAATCACGTGTACACCCAATTCCTCATATTTTGCAATCGCTTCTTTATCCTCTGAAATGGTCGCAATGTATGTTGCCACCTCGTTTGCAGTCTGCACAATCACAGAATCTAAAGGTGTTCGAAGCTGACTGTCACAAATAATGCGTACAGGATTACTACCACCTTCCAAACGGCATGTCAGTCTTGGATTATCTTGAAGCACTGTCCCCACTCCAACCATAATCGCTGCACAACGGTTTCTTGTGTGCTGCACATGTGATCTCGCTTCCTCACCGGTAATCCATTGGCTCTTTCCGGTATAGGCCGCAATCTTTCCATCCATGGTCATGGCATACTTCATAATCACATATGGTTTTCCTGTAGAAATATAATGGAAAAAAATTGGATTCAGTGCGTCGCATTCTTCCTTCATTACACCAGTGTGCACCTCTACGCCAGCCATTTCCAACATACGGACACCTTTACCCGCAACCATAGCATTTGGATCCATGGAACCCACATATACAGTCTTAATACCCGCATCAATAATGGCCTCTGTACATGGAGGTTGTTTTCCATGATGACAGCAAGGTTCTAATGTCACATACATTTCAGCACCTTCGGCACTCTCGGTCAAGCTAACCAGTGCATTTCTCTCTGCATGCATATCTCCATATCTGGCATGATATCCTTCACCTATGATTTTTCCGTTCTTGACAATCACTGCACCTACCATTGGGTTTGGGTTGACAAAGCCTTCACCAAGTTTTGCCAATTCAATGGCTCGTCTCATATATTCTTCTTGCATAATAAACTCCTTACATGAAAAAAGGCGCCCCAAATATCAGGGCACCTTTACATGGTGGCGCAAAAACGCCACAACCATCTTCTTCCATCCAGACTATACTGTCGGCTTCGGAATTACACCGAATCATGCCTTACGGCTCGCGGGCTGTACCGCCGATAGGGAATTGCACCCAACCCTGAAGATTTTATCTTTTGTATATTGTAATTGTTATCCTTTGTAACTTATCTTATGTAAGGTACAAATATGTACATAGGCATTGTATGCTGATATGCCTTTTTTGTCAAGCATTCTTCACTGGTAATCAATGGTTATTCCAATTCTAAAAGTTTAGAAACCGTATCAAAGAATTCTTCAAACAATATCGGCTTTGTCAAAAAGGCATTCATACCTGCCACAATGGCTTTCTCCTGATATTCCATAATGGAATTCGCCGTTAAAGCAATAATTGGAATTTGTGTAGCATCATCCTTTCCAGAAAGACGAATACACCTTGTGGCCTCGTAACCATCCATAACCGGCATCTGAATATCCATCAATATGATATCGTAATATCCAGCAGGCTTTGCAACAAACTGAACGACACCTTCTTTGCCGTCTTCAGCCATATCCACCTCAAAACCAATCTTAGTAAGCAAGGACTGCATCATAGCCGCGTTGACATCATTATCTTCCACAACCAAAGCTCGCTTATTATCCACATGGAAATGAGCCATATCTAGTTTTCTGACATGCTTATCCTGCCCTTCATCAATCTCCATCGGTATTGTAAAGTAAAATTCAGAACCCTTGTCCTTTTCACTTTCAACCTTCAGTTCTCCACCCATCATTTCCACAATATTCTTACAGATGGCCAGTCCCATTCCAACCCCCTTATGGGATGTGGAATCCTGATTGAAAATCTCAAATACACGTTCTTTATTTCTTGAACTAATACCTATTCCTGTATCCTTCACAGAGAATAACATCCATACACGATTATCCTCTCTGGTAATCTTTCTTGCCTCTAACGTAATCTCGCCACCCTTTGGTGTATACTTTAACGCATTGGTAAGCAAATTCGTCAGTACCTGCTGCAGTCGATTTCTATCACCAAGGAATTCTTTTTCAAAAATATCAGCTACAACCGTAAAGGTCATTCTTTGACTTTCCATGTCTTTGCGGAACATAATATCAATGTTCTCCAGCATCTTTTCCACATCAAAAGATTCCTTTTTCAAGGTGATGTTTCCATTTTCTATTTGGGTTACATCCATAATATCATCAATCACACTCATGAGATGCTGAGAAGAAAGGTCTATATTATGCAAATAATCAACCAACTCTTCATTGCCTTCGGCAATCTCTCGTGCCAATGAAGTCATACCTATAATTCCATTCATCGGCGTACGAATCTCATGCGCAATATTGGCTAAGAAATTACTTTGTGCCTCTGACGCAGAACGAGCAGTCACTAGCGCAGTATTTAACTCTCTCTGCTTTATCAAGTCCTTTTTCTTAGTTTCATCAATATCCTGATAACAGAAGAAGCAGACAAAATCTCGATTTGGCATAGTATCCATAAACAATACGGTAACACTATACCATTTGTACACATAATCACCCATGTGAGCCCGAAACTCAATCACAGCATTCGTCTCACCGCGCACAAACATACTCTTAATATTATCTTCACTAAAAAATTCTTTAAATGCCTCTCTATCTTCCTTTGCCACCGCTTCCGGATGACGCATGGTGAAATCCATCATATAGTTTCTATCGTTATATCCGAATTGTTCACCACGGGTAATATCCACATATATATTCTTTGTGAAATTCACTTCTAATACACACACATAAGCATACTGTAATGCTGTTGCCAAACGGTGAATCGTTCTGGCATCACCATCGTCATCATGTATACCTAAGTAATTATGACATGTCACAACATATCCCGGTTCACCATAAAGCTCAATACGATTCATATAGGTATGCCATCTAGTGTCATCCAGCGTATTATATAATACCGCTCCCTTTGACTTACCGTCCACCATACTGTATCGCAAACAGTGCTTACACGGTGCTGTCTGGTACATCATACACTCGTAGCACACTTTCCCAAGAGCCGCTTTCGGAAATCTATCCTGAATTGCCTTATTCATATACAACAATCGGTAATTCTCATCTATGGCATATACATGTGTAGTATCCATCTGTTCCATCAGACAATCTCCAATGGAATCCGAATCCTCCAACTGCTCTGTCAAAAACTCACGATAAGATGCTTCTGCCAGCAATTTGGCAACCAAATGAATATCCTCAACACTATCTGCATCCGGCAACACGCCATCCTCTGACCAATAAAACACTACATAACCAAAAGTATCGCCTTGTGTTTTTAACTCAAATTCAGCTACACCACCAATATTGTGAGACGCATAAAATGCACGCTCTTCCATGGAGAGATTTGTCAAATCCATCTCACAGAAACAGTCCTGTTCCTCAAAGTGATACTGCTCACGCCAAAATTTTCTATATTGATGCATAGAAAAAGAAACCAATGTATCGCTTGACTTCGTCCATTGATATTTCAATTCATAATCTGCAATTTCCTCTACGTATCGCATTAATCCAATATAATCTGGCTGATAGGTCTTACCAAGAAAATCTAAAGTCTTTTCAATACCTTTTTCCAGACTGGTACTTTGGAATAATGCATCCATTACCTGAGATAACATCGCTGCCCCCCAATTCTAGTACAAATCTGCTTCTTCCCGCTTCTCAAGTTTTTTGGCCTCCATCTGTGCAATGGCCTTCATTACCTGATCCTTCATCGCTTCAGTGATGTTGGTATCATCACCAAAATTCAAAAAATTCAATATGGTCAGCATCTCCGCTTCACTTTCCAAGAAAAAACCGGTTCCTTCCTGCTCCATATTACCCTTGTTTCGAACTAATTCTACTAATTTATTAGGGAGCATTTTAGCCTCCCAATCTCCACGTTGTACACCTAACATAATAACCCTCCTATATGTAGTAAACCACTATTTTTATTATACCTTTATTTACCAAAAAAGTCTATTAAATAACACTGGAAACGCCTGAAAAAATGCAATAAAAAATGAACCCAGAGAACATTACATTCTCCGGGTTCAACCCCATAAGTAAGTGCGGGTGACAGGACTTGAACCTGCACGTCGGGGACACCAGAACCTAAATCTGGCGCGTCTGCCAATTCCGCCACACCCGCATGTGTGATTATAAAGAAAAAAAGAGATACCTAACCATCTCTTTCAGTGAGCCATCGGGGACTCGAACCCCGGACAACTTGATTAAAAGTCAAGTGCTCTACCACCTGAGCTAATGGCCCTTATTATGAAACTATCCCATTCTGGAATGAAGCTTCCAAACTGGGCTAGTTGGATTCGAACCAACGAGTGCAGGAGTCAAAGTCCTGTGCCTTACCGCTTGGCGATAGCCCAAAAACTCTATTGCTGCAATGAAGGTGGATAAAGGGATTCGAACCCTTGGCCTCCAGAGCCACAATCTGGCGCGCTAACCAACTGCGCTATACCCACCATAATGTGCTCGAAGGGATTCGAACCCCCGACCCACGGCTTAGAAGGCCGTTGCTCTATCCAGCTGAGCTACGAACACATATCTAGACATTAAGTCATAGAAAAAGCGGGTGATGGGAATCGAACCCACGTATCTAGCTTGGAAGGCTAGTGTTCTACCATTGAACTACACCCGCACATTGGTAACATATAAATGTTAAATCGGGGTGACAGGATTCGAACCTGCGACCTCTTGATCCCAAATCAAGCGCTCTAGCCAAACTGAGCCACACCCCGATATATTGTTGAACCTCTCTTCAACGCAAGTGTTATTGTATAATATTATCAGATTTTTGTCAACAACTTTTTAGAAAAAAATGAGAAATGCAGAAAACCCTTAAAAATCAAGGCCTTCAGCCATTATTAAATATCTATTTTGCAAAAAATTGTTCGCAGTATTCATTTTTCTCTTCCACATATACCTGTGCATTTTTGCGAAGTTTTGCTATATCTTCTTCTGATAATGCACGTAGTACTCTAGCTGGCATTCCTATCGCCATCATACCATCCGGAACCACCATATCCTGCTTCACCAAAGCACCTGCACCTATGACACAATTTTTACCAATCTTCGCTCCATTTAACACTGTAGCACCCATGCCAATCAGGGTTTCATCTCCAATGGTGCATCCATGTAAAATGGCACCATGTCCTACGGTAACATAATCGCCCACACATACCGGATACCCCTCATCCACATGCACTACACAATTATCCTGAATATTACTACCCTTGCCAATGTGAATACTGCTTCTTTCCGCTCTGATGGTAGCATGAAACCACACACTACTATCTTCTCCAATAGTAACATCACCTAGAACATCTGCAGACGGCGCCACCCATGCCGTATCCGCAATCTTACACTTACTATCAACCATTCATTCATCCTCCGATTTCGAATTAAAAACACCCTGTCTCTATGACAGGGTGTCCGTAAACATCTCTAACAATTACTCTGCTGTAACTGTATCATCCTTCTTTTCAACAACTACAACTTCATCCTCATCATCATAGAAGTCATCATCAAAATCGTCATCGAAATCGTCAAAATCATCATAGTAATCAGGTGTCAAATAAGTATATACTGCATAGGCAATCGCTGCCACTGCTGCAATCACACCAATAATAGCCAACGCCCAAAGCACCTTATTGCCAGCCTTTTCCTTCTCTTCTTCCTTCTTTAATAAAGCATTCACCTTAGAAACATCTAATAAATCCTCAAATCTCTTCATGATACCTTCTCCTTTCAACAAAATCACTAGGGTTAGTATAACACAAAATAAAAGGTTTTACTATACAAAATTAAACGATTCTTATATTGTTTTCCACCCGTTAGCCTCGCAGTTTTCCATCATAGATTTCGATTATTCTATCACAACGCTCTGCAACTTCCTTATCATGTGTAACAATAATAACCGTTTTACCTTCTGCATTTAGTTTTTCAAACACCCCCATGATAGCATCTGCATTCACTGAATCCAGAGCCCCCGTTGGTTCATCTGCAAGAATGATGGTGGGCTGATTTACAATAGCTCTTGCTATGGCTACCCTCTGCTTTTGACCACCTGACATATTGGATACCGGCTTGTCAGCAAATTCCCACATATCAACTGCCTCCAATGCACTTTTTGCCATTTGTTTTCTTTCCATCTTATTCTTTCTCGTTTTCCCAACAGCAAAATCCAAAGGCAGCATAACATTCTCCAAAGCGGTAAAATCCTCTACCAATGCGTAATCCTGCATCACCAATCCAATTTTTTCATTGCGAATCACCGCCAATTCTTTTTCGGATAAATCTTTCACAAGCGTAGTATCCAAGGAGTATTCACCTTCTTCATAGGTATCAATACAAGCCAGAATATGTAACAATGTGGATTTCCCAGCTCCTGATTTCCCTACAATCGCTACCAATTCTCCATCGCGTATAATCAAAGACACACCTTTAAGTGCCATAAAAGCATTAGCCTTATTTTGATTATATATTTTCTTAACATTCTCCAATCGAACCATATCATCTTCCCTCCTTATCTACATATAAGAATTGTCCACCAAAATCTCTCTTGCGGAAGCCCGTCTCAATATTCCATTAGGCAATATCCAAGAAACAAATATATATATCACTAAAACAATCACACTGGCACATACCTGCCAAGCGCCAAAATGCAATACACTATTTCCTAACACATTTTTAACTTCCAAGAACAACATAATCCCCATTGTAAGCACAAATGCTACACCAGCCAACCAAACAGAACTGAGTCCACTAATGATTCCACTATAACTCCATTGCATTCCACAAATATAATATAGCGCATAGTGCTTCAAACCTCTTTTTACCGACACAGCACAAACACTTAATGTGGCAATAATAACAAGCACAAATACACAAACAAACAACGGAAGTATACGATACATGTCATTTCTAATATATTTTATACTATTAGAATGCATTTCTCTTAATTCATAGTATTGGGATACCGTCTTTGTGCTCATCAACTGTTTTGATACGTGCTTCATTTCCTGGTCATTTGCATTATCATGAAATGTAATTAGTGTTCCTCCCATTTGCAAATTTTTCACGTTATCATTTTCATACAAAATGATAACTGGAGAATTGCCTTCCATCTTGTATCCATAATTATAGAAACACTCTCTATAATCTCCCTTTGACATCGCATATGAATTGTGATAATACACGCTTTCTTTATCACGCATGACTCCAATAATTTCAACTGTCAGTGTTTCTCCTGTTTCCCGATGTTTTAGTGTAACAACATCTCCCACAGTAATTCCGTTTTCATTGTAAGATATTACTCCCCTTAATTGATTACTGTCTTTGTCTTTTTTTGAAAACCATCTACCATCCTCCATAATAGGAGACATAACATTCATCACTTCCGGACTATAACACCAAACATTTAAATAATTCGCCTGTTCTCCTATGCAGTATTGCTTTGATTCAGAAACAGAAAGCACCTCTTTAATAGAAGGAAATGCCTCACACAATTCTTCGCTATTTTCAAACAACTCATTTGTATTGGGATTCTTTAAGCCTGAAGAAACAATAAATGCACCATTCCTCTGTAAATAAGGTTTTATTTTCAAATAGTTTTCTAACTTAACTTCCAACGCCGATACCATGGACATCACAAGCAACAATAGTATCACCAGCAACAACACGATTAAACCACTCATCAATGGACTTCGTTTGACATTTCGATAACTGAGTTTCCAAATCATAGCCTATACCCCCTTTATCATTTTAAGTATTTGAGGTTTGATAGTTTGCTTTATCATGATATATTCCACAATAACAATTACCAAAATATACATTGCACCTAATAAGATATAGTTCCTTACTGTATAAAACTGTCCCATATAAATATATATTGTTTTAAAATACGGCAACAGTCCAAAATGAAAGATGACACCACCGAACCCGCCAAATATCACCGTATACAAAAAGCACTCAACCAAACAGCTTACATAAACACGATTTAAAGATAACCCGCATATACGGTATATAGACACCTGTCTCCTGCGTATTAGCAGAATATACTGAAACAGCACCGCCATAATAATGGCAGCAACCACCATAATTAGCACACATTGCACCAGTGTAATATAGTAAGACTTCGTTAATTCTACATCCTCAATTTCAGGATTCTGAAATTGCAAATTTGTTCCAAAAAAACGCAAAATAGCTTCTTTCAGTTGTGCATATTCATCTTCTGACAAATAGTAAGAAAATATAAAATTAGCATGTCTCACATAACACTCCGCGTCAATTGTAGTTACCGGCACCATCGGCAAATAGTTCATGTTATAATGCGGTGTTTCAAACAAACCAACTTCAACATATTCTTTACCACCATATTCTCTAATTCCCTGTTTCCGAGGCTTATACTTTTGTTTCAATTCTTCTATTTTTGATTCTTCATATTCATCATCGTACCAATAGTCTGGTTTGGCTACACAAACGAGTTCTCCATTTTCAACCTGTTCCTTTGTAAATCCGCTACCACTGACAAAAGCATCATACATTTCCAATTCTGCATTTTTTTCAAGTGCTGCTGTAATCTTTCCGTTTCGTATTTTAAAATATGTCCAAGAAGTTGCTATTGCATCATTCACAAAATTATCACTAGAAAAATCCTCTTTCAATTGTAAATCCAAAATAATATAGCATTTATTCAATATACTATCATCCAACGAATACAAACATTCCAGGAATTCGTCTAAAGGAGCTCCCTCCAAATGTATCAGATCCCATTCCAACCCTACTTCCTTCACACCTGCGTGAGAATTCAATTCCTCCCGTTTTAAATTCTGTGACATGCCAAAAGCAAATAAAACTGATATCACAGACACCAGAATACAAACTGCAAATAGACTAAACAAGATACACTCATTGCGAATAAACTTTTTAATATTTAGAACAATATACTTCATAGCATCTCCTCCCTAATTCATATTAGCAAACAATTGTATCCGAATTGTATCAAAAAAAGAGGACCGTCATGACGATCCTCTTTCACTACATTCTATACTCTTTTCAGGTTAGCAAAGGATGCAAACATCTTCTTTACCCCCGCTCTATCGAAGTTCACCGTAACCTCATAGTCCTTACCCCCGGACACCAGATCAATGACTTCTCCTTCGCCAAATTTGATATGACGCACCCTGTCGCCTACACCATAATCAATATCCGTAGCACGATTTACTACAAATTCCTTTCCATAACTCGGCTTCGCAGTAAATGTATTAGAAATACGCGCATCCGGCTCCTGACGAAGTGGCATATCACGCTTAATTGCATTCCCGGCAGTATCTATCAATTCTGACGGTATTTCCTTCACAAAGCGGGAAATACTATTCATTTGCACATTACCACGTGTCACACGCTGTCTTGCTGCTGACAAGAACAATCTTTTCTTTGCTCTAGTGATTCCCACATAACAAAGTCTTCGCTCCTCTTCAATCTCTTCGTCGCAATTCTCGCTAAACAGCACCATGCCACTAGGAAAAACACCTTCCTCCATACCTGCGATAAATACGCACGGAAATTCCAATCCTTTGGCACTATGCAAGGTCATCAAAAGCACTTTATCTTCTGCATTGTCAACATTATCAATGTCTGCTACCAGAGCAATCTCTTCCAACAACCCCGACAAGCTTGGTTCTTCTGCACTATCTTCATATTGCACAATCTTGTTGCGAAGTTCTTCAATATTCTCAATTCTTGCTTCTGATTCTTCCGTACCTTCCCGTTCCAATTCTTCCAGATATCCAGTCTCCTCCAACACACTATCAAATAGTGTTGTCAAAGAACAACCTGTCTCCACCTGCTGACGAAAACCATCAATCAAATCTGTAAACCCATGAATTTTGGTAGCCGCCCTAGTAAGAGAGGAAATCTCGTCCACATTAAACAATGCATCCAGCAAAGTCATTTGGTTCTCATAGGCAAATACTGCAGCCTTTTCAATACTGGTAGCACCAATACCACGCTTCGGCACATTGATGATGCGCTGCACACACAAGTCATCGTTACCATTTTCAATTGCTTTTAAATAACTGATAATATCCTTAATCTCTTTACGAGAATAGAAATTCAATCCACCTACAATCTTATACGGAACATTTGCCATTATTAATTTTTCTTCAAACATACGAGATTGGGCATTTGTTCGATACAAAATTGCCATATCCCGATAGGAATATTCTTCTTGAGACAGTTTCTTCATCTGCAAAATTGTCTGCTCTGCCTCCATATAATCGCTATCATATTGATGGAACACAATCTTATGTCCTTCTTCTTCAGCAGTCCAAAGAGCCTTTTCTTTTCTTCCCTGATTATTGGCAATTACACTATTAGCTGCTTTCAAAATATTACCGGTAGAACGATAATTTTGCTCCAGTTTTATAACCTTCGTCTCCGGATATTCTTCCTCGAAGTTTAAAATATTATAGATATTAGCACCACGGAAACGGTAGATAGATTGATCATCGTCACCCACTACACAAAGATTTCTATATTTTCTTGCAAGCTGATTAATCAGCAAGAACTGAATGTGGTTCGTATCCTGATACTCATCCACCATGATATAGCGAAAACGCTCCTGGTAACGATCAAGTATGTCTGGATAAAACTGAAACAATTCCACAGTTTTAAAAATCAAATCATCAAAATCCAACGCATTGCTTTTCTTTAACTGCTCTTCATATGCCTCATATACTCTGGCAATCTGTTCCTTACGATAATCTCCCACCGCTTCTTGCATGTATTCTCTTGCAGAAACAAAACGTTCTTTTGCCTTAGAAATGGCAGAAATCAGCATTCGTTCCGAATACATTTTCGGATCCATATTAAAGCGTTTTAAGATCTGTTTTACAACGCTTTTCTGGTCATCTGCATCGTATATGGTAAAATGCGGATCATAATCCAACACATCGATTTCTCTTCTCAAAATGCGTACACAAAGGGAATGAAAGGTACTTACCCAGATAGATTCTGATCCAAAACCAATCATATCGTCAACTCTTTCTCGCATTTCTCCTGCCGCTTTGTTTGTAAATGTAATCGCCAGTATATTGTATGGGTTCACACCATTTTCAATGAGATATGCAATTCGATTTGTAATTACTCTTGTTTTGCCGGAACCTGCACCTGCCAAAATCAAAAGTGGGCCTTCAGTGGTAACCACAGCCTCATTCTGCATATCATTCAAATTAGTCGTTAAACTCATAACTGCCTCCGTTCATAATTCGTTTTTATAAACATCTGTATGAAAATAAGGCAAGATAAGGGGTGCCATATCATGACACCCCATAACCTTAATATCATATTTAATAATCTGTATTAACCAATCTGTGTTCCACAGTTTGAACAGAACTTTGCGCCATTTGTAGGTGTTCCGCAGTTTGGACAGAACTTTGCGCCTGCTGGTGCAGCTGTCTGCTGTGGCTGCTGTGGCTGCTGCATCTGCTGATTAGCCATGTTCATATTGTTCATCATCTGCTGACCCATCATCATGCCCATCTGCATACCCATCATAGAGTTAGCCATATTCGCACCCATGTTGTTACCACCTGGAGCTGTCATAGCATCTACCATGCTAACCTGCTGGAAACGGTTCATATCACCAATCATAGTATGCTCAGCTGCCTGATCTGCTCTCTTAGTAATGTTCTCAGGATATGTAAACTCGTTGATACGGAAATCCTTGATAGTTAAACCAATCTTGATTAAATCCATATCCAAATCTTCACGGATACCATTCTGAATATCGTAAGCATTCTCCATTAAGTTGAAGATATCCTTACCAACCTTACCAATCCACTTCATTAATAGCCCATCTAACATAGATACAACACGTTCTCTAACTTCAGTGATAGAATACTGCTTCTTAACACCGGCAATATTCTCGATAAAAGAATTGTAATCAGAAATCTTCACTGTAAATGTACCGTTTGAACGAATTGGAAGTCCACCTGGAAGACCATCAGCCTTTAAACGAATAGGACTCTTTGTTCCCCACTTTAATGTAAATTCCTTTGTATTGATGAAGATAACTTCAGCTCGCATTCCACTGTTGAAACCGAACTTAAAGCCCTTCAATGTAGACAAAAATGGAATAATCTGAGATTCAATATCATAACTACCTTCGTCTGTAAATACACCTTCAACCTGTCCATTAAACATGAAAATTGCATCCTGACCTGGACGAATGATTAACTTAGAATCCTTCTTAATCTCCTTGTTTGCCCACTTCCAAAACAGGATATCATCTCTATATTCTTCCCACTCTACTACATTTGCAAATTGACTTGAAAAAAGACCCATTATCTTATCCTCCTAACTCATAGTTTTCTTTTATTATAGTACACGGATATTCCCAGTCGTGTCAACCGAAAATGAAATATCCTCTGTACATGTATCCATCTCAACAGTCTGCTCTATGCAAGCATATTCATGTACAGGCAACATACCTGTATCATTATTCTTGTTCATAATAACTGCAACAATTAATGCAGCAAGCACTAATACAACGATAATCGCAATCTTAATCGGACTCTTCGGATATTCGCCATGGAATTTACCAGTTTGTCCATTTACCAATACCGTGTACTTTTTATCTTTATATGAATATGTAGTGGCATATACCGGAAGCATTACATACTTATAACGCTCATCGCTATAATTAGCACGAATACGTACATCCTTAACCCTATCATATCTTCTTCTAACATCATCAGCTGCCATTCTGCGAAGTTCTGAATCCATCTGCATGACAGCATCTCTATGACCTGTTTCTAAATCAATGGTATAATTCTCTGACATATACCCTGAAAAATAATCCGGCGAATAAGGCGCCATCTGTTTAAAATCAAATGGTTCTACTCCCTTAAACAGGCCACGCTTAAAACGTTCAGATGCAGGCACCTTCACATCACGGAAATCATTCTCAATCCGTCCATGTGTATGATACCATGTGGTCTCAACTCTCGTCTTGTTATTTCCTTCAGAGTCTTTGTAATGAACTGTTTTATCTCTTCCACCCATAGCAGTGTAGCTACAACGTGCATATGCATCAAAACCCCAATATGGAATATACAAGCCCTGGAATTGATCTCTCTGATATAAGTTCTTTAACTCCCCTGGAGCAAGCCACTTTTTCTTTATCCAATCACCAAAACGCTTACCAAGATCTCCTTTATCTACCTTAAATGGTAATACACCATCAGGAATTAAGGTCGCCTCCTGCTCACTTGCCAATACATATGTAGAATCACAATATGGACAACGAGCTGCAGTCTCGCTACCTGCAACCTCAATATGAGCACCACAACCGCTACATTCCATGGTCTTAGTAGGCTTTTCTGTTGCCCGGTTCATACGCATCGCATCAACAGTAAGTTTATGAATTTCAACATTCTCTTTTTCCCCGATAATCGGAATCTGGTTATCACAATTCGGACACTTTAACATCTGAGATGCTGCATCAAATTCCATGATACCATTACACGCCTCACAGCGATATTCGTTCTCTGCCATAGTTTCCCCCTATATCATCTACAAAAAGGTGTAGTGTCGCACTACACCTTTTGTATATTCTTATGTGATTATTGAGATAATTATAATCCCATCTGAGCCTTTAATGCTGCAAGCTCATCATCAACTGCTGCTGTAGGAGCTGAATCATACTTTGCAGATAAATCAGCAAACTCATCAACAGGAGCGCTGTTAAGCTCTGCCATCGCATTTGCCTGATCTAACATCTTGTTTGCCTTTGCTTCCATTCTATCAAAAGCTGCAAGGCTTGATGTTGTATCACCTACAGAAGACATCATCTTGTTCATCTTCTCCTGGGTCTTAGCTACCTGAACCTTAGCCTTGATAGCATCTCTACGAGCGTTTAACTCGCCGATATCCTTAACAAGCTTGTCATGCATCTGACGCATCTTCATAGCATTAGCTGATGCCATATCGTATGCCTGCTGTAAAGCTGCCTGTTTCTCAACGAACTGCTGCTTCTTAGCAAGGAATGTACGAGCATCATTCTCGTTACCTGCTGTAAGAGCCTTCTCAGCGTATGACTGCATCTTAGCAATCTCAGCGTTACACTCATCTAACTCTCTCTTTGTTCTCTGCTCATCAGCCATAACAGCAGCTGTCTCAGACTTAACCTTACCTAAATCCTCATTCAAATCACGAATGCACTGATCAATCATCTTCTCTGGATCCTCAGCCTTATCTAATAATGCATTAATGTTAGCTGCCATAATGTCGCCAAATCTCTTAATAATTCCCATAATACTTATCCTCCTTAAATTGTGGGCCACGCCCTATGATGTTCTCATTATACAACAAAGAAATGGGGGTAGCAAGGTAATTTTAAGCCATAATTGTGAACATTTAACGCATTTTTGTCCTCTTTTTATGAAAAATTCCTATACTCAGGGTATAGGTTAGTCTTTGACTTGTATTTCTTTTTTTGTTACAATATGTCACAGTGATTGGACTACAACAAGTAGCCATCGGAAATGAGGTTATACTATGGAGATGAATTTCTCAGATTTCAAAGAACTTACCAGGGAATTAATTCGCTTAGATTACATTAAGCCGGATGACATTCCTGAAATTGAATTATATATGGATCAGGTTACCACATTTATGGATAATGGCCTTGCTAAGACCAAGCGTTCTGAAGATGATAAGACACTAACCAAAACCATGATTAACAATTACACTAAGAATAATATTCTTCCTCCACCTAACAAGAAGAAGTATTCTAAGGATCATATGATTTTGTTAATTTTCATTTATTATCTGAAGAACTTCCTTTCAATTAGCGACATTCAGTCATTATTGGCACCGGTAATTGAAAAGTTTTATAATGCACCAGCAGATGCAGAGACTTCTCTCTCATCCATATATCAAGATATCTTCGACTTGCAGACACAGGAATTTGGTCACATTCAAAAAAGCATGTATTCTGCATATCGAATGGCCGAAAGCAAATTTGATTCCAAAGAGGAATCCTATTTACATCTGTTAGCCTATATTTCTATTCTTAGTTACGATATATATGCTAAAAAACAGGTAATCGAATCTATTATTGATAATTTAAAGCGAGAAACTGAAGAAAAAGAACTTTCAGAAAGCAAATCAAAAGATAAAAAGAAAAAGTCCTAAGATAAAAACACCGGTCCACGTGACCGGTGTTTTTTTCGCCTAATAACCTTTTACAGATACTTTTGTGCTCAATCCATGATTTCTAAACATTTTCTTGTAAGCACTAAGCTTGCTCTTAGGAACTTTAATTGTTGTGTATTTTGTAATTCCTTTAAATGCATTGTTTTCAATGTCATCCGCAGATAATCTCTTGCTTTTAATCGTAATTGTCTTTAATTTCTTGCAGCCATTGAACACGTTACTTCCAATATCATCCACCTTCGCAGGAATTGTGATTTTCTTCAACTTTACGCAACCTCTGAATGCATTATCTCCAATATCCTCCACATATCCTCCTATGGTTACATTGGTAAGTGCAGTATTCCCCTTAAATGCGTTATCTTCAATAGCGGTTACCCGGTAAGTCTTTCCATTTTTCTTAATGGTAGCGGGAATCACTACTGACTTTTGCTTCTTATTCTTTGGTCTTATATAATCAGCTTCCCTATCATCAGAGAGTTCGTAAACAGCACCGTTATACACATATATATCATCATCTGTACTCAAAACAGTAATCATGTCCTCTGATGAATCTTTTGTATCAGCACTAACAGTTGGCACTAGTCCTACCAACAAAATCATGATAAAACAAATGCATACTAAATAGTGAAATAGTTTCCTCATAATAATCGCCTCCCTATATTATAATAGCCTAGTTGTTTGGTAGGTTTATTATAACATAGTAATAGTTACTATTTCAAGTATTAATTAAAAAAAGATGCAAAGTCCTATAGACCTTGCATCTTTTTTCTTTATTATCTTTTACCCCTGTGCCTCAATCAACTGCATAAACTCCTCATCAGCCACGGCCTTGGAATAATACCAGCCCTGCATGTAGTGACAACCATATTGGGTCAGCTGATCACGCATCTCTGCGGTCTCTACGCCTTCGGCCACGATATAGAGCTGTAATGCATTCAGCATACCGATCGTGTATTCCAGGGTGATGCCGGCTTTCTTACTCTTGAATGAATCCCAGATAATGTATTTATCCAGTTTAATAATCTTAAATGGCATACGATTAATGTAATCAATGTTGGCATGTCCTGAACCATAGTCATCCAACGAAAGACTAATGCCATGCTCTACCAACTTATTGATATTGTTGTTCACTGTAGACGCGGATGTCATGGTTGCGGTCTCAGTAATCTCTATGTTAATCTGCTCCGGCTTCACGCCATACTCATCCATAATCTCTATGACACGGTCAGCAAACTCCTTTTGAATCAGCTGTACCGGACTAATATTGACTTCTATGTATTCTACAGTGGTCTCTGACAATTTGAAGTCACGGATAAAGCGACACACCTTTTCTAAAATCATCTCGCCCATCTCTACAATAAGACCATTCTTTTCTGCGATTGGAATAAAGGCCTCTGGAGATATCCAACCAAGTTCTTCATCATGCAAACGCACCAATGCTTCCGCCGAATTGTAGACACCTTTTTCTACAGAAAAAATTGGCTGATAATATACCATCAATTCTTCTCTATCCAGTGCCAGTTTTACTGCCTTCTCAATAGACTTGTCCTTTCGAATCTTATCCAAATCAATCTCTGAAGCCTTTGTAATCAAACCTTTCTTGGTCTTCTTTGCCATACTCATGGCATAATCAATCACTTCAATCAAACTACCATAGTTATCTGCCTCTCTTGGACACTCCACAAGACAGATGGTTGCAGACATCATAATCGCTGCTGCAGATTCATTGAACCAAGGATGATAAAAGCGTTCCTGAATATCCTCAGCAATTCCCATGGCTTTATTGGTTCCTTTATCCACTACTACACAAAACTGGTCAGAACCAAATCGGAATACTGCATTAGATTTTTTCATGGTCTCCAAATAATTACCTACCTGAAACAGTAGTTGGTCTCCAGCTTCTACTCCGTAGGTTTTGTTGACGAACTTGAAATCATCTAAAGCTACCATCAAAACTGTAAATGTCTTTCTATCTAAAAACTTACCCTGAAGAAATTCTCCTAAGAAACGCCGGTTAAACTGTCTTGTAACAGGATCCGTAACAGTACCTGCATTTTGTTGATAATAAAAAACTGTCAAACAAAATGCCACGATAGCAAAGTCAAGCATCGGTACATACCAAACCACCTGTGCCACACAAGCTACAACGCCACAAATAAACAGTGCTATAATGGATGTTATGTTTAAAAATTTAAAGTCTTGCTTCTTTACAATAAATGCAACAAGACATACCACAATCATAATAATATCAATGGCATATAGTACATATCCCGCACCAATTGCACGGTACTTCTCATCCTCAAAGACAAACGCCCAATGTAGCCATGGATTCAACAGGCAGATTACAACATTGGTCGCGATTGCCAGACGAAAGCCATAATTCACCGGCTTGATTCTTGCCACATCTACATGCGCAATATGCAACAAATAATATGTCAGTGTAACCGGCAATACATTAATGGCTAAGGTCTGTAAACTCAACACAAAATAGAAGCGATCGTATCCTACCGCTTCCATATTGCGTGCCATCCATGTGGACGTAATCTCCAACGCCGTTGCGAGAAAGGCCACAATGAGTACAACCAAATATGCCCGATGACTTTTTAATGGTACTCTTTTTTCGCTAAAATACCATGCAAAAAGCATCAGCAAAAAATATATTGCTGCATAGTCAAATGACAGATTCCAGTTCGTCATACTTATTTTTCACCCATTCTTGAAAGTACCAAATCATAACCGTCATTACCATAATTCAAAGAACGATTGACACGGGAAATTGTAGCAGTTGACGCACCCGTCTTCTCTGCAACTTCCAAATATGTGTGTTTATCCTTCAACATACGTGCCACTTCAAAACGTTGCGCCAAGGAAAGTAGTTCGTTCACTGTACAAACATCCTCAAAAAATTCAAAGCATTCCTGTTCTGTCTCCAATGTCAAAATTGCTCTAAATAATTCCTTTACGGCTTCTGTTTTTACACTTTTTCCCATGGCAAAATCCTCCAAATAGCATTTATCATTCACTTTAAAATTTTACTGTGTTAAAGTGCTTTTATCATAATACAAATCGTTTATTTTTGCAATATGAATTGCATTATTTTGACTTTTTCTTTGCCCACACTGCTACAGCTGCACGATTCACATAGAATTCACCACAACCATCATCATCAATCTTGATGTTATACTTGGCATTACCTGTCAAATCCGAGAAGAACTCTCCGGCATGTTGCTTACCTACATACATACGCTTTGTACCACCGGTTCCATCAGACATAATCACTGCCAATCCGGAATTCTTGTGCTTATCATCACCTTCTCTTGTCCAGCCGACAACATTTGCATCATCAAAATAGTCATGCTGTGTACCATATGCCAAAGTCTTTCTCGCCTTTAACAATACATCCAATGCCTTCTTCATGGCAGGGAACTTATCGTGTTCAATGCCATAGTAGTCACCGTAGAACAAACAAGGATATCCCTGTTCTCTTAACAAAATGAAGGCGTATGCCATTGGTTTAAACCAGTCTTCCACCCATGACTGTAATGCCTGTCCCGGCTGTGTATCATGGTTATCTACAAAGGTAACTGAGTTCGTAGGCTCTAAGGCAGTCAAAGTACCATTCACAAGGTTACGCAAATCATAACTACCATGTGCCTTAGAAGCGTCATGGAATCTGAAATGCAAAGGTACGTCAAACAATGCCATTTCTCTGTCAACGCTTTCCAAATATCCGGTCAATTCATTGATATCCCAATGCCAATACTCACCTACAGCAAACAAGTCCTTCCCAGCAACTTCGCGCATAACTGGAAGCCATCCCTTATAGAATCCATTGTTAATATGCTTAACTGCATCCAGGCGAACACCATCTACACCTGTCTCCTGCATATACCAGGAACCCCAACGATACAACTCATCTATAACCTCCTGATTGCTGAAGTCCACATCAGCGCCCATCAGGTAATCATAATTACCATTCTCATCGGATACGTACTCATCCCATTTTTTACCTACAAAACGGTACACTGCATTCTTAGTAGCCTGCTGATCCCAATCAATACCATCAAAATGCGTCCAATTCCACTTAAACTTAGAATACTTATTTTTTCTACCTGGAAATGTAAATTTCGTCCAACCCTTGATGATACGCTTATTACCAACCATCTGATTACGACTGATAGCATTGAATTCTTCAGCCTCAATCAATTCTGTCTCATCCGCGCCAATTCTATGATTCAATACAACATCAGCATATACCTGAATTCCCTTTTCATGTAATGCCTTGATTGCATCTAAATACTCTTCTTTTGTACCATACTTCGTGGCTACAGTTCCCTTTTGGTCAAACTCGCCCAAATCATACATATCATAAACACCGTAACCTACATCGTCCTTGCCTGCCGCACCCTTATATGCTGGTGGTAACCATACACCTGTCACTCCCATGGTTTTTAGTTTTGCGGCATCCTTTGCTAACTTCTTCCATAAACTTCCATCAGCTGGCATATACCATTCAAAACATTGCATCATTAATCCATTCTGCTTCATTATATAATCCCTCCGTTAACCATCGCTGAATTCCGATAAAACCATTGACATAAGTATATCAAATTATTTCCTATTTCGCAATTGTACTGCACACTTTTCTTAGCTAAAGAATATAGTATTAAAAAACATTTTCGAGGAGACTTATGAAACGAAAAATAGCCACTTTGGCACTGTGTGCCCTATTTCTGGTAATCGCAGGTGCCATTACTGCTTGTAACGAAAACAAAAAGGAAAATGATTTAACTAAAGTAACACTAAATGAAGTTGCTCACTCCATTTTCTATGCGCCAATGTATGCCGCTATCGAACTTGGATACTTTGAAGAAGAGGGTATCGATTTGGAATTAGTAACCGGATTTGGTGCAGATAAGACTATGACTGCTGTGGTATCTGGCGAAGCTCAGATTGGCTTTATGGGATCAGAATCCAGCATTTATCTTTATGCAGAAGGCGCTGAGGATTACGCAGTAAACTTTGCCCAGTTGACACAACGTGCCGGTAATTTCTTAATTTCCCGTGAACCAGTAGAGGATTTTAAATGGCAAGACTTGAAGGGAAAATATGTATTGGGTGGACGAAAAGGCGGAATGCCACAAATGGTCTTTGAGTATATTTTGAAACAAAATGGTATTGACCCAGCAAAGGATTTAACCATTGACCAAAGCATCGATTTTGGTGCCACAGCAGCTGCCTTCATCGGTGGTGACGCAGATTATACAGTAGAGTTTGAACCATCTGCTACCGCATTAGAATTAGAAAAGGAAGGCTATGTAGTAGCATCTCTTGGCGTAGATTCCGGATATGTGCCTTACACGGCATTCTGTGCACTGAATAGTTACATCGAAAAGAATCCGGATGTAATTCAAGGCGTTACAAATGCCTTACAAAAAGGCATGGAATATGTCAACTCCCATACTCCTGCCGAAATCGCAAAAACCATCGCGCCACAGTTCGTAGAAACAGAAATCACAACCATAGAAACAATTATCACAAGATATTATGAACAGGATACTTGGAAGGAAGATTTGGTATTCTCAGAAGACGCATTTACACTGCTACAGGATATCTTAGATGAGGCAGGAGAATTGCCGGAGCGAGTACCTTACGACAAACTGGTAGACACCTCCTTTGCAAAGAAAGCAGCCAAATAATCATTCATCAAAAAAGACCACAGACATGAAAACTGTGGTCTTTTCTCTCTATACTTTTCTCAAAATTTACTATATAATTTATTATACATAATCAGCCCCAAAAGGCAATTTAATTTGAGAAAGGAATACCCATGAAAGAACAATTATATACCATCCCGGTCAATGACGCCTTTGCATCAGACTGCGAATGTCCACTATGTGCTATGAGACGGGAATTAGAAAGAAATGCAATTGAATATACTATGGGACCAAGCTATATGGAAGACGATAATCGCGCCATGACCGATAAACTAGGATTTTGCAGTAAGCATATTATGGATTTGTATCACGAGAAGAATCGATTGGGTCTTGCACTTATGCTTAACACACACATGGACAAGACTATCAAGGATTTGAAGGCATGTAGCGAAAAGAAATCTGGTGTTAACAAGTTGTTTAAAAAGGACAGTAATAAATGTGCTGTCAGTGCATTCGTGGATGAGTTGGAGTCACACTGTTTTATTTGTGAGCGTATTAGTGACACCTTTGACAGATATCTGGATACCATCTTTCATTTATGGAAAAAGGATCCTGATTTTGTAGAAGCATTCAAGAATTGCAAGGGTTTTTGCGTATATCACTATGGATATCTTTATGAAGCCGGCAGAAACCACTTAAACCAATCTCAGTATGATGAATTCACTGCCATTTTAGACAAGGTATTCTTTGAAAATATGGAACGAGTGAACGAAGATGTAGCATGGTTCATTAACAAATTTGACTATCGTTATCAAAATGAGCCATGGAAAAACGCGAAGGATGCCTTACCAAGAAGCATCATCAAAACTAATCACATAATTCCAGAGGACTAAAAAAGAATGGAACCGACATCACATCGGTTCCATTCTTTTTATTTTTGCTCTGCAGCCAAATCTTTTACCAAATCTTCTTTGATTCGTTCTTTTAAATCAATGGCTTTTTCTTTAATACGCTGGTTTACATTTGGATTTATAATGATGCGGCCAATCAGTCTGGTTGCCTCTTCATACTTGCCAAGATCTCGCGCAAGCTCAGCCACCAAATATGTGTATGCCATCTCTTCCATACCACAGATTGGGAATGACTCCTTAGAAAAAGCTTGCTGGAAACCGTCATAGGCATTCTGCACACTTTCCCTTAACTGCTGCTCTAACTCCTTATACTCCGCAGATTTCTTGTTATCCATGATTTCCAGTTTGCTCTTTAACAACCATGAAATTTTAAGACAAGTGTATGCTCTTTCACTGGCTTTTGCATTCTTAACAACGGAACAGATTAATGCAATCTTATGTCTGATGATGGCATCATCATATGAATAAGTCTCACCAGATTCTGGAAGTGGTCTAAAGTTTGAACACACCTTTTCCTTGATATTGCGCATCTGCAGAGTAGTCATGTTGGTAAAGCCTCTGGAAATGGCAGCAAATCCACAATTATTACATAAAATGGCATCATATTTAATCGGGTCAATGCCTTCGTAACGTGGACGCAAATCCGCATCCTGGCCAATTAACTTTGCCTTACCTGCACGGATGGCAGGCACTTTAAACTTACTGTCACACACAGGACAGGTATACGACTTCTCAAACAGAAAATCCTTTTCCTCCATAATCTGAAGGCCTGACAGTTCATCTTTTGCAACGGTTGCCTTTTCTTCTTCAAATATTGACTTTTCTTTAAAGCTGTCTAAACCAACAGCACCTAACCCAGAAAAAATACTCATGGCTTCTCCTTTACAACTTCTATTAGCTTGGTTTGTACGAACTCTTTAAAGACACAATTCTGTTAAACACAAGCTGTCCTGCCTTAGAATCCTTTCTATCTACAGTAAAATATCCATGTCTAAAGAATTGGAATGATTCTTCCGGTTTTGCATCCGCAAATGCTTTTTCCAACTTACAATTCTGTAAAATAATGCGAGAATTTGGATTTAACTTCAAAGAACCATCTTCATTCAGATATCCATCTTCCTCTTCTAACACAATATTCTCATAGAGACGAACTTCTGCATCTACACATTCTGTAGCTGATACCCAATGAATGGTTCCTTTCACTTTTCTTCCTTCAAATCCAGAACCGCTCTTTGTCTCTGGATCATAAGTACAATGTACTTCCACAATCTTGCCATTCTCATCTTTTACAAAATCTGTGCACTTCACAAAATATGCGTTTTTTAAACGAACCTCATTACCTGGGAATAAACGGAAGTATTTCTTTGGTGGTTCTTCCATAAAGTCCTCACGTTCAATGTAAAGCTCTTTGGTAAATGCAACCTTACGAGTTCCCATCTCAGGATTCTCCTGATTGTTCTCCACATCAAGATATTCAACCTGACCGTCAGGATAATTATCAATCACAAGCTTGATTGGATCAAGCACTGCCATCATACGATGACACTTCATCTTTAAATCCTCACGGATACAATACTCCAACATAGCATAATCAGATGTGGCCTGACTCTTAGATACACCAGAAAGTTCCATAAACATCTTGATGGATTCTGGAGTAAAACCACGTCTACGAAGGGCACTTAAAGACACCAATCTTGGGTCATCCCAACCATCTACAATACCATCTTCCACAAGTTTCTTGATATAACGCTTACCGGTAATAATATTCTTTAAATACAACTTGGCAAACTCAATCTGTTTTGGTGGATGCTCATATTCCAGTTCATTTACTACCCAGTCATATAATGGTCTGTGGTCTTCGAACTCTAACGTACAAATAGAATGTGTAACGCCTTCAATCGCATCCTCAATTGGATGTGCAAAATCATACATTGGATAAATGCACCACTTATCACCTGTATTATGATGTGTCATACGTGCCACACGATAAATGATAGGATCACGCATATTGATATTACCAGATGCCATATCAATCTTAGCACGAAGCACCTTAGAACCATCAGGATACTCACCATTCTTCATACCCTCAAATAATTCCAAATTCTCCTCAATACTACGGTCACGATATGGACTATTCTTACCTGGCTCTGTCAAAGTTCCTCTGTACTCACGTATCTCTTCTGGACTTAAATCACAGACATAGGCTTTTCCTTTTTTGATTAACTTAATAGCCGCCTCATACATTGCATCGAAATAATTTGACGCAAAGAACATTCTATCCTCATAATCAGCACCTAACCACTGCACATCTGCCAAGATAGATTCCACAAACTCTGTCTTTTCCTTTGTAGGGTTGGTATCGTCAAAACGGAAGTTAAACTGACCGTTATACTTCTGTGCCAAACCATAATTCAATAATATTGACTTTGCATGTCCAATGTGCAAATATCCATTTGGTTCCGGTGGAAAACGAGTTACGATCTTCTCGTATTTTCCTTCGGCTAAATCCTGATCAATAATCTGTTCAATAAAATTCTTTGTTACTGTTCCTTCCATGTGTCAGTCTCCTACTCTAAAATTACCCTTCATTTTACCACATTTCATAGATTAACGTCAAATATTAGTGTCGTCCACCGGCACCGCCGCCGCCACCGCTTCGGCCTCCGCCTCCACCACCGCCGCTACTCTCTATACGACGTCTTGTGGTATGCTTAGTCAAGAATATATCCTGTCTTACTTTGTAATCAGGTCTACCTCCATTCACATAGGTAGTCGCCTGTGTCGTTCTCTTACCCGCATTGGTAATCAATTGCCATACTGTAAAAATGATAGTAATCACCAAGGCAAGCCCTATAGAAAGCCCAATAGGCCAATGCAAATTGATATTATTCAGACCACTGGCATACTCTACGACACCATTTACATATTTTTTGTAAGAACCAAGCTTGTCGTAGTTTGTATTCTCACAAATGCGGTCTACCAAATTCGTCTTCATGTCATAAGACCATTCATCTGTTAAACTACCAAATGGATAAAGATATGACTGATAATATCCAGGCTCACCATACCAGTTATCTACATAAATAACAGCATCCGTGCCAGGTCCATTCCAGCCAAGCTTATTTTCTGCATAAAATTGCTCTAAATAATCAGAGATTTTATAATAATTATAATCATTGTAATAATCAAATTGCTCTTCATAAATCAGCAACAACACTATGTCACAGCCTATTTTTGCTTCTTGTTCGGCAATCAACTCACGAAGTTCCTGTTCCTCATCATCCGTCAAAACATCTGCTTCGTCAAATACGCGTTCCGTTAAAGTACATTCAGAATTGCTACGTGGTCCGATAGAACCCACTACCACATTCTTAATTGCAAATTGAATCACAAACATAACGGCGGAGATGATTAACATAATAATGATAAACTTTTTAAATTTTTCCATTATAACACCTCCAATAACATCTCAAGACAATGAATAAATGCTGTCAGTGTAGCAAATAAACCTACCGACAGACCAATTACTCTCGCCATACTAATCGGTGCCTTACCTACAATCTTACCAGACTGTCCATTTAGGTAGAAATCATATTCTTTACCGTTGTAGTGGTATTTGTAATTCCATACCGGCAACAAAGCAAATTCATTCCCCGTCCGGTTGTTTTGAATATTTTTCTTTTCGCCTTCCATATGGTTATATCCGATTAGCGACTGCTGTAACAACGCATTCGCGTCATCATACGCTTTTCTAAGAGCTCGTGGCTGCAATTCATTTGGATCCATATTATACTTCTCAGATTCAAAACCAGACAAATATGTAGGTTGAAATGTATTCAGTTTGCTATAATCAAACGGCTCTAACAAATCCATCATGCCATCCGGCATCTTGATAGACGCATCAATCGGAATTCGTCTAAAATCAACATCCATTTCACGCTGCACTTGATATCTACTAGTCTCAGTATATTCCGTATTACCTGAGGTCCATCTTCGTATCTTAACACCAATACCAAAATAGCTAATATGCGACATATAATCATAGAGCCAGAACGGTACATAAATACCCTCCATGGCATCCTCTGTATGCGCTGATATAAAGTTGCCAGGAATAAACAGTTTGTTTTTCGCATACTCCCTAAGCATATCCACCGCAGCTGTTTTATCAATTAAAAATGGCATTACCAAATCCGGTCCGTAAGGATACTTGATACGTGGGTCTACAATCAAAGGTGCACCACAGGAAGCACATTTTGTTGCCGATACGTGCTCACCCACCTCTAAAGAACTTCCGCAATTTACACATTTAAATGAATCCTCTTGTGTAATCTCCTCATGGCATTCTTCACCGGAACAACTCTCACAAATCATTTTTCCTTCTCTTGGATGATATGTAACATTGCCACCACAATTTCTACATTTAAAAAGCATATTGTCCTCCCATCTAATAACGTAAAACAATAGTCATGTGAATTATATCACAATATTCAATTCCAGAAAACAGAAAATACAGAAACATAACCAAGCCCATTGCATATTATGCAGTATAAAAACATTTTAGGAGGCTTTCCCAATGAGCGATTTAGCAAATTGTGGCGGATGCGGTTTCGGTGGAGGTAACAACTCTTGCATCTGGATTATTCTTTTATTATTCCTTTGTGGCGGTAACAACGGCTGTGGCAATGGTGGTTTCGGTGGTGGAGATAGCTGCTGTGAATGGATTATTATCCTTCTCATCCTTTGCTCATGCTGTGGCAACAACAGCAGAAGCAACGACTGCGGTTGTGGTTGTGGCTGCTAGTTCATAGCAATGCCAGGGGCTGTCAAATGGCAGCCCCATTTTTATGAAAAGAATTTGATTTTTCATATTTTGAAACCCACACCATATATATAGTAATATACGCATTTCTAAGGGAGGTGCTCTTGATATGGACTCAATTTTCAACAGTCTGCCTTTAAATCGAATATGCTATCAGGATTCCACCTTTCTCTTAGAGGCATTGCTTCCCTATGTAGCCCCACAAATGAAGTTACCCTTAGCCATTTTTGTAAAATACTCAGAGTTTATGCGTATGCTAAGAGTATTTCAAAATTCCAAATCCATGGAATACTATGGTTTAATCCAAAACAATTTTTCTATGGACCACATTTTACATACCTTTTCCTGCTGCCCAAATCCTGCCATAGCCGAACAGCTTGAAAAAGCAAAACAGATGATGCAAATGATGCAAATGGCAGAAGCAATGCAATCCATGCAGGAATTTGGAGACATTTTTTCAGCATCCGACAATGACTCCGAGCATGCACCCGAGCAATATGAGGAGTATCACGAAACCCTTGCACCGAAGCCAGAAGGTCCATCCCTGGATGAAATCATAGACCAAATATTTAAGGAAGGAGAAGAATATGAATCAGGATTGGTTAAACAGTAGTGAATTCAAAGAACTTCCACCTATGAAGCAAGCACTTTTAAAAGCACTTATGATTGAGGGAAAGGGTAAATCCCCCGAAGAAATATTGCCCGCCTTTATGAAAGCAAACGCAGAGCTTAACAAACGAGGAACCCCTTTTACAAATCAGGAAACAAACATGATTGTGTCGGTACTGAAGGAATCCATGTCACCAAATGAAAGAAAGAAATTTGAAATGCTACAAAAATTTATGGCGATGCAATAAATGCACCGCCATTTTTGAATCTTATTTTACTACGAAGTTCACAATCTTGTTCGGAACGTAAATTTCCTTTACAAGTGTCTTGCCATCTAATGCAGAGGCAATCTTTTCATCGTTCTTTGCGATATTTAATACCTCATCCTTATCTGCATTGTTAGGGATTACAATAGTTCCCTTTACCTTACCATTTACCTGTACGCCAATTTCCTTTGTGGCATCTACAGTCTTAGCCTCATCATACTGTGGCCATGGAGAAAGTGATAAGAAGCCTTCGCCACCTAACTCTTCCCAAAGTTCCTCTGCAATATGAGGTGCAAATGGTGATAACAACTTAATGAACAATACATAGGAATCCTTGTTAATCTTGCCTTCTGCTGAGATATCATTTAACAAGGTCATTAAGCTTGCAATTGCTGTATTAAACTTCATCTCCTCAATATCAGAAGAAACCTTCTTGATTGTCTTATGAAGCTTATTCTCAAATGCAGGTGAATCCGGCTCATCAGATAAAATATCTGTTAATCCGGCTACACGCTCCAAGAATCTCTTACAGCCCTTAACAGAGCTATCATTCCAAGGAGTCGCAGCGCCATAATCACCCATAAACAATACATAAGTACGGAGGGTATCTGCACCATATTCATCAACGATATCCAATGGATCAATTACGTTACCCTTTGACTTACTCATCTTGTCACCATCAGGTCCTAAGATAAGTCCCTGGGCAGAACGCTTAGCATATGGCTCCATTGTATTTACAATACCAAGATCATATAAGAACTGATGCCAGAATCTTGAGTAAATCAAGTGTCTGGTTACATGCTCCATACCACCATTATACCAGTCAACACAGTTCCAGTACTCCAAAGCTTCCTTTGATGCAAGAGCTTCTTTGTTGTGTGGGTCCATATATCTTAAATAGTACCATGAAGAACCAGCCCACTGTGGCATAGTATCAGTTTCTCTGTATGCTTTTTTACCACACTTAGGGCAAGTTGTTTCAACCCACTCTGTCATATTAGCAAGTGGTGATTCACCATTATCAGTTGGCTCGTAAGACTCAACCATAGGTAATTTAAGTGGTAACTCCGATTCTGGGATAGCAACATAACCGCAATCCTCACATTTTACGATCGGAATAGGCTCACCCCAGTATCTCTGACGTGAGAATACCCAGTCTCTTAATTTGTAGTTAGTTTTCTTAGTGCCTCTACCCTGTTCTTCTAACCACTCGATAATCTTAACTTTAGCATCGTCAACTGATAAGCCATCGAGCATACCAGAGTTAACCATAATGCCTGTAGCGCAATCTGTGTACGCCTCTTCTTCTACGTTGCCGCCTTTAACAACCTCGATGATAGGAAGGTTGAACTTCTTAGCAAACTCCCAGTCACGTGTATCGTGAGCCGGAACAGCCATGATAGCGCCTGTACCATAAGAAATGAGTACATAGTCAGAAATGAAAATAGGAATTTCTGTATTATTAACAGGGTTAATAGCCTTGACACCAGAAAGCATTACACCTGTCTTATCTTTAGCGAGCTCAGTACGCTCAAAGTCAGATTTCTTTGCAGCTTCAGC